>CAVRVG010000005.1:0-1072382 GCA_963724655.1 uncultured Actinomycetes bacterium | reverse complement strand
ACTGGCCTGCGCGCACCTTGAAAACTCCATAGCGACATCAACGTGTTCTTTCCGAATCAAGAGAACAAGAGCACACGGTGGATGCCTTGGCGCCAAGAGCCGATGAAGGACGTGGGCGGCTGCGATAAGCCTGGGGGAGGTGCTGACCGACCTTTGATCCCAGGATTTCCGAATGAGGAAACTCACGCGTGGTAATGCGCGCGTACCCATGCCTGAATACATAGGGCATGAGGAGGCAAGCAGGGGAACTGAAACATCTAAGTACCCTGAGGAAAGGAAAGAAACCTCGACTCCCTGAGTAGTGGCGAGCGAAAAGGGAAGAGCCCAAACCCGGGCGATGTGATAGACGGCAGTCGTTGTCGTTCGGGGGTTGTAGGGCCGGTCTTGATCCGTCTGCCGACGGGTCGGCGAGTTACAAAGTCGTGATGTAGCGGAAGCGAATGGAAAGTCGCACCGCAGCGGGTAACAGTCCCGTACGCGAAACGTCACAGCCTCGCTTGACAGGTACCTGAGTACGGCCGGGCACGGGAAACCTGGTCGGAATCTACGGGGACCACCCCGTAAGGCTAAGTACTCCTTGGCGACCGATAGTGAACTAGTACCGTGAGGGAAAGGTGAAAAGTACCCCGCGAGGGGAGTGAAATAGCACCTGAAACCGTGTGCTTACAAGCGGTCGGAGCGGACTTGTTCCGTGACGGCGTGCCTTTTGCATAATGAGCCAGCGAGTTGCTCTTCAACGGCGAGGTTAAGGAAACGGAGCCGTAGCGAAAGCGAGTCTGAACAGGGCGTTCAGTCGTTGGAGGCAGACCCGAAACTGAGTGATCTACCCATGGGCAGGTTGAAGCGGGGGTAAGACCCCGTGAAGGACCGAACACACGTCGGTTGAAAACGGCGGTGATGACCTGTGGGTCGGAGTGAAAGGCTAATCAAACTCAGAGATATCTGGTTCTCCCCGAAATATATTTAGGTATAGCGTCGTGCGTTTATCACCGGTTGTAGAGCACTGTTTGGTCTAGGGGGCCTACCAGCTTACCGAAATCAGGCAAACTCCGAAGGCCGGTGATCCAGAGCGCGGCAGTCAGACTGCGGGGGATAAGCTCCGTGGTCGAAAGGGAAACAGCCCAGACCGTCGGCTAAGGCCCCTAATTCCATGCTAAGTGGCAAACGATGTTCGATTGCACAGACAACCAGGATGTTGGCTTAGAAGCAGCCACCATTCAAAGAGTGCGTAACAGCTCACTGGTCAAGTGATCGGGCGCGGATAATTCAACGGGGCTCAAGCATGGAGCCGAAGCTACGGACTTCAGCGCAAGCTGGAGTGGTAGGGGAGCGTTCCCATTGCAGTGAAGCGGCGGCGGAAGCCAGCCGTGGAGCGGTGGGAAGTGAGAATGCTGGCATGAGTAACGAAAGAGGAGTGAGAAACTCCTCCACCGAATGCCTAAGGGTTCCTGAGTAAAGCTAATCTACTCAGGGTTAGTCGGGACCTAAGCCGAGGCCGAAAGGCGTAGGCGATGGACAACAGGTTGATATTCCTGTACCACGTACCGTTCGTTTGACCAAAGGCGGGACGGGGTAGGCTAGGGAAACCCAGGCGATGGTCGACCTGGGGTAACCGCGTAGGCCGAGTGATAGGTAAATCCGTCACTCATCAAGGCTGAGACGGGATGCCGAGCCCGCATGGGCGAAGTTCCTGAAGCCATGCCTCCAAGAAAAGCGTCTAGGGAGAACGGGCGTGCCCGTACCAAAACCGACACAGGTAGGCAGGTAGAGAATACCAAGGTGATCGGAAGAACCCTCGTTAAGGAACTCGGCAAAATGGTCCCGTAACTTCGGGAGAAGGGACGCCCCGGTAGGGTGACATTCCTTTTCGGAATGGAGCCTGAGGGGGCCGCAGTGAAACGGCCCAAGCGACTGTTTACCAAAAACATAGGTCTCTGCTAAGTCGTAAGACGACGTATAGGGGCTGACGCCTGCCCGGTGCTGGAAGGTCACGAGGAGAGGTTAGCCTTCGGGCGAAGCTTTGAATCCAAGCCCCAGTAAACGGCGGCGGTAACTATAACCGTCCTAAGGTAGCGAAATTCCTTGTCGGGTAAGTTCCGACCTGCACGAATGGCGTAACGACTTGGGCGCTGTCTCAACGAGGGATCCGGTGAAATTGTAGTCTCGGTGAAGATGCCGAGTACCCGTGGCTGGACGGAAAGACCCCGTGAACCTTTACTGCAGCTTTGCGTTGAAGTTTGGTGTTCGCTGTCCAGGATAGGTGGGAGACTTTGAAGCGGGGGCGTTAGCTTCCGTGGAGTCAACCTTGGGATACCACCCTTCGGATTCTGGGCTTCTAACCCGATGCCGTAATCCGGGTCGGGAACAGCGTGAGGTGGGCAGTTTGACTGGGGCGGTCGCCTCCTAAAATGTAACGGAGGCGCGCAATGGTTCCCTCAGCACGGTTGGAAATCGTGCGTAGAGCGCAAAGGCATAAGGGAGCTTGACTGCGAGACTGACAAGTCGAGCAGGGACGAAAGTCGGCCTTAGTGATCCGGCGGTTAAGAGTGGAATTGCCGTCGCTCAACGGATAAAAGGTACTCCGGGGATAACAGGCTTATCCTCCCCAAGAGTCCACATCGACGGGAGGGTTTGGCACCTCGATGTCGGCTCGTCGCATCCTGGGGCTGAAGCAGGTCCCAAGGGTTGGGCTGTTCGCCCATTAAAGCGGCACGCGAGCTGGGTTCAGAACGTCGTGAGACAGTTCGGTCCCTATCCGCCATGGGCGTTGGGAGCTTGAGAGGAGTCGTCTCTAGTACGAGAGGACCGAGATGAACAGACCTCTGGTGTATCAGTTGTCCTGCCAAGGGCACTGCTGACTAGCTACGTCTGGATGGGATAACCGCTGAAAGCATCTAAGCGGGAAGCCCACCTCAAGATGAGGCTCCCCATCACTTCAAGTGAGTAAGGGCCGTGGAAGACCACCACGTCGATAGGCTGGCGGTGCAAGCACAGCAATGTGTTCAGCTGACCAGTACTAATTGCCCGAGGTCTTGATTTAGAACACTCGAGGTCGCTATGGAGTTTTGAAGGTGAGCCGGCTGGGTCACCGTCACGGTCGTGGCGGGACGCGCGCTCCCTTTGACAGTTCGGCGGTCATAGCAGCGGGGAAATACCTCTTCCCATTCCGAACAGAGAAGTCAAGCCCGTCTGCGCCGATGGTACTTGGGACGCAAGTCCCTGGGAGAGTAGGGTGCCGCCGGTTCTTTGAACGACCAAGAGGCCCCGCCAGAAGCGGGGCCTCTTGGTCGTTCGAAGAACCCGGTCCTCGGGTATGGCTTCAGCCGTCCCCGCAGGAAGTGCGCAACCCTCACGCCGGCGTTGGCAGCCTCGAAACACGTCAAGGGCTGGGACGCACGACGTGAACGCGCGGCGCAGGTAGGCGGGGACGGCTGAAGCCATACCCGGGAGCCTCACCCGCAGTCAGCCCGCGCGCGCGGAGAGGGCACGCAGCCGAGCCACGCGCTCGGCGAGCGGCGGGTGGGTCACGAACATGCGCGTCGTGCGGTCGGTCTCGTCGAACGGGCTCACCGTGTAGAGCGGCTCGGCGGCCGGCGAGCCGACGAACGAGACGAGGTCGCTCGCGTGATCGAGCCGCACGAGTGCGTCAGCGAGATCGTCCGGGTCGGTGAGGGTGGCGGCAAGCCGATCGGCCTCGTACTCCCTCTTGGGCGACAGCAGGAGGTGGGTGAACGCGGCGGCGACCGGCGCGATCGTCGTGAGGAGCGCCTTCGAGAACCAGCCACCGAGCCGGGTCACCTCCAGCATCGCGGTGGAGAGAAACACCGCGAACGTCTGGGTGAGGACATCGCGGCTGCGGATGTGGGTGAGCTCGTGAGCAAGGACTGCATCGAGCTCACCCGGCGGCAAGGCCCCGACCAGCCCTGTGCTGAATGCGAGCGTTGCGCTTCCTGGGGCACGCCCGACGACAAAGCAGCGTGGGAAGCCGTCGCGGATCAGCGCCAGGCGCGGTGGCGTGATCCCCAGCTGCGCCGAAAGTCGAGCGACCGACGAGACGAGGAGCGGGTTCTCGGCGAGCGCCATCGTGCGGGCGCCGAGCGCGCCGAGCAGAACGCGGTCGCAGAAGCCGTACGCTCCGACTGCGGCCAGCAACGAGCAGAACCCGAACAGCGTTGCGCCGCGTGCATCCGCGACCAACCACCCGAGCCCCGCGAAGCTGACGGCGAGCATCCCGACCAGCAGCCAGGCCTTCGCGATGTTCCGCGCCACAGCCGTGCGCATGGGTCTCTAGAGGTCGTCGTCTTCGTCGTCGACCGGCCCACGGTCGACGTCGTCGAGCCCGCGTGGTGGCCAATCCGGCTCCGGCGCGTCGCACCGGCTCGAGCAATGCAGCGAGGCGACGTTCTGGAGAGGCACGAGGATGTGCCCGTTGAGCTCGACATGAGGGACATCCTCGATCGAGCAGTAGGCGGTCAGCACGCCTTCCTGATACTCGCCGCCGAAGAGCGCGAGCTCGACCTGCTCTCCCTTGTACTTATTGGTGTAGTCCTCCACGGGCCGGGCAAGTGTAGCCGCGCGTTACTCCCTCACCGAGAGGCGGCCGTCGTCGAACACGAATGCCGCCACTGCGCAGTTACCGATCACCGGGGGGTCGACGCCGGCGTGTCGGTAGAGGGCGCGGATGGGGCCGCCGTGCGTGACGAGGAGCACGGAGCCGCCGTCGTGCGACCGCGCGATGCGCTCGACTGCCTCGATGACGCGGCTGTCCATCGCGTCCACCGTCTCGCCGTCTCCCCAGGAGCCGATCACGGCCTGTGGATACCGCGCTCGGATTGCATCGTCCGTCAGGCCTTCCCAGGTGCCGAAGTGCTTCTCCCGGAGGTCCGGATCCTCGACCAGAGCCGTCGCGCCGGCGCCGATCACGAGCCTGGCCGTTTCACGGGCCCGCGAGAGGTCGCTCGAGTACGCCGCATCGAGGTGTGTCGCCGAGAGCTCCTTGGCCAGCGCGAGCGACTGCCGTCGGCCCTCGTCGTTCAACGGGACGTCGGTGTGCCCCTGCACCCGTCGCTCGCGATTCCAGTCCGTCTCGCCGTGACGGACGACGTGCAGCGTGGTGGCCATCCCGGCCAAGCTACCGGGACTGTCGCCGAGCACCGCTCCTATACTGGCTCGCTCCATGGATCTCGGACTCGCAGGCAAGGTCGCCCTCGTCACCGGCTCGAGTCGAGGAATCGGCCGAGCGATCGCGATCGCGCTCGCCGCCGAAGGGGTCTCGGTCGTCCTCGCGGCGCGCGGCGCGGCGGATCTCGACGATGCCGTTGGTGAGGCTTCCAAGCTCGGTGTCGCCAGGGGAGTCGTCGTCGATGTCACCGACGCGAGCGGTGCGCATGACGCGGTCGCCGCGGCGGGCGAGCACTTCGGCGGGCTCGACATCGTCGTCAACAACGTCGGTGGGGCAGGTGCACGATCGCTTGCCGAAACGGACGGGGCCGATCTTGCCCGCGTCCTCGAGCTCAACGTTCTCTCCGGCTTCAACGTCGCCCAGGCCGCACTTCCCGTCATGCGGGAACGAGGCGGTGGAGTCATCGGCTTCGTTGCCTCGATCTGGGGTCGTGAGGCCGGCGGCGCGCTGGGGTACAACGTCGCGAAGGGGGCCGAGCAGAACCTTGCGAACGCAATGGCACGGGAGCTGGCGCCCGAGGGCATCCGGGTCTTCAGCGTCGCCCCGGGCTGTATCCGCCACCCGGGCGGAAGCTGGGACCGGCGGGCGATTGCCGACCCCGAGGGGATGGCTGCGTTCGTCGAGCGAGAGATCCCGTGGGGTCGGTTCGGAACCGCCGAGGAAGTCGCCGACGTCGTCACGTTCCTCGTCTCACCACGGGCCTCGTGGGTCGTGGGAGCGTGCCTGCCGATCGACGGCGGCCAGTCGCGCTCTCTCTAGGGCCGGAGCGACCGAAGTCGCATCTACCCTGACAGCGTGGACACGGGAACGGTCGGCTTCGAGGCGATCTGGAAGGAGCGCGAGGACGCGTTCCTCTCGGTCCATGCGACCAAGTCAGCCGACAGCCGTGGCCGGGCGGTTCCCGAGGAGCCGTGCGGCGTCAGGACGCCGTTCCAACGCGACCGCGACCGCATCGTCCACTCGAAGCCGTTTCGCCGACTCAAGGGGAAGACCCAGGTCTTCATCGACCCCGAGGGAGACCACTACCGGACGCGCATGACCCACACCCTCGAGACGACCGCGATCTCACGGGTCGTCGCCAGAGCCTTGCGACTCAACGAAGACCTTGTCGAGGCGATCGGCCTCGGTCATGACACAGGGCATACGCCCTTCGGCCACGCCGGCGAGCAAGCGCTCGACGACGCGCTGAGCTCCCACTTCGGAAGGCGCTTCCGTCACAACGAGCAGTCGTACGCGATCGCGCTGCGCCTGAACCTCACCTACGAGGTCTGCAACGGGATCCTCACCCACACCGGGGTGCAGGAGCCCGAGACGCTCGAGGGGCGGATCGTCCGGCTGGTCGATCGTGTGGCGTACATCAACCACGACATCGACGATGCAATTCGCTACGGGATCCTCGGGGTCGACGACCTGCCACGGGACGAGATCTCACTGCTGGGGTCGACCGGCACCGACCGGATCGATCGGCTCGTGCACGACATCGTCGATTCGTCAGCCGGAACCGGGGAGATCCGGCAGAGCGAGGACATCGGGGAAGCGATGCTGTCGCTTCGCTCATTCATGTTCGACCGCGTGTATCTCGGCCCCCATGTCGAGCCCGAGCATCGCCGCGCCCGCGCGGCGGTCGAGGCGATCTTCGAGGCGTTGGTCGCCGAACCGGAGCGGCTTCCGGAGGGAGACGGCGAGCTCGCCGACCGGGTCGTCGACTATCTCGCGGGAATGACCGACCGGTTCGCACTCGCCTACGCAGAGGCGCTGTAGGGTCGGGTTGTGGCTCGCATCAAGGACACGTCGGTCGAGGCGGTGAAGCGGGCCGCGGACATCGTCGACGTGATCTCGCTGCGGACCTCGCTGAAGAAGCAGGGTGGTCGCTACGTCGGCCGGTGCCCGTTCCACGACGAGCGCACCCCAAGCTTCTCGGTGAGCCCCGACCGTGGCTATCACTGCTTTGGCTGCGGGAAGGGCGGCGACGTCGTTCGCTTCGTCCAGGAGACCGAGAGCCTCGACTTCGTCGGCGCCATCGAGTGGCTCGCCGACCGCTTTCGGGTCACACTCGAGTACGAGGAGACCTCACCGGAGCAGGAGAAGGCGCGTGAGCGGAAGGCGCGGTCGTACAAGCTGCTCGAGCTCGCGACCGCGTACTTCGAGCGGATGCTCTGGGAGGGTGAGACCGGGAAGCCCGTGCGCGAGTATCTCGAGAGCAGAGGGCTCCACGAGGAGATCGCCCGTGAGTTCCAACTGGGGCTCTCCCCGGGTCACGGTGTCGTTGCGAAGGCCCTCGAGCGAGGCTTCGCGCTCGAGGAGGCGAAAGCAGTCGGGCTCGCGAATGCGCGTGGCAACGACTATTTCCCGTTCCGGCTGATGTTCCCGCTCGCCGACGCGCGCGGACGCGTCATCGGATTCCAGGCGCGGAAGCTCCGCGAGGACGATCCCCTGCGCGGGAAGTACGTCAACACCCCGGAGGGCGGCCTCTTCAAGAAGAGCAACGTTCTCTACGGCCTCCACCTCGCGCGCCCGTCGATTGCCAAGCAAGAGCGCGCGGTCGTGGTCGAGGGCAACACCGACGTGATCGCGCTCCGCCAGGCCGGGTTCGAGCCGGTCGTCGCTTCGATGGGGACGGCATTGACCCAGAGCCAGCTCGATGAGCTCTGGCGTCTGACGAAGCGCCTGTTTCTGTGTTTCGACGCCGATGCTGCCGGGCAGGATGCGACCCTCCGCGGCATGGAGCTCGCGATCGCGAAGGGCTTCGACGTCCAGATCGTCACTCTCCCCGAGGGCCAGGATCCGGCGGACGCACCCGACGGCTTCGCCGAGCGCCTCGGAGGCGCCGAGGGCTATCTGCCGTATCGCGTCCGGATCGAGCTCGATCGCGCCGTCGATCGGAACCAGGCGTACCTGCGAGCCCGTGAGCTGCTCGAGCGCGCGGAGGATTCTCCGCAGCGGCAGGAGGCGCTCCGCCTTCTTGCCGACCGCCTCGATCTTCCCCGGGAGACGCTTGCGGGAATCGGGGCAGCGAAGGGCGGTTCGCGGCCTACCGCGCCACCGGAGCCTCCCCGGATTCTCGAGGCGGGGCTGAGGCTCGAACGAGAGGCGCTCGCCGCGGCCGTTGCCTACCCCGCCCTTCATGACGCCCTTGCGGCGCTCTCCCCTGAGCACTTCAGCGATCCCCTCCATCGCCGCATGCGCGATTCGCTCGTTGCCGGGAGCGTCGAGGACGAAGATCTCGTCGCACTCCGTGCAGAGCTCAGCGCCCGAGCCGACCGGGACGCGATCGACGAGCGAACCGGACGTCAGCAGCTGCTGCGGCTCCGCGAGCGCAAGCTCCGAAGGGAGATGCAGGGCGCCGACCTCGCGAAGGTGACCGAGCTCCAGGCACACCTGGTGAAGCTCCGTCAGGCGCTTGCCGAGATCTGACCGGTTCGACCGGCCGTCGAGGCCTATTTGCCTGCCGGGTACACTTCGGCCCGCGCATTCCCCGGTAGCTCAATTGGTAGAGCATCCGGCTGTTAACCGGAGGGTTGTTGGTTCGAGTCCAACCCGGGGAGTCTCGAAGTCCCTGCATATGAGCGGAAACGTGAAGGGCGAGCGGTGTAGGCCGTCCCAAGGCTAAACACCGGGTGACGCGCATTGAGGGCGGCCGGTTCGTGTCGAAGCCCGCCCGCATCAGGAGGCTCTGATGGCCGCTCCCTCAGGCCAGCGCGGATGCGATCGAGGGACGTGTTCGAAATCGAAGGGAGGACGGGACTAGGTCACCGAACGGCGCTCTTTGCTCGCGTACATGGCCGAGTCTGAGCGGGCGATGAGCTGCGTGAGATCGTCGTCGGCTGTCGCCTCGACCGATCCGATCGATGCACTTACTTCAGGCAGGCCGGCGGACATCGACGCTTCGGAGATCGCCTGGCGCAGATCCGTCTCGCTCAGGCAGGTCGCCGTCGATGAGCTCGTTTCCATGATGCAGAACTCGTCGCCGCCGACTCTTCCCGCGAAGCGGCGCGAATTTGTGAGCGTGTGCAAGGCGGCGGCGACCGCGACGAGTGCTCGGTCGCCGGCTGCGTGCCCTTGGGTGTCATTGATTTTCTTGAGATCGTCGAGGTCGACGAACAGCATCACCGCGCGAAGCGCCTGTTCGCGCGCAGCCTGCATCGCAACCTGAGCTGCTTCGAAGAAGCCGCGACGATTCAACAGACCCGTCAGGTCGTCTCGCGCCGCCAGATCCCGAAGCGCCTGCGCCTGCTCGTCGAGGAGAGCTGCCTGTGCCAACACCAGGTCTTCTGCGGCCTTGCGCGCGGTGATGTCGCGGGACATGCCGAAAATGCCGATGATCCTGCCGTCACGGCTACGAAGCGGAGCCTTGGTCGTCGAAACCCACGTCTCTCGTCCGTCGGGCCAGACCTCACGTTCCTCAACACCGATAAGCGCGTGCCCGGTGCGCAGGATCACGTCCTCATCCGTCCTTGCCTTCTGTGCATGCGCAGCGGCGAAGAAGTCAGCATCGGAGCTTCCGATCGCCGCCATCGGATCCGCTCAATCCCATCCACTCGGCCAGTGACCGGCTCACCCTGACGAAACGACTTCGTCGATCCTTGAAATAGAGATGGTCAGGCGAATACTCGAGCAGCGCGTCGAGAAGATGCCGATCGTCCAAGAGTTCGTCAACCCACTGGCCGCTTGGGCGGGCGTGCGCATCATCCATGCTTGAAACATCGACAGAACGCCGTCTCGGTTTAGCACGAACCGGCCATTTCTACCGGCCTGAGGTGATCTCACCAGACCTGAAGGAACGTCAAACCGCCGAACACACGTGGTGGGTCCAGAGCCGACCTGGTGGCGCCGGCTGTGAACGGGAGGGTTGTTGGTTCGAGTCCAACCCCGGGGAGTTGGTTGGCACAGCTGGGCCACGCGCCATCGGCACCAGAGTGGTGTGGAAACGTCCCTCAGGTGAGGGACGTTTCGTGCCGATAGGGGGACAATGCGTCCCGTTCTCACGCTTCTGCTCGTCGCGGGCACGGTCCTGTTCGCGCTTCCCGAAGTCGCGCAGGCCGCACAGCCGAGCAAGGTCAAGGCGTCGCCGAGCATTGCTGCGCTTCAGGTCGCACTGCGCGATCGCGGTCTCTACAAGGCCCCGATCGACGGGGTCGTCGGCCCGATGACGACGTCCGGCCTGCAGTCACTCCGTGCGAAACACCACGTTCGCAGCGAGCTCTGCGTCGGGCCGGCGACGCGCAAGGCGCTGGGCCGTCTTGGCGCGCCGCTCCTCGGCCAGCGCCAGCTCTCCGTCGGCGCCGTCGGCTGGGATGTCTCCTCGCTCGAGTTTCGGCTGCTCCGGTTTGGTCTCCCGCGCGCCCAGCTCGACGGGCGTCTGACCAAGGCGACGGTCGCCGCTCTTCGCCGGTTCCAGCGCGCGAACGGGCTCACACCCGACGGGATCGCAGGGCGCCAGACATTCCGAGTACTTGCCGGAAGGTCGAAGCCCCCGAAGGCTCCGAAGGTCGCCCCGGTCGTCCACGCAGTTCACGTTGTAGAGCCCGGCGAGAGTTTCTTCCTGATCGCCCAGGCCTACCGGGTCAGCCCACTGCAGTTGGCTCAGGTGAACAAGTTGCGGCTCTCCGCGGTCATCGTTCCCGGGCAGCGCTTGCGCCTGCCCGCCGGTGCGGCGGTTGCGGCCGGCACGACCCGGTCACCCGTCTCGCGCGACGAGGTGCGCCTCGCGCTCGACCACTGGTCGTCCGTGTACGGAGTCGATCCGAAGCTCTCCCGCGCGGTCGCCTGGATGGAATCGGGCTTCCAGCAGCATGTCGTCTCCGGCGCCGGCGCGATCGGCGTGATGCAGCTGCTCCCCGAGACGTGGTCGTGGCTCGACGAGCTGATCGGCGAACCGACGCCGCGAACGTACGAGGGCAACGTGCGCGCCGGCGTCCGGTACCTGCGCTGGCTGCTCGACGGCTTCGGCGGCAATGAGCGGCTCGCGCTGGCCGGCTACTACCAGGGCGCGGCGGCCGTTCGCGACCGTGGGCTCTTCGACGATACGAAGCGCTACGTCAACGTGATCCTGCGTCTGTACGGCACCGTCTGAGTACGCGTCTCCTCCAGGATCTCCGAGAGGATCTCCCCGAGACGGGGAGCGCCTGCCGCTCTCAGCATCACGTCGCCCACGGCCATCCCGCGGACGAGCCGCACCTCGACCTGGTCGGCGAGCCTGGCCCACGCAGCGACCGGGTCGCAGGTATACGACGTCACGGCGTCCTCGCCGAGGACGAGGATCGCCGAGCCCGGAAGCGGCTCGAGACGGAACGACCGGGACGCGCGCTGCAGAGGGGAGGGCACGTTCTTGACCCGGCGAGCGCGCAGCTCCCGGACGACCGCGCTGCGGGTACCGTCGATGAGGTAAGCCGCTCCGTGACGGAGCCCAAGCGCATGTGCCTGGCGGACATGGGAGCGCGCTCGCGTCAACCCGAGTCGGCGCGTCCCGTGCCGTCGGCGCCATCCCGCGAGTGCCTCCGGGGTCACGACCGACGGGAACTCGGTCGGGATGAGGCCTAGAAGCACCGGAACGACCTGCTCACCCTCGGCGCGTAGCAGGCGCGTCGTCTCGATCGCCAGGACCGCGCCATAGCAGTAGCCCGCGATCACGTACGGGCCGGCGGGGCGCGTGTCACGCAGCACGGCCGCTATCTGTCGCGCGATCGCGGGGACGGTGAGGTCGGCGTCGCGATGCGGTTCGAGCTGCAACCCCCACATCGGGGTGGACTGACCGACCGCAGTGGCGAGGGTCGCGTACATCAACGCCTGACCTCGATGGTCGGGGATCGCCAGGAGCGAGGGCCCGGAGTCACCCTCGACGAGCGGAACGAGGCTCACGCTCTCGTATTCCGGTTCGGCGCCGAGCGACGCGGCGAGTTGCGCCACCGTCGGCGCCCGCGCGAGGAGGGCGAGCGGGACCTCGATTCCGAGCCGATCGTGGATCGTCGCCCCGATTTCGAGCGCGGCGAGCGAGTCACCACCGAGCGAGACAAACGTGTCTTCGAGTCCCACCTCGGTTTCGAGCACTTCCGACCAGATCGCGGCGAGTTGATGCTCGAGAGCACTCCCTGACGCCGATCTCAGCGCCACTGCCCGCTCGAGCTTCCAGTTGGCATCCAGCGAGATCTCCGGACCCACCTCAATTCGTCCCGGCACCATGAATGAAGGGAGACGCTCGGCGAGTCGGCGCCTTAGCGAAGCCTCACTGACCGCAAGGTTGGACGTCGCGACGCGCGCGACCAGGCGGCCCTCGTCCGAACGCCCGCGCTCGATGCTGACCACCGCCTGATCGACCCCGTCGATGCGCAGCAGGGCCGCTTCGATCTCAGCCGGCTCGACACGTGCCCCGCCGATCTTGAGCGTGCCATCGAGCCGGCCGAGAACCTCGAGTCGGCCCGACGGGTCGATGCGGCCGAGGTCGCCGGTGCGGTAGAGCCGTTCGCCTTGCTCAGGATCGGCGATGAACCGTTCCGCGGTCAGCTCCGGCTCGCCGAGATATCCGACCGCGAGGAAGGCGCTCCTCACGCCGATCTCGCCGACGCTCCCTTCCGCCGAGGGGGTGCCGTGCTCGTCGAGCAGCACGAGCGTCATACCCGGAGCGGAAGTGCCGACCGGCAAGACGCCGCTTTCGAGAGGGGCAAGCGACCCGACGCGGAACTGGCTCGCGAGGCCCGTCTCTGTCGTTCCGAGGCCATTCGCAACGAATGCGGTTGGGGCAAATGAGCGGCGGAATCGCTCGACATCCGCCCAGGTGGCCCGGTCACCCTCCAGCCGCACGACCCTCACTCGCGGGAACGTACGACCATCGCGGACGAGTGCGCGGAAAATCGCCGGCACCGAGTGGAAGATCGTGATCTCCTCGGACTCGACCCAGTCCGCGAGGCCGGGGAGACTGTCGGCGCTCAGCGGGAAGGTGCAGAGCGTAGCGCCGTTCAAGAGCGCGGAGAACAGGCTCGAGGCGATTCCGCTGAAGCTCATCCGCTGAACGAGGCTCAGTCGGTCGTCGCAGGAGATCTCGAGGAGGTTCGTGTAGCGCAGCACGTTGTGAAGGGTGTTCCGGTGCAGGTCGAGCACCGCCTTCGGGCGTCCGGTGGACCCCGATGTGAAGAAAGCCGAAGCGGGGCTCCCCGGCTCGATCGCGTGACTATCGCCGGGCGTGGAGGCGCGGTCGGCTTCTTCGAGCGTGATCACCTGGAGGGGGGTAGATCCGATGGCGGAGATCTCGTCGGCACGACCGCGCTGCGCGATCGACGTCAGTAACGTCCCGGCCTCAGCCAGGTCGAGGAGTTGTCGGGCCCGAGGTGGTGGGTCGAGCACGTCGAGCGGTGCGAACGACGCGCCGGCCTGTAGCACTCCGAGCACAGCAGCAACCGCGGGCACACCGGTCTCGGCGAGCAGTCCCACCCGTCCACCGCGCTCCACGCGCGTGTCGGTAATCGCGGCCGCGATCCCGGCCGCACGACATGCAAGGTCGTGGTAGCTGACCCCCTCGTCGCGGTCGGTGACCGCCAGCCGCTCACCGTGCGTCACGACCTGCTCGAGGAACCGCTCCGTGAGCGTGCTCTCTACCCAGCCCGAGGCGTGGGGAACAAAGGCCGTGGCGATGCGCCGGCGATCATGGTCGCACGGGTCTCGCATGACCTCAGTGTAGGTGCGCCTCCACGCGTCGCGTCAGACGAAGCGCGGAGACGGCGGCGTACGCCTGTCGCGCCGCCTCGTTGACCTCGAGCGCCCAGAACCCGTCGGGCTCCGAGAAGATCTCGACATCGAGGTAGCCGTCCCAGCCCGACAGGGAGAGCGCGTCGATCAGCTCCTTCGTGCCCGAGCTCCCCTTGCCCGGAAGCTCGCGCCCGCTCTGGCCCGGGTCGGTCGGCCAGTCGCAGACATGAACCCCGGCGATGCGGTACGACGCACGGCCGATGAAGTCCCACACGGCTGGGTCATCCCAGAGGTGGTACGTGTCGAGGAGGAGGCCGACATCGTCGAGCCCGGCTGCCGCGAGCACTGCGACGGCATCTTCGATCGAGTTGACGAACCCGGTGACGTCGTGCTCCGAACGGTGGATCGGCTCGAAGCCGAGTCGGACGTCAGCCGCGCGCGCCGCCGCTGCAGCACGGACGAGGCCGTCGGCGACGAGGCGTCGCCCGTCTTCCTCGGAGCGGTCGCCGAGCGGCCCTGTCAGGCAGGCGATCGCGTCGGGTGCGATACTGGGCGAGGCGCCTGATCGACATGCAGATCGCCTCCACGCGCTCAGCCGGGTCGGCCGGCCCTTCCATTCCGGGGATCACCAGCGGCAGGAACGACGGGATCACCGGGACGCAGATCGCGACGCCAAGCCCATGCTCGGCGAGCAACGCAACGTTCGCCTGATCGTCGTCGGGGAGCTTGTGCTCCCAGATCCCGATGCCGTCGAACCCCGCCGCCGCGTAGGCGATGACGTCCTCCTCGAAGGACGTATGCGGGGTGGAGATCTCCGAGAGAGCCAGTCTCACGAGCGTCCTGGAAGTTTTGCAAGTAACCGCCGAGGGAGCGGAGGCTTGGTCAGGTGCTTCGCGACAAGGTATCCGGATCCCGCGCCGAGGCCTGGGCCCGGGTGGGTGCTCGCACCGATGTGCCAGAGCGCCTCGACCGGCGTGGCATGTCCCGGGAGCGCGCCGACCGGTCGCCAGAGGAGGTTCTGGTCCAGGGCGCACGAGCCCGAGTAGATGTCGCCGCCGACCAGATTCGAGTTGAGCGACTCGATGTCCACCGGAGAGAGAGCGATTCGCTTGAGCGTCGCGGAGCCGAGGTTCGTCAATGACTCGCCGAGGCGCGCGCAGATCCGATCGGCGTATGCCTCCCGCAGAGCCTCCGTCCACGTTCCGTCACCGACGTCGAGTTGATTGGCCGCATCGCCCTTCACGCGCCCGGCAGGGAGCTCCTGGAGCTGGAGCCAGAGAATCCACTTGCCGTCGGGTGCACGGGATGGGTCAACCGCACACGGTTGACCAACGACGATCGTGGCCTCGGCGGGCAGGAGGCCGCGTTCGGCCTCGTTGACCGCCCGCGAGACAGCGTCGAGACCGGGCGTCACGTGCACCATTGCCGTGCGCGCGAGCCGGTCGGTCTCGGGGCCGGCCCACCGCGGAGGCTCGTCCAGTGCAAGGTGGATCTGCATTCCCGCCCGGCCGTACCGGAAGCTCGCGGCTGCGGCTCGCGCGTCAGCCGAGACGTCGGCTGAGCCCAGCAGAGATCCATACAGCTGCGTCGGCGTCACGCCAGCAACGACCGCACGCGCGGCGTCGATGGTCTCTCCGTCGGCCAGGGTCACCCCGACTGCCCTGCCACCCGAGACGGCGATCCGCTCGACGTGGGCATTGGCTCGCACGACACCGCCCGCGTCCGTGACGATCCCCGCAAGCGCCTCGACGAGTCTCACGCCGCCGCCGACCGGCACCGGCATCCCTCCGAGCTGGAGAGCGCAAGCAATCACCTGGGTCATGAAGCCCGAGACCGCGTTGTCGGGGCCAAGGCCCGTGTGGAGTACCCACGGGGCCAGCAAGCCGTGCGCTCGACTCGAGGAGAACGTCGCGCCGGTCCAGTCGCGGCAGGTCGCCAGCGCATCGCCGGCATATGCGAGCAGCCCCCGGCGCCCGAAGCGGCGAAGCATGGAGCTGCCCAGGGAGAAGCCCGCCGTCGACCAGAGCTCCGTTCCGAGGACGCCGAAGCTGAGATCCGCGTTCGCCATGAACCCCTCGAACTGGCGTTGCCAGGCGGCGCCGTCGCCGGTGTGGTGGCGGTCGAACTCGGTGACGTTCGCATCCATGCTCGTTCCGAGGAACATCGCCTCGCCGTCGGGAAACGCGGTCGCTGTGGGCAGGTCGGTGTTGACGTACTCGAGCCCGCGTCGCGTCAACTCGGCACCGAGCTCGGCATAGGCTGCCGAGCCGGCGAAGAGCGGATGCCAACCACTGAAGACCTCGTGGGTGAAGCCGGGAAGGGTGTAGTCGGGCGCCGTGTAGATCGCACCGCCGAGCCGGTCGGCGCGCTCGAGCACGGCGACGTTCCAGCCCTCGCGTGAGAGCAACGCCGCGCCGACGAGCGCGTTTACGCCCGAACCGACGAAGACAGCGTCGTACCGCGCCATGCGCGCGACTCTACACCGATGGTTCGCGCTTGACATGTCACCGAACCGGTCGCGTAGACTCGCGCCATGCTGCTGCGTGAGGTCGAGTACGTGCGCCCAACCACTCTCGAGGACGCGGTTCGCCTGCTCGGCGAGCACGACGGCGCGCGTGCGCTCGCCGGTGGCCAGACGCTGATCAACGTCATGAAGCAGCGGGCGGCCTCACCCGATGTCCTGGTTGATCTGGGGCGGATCGGGGAGCTGCGCACGATCGGGTTCTCGGCCGACGAGACGGCGCTCGAGCTGGGCGCGATGGTGACGCTGAGCCAGCTGATGACGTCGTCGGAGGTCGAGGTCGCCCGACCGGTTCTTGCGGAGGTCGTCAAGACGGTCGCCGATGTCCAGGTGCGCAACCGGGGCACCATCGGCGGGAACATCTGCGTCAACGATCCGACGAACCATCTCCCACCGCTTGTGGTCGCGCTCGACGCTGCGATGACGATTCGCTCGGCAGCGGGCGAGCGGACGATCTCCGCCGACGACTTCTTCGTCGGTGTCTACGAGACGGCGGTGATCGAGGGCGAGCTCCTGACTCGCGTCTCGATTCCGACTCGTACCCCCGGCTCGGGAGATGCGATGAGCGGGGTCACGCTCGGTGCTCATGGAACGTACGTCGCGAATGCCGCTGCCTCGGTCGCCGGTGGTCAGTGGCGGATCGCGCTCGGTTGCATCGGGGGCATCCCCGTGCGAGCGACTGCCGTCGAGGAACGCCTCGCGGGCGTGGAGATCAGCGAGCAGGTCGTCGCAGATGCCGTCGCTGGGTTGGGCGCGACTCTCGATCCACCGTCCGACGTTCACGGCACCGCCGATTACCGACGGGCGCTTTCCGAGATTGCGGTGACGCGCGCCGTGCTGCAGGCGGCCGAACGAGCAAGGGGGGTATAGGCATGTCCACCGTTCCCGTCACCAGCCAGGTCGTCACGACCACCGTGAACGGCGAGCGCGTCGAGAAGCTCGTGCCCACGCGGCGGCTGCTGGTGCATTTCCTGCGAGACGACCTCGACCTCACGGGAACGCACGTCGGGTGCGACACCGGTAGCTGCGGGGCCTGCACGGTGCTGTTCGACGGCCTTCCTGTGAAGAGCTGCGCTGTCCTCGCGGTGCAGGCTGACGGTGCCTCGATCTCGACCGTCGAAGGCCTTGCGGAGGGAGACGAGCTCACCGCGCTACAGAAGTCATTCCACGATCATCACGCGTTGCAGTGCGGCTACTGCACACCCGGGATGCTGATGAGCGCAACCGCGCTGCTTGCCGAGAACCCCCGACCCAGCGAAGACGAAGTGAAGGTTGCGCTTCAAGGCAACATCTGCCGCTGCACCGGGTACTGGAACATCGTCGAGGCTGTCGTCGAGGTTGGAAAGGGTGGGGGCGCGTGACCGCGACCGAGACCGAGGCCACCACGCTGCAGAAGGGCTTTGTCGGCCAGAGCGTTCCGCGGAAGGAGGACGGAAGGCTCGTCCAGGGCCAGGGGCAGTTCTTCGACGACGTGAAGCGCCACGGGATGGGGTATCTGCACTTCGTCCGGTCGCCGTACGCCCACGCCAAGATCCTCTCGATCGACGTGACCGAGGCGCTGGCGTTGCCCGGCGTGTACGGAACGCTCACGGGCGACGAAGTCGCGCTTCTCACGGATCCGTTCTTCCAGATCGCAGCCGAGCCCGGCGCAAGCGTCAAGGACTACGCGCTCGCGGTGGGGAAGGCGCGATACGTCGGCGAGGCGGTGGCCGCCGTCGTCGCTGAGACACGTGAGCTGGCCCGCGATGCCGCCGAGCTGGTCATGGTCGAGTACGAGCCACTCGACGTGCTCGTCGACGCGCGCGCCGCGCTCGCCCCGGGAGCCGTCGTGCTGCACGAGGACTGCGGCGGCAACATGTCGTACAGCGGGGTATGGGAGTGGGGTGACGTCGAGGCCGCCTTCGCCGAGGCCGATCACGTCGTCAAGATCTCCGAGCTGCACTTCGATCGCTTCAACTCGACGCCGCTCGAGCTCGACGGCGCCCTGGTCGAGTTCAACCGCGGCACCGGCCAGTGGACTCTGACCACGAGCAATCAGTTCCCGGGGTTCGCGGTGATCATGATGGGGCCGGCCTTGCGGGTGGGGATCGACAAGCTCCGCATCGTCACGCAGGACATCGGTGGAGGCTTCGGCAACAAGATCACGACGCATCCCCAGCTCGTCGTCTGCTGCCTGCTCGCGCGCAAGCTCAATCGTCCCGTGCAGTGGACGGAGTGGCGCACCGAGTTCCATCAGTCGATGTCGCACGGCAACGAGCGGTGGTTTCTCGACACCGAGGTCGCCGTCAAGGCCGACGGCACCCTGCTGGGCTTTCGCACGACGGCGATCGACGACGCCGGCGCATATCTTCGGTACGAGCCACTCGGCGGCGTGATCTGGTCGCAGGTCGCGGCCGGGATGTACAAGTGGCGGAACCTGCGCCTCGAGTTCACGCAGGCGATGACCAACAAGGCGCCGGTCTCTCCGAATCGTGGCTACTCGCGGATGCAGCAGCTCTGGTTCACCGAGCGGGTCGTCGACATCGTCGCGCACGAGCTCGGGTTCGACCCGGTCGAGTTCCGAAAGCAGAACTACGTGCAACCACAGGACATGCCGTACGAGACGCCGAACGGCTGCGTGTACGACTCGGGCGACTATCCCCGGGCGCTCGAGATGGCGCTCGAGCTCGTCGGCTACGAGACCATCGAGACACGTCGCGCAGAAGCGGCCGAACGCGGCAAGCTTCTGGGGCTGGGTATCGGCGCGACCCTCGATTCGGGCACCAACAACTTCGGTCAGTCGCAGCTGATCAACCCGGACCTGCAGTTCTCCGGCAACAACGAAGTCGCGACCGTCAAGCTCGACATCTTCGGCGAGATCGTGGTCACGCTCGGCACCACGCCGCAAGGGCAGGGTCACGAGACGACGGCCGCGCAGGTCGTCGCCGACATTCTCCACTGCGATGTCGATCTCGTGACGGTCAGGCCCGGCCATGACAGCTACTGGAACTCGCACGCCGGCTTCTCGGGCACCTACGCGAGCCAGTTCGCGGTGACAGGGCTCGGCGCCGTGAAGGGAGCGGCCGACCTGCTCGCGGGGCAGATGAAGAAGCTCGCGTCGATGGTCTTCCAGTGCCCGGAGGACGCGATCGAGCTGGCGGACGGGTTCGCCCGGATCATCGGCAATCCCGAGGCGGCGCTGCCGTTCATGGCACTCGGTGCCATCCCCAACGCGAACAACGCCGGCTTTCCGGAGGATCCCCCGACGATGAACTGCCGGTTCGTCTATCGGCCACCGTTCGACGTGCCCGACAAGGAGCGAAAGTTCGGGAACCTCACGCTCACGTACGCCACCCAGATTCATGCCTGCGTGGTCGAGATCGACCCCGAGACGGGCGTCTACGTGCTCGTCGACTATGCGGCGGTCGACGACTGCGGCGTGCGGATCAATCCGCAAATCGTCGAGGGTCAGGTGATGGGCGCGACCGCGCACGCGATCGGCGCCGCAATGTTCGAGACCTTCACCTACGACGAAGAGGGCAACCTTCTCACGCCGAACTTCTACGACTACCACGTGCCGCACACGCTCGACATGCCACCGCTCAAGACGGGCTCATTCGAGTCACCGTCGCCGTTCACGCCGCTCGGCACGAAGGGAATGGGCGAGGGTGGCGGCGGCGGAATCCACTGCATCTGCGCCGGCATTCAGGATGCGCTTCGCGCGGCCGGTGGGGCTATCGTCTACGACAGCCATAACCCCTACCACCGTGTCTGGGAGATGCTCCGGCACCCCGAGCGCACGCGTGAGAACGTCGAGGTGACCTCGAAGTGAAAGTCGAAGGTACGAAAGAGTTCGCGGCCTCCCGCGAGATCGTCTGGTCGGTGCTCAACGACCCCTCGAAGATGGCGAAGACCATGCCGGGCGTCGAGAGTTTCGAGATCGCCGATGATCGTCATTGGTCGGCAAAGGTGAAGGTGCCGCTCGGCCTCGGCGGGCTCAAGATGTCGATGGACTTCGAGAAGCTCGAGGAGCGGGAGCTCGAGTACGCGGCGTTGAGCTGCAAGGGCAAAGGCGTCGGCGCGATGATGAGCATGACCACGACGTTCGCCTTGACCGGTGACGGGGATTCGACCTCGATGGCATGGGAGGCGGACGTCAAGATCGCCGGACCGGTCGGCTCGATGGGGCAACGCGTCCTTCAGCCGCTGATCAACCAGCAGGTCGGGAACGTCCTCGCCTCGCTCGAGGCCGAGGTTCAAGCCGCGAAAGACGGCTAGGGCGGTCGTCCGCCGTCGTAGGCGCGCACCGCTCGAGAGCCCGCGAACGTGACGTCCACGAGCGTCTCATGGTGTAGGGTCCCGTGACATGTCACCAATTCCACCTCGCTAGGAGTCGGTAGATGGGGCTGCCGCTACGGATCGGCGTCATGCAGCTGACGATGGAGCCTCTCGACGAGATGCTCGCATCCGCGCGCGTGATGGACGAGGCCGGGATGGACACGATCTGGCTCGCCGAGGCGTACCCGTGGTGGCGCAAGCATCAGATGGAGGCGCGCTCGTCCACCGTGGTGTCGGCTCTCATCGCACGGGAAACCGCTCGGCTCACGGTCGGCTGGGGGATCATCTCGCCGTACACCCGGCACCCCGTGCAGGTCGCCATGGACGCTCGGGTCGTGCAGGAGGCCGCGGGTCCGGGGAGGTTCATCATCGGGTTCGGGACGTCGAAGATCTTTCTCAACAACGCGAAGCTCGGCGGGCCGCCGAAAGTGACGAAGCCGCTCGCCCACATGCGCGACTCGGTCGAGATCGTGCGCGGGATCCTGGGCGGCGACCGGTTCGAGTACGACGGCAAGGTGTTCTCTGCCGATATCCCGGCGCTCTCGGGTGAGGCGCATGCACCGCGCTGGGACGTCCCGGTCTACGTTGCAGGCACCGCGCCGATGATGCAGCAACTCGGTGGCGAGCTCGGCGACGGGCTGCTCACCCCGTCGATCACGACGCCGGCATACGTCCGCTACACGCGCGGCAACATCGTCGAGGGCGCCGCCAAGACCGGTCGTGATCCCGATGGCGTCGACCTCGGCTGCACGATCGTCGCCTCGATCCACGCCGACGATCGCGACATCGGGCGCGACGGCGCGCGCGAGATCGCCGGGATGTACCTGGCAAACAAGGTGCAGAACATCCAGGGCTCCGCCGATGTGCTGCTCGATCTCGCCGAGCTCGAGCAGGATGAGATTCGCCCGGTCGCCGAGGCCATGGAGCAGGGGGGACGCCTCGCGGCGAAGGCGAAGGTCACCGATGCGTTGCTCGACAAGTGCAAGCCGATCGCGGGAACGCCGAGCGACTGCATCACGGCGATCGAGGAATATCGTGACGCTGGCTGTACCCACATCATGCTCGAGCTCTGGGGCGACGATCGGCACGAGCAGATCCGTCTCTTCGGAGACAAGGTGCTCCCGCACTTCCGCGACTGATGACCACGCTCACTATCGATCGCGAACGCCTCGTCGAGACGGCGAGCCGGATGATCGGCGTTCACAGCTTCACGGGTGACGAGCAGGGCATGGCCGAGCTGATGCTCGAGCTGTTCGACGGCAGCGGGCTCCACGCGCAGTTTCAGCAGGTCGAGACGGGTCGGGCGAACGCTCTCGGCACCCTGGCCGGGGTCGGCGGAGGCAAGAGCCTGATGTTCAACGGGCACATGGATACCTCGTACTCGGGGCGTGAGCCGTGGCTCAAGGATGTGCCGGGATTCCAGCCGCAGCCGTTCGTGCGCGACGGTCGGCTGTACGGCCTCGGGATCTCGAACATGAAGGGTGCGCTCGCGTGTTATGTCGAAGCGGTGCGTGCACTGTCGGACGCCGGTGTCCGGTTGCGCGGCGACGTGCTGATCGCCGCCGTGTGCGGAGAGATCGAGAAGACCCAGTACGGCGATGCGCAGGGACCCGAATACCGCGGGTACGCGGCGGGGACGCGCTACCTCGTCTCTCACGGTGGCGTGGCGGACATGTGCCTGCTCGGCGAGCCTACCGAGGGCAAGGTCGTCCTTGGCCACTTTGGCGCGCTCTGGCTGAGAATCCGCGTCCACGGCAACTTCATTCACACCGCGTTCAGCGAGGGGAAGCGCGATCAGAACTCGATCCTGAGGATGCAGGAGGTGCTCGCGGCAGTCCAGGAGTGGATCCCGACCTGGGAAGACGACCCGACCAACAGCTACCGCGGCGCGAGCGCGATCGTCAACGTCGGCGCCATCGACGGCGGCTTCGGCTGGCGCGTCTCGCGCACGCCGCACCACACCGACCTCTTCCTCGACGTCCGCGTGCCCCCGACCAAGCCGATGAGCCTGGCTCGACGCGAGGTGCTCGACATGGTTCGCGGGCTGGGCGAGCGCTTCCCGAAGTACGGGATCGAGGGCGAGGTGTACGTCACCGCGCCCGGCGCCGAGATCGAGGAGGGCCACGAGCTTGTCGGGGCGATCGATGCCGCCCACGAGGCCGTGTTCGGAGAACCGCCGGCA
Organism: uncultured Actinomycetes bacterium; assembly: GCA_963724655.1. Lineage (GTDB taxonomy): Bacteria > Actinomycetota > Thermoleophilia > Gaiellales > Gaiellaceae > Gaiella. Next base: position 1,049,501 of record CAVRVG010000005.1, on the reverse strand, counting down.
CGTGACGTGACGCGGTGGTTCTCGGACGCGTCCGCGCTGACGCGCTACGGCGTTCCGACCGTCAACTACGGCACCTCGACCGGGCTCATGGACGTCGAGCTCGGCGAGAACCTCGAGATCGACGGGCTCGTGCAAACCGCCGAGGTCTACGCTCGCGTGGCGATGGCCGTGTGCGGCGTCGGTTGAGTCGGAAGCCGGAGTTTGTGACCATCCGTCACCAGGCTGCCTGAGACGCGAGGAACGGGGATTGGGATGAAGCTGGTGACGTTCGGTGAGGGTGCAGGTCGCGTTGGACGACTCGAGGGTGATGACGTCGTCGTGCTCGACGTGCCGACGATGCGGGAGTACTTCGAGCGGGGCGGCGCCGAGCAGACCGGCGAGCGGGTGGCACTCGCCCAGACCCGGCTCCGCGCGCCGATCGCACCGAAGAAGTTCTTCCACACGGCGGGGAACTTCCGCGAGCACAAGACCGAGTCGGAGAACGTCAACTGGTCGCACGACATCGCCCCGTGGATCAACTTCTTTCAGAACGTCGACGCGATCATCGGGCCTGATGAGCCGGTGATCTACCCGGAGCACCTCACCGAGGAGCTCGACTACGAGCTCGAGCTGGCGGTCGTGCTGCGCAAGGCCGGCAAGTGGTTCTCCGCAGAGGAGGCCGTCGACTACATCGGTGGCTACGTCATCTTCAACGACCTCACTGCGCGCGACATCCAGCGCGGCGAGATGCGTTCCGGGGTCTTCTCGTTCTGCAAGGCGATCGACACGTTCTGCCCGCTCGGGCCGTGGATCGTCACGCCCGATGAGGTTCCCGACCCTCGCGACCTGCACATGGAGCTGCGCGTCAACGGCGAGGTGCGCCAGGAATCCCACTCGGGGAACATGTCGGTGACGATCCCGGAGATCCTCTCGAACTTCTCCGGTCTCGGGTACTCGGCGGGCGATGTGCTCTCGACCGGCACCGTCGCAGGCGTCGCGGGGTTCAAGTCACCCGAGGAGCGCGCGCGCCTCTATCTGAAGCCCGGCGATGTGGTCGAAGCGGAGATCGAGCGGATCGGCGTCCTCCGCAATCCGATCGTCTCCTGGGAGGAAGGTCACGGCACCCCGCCGCTGCCGCGTGTGCGCCCGTGGGGAGAAGCAGTTTGAGCTGGCCGCGCGACGAGGCGAAGCTCGACCGCGTGCGAGCGTTGATGGATGAGCAAGGGCTCGATGCGATCGTTGCGCGCGCCCCCGACAACGTCCTCTATCTCACGAACTTCTGGGGCATGAAGGGGTATGACGCGGTGGTGTTCCCCCGCGAGGGCGAACCGATCCTGCTCTGCCTGGAGGCCTCGGCCGAGGACGCCGCGCGGGTGGCCTGGACGGACGACGTGCGGCTGTTCGCCGGCTACCACCCGAGCGACCCGCGCCCTCCGCTCGCACGGGTTCTCGAGGGCGCGCTCGCTGCGGCGAGCGGGTTCGAGCGCGTGGGTCTGGAGCTATCGCTCGGGACGCAGGCGTCGGATCGGATGGTCGGCGAGCCGACGACGTTCACGAAGGCGTGGTTCGACGCATTCCCTGGGGCAAGCGATGCAACACCTCTGCTCAACGAGGCTCGCGCGATCAAGACCGTGCAGGAGGTGGAGCGGATGCGTCTCGCCAACGAGATCGCCGCCGCGGCCATGGATCACGTGCGGGGAGTCATTCGGGTCGGGATGACCGAGGCGCAGGTTGCCGCCGAGTGGGAGGGATTCGTCCACGGAGAGGGGACGGGCTGGGGGGGCAAGGTCGAGCTGGCGCTCGCGTTCACCCTCATCTGGGCGGGTGCCGGGATCAAGACGTTCACCGCAACCTCGAATCGTCCCGTCGTCGAGGGCGAGCCAACCCTCTTCGAGACGTGGGTGTGTGCGGACGGCTACTGGTGCGACCACACCAAGAACCTCGTCGTCGGTGAGCTCACGCCGGAGTACGTAGAGCTCGAGGAGCGCCTCACCGCGGTCTACGACGATGCGGTTGCGTTCTGCGTGCCTGGTGCCCCGCTGGCGGAGCTCGACCGGAGCGTTCGGGTTGGGATCGACGCGATGGGATTTCCCGGCCAACCGACGCATCCGATCCTTCACGGCGTCGGTGCGCGCGCACACGAGCCGCCCTACGCCCACCAGGCCGGCGGCGGTGAGATCGCCGAAGGCATGGTCCTTGCAATTGAGCCAGGATGCTACTGGGCGGAAGGTGGCGGACTGCGCCTCGAGGACAACTTCCTGATCACCGAGGCGGGTGCCGAAAAGCTCTCGCCGTTCCCGGATGGGATAGTGCGCGTGTGAGCTCGCGCGCCGCACGAACGGAAGCGCGCGACACCTCACACGTGACAGCTTGTTACAAGGAGGCCGACGCGCCGTGACCCTCGACCGCACGAAGATCTGGACGGGAACGCTCAACGAGCAGGCGCTCGAGCCGCAGCCGCGCGTGACCGTTGGTCTCTACGACACCACCTTGCGCGACGGGGAGCAGACGATCGGCGTCGTGCTCACCCCGGAGCAGAAGCTCGAGATCGCGCAGGCACTCGATGCGGCCGGGGTCGACCGGATCGAAGCGGGCTTCCCGCGCGTGTCCCAGGACGACTACCGCGCCGTCGAGCTGATCGCGGCGGCCGGTCTGCGCGCCGAGGTATGGGGCTTCTCGCGCGCCGTGCAGGCCGACGTCGAAGCACTCATCGAGCTCGGGGTGAAGGCGACCGTGATCGAGAGCCCGATCTCTGACGCCAAGCTCGAGGCGCTCGAGGTGACTCGCGAGCGGATGCTCGAACGGATCCGCGACGCGATTCGCACGGCGACCGAGAGCGGGATCAGGGTCGCCTTCTTCGGCGTCGACTCGTCTCGTGCCGATCTCGAGTTCTTCGACCGGGCGTACGACACCGCCGTCGCGGCCGGTGCGGCCGAGGTGGTCGTGGTCGACACGCTCGGAATCGCGACGCCCGAGGCGGCTGCGTTTCTCGTTGCCCGGATCGTCGATCGGCTCGGGGGAGAGATTCCGGTTCACTGGCATGGGCACGACGATTTCGGGTTGGCGACCGCCGCTGCCATTGCCGCGGTGCAGGCGGGAGCGACGTGGGTCCACGGCACGGTCAACGGCATGGGCGAACGGGCCGGCAATGCGGACCTGATCGAAGTGGCGCTCGCGTTGGACGCGCTCTACGGGATCCCGACGCGGCTCGATCTTGACGCAGGCGCGCATCCTGTCGACGCTCGTGGCGGACTCGGCGGGGACTCCGCTTCCGCCGTGGAAGCCGGTGACGGGACAGGCTCTCTTCACCCGAGAGTCTGGGGCGGTGGCGGCGCAGTTTCACGAACCGTCTGCGATCGAGCCCTATTCCTCCGAGCTGGTCGGGGCGGAACGCGGGATCGTCCTCGGCAAGAAGAGCGGAGTCGACTCGATCCGGATCGCCGCGGAGCGACTCGGGCTGAAGATCCCCGCAGCCAGGCAGGCAGCGGTCCTCGCCGAGGTCAAGCGGCTCGGCACCGAGAAACGGCGCCTCGTCACCGATGACGAGTTCCGTGCGCTCGCTGAGCTGCCGAAGGACGCCGCGCCTCCGAGTTGACTGTCATGTCACCGATACGGGATACTCGCCAAGCGCGTCCTTGACATGTCACGGCCGGGAGGTGCCCTCACCATGCGGTTCAGCCTGTACTCCGAGCTTCAGCTGCATCCCGGGAAGACGCCGGAACAGCTCTATGCAGAGGTGCTCGAGCAGATCGTCAACGCCGACCGGCTCGGGTTCGATGCCTATGCCGTGATCGAGCATTTCTTCTTTCCGAAGTTCTCGATCTCGGCGAATCCGACGGCCCTCTTTGCAGCTGCAGCGCAGCGCACCCGCGACATCCGCTTTCGCACGATGCTCCACGCGCTGCCGTTTCACAACCCGACCGTGCTTGCGAGCGTGATCAACACCACGCACTTCCTCACGGGCGGCCGGTACGAATGGGGTGTAGGACGCGGCCACGGCTGGATCCCACCGAAGGCCGGAGTCGCTCTCGACGAGCATGCCCGGCCTCGCTACGAGGAGGCCGTCGACCTGCTTCTCGCGGCGCTCGACAACGAGACGTTCTCGCACCACGGCGAGTACTTCAACGTCGACAACTCGCACATCGTGCCGTTCGTCTCGACGCCGTACCGCGTGTACCTCGGTGGCACCTCCGATCGGACGTACACGCTTGCCGCCGAGCGGGGATGGGGTGTGGCAGTGCCGCCGCTGCTGCCGTACAAGGTGCTCGAAACCCAGCTCGATCTCTACCGCGAGTCGTGCGCAGCGCACGGCACCGAGCCGGACATCGTCTGGATCCATGCCTGCCATCTCGACGACGATCGCGACACCGCGCTTCGCGAGGGCCGTGAATGGGTCACCGGCTTCATCCAGGGCAACTGCTCACCGTTGACCGAGCATGAGAAGCCGGACAAGGACGGGTTGCTCGCCGCGGGGTACGGCTTCTACACGGCCGGGATCATGGAGCAGCTCGCCGAGGTCCCGTACGAGCAGCTGATCGAGGAGGACTACGTTTGGGTGGGGACGCCCGACGACATCGTCGCGCGGATCGAGGAGACGCTCGCCGTCTGCGAAGGTGTGCAGGAGATCGGGATCACCGTCAATGCAGGCGGCGCGCCGCACTGGATGGCGATCAAGAACCAGGAGCTCTTCGCGTCGAAAGTCATGCCACGGTTCGCGGCGTCCGCCTGAGCATGAGCGAGGGCGTCTGCGTCATCGGTGCTGGGGTGATCGGGAGCCTCCTCGCGGGGCACCTGGCCCAGGTCACGGACGTCAGCGTGTTGACGCGCAGGAGTGAGCACGCCGACGCCCTGAACCGTGACGGTCTGCGAATCAGCGGGCGGGCCGACCTCCGAGCCAGGATCACAGCAACGAACGATCCATCCGAGCTGCCACCATTCGGCGTGGCGTTCATCGCAACGAAGGCCGCAGGGCTCGAGGGTGCCGTCGAGTCGCTGGCGGGCCGGTTCCCCGACGCGACCATTGTCACGACTCTCAACGGGCTCGGCGCAGAGGAGGTCGTGCGCTCCCGCGGCGCGTGGCCCATCGTTTCCGGTGTCACCTTCATCAGCGGGACAAAACATTCGGACACGCACGTCGAGTACGTCCTCGACACGGAGACGTGGCTTGGCCCGTACGAGGACACGCCGTTTTCGCGGGTGGAGGAGATCGGCGCGCTCCTCGCTCGCGCAGGGCTCAAGGTCGAGGTGCTTCCGGACCTCCGTCCAGCGCAATGGTCGAAGTTGATCTTCAACGCGACGGTGAACTCCGTCGCGGCGGTCACCGGGCTCGCGCACGATCACCATTTCGCGGACGAGGCGGAGCCACACGATCTCGGCCACCTCGTTCACGCCCTCATCGATGAGGGCAAGGCGGTCGCGGACGCGGCCGGGATCGAGCTCCATGACGATCCGTGGGAGATGAACGTTCTCGCCACGCAACGCGGCTTCACGCATACGCCGTCGATGCTCGAGGACGTCGAGGCAAGGCGACAGACGGAGATCGATCTCATTTCCGGGGCGCTCGTTCGCGAGGCCGATCGGCACGGCGTCCCGGTTCCCCTGCACACGGTGATGGTTGGGCTTGTCCGGGCGAAGGAGGCGTCCTGGCGCGCAGAGGACGGTGCAGAAAGTGTCTAGCTCTACACAGCAGTTGACGTCAAAGGAGGCGTGATGCACGGGCGAACGAAAGGCGCGTTCGTACTTCTCGGGGCGCTGGTGGTTGCGGTGGCGGTTGCGGTGAGCGTTGCGACCGCCGCACCGAAGGCCGGTCCGATCGTGATCGGTTGGGCGTTTGACGGCAAGGGCGCCATGGCGCCCTTCGACGGTCCGGCACTCGCCGCGGCGCAGATCCGCGTAAAGGAGTGGAATGCAAAGGGTGGTGTGAAGGGTCGCAAGCTCAAGATCGTCACGTGCGACACCCAGGGCAACAAGCCCGCCATCGCGAAGGCATGCGCGGCGAAGTTGCTCGGCCAGGGCGTCGACGTGATGTTCACGACCTGCGATGTCGACTTTGCCGCACCGGTGGTGCAGGAGTCGATCAACGCAGGCAAGCTCACGGTCGCGCCGTGCATCGGCACCGACCAGATGGGCCCGAAACGCTTCGGCGCCAAGGGTCGGCTCGCCTTCTCCTTCGGCAACGTCGCCCAGGATGAGGGGTCGGCGATGGCGGACTACGCGTGGAGCAAGGGCTGGAAGTCGGCAACGCTCGCGACGGACACCGTGATCGTCTACTTCAAGGACGTCGTGAAGGCGTTCAAGGCGCGGTTCACCCAGCTTGGCGGCAAGATCGCGGCCGAGGAGTCGTATCAGTCCCTCGGCTCGACCAGCCAGAGCGCCATCGTCACCCGGCTCAACGGGGAGAAGGCTGACGTGATCGTGACGGCGACCGCCGGCGCATTCGGTGCCCTTCCGCAGATCATCGCGGGGCTCCGCACGCTCGGCAACGACACGATGGTGCTGAACTCGTGGGCTGGTGACGGCGTGTACTGGGTCACGAAGGACCCGCCGGTGACGAACTACACCTTCGTCACGTACGCGTCGATCTTCGGCGACGACCCCGTCCCGGCGATCAACAAGCTCGCGAAGGCGCTCAAGGCGGGCACAGGCGGGTTCGTCACGGGCTCGGCTGCGATCGACGGCGTGATCGTCGCGATCAACCGCGCGGGCGGGAACACGAGTGGCGCCCGCCTCGCGGCGCAGATGGAGAAGTTCAAGAAGGTGCCGACCCTGTCGGGGCTGGTCAGCTTCTCCCCGCAGCTGCACTCGGTGTTCGGCCGGCAGTACCGCGTGATCACGATCCAGAACAACAAGGGCAAGCGGGTCGGCTCGGTCACCGCGAAGGTCGTCCCGAAGATCTAGGGACACCTTGCCCGACGCAGAACAGCAAGCGCAGGACGATAGGCGGCCCGGAGGTTCTCTCCGGGCCGCCGATCTTTCCCGCTCATTCGACGGGGTGCAGGCCGTGCAGGGTGTGTCTCTCGAGCTGCACCGGCAGGAGGTCGTCGGGTTGATCGGGCCGAACGGCGCGGGCAAGTCGACCCTCGTCAACCTCCTCAGCGGCTTCGACTTCCCGACGCACGGGTCGGTCGAGCTGAACGGTCGGGACATCACCCGCTGGAGCGCCAGTCGCAGGGGCCGTAGCGGCCTCGCGCGGACGTTCCAGCACAGCCGGGCGTTCCGGTCGCTGTCGGTGCGCGAGAACGTCGAGGTCGCGGCGCTCGGAGTCGGGGCTTCTCCAGCCGTCGCCCGCAGGCGTGCGAGCGATCTTCTCGAGGTGATGGGCCTGGCAGCCCAGGCTGGGCTCCCGGCCGGTGCGTTGGCGCATGGTGACGACCGCCGGCTCGGGGTCGCACGGGCACTCGCCACCGAGCCGTCCTTCGTCCTGATGGACGAGCCGGCAGCCGGTCTTCCCGAGGCCGAGGTGCCAGAGTTTGCGGCGGTCGTGCGCGCTGTGCGCGACGATCACGACGCCGGCGTTCTCCTGATCGACCACAACATGGCTCTGATCATGGATGTGTGTGACCGAATCCAGGTTCTCGATCACGGTCGCACCCTCGCCGGCGGCACGCCGGACGAGATCCGGGGCAATCTCGACGTCGCCGCTGCCTACCTCGGCGAGAGCGCCGTGCACGAGGAGACTGCGTGAGCGGCCTCGCCGTCGCCGACCTCGAGGTTCGCTACGGGTCGGTCGCTGCCGTACGCGGCGTGTCGTTCGAGGTTGCGCCGGGCGAGATCGTCGGCCTGATCGGCCCGAACGGCGCCGGCAAGTCATCGACGCTCCACGCGATCATGGGGCTCGTCCCCGTCGCAGCGGGCGACGTGCGGGTGGCCGGCGCATCCGTCCGCGGGAAGGCGCCCGAGCACGTTGCCCGCAGCCGGCGTGGCCCTCGTGCCCGAGGGGCGGCGGATCTTCGGGGAGCTCACCGTCGAGGAGAACCTCCGGCTGGGGCTCTCGTCGCGCAGGTCGAAGGACGGCACAGCCGAGGCCGTCGAGCGGGTTCTCGAGCTGTTCCCGATCGTGCGCGAGTTCCACGCGCGGCAAGCGGGTGCTCTCTCCGGGGGCCAGCAGCAGCAGCTTGCGATTGCGCGGGCGCTCGTTGCCCGACCGGATGTGCTCCTACTCGACGAGCCCTCGCTCGGACTCTCCCCGACCATGACGAACGTCGTCTTCGAGGCACTCGCGCACATCCGCGAGCAGGGGATCGCGATCCTGCTCGTCGAACAGCGTGCCCAACGCACCGTGGCGCTCGCCGACCGGTCGCATGTGCTCGCCAATGGCGAGCTCCGTCTGTCTCTGACACCCGCCGACGCGAACGACACCGACCGGCTGATCCACGCATACCTCTCGTGACCTGGATTCTCGCTACCGAGCTGACCGACTTCCTGCGCACGGCCGTCGAGCCGCAGGTGCAGGTCGACGCCATCGGGCAAGGCGCGATCTTCGCTCTGATGGCCGTCGGAATCGGTCTCGTTTTCGGCGTACTCCGCCTTGTCAATTTCGCCTACGGCCAGCTGATCATGTCGGGTGCGTTCGCGCTCGCCTTCGCTTCCGAGCAGGACTGGCCCGTGTGGGCTGGGATCGCACTCTGCTTCGCCGTCGTCCTCGGCCTGACCCTGGCCATGGACGGGTCGTCTTCCGACCGCTACGAACGCAATCGCCAGCGACGATGCTCGTTGCCACCTTCGCGGTCGCGTTCCTCCTGCAGAGCGCGGCGCTGCTGATCGACCAGCGCGACAATACGCTCGGCGAGCCTGCTGCCTCCCTCGCGCAGTTGATCCAGCCGTGGAACATCTTCGGAACGGAGGTGCGCAAGATCACGGTCGTCTCGATCGTGACGGCTGCGATCTGCCTCTTGGCGCTGATGCTGTTTCTCGGGCGCACGGCGGTCGGGCTGCAGATGCGCGCGGCCTCGATGGATTTCGAGACGGCTCGCCTCCTCGGGGTGCGCGCGAACCGCGTGGTCGGGTCGGCCGTGCTGATCTCCGGGCTGCTGGCGGCGATCGTCGCGGTGCTGCTCACCGTCCAGCAGCCGATCGTCACGAAGGACTTCGCGTTCTACGAGACGATCGTCGTGCTCGCCGGTGTGGTGCTGGGCGGGATGAACCGGCTCGTCTCCGCGACGCTCGGAGGCTTCGCAATCGGGTACATGTCCGGATTGCTCGGCGGGGCGCTCCCGTCGGCGCAGAGCCAGTACCTGCCGTCCTTCCTCTTCGGCCTCGTCATCGTCGTGCTTCTCGTGCGGCCGCAGGGCCTGTTCACCCGCGGCCGAGGGCTGGTGGAGCGCGTATGAGGCTCGGCCGCTCTCTCCCGATCGTCCTGGCGCCGGCGCTGCTCGTGGCGGTAACGGCAGTGATCGGTGTGTCCGTCTCGCGCTCGACCGAGATCTACTTCATCAACGCGCTCGTCGCCGTGTGCGTCGTCGTTGCGCTCTACGTCTTCGTGGGCAACTCAGGCGTCCTCTCGTTCGGGCATGTCAGCTTCGTGGCGGTGGGTGCCTGGACGGCCGGGGTGCTCTCCGTGCCTGTGGCCGAGAAGCCCGCGACCATGCCGAACCTCTTCGGGCTCCTCCGGGATACGACCACGGGCAATCTGGCGTCCCTCGCGCTCGCCGCGCTCGCGGGCGGGGTGTTCGCGTTGGTCGCCGGGTTGCCGCTGATGCGGCTCTCGGGTCTCGCCGCCGGGATCGCCACGTTCGCCGTGCTCGGGATCACCAACAACATCCTGCGGTACTACGAGAAGATCGGTCCGGGCCTGAACGTCTTCTCGTCCGTCCCGGAGACGACCGACCTGCTCCAGGCAGGTGGAGCGGCGATCGTTGCGATCATCGTGGCGTTCCTGTACCAGCGCAGCCGCTGGGGACGCCGCCTGAGGGCCGCGCGGGATGATGCTGCAGCCGCCCGCGCAGTCGGGATCTCGGTCTACCACCAGCGTCTGATCGCCTTCACGCTGTCGGGTGCCCTCGCGGGGCTCGCAGGAGGCCTCTACGTCCACTTTCTCCCGATCAACGCGGACTTCGTCTATCTCGAGCTGACGTTCATGACGCTCGCGATGCTCGTGATCGGCGGGATGACGAGCCTGTGGGGCGCGGTCGTGGGTGCGCTCGCGGTCTCAGGGCTCGACTCCTTGCTTGCGGAGGCGGAAGGAGGCCTCGGGCGGGTTGACCTGCCGTCCGGAAGCCGTCTCGTCGTGGTCGGGTTCCTCATGGCGTTCGTCCTGATCGTGCGACCGACCGGGATCACCGGTGGGCGCGAGGTGACGGTCTCGCGCCTGCGCCGGGCGGGTCGACGAGGGGAGGAGGCACCGGAATGAGAGTCTGCGTGGTGGGCTGTGGCGCGGTCGGCTCGCTGTTCGCCGCGGGTCTCGCGACCCTCGACGACGTCGAGGTGTGGGCCTTCGATCTGAACAGAGCACATGTTGAGGCTATCAACATGAACGGATTGCAACTAACCGGAGCAGGAGAGGTGCATAGCAAGCTACGCGCGACCGCCGATCCGGCGGAGCTGCCGCCGTGTGACTACGGGATCGTCGCGACGAAGGCAATGCACGCAGAATCCGCGATCGCCGCCACCGCGCATGCGTTTGCCGACGGTGCAGTCGCGTCGGTCATGAACGGCGTCGGCAACGAGGAGACACTGGCCCGACACGTCGACCGGGTCATCCGCGGCACGACCTTCCCCGCCGGGAAGCTGCTGGGTCCGGGTGTCGTGCAGTGGGATGTCAAGGGAGATACGACACTCGGCCCGTTCGAGCCGAGCCCGATTCCGGTCTCCGTGATCGAGCCGTTGGCCGACGCGTGTACGCGTGGCGGGATGCCGACGGCCGCAGTCGCCGATGCGCGGCCGGGGCAATGGCGAAAGGTGATCTTCAACGCGGCGAGCAACCCGATCGGTGCGCTCACCGGGCTCACACACGGTCGCGCGTGCGAACGACCGGATGTGCGCGCGCTGATCTCGGCGCTCGTGGCCGAGGGCACCGCAGTCGCGTCGGCGCAGGGAATCGTCACTCGATGCCGATCCGGACGCGCTCATCGATCACGCCGCGCGGCGCGATGTCGCCTACGGGCACAAGGCGTCGATGCTGCAGGACGTCGAGGCTCGACGGCCCACGGAGATCGACTATCTCAACGGCGGTATCGCCCGATTCGGCCGCGAGCTCGGCGTGCCGACGCCCCTCAACGACACCATCACCGCACTGATCAAAGGAGTGGAAGCCAGTTGGACATCCAGGCAGAGCTGAGTCACCGTCATGCGACCGTTCGCGCCGCCATGGCCGAACACGATCTCGACGCGCTGGTCGTGTCCGGGAGCGAGTACACCGGCTTTGAAGGAGCAGTGACCTACCTGTCCGGGTTCCAGATCGTCCATCGCTACGCGTACGTCGTGCTCCCGAGGGAAGGCGATGCGTTCGTCGTCTTCCCACAGGAGGCTCGGTACGTGGGCGAGCACGGCATGACGTCGCTCGAGCAGCTCTTCCACCCTCGCCCGGGAGAGTTGATTGCCGACCGAGCGCGCGACGGCCGCTGGCAGCGGGTCGGGGTGTTCGGGCTCGACTACATCATGACCGTGCGTGATTTCACCGCGCTCGGTGGGCTCGAGCTCGTGCCGTTCGACGTCGAGTTCGACCATGCGAGGGCGGTCAAGAGCGAGGCGGAGCTCGCCTCCGTGCGCGATTCGGTGCGCATCAACCAGCGCGGGATGGAGCTGTGGGCCGAGCACTACGCACCCGGCAAGACCGCGGCCGAGGTGATGGCCGTCTGCGAGGAGTACTTCGTGGCCGAGGGCTGCGGACGGCTCACGATGAACATGGTGCTCACCGCTCCCGGCCGAACGGGGCTTGCGCTTCCCGAGTTCAAGATCGCCCGCAGCAACGAGATTCTCGGCGACTTCATGCTTCCGTCGCTCGAGATAGCCGGGCCAGGGATGCACTGGGTGGAGATCTCTCGCGCTGTCGCCGCGGTCGGCACGACTCTCTCCACCGACACCCAGGCGATGATGGATGCATACCTCGAGTACTACGAGGTCGCTCCGGGCGCGATGCGTCCGGGCGCAACCTGTCACGACGTCCATACCGCTGTTGCGAAGGGCTTCCTCGATCGCGGCTTCCACCTGGGCCACGTCACGGGTCACTCGATCGGCATGACGATGATCGAGTTCCCGAAGATCGGTGAGGGCGTCGAGATCGAGCTTGCGGAGAACATGGTGTTCTCGATGCATCCGCACGCAATCGCCGCAAACGGTGAAGACTGCCTCTACATGCAGGACACGTGGCTCGTCACCAAGGACGGTGGCGTTCCGCTCGCGACCCTCCCGATGGAGATCATCTATCGATGAGCGGGCTGGCGGACGGCCTTGTTCGCAACGAGGACGGCGTCGTCCGCTGCTGGTGGGGCGGGGGTGATCACCCCGACTACCGCGTGTACCACGACGAGGAGTGGGGGATGCCGGTCAGCGACGACCGCCGGCTGTTCGAGAAGCTCTGCCTCGAGGGCTTCCAGTCGGGCCTGTCCTGGCTCACGATCCTGCGCAAGCGGGAGGGTTTCCGCCGTGCGTTCGCGGACTTCGATCCCGTTGTCGTTGCCGGATACGGCGCACGTGAGATCGAGCAGCTGCTCGAGGACGCGTCGATCGTGCGCCACCGCGGCAAGATCGAGGCGTCGATCAACAACGCCCGGCGGCTCCTCGAGCTTCTCGAGACGGAGGGCTCGCTTCTGGCCTACGTCCGTCGATTCGAGCCCGCTCCCGCGGATCGTCCGGCGGAGATCACGCATGAGTGGCTGATGCTGCAGGGCGCAGACGGAGGCCTCGCGAGCGCTGGCAAAGGATCTGAAGCGACGCGGGTGGGCGTTCGTCGGCCCGACGACCGTCTATGCGTTCATGCAGGCGATGGGTCTCGTCAACGATCACCTCACCGGCTGTGACGCCCGAGCGAGGGTCGAGGAGGCGCGTTCGAAACGGCCCCCACTCAGAGGTGCGTTCGCCCAGTACGATTCCCACGTGAGCTGGATCTGGATCGTCCTGCTCGTTCTCGCGGTGGGCATCGTCGTCGCCGCGGAATGGCCCATGGTGAGCGGCGCCGTCGGCGCAGACGCCCGCCGGAAGCGCGCCCGCGCGAAGCGCAAGTCCGAGCTCACCGTGATCTCGAGCGAGGACGACGACTTCGTCACGAGCGTGCAGCGCGATCTCGACTCGCTCCCCACCACCGAGGAGCCGCGCTCGAAGCGCTAGACGGTGCTGCCTAGCGCCTGATCGTGACGCGCGTGGCGAGGATCCGCGTATTCGGCAGGATGGGGCCGACGTTCTCCATGTTCCGCGTCTCCTGGTGATCCGAGACCTGGAAGCGAAGCAGGAATCGGCCTGGCTTCAGCTTTGACGTGTCGAGTCGCGCGACTCCACCGACGATCGAGACGCCGACCTCCTTGCCGCCGATCGTTGCGCTCACCGACGACGGATCGATCCCCGAGCCCTTGTCGGAGAGCCGGATGCCGACCGCCTGGCCGCGCTTCACCGACGCCGTGAGCAGGGTTGCCGACGGCGGAGTCACGTCGTTGACCCACAGCCTGAAGCGTGAAGGCTCCTGCGCCCGCTGGCGGTGGAGCTGTCGAAGACGATGTCGTAGGCGCCTGCGAGCGGTGAGATCTGCACCGGCTGACAGAGTCGCCTGCCCGAAGTCGACGACGTACGGGTTCAGGTTGAACGGCAGCGCTGCGTAGCCGGTGAGACGGTTCTCGTCACCCGCTTTCACGACTCTTGGCTCGACGTCGACCCCGCGAGCGCGTGTGAGGATCACGACGCCGAAGTTCGCGACGCGACGGTTGAGCCGGAGCCGGAAGACCTGCTCGGGGCCGGCGAGATGCGACTCGATCGGTGCGCCTTCGGTGAGCTCCGGATAGCGGTAGGTGGTGACCAGCGCAGCGCGTCCGCGCGTGTTGCCCTTGAACACGCCCGGGCCGGAGAGCTGCGTGCGCGAAGCGTTCGCGAGCGCAGCGGTCGACAGATGCCCCCAGAACGGAATCCGCCGTGAGTCTGCTCCGCGTGTCAAGACGATCGCGCCGGTGAGGTCGGCGTCCGTTGCGGCCGGATCGACCGCCACCGAGACGGCGAGGGTTCCCGGAACCGAAACGGTCGCCGGAACCTCGATTGTGGCCTTCGTCGGCGGGCGCACCGTTCTCGACCGTCACCGCCCAGTCTCCAGGGCCGGCGCCGACATCGACCAGCTCGATACGCCGTCGTGCTGGTTGCGCCGTCGGCGAGAAGCCCGAAGGAAAGCGACGCCGGGCGAGGCAGGATGAGCGGAGTGTCGGCAGCCGTGACGTTGATGAGACCCGCGCCGGTGCGCACTGGGAGCGCACGCTGGCCGTCGACCGTGGTCGGGCGAGCGGTCGTCATCAAGGCGGCTTTGACGAGCTCTGGAGTCCAGTCGGGGTGACGCTGCAGCAGCAACGCGGCCGCCCCTGCGACGTGAGGGCTCGCCATGCTGGTGCCCGAGTACGGTGTCCAGCCTCCGGGAACGGACGAGAGAATCGCGACGCCCGGGGCGGTGACGTCGGGCTTGAGGCGAAGCGACACGGGGGTCGGCCCTCCCGAGGAGAACGAGGCGATTGCGGGAAGTGGCGCATCGTTCGAGGCGGCCACGGTAATCGCCTTCTCCGAGCTGCCCGGTGACGAGACCGAGCCGAATCCGAACTCGTCGAAGTCGTTCCCCGCGGCGACGACGGGAACGACACCCGCGTCCGCCGCTGCGTCGAGTGCGAGCGCGACGATGTCGTGGGACGGCTCGATCTCGGGCTCACCCAGGGAGAGGTTGATCACGTCCATGCCGTCGGCGACCGCCGCCTCGATCGCCGCCACGAGCTCCGGCGCGTTGCCGTCCAGACCCACGCCGGCGTCCGTCGGAACGGTGAGCGCCTTGTAGTTGCCGATGTACGCGCGTGGCGCGACCCCGGAGATCCTGACTCCCGCCGCGAGCGTGTCGGCGTTGCCGGCGGCGATGCCGGCAACGTGGGTGGCATGGCCTGATTCGACGCTGTCGAACGGCAGCCGAGCTCGCGGATAGGTCGTCCCAGGCGGAGGGAACGCCCGTGCGACGATCACCTTCGCGGTCGTGTACGACACCTGGCCCTTCGGGAAACCGCTGGGCATCACGTAGCCGGCAGGGTTGAAGAACGCGTGGCGCTGATCGACGCCGTCGTCGATGATCCCGATCTTCATGCCTGCACCGGCGTCTCCGAGCGCAAGCCCCGGAAGCGTCCGAGCGCCGATCGTGCCTCCAGCCGGCCCGGCAAGAGTGCGATAGGTGACGGGCTCGAACACCCTGGAGACGCCGGGGAGGCTCTGAAGCCGCGCGACATCGCCCGCCGGCAGGATCACGGACATCCCGTTCGCCACGAGCCGGTATCGCCAGTGGACCCGAGCCGTCGGGATAGCGGAGTGGAGGGCGTCCTCGAATCGCTTCTGCTGCTCGTCGATTCGGTTCCGTGAGGCCCCGTCCGTCGCACCGGCCAGGGGGGCTCCGTCGAGGGTCACGACGACATGCGCCTGCTTTGCGCCTGGGTCGGCAGCACGTGAGCCGGGGCTCGTCGCGCCGTCGAGAATCGCCAGACCCGCGAGGATCCCGAGACACAGGGCGGCCGCACGGTAGAGGGTTGGCCTGGGGATCATCGTGTTCGGTAAGACGCCTTCGCGTCACCTTCCGATAGTGCGGTGCCTGACGCGTCGAGCAATGCGGATGAGAGGACTTGAACCTCCACGCCCTTTCGGGCACACGGACCTGAACCGTGCGCGTCTACCAATTCCGCCACATCCGCGCGGAGTCGCAGTTTAGACGGAGCCGGCGGGTCACAGCGCCGCGAGGGCTTCGAGCACCTTCTCCGCGTGGGTATCCGGCTTGACGTTCCGGAAGATCTTGGCGGTATTGCCGGCGGCATCGATGACGAACGTCGAGCGCTGGATGCCCATCGACGTCTTTCCGTAGTTCGTCTTCTCGACCCAGACGTCATACGCCTTTGCTGCCTCCCGATCGGGATCGGAGAGCAAGGTGAACGGGAGATTGAACTTGTCGCGGAACCGCACGTGCGACTCTTCGCCGTCGGGGCTGACGCCGAGAACGACGGCGCCGGCTTTCTCGAAGTCACCCCAGGAATCCCGCACGGCGCACGCCTGCACGGTGCAACCCGGGGTGTCGTCCTTTGGGTAGAAGTAGAGAACGACAGGCTTCCCGCGGAGGCTCGAGAGCGAGATCGTCTCGCCCTTGTCGCTGACCAGCGAGAAGTCGGGTGCTGGCGATCCTTCTTCGACCATGCGTTCCTCCAAGCGTCGGGCCGGTCCTCCGGCCGTGTCTCCACAGGCTCCCTGAGCGTATCGAGTCCTCACAGGGGCTCGGGAGAACTGGCGTTTCGCCAGGCCCAGGGCACGCCGGGCGTCGGCTACGAGCTCATGCGCTCGCCGCTCAGGCGGCGAAGGGTTCGCTCGAGCTCCGGCACCCGGCCCAGCACCCGCTTGAAGTCCTGGTCGAACAGGGAAAGGACTCGCATCGGGGTCCGGGCGACCACGGTTGCCGTGCGCCGTCCGGTGACGAGCAACGCGATCTCACCGAAAGTCTCGCCGGGGCCAAGCGACGCAATCGCCTCTCCGGCTTCTCCGACGACGTCGGCTTCGCCCTCTTCGATGAAGTAGATGACGTATCCGTTGTCGCCGTCGGTGAGAATCGTGGCGCCGGCCTCGATCTGGCTCTCGGTCATTGCGGCGGCGAGCTCGTCGAGCTCGGCCGCAGGCACATCCGCGAGGACGGGAAAGCGGGCGATCCTGTGCACATCCACGGCCGCCGATGCTGCCAACTCGGGCGCGCATCCGCCAGGGTCGTTCACCGAGTCGTCACCACCCGGACACGTTCCGTGTCCATTTGGCGTCCGTTCGGTGAGGAACAGGAGTCGCTGCGACGATCCGGATGGTTGGTCTAGGCTCGCGGATGTGCAAGTGGCGCATTCTTGGCTCGGTGGGATCGCGATCGGCGTGTGCTCGATTGGCGCGCTCGTCGGTGGGGTTCTCTACTGGCGTGGCCGCGGCGCGGGCCGGGTAACCGCTCATGTGCTCTCACTGGCGCAGACGCTCCTGGTCGCCCAGGTGGGACTCGGCCTGCTTCTTCTGGCCGACGACCGCCGCGCCGGTGACGAGCTTCACTACCTCTACGGGTCGCTTGCCCTCGGCGCCGCTCTCGCGCCGTGGTTCTACGCGCCCTCCGAGGGGCCGCGGCGCCTGCTGTGGTTCGCGGGGACGACGGGGCTCGCTGCCGCGCTCGCGGTTCGCGCGTTCATGACGGGGCCCTCGTGAAGCGCATCCTCGAGAACCGGTTCATCCGTGGAATGGCGATCGTCGCCGCCGTCTCGCTCGTGATCGTCCTGTTCTCGCTTCAGGAGTCGATCGCGACCGCGAGTGCACTCCTGACGATCGCTTTCTTCCTCGCGGTCGCCTTCTTCCTCTTTGTGATGTGGCGCGAACGGCGGTCTGACATCGAGAGCTGGTCGGAAGAGTCGCGCCGCGCGTTCTACGGTGCGATCGTCCTGGCTGTGCTCGCTATCGGCGTCTACCTCGGGGTCGGCGCGGACGGGCCGGAGTCGGTCGCCTTCGTTGCCGTGCTGGCTGCATGCGCGTGGACGCTCGTCCGCGTGTGGCGGCGCGAGCACAGGTACGTCTAGGGCTGCCCGCGGTATGGCTTCTACGTCTAGGGCTACCCGGGTATGGCTTCAGCCGTCCCCGTAGGAAGCACGCAGCCCTTTCGCCGGAAGGCCGCGCTTGTTGTGCGCTTGCGCGAGGCGCAGCCTAGTTTGCGGGGACGGCTGAAGCCATACCCGTACCCCCTTAGCGTCTACGACGTCCCGTCCAACGTATCGAGCGCAGCGCGGATGTCCATCCGCGCACCCACGAAGATCGGCGTGTCGCGCTCGGTCCAGCGCGACGCCTCGGTCTCCCGCAGGTTCAGCATCAGGTGCATGAAGTCCGCCGGCTCGTCGCACTCGAACGCGGGAATGAACTCCTGATCGTCGATCCCGAACGAGTACGTGGTGTGGTTCGTCACGGTGACGTACTTCCCACCAACCTCCGCGTGCTCGCGCATCGCCGCAGCGCGATCCTCCATCGTCAGGAAGTACCAGGGACGCACCTTGACGAAGGGGTACACCACGAGGTACGGCGCCTCTCGCGGCAGGACTCGTCCCTGACGGACGCGCTTCTTGTCCGTGTAGACCGACGGCTTGGTGGTGGCGAGGTATGAGTACGGCGTGTCGAGCCAACCGGCGAGCGGGGTGCCGTTGAGGGCGGCACCCAGTGAGAGAAGATCGTCGTAGCTCTCCACGATCTTCCAGAGAAAGAAGTCGGTCTCGGGCCGGATGCCGACGGTGCCGTAGGCGCGGAGGCCCTCGATCCTGCTCTGCCACTCCTCGACGACGGCTGCGAACGCCTCCTTGTGGGCTGCGCGCTCACCGTCCGGGAGGCGGCGCCAGGCGCGATCGACCTTGAAGAAGGTGTACGCGACGTACTGTCCGACCTCTGCTCCCTCGATCCGCTCGTAGGCCGGCTTGTCGCTCACCCAGCAATCGTAGTGCGCGGAGGCGGCAGTCGAGCGGGACCTAGCGCGGCGAGAGCACCGGGCTCTCGCTCACCCATTCGAGCCCGGGATTGACCGGCTGGATCAGGGTGAGGGTGAGCTTGACCGGCCGGAGACCGATCCTGCGACCCGTCAGCGAGGCCACAGCGGGATCGCCTGCGCGCGCGTAGCCCCGCTGACGTGCGGTGCCGACTCCGTCAGACGCGCGCACCGAGCGGAGCACCCAGATGCAGTCCAGCGAGCAGCGGAACCTCACCGTGCGCTCGCCCCTCTTGAACCCGGCCTTGGTGGGGTACTTGACCTGCGTCCCGACGACATCCAGCGCGAGCCCGTCGCAGTGAGCGATCGACCCGCCACGCGTGCGCCGGAACGCGTCGCGGACCGCTGTGATGCTGCTCTTCGGCGTCCCGTCTGCGTAGTACACGCCCGACTGCCAGGTCGGAAGCTCGCGCTCGTCGCGGTAGTGGAAGAGAAGAACGCCGGCGACGGTCGGCTGGCAGAACGCGATCTGGAGGGCGCGCTGGTAGTACGCGGCCTGGGTGGTCTCGTCGACGGGCTTCGTCGCGACCGCCTCCGCGCCCGTGTAGTTCGAAGCCTTCCCGGCCGGAACGATCGACTCGACCCCGAACTCGTCGTAGAGGATCGGAAGCGAGGAGCCTGCCTGCGCCGTACCGTCGAACGCCTCTGCAAGCAGAGCCACGAGCTTCCCGTAGTCGGCGAGGGCGATGGTGGTGACATTCGGGTGAGCGAAGTCCGGTGACTGAGACGAGTTGTCCGCATAGGGGTGATGCGCAAGGCCGTCCATGATCGGCGTCGTGCGCCCACTGGCGCGATAGGCAACACCGAGCGCCTTGAGAAACGCCGTGGGCGAGCTTGTCGGCCGGGTACCTTCGGGGCGGTCCGAGCCACGCGGTGCCAGCGCGCCACCCCAGACCCGCGCCAGCGGATCGACAGCCTTCACCGCATCGTAGGTTTGGCTGAGCAGCGAGAGATAAGCGGGTGCCGACCCGTTCGTCCCGTCGGCGTTGAACTGCGGGAGCCAGAAGCGGTTGAGATTCGGCTCGTTCCCGATGATGACGTCGTCCACCGTCGGCAGGGCAGCGACGAGCGCGGCGGTGTACTGCGCAAACTCGGTGCGCGCCTCGGGTGTGAGCGGGGTCGTCTTCGAGCCCGGGTGGTAGACGGAGACGAACACCCGAACACCTGACAGCTGGGCGGCGCCCTCGACGTTGCGAAGCGTGCGCAGCTCGGCCTCGGTCGGGGCGACGAGACCCGGAAGCCAGTTCGACGTGATCCGGACGGAGCTCATCCCCGCGAGCCGCAGGAGGTTCATCTGCGCCTGGGCGCCGACGAGGTCGTCGGCGCGAGCGGCATCTTCGGCCGCGCCGAGCGCCATCGTCGGCCCACCGGCTCGCGCACCGGCGACGTGGACCGACGCGCCCGCGAGCAGGACGGCAAGGAGCAGAGTGAGTCGGGTTGCGGCAGTCATCGGTGGGTGAGACGAGGGAACAGGCGGTTACGCTAGTCAGAGGATGTCAGGAGATCGTTTGGATCAGGGGGAGGCGCTTGCGAGGGCATCGCTTCGTGTTTCTCGCGTCGGCTCGGACGACGTGCTTCGCGAGCAGCTCGACGGGCTCCCACGCTCGCCGGGCGTCTATCTCTTTCGCGATGAGCGCGACGAGCTCCTGTACGTGGGGAAGGCGAAAGTGCTCCGCTCCCGTGTCCGCAGCTACTTCAACCCCGGACACGACACGCGCCCCGGGATCCATCAGCTTGTCGAGCGGATAGAGCGGATCGAGCTGATCGTCACGCAGAGCGAGGCCGAGGCCTTGCATCTCGAGCAGAACCTCGTCAAGCGGCACCGCCCTCCCTTCAACGTGCGCCTTCGAGACGACAAGTCGTTCCCGTACATCGCCGTGACCGTCTCGGACGAGTATCCGCGGGTGATGTTCACGCGCGAGCGGCACCGTCGCGGCACCGTGTACTTCGGCCCGTACGCGAACGCGAAGAAGGTGCGCGAGACACTGGATGTGCTCAACCGCGTGTTTCAGTTTCGCCCGTGTGAGGGGCCGATACCGGGTCGTCACTCCGGGATACCGTGTCTCGACTTCCATATCGAGCGATGCACGGCGCCGTGCATCGGCGCGATCACCCGAGAGGCCTACGGCGAGGTGATCGAAGCGGTGATCGCGTTCCTCGGAGGCGACACGCGCACGATCATCACGACGCTCGAGCGCGAGATGAAGGTGGCAGCGGCCGAGGAGCGATTCGAGGACGCGGCTCGCTATCGGAACCGCCTGCAGGCGATCGACTCGCTCGCGGCCCGCCAGGCTGCTGACAAGCGTGCCGTGGGTACGGCGGACGTGATCGGGCTCGCGGTCGACGGCGAGCAGGCGGCGGTCCAGGTGTTCCCGCTCCGTGACGGCAAGCTGGTGGACCGCCATGCGTTCCACCTCGAGAACGTCGAAGGGCAAGACAGGTTGACGGTTCTCGAGTCGTTCTGCCTCGAGTACTACAGCGCCGCACCGGCCGTTCCGTCGCAGGTGATCGTTCCTCCCGACCTCACCGACACCGAGGGCCTCGCCGCGTTCCTCTCCGATCTTCGCGAGGGACCGGTCGAGGTTCGCGCGCCCGCCAGAGGCGAGAAGCTGCGACTTGCCGTTCTCGCCGGCGAGAACGCGAAGCTCGCGCTCGTCCACGACTCCGGCGCCGCCGCCGAGAGGCGCCGCCGTCGGGTTGCGGCACTCGAGCAGCTCCGCGAGGCCCTCAACCTCGAGAGCCTGCCGCTGCGGATCGAATGCTTCGACATCTCAAACACGCAGGGTCGCGAGATCGTCGCTTCGATGGCCGTATTCGTCGACGGTCAGGCGAAGACGTCGCTCTACCGCTCCTTCGCCGTCCGCGGCCAGGACGGACAGGACGACTTCGCTTCGATGGCGCAGGTCGTCGGTCGCCGGTTCCGTCGGCTGCGCGACGGTGACGGTGACCCCAGCTTCGGCTCGGTACCGAACCTCGTCGTGATCGACGGCGGCAAGGGGCAGCTCTCGGCGGCGCTCGACGCGATCACGCGAACGGGTGATCTCCCGCGGCTCGCGGTCGTGGCTCTCGCGAAGCGTGACGAGGAGATCTTCGTCCCGGGGCGCTCATCGTCGATCCGCCTCGACCGGCACGATCCCGGCCTCCAGCTCCTGCAGCAGATTCGCGACGAGGCGCACCGGTTCGCGTTGCGCTATCACCGACGTCGACGCGACACCGCGAGCTTCGCCTCGATCTTCGACGGGCTGGACGGGATCGGCCCGGTGAGGCGCCGCGCGATCCTCCACCAGTTTGGCTCTGTCGAGCGCTTCCTGGCCGCGAGCCGGGAAGAGCTCGAGGCTGTTCCGGGGCTTCCACAGAAGACGGCGCGCGCGGTGTACGCGCAGCTTCACCGCGCCGGCGGGGCCTGAGCGCTCCCTAGGGCACAGCGGCGGGCGCCTCGTCTTCCGGCGGTTTCCCAGCGGTGCTGAAACGCAGCGTGCCGAGGGTGAGGAGGATGGCCGTGAACCCGATGACGACGTTCACCGCGGTGACGGTGAGCCGCATCCCGACGCTGAAAGCGAGCAATGTCGAACGCGCAATGTCGGCGCCCCTGAAGACATAGAGGATGAACGCCTGCTCGGTTCCGATCCCGCCGGGGGTGGCAGGGACGAGCGTGGCGAGGCTCTGCGTCACCTGCATGAGCATGACGTTTCGGATGTTCTGCTCGATCCCGAACGCGCCGAGGAAGAACCAGATCGCGCAGAGCCGCAACGCCCAGTCGCCGAGCTGCCACGCGGCGACCTCGCGGAGGTACCGGGAGAACGGGTCGAAGACGGTGAAGGCTTGGCCGACCCGCGCCCGGAACTCGCGCCAGCGACCGCGAATCCAGAAGACGAGCGCGATGAGCGCGATGACCAGCGCGACGCCGAGGCCGAGCGAGAAGCGACGATGGTCGAAGAGCCACGAATAGTCGAATGTCGGGAGATTCGGGAGGACGTCGATGCTCGGCAGCACCGACTGCGTCAGCGCCCAGCCGAAGATGCCGAGCGCGAGTGTCATGTCGACGAGCGTGAGCACGGCGGTCGACGAAACGACGGTCGTGTACGAGCTCGAGGGGATCGCGCGGTGGGCAAAGACGACCCGCACCGCGTCGCCCGCGCGTGCCGGGATCACAGCGTTCACACCGACGCCCGCGACGTACGCCGCAAAGATCTTCCGCCACCGCACGTCCTCGTCCGGATACGCGGCCGCGAGGACATTCCGCCACGCCCTGCTCGTGCAGCACAGCTTGAGGCAGTGACACCCGATTGCGAGTGCGAGTGCGCTCCAGCGGATCGCCGATAGCGAGTCCCAGAAGCTCTCGGTCGCGCTCCACAGTGGGTGGATCACGACTGCAACGTAGCCAGAGCGCATCCTGGTATCCCGTCGTGGCCACCCTCGTGCGCTACTGCCAGGCCAGGAGGACGCCGACGTAGGCGACCGCGGCGATCAACACCCATGAGAGGAGACCGAGGACGAGCGGCCGCAGGCCGATCCGCGCCAGCCGGCGGACGTCGACCCGTGTGCCGAGCGCCACGAGCGCGGTCGCGAGGAGCAGCGTGCGAACGTGATCGATCCACCTGAGCGCGTCGCTCGCCGATCAGGCCCGTGCTGGCCACGCCGATCGCGCCGACAAACAGCAGTACGAACGGCGGCACGCCGCGTAGTCGGCTGCCGGCAGGTGCGCTCCGGCTCGAAGAGAACGCGATGATCCCGATCAGCGGTGCAAGCATGAGCACGCGGGTCAGCTTCACCACCGCCGCCGTCGCGAGGGCCGTCTTTCCCGCGACCGCCGAGGTGGCGACCACCTGCCCGACGTCGTGCACGCTCGCACCAACCCAGGCGCCGTACTGCTGCGGGTCGAGCCCGAGTGGTGAGCGAAGAGGCGGAAGGGTCACGATCGCGAGCGTGCCGCAGAGCGTGACGAGCGCGACAGCGAAGGTCACCTCATCCTCGTCGGCGTCGACGACGCCGCGTGCGGCGGCAATCGCCGAGACGCCGCAGATCGAGAAACCGACCGCGACGAGCGTGCCGAGGCCCTCTGACACGCCGAGCCTGCGTGCGATCCAGCGTGTCCCCACGTAGGTCAGGCAGACCACTCCTGCCACCACGGCCAGCGCCCGGCCGCCAAGCGCGAGAACGTCGGGGAAGGCAAGGTCGAAGCCAAGGAGAACGACCCCGGCTCGAAGCAACGTCGAAGCCGCGAACGACAACCCCGGTACGAGCACGCCCGGGACGACGCGAGCCGTCCCGACTGCCGCGCCCGCAGCGACACACAGCGCGAACGCGGGTATCCAGGACACCGCGTGACCGAGCGACAGCGCGAGAGCCCCGGCCCCGGCCGCCACGGCGACGCCGGGGACGAGCCGTGCCGGAGAAGCCGCGTCGCTAGGCGTCAGGTGCCAGGAAGGGGTAGCGGTAGTCGGTTGCCGGAACCAGCGTCTCCTTGACCGTTCGCGGGCTGACCCAGCGGATGAGGTTCCACATCGAGCCCGCCTTGTCGTTCGTTCCGGATGCGCGGCCACCGCCGAACGGCTGCTGCCCCACGACGGCGCCCGTGGGCTTGTCGTTGACGTAGAAGTTCCCGGCCGCGTTGACGAGCTCTCGATGCGCCTGGTCGATCGCGTAGCGATCGCCGGAGAAGACGGCTCCCGTGAGTGCATACGACCCTGTGCGATCGACGACTCCGAGGGTGTCGTCCCACTTGTTCTCGTCGTAGACGTAGGCCGTCACCACGGGGCCGAAGAGCTCGTCGCGCATGAGGCGAAAGTCGGGGTCGTCGGTCTTGATGACGGTGGGCTCGACGAACCAGCCCTCGCTGTCGTCTGTCCCGCCGCCGGTGACGATCTCGGCGCCTGCGGCGCGAGCCTCCGCGATCGCCTCGCGCTGGGTCGCGAAGGAGCTGCTGTCGATGACCGCGCCCATGAAGTTCGTGAAGTCGGTCACGTCGCCCGTCTTGAGCTGCTCGACGTCGCTTGCGACACGGTCACGGATGGCGGGCCAGAGGTTCGAAGGGATGTAGAGACGCGAGGCGGCCGAGCATTTCTGCCCCTGATACTCGAAGGAGCCACGGACGATCGCCGTGGCCACTGCGGCAGGATCGGCTGAGGGGTGGGCGAGGATGAAGTCCTTGCCTCCGGTCTCCCCGACGATCCTCGGATAGCTGCGATAGCCGGCGATCCCTGTTCCGATGGTCTTCCAGATCGACTGGAACACACCGGTCGAGCCCGTGAAATGGACACCGGCGAGGTCGGGGCTCGTGAGCGCGGCTCCCGCGATCTCGGCGCCCGACCCGAAGACGAGATTGATCACCCCTGGCGGTAGTCCGGCCTCCTCGAGAAGCCGCAACGTGTACCAGGCGGAAAGCGCCTGCGTCGACGCCGGCTTCCACACGACCGTGTTCCCCATGAGCGCGGGGGACGTGGTGAGGTTCGCGCCGATCGCGGTGAAGTTGAACGGGCTGATCGCGAAGACGAAACCCTCGAGCGGGCGGTACTCCAGGCGATTCCAGACCCCAGGTGAGCTGATCGGCTGCTCGCGGTAGATCCGCGTGAGGTAGTCGGCGTTGAAGCGGAGAAAGTCGATGGTCTCGCACGAGGCGTCGATCTCCGCCTGATGCGCGGTCTTCGACTGGTTCAGCATCGTGGACGCGTTGAGCGTCGTGCGCCAGGGCCCGGAGAGCAGCTCGGCGGCCCGGAGGAACACGGCGACCCGCTCGTGCCACGGCGTCTGCGACCACTCGCGACGAGCGTTGCGTGCTGCCGCGATCGCGCGCTCGACATGCTCGACGTCGCCGCGCTCGACATCCGCCAGGACGTGGCTGTGGTTGTGCGGCATGACGGTCTCGAACGTCGTTCCCGACTCGACCCGCTCGCCGCCGATCACCATCGGGATGTGGATCCGCTCGGACGCCATCTGGGCGAGCCGCGCCTGCAGCTCGGCACGCTCGGGCGAGCCCGGCTCGAAGCCCAGCACCGGCTCGTTCACGGGGTGGGGGGGTTGGAAGATTCCGTGTGCGCTCATCGCGGGCGATTGTATGCCCAGCCCCGCTCGGCCTGTGAGGTGGTGTCTATCGTCCTTACCGTGCGCGCTGAGAGCTACCGCTATTCGGCGGATGGGTGGGGCGTCGGCGAGGTCTGGGTCACCGACGGCAGGCTCGTCCTGCACGAGCTGGCCTGCGCTCGACTCGAGCACCAGGTTTCAGAGCACGAGGACGGCCCGGCCGACGCGACGCGCCCCCGGCACGGGGGATCGAGCTCCCCTGGAGTCACGATAGCCAGCGGAGGTTTCACAGGTGTGTGCCGACTTTGTGCCGGATCTGTGCCGCCGTTTCGCGGCCCAGCTCGCAGGGGTTGAGGTGAGCTATGACGACGTGCCGATCGATCTCGATTGGTGCACGCCGCTTCAGCGCGACCTTGGGCTCGCTCTTCGTGACGTCAAGTGGGGCGAGGTCGTTTCGTACGGCGAGCTCGCTGAGCGGGCGGGTCGCCCGCGCGCGCCGCGCGCCGCAGGCTCGTTCTGCGCGCAGAACCAGATCTCGCTCGTACTCCCGTGCCACCGTGTCGTCGCAGTCGATGGCATCGGCGGCTACGGCACGGCCGGGGTGGCGCTCAAGCGCCGTCTGCTCGCGCTCGAAGGGGTCGTGCTTTGAGCGACGTCCCGCTCGTCGACACAGCGCGGGCCGAGCTCGCCGCGATCGTGCCGTCGTCGCGCTGTGATCGTCTCGCCGAGGCCTCGGCGCTCTTCCACACTGCGGGGGCGGTCCACCTCCTCGGTCGCGGTGAGCTCTCGTTTCACCTCGATTTCGGCGTCTCGGGGACAGCGCGCCGAGCGTTCGCCGTGCTCCGTACGCTTCGAGTGGATTCGGAGATCCGTACGTACCAGCAGCGCGCATTCTCCGTCCGCACGCGCTACCAGCTCCTCGTCGCCGGAACGGAGCACGCAATGGCCGTGTTGGCGGAGGCCGGAGTCGTGAGCCGCGAAGGCGTGCCTCTCGAGCGTCCTCCTGGACACGTGGTTGCCCGTCCGTGCTGTCGCGCGGCGTACCTTCGAGGCGCGTTCCTCGGCGCCGGGTCGCTGACCGCGCCGCGTTCGCCGCATCTCGAGATCCGAACACCCTCACACGCAGGGGCTGCGTTTGTCCGCACGGTCGCGTCCGCCGCCGACGTGCGTCTCCGAGTCCGCGACCGTGCGGATTTCTCGATCGCGTACGCCAAGGGGTGGGAGGCGATCGAGGGGTACCTCTCGATCGCAGGGGCCGTCGAGACCGTCCTCTCGCTCGAGGAGAGAGCCCTTGTCGCCGGTCTTCGCTCAGAGGCGAACAGGGTCGCGAACGCCGACCATGCCAACCTCGTTCGGCAGAGCCAGGCGGCCCGCGCCCAGCTCGATGCGATCGCCCGGCTCGAGCGTGACCGGGCGCTGGAGGGTCTTGCAATCAACCTCCGCGAAGCAGCTGCCCTTCGCCGGCAGCATCCCTCGCTGTCGCTGCGCGAGCTCGGTCTTCGAGCGGATCCACCCGCAACCAAGGCCGCGATGGCGCGGCGGCTCACGCGCCTCGTCGAGCTAGCGGAGATCTCCTGACTCGATGTGCGGGTAGAACCGGAGGGCGGAAAACGGGACGTGGCTAGACTCGACTCAGACTACGCCGGAGCAACAGAGAGGGAAGCAAGCATGAGCGTTCGAGTCGGAATCAACGGGTTTGGCCGCATTGGCCGTAACTTCTTCCGCGCGCAGCAGCAGCGCGGCGCGGACATCGAGGTCGTCGCTCTCAACGATCTCGGTGACGCCAAGACGATGGCGCACCTCCTCAAGTTCGACTCGACTCTCGGACCATTCGTCGGCGACGTCTCGCTCGGCGAGGGTGTCATTCGCGCGGGCGGCGAAGAGATGAAGATGTTCTCGGAGAAGGACCCGGCAGCACTTCCCTGGGGTGAGCTCGGTGTCGACGTCGTCCTCGAGTCGACGGGCTTCTTCACCGATCGTGACAGTGCGCAGAAGCATCTCGACGCCGGCGCGAAGAAGGTCATCATCTCGGCGCCCGCGAAGAATCCGGACATCACGCTCGTGCTCGGCGTCAACGACGGCGACTATGACGCGAGCAAGCATCACGTCATCTCGAATGCGTCGTGTACGACGAACTGCGTCGCTCCGCTCACCAAGGTGCTCGACGATCTCGCGGGTGTGGAGAGCGGCTTCATGACGACGATCCATGCGTACACGAACGACCAGCGCATTCTCGATCTCCCGCACTCCGACCTCCGGCGCGCGCGAGCCGCGGCGATCAACCTGATTCCGACCTCCACCGGCGCAGCCCGAGCGATCGGGCTCGTGCTCCCGCACCTCAACGGGAAGGTCGACGGGATCAGCGTGAGGGCCCCGATTCCGACCGGCTCGATCACCGATCTCGTGGTAACCCTCGGGCGCGAGGTAACGAGGGACGAGATCAACGACGCATACAAGGCGGCAGCCGCCGGTCCACTCGCGGGGATCATGCTCGCAAGCGAGGACCCGCTCGTCTCCACCGACATCGTCGGCAACCCACACTCGTGCATCGTCGACACGCTGCTCACGATGTCGCACGGTCGCACGGCCAAGGTCTTCGGTTGGTACGACAACGAGTGGGGATACAGCTGTCGACTCGTCGATCTCGTCACCCGTCTGCTCTAGTAGTAGGCGCATGAGGCACCCCGCGCTCGATCCGTACGGCCGACGTCGGCGGGAAGCGTGTCCTCGTGCGGGCTGATCTGAACGTCCCGCTCGAGGACGGACACGTCGCCGACGACACGCGCATCCGCGCCTCGCTCCCGACCCTGCGCTGGCTCCTCGACCACGACGCGGCCGAGATCGCGGTGTGCTCGCACCTCGGGCGCCCGAAGACCGACGCCGACAGGGCAAAGTACGCGATCGCGCCGGTCGCGCAGCGTCTCGGCGAGCTCGTCGACGACTCTCGCGTCCGAGTCCTGGAGAACACCCGCTTCAACGCAGGCGAGACGAAGAACGACCCCGCCTACGCTGCCGAGCTTGCCGCAGGCATGGACCTCTACGTCAACGACGCGTTCGGTTCGGCACACCGTGCCCACTCCTCAACGGAGGCCGTCGCTCACATCCTGCCGGCGTATGCAGGGCTGCTGCTCGAGCAAGAGCTGGAGCACCTTGGCCGTCTTCTCGGAGACGTCGAGCGGCCGTTTGTCCTCGTCGCAGGTGGTGCGAAGGTCGACGACAAGCTCGGCGTGCTCCAGCACCTCGGCGGTCGGGCAGACACGGTCATCATCGGTGGCAAGATGGCCGAGCAGCTGCGCGACGAGAACCCGCTCACGTTCCCGGTCGAGCTGCCCACCGACGTGGTCGCGGCTGCATCGTTCGCCGCCGACGCAGAGCACCGGGTCGCCCTCAACGACGACATCCCCGACGGCTGGCTCGGTCTCGACATCGGCCCCGACTCCGCCAAGAGGTTCGGCGCGATCATCCGGAGCGCAAAGACCGTCTTCTGGAATGGGCCGATGGGCGTCTTCGAGTGGGAGGCGTTCGCTGCGGGTACGAACGCGGTCGCAGCCGCGGTCAGCGATGTCGATGGGTACACCGTCGTCGGCGGCGGCGATTCGGTGCGCGCGATCAACGAAGCGGGGCTCGCTGAGCGCGTGTCGTGGGTCTCAACCGGTGGCGGAGCGTCGCTCGAGCTGCTCGAAGGCCGCGAGCTGCCCGGTGTGGCAGCGATCCCGGTGGAAGAGGCATGAAGCTCGTCGCCGGCAACTGGAAGATGTTCAAGGGGCCGGCCGAGACGCTGGCTTTCTTCGACGCCTTCGAAGCACCCGACGGCGTTGAGGTCGTGCTCTGCCCGCCGTTCGTCTCGCTCGAGGCGGCAGTCGGCGAGGATTGGCCGGTCTACGCGCAGAACGTCCACTGGGCTGCCGAGGGTGCGTTCACCGGTGAGATCTCGGCGGCGATGCTCGTGGAGCTCGGTGTCGCGGGTAGCCTCGTCGGTCACTCCGAGCGGCGGCAGCATTTCGGCGAGACCGACGAAACCGTGAGGCTGCGCTGCGAAGCGGCGCTCGAGGCAGGGCTCGCGGTGATCGCGTGTGTAGGCGAGACCGGCGACGAGCGCGACCGGAACCTGACCGAGACGGTGCTCGAGCGACAGGTTGCGGCACTTCCTGTACACGAGCAGCTTGTCATCGCGTACGAGCCCGTGTGGGCGATCGGAACGGGGAAGACCGCGACCCCCGCGATGGCGCAGGATGCGCACGCGTTCATCAAGACGCTGCACTCGACCCGGGTTCTCTACGGTGGCTCGGTCAAGCCCGAGAATGCGGTCGAGCTGCTCGGCCAACCGGACATCGACGGCGCGCTTGTCGGGGGCGCCGCGCTCGACCCCGTCTCGTTTGCCGCGATCTGTCGCGCTGCGGTGACATGAGCCCAGCCGTTCCGCTGGTCACGCTGGTGATCCTCGACGGCTGGGGGATCGCGCCGCCTGGTCCTGGCAATGCGGTCGAGCTCGCACGCACGCCCGTCTTCGACGAGCTCATCACCCGCTATCCGCACACGCAGCTTCGCGCGTCGGGTGCTGCGGTTGGGCTGCCGGACGGGCAGATGGGCAACTCCGAGGTCGGTCATCTGACCATCGGCTCGGGGCGCATCCTCTTTCAGGACCTCGTGCGCGTCTCCCGCGCGGCCGAGGACGGCTCGCTCGGCGCAGAACGCGGAGCTCGTCGGCGCGTTCCGCAGGGCGCGTGAGCGGGGTGGGGCGGTGCATCTCCTCGGGCTCGTCTCGAAAGGCGGCGTGCACTCTCATCTCGACCACCTTGTCGCCCTGCTTGCGCTTGCCGAGCAGGAGGGGATGACGGAGCGCACGTGGGTGCATGCCTTCACCGACGGGCGCGACGTCTCGCCGCACGCGGCGGCCTCGGACCTCGCCGAGCTACCCCAGGAACGGATCGCGACGATCGTCGGACGCTACTACGCCATGGATCGGGACAAGCGGAAGGAGCGGACGGAGCGCGCTTTCGCAGCGATCTTCGCCGGTGACGGTGAGGTCGCGACAGACCCGATCGCTGCCGTGCGCGCAAGCTACGAGCGGGGCGTCACCGACGAGTTCATCGAGCCGATCATCCTTGCCGGCACCTCTCGGCTCGACCCTCTCACGGATGCCGCGATCTTCTTCAACTTCCGACCTGACCGCGGACGGCAGCTCGCCGCGAGGTTGCTCGACGCGCACGTCGACCTCGTCACGATGACCCGCTACTCCGAGGATCTCGACTGTCCCGTGGCGTTTGCCGAGCAGACCGTCGCCGACACGCTCGCCGAAACGATCGCACGCCATGGTCTCACTCAACTCCATGCGGCCGAGACGGAGAAGTACGCCCACGTCACGTACTTCTTCAACGGAGGTATCGAGGAGCCGTGGGACGGTGAGGAGCGCCTGCTGTCCCCGTCACCGCGGGATGTCGCGAGCTACGACCTCAAGCCCGAGATGTCCGCCGACAATGTTGCGGACAGCGTTGTCGCGGCGCTCGGCGCCGGAGAGTTTGCATTCTGCGTGGTCAACTTCGCGAACCCGGACATGGTGGGGCACACGGGCGTGATCCCGGCTGTGGTCATTGCTGTCGAGACGGCCGACGACTGCCTGGGTCGCGTCGTCGAGGCCACGACCGCCCGGGGTGGCGTCTGCCTGATCACCGCCGACCATGGGAACGCCGAGAAGATGCTCGCAGATGACGGCGTCAGCCCGTTCACCGCTCACACGACCAACCCGGTGCCGCTGATCGTGACAGCCACCGACGTATCGGTACGACCCGAGGGCGAGCTTCGCGATCTCGCTCCAACGGTGCTCGATCTGCTCGGCCTGCCCGTGCCCGCAGCGATGACGGGTACGTCGCTCGTCGTGCGGCACTCGTAAACATTCGTAACGAGAACGCCTGCACAAGCGCGCCATCGATGACATTTCAGTGAGTCGTAAATTTGTGGTGAGAAAGCCGTAGCGCGCTGTATAGTCGCGTTCGACTTGGCACTCACGCAGCCCGACCTTGGTGTTCTTCGGAAGGCACAGCGCGGTGACGAGCGGGCGTTCTCGATCCTTGTTCGGACGTACGAGCGGCCTGTCTACAACTACGTCTTGCGGCTGATCGGCAACCGCGACCTGGCCGAGGACCTGACGCAAGAGGTGTTCCTGCGGGTCTACCAGGGCCTCCCCGGATTCTCGCTCCGCTCGACGTTCACCACCTGGCTCTTCCAGGTGACGAAGAACCGGGTGCTCGACGAGATGCGCGCACTCGAGCGTCGGCCGCGATCGGTGGCGATGGTGGAGGATCTCCCGGGTCTCGACGTCGTCGATCAGCCTTTCGAGCGCACCGAGACGATCGACGCGGTGTGGCGTGCGGTCGAGGTGCTCAACGTCGACCTCAAGATGGCGCTCCTGCTGCGGGACATCGTCGGTTTCTCGTATCTCGAGATTGCGGATTCGCTCGAGATCACGCTGGCAACGGTGAAGTGGAGGATCTACAAAGCGCGCGAGGAAGTCGCGGCCGCGCTGACCCGTGAAGGCATCACCGCCGGAACCACCACCCGCGCCGTCACGGCGGTCGCCGTGACCGAGACCGCGTAGCGCCCTCGGTCCACTGAGCGGATCCGCCGTGGGCCCGTCGGTCGCTTCGACCGGTTCAAGGCGCCTCGACGAGGCCTACCATCCGTCGTGATGAGCGGCTTCAGCCTCAGACGATTCGTGGTCGCGCTGGCCCTGTTCGTCGCGGTCCTGGTGATCAGGGACGATCGGGTTTCGGGTGCTCCTCGACGATGGCTGGATCGCGTCCTTCTACCGAGCAGTCGTCACCACGACCCTGACGGGGCTCGCATCTGCCCCCGACACTGCTGCCGCGCAACTATTCTCCGTCGCCCTGCTGCTTGCAGGCGTGGCCATCTTCCTCTACCTGGCCGGAACGGTCGTGGAGATCATCGCCCAGGGCGTGGTTGGCGGCGCGTTCGCAGAACGACGACAGAAACGACGGATCGAGATGCTGCGAGACCATGTGATCATCTGCGGTTTTGGCCGAGTCGGGGGCTCGGTCGCCGCCGACATCGCGACCTCCGGGCGAGCCGTCGTGGTTCTCGATGTCAGCGAGGCGGCAGGCGAGCGGGCGGCCGAGATCCCCGGCGTGGAGTTCCTTCACGGGAACGGGGCCGAAGACGACGATCTCCGCCGAGCGGGCATCGAGACGGCGTATGCCCTCGTCGCCTGCGCGGACTCCGATGAGAAGAACGTGTTCATCACCCTCTCGGCCCGAGCCCAGCGACCCGACCTCGTGATCGTTGCCCGCGCCTCAGCCCGTGGAGCGGGCGCGAAGCTTCGCCGTGCCGGGGCCGACCGGGTCGTCGAGCCATACGTCATGGCCGGCCGGACGATGGCAAACCAGGTCATCAAGCCCCAGGTCGCCGCCTTGCTCGAGCTCGCCGGAGATGCGCAGGACTCCGCGCTTCGGTTCGAGGAGCTGCTCGTCACCGAAGGGTGCGACGGCTGCGGGAAGACGCTGCGGGAGCTCGATCTCAGGGCCAGGACGGGAGCGAGCATCGTGGCCCTCCGGCGACGCGACGGCGAGCTCGTCGGCTCGCCCGGCGCGGACGATGTGCTGCACCCGGACGACATCCTCGTCGCCGTCGGCTCACCCGATCAGATCGGACAGCTCGAACGTGTCTTCGCACCACGAGAGCTCCGCAATGGGTGACCCCGTTGGTGACCTCGTCGAGGAGCTCTCCCAGCTGGCCGGAACCCCGGTTCCCCTCGAGCGGCCGTCCGAAGCGGCGCACGGCGACTACGCGACGAACGTCGCGATGCGCCTTGCCGGCCAGCGCCGGAGCTCGCCTCGCGAGGTGGCCGAAGAGCTCAAGCTTGCGTTCGGCGCGGTCGACGGTGTAGCCAACGTCGAGATCGCCGGGCCGGGGTTCGTCAACCTCTCGCTCGACGACGCCTGGTTCTCGCGGGCATTGTCGACGATGCTCGCTCACGGACGGGTCTTCGGCGGAGGTTCGGCGGCCCGACGCCTGAGCGGATCCAGGTCGAGATGGTGTCCGCGAATCCCGACCGGGCCGATCACGGTCGCCGCGGCGCGCAACGGCGCCTACGGCGATTGTGTCGCGCGGCTGCTGGCCTTCGCCGGTAACGAGGTCGAGCGCGAGTACTACTACAACGACGCCGGCGCGCAGATGGACCGCTTCAGGCGAGTCGGTCGAGGCCGCGCGGCGCGGCGAAGAGCCTCCCGAGGACGGCTATCACGGCGCGTACATCGCCGAGCTCGCGAAGGACGCCGGCGATCCGATCCCTCGGATGCTCGAGTCAGATCGAGAAGTCGCTCGCAGCGGTTCCGGATCCACTTCGACACGTTCGAGCGCCAGAGCGTGGTCGAGGCGGAGATCCCGGACGCGCTCGCCGTGCTCGAGACGTTCGTCGACGACGGCGCCACGTGGCTCGAGGACGACCGCAGCACGGGGACGACAAGGATCGTGTCGTCGTCCGGTCGGACGGGACGCCGACGTACTTCGCGGCCGACGCCGCGTACATCCGACGGAAGTACGGCCGTGGGTTCGACCGGCTCGTCTACGTCCTCGGTGCCGATCACCACGGCTACGTCGCGCGCCTACAGGCGCTGGCGGAGATGCTCGGACACCCGCGCGAGTCGCTCGAGGTGCTCGTCTACCAGATGGTGCACCTCACCCGGGGTGGCGAGGCGACGAAGATGTCAAAGCGCCGTGGTGATGTCGTCTTCCTCGACGACTTCATCAACGAGATCGGCATTGATGCCGCACGCTGGTACCTCATCTCCCGCGGTCACGACCAGACGATCGACGATCGACGTCGACCTCGCGGCGGAGAAGAGCGCGAAGAACCCGGTCTACTACGTGCAGTACGCCCACGCGCGGATCGAGGGGATTCTCCGCAACGCCACCCCGGAGGCGGTTGGTGCGGAGCTGCCCGGGGCGCCGCTCGCGGTCGAGGAGCGCGACCTCGTCAAGCGGCTCGCCGACTTTCCGGCCGTCGTCGCCGAGGCGACCGAGCGACGCGCGCCGCACGCGATCCCGACCTACGCGATCCGCGTCGCAGACGAGTTCCATCGCTTCTACCACCATCACAAGGTGCTCGGCTCCGAGTCGGAGGAGTTCCGGCTCGGATTGTGCGTGGCAACGCGAGACGTGGTCGCGCGCTGTCTCGACCTGATCGGGGTCGAGGCGCCCGAACGGATGTAGCTCAGCCACCAATAGGATCGCGCCCATGAGCTCAACCGACGGCAGATACCTCACCCCCGACCGCAACCTCGCGCTCGAGCTCGTCCGCGTCACGGAGGCGGCGGCAATGGGCGCGTCCCGTTGGATCGGGCGCGGCGACAAGATTGCTGCCGACCAGGCCGCGGTCGACCTCATGCGGCTCATGGTCAACACCGTCTCGATGCGCGGCCGCGTCGTGATCGGCGAAGGAGAGAAGGACGAGGCGCCGATGCTCTACAACGGCGAGGAGGTCGGTGACGGCTCGGGGCCGGAGGTCGATGTCGCGGTCGACCCGCTCGAAGGAACTCGCCTCTGCGCGCTCGGGATTCCCGGTGCGATCGCCGTGATCGCAGTCGCCGAGCGGGGATCGATGTTCTTTCCGGGCGCCGCGCTGTACATGGAGAAGATCGCGGTCGGGCCCGACGCGGCTCACGCGATCGACATCGACCTGTCAGCGACCGAGAACGTGCATCGGGTCGCGGAGGCGAAGGGGATGGCGGCGAGCGATCTCAGCGTCGTCGTGCTCGAACGCGACCGCCACGAGGACCTGATTGCCGAGCTGCGCGCGTCGGGGGCCCGGGTGCGCCTCATTCGCGACGGGGATGTCGCACCGTCGATCGCCGCGGCCCAGGAGTTCACGGGGATCGACATGCTCATGGGGATCGGCGGGACGCCTGAGGGGGTGATCTCCGCCTCGGCGATCAAGTGCATGGGCGGCGCGTTGCAAGGTCGGCTCTGGCCGCGCAACGAGAGCGAGCGCGCCGAGCTGTTGGCCGCCGGCTTCGATGTCGGACGGAAGCTCACGCATGACGACCTGGTGACCGGCGACGATGTCTTCGTGGCCGCGACCGGAGTCACAGGAGGAGCGCTCCTCGACGGAGTGAAGGTGAGCGCCGAGGGTGTGCAGACGACATCGATCGTGATGCGCTCACGCTCGGGCACCGTGCGTCACATCACCGCCTTTCATCCCGCTGAGAAGCTCCACAACCTTCGCAGGGAAGGGGAGACGTTTTGATCGTCGGACCTGTTGAGATCGTCGTGGTCGGGTTCGACGACGACGCAGACCTCACCGAGATCGAGCAGGAGCTCGAGCGTCTCCGTACGAGTGAGGTGATCCGCCTCGTCGATGTGATGGTCGTGCGTCACAAGGAGCACGGCGTGATCGAGATGAGGCAGCTTTCGGATCTCGCTCCGGACGAGGCGCTTGCGTTCGGCGCCGCGGTCGGCGCGTTGATCGGCCTCGGCGTAGGTGGCGAGGCGGGCCTGGAGGCGGGCGCGGTGTGGGGAATGCGCGAGCTGGCAGACGGCCATGTCTTCGACCACAGCGACGGCTGGGCGATCGCAGAGCGCGTGCCCGAGGGTCGGGCGGCCGTGGTCGCGCTTCTCGAGCATCGGTGGCGTACGCCCGTGCGCGACGCTGTGCAGCGGGCCGGCGGCGTCCTTCTTGCAGCGGGGTGGGTACGCGAGAAGCACCTCATCGCGCTCGGCGAGCTGGCTGCGCTCCCCGAGGGCGACGAGTAGCGCCGAGAAACCGAACAAGGGGGCGCGCCGGTCGCGGCGGCGTGGAAGCGCGCTACGGCCTGAGGATCTTGCCCGGGTTCATGATCCCGCGAGGGTCGAACAGCTCCTTGATCCCGCGGTAGAGCGGAAGCAGGTCTGGATGCTCGAGCGCGAGGGCGTCGCGCTTGCCGAGCCCGATGCCGTGCTCGCCGGTTGCGGTGCCGCCACGCGAGAGAGCGTCCTCGACGAGCCGGTCGGTGAGCCCGAGCGCGACGGCGACTTCGTCGGGATCCCCGGGGTCGACCATCAAATCGACGTGGAGGTTCCCGTCGCCCGCGTGCCCGATGATCGCGCCGACGACACCCGCCTCGTCAAGGGCCGTACGGGCGAAGGCCGCGTGCGCCGCGAGGTGCGACAGCGGGACGCACGTGTCGGTTGCGCGGTGCTTGCGACCCGGCGAGGCCGCCGAGGTCGCGTAGGCGACATCGTGCCGCGCCTTCCAGAGCCGGGCGCGCGCGTCTGCGTCCTCCTCCACGACGATGTCGATCGCGCCCTCTGCGCGCGCAATCTCCAACACGAACTCGAGCTCCTCGTCCACTGCCGAGGCCTGTCCGGCTGCCTCGACGAAGAGGCTCGGAGCGGTGGGGAACGACGGTCCCCTGATAGGCGTTCACCAACTCCACCGTCCAAGCGTCAACGAGCTCGATTCGATGGATCGCCTGACCGCCGGCGACGGCCGCGATCGCCACCCGGCAGGCCGTCTCGAGGTTGTCGAACATGAGCCTTGCGGCGACGGTTCGCTCGGGAATCCCCTGCAGGCGCAGCGTCAGTTGGGTGATGACGGCGAGCGTCCCCTCGGAGCCGACCAGCAGTCCGGTCAGGTCGTAGCCCGCGGATGTCTTCGCGGCCGCGCTGCCGGTGCGGATGACCGACCCGTCTGCGAGCACCGCCTCGAGCGCGAGCACCTGAGTGCGCATCTTCCCGTAGCGAAGCGTCGTCGTGCCGGCGGCGTTGGTCGCCGCCATCCCACCAAGGGTTGCGTCGGCGCCCGGGTCGACCGGGAACCACAGGCCGTGCTCACCGGCGGCGCGAGCGAGCGCACTGCGCGTGACGCCCGGCTCCACCACCACCTGGAGATCCTCGGGGCGAATTGCCACGATCCGATCCATCCGCGTCAGGTCGAGCGAGATCCCGCCGCGTTGCGGAATGACGTGACCCTCGAGGCTCGATCCGGCCCCGAACGGCGTCACCGCGATGTCGTGCTCGTTCGCAACCGCAAGCACGGCCGCGACCTCGACGGTGGAGGTCGGATACACAACGACGTCGGGCCGGCGAGGGGCGTGGAAGCTCATGTCCTCCGAGTGCAGGTCGCGCTCCGAGTCGCCGTCGCGGACACGGGACGCGTCGCCGCCAAGCGCGGCGATCAGCAACTCCCTGGAATTCCCTTCCATGTACCCAGTCTGGCGGACAGAGAGCGATCGAAGCGGGAGAAGGGGCTCGAGCCTCGACCGACGGCTTGGGAAAGCGGCGACAGCGACGACGCACAGGTGCGCCCCAGTTGGGGGACGGCGCTTCTCTTGCTGGCCCCGATAGGCGCGTCATGGGTCGAGCGCTCTCCAGCGTCGCGGTTGCGACCACCGAGCTCGAGGCGTTGGAGGTAGAGGCGCGAGCCCTCAGCGCCGAGCGCAAGGATCTGCACTACCGGATCGACAGGCTCTACCAGAGCACTCCGTTGAGCAACGAAAAGCTTGCTCTGCTCGACGAGCTCGAGGAGCGCGAGCAAGCCGTCTCCCTCGAGCGCCGTGACCTGCACAGCCGTATCGACGAGCTCCGCAGAGAGCTTGGCCTGCCGAACTGGCGAAAGGCTCGCGTGAGCCACACGCCGACTGGCGTCAACCGCGGTCTACGAGGCCCGAACCCAGGCGGCGAGCGCGGAAACGAGCTTGAAACCTAAGCGGGCGAAGGGACTCGAACCCTCGACCTACGGCTTGGGAAGCCGACGCTCTACCAACTGAGCTACGCCCGCGTGAGCGGTCAGTATGCCCGACGTAACCGAACCTGATCATCACCGATTCTTCACCGATCAGGCCTACGCTCCCGTCGTGCTCCGCCCCTCACGCCTTCTTGCGCTCGTCGTCGTTGTGATCGGCGCGGCGATGGTCGCAGCGGCCGCGCCGCGACCGGCGCCGGCTGCGGATCCGACCGTGTTCGCCGGGCTCGGCACCTGGATCGACGTGTACGACACCTCGCTCTACCGAGCCCCGAAGCAGACCGCTGACCGGATCGCGCGACGCGGGGTGCGGGTCGTGTGGCTCGAGACGTCGAACGACCGCTCGACAACCGATGTCGTCGAGGCCACCGGGCTCGGCCGTCTCGTCGACGAGCTCCACGCGAGAGGCGTCAAGGCAGTGGCGTGGATGCTTCCCGGCCACGATCAGCAGGCTCGCGACGTCCGCCGCGCGAGGGCAATGCTGTCGTTCAGAACGGCCACCGGCGGTTCGTTCGACGGGGTTGCGCTCGACATCGAGTCGTTGCGGCTCAAGAACGTCGCGCTCAGAAATGCTCGGATGCTCTCGCTGCTACGTCGACTGCGCGCGGAGGCAGGAGAGACGCCCATCGCGGCGATCACGTATCCACCGCGTGCCCTCGAGCGCCATGCGTCATGGTGGCCGGGGTTCCCGTGGGCCGACATCGCAGCCCAGGTCGATGCGGTCGTCCCGATGCTCTACACCGGCGGAGGCTTCAAGGGGTACGACGCGACCTACGGCTACGTGGCCCGCTCCCTGCGGCTGCTCCGTGCGGCGATCGGAGAAGGCGTGCCGATTCACAGCGCCGGCGGCGTCGCCAACCGCATGACCCCCGAGGAGCTCAAGGCATTCGCCGACGCGATCACGGACGACGGTGGGTCGACCGGGTGGAGCCTCTACGACTACGTGACGATGACGCCGGCCGCCTGGGCGTCGCTCGCGGGTGTCACTACCGGCTAGAAGACATCGCTTGCCTCGAGACGTCGGCGCTGAACGGTGGCACGCTCGAGAAGCACGTCAGCCGTCGGGTGTCGTGCGGATGCGCTCGCGTGCCTCCGAGAAGCGAAGCACCTCGTAGACGACGAGGAGAACAAAGGCGCCGGCCAGAATGGTAAGGACTGCGAGCGACGGGATCTGCGAGTGGAGTGGGACCAGCACGAGGATCGCCACGGCGCAGACCGACCGAGCCCGGGCGACGCTGTGGATGATCCTGAAGCGGAACGCGACCAGCGCGAGGAGGTAGACCGACGCACCGCCGACGAGCGCCGCCGTGGGGACGAGCCCGAGCGACTCGGAATGCGAGGCGAGCGTCTTCTTCAGCCCGAGCGCGACGAGCACGATTCCCGCGACCATCGGAAAGTGGAGATACGAGTACGCGTCACGGGCGAGCTCGTTCTGCACGCGGCCGACCTGCGCCTCACGAAGGCGATGCTGCGCGCCGATCGACGAAACATCGAAGTACAGCCACCACAACCCGGCTGCGAGCACCGTGCCGGCGATCGCAGTGAGCACCACACCGGTGTCGACGATGGCACCCGAGCCGACGCCGATCGCGACGATCGATTCACCAAGCGCGATCAGCACGATCAGGCCGTGGCGCTCGGCGAAGTGGCCCGGCACGAGCTTCCATCCTTCAGCCCCGAAAAGGAACGGTCCACCGAGGTCGAGAAGCAGCGCCAGGCACCAGAGGGCGCCCTGCAAGATCCCGTCGGTACCTGAGGCCGCAACGAGAAGCGCGACGCCTATCGCCGTGCTCCCCGCCAGCCCGGTGACGGACTTTCGAAGCGCCGGGTCGTCGCGGCTCGCGATCGTGAAGAGCGCGATGTGAGCAGCACGGACGACGCCGTAGGCCGCGGCGAAGAGGAGCGCGTCGTCGCCGAACGCGCCGGGGACACAAAGCGCCGCGACGAGAAGACCCGCCATTGCGCCAAAGATCGATAGTCGCACGAGTCCTTCCTCTGGCTCCACGACGCTCGTGAGCCACGCGTACCCACCCCAGCTCCACCAGAGCACGCCGAGCACGAGCAGGCCCTTCACGAGCCCGACCCAGGTCGGGTGGACGGCCATCAGCGCGGTGCACTGCGTGATCGCGAGGACGAAGACGAGGTCGAAGAAGAGCTCGAGCGGCGTCACGCGCTCCTCCTGGCGAAGCGTCGCCGCGAAGCGTCCTCTCCCCGTATCGCCGTCAGCCATCATCGTGCGTGACATCCTCGCAGGAGGGGCGTATCCTCCGAGCCGCTGCGGCGCAGTCGTCCCCTCAGGGAGCGTGTGCCGTGGACTACCCGTTCGTCGAGAGCCCGAATCGAACCCGCACCGATGGTCGGGAGATCGAGCTCATCGTCATCCACACGATGGAGATCGCCGAGCGCGTGGACAGCGCCGAGATCTGTGCCCGTTGGTTCGGCACGCGTGTCTCGAAGGTCTCGGCGCACTACTGCGTGGACGCCGGGACGATCATTCAATGCGTCGCCGAGACGGACGTCGCCTGGCACGCTCGGGGTGGAAACGACCGCTCGATCGGCGTCGAGCTCGCCGGGACGGCGGGACAGGGACGTCACGACTGGGAGGACGCATACAGCGCCGCAGTTCTCGAACGGGCAGCCGAGCTCGTGGCCGACATCGCAGCGCGTCATGACATCCCGATCCGGAAGCTCGGGCCGGGCGCGCTCCTCGCCGGAAAGCGCGGCATCACCGGGCACGCCGACGTGAGCTCGGCCTGGCACCGAAGCGATCACTGGGATCCCGGTCCCGCGTTTCCGTGGCGCGCGTTTCTCGACAGCGTGCGGTCGGTTCTCGTCTAGATGATTCGCTGTCGCTAGCCTCAGGCGCGTGAGCGCCGAGATCGTCCCCGTCGAGCTTCATATCGTCTCGGACTCGACGGGTGAGACCGCAGCCAAGCTCGTGCTGGCCCTCGAGGCGCAGTTTCCCAACCTGGCGTTCGAGGAGATCCGGCACCCGAGGGTCGAGAACGAAGGCGATCTCCAGCTTGCGGTCAACCGGGCGAAGGGCCGTGCTGCAGTGATGGTCTACACGCTCGTCGAACCCGGGCTGCGCGCGGCAATGCGTCAGCTCTGCCGCCGGGCGCGACTGCACTATTGCGACCTGCTCGGCCACCCGATCGACTCGATCTCCCGCGTGGCGGGGGTGGCCGCACGGATGGAACCGGGAGCACGGGCTCCGCTCGACCAGACGTACTTCAAGCGGGTCGAGGCGATGGAGTTCGCAGTGAAGTACGACGACGGGGTCGGGGGCGGTCTCGACGAGGCCGACATCGTGCTCGTCGGCGTTTCGAGGACCTCGAAGACGCCGCTGTCGATCTATCTCGGCTACCTCGGTCACAAGACGGCGAACGTGCCGATCGTTCGCGGGGTCGAGCCCCCCGCAGCGCTCTTCGAGATCGACCGGGCCAAGGTCGTCGGGCTCACGATCGACGCCACCCGACTCGCTGAGATTCGTGGTGAGCGGGTGAAGTCGATGCGTGCGCCGCGCCGGCGCTACGCGGACCTCGAGGCTGTCTTCGAAGAGCTCGAGACCGCGGGTCGGATTCATCGCCGGCTCCGTTGTCCCGTGATCGACGTCTCCGAGTTGTCCGTCGAGGAGACCGCCATGCGCATCATCAAGCTCGTCGCCGATCGGGCGCGTGGGCACGGATGACCAACTCGAACAAGAAGTACGGCCGCCTCGCCGTCGGCATCCGCCGCGATCTCACCGAGAAGGGGTGGGTGCCGCTGCGTTACTGGGTGATCTGGTTCTCGTCGTTGCTCGTCGCCATGGCCGCCTTCTACGTCCTGTTGACGCCGATCTGGATGGGGCTCCGGGCGATCGCCTGGTTGAGCGATCGCTATGGCGCAGGATCGAGGCGGTAGACCTTTCCCTCCGTCGACATCGCGTAGACGCGGGCGAGACCGTCGACACCGAAGCTCGAGAGCTCCGGGACCGCCAGATCGAGCCTTTCGGCGGTAACGGGAGGCGCGCTGGTGCTTGCGACGGGGAACTGCGAGAGGAGCCCGTTGCAGTAGTCGCCGAAGATGAACCGTCCGGCGAGTGTCGGCAGCCGCGGATCGTGAATGACGACCCCGCCGATGACCGAGCAGGAGCCGTCGCTGTGCGGCTTCTCCCAGATCGGCGCCACCGGATCGACACAGGTCACCGAGGCGTCGAACGGCAACGTCCCCTCGAAACAGGGCCAGCCGAAGTTGAGGCCGCCGCGCCCAAGGGGCGCAACGTCGATCTCCTCTCGATCCCCAAAGCCGACGTCGCCGATCAGCATCGTGCTCGTCTCGGCATCGATCCAGAAGCGCCACGGGTTTCGGAGTCCGTACGCCCAGATCTCGGGTCTGACGCCGGGCACGTTGACGAATGGGTTATCGCCCGGCACCGCGTACGGTGCCTTGCCGCGCGGATCGATCCGGAGGATGTCACCGAGGAGATCGTCGCGCGTCTGGGCGAACGCACCGGGACGGTTCAGGACACCCGAATCGCCGTCGCCGACGCTGAGGTAGAGCATCCCGTCGGGGCCGAACTGCATCATGCCGCCGTTGTGGTTCTCCCACGGCTTCGGGATCTCGAGCAGCAGCCGCTCCGAGCCGATGTCGACGATGTCCTGGTTCTCCGGCCTGACGTGGTACTCGACGAGCCGGAGGTCACCATTCCCCTGGTTGGCGTTGTAGAAGACATAGACGAGCCCGCTCGTCGCGAAGTCCGGCGCGAACACGATGGACTGGAACCCCGGCTCGTTCACCGCACGCACCTTGTCGCTGATATCGAGGAACGGAGTCGGGAGCACAACGCCGTCGCGGACGATTCGAACGCGCCCGGCGTGCTCGACCACGAAGATCCGATGCTCGTCACCGGGCGGCGCAGTGACGAGCACCGGGCGTGCGAAGGTTCCGACCTCCGCCAGGACGGCATCGTCGGAGACGACGTCCGGAGGCGGAGGTGGGGGAGGAGGCGGCGCCGGACGCGCGACCCCGAACCGGCCCTTCATCCCTGCCTTCGCGTGACCCGGAACCGAGCAGAGGAACGAGAAGGCGCCGGCCTTCGGAAAGCGGACGGTGATCGTCTGGCTGCGCCCAGGGGCGAGAAGCCTTGTGCGTGCTTTGCCAATGACGAAGTTGTGTATGTCCGAGCCTGCGTTTCGCACCACAAAGCGAACGGTTGCGCCCCGTGGCACCGAACGTCGCGAGAGGGTGTACGAGAACTCTCTCGCCACCACCTTCACCGTGATCGGGCCACCGGCATCGGGCGCAGCCTCGGCGACCGCGATCGAGACCACTGTCGTCCCGGGGAGGCCGTGCTCACGCCCTCCAACCGAGATGGTTACGGCCAGGACGGCGACGATCGCTGCGACTCGTCGAACGTCGCGCGTTCTCATGCCGCGCTCTCGCCAGGGAGGCGGACGGAGCGAACCTCCGCCGTCGTGCCGAGCCGGATCGAGGAAGAGGCCTGAGCTCGTGGCCCGGATCTCCTGGGCTGTGGAAGATGTCGGCAACCTGCATCAAAAGGGATTCTCGCAGGAGATTGTGACGGTCCGACTTGCTTGGGTGCACGCGAGTTAGCTCAGCTTGTGCTTGGATCACGGTGTGCGGTTCGTCTACGCGTTCGACGAAGGCGCCGATGGAGGAAGGGAGCTCCTCGGCGGCAAAGGCGTTGGCCTCGCCGAGATGACCGCTTTGGGTGTCCCCGTGCCCGATGGCTTCACGATCTCGACCGATGCCTGCCGAGCGGCGATGGCTGCGGGTGGTGAAGTGCCGGCGGAGCTCGACAACGAGGTCGACGAGCACATCGCACGTCTGGAGCAGCGGTCCGGGCTCCGGTTCGGCGACGAGTCTCGGCCTCTGCTCGTGTCGGTGCGCTCCGGCGCCGCCATTTCGATGCCCGGGATGATGGACACCATCCTCAACCTCGGGCTCGGTGACGTCGCGGTGGAGGGGCTCGCCGCCAGCACGTCCAACCGCAGGTTCGCGTTCGACTCGTATCGCCGGCTGGTGCAGATGTACGGCGAGGTCGTCGAGGGCATCGAACCGAACCTGTTCGAGGATGCGATCACCGCGCTCAAGCAGGAGCGAGGCGTGAGC
Source organism: uncultured Actinomycetes bacterium (assembly GCA_963724655.1). Taxonomy (GTDB): domain Bacteria; phylum Actinomycetota; class Thermoleophilia; order Gaiellales; family Gaiellaceae; genus Gaiella. Next base: position 1,004,979 of record CAVRVG010000005.1, on the reverse strand, counting down.
CTCGACATCGAGCTCACAGCCGAGGACCTGGAGCAGCTGACAGCGACGTTCAAGGAGACCTTCGCGCGTGAGGCCGGGCTCGCCTTCCCGCAGGATGCGCACGAGCAGCTGCGACGCGCGTATCGGGCGGTCTTTGCTTCGTGGGACACTCCTCGAGCGCGGGTCTACCGGCGCACGTACGAGATTCCCGACAGCCTCGGCACGGCCTGCAACGTCGTTCGGATGGTGTTCGGCAACATGGGCCCGCGCTCGGGAACGGGCGTGTGCTTCACGCGCAACCCGGCGACGGGGGAGAACCGGCTCTACGGCGAGTTCCTGGTCGACGCGCAGGGTGAGGACGTCGTCGCCGGCACGCGTACACCGGAACCGATCGAACGGATGGAGGAGCTGCTCCCCGAGGCACATGACCAGCTTCTCGCGACGCTCGATCGGCTGGAGAAGCACTACCGCGACGTTCAGGACATCGAGTTCACCATCGAGGACGGCACGCTCTTCATCCTCCAGACGCGCACGGGGAAGCGCACCGCACGTGCGGCCCTGCGCGTTGCGGTGGAGATGGTGGGCGAGGGGTTGATCTCGCAAGACGAGGCGGTCGCCCGGATCGATCCGAGCCAACTCGACCAGCTCCTGCACCCCATGATCGATCCGCAGGCGGTGCTCGACGTCGCCGCGACCGGGCTCAACGCCTCACCGGGTGCTGCCTGTGGCGCAGTCGTCCTGGATGCAGACCTCGCCGAGGAGCGCGGCAAGGCCGGTGAGTCGGTCATCCTTGTCCGCTTCGAGACGACGCCGGACGATATTCACGGCCTCGTCCAGGCGGGAGGGGTGTTGACCGCACACGGCGGGATGACCTCGCACGCCGCAGTTGTCGCCCGAGGAATGGGCAAGCCGTGCGTGGCCGCGTGCGAAGGCCTGACGATCGACGTCGTCGCTCGAACTCTCACGATCGGGGAGCACAAGCTCCGCGAGGGCGACGTGATCACGATCGACGGAGGCACAGGGAGGGTCTATCTCGGTGAGGTCAAGCTCGTTCCGCCGGCCATCGACGAAAACTTCGGCACGATCCTCGACTGGGCGGATGGGTTCCGCCGCTTGAGAGTCCGGGCGAATGCGGACACTCCGGACGATGCGGCGAAGGCGCGTGAGTTCGGTGCCGAGGGCATCGGGCTCTGTCGGACAGAGCACATGTTCATGGCCCAGGAACGGCTTCCACACGTGCAGGAGATGATCATGGCCGAGACCGAGGCGGCCCGTCGCGCTGCGCTCGACCGGCTCCTCGTCATGCAGCAGAGTGACTTCGAGGGCATCTTCGAGGCGATGGCGGGACTCCCCGTGACGATCCGGCTGCTCGATCCGCCGCTGCACGAGTTCCTGCCGACGCCCGAGGAAGCGACGTCCGATGCGATGCGAGCGCGCATCGACCAGCTCAAGGAGGCGAACCCCATGCTCGGCACCCGCGGCTGCCGGCTCGGGCTCCAGTACCCGGAGATCTACGAGATGCAGGTGCGCGCGATCATCCGCGCCGCGAAGGCCGTGGGCGAGCGAACCGGCGAACCGCCGCTCGTCGAGATCATGCATCCACTCGTCGGATTCGCCGAGGAGCTTCGGCGCTTGAGGGCGCTCACCGAGCGCATCGCAGCCGAGGAGCCGACCGTGGAGTATCTCTGCGGCACGATGATCGAGCTACCGAGGGCCTGCGTGCGCGCCGACGAGATCGCGGAGATCGCCGACTTCTGCTCGTTCGGAACGAACGATCTCACCCAGACCGCTCTCGGCTTCTCGCGAGACGACGCCGAGGGCAAGTTCCTCACGCTGTACCTGGAGGAGGGAATCCTGGAGCGGAACCCCTTCGAGGTGCTCGATGTCGAAGGGGTCGGCGAGCTCATGCGGATCGCAGTCGAGCGGGGACGAGGTGCGAAGCCTGAGCTGAAGATGGGCATCTGCGGCGAGCACGGCGGCGAGCCGCGCTCGGTCGAGTTCTGTCATTCGCTCGGGCTCGACTACGTGAGCTGCTCGCCCTACCGCGTTCCACTCGCGCGCCTGGCAGCCGCGCAAGCCGCGCTGCGCGAGGTCGGCGTAACTGCAGTGGCCGTCGGCGGCTAGGTAAGGTCACGCTGTGAACGACGCCGACGTAGGCACGATCGTCGCAATCGTCGCCGGAGCGGCCATCGTTCTCTTCGTCGTGATCGCGATCGCGCGCACGGTCCGGATCGTCAGCCAGGCAACCGCAGGGATTGTCGAGCGGCTCGGGCGCTACAACCGCACCCTCGATCCGGGTCTGCACTTCCTGTTCCCGTTCATCGACAAGCTCCGCGTGCCGGTCGATCTCCGCGAGCAGGTCGTTGCGTTCCCGCCGCAGCCGGTGATCACCCAGGACAACGTGACGATCTCGATCGACACGGTGTTCTACTTCACGATCAGCGACCCGTTCCGAGCGACCTACGAGGTGAAGAACCTTCTCCTCGCGGTCGAGCAGCTCACCGTGACGACGCTTCGCAACGTGATCGGCTCGCTCTCCCTCGAAGAGGTGCTCACGTCGCGCGACAAGATCAACGCCGACCTGCGAATCGTGCTCGACGAGGCGACCGAGCGCTGGGGCATCCGGGTCAACCGCATCGAGCTCAAGTCGATCGATCCGCCGTCTTCGATCCAGGAGGCGATGGAGAAGCAGATGCGCGCCGAGCGCGACCGCCGTGCGACGATCCTCACCGCGGAGGGCGTCAAGCAGGCCGCGATCCTCACCGCGGAGGGTGCCAAGCAGAGTGCGATCCTCACCGCGGAGGGCCAGCGCGAGGCGACGATCCTTCGCGCGAACGGCGACGCCGAGGCGACGAGGTTGACGTTCAAGGCGATCCACGAGGGGGACCCGTCGCCCGACCTGCTGACGTACCAGTACATCCAGGCTCTGCCGAAGGTCGCCGACGGTCAGGGTATGACGCTGCTGCTCGTCCCGTCGGATGCGATTGCCTCCATGGGAGCGATCACCGCGCTCGGCAGCGCCCTCCGGATCGGGCAAGACGCGACCGCGTCCGGCCCTCCCGAGAAGGCGTAGCGACGTGACCGGAGGCACGGCCCTCGCGGTGTGGCTCGTCATAGCGCTCGTTCTCATCGTGCTCGAGCTCGTGACGCTCGCGTTCATCGCGCTCTACCTTGCGGTTGGCGCGGTCGCCGCCGGAATTGCCGGAGCCGCGGGTGGCGAACCTCGCGGTTCAGCTGCTCGTCTTTGCGATCGTCGCGATCGGCTCGCTCGTGCTGACCCGCAAGCCGTTGAAGAAAGCGCTCGACAAGACACCGCAGGTCGTCTCGAACGCGCTCACCGTCGTCGGCAAGCGGGCGGTCGTGACCGTCGCGCTCGCCGAAGGACCAGGCCACCGCGGTCAGATCCGAGTCGGCACCGAGTACTGGAGCGCACGCTCGAACGACGACCAGCCGATCGCCGAAGGGACGACCGTCGAGGTCGTCTCGGTCGAAGGTGTCACCGCGCTCGTGAGCCGCGTGGTTCCCGCCGGCTAGTACGAGCCGTAGCTCCCGACTCGAACGTACGCGACCACCACGGACGCGACCGCGATCAGAACCACCAGCGCCGGTCCGAGCGCCCGGTGTCGGTGATGACGGAATCGCATGAGTGCGAAGGTGGCGGCAATCCCGCCGACCAGACCGCCGAGATGGCCACCGAGCGAGATGTTCGGGACGCTGACCGTGATGACGAGGTTCAGGACGATCAGCCCCATCGCCTGACCTGCGAACGACCCGGTGCTGAGGTACTCCAGCACCAGCAAGGCGCCCATGATCCCGTAGATGGCGCCGGAGGCGCCGACGGTGAACTGGGTCGGCGAGCTCAGGACGAGAGCTCCGGCAGAGCCTGCGATTCCCGCGGTGAAGTAGATGAGGAGGAACCGCCACACGCCCAGTGCCTCCTCGACGATGGTGCCGAGCCAGTAGAGCGCCAACATGTTGAACGCGAGGTGGATCACGCTCCCGTGGAGGAACATCGCGCTGACCAGTCGATACCAGTCACCCTCGATGTCGATCGCCGCACCGACGAGCGCACCGTCGACGAAGATTCTCCCGCCGGGGTTGTTGAGCCCAAAACCCTGTGCGACCGTGACGAAATAGACGATGACGTTGATCGCGACCAGGATGACGGTCGCCGGCGCATCAAGCCCTTTGACGCGACCCTTGGCCTGCTTATACGTCCGCTGCGCCGTCGGCCGCGTTGCCCCGATCGCCGCGTGCTCTGGGCACTTGATCCCGACGGGGGCGTAGTGCATGCACTCCTCGCAGATCGGGCGTCCGCACTCCGAGCACGAGACAAGCGTCTCGCGTCCGGGGTGCCGGTAGCAATGCGGGGTCTCGCTCACGACGCCCCGAACGTACCCGAATTGCCGATCGGCCATCTAGCGTACCGGCGTGCACGTTCACGTTGCCTTCACCCCGGATGATCTCGCGGCGGCGCCAACGGGCGTCGTGATCGACGTGATTCGCGCGACCTCAACGATCTGTCAGGCCCTCGATTCGGGCTACGACAGGGTCTGGTGTGCTGCCGAGGTCGAGGAGGCGCGCTCGCTTCGCAGCGATACGGTCACCCTTGGCGGAGAGCGCCTTGGGGTGCTCATCGACGGCTTCGATTTCGGGAACTCACCGCGCGAGTACCTCGAGCCGCGTACTCCGACACTCGCGATGTCGACCACCAACGGCACCCGCGCAATCGTCACCGCCGCCGAGCGGTGCGATCGCGTGTTGATCGCCTCGCTGATGAACCTCGAGGCCGTGTCTGCTGCGGCCATGGCGCATGGCGACGATGTCGCGATCTTCTGTGCGGGAGTCAAGGGCGCCTTTGCGCTCGACGACTCGTACGTCGCGGGGAGGATCGTCGAGCTGCTTGCCTGCGAGCGCTCGGACGCCGCCGAAGCAGCGGTGAGATTGGCGGCGTCCTATCCGACCGCAGAGGAGGCGCTCCGGGAATCACGCTCGGGTCGCAACCTCATCAACCACGGACCCGAGCTCGAGAGCGATATCCCCTGGTGTGCGCGAGAGAGCGTGATGACGGTGGTACCCGTCCTGACCGGCAGGCACGGCGTCGCCGTTGAGATCCGAGGCTGAGCTGAGATCGCCGCTCGGCGCACTCGAAACCGTTCTAGACTTCCGACGATGCGGCAGCTGTTCAGGGTCACCTGCGGGCTCGACGCGGTGGTGGCTGCGACCTCGGTAGCGGACGCCCGCGCGTACGCCGCAGATGGTGCGCACGAGGTTTCGATCGAGCCGATCGCAGGCCCGGAGATCCTTCTCTCTCTCGGTCGCGATGAAGCAACGGTCGCGCTTGCGTCGCTCGAGAAAGTCCTACCGGAAACCGTGAGCGGAGCGAACACCGAGCTCCTGCACACGCTGCACCACCGGCTCGCGCAGGCACTCGAATTGCTCGACGAGCAGGAGCGGCTGCTGACCAGGTAAGGAGTGAGCATCGTTTGACAGGAGAACGTATGTTCGTGTAGAACATACGTTCCTGTGATCGCATGCCTTGTCATTCCGGGATTCCCGCTTCGAGCAGCACTGCAGTCACGGCCGAGGCTTGCTCTGCTCCCGGCGGCACTCGCTCCCGAGCCGGGCCGACGTCCACTTCTCGGCCCTGTGACCAGCGCCGCCGAGGCAGCCGGGGTCGTTGCAGGCATGCCGCTGGGGGAGGCGCTTGCGACCTGTCCCGAGCTCGTGCTGGTCGAGCCCGACCCGATGGTGATGGAACAGGAGTGGGAGGGGGTACTGCGACGGCTCGAGAACACGGGCTTCGCTGTCGAGTCGCTCGAGCCGGGGACCGTGGTCTTCGAGACCGACGGGGTCGAACGACTCTACGGAGGGGTGGAGGCGGCGCTTCGCAGAGCGCTCGCGTCCGTTGGTGCTGCCTGGGACCCGCGCGTAGGTGCGGGGGCACGGCGCTTCGTCGCTCTGGCAGCGGCGAGCGTTGCGCGACCCGGGCAGGCGATGATCGTTGAGGGGAAGGGGGAGTCGTTCCTCGAACCACTCCCGCTCACGCTCCTGCCGCTCGAAGCCGGACGCTACGCCGAGCTCGAAGGGCTCGGTGTCCGACGAATCGGCGACCTCGCCCGGCTCTCGGGTGCGGCCGTCGCAGAGCGGCTGGGGCCGGAGGGGAAGCAGGCGTGGAGCCTTGCACGTGGTGAGGAGCGCCAAAGTGGCGCGAATCCGCATCGCGTGCATGGGCGATCGCCCGCGGCTGAGTTGGCCGAGGAGCTCTCCTTCCCCGAAGCGGTCGCGAATGAGCTCACGCTTCGGCGGGCGTTCGGTGCGTTGCTCGATCGATTGCTGGCACGGCCGGAGCGTGCAGGGCGTCCCTTCCGAAAGCTCGCCATCTCGGCGCGGGTCGTCGGTGGCGGCTCATGGCGGCGCAGCGTCACCTTGCGCGAGGCGACCGCTGAACGAGACCGTCTCCGTCTGGCGCTCGGTCCGAAGCTCTCGGAGATACCCGGGCCCGTGCTCGAGCTTCGACTCGAGATGGTCGAGCTCGCGGAGCACACCGGGCAGCAGCTCACACTGATTGCGCCCGAGGGCGAAGGTGTCGAGACCCGCCTGCGCGAAGGGTTGCGTCAGGTTCGTGCGAGTGCCGGGGCAGGCTCCGTGTGCGCTGTCGTCGAAGTCGCGCCGTGGTCACGGATCCCAGAGACACGGGCACTCGTCGTGCCTCGTGACGTTTGATGTGTCGACCGTCTCGCGTGCTCATGCGATTGGCCGGACAGCGGTCGGACAACTCAACACACCGCATCCGGCTCTCGTCGAGACCACGATCGACGGTGGCCCACGCATCGTGAACCGCGAGGTGGTGACGCTCATCCGAGAGGAGTGGCGCGTGGTCGATCGCTGGTGGACGGAAGAGCCGATCGACCGGCGCTACTTCGAAGTCGTGCTCGAGTCCGGGCGAAACGTCTGCGTCTTCCGTGATCGGGAGCGGGCGTGTTGGTTCACGCAGCGCGCATAAGACATCAGGTTCTGGGCAGCGGTGGGATCGAGTGATCCTGCGTGATCGTCTCGGCGGCGAGCGGCTCCCACTCGTGGGACTGCGCCGAGGGCACGACGACCCACTGGCGGAAGACCTCGCCGCGACCGGAGGGATCGAAGAGATGTGCTCCGGGAACGGCGAGAGCTCTCGCATGGGTCGTCGGCTCGGTGAGCTTGAACACCATTCCCGTGCGCGAGAAGCCGAACACGACCCGGCCAGATCTCTTCACGCATGGCATGCCGAACACCTTGGAGGCGCGGCAATCGGGATGCCACGTCGTGATCGCATCGACGATGTCGTCGTAGGTCTCGTGAGCGGATGCACTCACCCCGGATCAGTCCGGGTCATAGATGTCGTGGCGGGCAAAGAATGCTTCGTCCGGCTCGACGCCCGTTGCCCGCAGCTCGGCGAGCTCATGGAGATACTCGGCGAAGCCACCGGGAGCATGCAGGTTGAGCACCCGGGCAGAAATGGGCCCGGTGTTTCTGAAACCGTGCACGACACCCGGAGGAGAGAGCACGTACGCCCCGACCTCTGCGCGCACGACCTCATCGCCGACGACGAACTCCAGCTCGCCTTCGAGCACATAGAACGCGTCGCTGTGCGCTCGATGCAGATGCGGCACTACCTCCATGCCAGGCGGCACCGACACCTCGAGCAGCGAGAGCTCTGGCCGGGCTGTCTTGATCACGCTGCCCCGCAGCGTCTCACCCTCGCCGGGGTGCAGGACGATCGGCTCGATCACGGGGAAAGCATATGACGTACGTCGAGCTGCACTGTCACTCGGCGTACTCGTTTCTCGACGGGGCTTCGCAACCCGAGGAGCTTGCCGCACGAGCGGCCGAGCTCGGATACCCGGCGCTTGCGCTCACCGACCACGACGGGGTCTACGGCTCGCTCGAGTTTGCCCATGCCGCCAAGGCGCTTGGCGTGCGGCCGATCACGGGGGCAGAGGTCACGCTCGAAGGTGGTGCCCACCTCACGTTGTTGGTCGAGACGAGTCGCGGCTACTCAAATCTCTGCCGTCTCCTGACGCTGGCGCATAGCGGCACGAGACCTCCTGGCAAAGAGCACCGGGTGCTTCTTGCCCCGGAGGTGAGCCTCGAGGCGGTGGCGGAGCTGAGCGAAGGTCTCGTCTGTCTCTCCGGCTGCTCCCGCGCGGGACTCGGCCTGCGCAACCCGAAGGCGGCAGGCCGGCTGGCGGGCGCGTTTGGCCGTGAGCGGTTCTTCGTGGAGCTCCAGCGTCCGTATGAGCGTGGAGATAGCCGGCGTCTTCACGCGCTTTGCGACCTTGCGGAGTATCTCGGGGTGCAGACCGTGGCGACGGGCAACGTCCATGCCCACATCGCGCGGCGCACACTCCTGCAGGACACGCTTGTCGCAATCCGGTCGAATACCTCGCTCGACGGCAGCGAGCGTGAGCGCCGAGGCAATCGTGAGGCGATCATGCGAGCGCCGTCGGAGATGATCGAGCGGTTTTCCCGGATCGACCCTGGCGCCGTCACCCGCACCGGCGACCTGGCCGAGCTGCTCGAGTTCGACCTCACCCAGGAGCTCGGCTATCGCTACCCCGACTTCTCAGACGGCTCCGACCCCGCGATAACGCAGCTTGCTGCGATCTGCTCGTATGCGTTCACGGCGCGATACCGCGCTTGTGACAGCCTGTTGCGAGCCGAGGCGGGCGCCCGTCTCGAAGGAGAGCTCGCGCTGATCGACAAGCTCGGGCTCGCCGGCTTCTTTCTGCTTCACCACGAGGTGCTCGAGCTGGCGCGGGAGTGTGCACTCGAAGTGCGCGGGCGGGATTCACCGCGCATGTCGCTCCCGCCGGGGCGAGGGCGTGGTAGCTCGGTCGGCTCGATCGTTTGCTACCTGACCGGCCTCTCGCATGTGGACCCTGTTGCGAACGGGCTGTCGCTCGGACGGTTCCTGAATCGCGAGATGGCCTCCGTCCCGGACATCGATCTCGACTTCCCACGCGACATCAGGGAGAAACTCATCGTTCGCGTAACAGAGCGCTACGGCCACGAGCATGCGGCGCTTGTTGCGACCTTTGCGACCTACCGCTCGCGCGGTGCGATCCGTGATGTCGGCAAGGCACTTGGCCTCCCTCATGCCGAGCTGGAGAGGCTCGCCCGGGTCACAGACGGCTGGAACGCGGAGCGGGTCTCGGACGAGGTCGCTGCGCTTCCCGATGCCGACCGCAAGCTCATCTCGAAGCGCTGGCGTGCCTTTCAATTCCTGACGAAGGAGATCTCGGGCCTTCCGCGGCATGTCTCGCAGCATCCCGGAGGGATGGTGATCTCGACCCGCCCGCTCATCGAGCTCGTACCCGTGCAGCCGGCGGCGATGGCGGGTCGGCAACTCTGTCAGTGGGACAAGGACTCGTGCGCCGATGCGGGATTTCTCAAGATCGACCTGCTCGGGCTTGGAATGCTGTCGTGCGTCGAGGAGTGCGTCGATCGGATCGCGCAGCGTAAGGGTGAGATCATCGATCTCTCGAGGATCCCCCTCGACGACCCCGATGTCTTCGCTGAGATCCAGGCTGCGGACACGGTCGGCGTCTTCCAAATCGAGTCGCGCGCGCAGATGCAAAGCCTCCTGCGCACACGACCCGAGACGCTCGATGATCTCACCGTGCAGGTTGCACTCGTCCGGCCCGGGCCGATCCAGGGCAAGGCGGTGCATCCGTATATCGAGCATCGTCGCCGCCTGCGGGAGGATCCGTCGTTCGTCTTCCCGGTGCAGCACGAATCGCTGCGCGAACCGCTCGCTGCCACGCTCGGGGTGGTCGTCTTCCAGGACCAGGTGCTCGATGTGGCGATGGCGCTTGCGGGGTTTTCGGTTGGTGAGGCAGAGGGCCTGCGACGCGCTATGAGCCGGAAGCGCAGCCTGGCCGCACTCGAGGCCCATCGAGTGCGCTTTGTCGAGGGTGCGATCGGCAACGGCGTGACCGAGCAGGTTGCGAACGAGGTCTACGACACGCTTGTGGGCTTCTCGGGCTTCGGGTTTCCGAAATCGCACGCTGCCGCATTTGGCCTTCTCGCATACCAGTCGGCCTGGCTTCGACACCACTATCCCACCGAGTTCCTGTGCGGCTTGCTCAACGAGCAGCCGATGGGCTTCTATCCGCCGGCCAGTCTCGTCCGGGATGCGCAGCGGCGAGGCGTCACCGTGCTGCCACCCGATGTGAACCGCAGCGGAGCGCACTGCGGGCTCGAGGCGATCGAGGAAGGTGAGGCCGTCAGGATCGGGCTGGGTTACGTCGCGTCTGTCGGGGCAGAGGAGGCGACGGCGCTTGTCGCAGAGCGCGACGAGCGCGATGCCTTCACCGACGTTGGTGATCTCGCGCGTCGGGTGTCGCTCTCACATGACGCGCTCGAAGCGCTTGTCCGGGGCGGTGCCTGCGACACGTTAGGAGGCCGGCGCCGCGATCTTCTCTGGGAGCTTGGGCTTGCGTTACGGCCGGTGACCGTCAGGGGCTCCGGGGGAGACAGCAAGCAGATGACGCTTGCTTTCGACCCGACGGTCGAGACCCCGGAGCTTCCCGATCTCACCCGCTGGGAGCGGATGCTCGCGGACTACCGAGAGACGGGGCTCTCGGTCGCCGTCCATCCGTTGGCTCTCCTTCGCTCGCACTTGCCCGAGTCGACGCTTACCAGCGTGGCGCTCGAGGATGAGCGACATGGCGCGCACGTTGCCTTTGCCGGGCTGGCGATCGCGCGGCAGCGCCCGTCGACCGCCAAGGGAATCGTGTTCATGCTGCTGGAGGATGAGTTTGGTCAGGTGAATCTGATCGTGCCGAAGGAGGTGTACGAGCGACACCGCGCGATCGTGCGTGCGGAGCCGCTGCTGCTGGTGCACGGCCGCTTCGAGCGGATTGAGCGGAATCGCAATGTGCTCATCTCCAGGCTGGAGAGCCTGTCAGCACTCGCTCGCAGCGTTGCCGAGAGCGACCACGTCGTCGCTTCTCTCCCGCGAGCGCACCACTTCGGCCACCGCTGACAGGCCGGCTCGAGCTAGCCGAGACTCACCTCGAGATACTCCGCCACCCGCGTGAACCCGAGTCGCTCGTACATGCCGATCGCCGCCTCGTTGTCGGCGCGAACGTTGAGCGAGATCGTCGAGATCCCATCGGCCACGAGGAGCCGGCAGAGGTGACCACAGGCAACCGTTCCGTGGCCACGACCTCGCGCTGCGGGGTGCGTGGCGACATTCCCGAGAGCCGCGGCACCAAATCGCGGGGAGTACACGTGCACGCCGGCAATGCTCACAAGCTCTCCAGCGTCTCGTACGCCGACATACCGCCGGGTCTCGAGCATTCGCGGCTGGAACCAGGTGCCCGGGTAGGCACGACGGTAGAACGCATCGACCTCGGCGATGTCCTCGGGGTGGAGAATCACGAGGTCGGCCGAGCTCGAGCTGACCGGTAGTAGCCCACCGGGCTCGAGCCCGAGCTTCAGGTGCAGCGCGGGTGGCTCGAGCGGCCGTCGGTTCGCCGACAAGGCACCAAGGCAGTCAGGGCTCACGTGCGCGTAGATCCGCCCGGGAAGCGTCTCGTCGATCCCTTGGAGCAAGGCGCGCATCGTCTCAGCCGGCTCTTCCGCGAGCGCGTGCACAACCGGCGGATCGGGCTCGTCGTACAGAAGCACAAGCTGTTCGATCGCCCCGGCCGGCGCCCACGCGTACCACCGCGTGTGGTCCCAGAAGAAGTCGTCGAGATCGCCCAGCGCGTACGCGTGAACGGCAGGTCGCTGCCGACAGAATGCGGCGATCTGCTCGCGGTCTCGGATCTCCCGAACGGCCACAGCTGCGACCCTACTCACAGCGCCCACGCGGTCACACAGTTGGCACAAAGTTGGCACAGACACGTCACCCGAGATGGTTCATTCTTTCCTCTCCCCTGGGTGGGCGGGGGCTAGGGATGGGAGCGGGCGGCTCGACCACGAAGACCGCCACCGGCGCGGCGGCGGCGGGCGGGGCTTCCTGCGATGTGGACTGCTACAGCCCGCCGTGCCCGGCGACGCGATTGATCTCGTCGAGGGTGGTGACCCCGGCGATGCACAGCCGGAGGCCGTCGTCGCGAAGTCGGAGCATCCCTTCGGCGACCGCCGCCGCCTCGATCTCACGTGTCGGTGCGGAGACGAGCGACGCAATGCGCTCCGTCACCGGGAGCACCTCGAACAACGGCACTCGCCCCTTGTAGCCGATGTCGCTGCACGTTGCACAGCCGACCGCGCGGTGGAGGATGACGCCGCTCATCGCCGTCGGCATGCCCACGGCGCGAAGCTCGTCCTCGGTCGGCTCGTACTTCTCGGCGCACGCGACGCACACGCGTCGCGCGAGACGCTGCGCAACGAAACAGTTGATCGCCGTGGTGATCAGGCCGCGATCGACACCCATGTCGAGGAGTCGCTGCACCGCCGACGCCGCGCTCTGCGCATGGAGAGTCGTCAGAACGAGATGGCCCGTCATGGCAGCGCGGAATGCGATCTGGGCGGTCTCCTCGTCGCGGATCTCGCCCACGAGCACGATGTCGGGATCGGAGCGAAGGATCGTCCGCAAGCCGCTTGCAAACGTGAGCCCCGCCCGTGGGTTGATCTCGATCTGATCGAGACCGGCCGCGCGATACTCGACTGGATCCTCCAACGTCACGAGAGACTGCTCGGGCGAGTTGAGCTCCTGGAGACACGCATAGAGAGTCGTCGTCTTGCCGGATCCGGTCGGCCCGACGACGACGACGGAACCGAACGGCTGCTCGATTGCGCGCCGAAGCGCAGCCTCGCTACGCGGCCACATCCCGAGATCCTTCAGTGACGACGGTGCGTCACCCTGAGCCAGGATGCGGAGCGTCGACTTTTCGCCATGCGCGGTCGGGAGCACGGCAACCCGGACGTCGATGGTCTCGTCGCCACGCCGAATCGACACGCGGCCGTCCTGCGGCGCCCGCCGTTCGGCGATGTCGAGCCCACCCATGATCTTGATCCGGCTGGTGACAGCTGATCCCTGTGTTCCGGCGACCGAAGCGATCTCCCTCAGGACGCCGTCGACGCGCGCGCGCACGAAGAGGCGCTTCGCCTGCGGCGTGAAATGGATGTCCGAGGCGCCGAGATCGAGAGCCTTTGCGATCGACCTGTTCACGAACACCACCGCGGGAGACTCGTGGTTGAGGTCGATCTTCGTCGCGTCGTCCACGGTCTCCGGAGCCTCTTCCTCGACCGCGACGAGCTGGACGTCCGCCCCGTCATATGTCTTCTGGATCGCGAAGTCGATCGCGTCGGAGGGGGCGACGACGACCTTGACGGCCATCCCGATCGCCAGCCGGAGATCGTCCGAGTGCATGATGTTCGTCGGGTCGGCGACCGCAACGACGACCGCATCTCCTTCGAGCCGCACCGGGATCGCGTTGTAGCGCTTGGCCAGCTGCTCCGGAAGGAGCGTCGCGGCCTCCGGCTCGATCATGATCGCGGTCAGCTCGAGGAACGGCAGCTCATGCTGCTCCGCGAGGACCCGCGCGATCTGCGATCGCGTTGCCGCGCCCTGCTCGACGAGGATCTCGCCGATCCGCTTTGCCGGGATCTCGCGCTTCGTCTCGAGCGCGGCCGTGAGCTGCGCAGGCGTGATCGCGCCGTCGCGAACGAGCAGGACACCAAGTACGGGCCAAGGGGACGGCGCGGCTTCCACGACCCCCGTTATCGGCACCTTACGTCCCTCTCATGAGGGAGTATCGAGCGATGCGCGCAGTTGTCCAACGGGTGACGAGCGCTTCCGTCAGCGTCGAGGGAGAGCTGGTCGGTGCTTGCGGAGCCGGTTTGCTTGTCCTGCTCGGGGTCGGTCGGGGCGATACAGACCGGGCGGCGAGGCGGCTGGCCGAGAAGATCGCTCGTCTTCGGATCTTCGAGAATGTCGACGGGCGCTTCGACCATTCGCTCGTCGACACCGGCGGCTCGGCCCTCGTCGTGAGTCAGTTCACACTGCTTGCAGACACCTCAAAGGGCACGCGCCCGAGCTTTACCGAGCGCCGAAGACCCCGGCCGGCCGCCAGGCTGATCGCCTGCTTCTGTGAGCAGCTCGAGACGTTCGGGGTGCGGGTCGAAACCGGTCGGTTTGGCGCTCGGATGGAGGTGTCGCTGGTCAACGACGGCCCCGTGACGATCGTTCTCGAAGCCTGACTGCGGGCTCTGCGGCGGCCGTTTCGGACACGGCGATTGGACCAACCGCCTGCTAGGCTTGCAGCACCACATTTCACCGGGGTTTGGGGAAGTGGGCGCACAAGGCGCCCATTTTTCGTCTGAGGAGACGATTTCGTTTCAAGGAGTCTTGTTCGAGGAGACGTGATGACGGCGAGGGTTGAGACATTCGAGCGCGAGCGAGAGCTGACGGAGGCGATCACGCCCACCGTCGAGAGCTCCGTGGCCGGAGTCGAGGTTCTTGCGGTCGAGCTTCTTTCCCCGACCCGGTTCTGCGTGTACGTCGACCATCCCAAGGGTGTCGACCTTGCGCTGTGCGAGCGCGTCACGCGTGTGCTCGATCGGTACCGGAGTGAGTGGACGATCGACGTCTCCTCGCCAGGCCCGGAGAGACCGCTTCGCCGCCCTCGGCACTTCGAAGCAGCGGTCGGTCGCGCAGTACAGCTACGAACGGCATCCGCGGTCGAGGGCAAGACCCGCTTTCGCGGCGAGATCGTCGCCGTCGACACGAGCGCAGTGTCGGTAGCCACCGAAGACACCACCTATGAGATCCCGGTCGACCTGATCGTCCGGGGCAACCTGATCGACGAGGAACGGTAGGTCATGAGCCAGGAGATCATCGAAGGCATCCGCACGATCGAGCGAGAGAAGGGCATCGAAGAGGGGACATTGATCTCCGCGCTCGAGGATGCGCTGCTCGCCGCGTACAAGAAGCTGCCAGGGTCGGCACGCCACGCCGAGGTCATCCTCGATGACGAGGGCGAGTTCAAGGTGTTTGCGATCGAGATTCCTGACGACCTCGAGGAGCGATTGCTGGACGAGGCGATGGAGGCCAAGATCGACGAGCTCGAGCGCCTCGAGACGGAGACAGGCGAGCGTCAGCACACGCTCATCAACATGGATGAGCTCGACCTCGACTGGGCGCAGGTCCCGGATGACGTTCAGAACCGCACCGACGTCACGCCCGGAGACTTCGGGCGGATCGCCGGCATGACCGCAAAGCAGGTCTTCCAGCAGCGCATTCGTGAGGCCGAGCGGGCGATCATGTTCGAGGAGTACGTCGATCGTCAGAGTGAGGTCGTCACGGGCATCGTCCAGCAGGCAGGCGACCGCAACAACGTGCTGGTCGACCTCGGTCGGGTCGAGGCACTCCTGCCTCGCTCCGAGCAGGTCGATGGCGAGCGTTACGAGCAGGGATCGCGCATCAAGGCGGTCATCGTGGAGGTCCGGTCGGGGACGAAAGGCCCGCAGGTGATCCTGTCGCGTCGCGCTCCGCAGCTCATCGAGACGCTATTCGAGCTCGAGGTACCCGAGATCGCCGATGGGCTCGTGGAGATCCGCGGCGTCGCGCGCGAGCCGGGCTACCGCTCGAAGATCGCCGTCGAGTCCCACGCGCAAGGCGTCGATCCTGTCGGTGCCTGCGTCGGCCCACGCGGATCCCGCGTACGCATGGTCGTCTCCGAGCTCCGCGGGGAGAAGATCGACATCATCCCGTGGAACACCGAGCCCGCGCGGTTCGTCGCGAAGGCGCTCTCGCCTGCTCGTGTGCGCGAGGTCTACATCGACGACGAGACCCGCGAGGCGACCGTGGTCGTCCCCGACGACCAGCTGGCCCTGGCGATCGGAAAGGAAGGGCTCAACGCTCGCCTCGCCGCTCGTCTCACCGGCTGGAAGGTCGACATCAAGTCCGACAGCGAGTTCGCGCAGGAGGAGGCCGACGCGGCGTTCGCAGGTGACGACGACACGGCTGAGTTCTCGGGCCGTTGCGCGGCGTTGCTCTCGAACGGCAAGCGCTGCCCGAACTCCGCGCTTCCGAACTCGATGTACTGCGGGGTTCCGGCCCACCAGGCGCTCAAGGGCACCGTTCCGCCCGTGGCGGCACCTGATCCGGATGACCTTGCCGACGCTGACCTGGACGGAGTGGACGCGGAGATCGCGGTTGCAGTTCTCGAGCCCGAAGCCGTTGAGAGCGACGAAGCGACAGGCGACGAGGTTGTCGCTGAGGCTGAGAGCGACGGCGCTGATCCGCTTTACACTGAAGGGGAGAATGGCTGACGGACCGAATAAGCCGAATCGCCCGGTGCGGCCGCGCGGCGGCGGCCCCGGAGGCAAGCGCCGTCGCGTCGTCATCGAGGGTGGCAACGCCCGAGGGAGAGACGCGCGCCAGGCCCGTGACCGCAGCGGACCGCAACCCACCGGGACGCGGGCTGCTCCGGCTGCGCCGCCGACAGGGCCGGTAACGGTCGAGTCGGGCGCAACGGTCAAGGATCTCTCGCACGCACTCGGCATTCCGATGCCGCAGATCATCAAGATCCTCATGGGTCTCGGCCAGATGCGAACTGCGACGCAGTCGCTTGCCGACGACGAGCTCGAGTTGATCGCCACCGAGGTCGAGCGCGAGATCATCATCAAGCACGCCGCGGACGACGACGACCTCGGAGTTGTCGTCGAAGACCGCGAGGAGGACCTCATGGCGAGGCCGCCCGTGGTCACGATCATGGGCCACGTCGATCACGGCAAGACGACGTTGCTCGACGCCATTCGCTCCACAGCGGTCGTCGACACCGAGGCCGGCGGGATCACGCAGCACATCGGCGCGTACCAGGCCGAAGTCGGGGGTCGGCGAGTGACGTTCCTCGACACACCTGGCCACGCTGCCTTCACCGCGATGCGCGCGCGCGGCGCGAAGGTCACCGACATCGCAGTCCTGGTTGTGGCGGCGGACGACGGTGTGATGCCCCAGACGAAAGAGTCAATCTCGCATGCGCGAGCGGCGTCGGTCCCGATCGTCGTTGCCGTGAACAAGATCGACATGCCCGACGCGAACCCCGACAAGGTCAAGAGCGAGCTCGCCTCCGAAGGGCTGCAGCCGGAGGACTGGGGCGGCAACACGCAGTTCGCCTCCGTCTCGGCGAAGCTGAAGACGAACCTCGACGAGTTGCTCGAGAAGATTCTCCTCGTTGCGGATGCCGAGCTCGATCTCCGCGCGAACCCGCACGTCGAGGCATCTGGGCCGATCGTCGAGTCGCGACTCGACGTGGGTCGAGGGCCGGTAGCGACCATGCTCGTCCAACGGGGCACGCTTCGCGTCGGCGATGCGATCGTTGCCGGCGATGCGGCCGGGAAGGTGCGCGCGCTGTACGACTATCGCGGCGAGCGCGTCAAGGAGGCCGGCCCCGGTGCCCCGGTCGAGATTCTCGGTTTTGACCGGCCGCCTCCCGCGGGTGAGCTTGCTCGGGTGGTCGAGCACGAGCGCCAGGCAAAGGATCTCGCCGAGAAGCGAGCCGAGCGCCTGCGGCGCGAGCAGCTTGCGCAAAGGTCGAAGGGCGGCCCATCGCTGGAAACCCTCTTCGAGCAGCTTCAGGTGGGCGCAATCCAGGATCTCAACATCGTCCTCAAGGGCGATGTCCAGGGGTCGATCGAGGCGCTCGTCGGCGAGCTCGCCAAGATCCAGCACTCCGAGGTGCGCGTCAATGTCATCCATACCGGTGTCGGCGGGATCACCGAAAACGACATCAATCT
The DNA here is from genome assembly GCA_963724655.1 of uncultured Actinomycetes bacterium. Classification (GTDB taxonomy): domain Bacteria; phylum Actinomycetota; class Thermoleophilia; order Gaiellales; family Gaiellaceae; genus Gaiella. The sequence continues at coordinate 987,264 of CAVRVG010000005.1, read as the reverse complement.
CGCGTCCGCATCGAACGCACTCGTCGTCGGGTTCAACGTTCGGCCCAGCGCCGAGGCGAAGGTGCTCGCCGATCGCGAGGGCGTCGACATCCGGACCTACCGGGTGATCTACAAGCTCACCGAGGAGATCCAGCAGGCGCTTGTCGGCATGCTGTCGCCCGTCACCACCGAGGAGATCATCGGTGAGGCGGAGGTGCGTGCTCTCTTCAAGGTCTCGAGGCTCGGGACGATCGCGGGCTGCATGGTCACCAGTGGCACCGTCCGCCGCAATGCTCGCGCACGCATTGTGCGCGACGGCACCGTGATCCATGAGACCTCGATCTCGCAGCTCAAGCGATTCAAGGAAGACGCTCGTGAGGTCAACGAGGGCTTCGAGTGCGGCATCCTGCTCGAGGGCTTCAACGACGTGAAGGAAGGCGACATCCTCGAGATCTTCGAGACGCGCGAGGTCGAACGCACCGACCTCGACACGCCCGCCGGATAGCTACGCCGTCTCGTTGAAGAGCGACCAGGGGTCGGGCGGCTCGACGGCGTAGACCCGGTTGCCGCCGGCGGTCTTAGCCGAGACGAGCGCCTGCTCGGCCGAGTCGAGAAGATCCCGCGCCGACTCGGCATCGACCGGGAACGAGGCGACGCCGACGCTGACCGTGAGCTCGTCCGTCTCGGCTGGGCTGAGCTCGGCCGTGAGCCCGCGGAGACCCTCGGCAAGAGCGATTCCGGCGTCTGGGGTCGTGTCGGGGAGAAGAACGAGGAACTCGTCGCCCCCTATCCGGGCAACCACATCGCTCGCGCGCAGTCGAGCACGTAGCAACGCCGCGAGGGAAGCGATGACGGTATCGCCGATCTCATGACCGACCCGCTCGTTGAGCGCCAGCATCCCGTCGACGTCGATTCGGAGCATCGTGAGCGCCTGTGCCGAACGGCGCGACAGCGCCGTCAGTCGCTCGACGTCCTCTTCAACTGCCCGACGGTTGGGAAGGCTGGTAAGCGTGTCCGTGTGAGCGTGAGCGCTCGCGAGCTCGAACGATCGCAGTCCCGGCGACGACAGGACCGAAGACCGACGCCGCGTCGTCCAGCCGCTCGAGAGCGTCGGGGTGCAGGCGGATCCCGGAGGCGAGCACCGCACCGATCACCGTCCCCGCTGCGATGAGCGGAACGGTGACGCTCTCGCCTTGAATGCGATCGCAGAGCTCACACCGAAGCAGGTGATTCTCGGTCGCGCGATGCGCATGAGACTTACCGAGTCGAACCGCAAGACAGCTTCCAGGTGGGACTCCGGCTCCCGCGATTGCCGCAAGACCTCCGGTGAGATCGTTGAACGTCGCGTGACCTCGCTCTGGCCCCGAGCTGATGAGGGCGACATCGTCGGCCTCGCAGTCCGCGAGGATGTGACGGCGAAGCACCTCCGCGGCCCGCCACTCGTCGGGAGCAGCGGCAAGCGCCCGAGCGAGGTCCGTGATTGCCGTGCGACGCCGCTCGTCACTCTTCTCGCCCAAACGCATTCCGCTCAGCATCCTCCCCCTGGAGGGTGATGTCTCTCCCTCGTTCGAGGGTGGCTGCGCTAAATCCCTCGAATCAGCAGAGCCGGACAGCCCGCGCGGTCTCTTGCGCCCGCGTGCGATACCCGCTGGCGACCGGGTGCACCCTGTCCGAGCGGAGGAGCGACGGGTTCCGTCCGACCATTGCCGCCCAGTCGACGAGCTTGAAGGTCCGCGAACGCTTCGCTTCGCTGCGCAGAATCCGGTTGAACGCGGCGTAGGAGACGCCGCCAACTGCGGGACGGGCGATCGTCGCCCACACGATGCAGCGGTCGGGGCCGGCGATCGAGATGACCTCGTGGACGGTCGAGGCGAACGCCTGACTGTCAGCAGGATTGTCGTTCGTCCCCAGGCTGACCACCACGACCCGAGGGAGTGACGGCGCGAGACTTCGGAGAACCTCGAGCCCTTCGTCGCTGCGGCGACCAACGGCAGCGGCGGAGCTCAGCTCCCAGTCGCGCAGCAGATCCGCGAGATAGGGATGGGTACCGACCGCGAGCGAGTCGCCTACGTCGACGAGGGTGCGCGGGGCCGCTGCACCGCCGCACGCAACGCTGCCGGTGGCGAGCCCGACGCAGGCGACAAGTATGAGGGCCGCGATCCGAGGGAAGCCTCGCATCATTTCGTCTACGGTAGCCGGGCGTCCGTTCCTTCGCCCGCGAACGGAATCCGAACATGACCACTGGTTTCGTCGGCATCCTCTCATTCGAGCTCCACTTCGCCGACTCGAGCTCGCTCAAGGAAAAGCGCATGCATCTCCGCTCACTGAAACAGCAACTGACGAACCGACTTGGTTGTTCGATCTCGGAGGTCGATCACCACGACACGTGGCAACGGACGAGACTGACGCTTGCGTGCGTCGCACGTGAGGCCCGCGAAGCCGACAAGCTGCTCGATCAGGCCGAGCGCTGGGTCATCGGTCAGGGATACGACCTGTTTGCGCGCGAACGCGAAACCGTCAGCCTCGACTACGAGAGTTAGCAGCGAAGATGCCTCCAGGCGGACGGATGCGGCGCGTCGACGAAGGGGTCCGGCAGGTGCTTTCCGAGACGATCCCGACGCTCAAGGACCCGAGGATCGGGTTTGTCACCGTGACCGCCGTCGAGACGTCTCGCGATCTTGACCATGCCAAGGTGTGGGTGAGCGTCCTCGGGTCCGAGAAGAAGCGCGCCGAGACGATGCGCGCCCTCGAAGGGGCCGTCGGTGTCCTGCAGGCGCGCGTGGGTCGCGAGCTGAAGATCCGCAGGACACCGAAGATCGAGTTCGTCTACGATCGCGCGGTCGAGCACGGCGTCACCATGACGCGGCTCATCGACGAGCTGACGCCGCCAGACACGAGCGATGAAACCGGACACTGACGATCTCGCCTCCGTCGTGGCCGCTACTCCGCGACCACGAGCGCTTCGCGGTGACCTCGCACGAGAACCCCGACGGTGATGCGGTCGGGTCGCTGCTTGCCGCGCATCTCGCGCTTCGCGAGCTCGGGAAGGACACGGTGATGGTGCTCGGCGAGCAGTCCGTCCCGGTCGAGTACGGGTTTCTCGGACTCGACCGGGCCGGGCTCGTGCACGAGATACCCCCGGATATCAGGGAGCGCGTCGTTGTCGCAGTCGACTGCGCCCAGGCCAGCCGGATCGCAGCTCCAGGCTTGAGCGACGCGGGCGCCGCAACCGTGAACATCGACCACCACCACGACAACACCAGGTTCGGGGACGTGAACCTGGTGGTCGGGAGTGCCTCGTCGACCGCCGAGGTGCTGGCCGATGTGTTCTCGGCGATCGACCTGCCGGTGACACCGGCGATCGCGGAGGCGCTCTACGCGGGTCTCGTCACCGACACCGGCCGCTTCCAGTACTCCAACACGACGCCCAAGGCCTTGCGCCTCGCAGCAACGCTCGTCGAGGCGGGCGCCGATGTCTCGCGGATCTTCCAGGAGATCTTCGAGTCGCTCGAGCTCCCGAGGCTGCGGCTGCTCGGGCGCGCCATCGACCACACCACGATCCATGAGGACGGACGGGTCGTGGTCGCATATCTCACGAGAGCTGACTTCGTCGCCGCCGAGGCGGACGAGCCGGATTCGGATGGGATCATCGATTCGCTTCGCGCGATCCACGGGAACGAGCTCGCCTGTCTGATCCGCGAGCTCGCGCCAGGTGCGGGCGCGAGGTGCAAGGCGTCGCTACGCACGTCCGCGGACGATCTCGACGTGTCGGCGATCGCCCGCCAGTCGTCGGGTGGGGGCCATCGTCGTGCGGCCGGATTCTCGAGCGACCTCGATGTCGAGGGCGTGAAGGAATTCGTGCTCAGGGCGTACCGCGAAGCCCGCTCCGGGTAGATGGGGGTTCCCAAGGCTCTCGAGCCGACAGGGGTCGTCTTCGTCGACAAGCCGGCCGGCCCGTCGTCGTTCGCCATGGTCGCCGAGGTGCGGCGCCGAACCGGTGCCAAGACCGGCCACTCGGGAACGCTCGACCCCTTTGCGACAGGGCTCCTCATCCTGCTCTCAGGCCGCGCGACGAGTCTTCAGGATCGGTTCATGAAGCTCGACAAGCGCTATACCACCACGATCGACCTCACGTGCAGATCGTCGACGGGCGATCGCGACGGAGACCTCGGCGAGACACACGATCCGATCGTCGGGGCGGATCTGGAGCAGGCCCTGGAGCGCCTTCGAGGCGACGTCGAGCTGCCGATTCCGGCCGCGTCGGCGGTCAAGATCGATGGAGAGCGTGCCTACAAGCTGCACCGTCGAGGCGTCGACGTCGAGATGCCGACCCGGGTCATGCAGATCCACTCCCTCGACTGTGTCGAGGCAGACGAGCAGGTGCTTCAGCTCGAGCTCCACGTTGGGTCGGGCACCTACATCCGGTCGATTGCCGACGCGCTCGGCGGTCATTGCGTCGAGCTTCGACGCACGCACATCGGGCCATTCGGCGTCGACGAGGCAGACGCGAGCACCGTGGTCGACCTCGCCGACGTCCTCCCACGTCTGGCAGGCTGGGCAACTCCACCGAAATGAAAATCGCGCACGCACCCTCGCAACTCGACCGTCAGCCTCGTGCGGTCGCAATCGGAACGTTCGATGGAGTGCATCGCGGGCATCTGTCGGTGCTCCAATCGGTGTTCGACTCGGGCCTCGAGCCAACGGTGATCACCTTCGACCCGCATCCCCGGATAGCGATGGGAAACCAGGTCGAGCTCGTCTCGACGCTCGAGCGGCGTCTGGAGTTGCTCGCCGCGGCCGGCGTAGCGGCGACGCTCGTCGCCCACTTCACACCGGAGCTCCAACGGCTCGAACCAGAGCAGTTTGCAGAGACCTATCTCCGCTCGATCGGGGTCGAGGCGATTGCTGCCGGTCCCGACTTTCGCTTTGGGCGACGTCGAACGGGCGATCTGGCGTTGCTCGCTCGGCTCGGCTTCGAGATCCTCGAGGTCGAGGCTGTCGACGGCGTCTCGTCGAGTGCCGTCCGGCAAGCGGTCAGGACCTGCGACCTCGCCGGTGCGGCGGCAATGCTGGGCCGGCCGTACGAGCTCGACGGGACGGTCGTTGCAGGCGACCAACGGGGAGGAACGCTCGGGTACCCGACCGCGAACATCGCGCTGGAGCCCGAGCTCGTCTGTCCGGGATACGGCATCTACGCGGGGAGTGCGCTCGACCATCGGGCCGCGATCTCGATCGGCACCAACCCGCACTACGGTGGGACGGAGCGCAGAATCGAGCCGTATCTCCTCGACTTCGACGGTGATCTCTACGGGAAGCGCCTTGTCGTCGAGCTGTGGGAACGCCTCCGTGACGAGCGCGTCTTCGACAGCGAACAGGCGCTCATCGACCAGATCGCGAAAGATGTCGACGCGACGCGGTCGGCTGCACGGCCGTCGCTGTAGCCGTCTCAACAGCCCAAAACTCACGGGCGCAAATGGGCTCACTGCTACCGTAGCGCCAGACCCAACCTCGGCCCACCGTGTTCTTCCTTCACGGCGGCGGGGGTTCGGGAGACGAAACACAACGAGAGGGGTTGCACGTGGCTCTCACCAAGGAAGTCAAGCAGGGGTTGATCGACAAGCACGGGGCGAACGGGCAAGACACCGGTTCGACCGAGGTGCAGGTCGCGATGCTGACGCAGCGCATCAACGATCTGACCGAGCACCTCCGGACACACCCGAAGGACCATTTCTCTCGTCTTGGTCTTCTCAAGCTCGTCGGGCGCCGTCGCCGGTTCCTCAACTACCTGCAGCGCACGGATCTCGAGGGCTATCGGGCCCTCGTCAAGGAACTCGGCCTCCGCCGTTAGTTCCTGGTCGGGACGGAGGGTGGGTGTTTGGTCGAGTCACGCGGTGTCCTAGCGAGACTGAACCAAACCTCCACCTTCCGCCATATCGGAAGAGTGAAGGGAAAAGACAGATGAGTACGATCAGCACCGGGCGCCAAGCCACGGTGGCCGTCGAGATCGGTGGTCGAGAGATCACGTTCGAGACGGGCAAGCTCGCCAAGCAGGCCGACGGCGCCGTCGTCGTGCGTTGCGGCGACACCATGATTCTCGCGACCGCAGTGGGTCGCACCTCCTCGAGGCCGGACGCGGACTTCTTTCCGCTGACCGTCGATGTCGAGGAGCGGATGTATGCCGCCGGGAAGATCCCGGGCGGATTCTTCAAGCGTGAGGGCAAGGCCACCGAACGCGCCACGCTCACCGCGCGGATGATCGACCGGCCGATTCGGCCGCTGTGGCCGAAGGGCTTCAAGAACGAGGTGCAGGTCATCTGCACCGTCCTCTCGGCCGACATGATCGTGCCGCACGACATCCTCGCGATCAACGGCGCCTCGGCGGCGCTCGCGATCTCGCCGCTCCCGTTTCTCGGGCCGGTGGGTGCAGTGCGCGTGTCGCTCGTCGACGGCTCGCTCGTCGTCAACCCGACGTTTGACGAGACGGACGAGGGCGCCACGCTCGACCTGATCGTCGTCGGGACCCGTGAGGCGCTCACGATGATCGAGGCAGGCGCGGACCAGGTGCCCGAAGAGACGATGCTCGAGGCTTTCGAGGTCGCACATCGGGAGATCATTCGCATCTGCGATGTGATCGACCAGCTCGCGCGCGAGGTCGGCAAGCCGAAGTGGATCGATGTCGAGTTGAACGCCGAGCTGGAGAGCACCCATGGGCACGCGGTGTGGGAGCGGATCCAGGCGGTAGGTCTTCGCGAGGCCGAGGGAATCGTCGGCGAGTTGCTCGCCACGGTTGCGCCGGCGATCACGCTGGACTCGACCGAGGACGACATCGTCCGAGAGCTCCAGGTGCGCAACGGCCTGCAGATGCTGCTCGAGAAGCAGCGTCAGGCAGCAGTCGAGGCTCCTGTCCGCGAGCAGTTCGCGGACGAGCTTCGGGCGCTCACGGAAGCAGAGCAGGACTCGAAGGAGCTCAAGTCGCGCAAGCGCGACATCCTCCTGACGCAGATCAGCGACGGTCTCAAGTTCCCGTTCCCGGCAGGGGGCGCGGAGGGTGAGGGCGCAGACGGCGTGACGAAGGGCTACATCAAGAAGGCCTCGGACGCGATCTACAAGGATCTCGTTCGCAAGAAGATCGCCGTCGACAAGCGCCGGCCCGACGGACGTGCGACCGATGAGGTCCGGCACATCTCCACCGAGGTGTCGGTCTCGCCGCGGACGCACGGCTCGGCTCTCTTCACGCGGGGACAGACCCAGATCCTCACGCTCTGCACGCTCGGCACCGCCAAGGAGCAGCAGAGGATCGACGATCTCTCGACCGAGACCGAGCGGCGGTACATCCACCACTACAACTTCCCGCCGTATTCGGTCGGTGAGACCGGCTTCATGCGGGGACCGAAGCGCCGCGACATCGGCCACGGTGCGCTTGCGCAGCGGGCGCTCGAGGCCGTGATCCCGTCACTCGAGGAGTTCCCGTACACGCTCCGGCTGGTCTCGGAGACGCTCGAGTCGAACGGCTCCTCGTCGATGGGCTCGGTCTGCGGATCGTCGATGTCACTGATGGACGCCGGCGTGCCGATCAAGGCGCCGGTCTCCGGCATCGCGATGGGTCTCGTCAAGGAAGGTGACGACTACGTCATCCTCACCGACATCCAGGGCGCCGAGGACCACCTCGGTGACATGGACTTCAAGGTCGCCGGCACCGCCGAGGGCATCACCGCCCTGCAGATGGACATCAAGATCACCGGCGTCACGCAGGAGATCATGCGGAACGCTCTCGAGCAGGCAAAGCAGGCGAGGCAGTTCATCCTGGACAAGATGGCCGAGACGATCACGGGTTCCCGTGAGGAGCTTGCTGCTCACGCGCCTCGGATCTCGTCGATTCAGATCAACCCGGACTTCATCGGGATGGTCATCGGCAAGGGCGGCGAGACGATCCGCGCGCTCGAGGCCGACTACGACGTCCAGATCGACATCGGCGAGGACGGCACGATCCTCGTCTACGCGACGGAAGGGACGAACGCCGATGCTTGTATCTCGGCAATCGCGGCGATGACCAAGGAGCCCGAGGTCGGCGACACGTACACGGGCCGGGTCGTGAAGACGACCGAGTTCGGTGCGTTCGTCGAGCTCAAGAAGGGCACGGACGGCCTGCTCCACGTCTCGAACGTCGGTCCAGGCCGCGTCGCGCACATCGAGGACGTCATGGCACGAGGAGACGTTCTCGACGTGGTCGTGCAAGAGGTCGACAAGGAGCGGGGCCGCATCGGCCTCAAGCTCGTCGCCAAGCACGAGGACGGCGCTCTCGTCCTGCCCGAGGTGCTCATCGAGAGGGCAAAGGATGCCCCAGCGCGTGAGCCGCGACCACCTCGCGACGACCGCGGTGGCCGCGATCGCGGTGGTCGACGGTAGGCGCTTCGAGCTGAACCGAGCTGTAGCTTCGGGGGCCCGCTTGCGGGTCCCCGAAGCTGCCGCAAGGCTGTAGTTCGCCGGCGTCGCTCTCGAATCGAACGGCGCAGGTGGCGCTGAGACCAACGCCATCGAGCCCGGCGTCTAACATCGGCGCAGTGGCCGGCCCGCAACTCACAACGCTCCCGGGTGGAGTTCGGGTCATCACCGAACGTCTGACGGGGGTGCGATCGGTCGCACTCGGATACTGGATCGGCGTCGGCTCGAGGGACGAGCGCCCCGAACGGGCAGGCGTCTCCCACTTCATCGAGCATCTCCTGTTCAAGGGCTCCTCTCGGTACGACGCGCTCGCAATTGCCGAGCTGTTCGACGCGATGGGCGGCGAGCTCAACGCAGCGACCTCACGTGAGACAACGGTTCTCTACACGCGGATCCCCGACTCGCACACGGAGCGCGCCTTGGACGCGATGACCGACATGGTGTTCAGCCCGGAGTTCTCCGACATCGACAGCGAGCGGGAGGTCGTGCTCGAGGAGATCGCGATGGTCGACGACATGCCGCAAGATCTCGTCCACGATCTCGCGGCGCGAGCAGTCTTCGGTGGACACCCGCTTGGGAGCCCGATCATCGGAAGCGCCGACGTGATCTCGTCCGTGACTCCGCGGGCGCTGCGGAGCTACCACGCGGGCGCGTACGCCGGCGCCAACGTCGTGCTCGCGGCAGCGGGGAACCTCCATCACGACGAGATCGTGGAGCTGGCCACATCGCGGCTGCCGGCGACGTCGGCCGCAGTGAGCGTCTTTCGTGCGCCGCTCTCAGACCATCCGGAGCCGCAGCGTCTCTTTCTCCGCCGGCCGACAGAGCAGTACCACGTCGTCCTCTCGGGCCCCGGACTGGCACGGAACGACAAGCGCCGCTACGCGCTGACCGTGCTGGACGCCATTCTCGGTGGCTCCGCATCTTCCCGTCTGTTCCAGGAGATCCGCGAAAAGCGGGGGATGGCCTACAGCGTCTACAGCTACACGTCGCAGTACGCGGAGACGGGGCAGGTTGGGATCTACGTCGGCACGCGTGAGGACAACCTCGTGGAGTGCATCGACGTCATCGTCCACGAGCTTGGCGAGTTGGCGGCGGGGCGGCTTCGCGACGGTGAGCTCGAGCGGGCCCAGGAGAGCCTCGAGGGGCGCCTGCTGCTCGCGCAGGAGAGCACGTCCAACCGGATGACGCGCCTCGGAAAGTCCCTCGTCGCAGAGATCGAGCTCCTAACCCTGGCGCAGACGATCCGCCGCATCAAGGCGGTCGACATCGGGCAGCTCTCGGAGCTTGCGAAGGAGCTCTTCGACCCGAGCCGTCTTTCGGCCGCAGCGATCGGGCCACGCGAGGCGAAGTTCAAGCGTGCCCTTGCCGGGGTGGAGAGATGAAGGTCGCCGTCTTCGGCGCCGGCGGAAAGGTCGGACGCGCGCTCGTCCCGGCCCTCGCCGCGGCAGGGCACCAGCCGGTTGATGCCCGGGTCGCCGGTCCGGAGGGTTGCGATGTCGCAGTCGACTTCACGACGCCCACCGCCGTTGTCGACAACGTGCGGAACGCGCTCTCCGCGGGCGTTCCGGTCGTGATCGGGACGACCGGCTTTGACGAACGTGAGGTGGACAGGCTCGCCCGCGAGGCAGGGCTCCCGTGCTTCTTCGCGCCGAACTACGCGCTCGGGGCGGTGTTGATGATGCGGTTCGCGGCCGAGGCGGCGAAGCTGCTGCCGGCTGTCGAGATCGTCGAGCTCCACGCCGACACCAAGGTCGACGCTCCCTCGGGGACCGCGCGGGCGACCGCCGGGAAGATCGGGGGCACCGTTCCGATTCACTCCGTGAGGCTTCCCGGGCTGTTGGCCCACCAGGAGGTCATTCTCAGCGGCCCGGGTGAGGTCCTCACGATCCGCCACGACACGACCTCGCGAGAGGTCTTCGTTCCGGGCGTACTGCGCGCGCTGGAGGCAGTGCGCGTCGCTTCCGCCTGGGCTCACGGTCGGGTTGGACACGCTGCTCTAGAACCAGTCCAGACGCATTTACCCCCGAGTGCGGAGCGCTGCGAGGAGCTCCTGATGACGCCGCTCCTCGTCCGAGACACCCTCGTCCTCGGCCTTCCTCGTTCGGCTCGTTGCCGCGCTGATCGGCTTCACGACGAAGAAGAAGATCGCGGCGGCGGTCGCCAGGAACGTGATCGTGTCGGTGATGAACGCGCCGTACCTGAACACCGCGTCGTTGATCGTGAACGTGAGCCCGCTGAAGTCAGGCTTGCCGATGATCATCGCGACGATCGGCATCACGAGGTTGTTGACCAGCGAGTTGACGACGGCGCCAAACGCGACGCCCATGACGAAGGCCACCGCCAGGTCGACGATGTTTCCCTTCATGAGGAAGTCTTTGAACTCCTTCAGCATCTGATGCTCCTCGTGTCGGTTGACTGACGATCGACGAGTATCCCACCTGACAATTCGGTGCGACCCTCAGGCTCGGTCTACAATCACCCCAGGATGCTCGGGTCGGTACTCACCGCGATCGTGACGCCGTTCGCTTCCGACGGGAGCGTTGATCTCGAGGGGTTTCGCACGCTCTCGCGTCATCTCGTCGAGAACGGCTCCGATGGAATCGTTGTCACGGGGACGACCGGGGAAGGGCCGACGCTCTCCGACGACGAGCGGCTCGCGCTGTACGAGGCGGCCGTCGACGAGATCGGTGGCCGGCGCCACGGTGATCGCAGGGACGGGGACGTATTCGACTGCGCATTCCGTTCACCTCACCGAGCGGGCTCACGAGCTTGGCGTCGACGGGTTCCTCGTGGTGACGCCGTACTACAACCGGCCGCCGCAACGTGGGATCGTGGCCCATTTCGAAGCGGTCGCGGCAGTGACCGATAGGCCTGTCATCGCCTACAACATTCCGCTGCGAGTCGTGATCAACATCGAGCCTTCGACGATCAGCCCGCCTTGCGGAGATCGAGAATGTCCGCGCAGTCAAGCAGGCGAAGCAGGTCGAGAACGAGCTCGAGCAGGCTCGCAACATCATCGCGTGCGGGCTCGATCTGTACGCAGGCGACGACGACCTGATCCTGCCGTTTCTCGAGCTCGGTGGGACTCGGCGGGATCTGCGTCCACACGCATGTCGTGGGAGCGTTGGTCCACGAGATGGTGACGCGATTCAAGGAGGGCGACCGGGAGGGCGCACGTGCCCTTGGAGAGCAGCTCGAGCCTGCAATCGAGATCCTCCGCGTCCAGGCCAATCCAATTGCGATCAAGTGCGCGCTCAACCTGCTCGGGCTCCCGGCCGGGCACGTTCGCCTGCCGCTGGTCGACGCCGACGAGCAGGAGACTTCGGCCGTCCGCGGCTGCCTGGAGCGGCTCGGGCTCTTGAGCCCCGTCGCCGCGTAGCCCTTGGACTCGACCCGACGGCGGGCGTTGGTCGCAGCGCTCGGCGGTGGAGTTTGGGGTGGCGTCCCAACCGGCGCGGACGGCGTCCCACCCGAGTTCCGCCCGATCCTTGCGATTCCCCGCGCGAGTCCTCGCCCGAACTGGGATCGGATCCTGACTGTCGAAGCCCCCGGAATCGCGTGCGACGAGCTGGAGATCATCGCGCTCACCGACGGCCGGCTGATCGTCGACGAGGACGTGCCGGACGGTGCGCTCACGCCGTTCGCCGACGCCTCCGAGAAGGACGTGGAGCCGCCGTACCGGGTCACGGCCGTCCGGATCGAGGGTGACGTTTGGGGTTTCGGGGTCGCGCACGTCGTCCTCCTCGAGCTCGGGCGCGTCGAGGGCGACGCCTGCGACATCTCGCGCGTCGGCGATGCGGTCACGATGACCGTCGACGGCGTCGAGACGAAGGTGTCCCCGGAGGCCCACACCGCCCTGCAACCGTTCGAGGGCGATGTCGCCCTCACCGCCGAATGGCTCGAAGACGACACCTGGGTCGCCTCGGTCTGGCCGCTCTGACGCAACGCGATCGGGAGGCGGCCGTACACTGCGGAGCGTGAGCAACGCACTCCGGATCATCCCGCTCGGCGGTCTTCGCGAAGTCGGGAAGAACATGACCGTCTACGAGTACGGCGACGAGACGATCGTCGTGGATGCCGGGTTGGCGTTCCCCCGCGATGAGCACCTCGGCGTCGACCTCGTCCTCCCCGACTTCTCGTACCTGTACGAACGGCCGGTGAGAGCGATCGTCCTCACCCACGGGCACGAGGACCACGTCGGAGCGCTCCCGTACGTCCTGCGCGAGGTCGAGGTCGGTGAGGTGATCGCGACCCGGCTGACGCTCGGGCTGATCAAGTCGAAGCTCGACGAGCATGGCCTGGCGGCGACGACGGAGCTCCGCGAGGCAGATCCCGAGGCGGGCGTGATGGAGATCGGCCCGTTCAAGCTCTCGTTCGTCCGGATGGCGCACTCGATTCCCGATGCGGTGGCGATCGTGATCGAGACGCCCGCGGGTCGTGTGCTTCACACCGGCGACTGGAAGCTCGATCACACCCCGGTCGACGGGTTGAAGACCGACGTCGGTCGGCTCGCAGAGCTGGGGAATCTCGGCATCGACCTCATGCTCGGAGACTCGACCAACGCGGAGCGACCCGGGATGACCGGTTCGGAGCGACTCGTCGGCGAAGCCTTCAGGCAGCTGATCCCGCTCCGCAAGGGCAAGATCATCGTCGCCTCGTTCGCCTCGAACATCCATCGGATGCAGCAGGCGGCGGAAGTGGCGATCGCGAACGGCCGGAAGGTCGCAGTTGTGGGCCGGTCGGCGCGGAAGAACATGAACATTGCCCGCAACCTCGGCTACGTCGACATTCCCGAGGATGCGTTCATCTCGCCGAAGGAAGCGATGGATCTCGATCCCAGCCGCGTCCTCATCCTGTGCACCGGTAGCCAGGGAGAGCCGATGTCTGCGCTCACGCGCATCGCCTACGGCGACCACCAGAATGTGACGGTCGAGGCGGGCGACACGGTGATCATCTCCGCCAAGCCCGTGCCCGGCAACGAGCTGCGGGTGCATGACTCGATCAACCGGCTTGCACAGGCCGGTGCCGAGGTCCTGCACCAGGAGATCGCCGCCGTGCATGTCTCCGGCCATGCGTGCTCGGAGGAGATGCGAACGCTCCTTGCGCTCGTCCGCCCGAAGGCAGTGATGCCGATCCACGGCGAGTACAGGATGCTCGCGGCGCACGCCATGCTCGCACGTGACGCCGGAGTGCCGGAAGAAGGCATCGTGATCGCCGAAAACGGCTCCGTCGTCTCACTCGATGCCTCGGGCGTCAGGATCGTCGACCGGGTTGCGGCCGGTGTCACCTTCGTCGACGGCCTTGGGGTCGGCGACGTGCAGGATGTCGCGCTGCGCGACCGGCGCCGGCTCTCGGAGGACGGCGTGCTGATCGTGGTCACGACGATCGCCCTCTCCGATGGCGTCGAGATTGCGCCGCCAGAGCTCATTGCTCGCGGCTTCGCCGAGGACGAGGAGCTGATCGACGACCTGCGCGCCGAGGCAGATCAGGTCGTCGCCCAACTTGCGCGGGACGGAATCACCGAGATCAAGCTGCTCCAGGAGCACGTGCACGACGCGATCGCGAAGCTCGTCTACAGCCGCACCCGCCGTCGGCCGATGATCCTTCCCGTGGTGATCGAGGTTTAACTAGATGGTTGATCGGCGATTGACGCGCATCCGGATGACGCTCACGACACGGCGCATCGCGCCGCGCTCGTCTGCAGCGAGTACAGCACCGGTACTAGCCGCAGACGATCCCGACGCGCTGCTTGGTCTTGACCGCCCCCGAACGCACCCCAACCACCAACCAACCATCTGATGGAAGGCTGGGCGGATGTCATAGAGCTCCATGCCCGCACGATCGGCTCGTCGCGGCGGCTGGTGACGCAGCTGCAGGCGTGTGAGGCGGCTGCGATCGCGTTCTGCCGATTGCTCGAGCGCTGGAACCGCGGTGACGCGATCCCGGCCACCGCAGGTGCGAGACGCGCGGCACTTCGCCACGCCGCCGATCGGATCGAGACGGCACTCGCCGGCCTCGAGAGACCGCTCGGCTCGTACCTTCACGAACTGGAGCCGGACCGCGCTGAGGGTCGCTCGTGGTACCTAGGCCCCGGAGCGGGTGAGCTCGTGGAGTGGCGCCCCGTGTTGCTGCGCGCCGGAGTGGATGCCTGCCCCGACCGCGTCGCCTCCGCCTATCTCGAGCTCGCGGTGATGGTGCGTGCGCTTCAGGGGCTCGCAGATGCGGTGCGACTCGACGCAACACCCGATCGGTCGTCGCTCTGGGCAGGTCTCTTCGACCTCCACGACACGCTTTTCGCATCGACCGTCGACGACCTCCGCGCACTCGCCGCATAGGGCGGCATGACTCCACGGATCACGGTCGTCGGGTCGATCAACCTCGATCTCGTTGCCAGGGTCGAGCGGCTTCCTCGAGCGGGGGAGACGGTGACGGGTGCCGTCTTCGAACGTGTCCCGGGCGGAAAGGGAGCCAACCAGGCGCTCGCCTGCGCCCGTCTCGGTGCCGACGTAACCCTCGTCGGGGCGGTCGGGAAGGACGGCTTTGCCGACGAAGCGCTGGGCTCGCTGCGCGAGGCAGGGGTCGTGCTTCAGCTGGCCACCGTGGAGGCTCCGACCGGAGTAGCGCTGATCCAGGTCGACGTGACCGGCGAGACCACGATCACGGTCGCCCCGGGGGCGAACGCGTTGGTCGGTGAGGTCGAGCTGCCGCCCCACGACGCGGTGCTGTGTCAACTCGAGATCCCGAACGAGGCCGTGATCTCGGCGTGGGAGGGGTGCTCGGGGATGTTCTGCCTGAATGCGGCACCCGCCAGGCCGATCTCTGTCGATGCCGACCTCACCGTAGTCAACCCATACGAGCTCGATCAGCTCCTTCGGCGTGACGGCCTGGTGGCGATGACGCTCGGGGCCGAAGGCGCAGTGCTGATGGAGGACGGGGAGGAGATCGCACGGGCTGCACCACCACCCGTCGACGCGGTCGATGGGACCGGCGCCGGCGATGCCTTCACGGCCTGTCTTGTCGTGTCACTTCTCGAGGGGCTCGACCACGCGGATGCTCTGCGTCGCGCATGCGCTGCCGGCGCCCTTGCGGCCTCACGGTTCGGGGCGCAGCCGTCGTTGCCCACGCGCGTCGACATCGACGCGATCCTTGCGTAACCGGCGTATCGTGCGGACGCAATGAGACCCATCCCGATGATTCTCGACTGCGACCCAGGGCACGACGACGCCATCGCGCTGCTGTTGGCTCTTGCAAGCCCGGAGCTGAACCTCCTCGGCGTGACGACGACGTTCGGCAATCAAACCCTCGAGAAGACGACAGCCAACGCGCTCCGGGTGCTTGCCCTCGTGGGTCGGGAGGACGTACCGGTCGCGGTGGGGGCTGACAGGCCTCTGCGACGCCCGCTGTCCGTCGCCGCCCACGTTCACGGGGAGAGCGGCCTCGATGGCCCACGGCTTCCCGAGCCAAAGTCCACCCCGATCGCGCAGTCCGCGCTCGAGTTCATCGCCGAAGCTGTCGCAGGCTCACCTGAGCCCGTAACGCTTGTCCCGACCGGACCACTGACGAACATCGCGACGTACCTCGAAGCGCACGGAACGGACGGCATTCAACGGATCGTGCTGATGGGCGGCGCGATCGCCGAGGGCAACATCACACCCGCGGCCGAGTTCAACATCTGGGCCGACCCGGAGGCGGCCCAGGCCGTCTTGCACCACGGGCTCGACGTCACGGTGATCGGCCTGGACGTCACCCATCGCGCGGTGACGACCCCTGCTTTGCAGTCACGCCTCCGAGATCTCGGCACCGTCGGAACCTTCGTCGCCGAGCTCATCGACTTCTTCTCCGTCTACCACCGTGATACGTATGGCTGGGAGGGCGCTCCGATCCACGATGCGGTCGCGGTCGCAGAGGTGATCGATCGTGAGCTCGTGACGAAAGTCGTTCGGAATGTCGAGGTCGAGTTGGAGTCCGAGCTGTGTCGTGGGCGCACGGTCGTGGATCTGTGGCGCCGAACCGACCGGCCCGCAAACGCCGCGGTCGGCGTTGACCTTCTGACCGGCGGGTTCTTCGAGCTGCTGATCGAGCGCATCGGACTGCTCGACGGGTGACCGAGAAGCCGGCAGAGTGGCCCGAATCGCTGGACGCTCTCGTCGCGGCGCCGGAGTCGCCACAGTCTGATCCTCGAAAACGACGACGTGCGCGTGCTCTCGACTCGCGTCGGACCGGGTGAGACGGTGCCGTTGCATACGCACTGCTGGCCGTCGGTGCTCTACGTCGTCGCCAGTGACCACGTCGTGCGGCGCGACGAAGCAGGAAACGTGTTGCTTGACTCACGCGTCGACGGCGGAGCGCCCGCGGAGGTTGGAACCGCGATCTGGACGGGGCCGATGGCTGCGCACACGGTGGAG
This sequence comes from uncultured Actinomycetes bacterium, assembly GCA_963724655.1. Taxonomy (GTDB): domain Bacteria; phylum Actinomycetota; class Thermoleophilia; order Gaiellales; family Gaiellaceae; genus Gaiella. Next base: position 970,438 of record CAVRVG010000005.1, on the reverse strand, counting down.
AACGTCGGCGAGTCCGAGATCCGCCTTCTCAACGTCGAGTTGAAGCGCCGCTAACCGCTAGACGAGCGACCGCCCGGCCTTGAGGCCCAGCCACACGGCCACCAGCCCCAGCACGATGGAGCCGACGGAGTTCGCGAGTGCGCTCATCAGGTGCCCCTCATCGAGCAGGCGGTATGTGTCCAGCGACAGCGTCGAGAACGTCGTGTAGGCGCCGAGAAACCCGGTCAACACCGCGGTGCGCACCCAGGTCGCGTCCTCGAACCGCGGCTCCATCAGCTCGACCAGGAGCCCCATGAGAAACGCGCCGGAGATGTTGACCACGAAGATCCCCCAGGGGAAGGCTCCGGTCCTGCGACCGATCCACTCGTCGACGCCGTAGCGGGTCAGAGCGCCAAGCGCTCCACCGACGGCGATTCCGAGCACGACCGGCACGCGCGCAAGGATACGCACGGCGCAGGAGATCTCGGTCGGGTGGAGAAGGGGCAGCGACATGGCGACAGCGAAGAAGCGCCGCGCTCCGGCGTCCCGCGGGAAGGGCGACGCTCGCCGTTCGTCAAGACGCGCCAAGCCCGCCCGAAGCAGAGCGCAGCGGACGCCGCTGCAGGCGCATCACCACCCCGAGCTCTGGGGGCTCGGTCTGACGGCAGCAGGGCTCGTGCTGGCTGCGATCCTCTGGCTCGGCTGGGAAGGCGGCTTCGTCGGGGAGTACGCGACCGAGTGGCTCGACGATCTGCTTGGCGCCGCAGCGATCCTGTTGCCGGCGGCACTTTGCGGAGTGGGGGGGCTCATGCTGATTCGAAGCGCCCTCGTCAGCGTCACCCCGTTTCGCATCGGCCTCGCGGTTGCGATCCTCGGTTTCCTCATCACGCTCGGCGAAAAGCACGGTGGGCTCGCAGGTGAGGCTCTCGGAGGCGGCATCGCCCGTCTGGTCGGCAGCACGGGCTCGCTGATCATCGGCGTTGCAATCGTTCTCGGTGGCGTGCTCCTGGTGACCGGGGCGTCGGCCGGCGCGATCCTACGCGGCTCGGGAACCGTCGTTCGTGCAGCTTCCGTCCGCGCCGGGACAGCGGCGCGCCGCACCTTCGACAATCTCGACTGGAACGACGACGATACGGCCGAGACGATGGGCGAGCTCGAGCCAAGCCGCCCGCTTCGACATTCGACGACGCTTGTCGACGGGGTCGAGGCGTATCCCGATGTGCTTGCGGCCGAGTCGATCCCGGCGAGCGAACCGTCGCCGCTGCTTATCCATTCCGCCGAGGACGCGAGGGAGTCCGAGGCTCTCGGCTTCGACCGACCGCCGCGAGGGGTGCCCTATCGGCTTCCCGACAAGGCGCTGCTCAAGCAGAGCGCTCCTGTCCGGACGGACAGCGGCGAGACGAGCGCACGCATTGCAAAGCTGCTGGTCGAGACGCTCTCGCACTTCGGGGTCGACGCCACGATCGTCGGCCAGATCGCGGGACCGCGAGTTGTCCGCTATGAGCTTCAGCTGGCGCCGGGCACCAAGGTCTCGAAGGTCGCGGCGCTCAAGGATGACCTCTCCTACGCGCTCGCGACCACCGAGATCCGCATTCTCGCGCCGATCCCTGGAAAGCAGGCGGTCGGAGTCGAGGTCCCGAACCTCACTCCGCGGCTCGTGACCCTCGGTGACATCTTCGACGAGCTTCCGGCAACGGCAAGCCCGCTGAGCGTGTGGCTCGGCAAGGACATCAGCGGCAACTCCGTCTGGACGGACCTCGCGCGGATGCCGCACCTCCTCATCGCCGGCACGACCGGGTCGGGCAAGTCGGGGTGCATCAACACGCTCCTCACCTCGATCCTGCTACGGGCGACACCTGACGAGGTGCGGATGATCCTGATCGATCCGAAGCGGATCGAGCTCAACTACTACGAGTCGATTCCCCACCTCCTGACCCCTGTGGTGTCGAGCCCGAAGGAGGCCTCGGCGGTTCTCCAGAACGTCGTCGCCGAGATGGAGCGCCGCTACGAGCGGTTGTCGATCGTTCGCGCCCGCAACCTGCCCGAGGCGAATCGCACGTTCCGGGCCAGGGGAGAGGACACCCTTCCCTACCTGCTTGTCGTGATCGACGAGCTCGCCGACCTGATGATGGTCTCGCCTCAGGCAGTGGAGGACGCGATCATTCGGCTCGCGCAGAAGTCTCGCGCCGTCGGCATCCACCTGGTGCTCGCCACCCAGCGGCCGTCGGTCGATGTGATCACGGGAATGATCAAGGCGAACGTGCCAAGCCGGATCGCCTTTGCCGTCTCGAGCCAGACCGACTCTCGGGTGATCCTCGACGGCTCGGGGGCCGAGAGCCTGCTTGGCCAGGGTGACATGCTGTTCAAGCCACTCGGCACCTCGCGCCTGCAGCGCGTGCAGGGCGCGTACGTCACCGAGGACGAGGTCGCCCTGGTCGTCGAGCAATGCCGTGCGCAGCGGGGTCAGCAGCTCGACGAGACTCTGCTCGAGATGCCTGAGACGGCGCCCACCGAGGGAGGCGCGGACGAGCTCGACTTCGACCCGGACGAAGACCCGCTGCTCGACAAGGCGATCGAGATCGTCGTCCAGACGCAGACTGCTTCCGTCTCGCTCATCCAGCGCCGACTACGGGTCGGATACACCCGTGCGGGCCGCCTCATCGACATGCTCGAGCGCCGTGGGATCATCTCAGGCTACGAAGGCTCCAAGCCGCGGCGGGTGTTGCTCGAAGAGCATCAGCTCGCATCGGTCATCGACGACGATCGCTGATCCCCGTCGCGGCGAGTCGCGGACGACACGTGCGGGCCGAACGCTGTACCATCGCCGATCGATCCGCCAACTTTCGGGCATCCCCGGGCGTCTGAGTCGCGGGAAGGCTCGATTCATATACGGAATCAAGGAGGGTACGTGTCAGTACGGAAATTGATGGGCGCTGCCACGATCGCGCTCGCTGCGGTCCTCGCGCTGGCCATCACCACAGGTGGCTTTGCCGCCTCAGCCAAGAAGTCCGAGACCACGAAGGCCGCCGTCATCACGGACATCGGCGGGCTCGGCGACAAGGGCTTCAACGACCTCTGCGCGAAGGGTGTGAAGACCGCCGGGAAGCAGCTGGGTATCACCGCCCGCATCTTCATCTCCAAGTCGTCCGCGGACTACATTCCCAACCTGTCGACCGCTGCCCGCCAGGGTTACAACCCGGTGGTCGTGTGCGGGTTCCTGATGGGTGGAGACATCGAGAAGGCCGCGAAGAAGTATCCGAACACGTCGTTCGGGATCATCGACTACAGCCAGAGCTGGATGAAGAGCGACCCGCAGAATCTCCGCGGCGCGCTCTTCTCGGAGAATGAGTCCGGGTACCTGATGGGCGTCGCGGCCGCGCTGGCGACCAAGTCGAACAGCGTCAGCGCCGTTGGCGGCCAGGCCGTGCCTGCCGTCGTCGCATACCTCGCGGGCTTCAAGGCGGGCGCGAAGGCGACGAAGAAGGGCATCAAGGTGTCGACGGCGTACTCCGAGGACTTCGTCGATCAGGCGAAGTGCAAGGAGATCGCCCTCAACCAGATCGCCGCAGGCTCCGACGTCGTCTTCCAGGCGGCGGGTAACTGCGGCCTCGGTGCGCTCGCGGCCGCCAAGGAGAAGGGCGTCTGGGGCGAGGGTGTCGACACGGACCAGGGCTTCCTCGGCCCGCACATCCTCACGAGCGCGCTCAAGCTCGTCGACCTCGGCGTCTTCCGGATGATCCGGGACGTCAAGGAGGGGACGTTCGAGGGCGGGGCGGACTCGCTCTACACCGTCAAGAACGGTGGCGTGGGCTTCGGCAAGGTCAGCGTCAAGGCGACGAATCGCAAGGCGATCATCGCCAAGCTGACCGCCGTCTCGAAGCAGATCTCAGCGGGCAAGATCAAGCCGCCGAAGAAGTAACGATCCTCCTTCGGGAGAATCGTCAGCGAACCGGAGAGGGCGGGCCAGTGGCCCGCCCTCTCTCATTCGTACGCCCGACGACCTCGCCTTCCGGCCCGTAGTATCGTCACGCGATGCCCGACCGCCAGCCCGTCCTCGAGATGCGGAACGTCACGAAGCGCTTCCCCGGAATCGTGGCCAACGACGATGTCAGCATCGATCTCTACGAGGGTGAGGTGCACGCTCTGCTCGGAGAGAACGGCGCCGGCAAGTCGACGCTGATGAACGTCCTCTACGGTCTCTACCGGCCCGAGGAGGGTGAGATCCTGATCAAGGGCGAGCAGGTTGAGCTCGGGTCGCCGCGCGCCGCGATCGACCGTGGCGTCGGCATGGTGCATCAGCACTTCATGCTCATCCCGGTGATGACGGTGGCGGAGAACATCGTGCTCGCGGTCGAGCCGACGCACCGCAAGGTGCTCCTCGATCAGCGCTCCGCCGAGGAAAGCGTCCGGGAGATCTCCGAGCGGTTCGGCCTCGTGGTCGACCCGCACGCGCTCGTCGAGGACATCACCGTCGGCCAGCAGCAGCGCGTCGAGATCCTGAAGGCGCTCTACCGCGGTGCCGACATTCTCGTGCTCGACGAGCCGACGGCCGTGCTGACCCCGCAGGAGGCGAAGGAGCTCTTCGCGATCATCAGGAGCCTCACCGCCCAGGGGAAGTCGGTCATCTTCATCACCCACAAGCTCAACGAGGTGCTCGAGATCGCCGACCGGATCACTGTGCTTCGTCGCGGGTTGAAGGTGGAGACCCTCGATGCCGGGGGGGCGACCGAGGAGAGCCTGGCACGGCTCATGGTCGGTCGCGACGTCCTGCTGCGGGTCGAGAAGCAACAGGCACAGCCGGGAGAGCCCCTGCTTCAGGTCGAGGGCTTGAGCGCATTCGACGATCGCGGCCTCGAAAAGGTTCGCGACGTCTCCTTCGAGGTGCGCGCCGGCGAGATCGTCGGCATTGCCGGCATCGACGGCAACGGCCAGACAGAGCTGATCGATGCCCTCAGCGGGTTGCTCCCCGTCGCTGCGGGAACGGTCCGGCTCGAGAACGCCGACCTCACGAACCTCACCGCGCTCGCCCACTACCACGCAGGCCTCGGTCACATACCGGAGGATCGACAACGTCGCGGCCTCGTCCTCGAGTTCTCCATCGCCGAGAACATCGCACTGCACGACTTTCGCAGCGCGCCGGACTCGAGGTTCGGGTGGCTTTTCCCGCGCCGGCTCATCGAGCGGGCCACGCGGCTCGTCGCAGAGTTCGACGTGCGCGGCGGTGGCGCCAACACCCGCGCCGGCGGGCTCTCGGGCGGCAACCAGCAGAAGGTCGTGCTCGCACGTGAGATCAGCCGCGACCCGCGGGTGCTGATCGCTGCGCAACCGACCCGCGGTCTCGACGTCGGCGCGATCGAGTTCGTCCACCGGCGCCTCGTCGAGGAGCGCAACGAAGGTCGCGGCATCCTTCTCGTCTCGCTCGAGCTGGAGGAGATCCTCTCCCTCTCCGACCGCATTCTCGTGATCTACGAGGGCAAGATCGTGGGTGAGCTCGACCCGACGGCGACGGAGGAGCAACTCGGAATCCTCATGACCGGCGGCGGACGGGGCCGCGAGTTGGCCGCGTGAGCGAGGAGCCAAGAGGCCCCGCGGCCCACGACGAGGCGCCCCAGGATCCGAGCGGGCTCGGCCCGCAGGTCGGATCGTCCCTTGCCGAGCGCTACGCGATCGCTCAGAAGGCCGAAGGAATCCTGGCGCCCGTCCTTACGGCGGTGCTCGCGTTCTTCGTCGGGGGCCTGGTCGTGCTCATCACGACGGGCAAGAACCCCTTGGCGACCTACAAGGCGATCTTCGACGGGTCGGGTCTCAACTGGCTCTTCCCGTGGGTCACCGGCGCTGAGCGGTTCACGGCAGCGCTCAACTTCCAGCAGACCCTGCTCATCACGACTCCGCTGATCCTCACGGGCCTGGCCGTCGCATTTGCGTTCCGCTGCGGCATGTTCAACATCGGCGGCCAGGGGCAGTACCTCGTCGGCTCGTTCTTCGCCATCTGGGTCGGCTCGTCGCTCACCGGTCTCAACCCGTTCATCCACGTCATCCTCGCAATCGTCGTCGCGTCGGTGGCAGGGGCGGTGTGGGCGGGCATCGCGGGCTTCCTCAAGGCATCCGTCGGCGCCCACGAGGTGATCACGACGATCATGCTCAACTGGATTGCGATCCGGGTGGGACAGTTCCTGTTCGGCATCGGAGGGCCGCTGCAGAATGCCGAGCAGCCTGCGATTCCGATCTCAGAGACGGTCAACGACGGCGCCAAGCTCCCCGTGTTCTGGGGAGACCCTGACTTCCAGGGTCTGTCGATCGGCATCTTCATTGCGGTCGCAGCCCTCGTCGTCTACTGGATCATCCTCAACCGCACGACGCTGGGCTACGGGGTCAAGGCGGTGGGCTTCAACCCGGAGGCGGCACGCTACGGGGGCATCAGCGTCTCCCGCAACTACGTGCTGGCAATGGCGATCTCGGGCACGTTCGCCGGTCTTGCCGGGGCAATGGACATCCTTGGCTGGCAGTTCCACATCGCCACGAGCGACATCACCGCCTCCCAGATCGGGTTCGTCGGCATCGCTGTGGCCCTGCTCGGCCGGAACACCGCTATCGGTGTCGGCCTCTCGGCGTTGCTCTTCGCCGCGCTCGTCAACGGGACGTCGACTCGCAATCTCGACCCATCGATCTTCCAGCCCGAGCTGGCCTCTAACCTGACGCTCCTGATCCAGGGGCTCGTCGTCCTGTTCGTCGGGGCGGACGTGATCGTGTTGACGCTCCTGCGCCGGATGCACCGGCGAAAGGCGACGGCCGCATGAGTGACGTGGAGGCGACGGCCACGGCACCCGACGGGCCTGCCGGGCTCCGGAAGCGCCTACCAAGTGGGTTCCGCGCAGTCGCCTGGATCGGGATCGTGCTCGGGATCGGCGGCGCCTGGCTGGCGCTGCCTCCGATCACCGCGCGTTCATGGGTCTGGAGCCTCGTTGTCTGCCTGATCGCGGTCATGCTCGGCATCGGCGTTGCGATCAGAGGCGAGCGGCGGTTCGGCGGGTTCGCGATCGCCTCCGGCGTGATCGGCTTTACGGTCGGGTATCTCGCGACCCTCTCGGGTGTCGGCAAGCTCGAGACCGTCGTCGTCTGGTCGGCGCTCTTCGCGGCGATGCTCCGCTACGCGACGCCGCTCATCTTCGCGGCGATCGGCGGCATGTTCTCCGAGCGCTCCGGGGTGGTCAACATCGGTCTCGAGGGAATGATGCTGATGGGCGCCTTCTTCGCGATTCTGGTCGATGACAAGGCCGACTCGTGGATCCTCGGGCTGGCGGCCGGCGTCCTGTCCGGTGGGGTCGCCGCCCTGGTCTACGCATTCTTCGCAATCCACCTTCGCGCCGACCAGATCCTCGGGGGAACTGCGATCAACTTCCTAGCTCTCGGCCTGACGGGGTACCTGTACATCGACATCTATGGCCAGCAGGGGACCTCGTCGAACAGCATCGAGAGCATTCCGAGCGTCCACATCTCGCTCATCGAGGACGTCCCGTTCTTCGGGCCGATCTTCTCGCAGCTCAACCTCATGATCTGGTTAGCGCTGCTGCTGATCGTCGTCTCCTCGATCGTCATGTTCAAGACGCCTGTCGGGCTTCGGATTCGCTCGGTGGGCGAGCACCCACGCGCCGCCGACACCGTCGGGATCAACGTTTATGGCGTGCGGTACGGCGCCGTTGTCCTCTCCGGGATGCTCGCGGCCGCGGGTGGCGCCTACCTCTCGATCGGTTTCCTCAACTCGTTCGGAGAGAACATGACTGCGGGGCGCGGCTTCATTGCCCTGGCGGCGCTCATTTTCGGGAACTGGCGACCGTACGGCGCCGCTGCAGCGTGCATGCTGTTCGGATTCTCGAGCGCGTTGGCCACACGGCTGCCCGAATACTCGCAGTCGGCGTCGGTCCTGTTCCAGGCGCTTCCGTATGTTCTCACGCTCATCGCGGTCGCCGGGGTCATCGGCCGCTCGACCCCACCGGCGGCCGTCGGACGCCCCTACAAGAAGTAGCGCTCTGGCGATGTCGACCGAAGGTGCAAAGGCGCTTGCCGCGGTCGTGCTCGGCGTTCTCGCCGTGCTGGCGGTGCCGGCCGCGGTCGGCGCGTCGGAGCTGTCGGAGGACTTCACGCTGTTGCAGGCGGGGTTCGCCGTTCCTGCGGCGCTGATTCTCGGCGTCGGCGCAATCGCTCTCGCGCGGGCGGTGCGCGCTCGCAGTCGCGCATCGATCGAGGGTGGCTCCCGGCTCAAGGCGGCAACCGCCGGAAGGGTGCTCGGGATCTCGGCGTGTGCATCGGCTGCTCGGGCGCGATCGCGCTCGGCGTCTACGCTTTGCTGGTCCATCTCGAATGAGCTGACACGACGGAGTGCCTAGTGGCGCAACCATCAGGAGGTACCGAGACCGATGACCGAGTTCGTCGACAAGGACACGATTGGCCTGACAGGCCCCCAGTACCACGTCGGTGTCGCCGAAGGTGAGATCAGCGACATCGTGCTCATGCCGGGCGACCCGTTCCGGGTCCAGCTGATCGCAGACATGCTGGACGACGCGGTGGAGGTCGCGCACAAGCGTGAGTACCGGACGATGAACGGGCACTACAAGGGCCGGCTGATCACGGTGTGCTCGAGTGGGATGGGATGCCCCTCCACGGCGATCGGCGTCGAGGAGCTCGCGCGCGTCGGCGGTCGGGTGTTCATCCGCGTCGGAAGCACTGCGGCCCTCCAGCCGCACGTCGGAGTCGGCGACGTCATCGTGAGCGAGGGCTCGCTGCGCAATGACGGGACGACGGCCGCCTACGTGCCACCGGGTACCCCGCGGTCCCCGACTTCGAGCTGACGCTCGCTCTCAAGCAGGTCGCCGACGAGCTCGGAGCTGCTCGTGGCTTCGCTTCGCACTCGGGGCTCAACGCGACCGACGACGCGTTCTACGCAGAGACGCCGGAGTGGATCGAGAAGCTCTCGAAGCTCGGCATGCTGAACGTCGAGATGGAGAGCTCGGCGCTGTTCGTCGTCGCGCGCCAGCGGGGTCTGCGGGCGGGAATGGTGTGTGCGGTCTCGGCGAACCTCGTCACCGGTGACGTCGTCTACGGCGCTCCGAACACCCGGCTGCACACGGGCTGGGAGCACAGCATCGAGGTCGCGCTCGAAGCAGTCCACCGGCTCGGCCTCTGACGTGACCTCGATCAATCTCCACACGCATCTCGAGGGGTGCGTCCGGCTCGAGACAGCGGTTGAGCTCGCCGCGGCAACAGGCGTGAGAGAGCCGGAGGGAGGCTGGGACGCCGCGCTCGTGATGCGGGTTCCGAGTGACCTCACGGTCTTTCTCGCTCACGTGGCAGCGGCATACCCGCTGCTCGGGTCATACGCGGCGCTCTCGCGGGTCGCCTACGAGGCCGTGCTCGATGCTGGGGCCGACGGGTGCTCGTTCTGCGAGCTTCGGTTCGGCCCGACGACGCACGCCCGGGACGGGTTCGGTGTCGACGAAGTCATCGCGGCGGTCTGCGAGGGCGTGGCGAGCGGAGCGCAGGACGCAGGCATCTCGGCGGGAGTGGTGGTGTGCGCGCTGCGGCATCACGACGAGAAGGAGAACATGGCCGTCGCACGCGCTGCGGCGGCGCGTGCAGGAAGCGGTGTGGTGGGGTTCGACGTGGCCGGCGACGAGCTGCTGTATCCCGACCTCGAGCCCTATGTGGCGCCGTTCCGATGTGCGGCCGCGGCCGGTCTGGGGCTCACGGCTCACGTCGCCGAGGCAGGCCCGGCGCGCAACGTCCTCGACGCGCACGAGATCCTCGGCGTTCGCCGGATCGGGCACGGAACCCGTCTCGGCTCCGATCCCGAAGTGCTCGGCTGGGCCGTCGATCACGGGATGTGCCTCGAGGTGTGCGCGACCTCGAACGTCTTCACAGGCGCGGCGCGGTCGATCGGAGAGCACCCGATTCATCGGTTCCTCGAGGCGGGTTGCAACGTCGTACTCGGAGACGACAACCCGATCACGGTGGATACGCGCCTCAGCCGAGAAGTTCGGCAGCTGAGCGATGCGGGGCTTACCTCCGACGACCTCGAGCGGATCGAGTCGACGGCGATCGAGTTCGCATTCTGCGAGCCTGGTGTTCGGGCCGAGCTGCGAGCGCAAGCGTCGTCGCGTCCCGTTCCTCCGACGTCCTAGGCATCGACTTCCGAAGAAGGCTCGCTGTTTCCGGCAGCGGTCGGGTAACCTACCCGGCTCATGTTCGACATCGGCTCGAGCTTGCGAGAGGCGCGGACCCGGCAGGGTCTGGCTTTTGACGAGATGGAGCAGCGGACGAAGGTGCGCGCCAAGTACCTTCGGCATCTCGAAGAAGAGCGTTTCGAGCAGCTTCCCGGACACACGTACACAAAGGGGTTCCTCCGTGTGTACGCAGACTCTCTTGGTCTGGACGGCGACCTCTACGTCGACGAGTACAACTCGCGCTACGTCGGCCTGGACGAGGAGGCGACTCCTCGGCTTCCCACCCGCGCGAGCCGCGGTCGAGAGCGACGCCATGGTGGCGGAGAATCGCGGACGGTTGCCCTTGCCCTCGGCGCGATCGTGATCGTGACCGCGCTCGTCATCGCCGCCTGGCGGTTCGGAGGCGAAGACACGCCGCGGGTGCAGGGCGTCAACACGGGCCTTCAGCAGCCGCGAGTCAAGGGCAAGGTGACGCTGCTCGTCTCCGCCACGAAGGGGGCGACGTTCATGGAGGTGCGGGTCGGCGCTGCCGATGGCGTGCCACTGTTCAGCGGCACACTCGAGCGCGGCCGCTCGCAACGGTTCACGAGAAAGACGTTGTATCTCTCGGTTGCACGGCCGACGAACGTGGTGGTGAAGGTCGATGGCAAGCGGGTCCCGGCGACCACGATCGAGAGCGGTCAGCTCACGGTCGGCGTCGGCTCGCTCGTCGGTTGATGGCGCGGCCTCGTGCCGTAGCGATCGTCACCGGGTCGGAGCTCGTTCGCGGCGAGCGGACGGACCTGAACGGCCCGTTCTACATGCGTGAAGCACTGCGGCTCGGTCTCCAGCCGGCGCGCATCATCGTCGTCGGGGACCAGCCGGACGAGCTCGAGCAGGCGTTGCGAGAGGGTCAGGATGGCGCCGAGGTCTGCCTCGTCTCCGGTGGGCTCGGCCCGACGCACGATGACCGAACGGTCGAGTTGGTCGCTCGGGTGGCCGACCGAGAGTTGCAGGTCGACCCGGGAGCTCGAGGCGCAAATCGAAGCCGTGTCGCGGAGGTTCGCCGAGCGCATGGGACGACCATACGCCGACTTCGCTCCGGGTGTCCGCAAGCAGGCCACGATTCCCGAGGGAGCGACCGTCCTCGGGATAGCAGGGACTGCGCCCGGGCTCGTTCTCGAAAGCCGACGCGTGCGTGTTCGTCGTCCTTCCGGGGCCGCCCGGGGAGCTTCAGCGGCTCTGGCCGCGCGCAGTCGAGACCGTAGAGCTGCGGGCGGTGCTCGCGGGCGCCCGCTTACCGTCTCGTCGGGTCCAGCGGTACTACGGTGTGAGCGAATCCGCCGTTGCCAAGGCTCTCGCCGAAGCCGGCGGCGATGGGAACGGTGTCGACGTGACCATCTGCGCACGCGACTTCGAGATCCACGTCGACTACATCGTCGAATCCGGCTCCGAGGAAAGCGCTGACGCTCTCGCGGGGGCGCTGAGCGGAGCCGCTCGCCGAGTACCTCTTCAGTGAGGAGGAGCGCAGCATCCAGGAGATCGTGCTCGAGCTGTGCAGTGGTCGAGGTCTCACTCTCGCGACAGCCGAGTCGTGCACCGGCGGGCTGATTGCCGGTCGCCTCACCGATGTGCCCGGCGCCAGCGACGTGTTCGTGGGGGGCGTTGTCGCCTACGCGAATCGAGTGAAGGAGCTCGAGCTCGCTGTGCCCGCGGAGATGATCGTGACCCACGGCGCCGTGTCGGCCGAGGTTGCGGCCGCAATGGCAAGGGGTGTCCGGGAACGCCTGGGAGCGGACGTGGGGGTGTCCGTGACCGGCGTCGCGGGGCCCGGTGGAGGGACAGACGACAAGCCGGTCGGCCTCATCCACCTTCACGCCTCCGGCCCGGACGGCGAGCTGGCGCGGACATTCGAGCTTCCGGGCGAGCGCACCTGGATCCGATCGCGGGCGACCGTCGCGGCTCTCCACCTCGTTCGTCGCCTGCTGACACAAACCTGACACACATTCGGCGCAAAGACGTTCGCGGTCGGAGGCTACGCTCGGGACCGTGAGCATGGTGAACAGGTGAGGGGACTCGATACGAACACCCGTTCCGTCCGACGGGCCTGCTTACCTTGACGCATGCACTCCGGTGCAACCTGAATGACGTGGACGGACGAACGAGGAGGCACGACGAACATGAACCGTGATGAGGCGCTTGACGTAGCTCTGGGACAGATCGAGAAACAGTTCGGGAAGGGCTCAGTCATGCGAATGAGCGACAGCGCGCAGGTGAGCATCAGCGCCATCTCGACAGGCTCCTTGTCTCTCGATCTCGCGCTCGGTATCGGCGGGTTGCCGCGCGGACGGGTCGTGGAGGTCTTCGGGCCCGAGTCGTCCGGAAAGACGACGCTGGTCTACCACGTGATTGCCGAAGCACAGCGCCGCGGCGGGATCTGCGCGTTCATCGATGCAGAGCACGCGATGGACCCGACCTACGCAAAGCACATCGGCGTCAACATCGACGATCTCCTCGTCTCCCAGCCCGACACCGGCGAGCAGGCGCTCGAGATCGCCGAGCTGCTCATCCGCTCGGGGGCGGTTGACATCGTCGCGATCGACTCGGTCGCAGCGCTGACACCGAAGGCCGAGATCGAGGGTGAGATGGGTGACAGCCACGTCGGCCTTCAGGCGCGTCTGATGAGCCAGGCGCTTCGCAAGCTTGCCGGAACGCTGAATCGCACCGACACGATCTGCCTGTTTACGAATCAGCTGCGCGAGAAGATCGGTGTCATGTTCGGCTCGCCTGAGACGACCCCCGGTGGCCGCGCGCTGAAGTTCTACGCGTCGGTGCGGCTCGACATCCGGCGGATCGAAACGCTCAAGGACGGCGCCGAGGCCTTCGGGAATCGCGTCCGCGTGAAGGTCGTGAAGAACAAGGTCGCCCCGCCGTTCAAACAGGCCGAGTTCGACATCATCTACGGCCAGGGAATCTCATGGGAGGGCTCGGTCCTCGACGTCGGGCTCGAACGCAAGATCGTGACGAAGTCCGGCTCGTATTTCAGCTTTGGAGATGAGCGTCTCGGACAGGGACGCCAGAACTCCAACGCGTTCCTGAAAGAGCATCCCGATGTCGTCCAGGCGATCCTCGCAAAGATCCAGGCCGACGCAGGCCCGGATCAGGTCGTGTCCGCCCGGCTTCTGCCCCAGATGGGGCCTGATCTTGCCGGGCTCGAGGTGGTCCCGGTCGTGGACGAGGAGCTCGAGACCGAGGTGGAAGCAGAGGTGGAGGTAGAGGTCGAAGCGTAAAAGGGGTTCCGTCGTGGACACCTGAGCATGAGCACCACCGCCAGCGCACCGGTGGTGACGGCGACCCGCGAGGGGCGCGGTCATCTGGTCGTCGTGCATCTGAATGGACGGCCCTGGCGCTCGCTGCCCGTCGGCGCCGTAGCGGCTGCCGGTCTCTCGGTGGGGGTGTCGCTCGATCGGGAGCGTGCTCGTGACCTGAACCGGGCGCTTCGTCGTCAACGTGCGCTCGACGCCGCCGAGCGGATCCTTCGGGTCTCCGATCAGACGACCGCCACGCTCGCTGCCCGTCTCGATCGCCGCGGTGTCTGCAAGTCGGATGGAGCCGAGGCGGTTCAGAAGCTGGTGTCAGCGGGCATCCTCGACGATGCGCGGTTCGCCCACGAGCGCGCGGCTGCACTCGCCCGGAGAGAACTGGGGGATGAGGGTATTCGCGCTGACCTGGAGGCGCGTGGGATCTCGGTCGACCTCGTCGGAGAGTCGCTTTCGACGCTCGAGCCCGAAGCGGCCCGTGCGGCACGGATCCTCGAGCGCGGTGGACTGTCAGCCGCCAGACGCTCGCGCGACTCGCCCGGCGCGGGTTCTCCGAGGCAACGCTCGAGCCGTACCTCGGCCGGCTCCAGAGCACCGAGCTCGAGGCTTGAGCCGGCGCAGCTCTTGAAAGGTGGGACAATCCACTAGGATGTGAATGCAGCATCCGACATTCTCGAACTGCCAAACACCGAAACCGCTGGTCTTGTGAATCACTCGACGATCATCACTTCTCACCGGGCGACGACGGACGATTGTCACGTGTCGCCGGAGGACATGCTGGCCCACGAGTAGCACGTGTCCGGACGGACGGTGGCCGCACGGATGAGCGGTGCCGGATGTGAGCACCCGCGTGGAATCGCGGGAATCAAATTCCTCCCTGAGGAGCGTGCATGCTCACGGTCGTCGCGGTGCTGGTGGGGCTCGTCGCTGGTGGAGTGGCGACAGCGATCTGGCTGCGGACGTCACGTGACTCCGCGTTGCGTCGCGCAGAAGACGAGCGCGTCCGTCTGCTGAGCGAGGCCGAACGGGCGGCGGAGACCGTCAGGCGCGAGGCTCAGGTAGAGGCGCGCGAGGCAGCCGTGCGGCTCCGATCGGCGGTGGAGGAGGAGGTTGGCGGTCGGAGAGTCGAGATCGCCAAGATCGAGGAGCGGATAGCGCAGCGCGAGGCCGAGCTCGAGCTCAGGGCAGACGAGCTGGATCGGCGCGATCAGGGAGTCGGCGATCGTGAGGTGCATCTGAAGGCGCTTCAGGACGAGTCGAAGGCCGCGCGGGACACCGCACTCGAGGAGCTTCAACGCATCTCGGGCCTGACGGTCAACGAAGCACGGCAGGCGCTGCTCGATCGCTCCGAGGACCTCGTGCGTCACGAGCTGGCTCGGACGGTGAGACAGCTCGAGGAAGAGGCTCGCGGCGACGCCCGCCGCCGAGCGCGCGCTCTGGTTGCCGACGCACTCCAGCGGGTGGCAGCAAGCCATACCGCCGAGACCACCGTCACGGTCGTCGAGCTCGCGAGCGATGACATGAAGGGGCGCATCATCGGGCGAGAAGGGCGCAATATCCGAGCCCTCGAGCACCTCACCGGTGTCGACTTCATCATCGACGACACGCCGCACGCCGTCGTTCTGTCCTCGTTCGACGGCATCCGGCGGGAGATCGCGAAGCTCACGCTCGAAAAGCTCATCGAGGACGGCCGCATCCACCCAGCGCGAATCGAGGAGATGTTCTACCAGTCGAAGGCGGAGCTCGAGGAGGTCGTGAAGCAGGCAGGCGAGCAGGCCGTCTTCGAGGCGAACTGCGGTGACGTCCATGAGGAGCTCATCAAGATCCTCGGCCGGCTGAAGTACCGCACGAGCTACGGCCAGAACGTCCTGCGCCACACGCTCGAGGTCGTCCACCTGGCCGGCGTGATGGCGGCGGAGCTGGGGGCTGGGGTGAAGACGGCCAAGCGCGCTGCGCTGCTTCACGACCTTGGCAAGGCGATGACCCACGAGGTCGAAGGCTCGCACGCGATCGTCTCCGCACAGCTCGCGCGGCGATACGGTGAATCGGATGGGGTGATCCATGCCGTAGAGGCACACCACTACGAGATCGAGCCGCAGACGGTCGAGGCGGTGCTGCTGATCGCCGCCGACGCCATCTCGGCCTCGCGGCCCGGAGCCAGAGGCGAGAACCTGGAGCACTACATCAAGCGACTCGAGGCGTTGGAGGAGATCGCCACCTCCAAGCCGGGTGTCGCAAAGGCGTATGCGCTGCAGGCAGGGCGCGAGATCCGCGTGATCGTCGAGCCGACCGAGGTGGACGACGACGGGACTGCGCTGCTCTCGTACGAGATCGCCCGCGAGATCGAAGACCAGCTCGAGTATCCCGGGCAGGTGAAGGTCATCGTGATCCGTGAGAGCCGAGCGATCGAGGTCGCCAAGTAGGTTCCTGGTTCGGCGCGAGTGCCGACCGACGAAGCTGTTGGCGAAACCAAGAGACGGTCACTTCCGACCTGCGCCGGGCGTGTGTCCGCGACGGAGCCAGGGCTACACTCATCCGGTGCGTCGATACCACGTCACGACCTTCGGTTGCCAGATGAACGCTCACGACTCGGAGCGCATCAAGGGCATGCTCGAGTCCCTCGGGCTCGGCGAGATCGACGATGCCTCCGAGGCGGATGTGCTCGTGTTCAACACCTGCACGATCCGCGAGAAGCCCGACACGAAGCTGGCCGCCTACCTCGGCGACGCCGCCGCGCTCAAGCGACGGCGACCCGAGACGGTCGTCGCAGTGGGTGGCTGCTACGCCGAGGCGCAGCGCGAGGTCATCTTCGAGCGCTACCCGTTTGTCGACGTTGCCTTCGGGCCAGGCTCGATCCCACACCTCGGCGAGTGGCTCGGCGCAGGGGGGATCGGGGTCGCCCGCGGTCGCTTCGGTACCCACGAGCACTTCGCCGGCCACCTGCCGCAGCATCGCGAGCGTCGCTTCAACGCGTGGGTGCAGGTCTCGATGGGCTGCAACTCCACCTGCTCCTATTGCATCGTCCCGTCGGTCAGGGGCCGTGAGCAGAGCCGCCGACCTGGTGACATCCTTGCCGAGGTCACACAACTCGCAGCAGAGGGTGTCCGCGAGGTGACTCTCCTGGGGCAGAACGTCAACTCCTGGGGCCGCGACCTCCTTCCCGACCTCCGCACCGAGTTCGGCGAGCTGCTCCGCGCCTGCGATGCGGTTGAAGGCATCGATCGGATCCGATTCACCAGTCCCCACCCGAAGGACTTTCGCGAGCCGGTGATCGCCGCCATCGCCGAGTGTGGCGCAGTGTGCGAGCACGTGCACCTGCCGCTCCAGTCGGGCTCGTCGCGCCTTCTCAAGGCCATGCGCCGCACCTACGACGCCGATCGCTACCTTCGGCTCGTCGAGCGCCTTCGGCTCGCAATTCCCGATCTTGCCCTGGGCACCGACATCATCGTGGGGTTCCCCGGCGAGACGGAAGCGGACTTCGAAGCGACGCTTCAGATGGTCGACGAGGTTCGTTTCGACAGCGCCTTTACCTTCGTGTACTCACCGCGCGCGGGCACGGATGCTGCCGTGCTGCCGGACCAGGTCGCGGGCGAGGTGAAGAGCGAGCGGATGCAGCGACTCGTCGAGGTCGTGCAACGGATCGCCTCGGAGCGCAACGAGGAGCGCGTCGGCTGCGTCGAGGAGGTCCTCGTCGAGGGCGCGAGTCGAACGGATTCGACGCTTCTTCGCGGGCGAACACGCCGGAACACCATGGTGAACTTCGTTGGCGAGGCACCGCCGGGGTCGCTGGTCGAGGTCCTCATCGAACGGGCGACCTCGACGACCTTGGGAGGCACCGAGCGCTCCTACGTCACCGTCTGAGAATCCGGTACGGATCTCTCGCGTTGAGGGCGTGGATCGGAGGGCTCCGAGCCCGCCGCGCCGGCTGTGGAACGACTGGCACAGTCCTGGTGCAATGCGGTGCGTCTTTCTTCATATTTCCCGCGATAGGCTCGAGCCGTGGGGAGGAGGCCGGTGGCCCAGGGGTACAGCCCTCGCGGACATGTCCGTTCGTGACGACGTGAAGGCCGATCGGGTCCTGGCGTGATCGCGAGACCGCCCGACGGAACGGATGCCGACGCTACGCCGCCCTTTGGCTACGACGTTGTCGCCGTATTCGGCCCCACCGGCTCCGGAAAGACGGAGCTCGCCGAGGAGCTCGCTCGTCAGGTCGGAGCCGAGATCGTCTCAGCCGATGCGATGCAGGTGTACCGAGGCGTTCCCATCCTGACCAATCAGTCGTCCACGCCGACGAGGCTCGTCGCAGTGCGAGACCTGAGTGAGACGATGAGCGTCGGCGAGTACGCGCGGCTCGCTCACGAAGCGATCGACGAGTGCGTCGCGCGGGATGGGATAGTCGTCGTCGCGGGTGGGACGGGGCTGTACCTGCGCGCCGCCCTCTGCGAGCTGCGATTGCCGCCGCCGCCGCCGGCAGGCACGAGGGAGCGGCTCGACGCGCTCTACGAGGAGCTCGGCCCGGCGGAAGCGCACGCGCTGCTCGCCGAACGGGACCCCCGTGCAGCGGAGGTCGTTCACGAAAATGACCGTCGACGTGTGGTCAGAGCGCTCGAGCTGAACGAGCTGGGGCTCTCTCTCACACCTGACCGCGACCGGCTCTGGTCACAGGAGATGCGGAGGAAGACACTCCTCGTCGGCATCGACGTTCACCTCGAGGAGCTCGATCGACGCATCGCCGAGCGCACGGCGATGATGTTTGCCCGCGGCGCAGCACAAGAGGCCGAAGACGCCGGAAGATTCTCGGATACCGCCCGTCACGTCATCGGACTGCGTGAAGCCCGCAGCCTTCCGCCCGAGGAGGCGATTGCCGCGATCACCGAGCGAACGAGGCGCTACGCCCGCTATCAGCGGAAGTGGATGAGGCGATTGCCTCTCGCAGCCACGCTCGACGGCCTTGCCTCTGCCGAGGAGAACACGCTCGCGATTCGTGCTCTTCTCGGCACCGCCGGATGACCGGTCGGGACTGACCGATCATCTAGAGTCGCCCAGGCATCTAGAGTCGCCATGGATTCAGGACATGTCGATCGGAGGATCACCGTGATTCGGAAGTTGGCGCTGCTCGTCACCGCGGTCGCGTTCGTGAGCGCCGTGGCCGGTTGCGGCGGTGGGGGGTCGAGCTCGGCTCTCTCAAAGGACGAGTATCAGGCCAAGGTCGTCGCGGCCGGCACCGACCTCGCGCAGCAGTTCGAGAACATCTCGAAGGAGGCAGACGCGCTCTCGAACGGCGGAGCCACATCCCTCGCTGATGCAGCGAAGCTCTTCAAGGATCTCGGTGTCGTTGTTTCGAGGGGTGAGACCGAGCTGCGGGCCTTTGCAGACGATCTCGGATCGCTGACCCCGCCTGACGATGCAAAGGACGCAAACGACGCCTTGGTGAAGGGGTTTGGCCAGCTTGCGGACGATTTCGGCGAGCTCGGGGCCGCGCTCGAGGACGGATCGATCTCTGACATCACCCAGCTCGCGGGAAAAATGGAGGCGATCGGCTCCTCGGACGCAGGGAAGACGATTCAAGGCGCGATCACCGAGCTCGAGACGGCCGGCTACAACTTCGACGCGATCGGGTAGTGGTGAGATTCGAGAAGTGGCATGCGCTCGGGAATGCGTATCTCGTCGTCGAGCGTGCGGAAGCGGGCGTGCTCGACGATGCGCGCGTCCGCCGGCTCTGCGACGTCGCCACGGGGATCGGCTCGGACGGCGTCATCGAGGTTGTCTCCGAAAGCTCCTCTGCCGCGACGATCGTCATCTGGAACCCCGACGGCTCGCTGGCGGAGATGTCGGGGAACGGCGTGCGGATCGCTGCGCGTTGGCTCGCCGGGCGATCGGGCCGCTCAGAGGTCATGATCGAGACAGTCGGCCGCGCTGTTCACGCGCGGATGATCGGCTCGACCGACGCGGAGATCGATGTCGGTGAGGTGGGAGTCGAGGCAGCTGAGGCGCTCCTCACCGAGATCGGGGTCCTCGAGGTCAACGTCGTCTCCGTCGGAAACCCCCACGCGGTCATCCGCATGGACGGGGCAACCCGCTCGGATCTTCTCCGGATTGGGCCGCTTGTCGAGACGCATGATCGGTTCCCGGCGCGAACGAATGTGCAGCTCATCGAGCCGGTAGGGCCCAACGAGCTTCGCGTCCTCGTGTGGGAGCGTGGCGCAGGCGAGACACCCGCATCGGGATCGTCTGCAACCGCCGCGGCAGCGGTTGCCGTCGCCCGTGGCTGGTGTGGTAGTCCGGTAACGGTTCACATGACCGGTGGGGATCTGTTCGTGACCCTCGCCGGGTCGTATGCGAGCTTGCTCGGGCCTGTCGAGCAGACCTGCGTGGGTGAAACGCCGCTCTAGACCGCGATCTCGAACTCTCGCAGCACGTCGTTCAACGATGTCTTGAGATCCGTCGATGCGCTCCGCTCGCCGACGATGAGAGCGCACTGGAGCCCATACGTGCCAGACGGGTACTCCTTCTGCCTGACACCCGGAAGGACAACCTTGCGCGGCGGCACAACGCCCCGGTACTCGACGGGTGACGGGCCTGTCACGTCGATGATCGGAATCGAGGCGGAGAGCACCACGTTCGGGGCAATCACGGCGCCCTCACCCACACGCACGCCTTCGACGACGACCACCCGCGAGCCGATGAACGCTCCGTCTTCGATGATGACCGGAGCGGCCTGTGGCGGCTCGAGAACGCCACCGATCCCGACCCCACCGGCAAGGTGCACATCGGCGCCGATCTGTGCACACGAGCCGACGGTCGCCCAGGTGTCGACCATCGTGCGGGGACCGACCCAGGCGCCGATGTTGACGTACCCCGGCATCAACACGACCCCTTCGGAGAGAAACGACCCGTAGCGCGCAACGCCGGGTGGCACAACCCGGACGCCGCGATCGGCGTAGTCGCTCTTCACCGGGATCTTGTCGAGGAACTGAAGCCCTCCGACCTGCATCGGCTCGACCTTGCGGAGCTTGAAGTAGAGGAGAATCGCCTTCTTGACCCATTCGTTGACGAACCAGTCGCCATCCCGCGGCTCGGCGACGCGGATCTCTCCGGCGTCGAGGAGGCGGATTGCCTCCTCGATCGGCGCGGCGTCGAGCTCGCCGGCGTCCCAGAGGGCGTCGATCTCTGTGCCAAGGCTCATCGCAGCATCATCGCTCATGCGGTGTCACAAGGCTCCATCGAGAAGCGCGATCGCACGCTCGCACTCCTCGAGTGTGGGCACGAGCGCGTAGCGGACGTAACCCTCCCCGGATGGCCCGAGGAACGAGCCGGGCGCGACGACGATCCCTTGCTCGAGGAGTCTCTCGGCGTGCTGCTCCGATGTCTCACCATCCGGTACCGCGATCCAGAGGTACATGGTCGACGGCCCTCCCGCATCGCGGAGACCGAGCCGGGCGAAGAGGTCCAGAAAGAGCTCGCGCTTCCGGCGGTAAGACGCTCTCGCAACCTCCACGTGACGCTCGTCCGACCAGGCAACCACGGAGGCCCGCTGAACGAACTCCTGCGGCGCCGTCCCGACGTTAGGACGGAATTGCTTGAGCGCAGCCACGAGCTCTGCGTCGCCGGCGACGAACCCTGACCGAAAGCCGGTCATCGAAGACCGCTTCGACAGCGTGTTGAAGGCGAGCACCCCCGACAGATCCTCGAGTTGCAGCGCGGAGGGGGGAGGGGAATCGAACCACAGCTCCGTATACGCCTCGTCCGAAGCGAGGACAAACTCATGGCGTCTTGCAAGCACGGCTGCCTCCGCAAGAAACGAGAGCGGAGCGACGACTCCCGTCGGATTGTTCGGGAAGTTCAGCCAGAGAAGCGCCGTCCGCCGCCAGACATCGGCCGAAACGGCAGCGAGGTCGGGAAGAAACCCGTTGCCTTCTCGCAACGGCAAGGCGACGACGTGAGCACCTGCGAACTCGGCGCCGCGACCAGGTACCGGGTAACCGGGCTCGGTGACAACGACGGTGTCGCGGCCTGCGGGAAGGTCGAGGACGACCTGCGCAAAGGAAAAGATCGCTTCCTTGGAGCCGAGAGTTGGGACGACCTGACGGTCGGGGTCGAGTGTGACACCGAATCGGCGAGCCACCCATCCGGTGACTGCTTCGCGGAGCTCGGGGAGGCCGGCGGCGGTCGGATACCCCATCCGTTCGCGCACACCGTCACGGAGTGCCTGCAGGATGTGGGGATCGGTCGGCTCTCGGGGGTCTCCCATCCCGAAGTCGATCACTTCCAGACCGCGCGCCCGCCTGTCGGCTGCCGCCTGGTTGAGCCGCACGAACGGATACGTCGACTGTTCCCGCAGGATCGGTGAGATCACGCCGGCACCCCGTCGACGAACCGACGCAACGTCTCGTAGGCATGAACCAGCGCCGGGACACGCACGAGCTCGTCCGACCGGTGTGCGTACGCCGGCTCACCCGGCCCGAAGTTCACTGCATCCACGCCGCGCGTCGTGAAGTCTGCGACGTTGGTCCACGCTTGCTTGGGCTCAATCGCGGTGGCCCCTGCGCTGAGAAGGCTCCGAACGAGCGCGCTATCCGAGACGACCGCAGCGGGAGGTGAGTTGCCGACGATCTCGATGGTCGCCTCCGGCGGGACCAGCGACGCGAGCAGCGCCTCGGCCTCCTCGGGGCTGCGGTCGGGGGGGTAGCGGAGATTGATCGTGGCGACAGCCTTCTCCGGGACCACGTTGTCGGCGATACCCGCCTCGAGCCGCGTCAGCGTCACCGTCTCGAAGAACGTCAACCCACCGACTGTCGTTTCGCGGCGACCGAGGTCGGCGATCGCCGCGAGGCCCTGGATCGCCCGATCGAGGGCGTTGTCGGCCTGCCACGGGCGTGCAGCATGACCGCTGACGCCGTGAAACGTCACCTGCGCTGTCAACGCGCCGACACAGCCTGCGTGCACGGCTCCGGCAGTTGGCTCGAGGAGAATCGCGAGCGCTGCCGTGTGGATCAGCTCGCAGCGATCGAAGAGCTCTGGCAGAGGGTTGAACGACGGCGGCAGCTCTTCCTTGCCGAAGAGAAGCAAGGCGACGTCCACCGCCGCGGCGGGTGTCTCCTCGAGGTCGCGGACGAGCTCGAGCGCGACCGCGACTCCACCCTTCATGTCGGCCGCGCCGAGGCCGTGGACGGATTCTCCGTCGTTTGTCCCCGGAAAGTTGCCCTGCGCCGGGACCGTGTCGTAATGACCGGCGAGTACGACAAGAGGAGCATCCGGCCGTCTGGCCGGCACCCACAACGCCGCGTCGTCGCCGACAAACGCCGGGGTCAGTGACGCCGGCACGAGCGCGCGAACGTGACTCCTGATTGCGGCTTCGTGCAGACTCTCAGAGGCAATGTCGACGAGTTCGAGCGTCCGCGACGCGAGGCGGTCGGCGAGGGTGGACACTCCGGTGAGCCTACCGGCATCATTGACCGAAGTGACGTTGCGTCAGCCGGATCCCCGCCCGGGCGCGGAGCCCGAACGGGGGCTCCTCCTTGCCGTGCTTGCAAAGGGAATCGACCCGACGGAGGAGCTCGCCGAATTGCGGGAGCTTGCCCGGACTGCTGGGGTCGATCCTGTCGCCGACGTCGTCCAGCACCGCGTGAGCGCCGACCCACGGACCTATGTCGGGAAGGGCAAGCTCGTCGAGTTGAAGCAGGACTTCGCCGACAGCGGCGCGGACGTTCTGATTGTCGACGACGAGCTCTCACCGACGCAGCTTCGTGCCCTCGAGAACGCTCTCGAAGTCCGGGTCGTCGACCGGACACAGCTCATTCTCGACATCTTCGCGCAGCACGCCGTGTCGGCCGAGGGAAAGCTCCAGGTGGAGCTTGCGCAGCTCGAATACAACCTCCCGCGGATGCGAGGCATGTGGAAGCACCTCGAGCGGCTCGGTGGTGGCGTCGGCACACGCGGCCCGGGAGAGTCTCAGCTCGAGACCGACCGCAGACTCGCGAACCGGCGGATCTCACTCCTGAAACGCCGATTGCTCGACTTGCAGAAGCACCGCGGGACGAGGCGAAAGGAACGTCGGCGCTCGGAGACACCGACCGTCGCGCTCGCCGGCTACACGAACGCCGGCAAGTCCACGCTGCTGAACGCTCTTACCGGCTCGGAGGTCTCTGTTGAGAACCGGCTCTTCGAGACGCTCGATCCGACCACGCGCTCGTTTTCCGAAGATGGGAAGAGCTATCTGGTCACCGACACCGTCGGATTCATCCGAAAGCTCCCCACTCAACTCGTCGAGGGCTTCGCCTCGACGCTCGAGGAGACGCTGATCGCTGACCTGGTGCTCCACGTCGGTGACGCGTCGCTCCCACCGGAGCGGCTGGCGGAGCAGATCGCGGCGGTCGAGACGGTGCTGTCCGAGATCGGCGCCCGAGAGCTTCCGCTTCAGCTGGTGCTCAACAAGATCGATCGGCTGACGCCGTCCGAGCGCGTCGCCGTGTCGAACCGGCACCCGGACGCGCTGCTCGTCTCCGCGCAGACGGGGGAGGGGCTCCCCGAGCTCCAATCGCACATTGCCGAGATCTTCGGGAATCGTTTCGACGATGTCCGCCTGCTCGTCCCGTACTCGGAAGGCGCAGCGTTGTCTGCGCTGTACGGGCTCGGGGCGCCGATCGAAGATCGAGAGGACGTCAATGGCGGGGTGCTGATTCGCGCCAAGCTTCCCCGCCGCGACGCAAGGCGATTTGCGGCCTATCTGGTCTCCGGCACCGAAGAAGAGATCGCCCGGGGTCTGTGAGCTCGACTCTTCCCTTTGTTCGGCTGCGCCCGGACGCGATCCCGCCGAGTCGCGCGCATGCGGGTGACGCGGGTCTCGACCTGGCAGCGTGCGACCGCGTCGAGATCGGGCCAGGCGAGCGGGCGGTCGTCGGCACCGGGATCGCGGTCGCGATCCCTTCGGGGTACGCCGGGCTGCTCTTGCCACGGTCAGGGCTGGCCGCCCGCCACGGGCTCGGGAAGGTGAACTCGCCCGGGTTGATCGATTCGGGCTATCGCGGGGAGCTGAAGCTCATCCTTCTCAACACCGACCGCAACGACACGTTCGTGGTCGAGCCGGGGATGCGGGTCGGGCAACTCGTTCTCGTCGAGCTACCCCAGGTCGAGGTGGAGGAGGTCTCGGAGCTTCCAGCGAGCGTCCGTGGCGAGAGCGGACTGGGATCGTCGGGCACGTGAGATGAGGCCCGAGCCGAGAGTCAGGGTGTCCGCATTGCTCCTGTGGCACGACTCGATCCTTCTGTGTCGCCACGAGAAGCGCGGTCGTGAGCACTGGCTGCTTCCCGGTGGAGGCGTCGAGGGGGGAGAGACGCTCGTCGAAGCGCTGCATCGCGAGCTCCGCGAGGAGACGGGAATCGGTGCGGGTGGGGAGGAGCTCCCGCTCGAAGGCCCGGTCGCAATCATCGAGTCGATCTCACCCGACCGGAGCCGGTGGACCAGGCATGTCGTGCACATCGTCTTCGCCGCCGCACTGAATGGCTCGCTCAGCGGCGTCGCCTCGCACGACGAAGCCGTGCGCGGCCACCGTCTCTTTCGCCTCGACGAGCTCGACGACATCGTGCTGCATCCTCCGATCCACCGCTTTCTCGAGCACTGGAAGCCCGGCGACCCGTGTGTGTATCTCGGGGCGCTCTGGGCCGACTAGCTCGGTGCTCTAGCGCCCGCCACGTGACCGGGCTCTGGCGGCGGCAACGGCGTGCGCAGCGTGCTCGAGCTCGTCACCGAGCGGAGGGAGCGGCTCAGGGTCGGCGTCGCGAGCATGCGCAATCGCCCAGGAGAGGATCGTGTCGGCCAGCTCGGGATTTCGGGGTAGAAGAGGGCCGTGGAGATACGTGCCGATCGCACGGCCGACCACGCAACCCTCGCTCCCGGAAGTGCCGTCGTTTCCGTGTCCTGCGAGGACGCGCCCGAGTGGTCGTGCTCCGGGATCGAGGATCGTGCGTCCCGCGTGGTTCTCGAAGCCGGCGACTCTCAGCGTGTGTCCCTTCTCGAGCTCGCATTCGAGAAGAACGTTGCCGATCATCCGTGTCTCGCCGGCCACCGTTTCGAGCGGAAGCACCGAGGCACCCGGCATCCACGCACCGTCCCTGCCGCGATATCCGCGCCCGAGAAGCTGATAGCCACCACAGACGGCAAGCACAGCCGTTCCCTGCGCGACAGCGCTTACAAGGGCAGCAGAGCGCACGGCGAGGTCCGGAGCGATCATCGCCTGCTCCCTGTCCTGGCCGCCCCCGATATAGAGCAGGTCGTGATCGCCTGGGATGAGGGCATCGCCGAGCCCGATCGCGCTGATCGCCAGCTCGTGGCCGCGAAGGCGTGCTCGGCGTTCGAACACGGCGATGTTCCCACGGTCGGCGTAGATGTTGAGGTACTCGGGGTAGAGATGTCCGACGCGGATGATCATTCGCCGCCCCGTTGCCAGAACGGCCGAACGTGCCCGCCCTGGCCGAGGATCCGGCGCAGCTCGAGCATTGCGGTGTAGGTCGGCAGCAGTCCCAGCTCGCCGTTCGGGCCGGCAAGCTCGAGCCCACGAGCGAGGGCCTTGCCGAGGGGCGGAATGACGTCGAGCCGGTCGGGCTCGAACCCGGCGTAGGTGAACCGCAGAGCCAG
Organism: uncultured Actinomycetes bacterium; assembly: GCA_963724655.1. Taxonomy (GTDB): domain Bacteria; phylum Actinomycetota; class Thermoleophilia; order Gaiellales; family Gaiellaceae; genus Gaiella. Next base: position 944,310 of record CAVRVG010000005.1, on the reverse strand, counting down.
CTCCGCCGCCCGCTCTCCCGTCACCACGATGTGCTCCGCCCTCTCGAGCAGCGGCTCGAAGTCGACGTCCCAGATCCACGACACGTCACGCCCGTCGGCGATCGCATCGTTCAGCGCGACCACCAGGGTCGTCGGCACCCCGCCGTGGACGAGCGTCCCGACCGCCTCGTTCGCACCGGCTGGATTCTTGATGAGCAGAATCAGGAGCCGACGACCGTCCACCTCGACCCGCTCGAGCCTGCCGAATGCAGGGCGGGCGCTCTCGAGGCCCGCGACGATCGCGCTGAGCGGCAGCTGGAACGCCAGCGCAACCGATGCAGCTCCGAGGGCGTTGTAGACGTTGTAGAGACCGGGGAGGGGGAGACGAACGCGTGCGTCCCCAACCGGGGTGACGAGCTCGAAGGTCGCGCTTTCGAGTCCGTCGAGAACGATCGTCCTCGCCGCAACATCGAGTGGAGGACGCGAATGACCGCACCGGGGGCAGCGGTAGTCGCCGAGATGGCCGACGTACGCGGCAGCGTACGAATACGGCGCGCCACAACGGACGCAGTACTTCGAATCCGCGGCGTGTTGGAGCGTCGAGCGGGCGACCGCCGGGTCGTCGATCCCGAAGCGAAGCGCCCTGCCCCTGCCCTCGGCGAGCGATGCGACCAGTGGATCGTCGGCGTTCACGATCAGGAGTGACGACTCCGCGAGGTTCGCCGACGCCTCGCGCCAGCGCTCGGCGATGTGCTCGAGCTCTCCGTAGCGATCAAGCTGATCTCGAAACAGGTTCCCGAGGACGACCGCCTTCGGGCGGGTGTGATCGATCACGGTCGGGAGGGCAAACTCATCGACCTCGAGCAGGCCGATCTCTGCGTCGTCGGCGGCAAGCAGCGCAGACGTGACGCCGGAAGCGAGATTCGCCCCAGCGTTGTTCCACGCAAGTCGATGGTGCGCGCCGAGGATGTTCGCCGCGATCGTCGAGGTCGTCGTCTTGCCGTTCGTCGCCGAGATCACCGCGCAACCGAGCGGCAGGCGCTCGGCAAGCAGGCCGAGAGCCGCGGGATCGAGCCTCCACAGGAGCTTTCCGGGAAGCGTCGTCCCGCCGCCGCGGCCCGTGAGCCGCAACAGCCGCCCGAGCAGTCGGGCAGCGGCCGTCTCGACGGGCAGCAGAGCACGCATCTGGCGAGGTTACCGAGTGGGGTCTCACGCCCTCGCTCTGATCGACTTGCAAAGTCTCTAAGATGATCTACCATGGTTGCATGGCGAGAGCTCGCCGCAAGCACCCTGCCCTTGAAGGCATCGACACCGATGCGCTTGCCGCTTTCCGTGCGGGCCTGCGTCGGCGCTATACCGATGACGAGATCCTCGAGGAGCTCCGCGCATCCGCCGGACGTCTTGGGCGTTCTCCGACGATGCGAGAGTTTGCGGCGGACAGCGACGCAACCGTCCATCCTCAGACCGTCATCGAGCATTTCGGGACGTGGAACGCTGCCAAGCGCGCCGCGGGCCTCTCGCCAAGGCGGTTCATCAGCCGTGAGGAGCTTCTCGGCCAGCTCCGCAGCCTCGGCGACGAGCTGGGGCGTGTCCCGACTGCAAAGGACATCGCAGCGAATCGGCGGCGGGTCGCCTCGAAGTCGCTGATCTGGCACACGTTCGGCTCGCTGTCGGCCGCGCTCAAGGAGGCCGGATTCGACGTTCCGATCGGCGAAGAGCGGCTCGAGCGGGCAGTGGCAGACGGGGCAGTGCTCGCACGCGAGTTGGGGCGTCTCCCGAAGATGGCCGACTGGAAGGACGCGCAGAGACGAAATCCCGGGCTTCTCTCGGAGTGGCAGGTCTACCGCATGGTCGACGTGCAGCCCGGCGCGTGGTCGGCCTTCCAGTTTCTCGTTCGTGAGCGGTTGGTGGAGGAAGGCGTCGCGGTGCGACCAGACGGGTCGGTTGACGCCCCGTCGACGCCGTCCTCGAGTCTTTGAGGGAAAACCGGGATTTCTGCAATGCCTCAAGTGGGGGAGGTCAAAAGCCGATAGCTGTGGCGTGGAAGGCACCGCCGAATCGCTGTTCGACAAGACCGACGAACCCGTTCGCGCCGCCGCGGAGCCGACTCAGGATCCGCTGCGCCTGTACGTGCGCCAGATCGGCGACGGTCGACTGCTCACTCCGGCCGAGGAGCGCGAGCTCGCGAGACGCAAGGACGAGGGTGACGAACAGGCAAAGCGTCGTCTGATCGAGTCAAATCTCCGACTTGTGATGTCCGTCACGCGAAGCTACACGCGCGCTGATGTGCCGCTGCTCGACCTGATCCAGGAGGGCAACCTGGGGTTGATCCGAGCCGTCGAGAAGTTCGACTGGACGATGGGCTACAAGCTTTCGACCTACGCGATGTGGTGGATCCGCCAGTCCGTGCAGCGTGCGCTTGCCGAGCAAAGCAGGACGATTCGCCTGCCCGTACACGTTGCCGATCAGGTCCGCCGTGTCCAGAAGGCCCGCAGGGTCCTGGGCCAGAAACTGAACCGCGACCCTTCCGTCGACGAGATCGCCCACGAGAGTGGGTTTCCGCCCCAACGGGTCGGTGAGCTCCTCAACCTCATCCAGGAGCACGTGAGCCTGGAGACCCCGGTCGGGGACGGCGAGAGCATCATGGCCGACCTCATCGAGGACATCAACGCGCTTGCCCCTGAGTCCGAGGCATCGAACAGCCTCCGCTCGCTCGAGGTCGCTCGTGCCCTGAAGGAGCTCAATCCCCGGTTGCAGAAAGTGCTCGCGCTGCGATTCGGGCTCGGCGGTGGGGAGTCGATGACCCTCGAGCAGGCAGGGGTGGAGCTGGGGATCACCCGGGAGCGCGTGCGACAACTCGAAACCCGAGCTCTGCGTGAGCTCCGTTCGGTCGCACCGGCTCTCGAGCTCTACCTCCGGACGTAGTCTCGCAGGAACAGAGCTCCAGGCATTCCGACCGGGAGCTATTCCGCGCCGACCGCCTGAACTTCGCGCACGAGCGCGAGGCGGCGCAACGACTCGAGCTCGATCTGGCGAACGCGCTCGCGGGTCAGGCCCAGGTGCCGGCCGATCTCCTCGAGCGTGCGCGGGTCGCCTCCGTCGAGGCCGTAGCGGAGCATCACGACCTCACGCTCTCTGTCGGGAAGCCCCTGGAGGGCTCGTCTGAGTGCCTGACTCCGGAGCTGGAGCTCGACCGTCTCTTCGGGCAGCGGCTCATCGCCGGCGACGAAGTCGCCAAGGACGGCATCCTCCTGGTCGCCGACAGGCGCGTCGAGGCTCGTAGAGGCACGCGCAGCAGCGCGAACCTCGATGACCTGCTGCACGGTGATGTTTGCCTCGTCGGCGATCTCCTCGATCGTCGGCTCGCGACCGAGCCGCGTCCACAACGTCCGCTCGGCGCGGCCCATCTTCTGGAGCCGCTCGACGATGTGGACGGGCATGCGGATCGTGCGCGCCTTGTCGGCGAGGGCCCGCGCGACCGCCTGCCTGATCCACCAGGTCGCATAGGTCGAGAACTTGAAGCCGCGGCGCCAGTCGAACTTCTCCACAGCCCGGATCAGGCCGAGAGTCCCTTCCTGGATGAGATCGAGGAACGGGAGACCCTGGTTGCGGTAGTTCTTGGCAATCGAAACGACCAGGCGGAGATTCGACTGGATCATTCGCGCCTTGGCAAGCTCGTCGCCCGCCTCGATCTTCTTTGCGAGCTCGACCTCCTGCGCGGCGGTCAGCAGCGGATGGCGCGAGGCCTCACGGAGAAAGAGCTGCAGCGCATCCGTCGTCGTCTCCGCAGCCGCTACGGGCGCCGGCGCGACGGGCGCAGAGCTCTCGACGATCTCGATTCCACGCTTGTCGAGCTCACGCAGGAGCGCTTCCTGCTCGAGTGGAGCCAGCTCGTGCTGCTCGATCAGGTCTGCGAGCTCACGCGTCAGAATCCAACCGGCCTGCTCGCAGGTCTCGAGCTGAGCCCGAACGTCCTCCTGTGCAAGCAGTCCTTCGATGTCAACGACCGTCATCGTGTCGCTCCGACGTTCGCGCGGAGCTCGTGCACCGCGTCAGCACCGAGATTCCCACACTCTGCGCGACGATACAACCCCTCAGCTCAGGTAGATCCCTCCAAAACGCGCGGAATCGAGCCAACACACGATAATGTGTGTTATGTCAAGTTGAGCAGGATGGTTCACGAAACCCACCCTCCCCACGGTCTCGGCAGAGCGGCAGTCGAACGGCTCGGCGAAGCGCGGTGTCTAGAACGTTGCTTCGCGGAAACCGAGAGCGATGATGATCAGGATCGCGCCGGCCGCGCAGAGCCGATAGACCACGAACAGGCCGTACGTATGACGCCTGACATATCGGAGGAGCCACTCGATCGCGAGCAGGCAGCTCCCCCACGCCGCAAGGACTCCGACCACGAATGGCCCGCGCCAGCCGGGGGGCAGGTCGCCGAGCAGCACGTCCTTCACACCCTTGAGCAGCACCGCGCCGAGCACGGTGGGAACGACGAGCAGGAACGAGAGGCGCGCAGCCGCGTCGCGGGTGAGACCGAGCCAGCGACCGGCGGAGATCGTGATCCCCGACCGCGAGACGCCAGGCATGAGCGAGATCGCCTGGGCCACGCCCGACGAGCAAGCCGTGCTTCACCGGTGAGAGCTCGTACATCTCCTTGGTCGCCGGGCGTCGGTCGACGAGCCACAGCAGACCGGCGAACACGGACGAGGAGAATGGCGATCTGCCAGGGATCGCCCAGGCGCGACGCAATCGCATCCTCGAGCGCCAGGCCGGCGATCCCGGCCGGGATCGTCGCTATCACGATCGTCCAGGCGAGTCGCTGTTCGTGCGTCTGGATCCTCCGGGATGCCAGCGACGAGCCCCACGCACGAACCAGCCCGACAAGGTCGTGGAAGAAGTACCCGACGACTGCGAGCAACGTGCCAAGGTGGAGCGCAACGTCGAACGTCTGGTTGAACGCCTCGTGGTCGGAGAGATAGCGCCAATCGCCGAGCCACGGAACAAGGATCAGGTGACCGGAGGACGAGATCGGGAGAAGCTCGGTCGCGCCCTGAACAAGCCCGAGAATGAAGGCCTGCCAGTTCGGTAGCGCCCCGTCGGCGTCACCGACACCGAGGATTGTGAGCACTGCCGCGACGGCAAGAAGCGCGGCCGCGAAGCCGTAGACGCGGACGCCACGCACGCGCGGATCATAGATGGCGCGCACGTCAGGCCTCCCTGGAAAGTGAAAATGCCGCAAAGAGCGTGGAATTCATCCAGAAGCTCCTTGACCTCTCGGGCTGTCGGCTCTAGGTTCCCTCTTGCACCGAGCACGGGGCGCGAGTAGGTCGAAGCCCGTCACAGAGGCACTACGCGCAAGCGGAAGGTCAATGTGGCAGGTGGACGAAAGCGCAACCGGCTCGGTGAATTTTTTTGGTCCGATGTCTGCCCGGTTCCTGCGCCTGGGAGCCGGCCCCCACGCTAGGATCGCTGCGATGCATCTCCGCGCACCAAGCATCGATCGGGGCGTCCAGAGCTTCGTCTGGGCGGTCGTCTTCTTCCTGTTCCTGTTCTTCGGAATGGTGTCGATCGCGATCGGGAAGGGCACTGCGCTCATGATCGCGCTCGTGGCGGGCTTCCTGATCTTCGTGCTCGTGCGAACCCGCTCCTCGGCGTAGCGTCGAGGCCCCACCCCGACCTGCGCGCGCGTCTAGCTCGCGCGTGAGGTCAGCGTGACGCTGCTGAGCAGCTTGCGCGCGAACTCCTCCCCCACCGCCTCCGCGAGCCGGATCCGCGCCGGGCGTCGCTGGTGTCCCGACAGCGCAAGACAATCTCGAAGGAGGTGAAGGTCGGGTTGTCGACCCTTGGAACGCGCCGGATCGGAGGCGGTGTCCACAATCTGACTCATCGGCGGGTGCGGCGTCATTTGCTCATCCCTCCCGGGAGTGAACCACGGAACCCGATGATGCCGCACGCTCAACGGAGCCACCAAATGGTGACCAGACTGTTCTACACCGTCGACCGGACGGCACGCGTCCCCAACCGTGGGGGAACGCGTCACTCAAAGTGGCGATCGGAGAGCACCAATCGGCCAAGGGTGTGTCGCACGCGCGCCCACCCTCCCCTGGAAGGTGTCTAGTACGTGATCAGCGAATGCACGTCGTGACCTTCGATGCGGTCACGACCGTGCAGAAACTCGAGCTCGACGACGAAGAGCGCTCCCACCACGACGGCTCCGAGCTGCCCGACCAGGTCGATCTTCGCTGCGGCGGTTCCTCCGGTCGCGAGCACGTCGTCGAGGACGATCACCCTCGCGCCGGGCTCGAGCGCATCAGCGTGGATCTGGAGCGTGTCTGAGCCGTATTCGAGCTCGTACGTGGCCTCTACCGTCCTCCACGGCAGCTTCCCCGGCTTCCGTGCGGGGACGAAACCGCAATCGAGCGTGTAGGCAAGTGCGCCTCCGAAGATGAAGCCGCGGGCCTCGGCGCCAAGAATCACTGCCGGCTCGCGGGGACGTGCCCACTCGGCGAGGAGGTCGACGCAGCTTCGGAACGCGTCGGCGTCCGCTATCAGCGGCATCAGGTCCTTGAAGACGATCCCTTCCTTCGGGAAATCGGGGACATCTCGTATCTTCGACCGGAGATCGTCAACGGTCATCGACCCGCCGCCTCCTTGAGATCCCTGAGCAGGAGCAACTGGGCGAGCTCGATCGCGACGCCGGCGAGCGCCTCGAGATCATCGATCGCAGCTCTCCGTCTCTCCGGATCGCGCGAGTGAAGGCCGGTCGCGACCAGCTGCTCGAGCAGTGCCGATTGACGACCCGCGGCAGTACGGAAGGCTCGGAGATGGCGCGCGTCGAGACCATGCCGTGCGATCCTCGCACACGCAACGGCGATCTCGGCGTCGGTCTCGCGGTAGAACCTCTCCCCGGACTCAACCCGTGGTGCGACGAGGTCGAACTCCTCGAGGCGGCGCACGAAGTCGGACGTGACCTCGGCGCGGACACACAGCTCCGCCAGGTCGACTTCCCCTTCCTCGACGCGAAGAGCCGAGCCTCTGCGCCGACTGCGCTCGGGTCGGGGTGAATCGAGCTCGTCACGGATGACCTTGAGCGGCAGAAACTGATCCCGCTGAAGTCGAAGGATCGTCGCGAGCCGTTCCACATCCTCGTCGGAGAACAGGCGATAGCCTCCGCGCGTCCGACGCGGGCGGACAAGACCCTGATCCTCGAGATAGCGGATCTTGGAGATCGAGATGTCGGGAAACTCGTCGTTCAGCCGATCGCAGACTGCCCCGATCGTGTGAAGGCGCTTGCCCGTGTGCTCGGTCGTCGTCATCAGAGGAGGAACGTCATGCGGTACTTCCCGATCTGGACCTCGTCGTCATCGGCGAGCTCCGCGTCCTCGATGCGATGGCGATTGACGAACGTACCGTTCAGCGACCCGAGGTCGCGGATGGTGAACCGCTCCCCATCCACCACGATTTCGGCGTGGCGCCGCGAGACGGTGACGTCGTCGAGAAAGATGTCGCACTCGGGTGAGCGCCCGATAAGGGTTCGCTCGCCGATTCGCTCGAACGTCTCGCCCGCCCGGCCTCCACCTGAACGGACGACGAGAGCAGGGCCGCTGATGACGTCGAGCTCTCCGTCGGCGCCGACGACCTCCCCCGGGCCGAGGCTGAGCGTGTTCTCGTCGAGCTCGTGCCGGAGGAATGCGCCGCAGCGCTGACAGTAGTTCGCGACCTCCGTATTCTGGAAGCCGCACTCGGCGCAATACACGTGGCTCATGTGGGCTCCTCAGCCGAGCCGTGGCTCCAGCCGAACGTGGGCCGCACCCCAGTGGTTGCGGACAGGCATCCGGAGGTCAGGCCGCCTCACTGCCGCCAGGACGACCCGACGAGAGCATCTTTGCGAGCGAGGCCACGTCGAGCGGGTCGCCCGGCGTGTAGGAGCGCACGATGTCGAGGTGTCCCTGAAGCAACGCGACGATGGAACGAGACGTCGTCCTCCTCGACCTCCAGCTCGTGAATCAGGTCGCGAAGCGCGGCGTCGGACAGCGACGCGAGCTCGGGCAACGGGCCGAGGTCGTGCTCCTCCGGAAGGTCACCGGTCCCCTCGAACAGCGGGCGATCCAGATCCTTCGGCTCGAGGATCGGAAGCTCCTGACCCTCGGCGATGCGTGCCTTCACGCGCTCCTCGTACTCCTTGCGCAGGTAATCGATCCGCACATGCAGCACCCGCCGCCGCACGGAGGTCGTGCCCTCCTCCGCTTCGAGACGCGCGATCAGGTCAGCCTTTTCCTCATCAGTGAGCCTGTCGAGGTCGGGAAGAATCTCCAACAGGGTGCCTTTCGTCGGTGTCGTCGATTGATGGAAGCAGAGAGACGCAGAGGGGTCAACCTCAACTTGAGGTTTCGCCGCCGGAGTACCACTCCCTTCCGGCCGGGAAATCGGCGCAAAACGTGCCCGACCTCAGCTCTCAGGGGCTCGGAGTTTCAAGCCCGACACGACGCCCAGACGGCACGCTACGTGTTGGGTTTGACGCTCCTGACCTCGCGTCGTGCCTTCGCGAGGTACTGCCCCGCTGCAACGACGGCGAGCCCAAGCGAGATCCAGAAGCAGACGAGCGGCCAGGTCGTCCCCTGCTCGGTGACGAGAACAAAGCCGAGCGATGCATACAGTCCCCAGGTCGCTGCCTTTCCCAGTCTTGACACCTCGAACTCGTAGCCGCGTGGCACCACGAACCGGTAGCCGATCATGAGCAGCAGGTCTCGACCGAGGATGATGGCGGCGATCCACGGCAGACGGTCGTACACGATCAGCATCACGACGCAGACATCGATCATCAGGCGGTCAGCCAGCGGGTCCGCGACCTTGCCGAATGCGGATTCGACCTTCCAGCGGCGGGCGAGGTACCCGTCGACCTGATCGGTGAGCGCGGCGAGCCCGAACACGATCCCCGCCGGCCAGCTCGGGCCGTCGCTCTCGTCGATCAGGAGAACGACGAACAACGGAATCGCCGCAAAGCGCAGCAGCGTCAGAATGTTGGGTAGGTGACGCAGCCTGGTTGAACCGGGGTCGATTCCCATCAGTGCGTAGGGTAGTGTCGCGCCCCGTGGCCGGCACACCTTCGCTTCCAGGGTTCGTCAACGCCCACACGCACACGTTCCAGCGGGCGCTCCGCGGACGTGCGGCTGGTCGCGACTTCTGGGCCTGGCGGGACGGCATGCTCGCCGAGGCGGAGAGGCACACCCCCGGCACCGTGCGCGAGCTGTACGCCGCCACGTACCGCGAGATGCTGGCCGCGGGTTGGACGGCGGTGGGCGAGTTTCACTACCTCGGGCTGGCCGAGGCACTCGCCGCAGGGGAGGCAGCGGCGGACGTCGGCATCGAGTTCGTCTGCCTCCACGTCGCCTATGCCCGCGGCGGTCTCGAGCGGATGCGTCAGCCCTCGATCGACGCGTACCTCAGCGAGGTCACGGAGCTTCGCGAGGCCGGCATCCGGGTTGGCATCGCCCCCCACTCCGTGCGCGCTTGCCCACGTGATTGGCTGGTCGAGCTCGGGCGGTTCGCGTCGACCGAAGGGCTTCCACTGCACGTTCATGCCGATGAGCAGCCACGGGAGATCGAGGAGTGTCTCGCTGAGCACGGGATGCGACCGATCCAGCTGCTCGCCGAAACCGGGTGCCTGACCGACCTGACCACAGTGGTTCACGCGACTCACGCCGATGGAATCGAGCTGGACCTTCTCGCCCAGGTGGGCGCGACGGTGTGCGTCTGCCCAACGACCGAGGCCGACCTCGGCGACGGCTTCATTCAGGCGATCCGGATGCGTCACCGGTCGATTCCGTTCTGCATCGGCTCGGACTCGAATGTCAGGATCGATCCGCTCGAGGAGCTGCGCGAGCTCGAAGGCATCGCCCGCCGTCAAAGCGGCGCCCGCGGCGTGTTCACGACCGACGAGCTGTTCGCGATCGGCGGTGAGCGAGGCGCCCACGCGATCGGGCTCGAAGCCTGGTCGGACACCAGCGTCGATCTCGCGCACCCATCGCTGGCAGGCGTCGCGTCGGACGACCTGCGAGCCGCGTTGATCGCCGGTTGCTCGGGTGAGGCGGTGCTCGGCGCCTCCAGGCTCGTCACTGGCTCCGAAGCCGAGTGACCCAGTACCGCGTCTGGTCGATGTACGCGCGCTCGGCGGCCGCGCCTGTCAGCCCCCAGGCACCCTCGTATGACACGTATCCCCTCTTCACGCGCGCCGGCTCTATCTGCGTCCCTTCGTGCCACTCGTTGTAGCTCGTGATCGTGACGACGTCGCTGCCCGCGTCGACCGCTGCTTGCCACATCTGGTCGTACCGGCTTCCCTTGCGCCGGTCGACGACCCAGGACATCGGCGTCGCGCGCCGGGCGTCGAAGCCCGGCCCGACCGAAGGCCCGCAGAGGAGGCCGAGACGGTGAGCAGAGCTGCAAGTCCGCCGAAACGAGTCGCCGCGGTACACCCCGATGTCGTAGGAGTACAGGCCCTGGAAGCCGCCGGCCCGCGCCTTGCCGGGAAGCCATGTGTTTGCGAACACGTGGGTGTCCGACTCGAGCCCTGAGAGCGCACTTGCCCAGGCCACATCGTCGTCCTTCGTCGAGTCGTACACGTAGAAGTCCCGGACCTGGAGGGCGCGCAGCGAATCGATCGCAGCCCTGACCGAACCTGGTGTCCGTCCGTCCCACGGCTCGACGTGAATCGCGACCGCAAGCCCCACCTCATGGGCGGCCTCCGCCACCGGACCGAGGCGCCTGTCCTCGACCGAGCCCGGGCCCCACCAGGAGACGACCACGGTGTCGACTCCCATCTCGGCGATCTCGCGCATCTGAGCCTCGATGACCCGCGGATCGGTCGACGAGTAGGCGCCGCGGGCGGGATAGAAGCTCGACGCGACCTTTCCCGGCGGCGTCGCACCGTACTGTGTCCAGTGCTGCCAGGCGCCGTCCCGGGTGGGAGTTCCGTACCAGGTGTAGTAGAAGATTGCGACCTGCGCCGTCGAGCGATGCGTTGATTGAGCCGGTCCGGAAGCCGCTGTCAGGGCAGCCGCCAGAACCGCCATGAGCACCACCGCGCTTCGCCGCATCTCGAGGTCGGATCCTACGCCACCCGGTGGTCGAGAGATAGTCGAGCTGACTCGTTCTCGGCGCCCTGCCTGCGTGCGGACCCGTCGATCTCGGCGGAATAACGTGAACCGCCGCAAGGGCGTGTGAGAGCCCCGACGGGGTGGCGAGGCGGGCGCGCACTCGTAAACTGCGATGCGTGAAGCTGGACGCGATCAAAGCAAGCCTCGACGACGCCACTGCGGCCCTCGCCGAGATAACTGCCGCAGACGATCCAGTCGAGGCGGCGTACGCCCACGAGGGCGCACTCAGAAGGCTCGTCTACTTCAGTCGTGAGGGCTTCTTCCCACTGAGCCTGGAGGCGGTCGCGGCCGGAATGGCCGATCTCATCGAAAGGACTGCCCCGGCTCGACTCGCCTGTATCTCGTGCGGTGCCCGTGAGTCGACCACGGCCGGCTGGCGCGGTCTGCTCGTCGAAGACGAAGACGGTAACCACGAAGCAGTCGTCGTCTGCGCGCCGTGCGGCCAGCGCGAGCGGCTGTCGCGCGAGAGCTAGGCCGCTCAGACGTCGGCGCCATCGACCCGCGGACACCGGTCTTTGGCCGCTTCGGCAGACTGAAACTGCGACGCTCGCTTGCTCGGGAGACGTCGACAACGACGAGCTCACCTGTTCGAGCGATCAAGAACGGCGCCCAGCTGCCGACGATGAGTACATGCGCGGTGCCCGTCTCAGCATGATCAGCAGCCTCCAGAGCAGCATGAGCTCAGGCGTGGGCTCGCAGCCCCGCAGGCGAACCGGGAAGGGCAAGCTGCAGATCCGCTCGCCCTTCATGCGCACGGAACCGGTTCCGGCACCCGCACGCCCTCGGGCGACGTAAGTCGCGTCCCGCAGGCTCTCGCCCTCAGCTGTGGTTGCCTACTGCGTGGCCGCAGTGCTGCACGCCACGCTCACCGGTGTGGCGTGAACGGTCGTAGCTCGTCGTCGCCCGGCTTGATGATGCCGACGGTGGATTCGGGCACCTGGTTCCAGGCACCTTCGAGGTCGCCGAGCGGCTCGGAGACGACGACTCGCGTCTCGTCGGACAGCCCGGCGAGTGCTTCGTTCTCCGGATAGAGGGCCTTCAGAGCATCCATGCGCGTGCTGAAGTAGAGCGATCGCGATTCGCCCTCGCTCGAGTACCGGAACGCATACAGGCTGTGTCCGTCGGTGGTCGCGATTGTCATCTGGACGGGATGTTCGACGCCGTGCCGGCGTCCGGTCTCCTCGACGAGGCCGACCATCCGCTCGACGGCGGTAACCGGGTCGCTTTCGAGCCCGAGCGTGAGCGCGAGGTAGAACATCGCCTCCGAGTCGGTGGTGCCCTCGAGCGAGGGAAACAGCGACTCGTCGATTGCGAGCACGAGCTCCCGCTTCACGCGCGCGAACTCGCGGATCAACCCGTTGTGCATCCACAGCCAGCGCCCGTGACGGAACGGGTGCGTGTTGGTCTCCTGAATCGCCGTTCCCGTCGACGCGCGGATGTGCGCGAGGAAGAGGTGAGACGAGATCCCCGCGGCGAGCTCGCGCAGGTTCCGGTCGTTCCAGGCTGGATGAGTGCTGCGGTAGAGCCTGGGGGTCGCGCTCTCCTCGTACCAGCCGACGCCGAAGCCGTCGCCGTTCGTCGGCGTCGCACCCTGCCTGGAATGCAGGCTCTGGTCGATCAGCGAGCGGTCGCGCTTGACGAGCAGCTCCTCGAGCCGGATCGGGGAACCCGAATACGCAAGCCAACGGCACATCGTCTTACCGCGGCGCCCGAGACATCGGCGCCATCGGAGCCTCCCATCGGCCGATCACGGCGTTGAGACGCCTGTGGGGCGCGTCGGGATGGTGTGCGAGGAAGCCGCCGCGGCAGCGGCAAGGTCGACTGCCCGTGGGCGCGCCTGGTGATGGCGAGCCATGAGCAGCGCGATCGCGATGCCCAACGCCGGACAGGATCGCCATCAGCAGCGCGGCCCACGAGAGGCCGTCCGCAAGCGCCTCCGAGGCCGTTGCGCCCGCGCTGGAACGATCGACCGTGACCGAGTTGAAGATCGTCGCGACCAAGGCCACCACCACCGAGCCGCCGATGTACCGCGCCATGTTCGAGATCCCGGATGCCTGACCCACCTGATCGTCCGAGACGGCGGCGGTTGAGGCCGACGACGCAGGCCCGTTCGCGAGCCCGAGCCCGGCCGAGAGCACGACGAGTGGGAGGATGAGAACAGCGTACGCCCAGGACGCCTGGATGAGCGCCAGCACCCCGAACCCGGCAGCGGCCAGGCCGAAGCCGGCGACGATCGCGAGTCTCGTGCCGATGCGAGCCGCGAGAGGCGTGATGAACGGTGTGATGACGATCATCGCCGCAGCCGCGGGAAGCGTCGCCACGCCCGTCTTCAACGCGCTCATTCCGAAGGTCGCCGGATTCTGGAGGTAGAGACTGAGGACGTACATCAGGCCGTTGATCGTGCCCGCGACGATCAGGATCGCCAGCGTGGCCCCGACGAGCACCTGGTTCCGGAGCAGGGCGAGATCGACGAGCGGAGCGGGTACGCGCTTCTCGACGACCACGAAGAGCACGGCGCCGACGACGGAGAGGAGCAGACATCCGAGCGTTGCCACCGAGGTCCAGCCCCAGTCGCCGCCCTTGCTGAACGCAAGCACGAGCGGGACGAGCGCAACGGCGATCAGGACAGTGCCCGCGAAGTCGATCGAACGGGGTCGCTCAGGGTCGCGCGATTCCTGCACCCTGGCGAGCGTCAGCGGGACACACGCGGCCGCGATCGCGGCGTCGATCCAGAACAGGCCTTGCCAGCCGCTCAGCTCCACGAGCGCGCCGCCGATGAGCGGGCCTGTGGCCGCCCCCGCGGCCGAAGCGGCGCCCCAGATCGTGATCGCACGCATCTGTCCCTTGCCCGAGGAGGCGACCGACAGAAGGCTCATCCCACAGGCCAGGATCGTCGCGCCGGCAGCGCCCTGGATCAGACGTCCGACGATGATTCCGGCACCGCTCGTCGACAGCGCGATGAGCACGCACGAGGCGATGAAGAGTGCGAGGCCGGCGAGGAACACGCGCCGGCGGCCGAACACGTCGCCGAGCGCCCCTGAGGTCACGATCACGGCCGCGCCGACGAGCATGTAGCCGGTCACCGCCCACTGAAGCTGCGCGATGGGAGCGCCCACGTCCTCGCTCATCGTCGGAAGCAGGATCGTGACCGCGGACGTATTCGCGTTGACGACGAACGTCGACACGCATGCGGCCGCGAGGACCCCGGCCGCCGCCGCCCGGCCTTCTCCCAGGTCGGGGGCAGCTACAGCGCTCAAGCCGTCAGCCCTGCGGCACGACGGAAACGCAACCTCACGGCGTCGTCGGAGCGGCCGGCACGGGCGTGTGACCGCCGAAGAAGAGATAGACGATCGCGCAGCCGGCGAGCAGGGTCACGATCCAGCAGATCTGGAGCGGGAGCTGGAAGGAGTGGTCGAGCACGCGCTTGCCCAGCGTGGTCGTGCCTGTCTCGTCGGCCTCGGCGGCGGCGATCTGGGTTCCGTTGGTCGGCAGGAAGATGACGCCGGCGACGGCAGTCCACATCGCGATCATGTAGCCCGCCCCGATTCCGAGCGCCAGCCCGAGCGGGATCATCGTCCGTGTCGCCGCCGACTGGCTTGTCGTCAACGCTGCGACGAGGAAGATCGCGAGCGCGATCGTGATCGGCCAGCTCTCGGCGAGGCTGCCGAGAGCGCTGACGATCGCGTCTTCGTTGTTGGCGATGAACGTGTCCGCCATCCAGGCGATCCCGAACAAGGCGATCATCGCGACCATCCCCGACTTGAAGATCGGCGCGGTGGCGATATCGCCGGCCTGCACGTGCGCGAGCAACAGGATGATCGCGGCCGCGCTGAGCATGATCATCTGGATCAGCAGCGTCACCGAGATCGGCTCGACGCCGCCGCCCTCTGCGGAGACCGTCGGCCGCAGAGCCTCGAAGACACCGAACACGCAGATCGCGGCGACGGCGACCAGGAAGATGGCGACGCTGCGCTTCGCGTACGGCAGCAACGTGATCTCACCGGCCGGGGCCGGAGGCTGGATCTCCCCGGCGGCAAGGCGGCGCTGATACTCGACATCCTCGTCGAGATCCTTGCCGTAGCTGTTCATGAACAGCGCCATCACGAAGATGCCGATGATGCTGGCCGGCAACGTGATCAGCATCACGTCGACGATGTCGTAGTTGTAGATCTCGACGAGCGGCAACATCGTGGCCATCGCTGCCGCGACCGGGCTCGCGGTGATCCCGAACGTCGAGGCGACCGTCGAACCGGCGAGCGCGCGCTCCGGCCTGATCTTGTTCGCGTACGCCAGCTCGTTGATCACCGGAATCAACGAGAAGAACGTGTTGCCCGTACCCGTGAGGATCGTGAGGATAAAGGAGACATAGGGCGCAACAAAGTTCAGCGCCTTCGGCCGAGCACGTAGCGCCTTGCCCGCGATGAGGACCATGTAGTCGATCCCGCCGGCGGCTTGCATCGCGGCGGCGGCGGCGATCACGGCGACGATGATGAGCATCGCGCTGATCGGCGGCTCACCCGGATCGAGCCCGAAGAGGAAGACGAGCACCATCGTGCCGACGCCGCCCCAGAGCCCGAGCCCGATCCCTCCGGACCGCACGCCGAGCGCGATGAAGCCGATGACGACGAGGCCCTCGAGCGCGATCAGGATCCAGTCAGACGTGGTCATGAGCCGCTCTGCTCCTCGCGTAGAAGTTGGCACTTTTCCGAGCTCTGCAGAGCAGCGCCGACCTCGGGATCGACCTGCGCGACGTCGACGAGGGTCTTCGCGCCGCCCGTAAGAGTCGAGGCGATTGCTCCGCCGCCTCGGTGAGTTGCTCAACCGACTCTTCGAGTGTTTCCGACTCCCGCGCGAGAGAGGTCTCGGCGCGTTCGAGGTCGCCCAGCGCGTCGCCCACCCAGGTCGTGACGAGGCTGTCAGCCTCGTCACCGTTGGCGGTATCGGGGGTGCCCAGGTTGTCGACCGAGATGACCAGGATTTGCGTGGCGCGGACTGCGCGCGTGAGACCCTCGCGGATGAAGCCGGTTCGACCCTGCGGCGTCTCCGACTGCGGCTCCTCCGAGCTCGATCCGACCGAGGGTGGCGTTCGAATGTCCTCCACGATCGCCTCCATCTCGCCGCGCCAGACGGCAACCGAGGCGCAGACGCCGTCCGCCCATTGCGACGCGGGCACGGTGTCACCGCTGTTGTCCGAGTTACCGATCAGCGCGACGACGACGAGCACCGTCGCGAGCCCGGCGGCGATCGCCCCGATCCAGATCCAGAGGCCTCGCATCTCTCTCATTGCTCCTTCGGCGGTCGCGAAAGCTCGTCCACGAGTCCCAGCAGGAGCTTCCAGAATCGCTCGACAGTGGGGATGCTCACCCGCTCGTCGGGCGAGTGAGGCCCCTCGATCTGAGGACCGATCGCGAGCATGTCGAGGTGGCCGGAGACCTTGCTGCCGATCACCGCCGTCTCGAGGCCGGCATGGATCCCGGTGACCACCGGGGCCTCGTCGAAGAGCTCCTCGTAGACAGTCCGCGCGACGGCAAGCAGGTTGGACTCGAGGTCAGGGCGCCAGCCGTTGTAGTTGTGCTTTACCTCGAGGGTGCCGCCGGCGAGCCTTGCGGCTGCCCCGAGAGCTCCGATGACCTCGGGGAGCGCGGCGTCGTTCGACGATCGCGTCAGGCTGTGCAACGTCAGGCAACCGCCGGTGGTCGCTGCCTCACCGAGCGATGTGCTCGTCTCGACGAGATTGTCGAATGCAGGGCTCATCGCAAGCGGCCCGGTCGGCACCAGCGCGATCACGTCGAGCAGGCTGGCGGTCGCCTCCTCCGTCCACGCGTCCGTCGCCGGATCGGCAGTCGCGAGAATGGCGGTGGCCCCTGGATCGGTGACCGAGAACGCATCCCGGACGGTTGCGGTCGCGGACTCCACGGCAGCGCGAAATGCAGCTTCGGTCGCGGCCGGGACCGAGCACACGGCCACGGCATCTCGCGGAATCGCGTTTCGGCTCTTGCCGCCGTCCAGGGACACGAGCCGGAACGGTGCGGCTGCGTACGTCTCACGCAGGACCCGGCCGAGTACCTTGATCGCGTTCGCGTGGCCGAGTGCGATCTGAACGCCGGAATGACCGCCGAGCCCACCGCCCGCCGAGACGGACAGGCTGATCGCATCCGGGGAGCACGCACTGCGTGGCGCTTCGACCCGGATCCACGTGTCGGTACTGCCTGCACATCCGACCGTGAGGACTCCGTCCTCCTCGCTGTCGAGGTTGATGAGGGCCGAGCCGGTGAGCAGCGAGCCGTCGAGGTCGTTCGCTCCCTCGAGCCCGACCTCCTCGGCGACCGTCATCAACAGCTCGAGCGGTCCGTGCGGGTGCGACCCGTCCTCGACGAGTGCCATCATCGCCGCGATCGCCACCCCGTCGTCGGCGCCGAGCGTCGTGCCATCGGCGGTCAGCCACTCGCCGTCGCGGACAAGGGCGATCTTGCCGGTGGTGGGATCGTTCGGCGAGTCAGGGGCGCGCTCGCACACCATGTCCAGGTGGCCCTGGAGGATGAGGGTCGGCGCGGCCTCACGGCCCGGGGTCGCGGGAACGCGGATCACGAGATTCCGGCCGGCGTCCTGCTCGAGCTCGAACCCCTGCGCGTCAGCCCACTCGCGAACGTGCTCGATCACCGGCTCCTCGGCGCGCGATGGACGAGCAATCCTCGTCAGGGTCTCGAAGTGACCCCAGAACAAACTGGGTTCGAGCCCTGCGAGCACCGATGCCGTTGTCGCCATCACCTCTCCTTGCTGCTTGTCGCGTTGGCGCCGCCCGGTCTGGTCGCCAGAGTGACGGTCGTCAACTTGCGGCGAGCTTACTCCCGGCGTCGAGCCGCCGCAAGCGCATTGCCGCGCCCGAAGAGAGACCCTCGGTTCAGGGCTCGGCCTCCTGCCGCGTGGCACCGACAGCACGGTGAATACAAACAACCCAGGGGAGAAGAACAGATGAGACGAGTTACCGGAATCGCGCTCGCCGCTTCCGTCGCGTGTAGCGTCGTCGTCTCGGTTGCGACGGCGTCGGACGGGGAGCACAAGGTGCTTCTGTGTCATGCGACCAACGCTGCCACCAACCCCTATGAGTTGATCAGTATCGACGAGCACGGGGCTGCGGGCCATCTCCAGGCCGGCCACGGCGACAGCGAGCACACCGACTTTCTCCCGGAGGAAGGAAGCAGCGACTGTTCAACCGGCGTCCCCGAAGAGTGAGCCGCTAGCCGAGCCCTGGAACGAGAAAGCCCCGCTCACACGGGGCTTTCTGACGATCGGGGCGCCGAGATTCGAACTCGGGACCTCTAGTCCCCCAGACTAGCGCGCTAACCAGGCTGCGCCACGCCCCGTGCGTTCGGCCATCCTAGCCGCCGCAACCGCGAGGCCTTCATAGGCAGTTTCGCCGGTAGGCGAAAATGCTCTAGGCGAGCTTCTTGTAGAGCCGCTCCACAAGCTCTGGCATCGCCTCGAGCTTCGCGGTGATCACCCGCACCCTGACCTCGCGGAAGTGGTCGGCCTTGACGCCGAGCGCCTTGCCCAGCTTCGCGAGGATGTCGTTCGAGGGCACCGGGCGGTTCCCATGGACGATGTGGTTCAGGTATCCCGCTGAGAGGCCGGTCTTCTCCGCCAGCGCCCGGTAGGTGACGCCGGTCTCGGCCATGAGCCGCTCGATCGTCGGTCCGAGCGGGTCGTTCGAATAGGTCTGCTTCTTGACAGCCATCAGCTCCCCTTGACGTGCGTTGTCACGGACGAGAGCGGGACTCGCATCTCTGAGTCGTCAGCGCCAGCAACTCTACGGCGTACATCGACCGCTCCGTCCTCGAGTGTCTTCTTCCCTACGGTGATCCTGATCGGGCTGCCGACGAGGTCGGCGTCTGCGAACTTCTCCCCCGGTCTCGCGTCGCGATCGTCCAGGAGGACGTCGTACCCGGCGCTCAGCTCCTCTGCGACCGTCGTCGCCATCCCTGCGATCTCAGGGCTTCCCGAGGCGAGGGCGACCACGTGGATGTCGTACGGCGCGATCTCCTCGGGCCAGACGATGCTTGTCTCATCGCTTCGCTGCTCGACCGACGCCGCCATCACCCGACCGGGGCCGATCCCGTAGCTCCCCATCACGATCGGTCGCTCGATGCTCGTCTCGTCGAGGAACATGCGCTCCGAGTGGCTCCGAGTAGCGCGTGCCGAGCTTGAAGATGTGACCGACCTCGATCGCGATCTCGAACCTGAGACGACCGCCGCAGTTCGGGCACCCGTCACCGTCTCGCGACTCGCGGAGGTCGGCGAACCGCGGGTCGTAGTCACGGCCGGCCTCCACGCCACGAAGGTGCCAACCGTCACGATTCGCGCCGGCGACGAACTGCCCAGTCCGGAGCGCTTCGTCGGCGATGATCTCGCCCTTGAACCCGACCGGGCCGAGCGAGCCGCCCGAGGCACCGAACGCCGCGCGGATCTCCTCGTCGGTCGACGGCCGCGACGGCTGGCCGATCGCCGCGTCGAGCTTGTTCGGCTCGAGCCGGTCGTCGCCCCGCACGAGCGCGAGCACGACGGCACCGTCGGCACGGGTAACCGGCATCGCCTTCGACGTCGCGGCCGGATCGATCCCGAGGAACTCGGCCAGCGCTCTCGATCGTCGTGGCGCCGGGCGTCTCGACCTCCTCGGGTGCCTCGAGACGCTCCGGGAACTCGGGGGCACGCGGAACGCCGCGTGCGACCTCGAGATCGGCGGCGAAGTCACCGTTCTCACACGTCACCAGCGTGTTCTCGCCCGAACTCGAGGGGGCGAGGAAGTCGAACGACTCGCTCCCGCCCATCATCCCCGACTCGGCCTCGACGCCGACAGCGTGGATCCCGCAACGCTCGAAGATCCTCTCGTATGCGCGCCGGTGCGCCTCGAACGCGACGTCGAGGCCTTCCTCGTCACGATCGAACGAGTACGAGTCCTTCATGATGAACTCGCGGACGCGGAGCAGTCCCCCGCGCGGGCGCGGCTCGTCGCGCTGCTTCACGGCGAAGTGGTAGAGGATCTGCGGGAGCTGGCGGTAGCTCTGGAGCTCGCGCGCGTGGAAGGAGAACGTCTCCTCGTGCGTCAGCGGCAAGACGAAGTCGCGGCCGTTCCTGTCCTTCAGCCGGAAGATCTCCTGGATGTAGTCACGCCCCGTCTGCTGCCAGAGCTCGAACGGTGTCAGCACCGGACACAGCATCTCCTGACCGCCGATCGCGTCGATCTCCTCGCGGATGATCTGGACGACGTTCTGGTGCACCTTCCACCCAAGCGGCAGGAACGTCCAGATGCCCGCGCCCACCTGACGGATGTAACCGCCGCGAACCAGGAGCTTGTGCGAGATCGCCTCGGCGTCGGACGGGTCGTCGCGCAGCGTCGGGATGAACAGGGAAGACTGGCGGTGGAGCACGAAGCTCAAGGCTAGTCGAGACGCGCGGCGCACGGGGGCGCTACGTTGTCCGCGCTGGCGCGGCCGCCTCGGTCTACGACGCGGCGTTGACGCGGACGAATCCGCTGACCTGGATGAGGTCGCCGTCACTCGAGCCGGAGAGGATGAACGAATCGAGGGACTTGAGGACCTCGCGCGCATCCGTCGCAAAGATGTCGTCCGGCCCACCCAGGCCCTCGATGAACGGGATCAGGCCGTCGATGTCGACGTAGACGAAGCCGGTGGTGGGGTTGTCGCTGAGTGCGACGCGGTCGGCGGCCCGCTTGAAGCCGTCGGTGTCGACCAGCTTGTCGTCGCTGCTGCGGAAGGCGGCAATCGCGTCCTCGCCCGTGGTGACGATGACGGTGTCGTCGTCGAGCTTGCCATACGAGACGGTGACGCCCTGAACCGTGAGGCGCGATACCGCGACGCCGTCCTCCGTCCCGGTTGTCACGGTTCCGTCGGTCTCCTCTGCCACGGTGTGCAGCAGGGTGTCGATCGTCTCGAACGCCTTACCGGCATCCCGCGGCGAGAGCACGGCAGTGATCTCCGGCAGCTCGCCGCCCTTGCGGACGTACAGCAGCCCCTCGCCCGAGAAAGCGTCGAACAGGCTCTCCAGAGAGACCCCGGCGATCGAGTCGAGCTGCTCCGAGAGCCCGTCGAGGTTCGCCTTGTCGCGGAAGCTGTCGAACAGACCCTGCGAGCCGCCGAACGAGAGCGCCGCAACGGCATCCGCAGGCACCTTGGCGAACAGCTTCGGCTCGTAGTGGGTGTTGCCGAGTCCCTTGGGCGTCTTGACCCCGATCGAGAGGAAGACACCGTCGTCCTCGGCCGAGACGGCTGCCGAGAGCGATTCGACCCCGAGGTCGAAGCCCCCGTTCGGGCTCTGCGGGAGAATGTCTCCGACGCCGGCGCCTGGGATCGCGCCGGGAATGCCTTCGGAGACGCTGGTCACATCGACCCAGCCGCGCGCGAGCGCCTCCTCGGGCAGTGCGCCCATCGCCTGGGTGAATGCGTCGACGGTCTCGAGCGTTCCGCGCTCGACGGCGGCTGCGTACGCGTCGAGCTCGCCCTGCGTCTCGGCAACTGCGGCCCATCCGTCCACCTCGCCGAGGACGGTTGGCTGATCGCTCTTTCCGAGCAGCGCCTTCAGCTTCGCCACGTCGTCGGGTTTCGTGAGGAAGATCGGCTTCTTGTCGGCGGTGACGACCACGACAACCTCGGGCCCGAGTGCGGGCGCAACATCATCGGCCCAGGTGACTCCGTTCTCCGAGAGCGCGTCAGCGACCGCTGAGGTCAGCCCGTTCCGGGCCGATGGAAAGAGCGAGAGAATCTTGTCCGCCTTCTTCCACTGTGCAGAGGTCTCGTCGCTGTTGAGCGTGACGAAGGCCGCTGCATCGGCGGGCGCGAGGCTTGCCGAGGCCGGAATCGCACCGACAGCAGAAGCGTTCTCGGCCCCGCCGCAGCCGCTGGCGACGAGCGTTCCCGTCACAGCGAGCAGACAGAGGACGACACGCGAGAGCCGCATACGTCGGAATGTATCGACCACCAATCGCAGGGACTTGAGCGCGTGGATCTCAGTCGAGTGCGACAAGGCTCGCCTCGGCCATCGCAAGCGCTGCCGGCTTCGCCATCTTCAGTCGCTTCGGGCGAACCATCCCACCCGCGAGCCACCGATCGATCTCGACAAACAACTCATCGATCAACGTCGGCGACGGCACCTTCTTGAGGACGCGACCATGGGCGTAGATGAACCCCACATCCCGCCCGCCTGCGATCCCGAAGTCCGCGTCACCCGCCTCCCCCGGCCCATTGACCGCGCAACCCATCACCGCAACCTCGAACGCCTGCGGATAGCTCTTGAGCCGCTCCTCGACGACGACAGCGAGGCTCTCGACTCCGACGTTGTCGCGCCCGCAGGACGGGCACGCAATCATGACTGGACCACGCTCGCGAAGACCCAGCGCCTTGAGGATCTCCCACGCGACTTCGACCTCTCGGACCGGATCCGCCGTGAGCGAGATGCGGATCGTGTCGCCGATCCCGTCCATCAACAGCGACCCCATCCCGATCGCGCTCTTGATCGAGCCTGCGAAGGGCGTGCCGGCCTCGGTGACGCCAAGGTGCAACGGGTACGGCACCCGCGCGGCCAGCATCCGGTAGGCGCGGATCATCGTCGGGACATGCGAGGCCTTCACCGAGATCTTGAAGTCGCGGAATTCGAGCCGCTCCAGCAACTCGACCTGCTCGATTGCCTCGACGACGAGCGCCTCGGCGGTGTCCTTGCGGGCGAGCTCCTCGAGATGCTTCGGGAGCGATCCGGCGTTTGCGCCCACTCGCATCGGGATCCCAGCCGCTTTGGCTGCCAGGACGACCTCGGCGGTCTTTTCCGGCCCTCCGATATTGCCGGGGTTGATGCGAACTGCCGCAACCCCCGCCTCGATGGCTCTCAACGCGAGCGAAGCGTTGAAATGGATGTCCGCGATGACGGGAAGCGGCGACAGCCGGACGATTCGCGGAAGCGCATCGGCGTCCTCGAGCTTCGGAACGGCGACGCGCACGATCTCGCAGCCGGCCGACGCGAGCTCCGCGATCTGCCCGATCGTCGCCTCGACGTCGTGCGTCTTCGTCAGGGTCATCGACTGCACGACGACGGGTGCGCCACCCCCGATCGTGACGCCACCGACGTTGAGTGAGACGTCGCTCGCCATCTCAAAGAGGGTACCGGCGTGAGGCATCCGGCAGGATGATGCGATGCCGGTCGAGCCTCCCACAACCGCCTGGCAGCTCGAGCCCGCGCCGGACGACCACCCGCACGACCTCTGGGCGATCGGAGCGGATCTCGAACCGGGCACGGTTGTCGCGGGTTATCGCCAGGGGCTCTTTCCGATGCGCATTCCGGAGCCGCTCGGCGACGATCCTGCTCCGCTCGGTTGGTGGTCGCCTCTCGAGCGTGGTGTGATTCCGCTCGCGGTTCGCCCACCTCGGACGCTGCGGCGCTTGCGTCGGCTCTACGAGATCCGGGTCGACACGAGCTTCGAGGAGGTCATGCGTGGTTGCGGCGACCCCGCGCGCCCACACGGCTGGATCGACGCATCCTTCATCGACGCGTACACGACGCTCCATCGTCTCGGCTGGGCGCACTCGGTCGAGTGCTGGGACGATGAGGGCCTCGCCGGCGGAGTCTACGGCGTCGCCATCGGCGGGCTCTTCGCCGCCGAGTCGATGTTCCAACACCGCCCGGACGCAGCGAAGCGCGCCCTTCTCGCGCTCATCGACCTGCTCCAGGCTGAGCCTGACTCAGCGGCTCGGATCCTCGACGTGCAATGGTCGACACCGCACCTCGAGTTGCTCGGCGCCGTCGCGATTCCACGAGGCGAGTACCGACGGCGCCTCGAGGCGGCGCTCCACCTCGAACCCGCGTCGAATCTCAGGAGAACGTCGAGAGGTCGTTCGAAAGACCGATGAAGAAGAGCAGCAAGACGACGCCGATACCGATCACCGACACACGTTCGTAGATCTCCCTGCGGACGACCCGCCCGCGAATTCCTTCCGCGACAGCGAAGACGATGTGCCCACCGTCGAGGGGAAGCAGGGGCAACAGGTTGAGGAGTGCAATCGAGAGCGAGATGAGCCCCAGCACGAAGAGGAAGCTCGTCGTCCCTTCCTTCGCCGCATCCGACGAGCCCTGAACGATTCCGACGGGGCTCGAGATGTCCTTGCGTCCTTCGCCCGTCACGAGCCCGCCGATCGACCTGCCGATCTGGCTCGTCACCTCCCAGGTGAGCGCGAGCCCTGCTCGAGTCGCGGCCACTGGCCCGAGCCCTTCGCTGGCGAACCTGAAGCCGAGGCGGTAGGTGCCGCGATCGGGCTTCGGGCTGGTCGCCGGCAGCGCGATCGTCCGCTGGTCGCGTAGGACGACGATTGAGACCGGCGCGCCGCGGGAGCCGCCGATCGTCGCGGCAATTCCGTCTGCGTCGGACTGTTTCCCGTTGATGGAGACGATCCGGTCACCGGCCTGGAGCCCCATCCGCGCGGCTGCGGTATCGGCGCCCACGTGCGCAACCGTGGTCGTCGAAGGACCACCGGAGCTCATGAACAGCCCGGTGAAGAGGAAGAGTGCCAGGACAACGTTCGCAAGAGGTCCCGCGACGATGGCCGCAACGCGCCTCCAGGTTGCGGCACGCCAGTATGCGTCTGGCCCGAGCGCGTCCCCGAGGTCCTCGACCCCTCGCGCCACCGCCTTCGCAGCCGGAGGTGAGAGCTCCTTCTCCTCGATCGTGCGGGCAACTAGCTCGAGGGCAGCTGCGGACGCCGGCACATCCTCGCTGCGAACGGCCTGGCGAAGTCGCGCAACCGGGCCGATGAGGCTCGGCACCTCGTCGCAGGCAAGTCCGAACGCGACATCGACATCGGACACCGACGGTCGATGCATGCCGGGGATCTTGACGAACCCACCGAGCGGGATCGCTCCGAGCCCGTACTCGATCCCGTTGCGCTTGACGCTCCAAATCGCCGGTGGAAAGCCGACGTAGAACCGCCTCGGCCGCATCCCGAGAACGAGCGAGACGACGAAGTGCCCAAGCTCGTGGACGAAGATCAACACGCCGAGACCGGCAATTGCGAGCGCGAAGCTCATGCGACCGCCATCCGCTCGGCGACGCGACGTCGGGCGTCGGCGTCGGCCGCGACGAGGTCGTCGTAGTCGTTCGCGTCCGGCCAGGCACCCATCTCGAGGACATCGGCAACCGCGTCGGAGATTTCAAGAAAGCCAACGCTGCCGTCGAGGAAGGCATCGACCGCGACCTCGTTTGCCGCGTTGAACGCACACGGTGCGGTTCCGCCCCGCTCGCCGGCCGAGCGCGCCAGAGCAAGGAGCGGGAACGCATCGAGATCGGGAGCAGCGAACTCGAGCGACAGGCCGGCAGCAAGGTCGAGCGGCGCGACGGTGGTCTCGTCGCGATCGGGATACGTCAAGGCGTAGGAGATCGGGACCCGCATGTCGGGGAGCCCGAGGTGAGCAAGCAGGGCCCCGTCCCGGAACCGAGCGAGCGAGTGCACGACCGACGTCGGATGGATCACGACTTCGATCCTGTCGTACGGCACTCCAAAAAGGAAGTGCGCCTCGATCAGCTCGAGACCCTTGTTGGCAAGAGTCGCCGAGTCGATGGTTATCTTCGGCCCCATCGTCCACGTGGGATGGTCGAGCGCTTGCTGCGGGGTCACGTCGGCAAGCTCATCTCGGCGCCGGCCGCGAAATGGCCCACCGGAGGCCGTGAGGACGAGTCCCGTGACCGTTTCGGGCGCACGTCCCTCGAGACACTGGAAGAGCGCCGAGTGCTCGCTGTCCACCGGGATGATCATCCCGCCACCGCGGGCCTTGGCCGCAAGGGCGAGGTCACCGGCGGCGACCAGGCTCTCCTTGTTGGCAAGCGCAAGCGTGACGCCGTTGTCGAGGGCCCAGAGGGTCGCCGGCACGCCGGCGAACCCGACGATTGCGTTGAGGACGACATCGGGAGAAGTTCGCTCGAGCAGGTCGGTTGGATTGCCGCCGACCTGGATGTCCCCCACGCCGAGCGATGTCGCGAGGTCCACCAGCGGTGTGGTGCCGGACTGCAACGCGCACAGCTCGAGCTCCGGGTGTGCCCGGACGACCTCGATCACCTGGCGTCCGATCGAGCCGGTTGCCCCGAGGAGTGCGATCCGCCGGCGTCCGCTCAACTCATCGCCTGCAGCGCATAGAAGGCGGCCGGCCCTGCCCACAGGAGCGAGTCGAGGCGGTCGAGCACGCCACCGTGACCGCCGAGGAGCCCTCCGGAGTCTTTGACGCCCAGGTCGCGCTTCACCGCTGACTCGAAGAGATCGCCGAGCGTTGCGGCAAGACCGATGACCACGCCGAGCACGAGCGATTCCGACGTCGTGAGGACATCCTGCTCGTACAAGGCGAAGAAAGGCACGGCAACTGCCGCAAGTGTGCCTGCAGCGAAGCCTTCCCAGGACTTCCCGGGAGAGATGACCGGCGCCATGCGGTGCCGGCCGACAAGCCGACCGACCATGTAGGCGGCGGTGTCGTCGGCGAAGACCGTGAGCAGCACGGTGAACAGGAGCAGGCGGCCGTTGTCGGGGATATCGCGAAGCGCCACCAGGTGGGCGAGCCCTCCTCCTACCCAGACGACGCCCAAGGTCGTCACGGCGAACGCTGCCGTGACCGACTGTCGTGCACCCCCGATGAGGAACACGAGAAACGACACGGCGACGGTTGCCAAGATGCCCGCGAGCAGCCACGTGAGGCCCCCGAGCTGGAGCCCGACCAGCGTGAGGGTGAGCCCGGCGAACCCACCGAGGACGATCGGCCTCTGCGGACGCGCGATGCTGTAGAGCTCGTGGAGCGCGAGGAGACCTCCGACCAGAGCCAGCCCGGCGAGCCACCAGCCGCCGAGATAGACGGCGCCCAAGACGAGCGGAAGCAAAGCCGCGGCGACGAGGACACGAGATCCGAATGAGCTCATCGTCCACCGAACCGGCGGCTGCGCGTTCCGAACTCATCCACGGCGGCCTCGAGTGCTTCGGAGTCGAAGTCCGGCCAGAGGGTCTCGGTGAAGACGAACTCCGCGTACGCCGCGCCCCAGAGCAGGAAGTTCGAGACGCGGTGCTCACCCGAGGTTCGCACCATGAGATCGATTTCCGGAAGCTCAGGAGCCGCGAGTCGCGCCTCGATCGCAGCCTCGTCGACATCGTCGACCGCGACAGCGTCTTCCACCAGTCTTCGGGCCGCGTCGACGAGCTCCGCTCGCCCGCCGTAGTCGAAGGCGATCCACAGATTGAGCGTGCTGCGGTCGGCGGTGGTGGTCTCGAGTTGCTCCATCTTCTCGACCAGCGGCGCGGGAATTCGATCGCGCCTCCCCATGAATCGTGTTCGAACCCCCTGTTCGGCAAGGTCGGGCAGCTCGCGGTCGATCGTCTCCGAGAGAATGGTCATCAGCGTTTCGACCTCTTCGACCGGGCGGGCCCAGTTCTCGGTCGAGAAGGCGTACACGACGAGCGTGTCGATCCCGAGCTCGATCGCCGCCTCAACGGTGCGTCGGAGCGCACGTGTCCCTTCACGGTGACCGGCCTCGACGGGAAGCTCTCGGCCGGCGGCCCAGCGCCCGTTCCCGTCCATGATGATGGCAACGGTCCTGGGGACCTCCCCTACACCGTTCGCAGAGCTGCTCATAGCCCTTCTCCGAAGGTTTGATCGCGGATCGCGATCAAACCTCCATGATCTCGGCTTCTTTGTGCCTGAGGAGCTCCTCGATCCGTCTGACATGGTCGTCGGTGAGCTTCTGAACCTGGCTCTCCCCGCGTCGCTCCTCGTCGTCGCCGACCTCGCCGTTCTTGACGAGCTCTGCCAGATGCTTCATGACGTCGCGACGGACGTTCCGGATCGCGATCTTGCCCTCTTCGGCCAGACGCCGGACGATCTTGACGAGCTCCTTGCGGCGCTCCTCGGTGAGCGCGGGAATCGGCAGTCGAACCGTCTTGCCGTCGTTCGACGGGGTCAACCCCAGGTCCGACTCCATGATTGCCTTCTCGATCGCCTTGATCTGCGAGGCGTCGTACGGCTGCACCGCGACGAGGCGCGCATCGGGAGTGCTGATCGAGGCCATGTTCGCCAACGGCGTCGGCGTTCCGTAGTAGTCGATCATCACCCGGTCGAGGAGCGCGGTGGACGCCCGGCCTGTACGCACGGTGTTGAACTCCGTTCGGGTGTGCTCGATGGACGTATCCATCCGCCGTTCGCAGTCCGAGAGGAAGTCCTCGATCGCTGCCATCAGAGCTAATCCTCCTTCGCCGTTGTGATGATCGTTCCGACGCGATCGCCCGCCGCAACCCGGCGAACGTTTCCTTCGGCGAGCTCGAAGACGTAGATCGGGAGGTGGTTGTCCATGCAAAGGGACAGCGCAGTCGTGTCCATCACCTTGAGCCCCCGCTCGATCGCTTCGAGGTGCGTCAGCTCCGGGAGAAACCGTGCCTGCGGATCGACCCGAGGATCTCCGTCGTAGACCCCCGCCACGCCGTTCTTCCCCATCAGGATCGCCTCGGCGCCTATCTCGAGCGCACGCAGAGCTGCTGCGGTGTCGGTCGTGAAGAACGGGTTACCGGTTCCGGCCGCGAAGATGACCACGCGACCCTTCTCGAGATGACGCATCGCCCGCCGGCGGATGTACGGCTCCGCTACCTCCGAGACCGCGATCGCCGACTGCACGCGCGTTTGCACGCCGGCGCGCTCGAGTGCATCCTGCAACGCCAGCGCGTTCAGGAGCGTCGCGAGCATCCCTGCATAGTCGGCCGTGGCTCGGTCCATCCCTTCAGCAGCCGCCATCATCCCGCGATAGAAGTTGCCGCCCCCGACGACGATCGCAAGCTCGACACCGGTGCTGTGCACGGCGCAGACCTCAGCCGCGATCTGGCTCAGTGTCCGGGGATCGACGCCGTACTCGCGGTCACCCATGAGGCTCTCACCCGACAGCTTGAGCAACACGCGGCGGAACGGCGAAGCAGCGCCCGAGGACGCCAAGATCACCGCTTCGTCCGGCTTGGTGCTCACGAACCGGCGACCGAGACCCGCGTGAACGCGACAACCTTCGCCCCCGCAGCGGCAAGTGCGTCACCGACGCTCTTCGACGCGTCGTGGATCCATGCCTGGTCGACGAGCACCCCACCGGGCGCGGCTGCGTAAAAGCGCTTTCCGAGCATGCCGTCGACGATCTTCTCACGGGCCGCCTCTGGCTTCGAGAGCAGCTCGTCCGAGTTCAGGTAGACCTGTCGCTCCGCCTCTATCGTCGCCGCCGGTACGTCCTCGCGATTCGTGTAGTCCGGTGCCGCGAACGCGATGTGCATGCCCAGCTGGCGGGCAAGCTCCTCCGAGCCACCTTCGAGCTGCACGAGCACGCCGATCTTGTTTGCGGGCGGATGGACATAGGCCGCAAGCACAACGCCTTCGTACCGTGCGGCACCCACCGGAACGATGTTCTCGCCAAGCGTTGCGATGAGCTCGACGCGCTCGCCGTCCAGGCTCGTGACCGCCTCGGGGCCATCGGCATGAACCGCGGCAAGCAGCTTCTCGCTGAAGGCCTGGAACTCTGCGCTGTCGGCGACGAAGTCGGTCTCGCAGCCGAGACCGACGATCGAGCCGACGCCGCCGTGTACGAGCGTGCGGACGGTGCCCTCGGTCGTCTCGCGATCTGCACGCTTGCCCGCCGACGCGAGCCCCTTCTCGCGCAGGAGCGTTCGCGCCGCCTCGAGGTCGCCACCCGTCTCCTGCAGCGCCCTCTTGCAGTCCATCATTCCCGCGCCGGTCGCGTCGCGAAGTTCCTTGACCAGGCTCGCGCTGATCTCCGTCACAGTGTTGTCCACCCTTTCACGTCCTTTACGTCGTTCAGTCTGGTAGGGCTCAGCTCGCGACCGGGGAGTCCGCCGCAGGAGCCTCGTCCGGTGCCGACTCTGCCGACGCTTCGGGCGGGTCCACGGGCGTGTCGAGCGTGGGCTCGACCGGCTCTCGCCGCCTCGACCACCTCGACAGCGGCCGGAGTGGCAACCGGCTCTTCCTCGACCGGCACAGCCTCCTCGGTCACAGCCTCGATCTCAGCCGGTGCTTCGGTCGCTTCGACCTGCGCGTCTGGAGCCGGCGCCGGCGCCACGAACTCGGCCTCGGAGACCTTGCGACGACCCGCCTCGATGCCGTCGGCGATCGCGCGGACGATCAACGAGCAGGAGCGGATGGCGTCGTCGTTGCCGGGAATGATGTGGGTCGCCTCGTCCGGATCGCAGTTCGTGTCGACGAGCGCAATCACGGGGAGCCCGAGCCGCTTGGCCTCACGCACCGCGAGCTGCTCCTTCTTGAGGTCGACGATGAAGACGGCGTCGGGCTGCCGTTTCATCCCTGAGACGCCACCGAGGTTGGACTCGAGCTTCTCGAGCTCGTTCAGCATCGTGATGCGCTCCTTGGCGGGAAGCAGCTCGAGCTGTCCCTCCTCTTTCAAGCGCCGGAGCTCCTGGAGGTACGTGATCCGATCCGCGATCGTGCGCCAGTTGGTCAGCAACCCTCCGAGCCAGCGGTTCGCCACGTACGGCATGCCCACGCGCGTGGCCTCCTGCGTGACTGCCTCCTGCGCCTGCTTCTTCGTACCGACGAACAGGATGGTTCCACCCCGCTCGGAGATGTTGCGCGCGAAGTCATGGGCTTCCTGCAGCAGTGCCTGCGACTGCTGGAGATCGATGATGTAGATGCCACCGCGCTCGTCGAAGATGAAGCGCTTCATCTTCGGATTCCAGCGCCGCGTCTGATGGCCGAAGTGCACGCCGGCCTCGAGCAGCTCCTTCATGGAGACGACTGCCACGTTGGTTCCTTTCGGTTTTTGAGTGAGACGAAGCCGGTGGGAGCGAACGGAACCAGGCACTAGGTCTGGCACCACCGCGCGCAAAGTCCGCCGGGGAGAGGGACGGGAACCCCGGAATGGTACCGGCTGTGCCTCCTGGGCGTCTACGCGGCAGCAGCTTCGGCCAGCCGAAGCGCGTCGACGAGATCCGGCGGGAGCGGCGAGGTGAGAACGAGCTCTTCCTGTGTGAACGGATGGGTGAAGGACAGCCGCTGGGCGTGAAGGAACTGGCGCTCCAGTCCGAGATCGCCGCGGATCCCGTACACCGGGTCGCCACAAACCGGGAGGTCGATCGCCTCCAGATGCACCCTGATCTGGTGGGTGCGCCCTGTTTCGAGAGTGATCTCGAGGAGAGCCCGTTCCCCGAGAACGCGTTCGACCGTGAACAGGGTAACCGCGTTCCGTGGTGTCTCCGTATCGAGCGAACGGCGCAGGCGACTCGTTCGATCGCGGCCGATCGGAGCATCGATTCGACCTGTCCGGGAGCGCGGCGCTCCCTTCACCAGGGCGAGATACCGACGCTCGACCTCGCGCGTTCGGATGAGCTCCTGGAGCGCTCGATGGGCTTCCTCCGAGCGGGCGACCAGCAGCAGCCCGGATGTGTTGCGGTCGAGGCGGTGCACGATCCCGGGCCGCATCGGATCGCCGCCGGCGGCGCCATGTGGCAGCAAGCCGTGCACGAGCGTTCCCGTGACGTGGCCTCCTGCAGGATGCGTGACCAACCCTGCCGGCTTGTCGACGATCATCAGGTGGTCGTCCGAATAGACGATGTCGAGCGGGAACGACTCCCCGACCAGCGCGGGTGCCTCGGGGAGGGTGACCTCGATCGTCTCCCCCAGCTCGAGCCGGTGGCTCTTCGACTGCCTCTCACCGTCGACGAGAACGTGACCGGCGGCGATCAGGCGCTCTGCGTCGGCGCGAGACTCGAGCTCCACGAGTCGGCCCACCCAGACGTCCAGCCTGACGCCGACGTCGGACTCAGGAACGGGTAAGCGGCGGTGTTCCAACGCGCGGGCTCGAACGGTCGGAGGCGACGAAGGAGAGGAACAGGAGCCCCACCCCGACGACGATGAACGAGTCCGCAAGATTGAACTTCGGCCAGTAGTCGATCTCCAGGAAATCAGTGACATAGCCGAGTCGCACCCGATCGATGAGGTTCGACACGCTTCCGCCGATCAGCAGGCCAAGCGCTGCGGGGAGCAGCGGATGGCGCGCCGCAGAGTGGCTGAAGAAGACGATCATCGCCCCCACGGCAAGGGACGTGAGAAGGATGACCGCCGCCGTTGAGTCGGCGAAGAGGCCGAAGGCGATGCCCGAGTTGTGAACGTGGTGGACCGAGAACGGGCCGACGAGCTCGACGACCTCGCCGACACGAAGCTGCCGCGCGACGACCTGCTTGGTCAGCTGGTCGGCAGCGATCGCAGCCCCCGAGACGAGAGCGAGCGCGATCCATTGCGTCGGCCCGGCGCCGAGAAGCCGCTCGGCCCCGGCGACAGGCTGCAGCGCGTTCGTGGCCGACCCGACGCGCACTTCCGGAGTGCGTCGCGGCTCAGTCGTGCGGGCGGGCTCGCTCACTTCCTGGCCGTCTCACCGAGCGCCGTGAGCAGTCTTTCTGCCTCGTCGCGCTCGATCCCCGAGAACTCGACGATCTTGTCGCGGGCGCCCAGACCGGTGACAACGCGAACCTGCGACACAGCGAGACCGAGCTGCTCCGCCAGATATGAGACAAGAGCGCTGTTTGCGCGTCCCCGCTCGGGTGCCGCCGCGACCCTGATCTTCCAGCCCTCCCCGTGACGGCCGATCACGCTGGTGCGACGTGCACCAGGTGAGACGCGAACGTGCAGGCGGACATCCACCCCGGCAGGATAGCCCGGTTCCCCCCTGCGTTCGACGACTGCGCGGACGGTTACCCGGTGAGCTCTTGGCCCGGAGGCTCCTCGGCCGCCGGTGCTGCCTCAGCTGTCGGCCCGGCGGCTGGGAACGACTCCTCGACGACCTCGAGGGTCGAGCGGAGGATCGCCTGCACGCGGCGGGCCTCCTGGAGGAGCCTCTCCTTGTCGGTGATCGCGTCTCGCACGATGCGCCGTGACTCGGCGTTCGCTTCCGACACGATGATGTCTGCCTCGCGGCGCGCCTGCTCCTTGAGGTCTTGCGATGCTCTCTCGGCCGACACGAGCGTCGCGCGGAGCAGCGCCTCGATCTCTGCATGTCGTGCGAGCTCTGTCTCCAGCACGTCGACGCGCTCGGTGAGATCGGCCCGTTCGCGCCAGACAGACTCGAAGCTGTCGGCAATGTCGTCCATCGCACGGCGCACACCCGCGCGTCGATAACCAAAGAGCCCGCGGCGCAGCTCCAGGTGCCGGACTTCGACTGGCGTGAGGGACATCGATGTGAGGGACATCAGCTACTCCCTTCTCACTACAGGACGCGTCCAATTGCTTCGTGAACGAGCCGCTCCCCGAACAGAAGTATGAAGATCCCGAGCATTGGTGACAGGTCGAGCGGGCCGAGCGGCGGGATGAAGCGTCGGAAGAGCCTCAGGTACGGATCGCAGATGTCGTAGAGGAACCTGCGGGCCGGCTCGATCGGGCCCAACGATCCCGGCGGCACGAGCGACAAGACGATGTACGCAATGATCAGCAGGACGTAGACGTTCACGAACACGAAGACGAACTGCTGGACCGAAGTCTCCGCGGTACCGAGCAGAGCCAGACTGGCGATGACGCCCATGTGCGCCCTATTCGGCGCCCATAGGCCGGTTTCCTACGCCTGGTTGAAGAATCCGCCGGTGTCGAGGGCCCTGGCGCGTTCCTCAGCCGAGACCTCGACGTTGCGTGGCGTCAGCAGGAAGACCTTGTCGGCCACCCGCTGCATGCTGCCGTCGAGTGCGTACGTCAGCCCGCTCGCGAAGTCGATCAACCGCTTCGAAAGCTCCGTGTCGGCACTCTGGAGGTTGAGAATCACCGGAACCTGATCCTTGAACTTGTCTGCGATCTGCTGGGCGTCGTTGAAGCTCCGTGGGACGACCAGGTGCACGCTTGCCTTCGCTGGTGCTCCGTCCACCCCGCGGAGACGTCCGCGTCGGCTGCTCTGAGGGGGAAGCGCGGTCGTGACACCCGATGAGTCGGCATCCGACCACCCATCGGGCTCGCTCGAAGGGAGTCGCCTCACGTTCGCCCGGTCGCGGCGCCGGGTTGCGCGGTGATCCTCCTGGTTCTCGACGGGCAAGTCCTCTTCCCAGTCGTCCTCCTCGGCGATGCCGAAGTAGACGAGTGTGCGGTTCCAGACGTCACCGAAGCCCATGGGGCGAGATCGTAGCGCCGGCTGGGGACGGCGGCGGCCTGGGAGGGCCTAGCCCCAGAGGGCCGAGCCGATCCGGACGTACGTTGCTCCCTCCTGGACTGCAACCCGCCAGTCCTGCGAGGTTCCCATCGACAGCTCCGCGAGACCGCGCTCGGCCGCGAGCGACGCAAGCTGCCTGAAGGCGGCACGGGATTCCTCTGGATCGGCGGCGAACGGCGGCATCGTCATCAGCCCGCTGATCGTCGGATACCGAGCGAGCCACTCATCGATGTCGGCCGGGCCTACCCCGCCCTTCGTCGGCTCATTCGAGAGATTCACCTCGAGCAGCCACGGGATCGTGAGCCGCCGCGCGGCGGTATCGGTGTCGACCGCGTGAACGAGCTCGCACACCTCGTCTACGGCCCTCGCCTTGTTCGACTGGAGCCGACCGATGAAATGCCAGCGAAACGCATCACCGTACGCAGCATGCTTCGCAAGGAGATCCTGGACCCGATTTTCGCCGACCACCGGGACACCGGCTTCGGCAAGAATGCTCATGTCCTCGAGCGAGACGTATTTCGTGGCAGCGACCACGGTGACTCGCGGCCCCGCCTCGGCTGTCACCTTCCGATACGCGTCCCTGACGCTGGCGACGTTCATGACAATTCGTCCGAGGCGATTGCGAGAAGCTGTTCTCGCTCGTTGAGCCGTGGGTCGTCGACGACGGCCACGAGCAATCGCTGCAGGACCTCGCCCAGAACCGGGCCTGGTGGGAACCCGAGCGCGATCAGGTCGTCGCCGTCGACGGACAGGTCAGCGAGGCGATGGGGCTGCTCCCTGGCCGCGATGAGCTCGATCGCAAGCCTCGACAGCGCGGAGCGTTCCCAGTCCGGGACCTGCTTGCTCGCGAGGTCTGCATGCTTGTGCAGTACGAGTCGATCTGCAAGCTCGGCGCCGTGGAGCGCGATGAACCGCCTCGCCTGGAGTGCCGCCTCACCCTCGTCCCGCCATGGTTCCAGCTCGAACGAGTGCCCGGCGACGACCGCCGCGACTTCGCGTCGCAGAGTGGTCGGATACCGAAGCCGGGTAAGCGTCTCCCGTGCGATTCGCGCCCCTACTTCTGCGTGGCTCCTATCCGTACCGTCTGTGACCGGCTTGCCGAGGTCGTGCACCAACCCAGCGAGCAGCACCTCGAGCTGCGCACCGGCCGCTGAGCCGTGCTGGACGACCGCGAACAGATGCTCGTCGAGTGATGTCGGCTGTCTCGGCGAGCCCAACGAGTAGCCGATCGCCGTGGCGTAGTCCGGGATGATCAGCACGAGGACTCCCGTGTCGCGCGCGAGCCTCAACGCCCGTGCCGGCTCGCGGCCGAGGAGCAGCTTCGAGAGCTCCCCCATTCCGTCCGCGGCAAGTCCTCCACCGATCCGCTCGGCGGCGACGTGAGCGAGCCCTGAGGCCTCGCTTTGCATCTGCGCCAGGGTCTCAGGAGCGAGCTCGAACCCGAGTTGGGAGACGAGCCGAAGCCCTCGCAGGATCCGGAGGGGATCCTCTCGAAAGCTGTGCTCGGTCACCGTGCGAAGCCGGCGTTGCTCGAGGTCTGCCACTCCACCGAACGGGTCGACGAGCGATCCGTCCGACAGGCGTCGTGCGATCGCATTCACGGTGAAGTCACGCCGCGCCATGTCCGCCTCGATCGTGACGCTCCCGTCTGCGACGATCGCGAAGTCCTGGTGGGCCGGGCCAGTCGAGCGCTCGACGCGAGTCGGCGTGAACTCGATCCCCTTCGGCGCAAGGACTCTCACCGTCCGATTCGACGGGTGGAGACGCACGCCGACTCGCTGGCCGTGCACCTCGAGATCCTCGATCCGGCCGTAGGGAGAAAGCGCATCGCGAAGCGCGGCCTGATCGACGCTCGGAACGAGAAAGTCTTCGTCGTAGTGGGGCAGGCCCAGCAGCTCGTCGCGCACTGAGCCGCCGACGACGTAGGCGTCGAGGCCCAGCCCACGGACGTAACTGCGCAGTTCGGTCGGCACGGGTGGGATTGTGCCGATGGATAGGGTTGGCCGATGGAGCGCGAAGTCGTCGGGCGCCGGGACGAGCTCGCGGCGGTTGTCTCGCTCGGGACTTCGGAGCGAAGCGGGTTTCGCGCGATTGTGCTCGAAGGCGAGCCAGGAATCGGCAAGACCACCGTTTGGCGGGCAGGAGTCGAGCACGCCGAGGCAGACGGCGCGCTCGCGCTCGTCGCCCGCCCGACGGCGGCAGAGACGCGACTTCCCTACTCGGCAGTGGGCGACCTGCTCCGCCGCGTCCCGCCCGAGGCGATCTCGGCCCTCCCCGGCCCGCTGGCGGGCGCGCTCCGTGCGGCTGCGCTCTTCGAGCCGAGCGAGCTGCTCCCGGACGAACGCCTCGTCGCCCGTGGGCTTGCCGACACGCTCCAAACGCTTGCCGTGTCGAGCAAGCTGCTCGTCGCCGTCGACGACGTCCAGTGGCTCGACGAGCGCTCCCGAGCGGCCCTCGCGTACGCCTTGCGGCGGCTCACTGACACGGATGCGCGCGTGCTCCTCGCCCGCCGGCCGCCGTTGGGTGCGAGCACCGACGTCGAGGACGCGCTCCCGCAGGCGGACGTCGACCTGCTCGTCGTCGGCCCGCTGAGCCTTTCCGCGCTTCGGGACATCGTCCGGGAGCGAACCGGCTGGGCGGTGCCACGGCCTGCGCTCGTCCGCGTCTCGCGTGCCGCTGGCGGAAATCCGTACTACGCGATCGAGATCGCGCGTGAGCTCGCGCGCTCCGGTGACGCGCCCGCCGGCACCATTCGGTTGCCGAAGGACGTGAGCCGGCTGACCGCGAACCGCATCCTCCGGCTTCCGGCCGAGACCAGATCGCTGCTGCTCGATCTCGCGCTTGCGACGCGCCCGACCGCTCCCGACCTCGGCGGGGCTCTGGCGCCGGCCGTCGCCGACGGAGTGCTCGAGGTCGAGCTCGACGGATCGGTGCGCTTCGCCCATCCGCTCATCGCAGCTGCCGTGATCGACAGCGCAACCCCGGACGAGCGTCGCGCGGCGCACCTCGAACGCGCCGCAGCGGCCGAGGACGAGGTAGAACGCGCGCGTCACGTTGCGCTCGCGGCAGATACCGGCGACATCGACGCCGCTGCGACGGCGGTCGAGGGATTCACGCTCGCCAACGAGCGCGGCGACGGGGGAGCCGCGCTCGAACTGGCCGAGCTCGCGTTGAGGCTCACGCCGCACTCAGACGGAGAGCTCCGACTCGGGCGCGCGGTCGCATACGCCGACTGCCTCGACGCCGCGGGCTTGACCCCCGAGGCCCAGGCGGTGCTCGAGCGCGAGATCGCCGCGGCCCCTGCCGAGGCCGAGGTCGGGCACGCACTAGTTCGGCTCGGGTGGATGTGTTGGCGGGAGACCAACTTCCCGGCCGGGATCGCTGCCTGCCGGCGGGCGCTCGCCGGTGCGACGAAGCTGGAACTGCAGGCCGACATCTACGACACGCTGACCTGGCTGTACGAGGACGACCTCCCGCAGGCGTACGAGAGCACGCTGCGCCTCGTCGAGGTGCGGACCGAGTTGGGAGACCCAATCCTCGAATCGCGCGCAAGGCTCCTCTCTGCGTACTTCGGCATAGTCACCGGGCACGCGCCCGACCGCGACGCGATAGAGCGGGACATCGAGGTGATGCGGAGCAACAACACGCTCGATCAGAACCCCGTGCCCGAGATGTGGATGAAGTTCACCGACCGCCTGGGCGACTCACGCGAGATTCTCGTTGCCCGTCTGGCGTTTGCGCGGGAGGTCCAGGACGAGCAGTTCGCCGTCGCTTGCCTCTTCGCGCTCGGCGAGGTCGACACCTGGCTTGGCGACTACGGAGCCGCTCGGGCTGCGTTCAGCGAGGCGCTCCTCCTCTCGGACGACCTGGCCGGCACCACCTACCTGACCTCGCTCCACGCGTGCGCCGCCCAGCTAGCAGCGATCGAGGGACGCATCACGGATGCCGAGCGGCACGCGGAAGAAGCGACGCGCTCGGGGTCGAAGAACCTCGTCGATGCCCTTGCCCGCGCAGCGACCGGAGCGGCGGCGCTCGCGGGAGGGGAGCTCGAACGCGCACGGGACGCCTTCAGCGAAGCAACGCGGGTTCTCGACGACATCGGGATGGCCGAGCCGGCCCGCTTCCGCTACCAGGGCGACCAGCTCGAGGCTCTGGTCGGCCTCGGTGAGCTCGACGAGGCCTGGGCCCTGGTCGAGCTTCTCGAGCGGCGACTCGAGGTCTTCGAGCGGCCCTGGCTCGCGGTGCAGGTTCACCGCGGGCGGGCTCTCGTGGCGGGGGCAGCGGGTGAGCTCGAGGAGGCCCTCGCCTCGGCCCAGCTCGCGCAGGCAGCGTGCTCGCGGCTGCCGATGCCGTTCGAGCGAGCAAAGACCGATCTTGTCCTCGGGCGCCTGCTTCGGCGGGCAAAGCGGCGTGGCGGGGCGCGGGCTTCGCTCCAGGCGGCGCTCGAGACGTTCGAGGCGCTGCCCGCCCCACGCTGGGCAGAGGCGACGCGCGATGAGCTTGCCCGCCTCGGGCTCAGCCGTAGCGGCGACGAGCTCACGGAGTCGGAGCAGGCGGTCGCTGCCGCGGCTGCCCGCGGCCTCAAGAATCGCGAGATCGCGGAGCAGCTGTTCATGAGCCCGAAGACGGTCGAGGCGCACCTCTCGAGGACGTATCGCAAGCTCGGCGTCCACAGTCGCGCGGAGCTCGTCACCAGGCTCGCGGAACGCACGGTGCAGCAGGGATAGGGTAACGCCCGATGTCGTAGGCGCGCTCGACTCCTACCGTCGAGCGCGATGCATACCGCCACGCTCTTCGTCGCCGAATGTCTCTGGCCGAACGTCACGCGGTCTGACGTCGATGCACTCGTCCGCCGGCTCGCGCTCCACGGACAGGCGGAGGTTGAGCACGTCGGGACGACGCTCGTCCCCGAGGACGACGTCGTCTTCGTCTGGTTCTCGGCGCAGCAAGAGGCAGACGTGCGGG
Source organism: uncultured Actinomycetes bacterium (assembly GCA_963724655.1). Classification (GTDB taxonomy): domain Bacteria; phylum Actinomycetota; class Thermoleophilia; order Gaiellales; family Gaiellaceae; genus Gaiella. The sequence goes on along the minus strand of CAVRVG010000005.1, from coordinate 905,001 downwards.
ATGCCTGCCTCCGCGCGAGCGTCCCGTTCGACCGTGTCGTCGGTGTCGAAGGCTGGCCGGCGGCTCTCACGCACGGCTCTCATCCGAAGGAGAAATCATGAAGAAAGCGCTTCTGCTCGGTGCCACGCTCGGTGCCGCGCTTCTCACAGGCATCGCGTCCGGAGCCGTGAGCGGTTCCGCCTGGGCGCGGGTGACCGACCCTGACGCATACGGCAGCGTCGGTCTCGCGCGGGGCGCCAACGGCACGTTGCACGTCATCTGGGCGAAGGGCGGCAACGCCTTCGACACCCCCGTCAACGCCGCCGGCAAGGCCGGTGGCCGGACGACCGTTGTCTCAGGCTGGGCGTCGGCGAGCGGGACCTGCCGCCGTTACGGAGACGGACGGCACGCTCCGAGCCTTCGTCCCCGGGTCGATCAATCCGGGCGATACGGGGCCCGCGGTCGGGGTCCACACGCTCACCGCACCCGCGACGGGTGGAAAGTGGACGCTCGCGCCCGAGGTCTGGGGAGGAGCGCTCGCGAACCAGCGTGACGTCAACGCCGTGCTTGGCAAGGACGGAGAGCCGGTGACTGCCGTGGGTGGCAGCGGCGCTGTGTTCTTCCGCGGTGTCGCGAGCAACGGCTCTCCGACTGTTCTTCCACCGACGCCATACTCGTACGACCCCGAGGTTGCTGCCGACGCCGGAAGCGGCGCGATCACGGCGCTCTGGTTCGTCAACCAGGGCGGGCAGGAGGGAATCGTCGCGCAAGGGGTCTTCCCGAAGGGACCGCAGAAGTTCCTCGGCAAGGCCACAGACGTCGTCCAGGGTGGGATCTCCGGTCGGATCGGTGCGCCCGGAACGTACGTTGTTCTCGCGTCACCGACCGGTCTCAAGTTCGGCAAGTTCGGCGGCGCGCTCGGTCTGGCTGCCAAGGACACCGGGATCGCCGCCGTCGACGTCGCCCGCGGCCCCGAGGGCAGGCTCTGGTTGTCGTGGCTCGGTAGCGATGGCTCCCTTCATGCTGCGCGGACGAACAAGGCCGCGTCGCGGCTCGGAGCTGTCCAGGCGTCGAAGGCTCCCGCTGGCTCGCCGACGTCGTTCGAGCTCCGCGGCGAGGGCTCTGCCGGACCGCTTGACGCGATCGCCCGCTATCCGGGTCGGAACGCAGCTCGCCTGGTGGCAGACCCATCTGCTCCCACCGCTCTCCCTCTCGGCGAAGCGCTCGAAGACCGGCGTGGTCACGGTCAACGTCACCGACGTGGGTGATCCGGTGAAAGGGGCATCCGTCAGCGTTGCCGGGAAGAAGGCGACGACCGATCCGCAAGGCACCGCGACCTTCTCCGGCGTCAAGGCTGGCGGCGCTGCGACAGCATCGGCGTCCGGCTATATCGCCGTGAAGGGGTCGTTCCGATGAGCGGCCGCTTGCGCAGATCGAAGGTGGCCACCCGAACAGGTCTCGCCGTCGGTGCGGTGCTCCTCGTCGTCGGCGTCGCCCACGCGTCGATCCCGGGAGCTGACGGCCGGATCAAGGGCTGCTACGACGCCGATCCGGCTGGGTCAGGCGGTGTCCTGAAGGACCTCTATGTGGTCGACGGTGACCCGTGCCCGGCTGGAACCGCCGAGGTGACCTGGAACGAGCGAGGGCCGACCGGCGATACCGGGGCTGTCGGACCGACCGGGGCGATGGGGCCAACGGGCGCGCAGGGGCCGCCCGGCTCATCCGCCAAGCCCGGGGTTCCCAATGGCGTCTACAGAACAGACGTCCGGTTTCAGCAGGAGACCGTCGAGATCCACAAGCTCGACGTCGACGAGTCGGCGACGGTGGACTGCCGGAGCAACGAGACTGCGATCGGAGGTGGAGCTGATCTGATGGCCCTTCGCATCGGCGGTGGTTACTACGCGCTTCTCTCGAGCTACCCCGTGAAGCAAGAGCGGTCGTGGTTCGTGCGCTACACCCAGGTCAACGCTTTCTCCAGCACCAAGCTCAAGCCCTCCTTCAAGCCGGTCATGGTCATCCAGGCGTGGGCTGTGTGTGCACGGACGCTCGTTACTGCCGCGCCGCCGATGCCGCCTGCAACCGGCGTGCGATTTGGGCCACGGCCATGAGCACCGGCCGCTCGTTCACCCATACCCTTCGAGCAAGGACAAAACACGCGCGCCTCCGTAGGAGGTCTCTGCTTCTGATCCTTGGCGTGGCGCTCCTTTCCGCGGGCGTAGCGCTGGCCGACGGGGTTCAGCGGACAGATCCCGATGCATGCGCCATGTTCACGGGTCGACTGATGAAATCGGTGCTCGGCCCCGGGGTGACGGCGAGACCCGAGCACCTCCCGCTTCCGAAGCTGCCGGCGGCCGACCCGAATCTCAATCATTTCCTCAAGGTCAGTCAAACGTCCTGTACCTGGGCAAACCCCGCCTCGTTCGCGAAATCAGGCATCGCGTACGTCCGCGTCGAGATCTATCAGCGGAACGACGACTACAGCGGCGGCGGCAAGCGGTGGAGCGTCAATTCCGAGTGGGCTGGGTTCGGACGACTTCTGTCATCTCGAGGGGTCACGATTCTCGATCAAGGATGGTTCGCCGCGAGATACAAGGCACAGGGGATCGTGACGGCGATCGTACAAGGGACACTGATCATCGCTGGTGATGCGAAGACAGGAGGAGAACGCCGGATCTGGGTCGGATACGAGCTCGATGACGGCGTATGGCTCAGCATCGGCGTGGCTGCCTCGAAACGGCCAGCGTTCTTGATCGTGGGGCCACTGCTCAAGCAGGTGGTCGGCGGGTAGCGGTCAGCACCACGGCTCGCGACAGTCGCCGACTACCCGCGTCAGAGAAATCAGAGATCAGTCCGGCGCGCTGACAACGGCAACCGCCTCGATCTCGACCAGCGCCCCGCTCGGCAGCTTCGCAACCTGGAACGTCGAGCGGGCCGGTGGTCGGTCGCCCACATAGCGCGCGTAGACCTCGTTCATCGCGGCGAAGTCGCCGAGATCCATGAGGAAGACGCTCGTCTTCACGAGCTTGTCGAGAGAGGAGCCGGCAGCCTCGAGGATCGCTTTCAGGTTCTGCAGCGCCTGCTCCGTCTGCTCGGCGATGTCACCCTCGACCGTCGTGTCGCCGGGTTTCAGACCGAGCTGACCGGCCACGAACACGAGCTCCCCGGCGACGATCGCCTGGTTGTACGGAGCCCCCTGAAACGGCGCCGGCGCGTTCTCCGTCCGGATCACGTGCTTCTCCATGAGCTCAGCCTTTCTGGGTCGATTGCGGCGTCAGCGGTCGATCGCCTCGCGGAGTGCCACCCCGAGTGCCTTGAAGATCGCCGTGAGGACATGATCGGTGTCTTTCCCTTCAACGAGCCGCACGTGCAGCGTCAAGCCCGCCGCATTCGCCAGCGCCTCGAGGAAGCGCGCCGCCAGATCCGTGCCAAGCCCACCGACCCCCGTCAGATCGACGTTGGAGGCCACGAGCGGGCGGCCCGAGCATTCGACGGCGACGGTCGCAAGCGCCTCATCGGCAGGAACGGTGGCATGACCGAGGGCGCCGTCTGCAAGAAGCGGCTGGAGTGCGCTGCCCCAGAGCGACGCCGGCAGAGCTGACCTCGGTCTCGGGGTCGTCCGGCTCGATCTCCAGCACGAGGTCGAAACGGCCGGCGCGGGCGAGCTCGGTGAGCAGATGATCGAGAACCGGAAGGCCGGTGGCAACGTTTGCGATGCCGGTGCCGACTCCGAGCCGCGCCCCGCTCATAGCTCCCCCCGCTCGATCACGGCGCCGAGGCTCCTGAGTCGCTCGTCGATTCGCTCGTACCCCCTGTCGATCTGCCCGATGTTGCCGATCGACGAGGTTCCCTCGGCGCTGAGCGCCGCGATCACCATCGCCATTCCGGCGCGGATATCGGGCGTTTCGAGTCGCTGACCGAAGAGCTTCGCCGGGCCTGTCACCACGACGCGATGCGGGTCGCAGAGAATGATCCTCGCCCCCATCGACACGAGCTTGTCGACGAAGAACAGCCGGCTCTCGAACATCTTCTCGAAGACCAGCACGGTTCCGCGCGCCTGGGTTGCAGCGACAACGGCAATCGAGGTGAGATCGGCCGGGAACGCGGGCCAGATCCCGCTTTCGATCTTGGGAATCTGGCCTCCGAGATCGTCTTCCACCTGGAGCTCCTGTCCGGCCGGAACGCGAACGGACGTCTCCCCCACCTCGAGTGAGATGCCGAGCTTGCGGAACGCGGGAACGATCGAGATGAGATCGTCCGGCTCGACGTCCTCGATGAGAAGCTCTCCGCCGGTCACGGCGGCCAGGGCCGCAAACGAGGCGACCTCGACGTGCTCGGAGCGAATTCGATGCGCCCCGCCGCTCAGGCTTGCGACGCCGTCGATGTGGAGGATGTTCGAGCCGATTCCTTCGATCCGCGCTCCCAGCGAGACGAGGAACCGGCAGAGGTCTTGAATATGCGGTTCGCAGGCTGCGTGACCGACGACGGTTGTCCCTTGCGCGAGAACCGCCGCCATGATCGCGTTCTCGGTTGCCATCACCGAGGCCTCGTCGAGGAAGAGACGCTTGCCGATCAGACCCTTCGTGCTGAGCTCATAGGCGCCGTTGAGGGTCACGTCGACCCCCAGCTCGGCAAATGCGTGAATGTGCGTGTCGAGCCGCCGACGCCCGATCACGTCTCCACCGGGCGGCGGGACGACGGCGCGACCGAAGCGAGCGAGCAGCGGGCCGGCCAGCAGGAACGAGGCGCGGATCTCGCGGCACAGGTCGGGGTCGAGCGCGGTCTTGGTGACGTTCCGTGTGTCGATCCGAATCTCGTTCGGGCCGGACCAGGTCGCGTCCGCACCCATATCCACCAGCAGCTCGGCCATCGTCTCGACATCGCGGATGCGCGGAACGTTCGTGAGAGTCACCGGTTCGGACGCGAGGACGGTCGCTGCGAGAATCGGCAGTGCACCGTTCTTGTTTCCGGCGGCGCGTACCGTGCCCGAGATCGGGTGGCCGCCTTCGATGACGAACGACTGCATGCGGGGCGGTATCGTACCCGGCTCGATGGAGGTGACCCGAGACAACGCCTGGCAGACGCTGACGCGCTACACGAAAAGCACGCCGCTGCTGCGTCACGCCCAGGCGGTCGAGGCCTCGGTGCGGTTCTATGCGAGGGCTCTTGACGCCGACGAGGAGCTGTGGGGCTGCGCCGCGCTGCTGCACGACTTCGACTACGAGATGCACCCGACGCTCGACAAGCACCCGCAGGACGGCGCCCCCATCCTCCGCGAAGAGGGTTGGCCCGAGGAGCTGATCGACGCCGTGCTCTCCCACGCCGAGCACCTGGCGATTCCCCGCGACACGCCTCTGAAGCGGGTCATCTTCGCCTGCGACGAGCTTTCGGGATTTGTCTACGCCTGCGGTCTGGTTCGTCCAACCGGTCTCGAGGGGCTCGAGCCGAAGTCGGTGAAGAAGAAGCTCAAGCAGCCGTCATTTGCCGCAGGCGTCCACCGCGACGAGGTCTACGCGGGAGCCGAGCTTCTCGAGCTCACCCTTGACGAGCACATCGCGAATGTCGTCTCGGCGTTGCAGCCGATCGCTTCCGAGCTGGGTCTGCCGACGCCCTAGGCGGCCCTACAAGGCGCTCGCCAACCGTTCGAGATCGCTCTCGTCGGTCCACCAGCCAACGGATGCCCGCACCAGCCCGAGCCCGGGAAGCTCACGAACAACGACTCCCGCCGCGAACAGCTTCGCGACCAGTGCCGACGCTCCCTCGACCCGCGCGCTGACAAGCGTCGCCGGCGTCTCGGGCGGGGTCACGACCTCGAAGTGACGACCGAGGATCTCCGCACAGCTTCGTGCGAGCGACCGTGCGCGGTCGTGCCACCAATCAGGCCGCGTCTCGAGAGCCGCGAGCAACCCTGACAGCGAGCCGACCGACCACCAGGCGGACTCGAATCGCGCGGCGCCGTCGGTCGGCGTGAACTCGCCGGTTGGCTCGATAGGCCTTCTGCGAGAAGTAGCTCGGCGCCGCAACGCGCAGCCTCTCTGGATCGGACACGACAAGCCCTCCTGTCGCGTCAGGCCCGCAGAGCCACTTCTGCCCCGAGATCGTGAGGAAGTCGAGGCCGGCCGCGGTCACGGGCATGGCGCCGACGGACTGGGCGGCGTCGACCAGGATCGGGATGCGGGAACGCTCGCGGAGCTCGTGCACCGGAAGCTCGGCCCCGGTTGTCCAGAGGACCTGTGAAATGGCGATGAGCCGTGTGCGCGGGGTGACCGCGGCGAGGATCGCGTCGGGATCAGGGGAGACCGGGATGACCCGCGCCTGGGTCGCTCCGAGCGGAAGGAGAAGACCTGGATGCTCGTCGGTCGTCGTCACGATCTCGTCGTCGGGCCCGAGCCCGAGCCCGGACAGCACGATGTTGCAACCCTCTGTGGTCGAGCTCGTCAAGGCGACCTGGGCCGGATCCGCGCCCACCAGGCCACCGAGGGCTGCCCTGGTCTCTCGACGAAGAGCCATCGCCGCCTCGAAGTACGGCGAGCCCGTTCGCCCGTGGCCCAGATCGTTCTCGAGTGCAGCCCGGACGGCGTCAATCGTCCTCTGAGCCAGTGGGCCAAAGGTGCCCGCATTCAGGTACGCGAGCTCCTGGAGCACCGGGAACTGGGCCCGCCCCTGCGCGTAGGTCATTGTTTCGGTTGCCATCGGAAATAGGCGGCCGTCCTGTGCGCAGAGCGGCGTCTCTACTCTACGCCGGATGCGTGTCGTCGTTGCGGATCCACCGGCGTACACCCCGCCGTACGATCACGAGCTCGCGGCGGCCCTTGGGCGTGCGGGCGCCGACGTCCATCTGGTGACCGCACCGTTCCGTTTCGGCGCGCGACCGAACCCGGTGGGCTATCAGCTGCACGAGAGCTTCTACCCGCTCTCGACCAGAATCGGCCCGGCTCCCCTCCGGTTGGGAGTGAAGGCGGTCGAGCATCCACTCGGAATGGCGCGCCTGCTCATGCGCTCGCGCGACGTTCTCCACCTGCAGTGGCTCGCGGCACCCGAGGCGGACGCGCTCCTGCTGCGGTCGCGGGGGCCTCTCGTCTTCACCGCGCACGACCTCCTTCCTCGGCGGACCGCACGCAAGGAGAACCTCTGGCGTCGCCTCTTCGGCCGCTTCGACCGCATCGTCGTCCACTCGGAGCGCGGCCGCGACCGGCTGGAGCGCTTGGGAGTCGAGCCGGCGAAGCTCCGAGTCATTCCCCATCCGGTGTTCCGCTCGGAGCCGAACCCGGGCGACGACGGGCACACCGTCCTCTCGCTCGGTGTCATTCGCCCGTACAAGGGCCTCGAGGACACCGTCACGGCGGTCGGAAAGATCGACGGCGCCCGGCTTCTCGTCGCCGGCGACCCGCGATTTGCGCTCGACGACCTCCGCGCGCGAGCGGGTGCCACAGCCGAATGGCAGCTCGGTTACCTGGGTCAGGCGGAGATCGAGGCTGCGCTCGCGAGGGCAACGGTCGCTGCTTTCCCATATCGGGACGAGCTCGACCAGTCGGGCGCGCTCTTGCAGGCGCTTGGGGCCGGCGTTCCGGCCGTCGTCTACGACGTCGGCGGTCTTGGTGAGATCGTGGCCCGGTACGACGCAGGTCTCGTTGTCCCACCAGGGGACGTCCACGGTCTCGAAGAGGCGCTTCGTCGGCTCCTCGGCGACCCCGACGCGCTCGAACGCGCCCGCACGGGAGCGCTCCGCGCCCGTGACGAGCTGACGTGGGACGCATCTGCAGAGGCACACCTGAGTCTCTACCGCGAGCTTGTCGATATCTAGCTGTCGCCGCCCTCGCCGAGCGAATCTGCAGCGTCGGGTCGCGGACGGAGACTTCGGGCGAGCTTGAGGAACGGCCGCGCCTCGGCCAGCCGACCCTGCTTCTGAAGCGAACGTCCGAGCGCGTAGTGCGCGTAGTCATCGGCAGGTGAGAGGTCAAGCACCTTGCGAAACTCACCCTCGGCCTCCGCCCACCGTCCAATCCGGAAATACGCGATCCCGAGCGCTTCTCGAATCGACGTCTTGTCTGGCTCGAGCCGCTTTGCCTTCTCGAGCGCAACGGTCGCCTGCGCCGGCATACCGGCTCGGAGATGGGCTTTCCCCTGCTGGTAGAAGTCGTACGCGTCGCTCACAGCACCTTCATCGTGCCGAATCCGTCAGGCACCGCGAAGAGATCGCACCCGCATCACTGCGCGCAGGGTCGACAGTGTGCCGACGCGGCGACGAACCACACCGAGGACACGGCGGAACTCGGTGCGCGCTTCGGCGATCGAGGCCTCTGCTCGCTCGCTGCGGCCGTAGCGAGCCTCGCCGATGGCCTCCACGAGCGAACGAGCGTCGACCTGCAGATGCTGCCTCAGGAGCTTCTCGACGGCGGCCTGCGAGCTCGAGCGATCGACGGCATGACCGTGGTCGCGAAGGAGGTCGATCAACTCCAGGCGGATACCGGTCGCCGCGACTCGCGGGTCGACGGCTCCCAGACGTCGTCGGCGCCGCGCGGTCTTGACAGCCGCGATGATCGCTCCGACCGCGAGCGGCAGTGAGACGAGAAGCACCAGCCAGGCCGGAACGCGACGTCCGCGGCTCGACGTGACCGTCGAAGGCGTCACCGGCTTGGGATGAAGAGGCACTGCCTCCGGCTGCAGGAATCGTCCGGTGCCGAGCGCCCGCACCGCATCGGCCGAGTCGGAGGCCATCGTGTAGTCAGCCGAGAGGCTCCCCCGACCCGGCGTCGGATCGAATGGGAGCCATCCGTACCCGGCGAACCACGCCTCCACCCAGGCGTGCGCCTGGTGGTCGGTGACGACCCACTCGCCGTCCGTCCAGCGTCCGCTCGTGAACCCGACGGCGACCCGTGCAGGGATCCCGAGTAGACGGAGCATGAGCGCCATCGTTCCCGCGTAGTGCTGGCAATAGCCTTGCTTGGTACGCGTCGCGAAGTCGACGAGCGGCGGCACCCCCTGCGGCGGTAGCGATGGGCTTTCGGTGTAACCGAACCCTCCTGTCGCACGGAGCCAGCTCTCGATCGCAATCGTCGCCTCGTACGGCGAGCGGCTCTCCGCGGTCAGTTGCTGAGCGCGCGCCCAGAGAGGCCTGTATGGGGTGAGGTCGGGATAACGGTCGTCGCGAAAGACGGCGTCGACCTTGGGCGCGCGCCACGTGTCCCCGAATCCCGGAAACCGGGCACGACCCAGCTCGAGGTATCGCTGCGCCGCGGCCGGGTACACGGCCTTCGATCGTGCCAGTGCAGCGGGCGTCGGCCGGGGCGCGCTGCTCCAGACGGTGTACCGCGTCCCGCCTTGGAGGCCCCGAGGCGCGAACATCACGCCCCCGCTCAGATAGAAGACGCGGGCAATGTCGGCGGTTGCGAGCCTGACGGGCTCGGACACGGCGACGAGCCGGTCGTCCTCGAGCCCCGCGACTTCGACCTCCTGCTTGACCAGGTCGGTGGCGGAGGTGGCCGGCACGAGCGGGTCACGGGGAAGCGCCCGCTGCCCGCCGGCAATCAGCACCGGGTAGAGGTTCTCGACCCAGTGGTCGTCCGTGAAGAGGTCGAGCGTCGACGCCCGCCAGTACAGAAGCCGCCGGGGCGCTTGAACCCGAAGCACCACGGTGGGCTTCGCCGGAAACCGGATGCCCTCGTAGTTCGCATCCCAGATGTACTTGACCCCGACGCGCGCGTGGGCTCCGCCGATCGGGCTCCACCCGTGCCAGTCGAGCTGCGCGCTGTCGGGGCTCAAACCCGCATGTGCGAGTGTCGCCGAGCCCGTCGAGACCAACGCCATTGCAAGGAGCCCGACGGCGAACGCTCTCCGCGTCTGCGCCCTCGACACCATCGCCGGCCAGATCGCGCAGGACGCGGCCAGAGCCCCGAACGCGAGCCCGTGCTCCTCGAGCAGCGTCGCGGGATAGCCGATTCCGAGAACCGCAACGAGACCGCAGACGAGTGGCCGGCGGGCGACGGCACCCACTGCGACGACGGCGACCAGCGCGCAGACTGCGACTGCGACGAGATCGTGGAGAGCAGGCACGCGCGCCGGGGCAAACGGCGAACCGACGCTGGCGGCCTGGTCGATCCCGTCGAGCAATCGCCAAAATGCGGCTCGCGGCAACGAGCCGGTCACGACGCAGGCCACGGCGCACACGACGACCGGAGCGGCAATGAGAGCGAGCAGCGTTCGCCCGACGAGGATGACCGCAAGGCCGGCGATCGCCGCGCCACCGATCTCCCACAGGCGCGGCGGCGTCTCGAGCGCCGACCACGCGACCGCGAGCGCAAGCGCGATCGGTGCGGCCTCGACCAGTCGTCTAGCCACTGCTCGCCGCCTGGCCCGCCGGCATCGCGCCCTCGAGCACCGCCTTCAGGTTGTCACCCTTCCGCACCACCGCGACGGGGACACCGTGGGCCGCCAACCGGAGAAGCCCCGGAACCGCCGGCGACGGAGGTTGGCCCGCATACGTTCGAGCGTCGACAAAGACCACGGCGCCGACGTCGGTCCAGGGAGACGCCTACGGCGTCGGCTCGTGCCGTCACCAGGATCGTCCGCCCGAACGCGTCACCGACGCACGTCCAGCCGTCGTCGCGCCGGGGCTCGGCCGCTGCCAGGAGATCGAGAGCGTCGTCCCATTCATGCAGGGACCGGACGACAGTCGCCTCCTCCCGTGAGCCCGCGATGACAAGGCGAACCGCCCGACCTCGCTCCAGCTGCGCACGCACGAGGGCGCCCGCTGCCCTCACGGCCTCATCGAGGCTCGTGGTACCGGGAGGCCCGACCTCAGCGGCTCCGTCGAGGTCGAGCAGTACCGTCGTGTCGTGATGTGGCGGCTCCTCGAGCTCGCGCACCATGAGCCGGCCGCGCCGCGCGGTCGACACCCAGTGCACCGTGCGCAGCGGCTCGCCATCGCGATACTCGCGGACACCGCGGAGCTCGAGACCCGACGGGCCTGCGACAGCCCGCTTGCGACCACTCCCCAATCGGGCACCACCCTCCGTGAAGAGCGTCGTCAGGAACGGGATCCGCGGTCGAACCAGCAGAGACGGCCCGGCGCCGACCTCGTGGGCAAGACGGGTCACGCCAAGTGGGTCGTCCGCGGTGAGGGTGGCGTCGAGAAAGTGCAGGCGACCTCGTCGGAGGTTCGGGATGACAACCTGGGTCGACCCCTTTCTCTGCAGCGTCGCGCGCAAGGTCTGCGACTGCGACACCCGTTCCTCCAGGACGTAGCTCCCGGGCAGCCTGGCACCGACGAGGCGCGCCTCGTAACGCAGCTCGTCTCCTTCTACAAGCGGCCCTACGGGAAGGTCACGCGACAGGCCGAGACCACGGAGGCGGCGCTCCCAGCCCCACGCGACCGCGGCCGTGAGGAGAGCGCCCAGTCCCGCGACGGCAAATGGGAGCGAGCCGAGTTGCCAGGCAACGACGATCGACGCACCACCGATCGCGGCGATGCCCGTTCGGCGGCTCACGCCGGCACCGGTGTCGCAGCGAGCGCCTCCTCGACAACGTCGCGTGAGGTGACACCGGAGCTGCGTGCTTCAGGGCTGAGGATCAGTCGATGCGCAAGCACGGCGACGACCACGGCCCCGATGTCGTCTGGCAGGACGAAGTCGCGACGTTCGCTCGCTGCGCGCGCCTTTGCGAGGCGAAGCAGCGCGATGCCTGCGCGGGGGCTCGCCCCGAGGGCGAGGCTGCGGCTGTCACGCGTGTGCTGCAGGAGGGCGACGACGTACCGGCCGACGCTCTCCTCGACGAACGTCCGGCGAACGTCCTCGATCGCTGCGCCGATCTCCGACCGGTCGGCGACGGGAACGAGCTGGTCGAGCGGTGGCTCGGTCGTCTGCTCGGCCAGGAGGCGTGCCTCTTCGGTCGCAGCGGGATAGCCGATCTCCATCCTGACCGCGAAACGGTCGAGCTGTGCCTCGGGGAGCGGATAGGTGCCCTCGTAGTCGACGGGGTTCTGGGTCGCGATGACGAGAAACGGGCGCTCGAGCGGGTACGTGTCACCGTCGACGGTCACCTGGGTCTCCTGCATCGCCTCGAGCAGCGCCGACTGCGTCTTCGGCGACGCACGGTTGACCTCGTCGACGAGCAGGACGTTCGCGAACACCGGCCCCGGCCGAAACCGGAAAGTGGCGGACGCCTGGTCGTAGATGCTCACACCTGTGACGTCGCCCGGCAGAAGGTCAGGCGTGAACTGGAGGCGTTGGAAGTCGAGGTCGAGCGATCGTGCGAGCGCCTTCGCCAACACGGTCTTCCCCACTCCCGGCACGTCCTCGACAAGGACGTGCCCTTCGGCAAGGAGTGCCAGCAGGGGAAGGCGCAACGTCTCGGTCGGCGCGCGCACGGCGAGGGCAAGGTTCGCGACAACCCGATCCACGATGTCGGCGGCGGGACGCCGCTGCGCCTCTGTCGTTCCGCCTGTGCTCTCGCTCATGAGCGTCCCGCCAGCAAGCGCTCGACTTCATCCAGAATCTCGAGGGCCACGGCACCCTTCGCCGCCTTCGGAACGCGAAGATCGCCGTCGCCGGTCATCAGCGTCACCTCGTTGTCCTCACTCTCGAACCCGATATCTGCGCGACCCACATCGTTGTAGACGACAAGATCGGCGTTCTTGTCGTCGAGCAGCTTCCGTTTCCGCTCCATTCCGAGCTCACCGGTTTCGGCTCCGAATACGACCAGCACCTGCCCGGGTCGCTTCTGTGCACCGAGCGCGCGCGCCACGTCGGCGGTCGGTACCAGCTCGACCAGCCAGGGCTCGCCGTCCTTCGGCCGCTTGCCCACGATCCGCTCAGCGGGCCGGTAGTCAGCGACCGCTGCGGCCATCACGATCACCGGCGCCTCGGCGCGCGCGAGCGCCTCGCGCCGAAGCTCGGCTGCAGTCGGGGTCGACACGACCTCGACCCCTGCCGGCGCGTCGACCTGGAGGTTCGCCGCAAGCAACGTGACTCGCGCCCCGCGCCGGTGTGCTTCGGCCGCGATCGCGACACCCATCCGGCCCGACGAGCGGTTGCCGAGGAACCGCACGTCGTCGAGAGGCTCGCGGGTGCCACCCGCGCTCACGACCACGTCGACGCCGGAGAGCCGGGATACCGACGCTTCGCCGCCGTCTGCGAGCAACTCCGTGACGGCGCGGTGGATCTCGGCCGGCTCGGCCATCCGCCCAACCCCGACGTGGCCTTCCGCGAGCTCCCCGGCGTTCGGCCCGACGATCTGGACGCCGCGGCTCGTGAGCGTCTCGAGGTTTGCCCGGGTGGCCGGGTGCTCCCACATGCCGTCGTTCATCGCCGGCGCGACAACGACCGGGCCGCGGTGCGCAAGCGCCGCCTCGGTGAGCAGGTCGTCGGCATGGCCGTGCGCCATCCGCGCGAGCGTGTTCGCCGTGAGCGGCGCGACGATCAGGAGGTCTGCGTCCTGGAGATGCGGGTAGGGGTCGACCGGCGGAACGGTACGCGCGAGCGCGTAGAACGTCTCCGGGGAGACGAACCGTGCCGACGCTGCGGTCGGCAACGGAAGCACCGCGTGCCCGTCAGAGACGAGAAGCCGGACGAGCTCGCAGCTCTTGTAGGCTGCGATGCTGCCGGTGATGCCGAGCAAGATGCGTGCCACCGGCACAGTCTCGCAGAGACCGCCTCGGCGCTACGAGCGCTCCCGGCAAACCCGGGAGGGCGAAACTCGCCCTACTTCTCGCCGTAGCTGAAGACCAGCTTGCCGCGGGCGATCTCTTCCATCGCCATCGTCAAGTAGTTCTTCGACCGCGACTCGACGAGCGGCGGTGGAGCCTCTTCGAGCCCCATACCCTCGCCGAGCTGGTGGTGGTAGTTGTTGATCTGGCGGGCGCGCTTGGCGGCCATGATCACGAGGGCGTAGCGCGACGCAACATCCCCGTGGGACTCGGTGTGCGACAGCAGATCGTCAATGCGCGGCTCGATCATCTGTCGACCATGGTACCTGCACCATCTCGCACGAGCTGGAGCTCTCGTTCGACGATCGCGACAAGGACCTCCGTGGCGCGGGAGACATCGTCGTTACGAACCATGTAGCGGAACCGATGGGCCTGCTCCAGCTGCTGCCGCGCAAGCTCGATCCGCTCACCGATCTCGCCTGTGGACTCGGTCGCCCGTTCCTCGAGGCGACGCTCGAGCTCGGGAACGTCGGCCGCGATGAAGATGGTCACCGACCCGTCGACCTCGGCCTGAACGCGCTCGGCGCCTTCGAGCTCGAGCTCCAGAACGCACACGCGACCATGGCCGGCGATGCGCTCCATCTCCGACCGGAGCGTTCCGTAACGCTTGCCCGACACGTACTGGACATGCTCGAGAAACGCGCCTTCAGCGACCCGCTTGACGAACTCATCCTCATCGAGAAACCAGTATTCGCGTCCGTTCTCCTCACCCGGCCGCTGTGGACGGGTCGTCGCCGAGATCGCCACCTCGAGCTCCGGGAGCCGCGTCACCAGCGCACGGATGAGGGTTCCCTTGCCCGCCCCCGACGGACCGGTGATAACGAAGACGCGACGGCTTGCAGCCGTCGATGGCCGCTGAGGTACCGGGTGTGTTTCCGTCACCGGCTGTTGAAGAGGTTTACGAGCTCCGCGCGCTGGCGCTCGGAGAGCCCGCCCACGGTCTTCGACTGACTGATGCGACACTGGTTCAGCAGCCGGGCTGCCTTCACCCGTCCGAACTTCGGCACCGCCATCAGCATGTCGAACACCTTCGCAGTCGAGACGTACTCCGGCGGGTTGAGCAGGATTCCCTCGATGCCCACATGGCCGTCCTTGAGGTCCTTTTTCAATTGCGCCCGCCGGACACGAATGTCATTGGCCCTTCGGAGCGCCTCCATCCGCTGATCGAGTGAGCGGAGCGGGGCCTGCGACTGCGTCTTCGAAGTGACCATCTGAGCGGACGAGTCTAGCAAGTGACCGGGTGGGGTCAAGCGGGAACGTTTTAGCCGTTTTGCAGGTATTATTCCGAATAGACAACAGATTCAATTGTAAACGGTGTCAATCTGGCCGCCGATGTCACCGCTCAGCGCCCTTTCTGGCCTCCTCCAGCTCGGTCCGGATACGGGCAGGAGCTCCGGGATCGGCGAAGAGGATGGTGCCGAGAGCGACCGCGCTGGCGCCCACCGAGGCAAGCTCGAGCGCGTGCGTTCCGGTACTGACGCCTCCCATACCGACGATCGGTAGCTCGGTGGCCGCCGCGCAGGTGTAGACCGCAGCGAGCGCGATCGGCCGGAGCGCTGGACCGGAGTAGCCGCCGAGCGCGGTTGCCAGCACCGGCCGGCGGGTTGCCGGATCGACCGCGAGACCGCGCATGGTGTTGACGAGAGAGAGGCCGTCCGCCCCGGCCGCAGCCACGGCCTTCGCCGCCTTTGCAAGGTCCCATTGCGCAGGTGACAGCTTCGCGTACAGCGGTTTCTTTGTCGCGGCGCGCGCTGCCGCCACCAGTTCCGCGGCGGTCTCGGGAGCCTCGTCGACGTTCGGGCAGGAGAGGTTGAGCTCGATCGTCACGACCGCCTCCTCCCCGTCGAGTCGTTCGCAGACCACTCGGAAATCGTCTGCCGAGAACCCTCCCACCGACACCCAGATCGGCACGTTGAGGCACGCGAGCAAGGGCAGGTAGTCGCTCACGAAGCTCTCGATCCCCGGCCCCTGTAACCCGATCGAGTTGAGCATCCCATGCTCGGTCTCGACGATTCGAACCGGCGGGTTACCTTCGCGCGGCAGCGGAGTGATCGTTTTCGTGACGAACGCGTCGAGCGTGCTGGCGATCTCGGGCGCGGCCAGGGCGTCGAGACAGCCGGACGCGTTGAAGATCGGGATTGCGGTCATCGGTCGAGCTCGGGTTTCCGGGGGCGGAGCACCGGGCCCTCGATGCACAGCCGCCTGAGATGGCCGTTGATGGGCACCACGCAGCCGTAGCACGCGCCGAAACCGCATGCCATCGGAGCCTCCCACGCGAGTTGCGCACCCGGCACGAGCGCATTGACGGCCTCGAGCATCGCCTCAGGGCCGCACGCGAGCACGTCACCCGGGTCGGCAGGCAA
Organism: uncultured Actinomycetes bacterium; assembly: GCA_963724655.1. Taxonomy (GTDB): domain Bacteria; phylum Actinomycetota; class Thermoleophilia; order Gaiellales; family Gaiellaceae; genus Gaiella. Next base: position 888,960 of record CAVRVG010000005.1, on the reverse strand, counting down.
GGCCTCGGTGACGAGGGTCGGTGCAAGAACGACCTCTGCGTTCGGAACCAACTCCGCCGCGACAGCCTGCTCCGAGGTCCTGAACCCCAGAATCGCCGGAGGTGCACCAAGGCGCTCCGAGAGGAACGGGAACGGCGCGATCCCGATTCCGCCGCCAACGAGGAGGGGTCGTCTGACGTCGAGATCGAAGCCGTTGCCCAGCGGCCCGAGGACGGCGAGCCGATCGCCCGTCTCAGCCTCTGCGATTGCACAGGTCCCAGGGCCTACCGCGTCCACGAGAAACGCAAGCTCACCCTTTGGCGCCAGGCACAGGCTGAATGGGCGCGGCAACGTGCGACCCGGCGCCTCGACCATGAAGAACTGGCCGGGTACGCCCGTCTCGAGGGCGCCCCGCGTGAGGCGGAGCAAGCGATACGTTCCGACCGTATCGTTGCCGACGACCCGGAGGCGTTCCCGTCGCACCCTCTAGACGGGCTCGCCGACGCCCGACATCGCGCCGATCCGCTCCTGGAGCGACAGGGTGGCCTCCGCCCGCGCATTCGCGATCGCATGAACGGCGGCCGCGGCCCCCGCCACCGTGGTGATGCACGGCACGCGGGCGATGAGAGCCGCTTCGCGGATCAGGTAGCCGTCGGCCCTTGCGCCCGAGCCCTGGGGTGTGTTCACCACGAGGTCGCAGCTGTGGGCTCGAATCAGGTCGACGACGGTCGGAGCGCCGTCGGGCGCGTCGGCAACCTTCTCGATCTCGTCGACCTCGAGCCCGGCGGCGCGGAGCGTCCTCGCAGTCCCACTGGTGGCGACGAGCGTGAATCCGAGACCGGCAAGCGCCGCCGCGATCGGTGCAATCCCGGGCTTGTCGGCGTCGCGAACCGAGAGGAAGGCCGTGCCGGACGTCGGAAGCGGGCGCCCGGCGGCACGCTCGGCCTTGGCGAGCGCCGTCGGAAGATCCGAGGCAGTCGCCATCACCTCGCCGGTTGACCGCATCTCGGGGCCGAGAACGGGATCCGCGCCGGGGAACCGGGCGAAGGGCAGCACCGCTGCTTTGACGCTCACCTCCGTCGGTCGTGCGGGTGGCAACGCGAGGTCGCGAAGCGTCTTGCCCGAGGCGAGCTTGCAGGCCGCCTCGACCAGGTTGATTCCGATCGCCTTGCTCGCAAACGGCACAGTCCGAGAGGCTCGTGGGTTCGCCTCGAGGACGAAGACGGTCGAGTCGGCAATGGCGAGCTGAACGTTGAGGAGGCCGACCACCCCGAGCGCAGGCCCCAGCCGTTTGACGATGTGCTCGATCTCGAGGCCGTTCGCGAGCGTGAGAGACTGCGCGGGCAGCACGCAGGACGAGTCACCGGAATGGACACCTGCTTCCTCGACGTGCTGCATCACCGCGGCGATGTAGACCTCCTCACCGTCGCACAACGCGTCGACGTCGATCTCCGTGGCGTTTTCCACAAAGCGGTCGACGAGGACCGGGCCGCTCACCGCCGACATCGCGGCACGCAGGCTCTCGAGGTCGTAACACACCCGCATCGCGCGTCCGCCGAGGACGTACGACGGCCTCACGAGCACCGGGTAGCCGATCTCCTCCGCGGCGGCGATCGCCTCGTCGGCTCCCTCCACCGTCGCCCACGGAGGGCAGCGCACGCCGATCTCCCTGGCGAGAGCGCCGAAGAGCTCCCGATCCTCCGCGAGATCGATCGCCGCATGAGGCGTTCCCATGATCGTGTACCCCGCCTGCTCGATTGTCCGCGCGAGGCGTAGCGGCGTCTGGCCACCGAACTGGGTGACGACCCCGATGGGCTGCTCGCGATCGAGAACCGCGAGCACCTCCTCTGGCGAGAGAGGCTCGAAGTAGAGCCTGTCCGACGTGTCGTAGTCGGTCGACACCGTCTCGGGGTTGCAGTTCACCATGATCGCCTCGTAGCCGAGCGCGCGAAACGTCTGCACGGCGTGAACGCAGCAGTAGTCGAACTCGATCCCCTGGCCGATCCGGTTCGGGCCCGAGCCGAGGATCACGACCCGTGGCTTGTCGCTCTGCGGCACCGGCTCGTCCTGCTCGCCCCAGGTCGAGTAGTAGTAGTTCGACGCCGCCTCGACCTCGCCGCCGCAGGAGTCGACGCGCCGATAGGTCGGACGGATTCCTCGGGCATACCTGGCGCGGCGAACGTCCTCACCGGAGGTACCCCACGCCGCGCCGATCGAGTCATCCCCCCACCCCGCTCGCTTCGCTCGGCGGATGTCACGAGAGGCGAGCTCGCGCTTCGCCTGGTTCAGCTGCTCGTGGAACCAGGGGTGAACACCGTCCGGGATGTCGTCGAACGTCGCCCACGGGGTGGGCGCTCCCGGGTCGAGCTCGCGTGATCCGAACGCCTTGAGGAACGCTTCGGTGAACGTCCGTCCGATCCCCATCGACTCGCCGACAGACTTCATCTGCGTGCCGAGCGTCGGGTCGGCGCCGGGGAACTTCTCGAATGCGAAGCGTGGGAACTTCACCACCACGTAGTCGAGCGTGGGCTCGAAGCTGGCGGGCGTCGTCTTGGTGAGATCGTTCGGGATCTCGTCCAGCGTGTATCCGACCGCGAGCTTCGCCGCGATCTTCGCGATCGGATAGCCGGTCGCCTTGGAGGCGAGCGCGGATGACCGGGACACCCTCGGGTTCATCTCGATCACGCGCACCTCACCCGTGTCTCGGCTTCGCGCAAACTGGATGTTCGAGCCGCCCGTCTCGACGCCGACCGCACGGATGATTGCCGCTGAGGCGTCACGGAGCTCCTGATAGGCCTCGTCCGAGAGCGTCATCTGGGGCGCGACCGTCACCGAGTCGCCGGTGTGGACGCCCATCGGGTCGAGGTTCTCGATCGAGCAGATGATCACGACGTTGTCGAGCCGGTCACGGATCACCTCGAGCTCGAACTCGTCCCAGCCGACGAGCGACTCGTCGACCTGCACCTGGCGGATCGGGCTCTCGTCGAGCCCTCGTTCGACCTGCAAGCGCAATGCCTCTTCCGTGTCAGCGAAACCACCCCCGTGCCCGCCGAGCGTGAACGCGGGCCGGACGACTGCGGGTGACGGCACACCAGCGAGCTCGGAGACATCGGTGATGATCCAGGAGCGCGGAACCTTGAGACCGCAACTCTCGACCGCCTGCCTGAACAGCTCACGATCCTCAGCCCGGCGGATCACCTCGACGCTGGCGCCGATCAGCTCGACCCCGAGCTCCTCGAGCACTCCTGCCTCCGAGAGCTCGACAGCCAGGTTCAACGCGGTCTGGCCGCCCAGCGTCGGAAGCAGCGCGTCGGGCCGTTCACGGCGGAGGACGTCGGCGACGCTCTCGAGGTCAAGTGGCTCGATGTAGGTTCGGTCGGCGAATCCGGGGTCGGTCATGATCGTCGCCGGGTTGGAGTTGACGACGATCGTGCGGTAGCCGTCCTCGCGGAGCACCTTGAGGGCCTGACAGCCCGAATAGTCGAACTCGCATGCCTGGCCGATCACGATCGGCCCGGAGCCGATCACGCAGATCGAGTGAATGTCTCTGCGCGCGGGCATCCGCTAGAGACCCTCGACCCAGTCCTCGAGAATCCGCCAGGCGTCGTGTGGTCCCGGGCCGGCCTCGGGATGGAACTGGACGCTCTTCGCGCGGAGCTCGGGGAAGTCGAGCCCCTCGACCGTCCCGTCGTACAGCGACACGTGGGTGGTCTCGGTGCCGTCCGACGGAGCAACCGCAAAGCCGTGGTTCTGGCTCGTGACGAGCACCCGGCCCGAACGCCGGTCGAGCACCGGGTGGTTCGCGCCGCGGTGACCGAACGGCAACTTGAACGTCGAATGGCCGGTCGCGAGGCCGAGGAGTTGATGGCCAAGGCAGATGCCGAGCACCGGCACCCGGCCGAGGACGTTGCGAATCGCCTCCGTCTCGGCGACGAGGGGCTCAGGGTCGCCAGGCCCGTTCGACAGCAGGACGCCGTCGTGTGTGGCGAGCGCGTCGGGGTCGGGCGTATGCGGATAGACCGTGACCGCGGCACCTGCGGCGGCGAGCCGGGTCACAATCGAGCGCTTGGCGCCGTAGTCGACGAGAGCAACCGAGACGCGCCCCTCTTCGTGCGCGACATAGGAGATGGGTGTCGAAACCTGCGCCACGAGCGCCGTTCCGGCCATCGTGGGCTGAGCCCGTACCCGGTCGAGCGCGTCACTTCGCGAGAGACCAGCCGCGTCCGAGACGATGGCCGCTCGCATTGCACCGGCCTCTCGCAGGTGGAGTGTGAGCGCGCGCGTATCGATGTCGTCGAGCGCGACGACGCCGTTGGTCGTGAGCCACTCGGCCCATTGCTCGCCGCCGAGCCGCCGCATCAAGACGCCCTTCACCATCGGTCCGGCCGATTCAAGACGCTCGTCTGCGACGCCGTAGTTCCCGATCATCGGCGCCGTGAAGCAGACGATCTGCTCGGCGAAGCTCGGGTCGGTCACGGTTTCCTGGTACCCGCTCATCCCCGTCGTAAAGACGGCCTCGCCAAATGACGCGCCGTCGAGGGCGACCGAACGCCCGCCGAAGACCTCGCCATCTTCCAGAATCAGAAAGCCGCTCATGCGCTGTACACCACTCTGCCGTTCGCGACCGTCTGGATGACGGAACCAGTGAGCGTCGCACCCACGAGCCACGAGTTGGTCGACCGTGACTCGAACTCGTCTGCTCGCACAGCCCATTCTCTCTCGAGATCGATGACGACGAGATTTGCAGGCTCACCGACCGCGATCCGCGGGACAGGGAGCCCGAGCGTCCGAGCGGGTCCTGCCGACATCCGTTCGAGCACGATCTCGAGCGGAAGCTCCCCGGTCAGCACGAGCCGCGTGTAGAGGGCCGCGAACGCCGTCTCGAGCCCGGTGACCCCGAACGGCGCCTCTTCGAACGGAACCTCCTTCTCGTGCAGCGCATGTGGTGCGTGATCCGTGGCGATGCAGGCGATCGTCCCGTCGAGGACGGCGGCGACGAGCGCCCGCCGGTCGGCCTCGGTGCGGAGGGGCGGATTCATCTTCGTGTTCGTGTCGAGCGTGCGTACGAGCTCGTCCGTGGCGCAGAGGTGGTGCGGTGAGGCCTCAGCACTCGCTCTCACGCCGTTGCCGAGAGCCCTTCGCAGGGCCGCAACCGATTCGAGCGCCGAGAGATGCATCAGGTGTACCGGACGGTCTTCGTACGCCGCAAGCGAGAGGTCACGCTCGACCATCACGCTCTCCGCGATCGAGGGCCATCCCGTGAAGCCGAGCTCGGCGCTGACGGTCCCCTCGTGCATCTGGCCGTCGCCCGACAGCGTTCGCTCCTCGCAGTGAAGGGCGAGCGGGCGATCGGCGACGGCGCTGTACTGCAGCGCCCGACGCATCAGGTTGGCGGAGGAGACCGGATGGCCGTCGTCGGTGAAGGCCACCGCACCGCAGCCGGCGAGCTCGGCCATCTCCGTCAGCTCTTCACCTCTGAGTCCCTTGGAGATACCGGCCATGAACCCCGTGGGAATGAGTGCCTCCGCGTGGGCATCCTCGATGAGCGCGCTGAGCACCGCCGCGCAATCGACCGGTGGATCGGTGTTCGGCATGGCCACGATCGCGCAGTAGCCGCCTCTGGCCGCCGCGGCGGTGCCGGTGGCGAGCGTCTCCTCGTCCTCTCGACCGGGTGTCCGAAGATGGACGTGCGGATCGACGAACGCCGGCGCGATGAGCCGCCCGGGAACTGCCTCCGACCCTGGCTCGAGCCCGACGATCAACCCGTCGCGAACAACGATGTCGAGAGCGCCGTCGATTCCGAGGCCCGGGTCGACGACGCGAGCACCGCGGAGCTCGAGACTGTCGGCCGGCGCCGATCGCGAGAAGAGCATCAGGCGACCTCCAGCGCCTCGACCACAGCGAGCGGCCCCGTGGTCATGAGGTCGTACAACACAGCCATCCTGACCACGAGCCCTGATCGGACCTGTGCTGTGATGAGGGAAGCCCCGGAGTCGGCAACCCGAGGATCGATCTCGACCCCGCGGTTCATCGGTCCCGGATGCATCACGACCTGCCCGGCCCGCACGCGATCCGGGCGAATGCCATATAGCGCGGTGTACTCGCGGAGCGACGGGACGAACGCCGACCCGGGCTCCATGCGCTCGTGTTGCATCCGAAGCACGTACACGACGTCGGCATCGGTGATCGCGTCGATCGTGGCTGAGATCTCACACCCCATCACCTGGATTCCGCGAGGGATCAGGGTCGGCGGGCCGACGAGTGTCGTCCTCGCGCCGACGAGCTGCAGCGCCTCGATCAGCGAGCGCGCGACCCGCGAGTGGAGCACGTCCCCGACGATTGCCACGTGGAGCCCGTCGAGGCGCCCGAGCGCCTCTCGCATCGTGTAGAGGTCGAGCAAAGCCTGGGTCGGGTGCTGATGCTTGCCGTCGCCGGCGTTGATCACGTGAGCGCCCGTCGACCGGGCGACGAGCTCCGGCGCGCCGATATGCGGATGACGGATGACGATCACATCCGGGTCGTACTCGGCGAGCGTGAGTGCGGTGTCCTTGAGCGATTCGCCCTTGTCCACCGACGAGCCCGATGAGCGCAGCGCCATGGTGTCGGCAGAGAGGCGCTTGGCGGCGAGGTCGAAGCTCGAGAGCGTGCGCGTGGACGATTCGTAGAAGAGGTTGATGACCAGGCGCCCGCGGAGCGTGGGCAGCTTCTTCAGTTCCCTGTCGAGCGACCGCTCGAGCGCGCGCGCGGTGTCGAGGATCCGCTCCGCGTCCTCGGCCGCGAGGTCGGTGATCGAAAGGAGATGCCTCCGTGAAGCAGCCATCGCGCTCACGTCACCACGTCCTGACGGCCGACGACGAGAACCGCGTCTTCGCCATCGGTCTCCCGGAGGCGCACGTGGACGCGTTCGTCGGCGGCGGTGGGGACGTTCTTGCCAACGTAGTCGGGGCGGATCGGGAGCTCTCGGTGACCCCGATCGATCAGCACCGCGAGCTGGATCCGGTCGGACGCCCGAACTCGAGCAGCGCGTCGATCGCGGCACGGATGGTCCGTCCCGTCGAGAGGACATCGTCGACGAGAATGCAGGTCTTGCCCTCGGGGACGAACCGGAGCTCCGTCCCGTGAAGCACAGGGTGGGCGCGACGCGGCGCCGCGCCCGCCCGAAACACGACGTCGTCGCGGTGGAACGCGATGTCGACGGTACCGAGCTCCAGCTGGACACCGCTTCGCTCGGCGATCAGGGCGCGGAGCCTTTCGGCCAGCGGTACGCCACGCGTGTGGATCCCGACGAGCACCAGCGACGGAAGGTCGTCTGTGCTCTCGATGAGCTCGTGAGCGACGCGGGCGAGCGTTCTTGCCAATCCCTCAGCGTCGAGCAAGACACGGGCCGCGCTCTTGTCCTGGCCGGCGCGGCCGCTGGTGGAAACGTCGGTCATGTTCTCCTTTCCGGTCTCGCTGAACCGGTCTTAAAGGTCGTCGGCCAGTCTAGCGAGTCCCGGGGATGCCACCGATCAACTCTGCGACGGCGCCTCCAAACAGCACATTTACATCGCGGGCGCGCAGATGAAGCAGGATGACGTCGTGCGATCGCGACGCCCAGGACCCGCGACACTCGCCGTCGGAGGGCTGCTCGTCGTGTCAGTCGGGGTGAGGTTCCTCGTCGCGCAGCGCCTCGCCGTGCCCTGGATCGCCCCCGACGAGATGTTGTACGGGCTGCTCGGGACATCCCTCTGGGAGAACGGCACGCTCACCATCCGCGGTGCGGCTTCGCCGTACTACAGCCTCTTGACACCTGCACTGATCGGCGCCGGGGTAGCGGGCCGGGGATTCGTGAACGGCCTCGCCACCGCGCAATTCCTTCAGGTCTCCGCAATGTCCTCGACGGCGATTCCCGTGTACCTCTGGGCTCGACGGCTCGCGTCTCCTTGGTGGGGTGTCTGCGCCGCCGCGATAACGGTCTCCGGTCCCGTCCTCATGTACGGCGGCCTGCTCATGACCGAGCCGCTCTTCTACGCAGCGTGTACCTGGGCGGCGTACGCCGCAGCGGTCGCGCTCGAACGACCGACGCTCGAGCGCCAGGGGCTCTTCCTGCTCGCAGTGACCGTCGCCTCGAGCGTGCAGGATGCAGGCAATCGTTCTCCTCCCGGCCTTCGCACTGGCCGACGTGGCTGTACGCCCGAGCCGCCCCGGACCAGCGACGCTTCCGCCCCCTGGCGCCGCTGGTGCTCGGGATTACGGCCACGATCGTGGCGGCCGGGGTCGTTCGGCTTGTCGCACCCGATGCGCTGGGATCGCGCGACGTGCTCGGCGCCTACGCGACCCTTGGCGAGTCTGGCTCCGTCGATGTCGGGCTGGTGCAGGCCCTCGTCGGACATCTCGCCGCGACGGTGCTCATCGCGTGCGTGATTCCCGCGATCGCAACCGGGCTACTCGTGATCGAGGTGCTCCGCCGACGGGTGCGATGCGCCCGAGATCCAGGCCTTCGCGGCCACGGCCGTCGCCTTCCTGGCACTGCTCGTTGCTCAGGTCGCCGTGTTCGCAGCCGATCGGCTCGATCACGTCTCGCAGCGCTATCTGGTCGCGAGCGCTTCCCGTGCTTGCGGTCGGGCTCGCCGGATGGGTCGGAGCGGGAGCGCCACGACGGCTACCGGCCGTCGGGCTCGTGGGTGCGATCGCCATCGGCGCGGTGGCATTCGTCGACCCTGGCGACCTGGTCTCGCACACCGCCCTCACGACGCATTCTCGACAACCGGTCGTGCTTCGGCTGCAGGACCACGACGTGCCCGCGCGTCATCGTGCTCGTTGCGCTGCACCGCCCTCGGGGTGGCTCTGGTCGCCTGGACGCGTCGAAGCCGTCTCGGTCTCCTCGCCGCGGTCACCGTCGCAGCGATGATTGCGACCTCGGTCGATGCGGCGATCGTCGTCACCAAGTTGTCGAAGGCCGAGGAGCGCGACGCTCTCGGCGGCATCGAGCGCAACTGGCTCGACCTCAACGCACCCGGCCCGGTCGCGTTGCTCGTGACGGGTGACCGCCCGTGGGCAGCGGAGGCCCGCACGGTCTTCTGGAACGCGTCCGTCCATGAGGTCCTCGACGCCACCGATTCCCGTGGCGCCGTCCCGCCGACGCCAACCCACGTCGTGATCGACCCGCAGACCGGAGCGCGTTTCACCGCCGACGGAAAACCGATCGAGCGGGAGCTCGTCGCCGCCCCGCGTACGGTGATGCTGGCCGGCGACGAGTTGGCGGTGATGCCCGTCGGCGACGCCACCTCACCTCCACTCGTGCTCTGGCGAGTGACCACTCCGCTTCGGGTCGCCGCGCACGTGGTCGGGATGCTGCCGAACGGGGACTTCGGCGGCCGGATGACCGTCACCGTGCCGGGTTGTGTTCCCGGTGCGCTCGAGGTGACCTTCATCGCCAAGAGCGGCGATCCGATTCGGGTCGCCGTGAACGGCATCCCACGACAGGTGCTCAGAATCGCCGCGGAGGAGACGCCTACGGTGGCGATCCCGGCGCCCGCGGGCGTCGACGGGACGACACCGTGCGAGTTCGCGTTCGAGACCGAGGGTTATGCCGGGACGACCCGGGTCGCCTACGTCGCCGGTGGCGCGTGATCGACCCGTGGACGTCGCGCTCCTCGCGGTAGCAGCACCGGTTTGTCCCGTTCGGCGAACGGCACTGTGAGAAGGTCGAAGTCTCGTGGCACGACCGTGTCGGGGAAGATCTCCTGTGCCTCGGCGAGGAGCTCACGACCGGCGTAGCGCCCCGAGATGTGCGTGAGGGCAAGCAGCCCGACCTCAGCGGCGCGCGCCGCGAGTGCCGCGTCGGCGGCGGTCGAGTGGCGCGTCTCCCGCGCGCGTTCCCGGTCGACGATCAGGAACGTTGCATCGTGCACGAGCACATCGGCGCCCGCTGCCGCATCGACCACCGACGTGCACGAGGCGGTGTCGCCCGTGAGGACGAGCTTCCTTCCGCGGCGCGCTTCGCCGAGTACGTCTTCGGGCCGAACGACGGTGCCGTCCGCGAGAACCACCTCGTCGCCCCGCTGTAGAAGCCCGCGGGCCTGTGGCTCCACTCCGAGCCTGTCCGACACCTCGAGGTCGAAGCGCCCGGGCCGCGCAGCTTCGATCAGGGCGTAGCCGAGTGCTTCGACGCCGTGATCGACCTCAAAGCCCTCGAGGACGTATCCATCGCGCTCGAGGGCTTCGCCTGCAGCCAGTTCGACAATGTCGAACGGGAAGCTGAGTGTCCCGAAGATCCTTCGCAGCGCGCTCAGCAGCGAAGCGGTTCCGCGCGGTCCGTACAGGACGAGCGGGGCATCACGCCCACGAAGGGAGTACGTCTTCAGCAGGCCCGGCAGACCCAGAAAGTGGTCCGCGTGGAGGTGGGTCAGAAAGATCGCATCGAGATCGATGAGGCCCGCGTCCGAGCGGAGCAACTGCCGCTGCGTCCCCTCGCCGCAGTCGATGAGGAGGCGCTCGCCACCGCGACGAATGAGAGTCGCGGAGGGTGCGCGACGCGCCGTCGGCGCGGACGCTGCGGTTCCGAGAAACACGAGATCGAGATCCACGGCGTCCGATGCTAACCGCCGCCCAACCGCGAGCCTGCGGGGTCGACCGCCGTGGAGCGTCTAATGTCGCGCCGTGGGCACGAGCTTCCAGGGCGGGCGACTCGTCGCGCAGGCGATTGCGGCCGAGGGCGTCGATGCGATCTTCACCCTCTCGGGTGGCCATGTGATGCCGATCTACGAAGGCTGTCGGCTCGAAGGCGTGCGCGTCTTCGACGTGCGCCATGAGCAATCCGCGGCCCACGCCGCCGAGGCCTATGGGCGGGTTCGCCGATCGGCCGGTGTTGCCGTCGTCACGGCCGGCCCCGGCGTGACGGGCACCGTGACGGCTGTCGCCAACGCCTACGCCGCGCAGGTGCCGCTGGTGGTGATCGGTGGTGCACGGCCTCTCGTGCAAGCCGACAAGGGAGCTCTCCAGGAGTTCGATCAGCTCGCTCTGATGAAGCCGATCACGAAGTGGGCGGCGATCTGCTCTCACTCGTCTCGACTGCCGGAGTACGTCGCGACGGCGTTCCGCCAGGCGCTTGCACCACCACGAGGGCCTGTCTATCTCGAGCTCCCCATGGACGTCCTCTTCGAGGACGCGACCCCCGACGCTCCTCCTGCGTCCGCGCGTAGCTCGGCCGTTCCCGGCGCCGATCCTGCCGCGATCGGCGCAGCCGTAAGCCTCCTCCGCGATGCGACGCGCCCCGTGATCGTCGGCGGCCAGGGAATCTGGTGGGACGACGCTGCCGCCGCTCTCGACGAGCTCGCGACGAGGCTTCAGGCGCCGGTGTTCCTGAACGGCTCCGGACGCGGATCCCTCGCTCCCTCCCACCCCTTGCTCTTCCAGCACGCACGATCGACGGCGCTCGCCGCCGCCGACGTCGTGCTCATCGTCGGAGCAGCGCTCGACTTTCGCCTGCGGTACGGCGAGTTCGGCGACGGGAAGCTGATCCACGTCCACGCGGACGTGAGCGAGCTCGGTCGCAACCGCGTGCCGGACGTGGCCCTCACCGGAGACGCGCGCCTCGTCCTGGAGGCGCTCTCCGCCCCACTCGAGCAGTCGGAGCCTCGGCCGGAGTGGATCGCGCTCGTTCGCAGCGCCGAGGACGCGTGGTGGGAATCCCACGAGGCGGAACGAACCTCGGAGGCCGCGCCGCTTCATCACTACCGTTTCGCGGCAGAGCTCGATCGCGTCCTTCCCGATGACGCGGTGGTGATCGGCGACGGAGGCGACATCGTGGCAGCCGTCTCGCGCGTTCTTCGCGTCCGCCGTCCGGGTCATTGGCTCGACCCTGGCCCGTTCGGCTGCCTCGGGGTCGGACCGGGGTACGCACTCGGAGTCGCTGCGGCAGGGTTTGGCGGGCCGCGGGTCGTCGTCATGGGCGACGGTGCGTTCGGGCTGAACGGGTTCGACGTCGACTCGCTCGTCCGCCACGACCTCCCGGCGGTGTTCGTGATCGGAAACGACGGCGCCTGGGGCGAGATCCGCGTCCCGCAGGTCGGGATCTACGGCGTCGAGGGCGAGGTCGCCACTCGCCTCGCGTCGAATCGGTACGACCTCTTCACCGCTGTCGTCGGGGGACACGGCGAGCACGTCGAGCATCCGGACGAGCTAGCTCCTGCGCTCCAGCGGGCACTCGCTGCGGGGGTCCCGGCGATCGTCAACGTGATGCTCGACCCCGACGCGATGGCCGGGCACGCGTACCGCGGGCTCTGACGCGCCTACGGGACGAGCAACACCTGACCGGGCGAGATGTCGGCGGAGACGAGGTGGTTGTTGTGCTCGAGCTCCCACACTCCCTCGCGCGGGTCTCCTCCCGAGTGCTCGACTGCGATCGACCACAACGTGTCCCCGGGCTGCACGGTGTAGTGCCGCGCGGGTCCCGACGCGCCCGACTCGTTTGCGAACAGGGCCCAGAGGAAGAGCACCGCGAGCGCGATCACGACGATGCGGATGAACAGTGAGAGTCGACTGGCGGCGAACATCTGTTCGTACAGTCTGCCAGAACAGGTGTTCGTATGTCAAGCCCCATGTCGATTCCCACGGGAACAACGTCAAAGCGTCGTAAAACCCAGGCTCTACGACAGGGGGTACGTGGCGACCGTCCGCCGACCCGGGTTGGCCGAGGCGGTGAGCCGGACCGCAACCATGCCCTCGTCGACGAGGCCGCGTGCGATCGTGAAGGCCGTCGGTGCCTGTGGTGAGACGACGGCGCGGACGCACCCGACTGTCGAGGGGCTCGCAAGGGCGCGCTTGACGGAGACGGTGTCCAGCTCGCCGGTAAGGAGGCACACCCGCGCCGTGGCGCCCTCCTTGGCGGAAACCTGGACGACGAGCTTGCCGTTCTGCTCGGTGATGACCGGCGTCGTCGCGCCGATCACGCCTCGGGCCGGCTGCCAGGAGCCGGGCGGCTGCGTGCAACCCTCGGCGATTGCCTCCTTGACCGCCTGGGCTGCAGGCCGAGGAGACCCGTCGGCGCGGTGCAGGGCGGCCTGGAAGCCGGCCCGGGCGGTGTCGTCGACAAAGCCGAAGATGTTGACCTCGGCGATGTCGGGGTCGCACTGCGCCGCAAGGACGAGCTCCCGGTAAACGGTCGCCTGCGTCTGCTCGTCGGTCACGGCAACGTTCTCGATCCCCGAATACCCAGGGAGGTCGGTCGTGTCGACCTGCCAGCCGACCTCATCGAGATAGAGCTTGAGACCGTTCACCGTCGTCGGCTGCGGCGTCCCGGCGAACGCGTCCCAGAGCGACTGCTTGATGCGGTCGAGATTCGTGAAGCCGGCAGACGGCCAGGGGTAGCCACGCTCGAGCGGATCGGTCGCGCGATTTGGATACGGGTGGAAGCTGAAGCCGTCCATGAGCGGAACCGTGCGGCCGCTGCGTCGATACCAACGCCCGAGGGCCGCGAGAAATCGCACCGGCGAGGTCGAGATGTTGCTCTTTGCCCAGGGTCGATCGTTGCCACGCGGCGATAGCCCCACCCCGATCACCGTGATCGACGGGTCAACCGCCTTCAGCGCGTCGTAGCCGGAGGCGAGAAATGGCCCGAACAGGGCCGCGGAGGCCTGCTTGCCATTCGTGAACTGGGGTCGAAAGAACGCGGGTTGGTTCGGCTCGTTCCCGACGACGTACTGCTTCACCCCTGGGTAGTCGCGCGCAAGCCCGGAGAGCCAGGTGGCGAAGGCGTCGGGCTTGGCAAGACCCGATTGGATGTCCCTCGGCGGGTACGGATAGGTCGCGAACACCGTTTTCACGCCGGCCAGGGTCGCTGCGGGCACGGTGACATCGAGAAGCGCCCGCTCGATCAACGCCACCGGGTCGGACGGCGCCCAGCGCACTGTCACCACCGACTCCTTGAGACCGAGCGCCGCCATGCCGGAGTAGAAGCCCGTTCCGGAGTCGGCGGAGTACTTTCCCGTGTCGTCGTTGGCCCCGAAATCGGCAGCGCCGGCGCCACCGGCCAATGCCAGTGTCGCTACCGCAGCCGCGGCCGCACCGACGGATCGGCGCCGGATGACGTCAAGAACCACCACTCCTGTATTCCCCCCATGGCCGCATCGGGCTTGCCACAGCCGCGCGGAGTGTACTTCGCTTCGGTCGCCCGATCAAGTTGCAACGATCGCTAGCCGCACTGTCACATCTTCGAGCGTCCGCCAGCGCAAAAGCCCTGGTTAGCCGGAAATGTTCGCGAGAACGGCGTCGAGGAGCGTCTCGGCGCCGTCACGAACCGGATCGGCCGCCGGCAAGCCCGTCTCCTGCTCGGCCGCATCCCGCGCTCGGGCTGCTCCCGCACCGTCGAGCCCGGCCGTGTTGAGGGCGACGGCAACGACTTTCGTCGGGCACGAAGGGAGCGCGACCAGCTCGTGCAGCCGCACGAGCTCAGCCAGCGGAAGGAGCGGGTGACCGGGGAATCCTTCGACCTCGCTGGCTCCTGCACGATGGCACAGCACAAGCGTCTGCGGGGCCGCGCCGTGGAACAACCCCAGGGTGACACCGGAGTAGGCGGGATGCGAAAGCGATCCCTGGCCTTCGACGAACAGGAGCTCGCCCCCACGCTCGCGCCCCTCGACGACCAGGCGCTCGGCCGCGCCCGCGATGAAGTCAGCGACCACCGCGTCCACGGAGATTCCCCAGCCGGCGATTGCAATCCCTGTCTGTCCCGTCGGTACGAAGAGCGAGGCAAGCCCTCGGGCGCGCGCGGCCCGATCGAGCTCGAGCGCCACGGTCATCTTCCCGATCGCGCAGTCCGATCCGACCGTCAGGACCCGATGGGCTGCGACGCGCAGGTTGTCGCCTACGGCGCAGTCGAGGTCCGCGGGCGGTCGCCGCAGATCGCGCAGCTCCGCCCCCGACTGGCCGGCCAGCTCGACGAGCTCGCGGTCGTCGTTGAGAAAGACGTGCAGACCGTTCTCGACCGCCATCCCTTCGCGGATGCAGGCGCGAAGGATCTCGCGCCAGGCCGGTGGAAACCGTCCTCCCTGCGTCGCAACCCCGACAAGGGCACACCGCGGTCCGAAGGCAAGAGCTTCGGCAACGTCGGCGACGATCGGCACGCCGTCGATCGTTTCGCCCGCGCGAGTCGAATCGAGCACCGCCACAACGTCCTCGCGGCGATACCTCAGCACCCCGCGCATCGTCTTGCCGTAGTGCTCGTCAGCCGAGTATCCCTCTGCAAGCAGGAGGGTCGGCTCGCCCGCGCTCATGCGTCACCCACCCCGAGCCCGGGTCGATCGGACGACGTCTGCACACCCCCGACAAACGCCACGCCGGGATCGGGATCGTGGCCGAGCAAGAGGTTTCCGTCGAGATCGACGTGGTCGCAAAGCGGCGCGACGACGCATCCTGCGGCGATCCCGAGGCCGGATTCGACCATGCACCCCACCATCACCCCGAGCCCGAGCGCGCGAGCCGCATGCGTCATCCGGATCGCCTCGCGGATACCCCCGGACTTCGCGAGCTTGATGTTGATCCCGTGCGCGATCTCGGCGCAGGTCGCAACGTCGCCCAGGGTGTGACAATCCTCGTCGACGTAGACCGGCAGCGTCGCACGACGTCGCAGCTCGACGCCGTCCGGATCTCCGGCCGGGAGGGGCTGTTCGACGTACTCCACGCCGAGCGTCGCGAGCTCCTCGCAGGCCGACACCGCCTCGGCGAGCGACCAGTACTCGTTGACGTCGACCATGCAGCGGTAGCTCGGTGACCGACCGCACGGAACGTACGCGCTCGACATCGAGACCGTCACCGCCCCCGAGCTTGAGCTTGAGCCGCTTGAACGTCAGCGACGCAGCCTGCGCACGGCGAGCCATGTCGTCGGGGTCGCCGAGCCAGACGGTCCACGATGTCGGTGGGCCAGCGCGTGGGAGCCCGAGAAGCCGCCAAACGGGAACGCCGAGCAACTTCCCCTGCAGGTCGTGAAGCGCCGCGTCGAGGGCGCACTTCGCCGCCTGCTCACCCGGGATCTCGGCCAGCCGATCGAGGATCTCCTCGAGCGCGAATGGGTCGCCTCCCAGAAGCCGGGCATGCTCCTCGATGAACGCGAGCGCGCTGGCCGAGGTCTCCTCGTACCGCTCGATCGGAGCCGCCTCACCCCGCCCGACGACGCCGTCGTGGGTGATCGCAACCTGAACGACCTCTGCCACGTCCTGTGACTCGCGGGCGATCACGAATGTCTCGGCCAGCCGCAGCTCGACGATCTCCGCACGGACGTCCATGGCGACGAGCATACGCGCGGCGCCGCGGGTGCCCCGAGCGAGCGATTCACTACACTGCGGCCTTCCGCGCCCGTAGCTCAGGGGATAGAGCGCTCGCCTCCGGAGCGAGAGGTCGGAGGTTCGAATCCTCCCGGGCGCATGCTCATGGCGCTGCTCCTGTACGACAACCGAAGCTCCGGGAACGCGCTCAAGGTTCGGTTCCTGCTTCGCGAGTTGGGGCTCGAGTGGGAGACACGCGAAGTGCCGCTCTCGAAGCCGCGGCCGGAGTGGTACCTGGCGGTGAATCCGCTCGGCGGCGTGCCGACGCTCACCGACGAGGGATTCGTACTGACCGAGTCGAACACGATCCTCCGCTACCTGGCCCGACGCGAGAACCGAGCCGATCTCTACCCCGAGGAGCCCCGGGCGAGAGCTCGCGTCGATGAGTTTCTCGACCGCTGGTCACTGACCTTCCGCCCGGCGTTGAAGACGTATGAGGCCGCGGTGACGCGCGGCGGCGACGAAGCCGAGCTGGCTGCCGCCGCGGACGAGATCGCACCCACGCTGCGAGCTCTCGACGCCCTCGTCGCCCCAGGCCCGTTCGCGCTCGGGACGTTCACGCTCGTCGACATCGCCGCCGCGCCTGCGCTTCAGCGGTCGGTCGGCAGCGGGCTCGACCTGGCGCGCTACCCCGCGGTTGGTGACTGGCGGTCGGCCGTGCTCACCCGTCCTGCGTTCGCGGACGGCGGCTGATGGCCCGTCGGGGGGTTTCCACAGGCAGGCGACGCCGGTACGATGACGAAGACATGGTGTACGCGACCGATGACCCGCTCAGTACCGATGCCCAGCCTGCCCCGCATTCGCCGGAGCTCGCGGCCTCGCATGGCCGAGGGTCTCGCGCGCGCATCTTCCATCCATGAGCTGACGCGCCGCCGGGCTCACCTGGGTCAACGTCGACGCACCGACTCTCGACGCGGCGCAGGTGCTCGCGGATCGCTTCGGCTGGCACCCGCTCGATGTCGAGGACATCGTCTCGAAGCGCCAGCGGCCGAAGATCGACGACTACGAAGACGAGGGCTATCTCTTCGGCGTTCTTCACTTTCCCACCTTCGACAAGGCCATCCAGCGGCTCAACGCCGCCGAGCTCGACTTCTTCATCGGGCAGAACTACCTGGTCACGCTCCCGAATCGCGAGCTCTTGCCCGTCACCCGACTCTTCGGGCGCTGCGAGGGCGATGAGGCGTTTCTCGAGCAGCTCTTCGCGAAGGGCGCCGGCCGCCTGCTGTACGAGGTTCTCGACGACCTGCTCGACTACTGCTTCCCGATCCTCGACAAGATCGGCCACAAGCTCGACGTGATCGAGGACGACATGTTCGAGGGTCACGCCGAGGACGTCGTGCGTGACATCTCCAACGTGAAGCAGGAGATCATCTCCTATCGGAAGGTCATGAAGCCCGAGCGGTCGACGCTCCGCGTTCTGGATCGCCGCGTTGCACGGTTCCTTCCGGAGGAGCTCGAGGACTACTTCGACGACCTGAACGACGCTGCCGAGCGCATCTGGGACCAGCTCGACAACTACAAGGAAGTCGTCGAGGGGCTCGAGTCGACGAACGAGTCGGTTCTCTCCCACCGACAGAACGACATGCTGCGCGTCCTGACGCTCATCAGCGTGACCATGCTGCCGCTCACCCTGATCTCGGGCATCTTCGGCATGAATCTCGACTTCCCGGGATTTGGCTCAGTCGAGGCGTTCTGGATCGTCGCGGGTGTCCTTGTCGCGACGCTCGTCGGGATGGTCGGCTTCTTCCGCTGGAAGCGCTGGATCTAGAGACAGCTCAGGCGGTTGCCTTCCACGGCCCCACCCCTGAGACCCGAGTCGGGCGAATCCGCATCACGTGCCCTGGCGGAGGGTCGGGCATGTTGGGGAAGATGACCTCCGGGCCGAGGTAGACGTGCGCCAGCTTCTGTAGCAGCTCGGGCGCGCCACCTTCGCTGAGGGTCGCGGTACCTTCGATCACGAGGTACTCCCGCAATCCCCACTCGTTCACGCGATCGGTCTCGAGGGAGAGGGCGACCCGAGGATCGCGTTGGACGTTTGCCAGCTTTCGCTGCGAGGCGCTCAGGTGCGCGCTGACGATGTCGTCGCCGTCGAGGCCCACCCAGACGCAGGTGACGTGCGGGCTTCCACTCGCATTGATCGTCACCAGGTGGGCGAGCGCACCGGATGTGAGGAGCTCTTTCGCCTGTGGTGTGAGCACTCCCATTCTGGATCACCTCCACTGTTCTTGAACGTTCTTTCCCGAGCGAGTTGCCATCCCCCACGGCGGGGGAGCAAAACCCCCCATGTGGGGGAGGCGATACGCCCCAATGCAGACGACGCTACCCGCAATGGCAACGAGTTGCTCCATGGCGAGAGGAACTCGTGGAAGCGCGGCAAACGAGAGGGAGAGTTGGGAATGACTGCGGCACAGTTTGAAGCCCTCCAGGTCGACGAAGCGGCAGATGTCCTGGCCTGGCGATTCGATCTCCTCTGCCGAGGCGGATTCGACGTCGAGTCGGCGGCGGTAATGGCGAGCAACGTCGAGGTCGACGTGCATGACGCGGTCGAGCTCGTCCAGCGCGGTTGTGAGCCGAGCACGGCGATTCGGATCCTGTTCTAGAGCACCGCGCGACGTGGGAGGGCTGAGCCCTCCCTACGAGACCTCGAGACCGGCGATGCCGGGCTCGGCCTCGGGAAGCTTCGGATCGATTGCTTCGAGCGCGTCCACCACGAGCTTCGCAACGAGCAGCGCCTTCACCCAGTTGTGATCGGCAGGAACGATGTGCCACGGCGCGTGCTTCGTCGAGGTCTGCTCGATCGCGTCGTCGTAGGCGTCGAGGTACGCGTCGTAGCGTTCGTGCACCTTCAGATCGTCTGCGCGGAACTTCCAGCGCTTGTTCGGATCGTCGATCCGTTCCTGAAGACGCGCTGCCTGTTGCTGCTTCGAGACGTTGAGGAAGACCTTGACGAGTGATGTCCCCTCGTCGGTGAGCATCCGTTCGAAGTCGCAGAGGTGAGCCGCACGACGGCTCCAGACCTCCTTTGGGGCAAGGTCGAGCATCCGGACGGCAACGATGTCTTCGTAGTGCGAGCGATTGAAGATCCCGAGCTTCCCGCGAGGCGGGAGGGCCGCGTGGATCCGCCAGAGGTAGTCGTGCTCTCGCTCAGCGCCGGCGGGAGCACGGAACGACGTGACCTCGACCCCCTGTGGGTTCACTCCGTCGAAGACGGAGCGAACGACCCCGTCCTTGCCCGAGGCATCGAGGCCCTGCAAGACGAGGACGACGCTATGCCGCGCCTCTGCGAACAGCAGGTACTGCAGTTCGTCGATGCGGTTCCGAAGGCGCGGCAGCTCCTTCTCGACCTCGTGCTTCTCGAGCCCCAGCGTGTCCGCGGGATCCCGCTTCCGCAACTGTGGCGACGAGCCCGGCTCGACACGGGTGCGATCCTGCATCGTCCGCCACTCTAGACTCTTCCCCTCGATGGCAGACCGCGGAACGTTCTCACTCGGCGCGGCGATCGATGCCGAGACCGGCAAGCCCGGCTCCGATCCGGTCACGATCGGCTCGAGCGATCTCACAACCCACGCGGTCGTCGTCGGAATGACCGGGTCGGGCAAGACGGGGCTGGCAGTCGTCCTGATCGAGGAGGCGCTCCTCGCCGGCATTCCCGTGCTGATCCTCGATCCGAAAGGCGACATGGGAAACCTCGGGCTCGTCTTCCCGGACCTCTCTCCGGCGAGCTTCCAGCCCTGGGTCAACGAATCGGAGGCACAGGCAGAAGGAGTCACCGTCGAGGAATACGCGGCGAAGGTCGCCACGACGTGGCGCGAAGGCCTCACAAGCCAGGGGATCGGGCCGGAGCGGCTACAGGCCCTGCGCGACGCTGCCGACGTCACCATCTACACCCCGGGCTCGACCGCGGGCATCCCACTCAACGTCGTCGGCTCGCTCCGAGCGCCACGTCTTTCCTGGGACACGGAGGCAGAGGCGATCCGCGACGAGATCCAGGGAACGGTGACGAGCCTCCTCGCCCTCGTCGGCATCACGGCCGACCCCCTTGCGAGCCGCGAGCACGTGTTGCTCTCGAATCTCGTCGAGAACGCCTGGCGCAGCTCGCTCGACCTCGACCTCGGCACCCTGATCAGCCAGATCCAGACGCCACCACTTCGGAAGCTCGGAGTCTTCGATCTCGACCAGTTCTTCCCATCGGCCGATCGCACAGCGCTCGCCTTCAAGCTGAACTCGTTGCTCGCCTCGCCGCAGTTCGCCGCCTGGGGTGCGGGCGAAGCGCTCGACGTGCAGCAGCTGCTGTTCACGACAGAGGGCAAGCCGCGCTGCGCCATCGTCTACCTCGCCCACCTGTCGGAAGAAGAGCGCCAGTTCGTCGTGACGCTCGTCTTCGCGAAGCTGGTGACCTGGATGCGCGGCCAGTCCGGAACCCCTGATCTCCGCGCACTCGCCTACATGGACGAGGTCTTCGGCTACATGCCGCCGACTGCCGAACCGCCCTCGAAGAAGCCGATGCTGACCATCTTCAAGCAGGGCCGCGCGTTCGGCGTGGGGCTCGTCCTCTCGACGCAAAACCCCGTCGACCTCGACTACAAGGCGATGGCGAACGCCTCCACCTGGCTGGTCGGGCGGCTCCAGACCGAGAACGACAAGGCACGCGTGCTCGAAGGCCTCCGCTCGGCCGCCGGCGGCACGGACGTGGCCGAGCTCGACGCGGCGATCGGTGGGCTCCAGAAGCGGCAGTTTCTCCTCGTCTCGGCGAAAGCGTCCAAGCCGCGGCTCTTCGGCACGCGCTGGGCGATGTCGTACCTGCGTGGCCCATTGACCAAGGAAGAGGTTTCCAGGTTGATGGCGACTCGAAAGGCGGCAGGGCAGATCGCGACAACCTGCGACTGGCCCCGTGCAAACCGCGGCGCTGCCCGCTGCGCCGGCGATCGCGGCTGACGAGACCACGGTTGCGCCGACGGTCGCGCCCGGGATACCGGTTGGATTTCTCTCACCGTCGGCGCCGTGGGCCTCGGACGTCGGTGCGGTAGCCGGATCGCCGCGACAGCGTGCGTACCTCGCCGCCAGGGTGTCGCTTCGTTTCGACGACACGGCAGCGGGTGTCGACGAGCAGGAGGAGTTCGAGGCGATCTACGGCCCGCTTGCCGGGGAGCTTGACCTCGACAGCGAGCGACAGGTCGACTACGACGACCGGGACTTCGTCAACGAGGCGCCCGCCGACGCCGTCTACGTCCTTCCCGGCGCGCAGGTGGCAGAGCCGAAGTTCTTCGCAGCCGCAGCGAAGGAGATCCAGCGACGCCTCGTCGAGAAGCGCGCGCTCGAGCTCCAGCGGAACTCGGCCCTGAAGCTCGTCTCCCGTCCGGGCGAGTCGCCCGAGGACTTCATGACGCGCTGCCATGCCGCTGCGCAAGCCAAGGCCGACGCGGAGACGGCGAAGATTCGCGACCGACTCGAGACCAAGCGTGACCGCCTCGACAAGGCGCTGTCGCAAGCTCAGCGTCGAGTCGAGGAACTCGATACCGATGCCCGCTCCCGCCAGGCAACCGAGCTGGTCGCGGGTGCCGGCGCGGTGTTGGGAGCCCTCTTCGGCGGGCGGCGCAGCACCCGGTCGATCACGAGCGCGATCAGCGGCGCTGCCTCCCGGCGCGGGATGTCGGCGCGGGTCGGCGAGCGACGGGCGAGTGCCGAGGACAAGGTCAAGGACACGCAGGACGACCTTGCCGTGCTCGAGCAAGAGATCCTCGACGAGGTGGCCGAGATCGACGAGAAATGGACGGCGACCGCCGAGAAGCTCGAGACCCTCGCGATCCGGCTCGAGGCGACGGATGTCCGAGTCGTCGAGACACGGCTCCTTTGGGTTCCTTCCGCGTAGGCGCGATCGGTGCAGCTGCAGCGTGCGCTGTTGCCGTCCTGGCGACGGGCTGCGCTCCAACCGACAACGAGCCCGCAGGCCGGCCGGCTCACCACCGCAACGGTCGAGTGGATCTCCGACGGCGACACGCTGCGACTCACGGACGGACGCAAGGTCAGACTGCTCCAGATCGATGCGCCTGAGAGGGAGTCGGACTGCTACGGACAGGCGGCAACCCGAGCTCTCAGAGACCTGGCGCCGAAGGGCACGACCGTGACGCTCGAGGCCGATCCTTCGCTCGACGACCGGGACACCTACGGCCGCCTGCTCCGTTACGTGCTCGTGGCCGGCGACAACGTCAATCTCACGCTCGTAGAGAGCGGCGCGGCCGCCCCCTACTTCTTCCGCAAGGAACGCGGCCGCTACGCCGATGCATTTCTCTCTGCGGCCAAGAGCGCGCGAGCCTCACGCCGCGGATTCTGGAAGGCGTGTCCCGACGCCAGGCTCGAGCCCGCGCTCGGTTCGGTCACCGGGCCGGTGGCGCGTCAACGCGGGTAGCCTCACGGGCATGACGCGCTTCTGGCATCCCGTCGCGGACATGTACGCCGTCCAGGCGAAGGGAGAGCTGATCCTCGACCGCGCGGACGGAGTCACGGTCTGGGATGCCGAGGGTCGTCGGTACCTCGATGCGATCGCCGGCCTCTGGTACTGCAACGTCGGCTACGGACGCGAGGAGCTGGTCGCCGCCGCGACCGCGCAGCTGCACCGCCTGCCCGCGTACTCCAACTACGGGGATCTGACGACGGAGGGCACGACGACCCTCGCCGACAGGATCGCGTCCCTGTCGCCGGTCGACGATGCCTCGGTCTTCTTCACGAGCGGTGGCGGCGAATCGGTCGAGACGGCGGTGAAGCTCGTGCGCCGGTTCTGGAGCCTGCAGGGCCAACCGGAGAAGACGATCATCATCTCGCGCGAGAAGGCCTACCACGGCCTCGCGGGTTACGGAACGAGCATCGTCGGGACCGACGTCTTCACGGTCGGGGTCGGCCCGCTTGCCGGAGGCACTCTCCGCGTGCCCTGGAACGACGCCGATGCGCTCGCCGCGGCAATCGACGAGGTCGGCGCCGAGCACGTGGCCGCCTTCTTCTGCGAGCCGATCATCGGCGCCGGCGGCGTCTACGCGCCACCCGAGGGGTATCTCCAGGCCGCACGCGAGGTGTGCCGCGATCGCAGCGTGCTCTTCGTCGTCGACGAGGTCATCTGCGGGTTCGGTCGGGTGGGCGAGTGGTTCGCGAGCACGCGGTTCGGGCTCGATCCCGATCTCATCACCTTCGCCAAGGCGGTCACGTCGGGCTACATCCCGCTCGGCGGGGTCATCATCGGCTCGACGATTCGCGACACGTTCTGGGCAGAGGGCGTCGGCCCGTGGCGCCACGGCTACACGTATTCCGGTCATGCCGTCGCAACCGCAGTCGCGCACGCGAACCTCGACCTGATGGAGCGCGAGCAGCTTCCCCAGCGCGCCCTCGAGCTCGAGAGCGAGCTGACCGCCGCCCTCGCACCCCTTGCGCAACATGAGCTCGTCTCAGAGGTTCGCTCGGGCGTGGGCGTGGTTGCCGCTGTTCAGATCGACCCGGAACGTCTCGCGTCCGACCCGGGACTGTCCGACCGCATCTGCATGAGCGCGCGAGAGCACGGCGTGTTGTCGCGAGTGCTGACCGGCGGCGGGCTACAGATCTCCCCCGCGCTCACCATCACCCGGACCGAGCTCGACGAGCTGGCGGCTGGGTTGGGCGCCGCGCTCGACGCGACTGCGAGCTCACACTAACCACCGTCGCCCTGACCGATCGATGAGTCCGTCGGTGAGGAACGGACGTCATCGACGCCGTCCGACGGCCCACTGAAGCGGGTGCTGCATCTCGGAACCTCGTCGTTTATGGTGAGCCGCACAACGTTGCGTGCCGGCACCGATGTCGGTCCGCGCCGCCGCCAGCAAGATCTGGCCAACCGCCGCCATTCGGCCACCGGAGGAAGAAATGACTCGGTACGGGACACTCAGGACCTGGGCAATCGTGCTCAAGCTCGCCGGCTTTTTCGTGTTCGCCTTCACCGTGTTCGGCGTCATCGTCTGGGCCTTCGAGGTCGAGGGCTTCTGGCAGACGCTGGGAGTGATCTTCATCGGCGCGCCGTTCGCGTTGTTCGTCTCGACGTGGGGCATCGCGCTCGGACAAGCGCTCAACGCCATCGCCGACATCGGTGACGCCGTCGGCCCGACCTGAGTTCGCATCCTCAAAGGCGAGGCTGTTCTGGTCCCGAATGGCGTGCCTCCGGCACGCCATTCTCGGTCTTGACGACCTCGGCTAGCGGCGCGCGATCGGCGCTACGCGGGCGTCCGTGAGCGCTACCAGGTCGGTCGGCGAGAGCTCGACCTCGAGCCCGCGCCGTCCGGCGCTCACGAACACCGTCTCGAACGCCACGAGTGAGGAGTCGACGACCGTCGGAAGCGTTCGCCGCTGTCCGAGCGGGCTGATCCCACCGGTGACGTACCCGGTTGCGCGCTCGGCGGCCTTGACCTGGGCGAGCGCAGCCCGCTTGCCGAGCGCGCGGAGATCGAGCTGAGCCACGACGGGGACGAGCGCGACGGTGAGCACACCGTCGATGTCGACCACGAGGGTCTTGAACACCCGCAGGGGGTCGAGCCCGAGCCGCTCGGCTGCCTCCTCACCGTAGGACGGAGCCTTCGGGTCGTGCCCGTACTCATGGAGTGAGAACGTCACCCCGGCCCTCTCCAGCACGGCCACCGCCGGCGTCGCCTTGCCCGCCATCGGTCGCGATCCTACGGGTACGGTTGCGCCTCATGTCGGAGGCGCTCACCATGGACAAGATCGTCTCGCTCTGCCGACGGCGAGGCTTCGTATTTCCGTCGTCGGAGATCTACGGCGGGCTCGGGTCGTCGTACGACTACGGCCACTACGGCGTGCTGCTGAAGGAGAACGTGAAGGCGCGCTGGCTGGAGGCCATGGTCCGCGAACGCGACGACATCGTCGCTCTGGACTCGGCGATCATCCTCCACCCCCAGGTCTGGGAGGCGTCGGGCCACGTCGGTGGGTTCACCGATCCACTGGTCGACTGCAAGTTCTGCAAGCAGCGCTTTCGGGCGGATCACCTGGAGACGAGCCAGTGTGGACAACGTCCCAGCAAGAAGCCCGGTGAGAACGAGACCTGCGAGCTCACCGAGGCACGGCAGTTCAATCTCATGTTCGAGACGCGCGTCGGTCCGGTCGAGGAGACAGGCAAGGCCGTGTACCTCCGGCCCGAGACGGCGCAGGGCATCTTCATCAACTTCAAGAACGTCGCCCAGCTCGCGCGGCGGCGGCCGCCGTTCGGGATCGCGCAGGTGGGAAAGTCGTTCCGCAACGAGATCACGCCCGGCAACTTCATCTTCAGGACGCTCGAGTTCGAGCAGATGGAGATGGAGTTCTTCGTGCCACCGGACGAAGCGGAGCAGTGGTATCGCTACTGGATCGACGAGCGGCTCGCGTGGTACACCCGCTTCGGGATCCGGAACGACAACCTTCGGGTGCGTCCGCACGACGCCGACGAGCTCTCGCACTACTCGACCGGCACCAGCGACATCGAGTACCTCTTTCCGATCGGGTGGTCGGAGCTCGAGGGCATTGCCAATCGCGGCCAGTTCGACCTCGGCGCACACACCGAGGCGAGCGGCACGAAGCTCGAGTGGGTCGAGTCGTCCACCGGCGAGCGGTTCACCCCTGCTGTGATCGAGCCCGCAGCTGGTCTCAATCGCTCCCTCCTCGCATTCCTTTGCGACTCGTACTTCGAGGAGGTCGTCGGTGAGCGCGAGCGAACGGTGCTCCAGCTCCACCCGCAGATCGCACCGGTGAAGGCGGCCGTGCTGCCTCTCATCCCGCGCGAAAGCGGTCAGGCCGAGAAGGCGCGGTCGCTCTACGAGGAGCTGCGCAAGGTCGCCGTCGTCGAGCACGACGACAGCGGCCAGATCGGTCGTCGGTACCGCCGACAGGACGAGATCGGCACCCCGTTCGGGCTGACCATCGACGAGCAGACGCTTGTCGATGACACGATTACCGTCCGCGACCGCGACTCGCTGGCGCAGGAGCGGATCGCGATTTCGCAAGCCCGCGCCTTCCTGCTGGAGCGGCTCGGCACCGACTGGGTCCCCCCAGCGCGCCCGTAGCGCGGTTCCGGTCAATCACCCGCAGCGCGGGAGGCTGAATCCGACAGGCTGCTGCTACCGTCGCCGGCGATGCGCGTCGCCCTCGGATTGGCCATCCCACTCACGCTTACCGATCTTGCCGTGAAGCGGTTCGCCGCCACCCCTCAGTGGGCCTACCACTCTCGTTCGATCTCGTGGCTCGTGCTGTGTCTCTGCCTCCTGGCCGCGTTGATCTTGCTCGTTCGGGTTCCCTCTGCACTCGTGCCTCCTTCAGCCGGCATCCTGGCTGCGGGCGTCCTCGGCAACGCGATCTCGGCCGCCTCGTCGCACGGCTTCGTCGTCCCGAATCCGCTGGTCGTCACCACGGAGAACTCGACCATCGCGTTCAACCTCGCCGACATCTTCGTGATCGTCGGGCTGTTGTCGCTCGTACCGATCCTCGCCCGCGAGCTGATCGTGCATCGTCAGGTCATCGACGCGTACGTCAGGCGCCATCGCGGTCGCCGCCGCAGTTAGCGGATCAGACCGACCGGCCGAGCGGCAATCCGCCGCCGTCGCCCTCCCGTAGTCATCTATGACGTGGAGTACCATTCTTCAAGCGTGCAAACCGCGCCCCTCTTTGTCCCTGCCGTGGCTTCGCTCGGCGATCTCGTGCCACACGATGGCATTCTCACTCCGTCCGAGCTCGAGGAGTGCGCGGCAGGCATTGGCGGGCGTCGTGACCTCTGGGAGCCACTCGTTCGGCTCGACACCGAACGCCGGCGCTACGAGCTCGTGTACGAGGACGAGCGCATGGACGCCTGGGTGCTGTCGTGGATGCCGGGTCAGGCGACGGGCTTCCACGACCATTGGATCTCTTCGGTCGGCCTGTTTGCCGCGCAGGGCGTGGTTCGGGAGGATCAGCTGCGGTTCGGCCACCCGCCGATCGAGCGTGTGCTGACGCCGGGCACGCGTCGCAGCGGCAACCCCTCGTACATCCACAGGGTCCAGCACCTCGACGGTGCGCCCGCGGTGACGATCCATGTGTACTCGCCGAGGCTCGACTGGGTCGGCCAGTACCGGATCGACGACCAGGCGGTGGTGCGACGCGAGATCCAGCCGGGCCGGAACGAGCTGACCGTCCAGCTGACCTCCGAGGGCGCACTCCAGGGCGTCCTCGAACGCTTCTGAGCTCTCCTCCGACAACGGATCCGCAGGACGAGGAGTTCGACGTCCTGGACTCGAACGGGAACAGGACCGGCCTTCGGAAGCAGCGCGGGAGTGTCCACCACGACGGTGACTGGCACGCCGGCATCCACATCTGGGTGGGCTCGCTCGTCGACGACGTCCCGCAGGTCCTCTTTCAACGTCGGTCGTCCACCAAGGACACGTGGCCCGGGCGGGTCGACAGCGCGGTCAGCGGTCATCTCGGAGCAGGAGAGAGCCTCGCCGACGCGATGCGGGAGGCACGCGAGGAGATCGGGCTCGAGCTCTCGCTCGACGACGTCACTTCCCTCGGACGACGGTTCGTCAGGGCAGTTCCGAGCGACAACGAGGTGCAGGACGTCTTTGCCGTCCGCGCAGACCTGCCACTGGGTGCGTACACGCCGCACCCGCTCGAGATAGACGCTTTGCTGCTGTTGCCGATCGCGGACGCGATCGCGCTCCTCGGAGGTCGGGCCGACTCCGTGGAGGCGATCGAGCTCGAGCGTGGAGCGTCGGAAGAGCAGGCGATTCTGCTCACGGTCGACGCCTTCGTACCGGGGACGACCGCGTACTACCTCCTGGCGCTCGAAGGGCTTCGCCGGGTCGTCGTCGGGGATCCGCTCGAGCGCTTCCTGCTGCGCTAGAGCGCTCGTCTCACCACTAGATGAGTAGTTCCACGATCTCGCGGGCCGGCTGCGTGCTCCAGACGCGCTGGGCCGCTCCCGGCCCGCCGCCCGACCGTCTCGTGGGTTCGCTGCCGTCTGATCGCCACGCAGCGGTCGACTCAGCGGCCCGTCCGCTTCGCGTGGGGAACGGGCCAGCGTTGCCACCAGCAGCACAGACCCGTTCCCCCCGCACCCCAACACGCCTGGAACACGCCCCGGCGAACACGACCTCGTGAAACTACCCATCTAGGACGTCGACGCGGTGCGCAATCTGAACCCACCATGATGCTCGTACGACGCGGTCACCACGGCGAGTGCGTCGCGTAGTGCGCGATCGCTGAGGTCGAGCTCGCCGGCTCCTGCGATCGGAGTCGTCAACAACGCTTCGATCCCTCGAATCCCCTCGGGCTCGAGCCGGATCCCGTTGATGTCACAGCTCGCACACACCGCTCCACCGGCAGCTGGCGCGTACGCGATCATGCCCTCCAGTGCGCCGCACTCGACGCAGGCCGTCAGGTGCGGGAGGAGGCCCGACACCCACAGGAGCTTGAGCTGGAAACTGAGCCCGATCGGCTCGTGGACGGCTCGTGCCCCTTCCCTGAGGGCGGTCTCATCCAGTGCATCCAGAAACCGCGTCAGCGCCAGAAACGCCCTTTCGTTTTGCTCTTCCTCCGTGAACAGCTTGAGCATCGCCTCGAGCCCGATAGTCCCCACCTGCAGTCGCTTCGCATCTGAGCGAACGCGATCGTGCGACCGGACGAGGCTTGCCCCTGTGACGGTCGAGAGCTCACCCCGCCCTCTGTGGAGCACCAGCTCGACGTGCGAAAACGGCTCGAGCCTCCCACCGAACCGGCTCTTCGTCTTGCGCACCCCTTTGGCCACTGCTCCCGTTCGCCCACGATCCGCGGTGTAGAGATGCAGGACGCGATCGGCTTCGCCGAAGGCGAACGAGCGAAGGACAACCGCCTCCGTCGTCGTTGCGCGACTCACGGGCCAAGTGTACGGCGACCGCACACCCGACCTCACACGGTGGCGCACGCGTACGTTGCACAAAGGTGGCCGTCGCATCGTCAACCGTCCGGCTCGGGCAGGAACGTCTCGCCGTTGCGGCCGCACTCTTCACCGTCGTCGCCTGGGCTTCGGCGTTCGTCGGAATCCGCGCCGCGGGAAAGGACTTCTCACCGGGCTCCTTGAGCCTTCTGCGAATCTCCGTCGCCTCGATTGCGCTCGGGGCGGTCGTGCTCGCTCGTCGCGAACAGCTCCCACCACGTTCGGACGTCCCCCGCCTGGTGGTCTGCGGTGTGTTGTGGTTCGGGATCTACAACATTGCGTTGAACGCGGGCGAGCGACGGGTCGATGCCGGCACGGCTGCGATGCTCGTCAACATTGCGCCGATCCTCATCGCACTGCTCGCTGCCTGGGTGCTCCGTGAAGGCTTCCCTCGCCAGCTGGCGGTTGGACTGGCGATCGCGTTTTCAGGGGTTGTGCTGATCGCGGTTGCGACATCGGATGGGATCGCGCTGTCGTTCGGCGCCGTGCTGTGTTTCATCGCGGCCGTGGTCTACTCGATCACCGTGATCGTTCAAAAGCCGCTTGTCGCGCGCTCGTCGGCCCTCGTGGTCACCTGGGCGTCCTGCATGTTCGGGCTGGTGGTGTGCCTCCCCTTCGCACCGAAGCTCGCGTCGGAGCTCGGTGATGCCTCCGGCAGCGGGATCGCCTGGTCGATCTACCTGGGGCTCGTCCCGACGGCGATCGCGTTTACGACGTGGGCCTACGCGCTCGCACGCACGGACGCCGGCCGACTCGGAGCGACGACGTACCTCGTCCCGCCGATCGCGATTCTGCTCGCATGGGCGCTACTCGATGAGGTCCCGCCGGGCCTCGCCATCGTCGGCGGTGTCCTCGCCCTGGGTGGCGTCATCGTGTCGCGCCGGCGCTAGAGAGCAAGCACCAGCCTAGCGCTGGCAGGTCGGGCACGACCAGGTCCCCCTGCCGCCGATCACCGACCGCTCGATCGGTGTCCGGCAGCGCGGGCACGGCTCGCCCGCCCGTCCGTAGACCTTGAACTCGTCCTGCATCTCCCCGTACTCGCCGTCCGGCGTCACGTAGTCGCGGAGCGTCGAGCCTTGCAGCTCCACCCCACGCCGGAGGGCGGCCCGAACCGTCCTATGGAGCTTGCGCACATCGACGCGATCGAGAGTGCCGGCAGGTCTATGAGGGTCGATGCCGGCGCTCCAGAGAGCCTCATCCGCGTAGATGTTCCCCACTCCGGCGAGCCTGCGCTGGTCGAGCAGCACTGCCTTGACCGGCGCTCGGCGACCTTCGAGGATCGTTGCGAGCACGCCGCTCGTGAACGCAGGCACCAGAGGCTCGGGCCCGAGCCTCTGCGCGATGTACGCAGGCTCGTCACCCGGCTCGAGCAGAAGCCAGGTTCCAAAGCGACGAACGTCGCGGTAGGCGACATCGAATCCGTTGCTCAGCCGGAGCACCGCGCGCCGGTGAGCATCGGGCGGCAGCAGGCCACGCTGCGCGTGACTCCACGAGCCCGTCATCCGTAGATGAACCACCAGTGTCCGGCCGCTGCGCATTCGAAAGAGGAGGTACTTCCCGCGCCGGCCGAGCTCCGCGAAGGTCTCTCCGACGAGCTCGCTCGCGACGAGCAACGGATCGTGGGGCCGCGTGAGACGCGCGTCCGAGATCTCGACGTCGGTGATTCGACCATCGACGAGGACCGGCACGAGGCGCCGCCGGACGGTCTCGACCTCCGGAAGCTCAGGCAACGACGTCCAGCAGGATGCCCGTGTCGGCGGGCGCGTGTCTCCCCGAGCTCGTACGCGGCCAGTACCGCCGTCGCCGCCCGCTCGGCCGCCGCCTCGTCACGTGCGTGGATCTCCGCGAGATCGTCACCGGCGAGAACGGTGTCACCACGCTTCGCAAAGCAGAGGACGCCCACGGCGTGATCGACAGGATCGGTCTTCGTCCGGCGGCCGGCGCCGAGCTCGAGCGCGACGTGGCCGACGGCAAGCGCGCCGACCTGCGTCACGATTCCGTCGCGCGGTGCCGTGACCGAGACCTTCACGGGCGCCTCCTCGAGGGCTTCAAGTGACGGGTCGCCTCCCTGGGCGCGAATCCAACGCTCGTAGACGGAGAGGGCGCTGCCGTCCGCAACCGCCGCGACCACTCTGCGACGGCCCTCCTCGAGGTCGATCCCGAGGTCGGACAGCGCCAGCAGCCGGGCACACGCGTCGTGGACGAGCTCGGTGAAGTCCTCTGGCCCGTCGCCGCGCAGCGTGTCGACCGCCTCTCGGATCTCGAGCGCGTTGCCGACGGCGCGCCCGAGCGGCTGGCTCATGTCGGTGAGCAGGCACACGACCTCGCGACCCGCTTGACGGCCGATCTCGAGCATCACCTGCGCGAGCTCGCGGGCATCGTCGAGCGTCTTCATGAACGCGCCGTCGCCGACCTTCACGTCGAGCACGATCGCCTGCGCCCCCGCCGCCAGCTTCTTGGACATGATCGAGCTCGCGATCAGCGGCACGATGTCGACCGTTGCGGTGACGTCGCGAAGCGCGTAGAGCTTCTTGTCGGCGGGGACGAGATTTGCAGACTGCCCGACGATCGCCATCCCCACGTCCTGGAGCTGCTGGACGAATTCGGCGGTGGTGAGCTCGACGCGGTAACCCGGAATCGACTCGAGCTTGTCGAGCGTGCCGCCGGTGTGCCCGAGTCCGCGACCGCTCATCTTTCCGAGCGGGACACCGCACGCCGCGACGATCGGGCCGACCGCGATCGATGTCTTGTCCCCCACCCCACCCGTCGAGTGCTTGTCGACGACCTTGCGACCGAGGAGTGACCCGAGGTCGAGCGTGTCACCGGAGCGCACCATCGCGTCGGTCAGCGCGTGCGTCTCCTCTCCGCTGAGACCGCGGAAGTAGACCGCCATGCACCAGGCCGCCATCTGATAGTCCGGCACCTCGTCGCGTGCGTAGGCGAGGATCAGCTCCTGCAGCTCTTTGACGTCGTGTGTGCCGCCGTTGCGCTTCTGCTCGATCAGATCAGCCGGGCCGCACGATCAGTCCCCGTCGTCCATGGCGAAAACAGACATCTCTTCGCGACGCCGCATTGCCGGAAGCATACGCCGGGTGATGATTTGCGAGAGCAAGCTCCGAAGACAGGAGCGCGTGCGTGACGATCTCCGAGGACGGGCGCCCCCGCTACAACGCCGCACTCTTGGTGGCGACGAACACCACGGGCGAGCGCCGGACGACCAACGGCTCCGCCAGGGAAACCGGGAGCCTGTCGACGAAGCCCGAGAGGCGCACCGAGGAGTTGAAGTAGGCACGAGCTGCGTCGATGTCGGCGAACACCACCGAGCCGCGCGCGTCTCTGCATTCGACCGCCTCGAATGACTTGCCGAGGAGCTCGGCGCCGTTCTCGGCGCCGAACGGCAGTTCCCAGCGCTCGATTCCTGCGAGTGCGAACAGTTCCTTGAGATGGTCGTCTGCGTTGGTCGCCGCTACGAGGCGGCCACCGGGACGGAGCACGCGCGCCAGCTCCGCGATCCCCAACGCGAGGTCGGGGACGTGGTACAGCATCCATGCGGCGACGACGACGTCGAACGAGCTGTCCGCGAACGGGAGCTGCTGGACATCGGCTACTCGCGCGTCCACTCCGCGCGAGCCGGTGATCTCGACCATCCGCTCGGACTGATCGACCGCGACGAGAGTCGCGTCGAGCTCTGTGAGCATCCGCAAGGCCAACTCGCCCTCGCCGCAGCCCACTTCGAGGATGCTCGACGGTTGCACCTCGGCGACCGCCTGAAACGCCACCTCTCTCGCGTCAGGTCCCGAGATCTCCCGGTACGCGTGCTTCCGAGCGGCGAGGCCCACCTCGGTCGCATACTGGGAGCGAACGTACTCCGGATCGTTCGTTGCCCCGATGACGCTCATCGCTCGACGATGAGGCGCCCCGGTGAGGCTTTGCCAGGGCTCTTGCCACCGAGCCAGGCGCAAACCGTCGCACCGACGTCTCCGAACTCTCCGTCCTCGTGGAGCCGCCCGGCCGCGTTCTTCCCGGCCGCATACGCGAGCAGGAGGGCATGCTCGCGTGAGTGGTCGGTCGACGGCGTGGTCGGGTCGCAGCCGTGGTCCGACGTGATGATGAGGAGGTCTCCGGGACGCAGCGCGTCGAGGATGTCCGGCAGGCGCCGATCGAAATCCTGGAGGCAGCGATGGAAGTTCTCAGGGTCGTTGCGGTGCCCCCAGAGCATGTCCGTCTCGACGAGATTCGTGAAGACGAGGCCTGAGTCGACGTTCTCGAGCAGCTCGATCGTCCGGTTGATCCCGTCGACATTCGACTTCGTCGGGAACGACTCGTCGATATCGCAGCCGGCGAAGATGTCCGAGATCTTCCCGACCCCGTACGTCGCGTGACCGGCGTCGCGGATCGCGCTCAGGTAGTTCGGTCGGCGCGGCTCGAGTGAGAAGTCGTGCCGGTTCGGAGTCCGCTCGTACCGACCAGGGGTTCCGATGAACGGTCTCGCGATCACGCGACCCACCGCATGCTTGCCCGTGAGCACCTCGCGCGCATCACGGCATGCCTGATAGAGCGTCTCGAGTGGGATCGTTTCCTCGTGGGCGGCGATCTGGAAGACCGAGTCGGCGGACGTGTACACGATCCATTTCCCCGTCTTCTGATGCTCCTCGCCGAACTCCTGGATGACCTCTGTCCCCGAGGCGGGCTTGTTGCACAACACGCCACGACCCGTGCGATTCATGAACGGGTCGATCACATCGTCGGGGAAGCCGTAGGGATAGGTCGGAAACGCAACCGGTGTGATGACACCCATGAGCTCCCAGTGCCCCGTCGTCGTGTCCTTGCCTTTCGAGCGCTCCAGCAGGCGGCCTGCGATCGCCGGCGCGTACGGGTGTGGTGGGCATCCCTCCAGCTCGGCAACGTTGCCGAGACCAAGCGCCTCGAGGTTCGGAAGATCGAGGCCACCGACGGCCCGGGCGATGTTTCCCAGGGTGTCCGAGCCTTCATCTCCGTAGTCGGCGGCGTCCGGGAGGGCGCCGGCCCCCACGGCATCGAGCACGATGATGCACGCACGCGACGAGGCAGGGCCGGACATCGGGCTATCCTACCCGGGCATGGACAAAGTCCTCAGCATCATCGAGCTCATGGTTTACATCGTCGCGATCCTCGCTCTCTCGGCGGCGGCCACCTGGGCCGTCATCAAGATCTCCCCGTCCGAGGCCGCGAAGCAACAGCGCGCGAAGGCGAAGGAACAGCTGAAGGAGCAGGTCTAGAGCACGTCGGCGAGGCGCGTGTACGGCAGCCCGTGCGCGTCCGCGACCGCTTCGTACGTCACCCTGCCGCGCGTCACGTTGACTCCGCGCGCAAGCGCCGGATCGGCCGCCACCGCGGCAGTGACGCCCCTGTTGGCCAACGCCTCGACATACGGGAGCGTGACGTTCGTGAGTGCCTTGGTCGACGTGATCGGAACCGCGCCCGGCATGTTGGCGACGCAGTAGTGGACGATGCCGTCGACTTCGAAGACCGGGTCGTCGTGCGTCGTCGCGTGTGAGGTTTCGAAGCAGCCGCCCTGATCGATCGCCACGTCGACCAACACGGAACCGGGCTTCATCAACGACAGCATGTCGCGTGTGACCAGCTTGGGCGCGACCGCTCCTGGAACCAATACCGCGCCGATGACCATGTCCGCGTCGCCGAGCATCTCCTCGATCTGGAGCCGGTTCGACATCGCGAGCGTGACCCTCCCGTTGAGGGCGATCTCGAGATCGCGCATCCGGTCGACCGACTTGTCGAGCACCCACACGTCGGCCTGCATGCCGAGCGCGATCATCGCCGCGTTGAGCCCGACGACTCCCCCACCGAGCACGACCACCTTTGCCGGTGGCACGCCGGGCACGCCACCCAGAAGAATCCCCCGGCCGCCGTGGGCCTTCTCGAGGCTCCAGGCGCCCATCTGCGGCGCGAGCCGGCCCGCAACCTCGCTCATCGGCGCCAGCAGCGGCAATCGACGGTCGGCCGTCTCGACTGTCTCGTAGGCGATCGCGGTGATTCCCGATTCGACGAGTGCGGCGGTGAGCGGCTGATCCGCGGCGATGTGGAGGTACGTGAAGAGCGTCAGCCCCTCGCGCAGCCGCGGATACTCGGCGGCGATCGGCTCCTTGACCTTGAGCAGGAGCTCGGCTGTGCCCCAGACTTCGTCGGCGGGGGCGGTGCGGGCTCCAACCGCTTGGTACGCCTCATCGGCGAACCCTGACCCCTCGCCGGCCGACGTCTCGATGACCACATCGTGCCCACGTGAGACGAGCTCGAGTGCCCCGGCGGGCGTCAGGGCAACGCGGTACTCCCGCGGCTTGACCTCCCTGGCGACCCCGATGCGCATAGCGGCGGGACGATACAGCAGATCTCCGTCACCGAACCCGCAACGAGCCGGCAAGCCGCCCGGCCGCGAACGCCGCTGCGAAGAACCACGGATCGAGGTCAGGCCCGCGTCCCATGTGTCGCAATGGCAGCGCTGCACACGAGTCGGGCCAACCACTCACATCGACGAGCTCGACCGCAACGTCCCCGGGAACGGCGAGCTCAGCGGGCCAGGCGACCGTCACCTGGCCGAGGCACAGGTCAAGCGCTGCCCGGGTGTGATGGGAGAGACCCTGGTGTCGGGCTCGCGGATCAGCGAACGAGACGCGCGGCGCGATCACCGCATTCCCTCCGAGTGCCGCACAGGCGTTCGCGGCCTCGCTCACGGCAAGGCCACCGTGGCCAAGAGGCGTCCCGGTGCCGACGATGCCCGGACCGATCCCGCAGACGATCACCTCGGCGCCCATCCTCGAGGCAGTGTCGAGTGCCGAGGCCGTGGTGACGCACGTCGCGTCGGCATCGACACACGGAGACACCGCAATCGTCGCCGTGAGCAGGCCTTTCCCACGAAGCGCGCGGAGGGCGTCTGACAGCGACACAGGGAGCGCTCCACCTGCAAGCGAGACGTAGACCACCCGCACCCCGGCGAGAGCCGCACAGACGGGGACGACCTGGCTGTGGAGACCGCAGCAGACGACCGGCGTGCCGTTCAGGCCGGCCGGAGCCTCACGGCCGGCGGTCTCTTCCGAGAAGGTGGCGGCGAACTGGCCCGGTGTGTAGGGCCACGCCATCACGTGCGCCCCTGGGTCCGGATCCAGCCCGAGCCCCCGCGTGAGGTTCACAACGAGGATGTCGAAGCCACCCGAGCCCAGCTCGAGCTTCCTCGCCTGCTCGTTGACGACGACGTCGTCACCGATCTCGACACCCGCGCCGGTCAGCCGCGGGTAGGCAATGCAAGGGATCCCGTCGACCTCGAGCCGGAACAGCTCCTCGTGGCGCTCGGTGACAGCCGTCACCGTTCCACGACGCAGGCCGACAGGCATCAGCCGGCTGAGGCGAGATCCACGATTGCGAGAGTCACCTCGACCATCCGCTCGAGGTCGTCAGCCGCGATCCACTCGTCGGGGGTGTGAATCTCCATCATCCCGTTGGCGAGATTGAGGCACGAGAGGCCACGCTCGTTGAACACGTTCGCATCGGCCGCACCACCCGAGAGAGCGGTCGTCGGAGTGATGCCGACACGCTCGAGCGCGTCATGCGCGAGCCTGACGACCGGGTCATCGACGGCGAAGCGGTACCCGCGATACTCGGACTTCAAGACGGTCTCCACGGTGCACTCGGCGCTGTCGGCGGCGAACGAGATCGCGTCGAGGATCTCCTGGACCAGCGCACTGAGCCGCTCCGGGTCGTGCGAGCGCGCCTCGACCGAAAACGTGCACCACTCGGGAACGATGTTTCTCGCAGTTCCGCCCGAGATGAGGCCGACGTTGGCCGAGGTGACCTCGTCGATCCGGCCGAGCCGGAGCTCCGCGATCGCACGCGAGGCAGCCGCAATCGCCGAGCGCCCCTCCTCCGGCGCCATCCCGGAATGGGAAGCACGTCCCTGAATCCGTACCTCGAGCGAGTACGCAGACGGCGCGCCGAGAATGATCTCGCCGATCGCTGCACCCTGGTCGTAGACGAAGCCGAGCTTCGCGTCGAGGCGAGCGCAGTCGAACGCCCCTGCCCCGACGAGACCCGTCTCCTCAGCGGTCGTGAAGAGAAGCTCGATACCGGCGTGCGGACGGCTCTCCGTGGTGATTCGGCGTGCCGCCTCGACCATCGCGGCGATCGCTGCCTTGTTGTCGGCGCCGAGAATCGTCCCACCCGCGTTGCGGACGATGCCTTCCTCCACCACGGGCTCGAGCGGGCCCGAGGGCGGCACCGTATCGACATGCGCACAGAAGAAGAGCGGCGTCCCCTCGGCCGTCGCGGGTATCCGGCAGAGGATGTTTCCGGCGTTCGAGCCGACTGCCGAGCCCGTGCCGTCCTCGTCCCAGACCAGGCCGAGCGCGTCGAGCTCACGCCCGACCCGGTCGGCCATGGCACGCTCGTTGCCGGTCGGGCTCGGGATCGCGCAGAGCTCGAGCAGCAGGTCGAGTGCGCCGCCCATCGGGTGGGGCCTTACGCCTCGACTGCGAGCGCAGCGCCGGCGCGAGTGCGAGCGCGAACGAGCGCAGCGCCGACGAACTCGAGGAAGAGCGGGGCCGGACGAGTGGGCCTCGACTTGAACTCCGGGTGAAACTGGCTCGCGACGAACCACGGATGATCGGGTAGCTCGACCATCTCGACCAGTCGCCCTTGCTGGAAGGTGCCGGAGACGACGAGCCCTGCGTCGATGAGCTGCTGACGGAAGTTGTTGTTCACCTCGTAGCGGTGGCGATGACGCTCGTGGATCACTGCGACGCCGTAGGCCTCCCTGGCGCGGGTGCCCTCGGCGACCTCCACCGCCTGCGCCCCGAGGCGCATCGTCCCGCCCAGGTCTTCGATCTCCTTCTGCTCGGGAAGCAGGTCGATCACCGGGTACGGCGTCTCCGGATCCATTTCCGTGGAGTTGGCGCCCTCGAGCCCACAGACATGGCGCGCAAACTCGCTCACCGCAACGTGCATCCCGAGGCAGATCCCGAGATAGGGGATCTCGCGCTCCCGGGCGACGCGACAGGCGAGGATCTTGCCCTCCCAGCCTCGCGAGCCGAACCCGCCGGGTATCAGGAGCCCATCCGAAAGCTCGAGCGCAGCAACCGCCTCCTCATAGGTCATGTCCTCGGCGTCGACCCACCGCACGCGCACGCGCGCGCCGTGATGCAGGCCTGCATGCTTGAGAGCCTCGTGGACGGAGAGGTACGCGTCGTGGAGCTTGACGTACTTGCCGACCAGAGCGATCTCGACATCTTCGTGTCGATCGGCGATCCGGTCGGTGAGCTCCTTCCAGACGCCGAGGTCGGCGGGCGGGGTGACGAGACCGAGGTGCTTGCAGACGAGCGTGTCGAGACCCTCGGCCTGCAGCTTCTCGGGCACGAGATACACATCCGGGACATCCGGCGAGCCGATGACGGCGCCGGCGTCGACGTCGGCGAACAAGGCGATCTTCTCGCGAATGTCGCTGGAGAGATCCTCGCGTGACCGGCAGACGATCACGTCGGGATGAATGCCGATCCGGCGAAGCTCGTTGACCGAATGCTGTGTCGGCTTCGTCTTGAGCTCGCCGGCGGCCTCGATGAACGGAACAAGGGTGACGTGGAGATACAGGACGTTCTCAGGCCCCACCTCGCGACGGAACTGGCGGATTGCCTCGAGAAACGGCAGCGACTCGATGTCCCCGACGGTGCCGCCGATCTCGGAGATGACGACGTCGACCGGCTCGCTGGCGGCTGCGCGCAGGATCCGCGCCTTGATCTCGTTCGTGATGTGCGGGATGACCTGGACGGTCGCGCCGAGGAACTCGCCCTTGCGCTCCTTGCGGAGCACCGTGTCCCACACCGCCCCGGCGGAGTGGCTGCCGTTGCGCGAGAGATTCTCGTCGATGAAGCGCTCGTAGTGGCCGAGATCGAGATCGGTCTCCGCCCCATCCTCCGTCACGAACACCTCACCATGTTGGAAGGGGCTCATCGTGCCCGGATCGACGTTCAGGTACGGATCGAACTTCTGCGCCTGGATCCGGAGGCCCCGCGCCTTCAGAAGGCGGCCGAGCGAGGCGGCGACGATCCCCTTTCCAAGTGCCGAAACGACGCCACCCGTGACGAAGACGTACTTCGTGGGCCGGTCGCTCACGGGCGTCTCCCGAGGCGATCGAGCTCGCGCAACCCGGGCGTCGTCTCGATCAGGCGCCCGAGTGAGGTGCACTCGCCGAGAACCATGAGGGCGCCGAGACCGGCGATCACGCCCATGCGGCCCCGGCTGGTCAGCTGCCTCACGGACTCAAAACCTAGCACGGCGCCGAGGGTGTTCGAACCTGAGTCTCCGAGCATCGTCATCTCTCGAAGATCGTAGGGAGCGATGAGGACGGCCAACACGAGTGACCTGCGTGGGCGCCCTCGGAGGAGCAACGACCCCAGCAGGAACGCCTTGAGGGCCCTCCCGGGACGCGTGTCCAGCTGGTTCAGCACGTTCGCCGCCAACCCGACCGTGATCGCGCCCGAGACCGACCGCGTCCGCGCAAGGCCCCACAGCGGGACGGCCACGAGCTTCAACGTCCCGGTGGTCGCCCCGCCGCGGAGGTGGGCGCGGAATCCCCGTTCGGGGCCGCTCCAGAGGTCGTCGGCAAGCCCGACGAGCGTCACCGGGGCTGCGGACGGGCTTGCGAGCGCCGTCAGCACCCCCACCAGCGGTAGCCGCAAGCCACGAAACGACACGCCCTGAGGGCCACAGGCCAGCGTGAGCTCGACGAGCTGTCGTCCGCGGTGCCCAAACCCGCGGAGGTCGCGACCGGTCGATCGGTGCTCGAGATCGAGCTCCACTTCCTCCACCGTAAGACCCGCATTGACCGCGTCGATCGTCATCCGGGTTTCGACTCCGAACCCCGCGGCGACCGGAAAGAGGACGTCGCGCGCCCGTTGTGAGAGAGCCCGTTGTCCGGATAGCGGCTCGCGCGGAGCGAATCCCGACCCGACTGCGACGAGACGGCGCGCAAGGCGCTTTGCGATCCCGAAACCTCCGCCCGACCGGCGGCGGAACACTGCGATCGCGAGGTCTGAATCCGCCTCGAGCAGCGGCGTCGCATCGCCGCGAAGATCGGCATCCACGAGCAACAGGCGCCCCGGTGGGCACGTCTTCTCGGCCAGCGTCAAGGCCTGCCCCTTTCCCCTCCGGGGGAGCCGCACGACGATCGCACCGGCCTCGGCCGCAACGCGAGCGGTTGCGTCACGGGAACCGTCGTCCGCGACCACGATCACGGCGTCCGGCAGGGCGTCGCGCAGGTTGGCGACGGTGGTCCCGACGGCTGACTCCTCGTCTCGAGCCGCGATCAGGATCGTGAGCGGGTGGCTCACCGCGGTACAGGGGGCAGGACGCCGTCGACCGCTGTGTCCTCGACGCCGTAGCTCCCCGGCCGGCCACCTGCGAGGAGCAGCACGGCGGCGAGCCGGCCCGCCGAAGATTCGACCGAGTCGACGGTCGACAGGCCTCCACGCCTGAAGGCCGGCACAGCCGAGATCGTCGCCGCCGCGGTCTCGGCACCGACGGCTGGTACCGAAACGCCTGCAAGACCCTGGTACAGGCCGGAGAGGAAGTCCTTGGTCGCACCGGTCTGCGGTTGGGCGGGGCGCGCGATCACGACGCCGTCGACGGGTGGGCGTGACGCGCCCTTGCGCTCGACGACCATTGCAGCCGTGAGCGCATCCCACAGCGGGGTTTGGCCGCCGACGACGTACTCCTTCCCGAGCTCCTTCCCCAGCCCCTCCCAGCGACCCGACCCGACGTACTTTCGTCGGTCGGCCGGCGAGAGGGTCCTACCGATCACGGTGGGGTCGAGCGGCACACCGATCGCACGGATCCGCGTGATGCTTCCACCGGCGTCTCGAACCGCCCGATCGATCGCCGTGAAGATGCCCTTGTCGACCCGTCCGACGAAGAGGACCGCGATCTTGC
This sequence comes from uncultured Actinomycetes bacterium, assembly GCA_963724655.1. Classification (GTDB taxonomy): domain Bacteria; phylum Actinomycetota; class Thermoleophilia; order Gaiellales; family Gaiellaceae; genus Gaiella. Next base: position 847,770 of record CAVRVG010000005.1, on the reverse strand, counting down.
GGTCCCGAAGGCGACCTCGCACGACCGCCGAATACGTCGTCTCCGAATAGTCATCGAACGCGAAGCCGCGCCGTTCGGCTTCGTCGAGTGCGGTCTGAGCCGCGTCGCGCTGCGCGCCCAGGTCGTCGATCTGGCCCTGCAGGACAGAGCGCTCGGCGTCATTGACAAAGCCTCTTCCGGAGAGCCCGACGCCCACGAGAATCCCGATCACGAGAGCGACGAACACCGCCGCCAGCGACGCGACGTGGTACCGGAAGTCGAACACGCCCCCAGTCTCGCACGCGGCAGTGGCTAGAGACCTATTGCATCTCCGAGTGAGCGCGTCAGCGACTCCACCACGTTGCGTAGCGCAGGTGAAGCGAGCACAGCGACCACGATCGCGGCCAGGCCGATCGCAGCGAATGCAACGAGGGGCCACATGTCGACCCGCCGGCTTTGAAGCCGCGAGACCCCCTTTGCGTCGACCAGTGACTCACCGACGCGAAGGCGGGTGATGAACGTCGATGCCATCCCCGCGCGGTTCCGCTCGAGAAACTCGACGAAATTGAAGTGCGTTCCGACTGCGACGATCAGCTCGGCGCCCTTGCCGTGTGCAAGCTCGAGAGCGACGTCTTCGCTGATCCCGGGCGCGGCGACGATGTGGAAGCCCAGCCCGAGCTCTCGAAGCCGCTGCGCGCCTGGTGCCCGGCCGTCGGGATACGCGTGGACGATCAGCTCTGCCTTGCTGCGAAGAGCGGCATCGGAGATCGAATCGAAGTCGCCGACGATGACGTCGGGATGCAGACCTACCTCGAGCAACGCGTCTGCCCCGCCGTCGACCGCGACGAGGACCGGCCTGAAGTCGCGAATGTAGGGCCGCACGATCCGGAGATCCGACTTGTAACCGGGCCCACGCGCGATGACGAGCGCATGCCGATCTCGAAACCGAGTCGCGAGAGGTGGAAAGCTGATTCCCGAGACAAGGGCGCTGGCCTCGTCACGCAGATGGCGCAACGTGTTGTCGGCAAAGGCCTCGAGCGCTTCACCCACCCGGAGCTGCTGCTCGGCGAGCGCGAGGGCGAGCTCGGCCTCCTCCAGCAGGAGCCCCTGGGCGACCATCGTCCCGTTGCTCCAGACCTCGCGGCCGACCAGCCGGATCGCCTCGCCGTCCGAGAGATCGTCGAACAAGCTGGCTCCCGGCGCGTCGATCACCGTGACTCCCGCCCTCACCAGCGACAGCGGCCCCGGATTGGGAAAGCGACCCGTTGTCGAAGGCGAGACGTTGACGACCCCGCGGACACCGGACTCGCGCAACTCCTCCGCCGAGACCCGGTCGAGATCGGCGTGATCGATGATCGCGATGTCGTCGGGCCTGAGGCGCTTGACGAGGTCCTTCGTACGGCGCCCAAGTCGCGCCCGGCCGTGGATCTCGCCGCGAGTGCTCAAGACTCGGCCGAGGTCAGGGCCGTGACGAACGCGCCGCCACCCAGCATGCGCTCGAGCTCGTCGCGCTTCTGGGGGTCGTCGAGCCGCTTGATCTGGGTGTGAGTCGGATCTCCCGGCACCTTGTCGACGAGAAAATGAGCGTCCGCGACACTCGCGATCTGAGGTAGGTGGGTGATCGTCAACACCTGCGCGCGCGTCGCAAGGCGTCGGAGCACTTCGGCGACACCGTGCGCGGTGACGCCTCCGATCCCGGCATCGATCTCGTCGAAGACGATCGTCTCGCCGCCGGCGACCGCGGCCAGCGCGAGTGCGATCCGCGAGAGCTCGCCGCCCGAGGCGGTCTCGGCAACGGCTCCAAACGGAAGCCCGGGATTCGGCCGAATCGACAGGACCACCGCATCTCCCCCGGTCGGCCCGGGCTCCCGCTCGCGAACATCGACGGCGAACTCACCGTCCGCCATGCCGACATCGCGAAGCTCCGCTGCAACCGCCTCGGCCAGTCGTGGCGCTCCTTCGCGACGCGCACCTCTGAGCGCCTCCGCGACCGCGCCGTACCGCGCCTCCGCCGCCGCGACCTGCTCGCGAGCGTGCTCGACCGGATCCCTCCCGTCCTCGCGCTCGGCCAGCTCGGCGAGCGCTGCGTCCCGGCGAGCGAGCAACTCGTCGAGCGTTGGGGCGTCGTGACGACGTCGAGCCGTCGCGATCCGGTCGAGTTGTGTCTCGACCTCCTCGAGCCGGCCGGGGTCGCTTTCGAAGGAGCCGACGAGCCCGTTGAGCTCGCGCGTCACCTCTGCGAGCCGGACGCTGAGCTCGCGGAGCTCGTCGCCGACGGCGCGAAGCTCGGGAGAGAGACCCTCGAGCGGGGCGATCGCGCGCCCGGCCTGGTCGGCGAGGCTCGCGGCGCCGTCACCCTCGTCCGGATCGAGCGCCCGGGTCGCCGCAGTCGTGCCCTCGACGAGCTCACCGACGCTCCGAAGTAGCGCTCGTTCGGAACGAAGCGTCTCATCCAGGCCCAGCGTGAGCCCGTCTGTGTCCGAGACAAGCGTCCTGAGCTCGGCAAGCCGGAGCTCCTCCGCACCGGCGTCCCGCTCCAGCTCACCGAGCCGACGGGTGGCAGCCGCGAGGTCGCGCCACGCTGCGCGTGCGGCTGAGCGCCGCTCGATCTGCTCGGCGCCGAGGAAGTCGTCGAGGGTGTCCAGCTGAAACGCCGGTCGTGCGAGTCGTCGCTGCTCGAACTGGCCGGACATGGCGATCAGCCGCTCCGCTGCTCCGGCGAGATCCTCACGTGCGATCGCCCGCCCCCAGGCATAGGCACGCGTGCGCCCGTCGCCGAAGACCCGTCGAGCGAGCACGAGGGACTCCTCGTCGTCCGGGCGAAGCTCGGCGAGGCCGGCCCGCTCCTCGTCGTCCCAGAACGCCGCCGGCACCTCGAACTCTGCCTCCACGTATGCCTCCTTGCCGGCCGGGCCGACGAGGCCCGCGTCGCCCTTTGTCCCGAGAAGGAGCCCGATTGCCTGGGCGAAGATCGTCTTTCCCGCCCCGGTCTCGCCGGTGAGCGCGTTGAGGCCGGCGGAGAGATCGAGCTCGGCAGCCTGGATCAGGACGAGGTTTTCGATCCGGAGATTGCGAAGCACGACGGCATCGTAATGCCGTGGTGTTCCTACGCAGCGAAAACGCGCCGGTACCGGCTCACAAACGTCGAGTCCGGAAGCGTCCCGAGCAACGAGTACCGCTCGCCTAGCCGCACGACGACCCTGTCCCCTTCTCCGACCTTCGCCACGGAATGGCCGTCGACAAGCACCGTCGCCGAAACCGCCATGGTGCGATTCCAGATCTCGAGCGGGCAGCCGCGGGGGACGACGACCGGGCGTGCATGAAGCGAGTGCGGCGCGACGAACGTCGTCGCCATCGCGTCGATGCCCCACATCAACACGGGACCTCCGTTCGAGAGGTTGTACGCCGTCGACCCTGAGGGGGTCGAGCAGATGAGCCCGTCACACGGCACGCGTCCGAGATCCTCGTTTCCCGCGGCCCACTCGAGCTCGATCATCCGGCCGAGCTCACTCGAGGTCACGACGATGTCGTTGACGGCGACGAACGCCTCACCGTTCGTCTCGGCCTCGAGGGTCGCCAGCTCAACGGCCTGGAGCTCGCCACCGAAGACGCGTCGAAGCCCTGGCTCGAGCTCTTCCCGAGCGATCGTGCAGAGAAAGCCGACGCGCCCGAAGTTGACTCCGAGCACGGGCAGTCCCGTTCCCAGGAAGCGATTGAGCGCGCGCAGCATGGTGCCGTCACCACCGAGGACGATCGCGACGTCCGCGCCGCTCACCTCTCCCTGTTGCGCAAGGGCGTGCTTCTTCGCCTCGTCGGCCTCGATCACGACCTCGACCGACAGCTCCTCGGCCAACGCAAGCAATCGCTGGACGCTGTCCGCCACCTGGTCGACCCGTCCGTGCGTGACGAGCACGGCCTTGCGCACGGCACCGATCTCAGCCCGCGACTGCTGCAACGACCAGCCCTCGGATGACTTCGGGATCGGTGGCCTCCTCGGCAGAACGAAGCTGGACGACGAACTCGCGGTTGCCCTTGGGCCCCGGTAACCCCGAGTCTACGACCCCGGCAACCGCTGCGCCCCACCCAGCGGCCCTCAGGCAGAAGTCCTCGACAACGCGCTCGTGAACGGCTGGATCGCGCACGACCCCCTTCGGCGTGTCCGCTCGCCCGGCCTCGAATTGCGGCTTGACGAGCACCAGCGCCTCCCAGCCGGGAGCAGCGAGGGCGAGAGCAGGCTCGACGACCTTCGCCGCGGCGATAAACGACGCATCGCACACGATCAGGTCGGGAGCAAACGGCAGCTCCCTGAGGTGCCGTGCGTTCATCCTCTCCATGACGACAACGCGAGGATCGTCGCGAAGCCGTGGGTGAAGCTGGCCATAGCCGACGTCGAGCGCCACCACGCGCGCAGCACCGCCTTGCAGGAGGCAATCCGTGAATCCGCCCGTCGAGGCGCCGATATCGAGGCAGCTCCTCCCCGCCGCGCTCACGCCAAGAGCAGCAAGAGCGTTGGCGAGCTTCTCCCCTGCTCGCGAGACGAAGCGCGGAGGCCGTTCGACGACGATCTCGACGTCCTCCTTCACTTGCTGGCCCGGCTTGTCGTATCCCGGGACGAGGCCCGCGAGAACGAGCGCCTGCGCTTTTGCGCGGCTTTCGACAAGACCGCGCTCCACGAGCAACACGTCAAGCCGTTTGCGCACGCCACCAACCGTAGTCGGCGGCAAGAATGGAGGGGTGGACACCCTCGTCGAGACGATTGCGCTGCCGGGTCTGACGCTGCAGCTCGAGCGCCCGCACGATCCCGAGTCGCTCGTCAGCGAGGAGGCGTTCGAGGATGACGAGTTCCTTCCGTACTGGGCGGATCTCTGGCCGAGTGGAATTGCGCTCGCAAGCCACGTCGCGTCGAAAGAGGTTCGCGGCCTGCGCGTGCTCGAGCTCGGCTGCGGTCTCGGTCTCCCGTCCCTTGTTGCAGCAGCGAACGGCTCACACGTCCTCGCGACCGATTGGGCACGAGACGCGATCGCGCTTCTACGTTCCAACGCCGCCCGAAACGGAATCTCGCTCGAGGCCGCGCAGGCGGACTGGCGCGAACCGGGATCGCTCGATCTTGGCGGGTTCGACCTCGTCCTCGCCGCCGACGTGCTCTACGAGGAGCGAAACGGCGACCCGCTGCTGGAGTCTGCTCGAGCCCTTCCTCGCCGGAGGTGGCGAGGCGTGGATCGCCGACCCGGGACGCCGTCATGCGGCAGCGTTCCTCATGGCCGCATCGTCGCGAGGTCGCATCGAGACGGTCGCTCATCCTGCGATCCAGCGGGGTGGCGTTCACGTGCTTCGCGGAGCTGCTGCGACGACGAGCACGGCTTGACCAGAGCGGTAGGTGGTCAGCTCGAGCGAGTGGCCAGGCTCGCCACGATCCCACGCAAGACGTCCGTCTCGCCGATGACTCGATCGAGACAGGCGGTCGCTCGCGATGCTGCCTGCGCTGCAACCGTTCGCGCTCCTTCGTCGCCGAGCCTGAGGGCGTACCCGTCGCCGTCGAGGATGTCGTCGACGACCTGAAACAGCATCCCGAGCTCCTCGCCGAAGGCTCGCCATGGCACCTGCTCGGCCTCTCCGACGCCCGCCGACCACAGCCCGAGACCGACTGCAGCCGCAAACAGCCGCCCGGTCTTGAGACGGTGCAAGCCGGCAAGATCTGCGTCGTCGCCGGTGATGTCGAGATACTGGCCGCCGATCATCCCGAGCGTCGCCTCGGCGAGCTCGCGTGCAACCTCAGGGCGAGCGTACGAGAGCGCGAGCCGCTGCGCTTCCGCGAGCAGCGCGTCGCCCGCCAGGAGCGCGATCCCCTCGTCGAACGCGATGTGGGCGCTTGGCCGGCCGCGACGTTCATCGTCGTCGTCCATGGCCGGAAGATCGTCATGGACGAGCGAGAACGTGTGCACAAGCTCGAGTGCCGTCGCAGCTGCGAGTGCGTCCTCCACCTTCCCACCGGCGGCCTCGGCGGTTGCGAGGCAGATCACCGGCCGAATGCGCTTGCCGCCGCCCTGGAGCGTGTACCGGACTGCGCCCTCGAGCCCGCCGAGCTCCGGGTGAAAGGTGACCGACTCGAGGTACTCCTCGAACGACGCTCGGAGCGCGTCAGGCGCCTGCATCGGCGGCCTGCCGAACCCGCAGGATCTCCGCCTCGGCCTGCTTCGCCAGCTCCGCCACCTCGGCAAGGGTCTCGACGGCTCCGTCGACGTCGCCGCCGTCGGCGGCCAGCGTCTCGAGCGCGTCGACCCGGCTACGAAGCCGCTCGAGAAGCTCCTGCATCCGCCCGAGAGCCTCGCTCGACTCCGTCATTGGGCCGTCACCTCCCGCTGAATCCGACCGAGAATCCCGTTGACAAGCTTGCCCGCCTCATCGGTTGCGTACCGCTTCGCCAGCACGACAGCCTCGTTGATCGCAACCTCGGCCGGCACCGTACCCTCTTCGATCTCGAACACTCCGATCCGCATGATGTTCCGTTCGAGGGTACCCAGCCGGTCGGCGGGCCACTCGTCGGAGGCGAGCGTGATCCGGGCGTCGAGCTCCTCAGCCCTCGCGGCCACCGCTTCGGCGAGACTCGCTGCAAAAGGGTCAGGTGTTCCCTCGAAGAGCGACTGCAGCGGCCTGCCGGTCAGGTCCCACTGGTAGAGAAGGAACAGCGCCTGCCGGCGGGCCAGCCGACGACCCGCAGCCGAGGCCTTGCCGGAGCTGGCGGCGGTCACGCCAGAGCTGGACGCAACGAGGGGAATGTCGACTCCATCTCCTCAAGGTAGCCGGTGGAGTATTCACCGGAGACGAAGCCCGGCGAGCGAAGCACGTCGAGTGCGAGGTCCCGGGTGGTCGGGATCCCTACCACCTCGAGCTCCTCGAGGCATCTGATCGCCCTGGCGATCGCAGCGCGCCGATCGTCGTCGTGAACGATCAGCTTCGCGATCATCGAGTCGTAGTACGGCGGCACGGTTTCGCCCTCGGCGATCGCAGTATCGATCCTCACCCCAGGCCCCAGGGGGACTCGAAAGCGCTCGACGAGCCCCGGCGCCGGTCGGAAACCGTGCGCCGGGTCTTCGGCGTTGACGCGGATCTCGATCGCGTGGCCCCGACGCGGCGCGCGCCCCGTCATCGTGAGCGACTCTCCGGCCGCAATTCGAAGTTGCTCACGGACGATGTCGATCCCCGTGACGAGCTCGGTGACGGGATGCTCGACCTGCAGGCGGCAGTTGACCTCGATGAAGTACGGCTCTCCCCCGGCTCCGAGGATGAACTCGAACGTTCCGGCATTCACGTACCCGACCGCCCGGCACGCACGGGTCACGGCCGACTCCATCTCCTCGCGCGTCTCGGGTGTCAGCACGGGTGACGGCGACTCCTCGATGAGCTTCTGGTGGCGACGCTGGATGGAGCACTCGCGCTCGCCGAGCGTGAGGACGCCACCAGCCGCGTCGCACAGGACCTGGATCTCGACGTGCCGGGCCGGGCTGACCGCCTTCTCGAGGTACAGAGAGCCGTCTCCGAAAGCGGCCTCCGCCTCGATCGTCGCGGCGCGGAACGACGCCTCGAGCTCGCCGGGGGAGTGAACGAGGCGCATCCCCCTTCCTCCTCCGCCGGCCGTCGCCTTGAGGAGCACGGGGTACCCCACCTGCTCCGCGGTTTCCCGAACCTCGTCGAGCGACGAGACAGCGTCCGAGCCCGGAACGAGGGGCACTCCGGCGGCTCTCATCTCGATCTTTGCCTGCGCCTTGTCGCCGAGCGCGTCCATGACGGCCGGAGAGGGGCCGACGAAGACCAGGTCGTTCTCGGCACAGGCCGTGGCGAACGCCGAGTTCTCGGCCAGGAAGCCGTACCCGGGGTGAACGGCCTCGCAGCCCGTCGTCTCTGCAGCCGCGATCACGCTCGGAATCAGGAGGTAGCTCTCGACGGCTGCGGGCGGACCGAGGCACACGGCCTCGTCGGCGAGCCGAACGTGGAGCGCGTCGGTGTCGGCGGTCGAGTACACGGCGACCGCCTCGACGCCGAGCTCGTGAAGAGCGCGGATGATGCGTACCGCGATCTCTCCACGGTTCGCGACGAGCACGCGAGTGAACATCTAAAGCGTCGGGGGTTGGCTGATCGGGTCGAGTTCGAAGAGCAGCGTCCCGAACTCGACGGGCTGACCGTTCTCGACATGGATGGCGCGAACCCGACCGTCGCTCTCGGCCTTGAGCTCGTTGAAGAGCTTCATCGCCTCGAGCAGACACAGGGTCTGACCCGCCTCGACCACGTCACCGACCTCGACGAAGGAGGGCGAGCTCGGCTCAGGCGCTCGAAAGAACACCCCGACCATCGGCGACTCAACGCGCATGATCGCTCCAGCAGCAGGCGCCGGCGGCGTGGTGTCGAGCTCGGTGACGCCGCTCGAGGCGGCAGGGTACGCGACGGAGGGGGCGCCCTCATCGGCCCGCCGGACCGACACCCTCATCCCCTCGTCCTCGATCTCGATCTCACCGACGCCCGACTCCTGCACGATCTTCACGAGCTCGCGAATGCGCTCGGCGCGCTCGACATCGACATCGCCGTCCAGGAGCAGCGACTCGCGGGAATGCCGTTGCCGAATCATCTGCAGGAGCGTCTCTGCCTCCGTGCCGAACATCGCGAGAAGCACGAGATCCTCTTCGGATGCTGCGAGACCGTCCGCCGACTCACGGACGTCCTCTGCGCTCGGCGGGTCGTCTTCCATGACCGCGTCCTCGGCGGCGAGGAGCTCGACCACACGGAGAACGCTCGCCTCGACCGGGGCGGGCGTCTCCCCGTAGCGTCCCTCGACGAGCTGGCGAAACTCATCGAGCATGGTGCCGTAGCGTCGCGCCGAGAGCACGTTGAGAAGCGCCTGCGACCCGAGGATCTGCCCGATCGGAGCTGCCAGCGGCGGCCACCCGGCCTCGGCCCTGATCCTCCCCACTTCGACGAGCGCATCGAGCAGCCGATCGCCCGCCTTGTGGGCGCGAAGATGGAGGTCGAGCGCGGCGACAAGACCGGCGGGAAGGTCGTATTCGGCTGCTCGTACCGCGATCCGCGGCGCGACCGTCGAAACGGGCTCGTCGCCGATGTGCTCGTCGACGACGTCCGACGCGGCCCAGACCCGGTCGAGCTTTACCCCGGTGGGTCGCTCGAGCCCCTCGAGCGCCTCGACGAGAGACTCGCCGGCCACCCGATGCAGCATGAGGGCGACCGGATAGACCGCGGTCGCGACGAGATCTGCACCCACGCGGGTCGCGACCACAGCGTTGACGAGGCCGGTTCCGGCAGCCCCCTGGACATAGAGACCAACCGGAAGCCCGGTCGCCACGCTGATCCGGTGAACGAGCTCCTCGGTGATGTGCGGGAGGAGAGCGTCTGTCGGGTCGTTGACGATGACCCGTACCGCTCCCAGCTCCGGGAGGCGCTTTGCCTGCTCGACCAGCAAGTCGATCTCGCCGCTCCGGCCGCGGCTGTAGACCAACCCGGCGTGAAGCTCCTTACCGGCTGCGATGACCGCCTTGCCGGCGTCGCGAAGATTCGAGACGTCATTGAGAGGGTCGTGGAGGCGGAAGACGTCGATGCCGTTTTCCGCAGCACACGAGACGAAGCGACGCACGATGTCGCCCGACACGGGGCGCGAGCCGACGAGGAACCGGCCGCGAAGGGCTATCCCGAGCGGAGTCGTGGTGCGCGCGTCGAGCGCCCGGATGCGCTCCCAGGGGCTCTCGACTCCACGCCGGACCGCCGTGTCGAATGCGCCCCCACCCGAGACCTCGAGGAATGCGAACCCGGCCGTGTCGAGGATCTCGGCGATCCGGAGAAGCTCCCCGGTCGGGACCTTGCCCGCCAGCGGTTCCTGGGAGAGCAGGCGGATCGTGGTGTCGACGAGCTGCGGCACGGCCCCGGACCTTACCGCGCGCGGGCGTCGGCGTCCCCCGGCCTGTCGCAGGGAAGTTTCAGGCGCCGATCTCGACGCTCTCGAGGACGACGCTCTGTGCGCGGGAGTCCGTGAGGTCGTCGTCGAGCGTCGCCACCACGTCCGCACCCTCGGCGATCGTGCCCGCCGCCGCTACCGCGAAATGGTCGCGGAAATGTTCCGGGGTGAAGTGCGAAAGTGCTCCGAGCCTCACCGTGATCCGACGGACGACCCCGCCGCCCTCGGCCTCCGCGACCTGAAGGATCTTCGCCATCAGATCGTCCAGCAACGCCTTCTCGTGCATCAGGCCTCCTCGAGCGTGCGCATGACCTCGTCCACCGCGGCGGGCAGCGCAGCCTCCACGGCGGCGCTCATCGGGTCGCCCATGCCGAAGGCCGTTCCCTCGACCCCGACGAGGACGATCCGTTTCGGCGCTCGCCCGAGCGCACGGGCGAGCTCGACCGTCTTGAGGATCCCGAAAGCGTGGGTCGACGAAAGGCGGAGCTTGTCCGGTAAGGGCGCGTGCGTTACTTCGACCCGATGGAGGAAGCCCGGCTGCGACCCAGAGAGCACAGCATCGACCACCACGGCGAGGTCAAGCCCGTCGAAGTGCTCGATCAGCCGGGTCGGCTCGTCGCCGCAGTCCAGCACCGAGACACCGGCTTCCCGCAGCCGCTCGCCGACGAGTGGCCCGACCGCATCGTCCCCGCGGAACGGCGTCCCGAGAACGACGACCGCAGTCCGCGTCAAGAGCGCTCGATGTCGAAGCGGAGGAAGTGCGTCGCGCAGGAGATGCACGGGTCGTAGTTGCGGATGGTCTGCTCGCACAGGTGCGCCAGCTCCGCGTCGGGCAGGTCGAGCGAACGCCGGACGACGCCGACGAGATCCTCTTCGATGGTCTTCTGATTCTGGGACGTCGGCGGCACGATCTTCGCGTCCAGGATCGCGCCCGCGTCGTCGATCGCGTAGCGGTGCCAGCAAATGCCACGAGGCGCTTCGGAGACGCCGCAACCGTTCGTGGCGCGCGGCACGAGCTCGACTGCAGGCGGGTCGAACGGCTCATACTCTTTGATGAGCCTCAGCGACTCCTCGAGTGCGAAGACGGTCTCGACAGCCCTGACGACGATCGAGCGGAACGGGTTGCGGCAGACCGGACCGAGACCGACCTCGTCGGCGAGGTCGCGTGCCAGCGGCGTCAACTCGTCGCGGTTCAACGCGTAGCGCGCAAGCGGACCCACGAGGTAGTTCCCTACCCCCGCAAGCGTCGAGTGCAACGCGTTCGATCGCGCCACGTGCTCCTCGGTGAACCACGCCTCGTACTCGGCGGCGTCGATGTCCAGTCCCGTGCTCGAGACGATCCGGCCGCGCTCGATTGGATATTCCCCGGGCTGGCGGAGAGCGACGAAAGCGTAATCCTGCTCGAAGTCGGGGAACGGGAACCCGCTGACCCACCGCGTGAATTCGATCGACGCCTCGAGGGCCCATTCCAGCTCGGGCACGAGCGCCGAGAGCTCCGCTTTGCCCGGGGCCCGGTAGAACCCGCCGACCTTGAGGTTCACGGGGTGGACGGCTCTCCCGCCCACCACCTCCATGAGGGTGTTTCCGGCCTTCTTCAACCGCAGCGCGGTCTCGACCAGATCACGATGATCGCGCGCCATCTCGATTGCGCCGTCGTACCCGAGGAAGTCAGGGGCGTGCAGCATCGCGGTGTGGAGCACGTGGCTCTCGACCCACTCGCCGCAGTAGACGAGTCGGCGCAGAGTCGAATCGGCTCGGGAAGCTCGACCCCGCAGGCGGCCTCCATCGCGTTGCACGCACTGGTGATGTACGCCATCGGACAGATCCCGCAGATCCGCGCCGTGATGTCCGGCGCCTCGGTGAAGTGGCGGCCGCGAAGGAGCGCCTCGAAGAACCGCGGCGGCTCGAAGATCTTGAACTGCACCTCCTCGACCTCGCCGCCCCGCAAGCGCACGAGCATCGCTCCCTCGCCTTCGACACGCGCCAGGTAGTCGGTCTTGATCTCCCGGGTCTCGCTATCGGGCTTGTCGTTCGAGCTCACTGCTCGCCTCCCGGAAGGGCTCGGCATTCGTGTTGAAGGTGCGCAACGCTCGGATCATGCCGTTGTCTGGTATTCCGAGCGTCCGCCACTGCTCGGCGAGCGCCGCGACGTTCGGCGACTCGGAAGGCCCAAAGCACCCGTAGCAGCCGCGCGCGTACGCGGGACAGATCGCACCACAGCCGGCCTGCGTAACCGGGCCTAGGCACGCCGTCCCGTGCGCGACCATCACGCACGTCGTGCCGCGCGCCTTGCACTCGGTGCAGACGGTCGACGTTGGCAGGTGCGGACGGCGTCCGTGCAGGAGCGCGCTCACCGTCTCGATGAGCTGCGCCTTTGAGATCGGACAGCCTCGCAGCTCGAGATCGACCTGCACGTGATCTGCGATCGGCGTCGATGTGCTCAGTGTGTCGATGAAGTCCGGCGTGGCGTAGACGAGCGGGATCCACTTCTTGACGTCCGCGAGGTTCCGAAGCGCCTGGATCCCACCGGACGTCGCACAGGCCCCGATCGTGACCAGGAGCCCCGAATCGGCGCGGATCTCGTGAATCCGCTCTGCGTCATGGGGAGTCGTGATCGAGCCTTCCACGAGCGACACGTCGTACGGCCCGCCGAGCTCCGCGCTCGTTGCCTCGGGGAAGTAGGCGATCTCGACGCCATCGGCGATCGCGAGAAGCTCATCCTCGCAGTCCAGCAGGCTCAGCTGACAGCCGTCGCACGACGAGAACTTCCAGACTGCGAGCCGGGGTCTTGCCGCCGCGGTCACAGCTCACGCACCCTCAGGAGCGCCTCGACCTCGTCGAGACGGAACACCGGTCCGTCACGGCACACGATGACCGGTCCGAGCTGACAGTGGCCGCAGTGCCCGAGGCCGCAGCGCATGTTCCGTTCGGTCGACACCCAGATCCGCTCCTTTGCAACGCCACGTTCGAGCAGCGCCCGAGCCACGAAGGTCATCATGATCTCGGGGCCGCACACGAGCGCCACCGCCGACTCGGGATCAAACGGCGCGGACGGCAGGAGCGTGGTGACGAGCCCCACCCGACCGTGCCACGCCGACGATGCGGCGTCGACGGTGACGAGCACCTCGGCATCGAGGCGCGAGCGCCACGACTCGATCTCGCCGACGTACAGGAGATCCTCGGGTGTACGGGCTCCCACGAGCAGGCTGAGTGAGCCGTAGTCCCTCGCGGTTTGCGAGGACCTGGAGAACGGCGGGACGAAGTGGCGCCAATCCGATGCCGCCGGCGACGACGACCACGTCGGCGTTTCTCGCGTCCTCGAGCGGCCAGGCGGTGCCGAACGGGCCTCGCACACCGACGATGGCACCTGCTTGACGAGCGCAGAGCGCTGCCGAGACCGACCCAACCGCGCGAATCGTGTGGGTGAGCGGGCCGACCCGCCCCGGGTTACCGCTCGTGGAGACCGGGACCTCGCCGACACCGTGGACGTAGAGCATCGCGAACTGCCCCGGCAGCGGCACCACCGGCTCGTCGAGTGGCTCGAGCTCGAGTGTCCACGTATCGGCGGTCTCCGGCCGTCGCTCGAGCACCCGGTAGGGCACCGGGGTCATCGCACCGCGTCGGGGTGCCTCAGTTGCGGGGATAGCTGCCATAGACGTCGACGAGTTGCATTTGGGTGTGCTGGAGCCGGTCGATCATCACGGCCGCGAATCTCCGCATCAGCTCGTAGCCCAGCTCGTGATCGACGGCGCACTTGCCGCGCAGACACGCGCCGTCGAAAGCGACTGTGCGCACGTCGTCTGCGGCGACGGCGTCGAAGTGCCAGCGATACGGCTCGAAGAGCCACGACCAGCCGACGATGTCACCCGGCTCGATGGTGTCAACGGTCAGCTCGCCGCGCGACGGCGTGTAGAGGGTGACGGTGACCCTGCCGCGCCGCACGAGGTAGAACTGATCCGCAGCGTCACCCTCGCGGAACAGCCGCTCACCCTTCGCGAACCCCTTGTTCTGCGCACAGCCGGCGATCAGCTCGAGCTGCGAGGATTCGAGACCGGCGAAAATGGGGCTTTCGGCGACGAGCTCGTCAAGCGTTTGCATGATCTACCTCCCCGTCTGTGGCACGGATCGCCGCCAACTCCGCGGTGACATCGATTCCAACCGGGCACCAGGTGATGCACCGGCCGCACCCGACGCACCCCGAGGTGCCGAACTGGTCGACCCAGGTGCCGAACTTGTGCGTGAGCCACTGGCGGTACCGGGCGCGTGGGCTGCGTCGGATCGCGCCGCCATGGATGTACGAGTGATCAATCGAGAAGCACGAGTCCCAGGTGCGCCACCGCTCCGCCGATCCATCGTCCAGGTCGTTGACGTCCTCGACCGACGTGCAGAAGCACGTGGGACAGACCAGCGTGCAGTTCGCACAGGTGAGACAGCGACTGGCGACGTCGGCGAACTGTGGGTGCTCGAGGTTGCGCGCGAGAAGGTCTCGAAGGTCGCCGGCCTCGACGTGCCTCCCCATCTTCCCGACGGCCTCCTTCGTCACTGCGAGGGCCGCGTCGATGTCAGCCTGGTCCGTTCCCCGGCCTGGCAGCGTCTCCAGCAACTCGATGCCGCGAGCACTGCCTGCTTCGACGACGAAGCGGTGCTCACCGTCGAGAATCTCGGTGAGCGCGAGGTCGTAGCCGGAGTCGGCGCGAGGCCCCGTCCCCATCGACGCGCAGAAGCACGTGCCGCCGGGTGTCGAGCAGTTGACGACGACGAGGAACGCACCATCGCGGCGCTGTGCGTAGTCGCGTTCGACATACGCGCCCTCCAGAAACACCCTGTCCTGGATCCCGATCGCATGCAGGTCGCACGAGCGGACTCCGAGCAGGGCAAGCGGCCGATCCGGGGGTGGCTCCTCCACCACGACCGGCGCTCCGCCCTCTCGCTCCTCGGCTCGCCAGAGCCTCACGCTCGACGGCATGAGCGACGACTTGAACGACAACGGGCTCGACGCGAACGCAAACACCGAGTCGTCGTCGCGCCGCTCGAGCCGATATGTCGCCGCGTCCTGAGTCTCCGTCCAGCCGACAGGGAGAGCCTCGGCTGACGTGACCTCGTCATACACGATCGCCCCGTCGCGCACGACAGGCCCGATGACCCGATATCCGCGCTCGACGAGGCCGCTCACGAGAGCAGAGAGGCCCTCGAGCCCGATGACCCGGGCCGGATACTGGTTGGGGGGAGGCGTGGCCACGATCTGCTCGCCACGTAGCTTCATCGTCAACCCGGTTGACGCCATCGGGATCGCGCCACCCCGCCGGTACGGGTTTCCCGCACTGCTTCCGCGCGAGGTGCGGTTGCGGCGCACCCCGCGAGGAGGCACGCTGGCTGAGTGATCGTGACCGCGACCGAGCGCCGGCGCCTCCGTGTCCGCGGTGTGGTCCAGGGCGTCGGCTTCCGGCCGTTCGTCCACCGGCTTGCGACACGGCATGGGCTGGCCGGGTTCGTGCTCAACG
Organism: uncultured Actinomycetes bacterium; assembly: GCA_963724655.1. Lineage (GTDB taxonomy): Bacteria > Actinomycetota > Thermoleophilia > Gaiellales > Gaiellaceae > Gaiella. Next base: position 832,335 of record CAVRVG010000005.1, on the reverse strand, counting down.
ACGGCTTCGGCGTCGTCGTCGAGATCGAGGGCCCTGTCGCTGCGCTCGACGCCTTCTCGTCCGCCGTGGAGGAGCGAGCCACCACCGCTCGCGCGGGTCGACGAGCTCACGTCTACTCTCGTGCCCTGCGAGGGTGGAAACGCCTTCGCCATCAGGCCAAGTGAGGCGACCGAAGGCGTCACGCTCGTTCCACCGGACATCGCCACCTGTGACGATTGTCTTCAAGAGCTGTTCGACCCCGACGATCGCCGCTATCGGTATCCGTTCGTCAACTGCACGAGTTGTGGGCCCCGCTTTACGATCGTCACGGCGCTCCCCTACGACAGGCCCTCCACGACGATGGCGGGCTTTCCCCTTTGCGGTGACTGCCGCCGCGAATACGACGACCCGTCCGATCGCCGGTTCCACGCGGAGCCGATCGCCTGCCCCGCGTGCGGACCGCGCCTCTCGATGCCGCTCGAGGAAGCCGTCGCCGTGCTCCTCCAGGGCGGCATCGTCGCCGTCAAGGGGCTCGGCGGATACCACCTGGCGTGCGACGCAACCAACGAGGGCGTGGTCTCGAGGCTGCGTGACCGGAAGCATCGCGAGGAGAAGCCGCTCGCGGTGATGACGCTCGACCCCGAGCTGCTGGCGCATCTCGAGGAGGACGAGCTCTCGCTTCTCCGTTCGTCGGCACGCCCGATCGTGCTCGTTCGACGTCGAGCCGGCGCTGCGATCGCCGAGGCGGTCGCACCCGGGTCTCCGTGGCTCGGCCTCATGCTTCCCTATACGCCGCTCCACCATCTCCTCGTCCACGACGTGAACAGGTCGCTCGTGATGACGAGCGGCAACCTCACCGACGAGCCGGTCGCGATCGACGACGACGATGCGCGCCGACGGCTCGCCGATGTCGCCGACGCGATCCTTTCCCACGACCGCCGGATCCACCGTCGCTGTGAGGACTCCGTGCTGCGCTCGCGATTCCCGATCAGAAGGTCGCGAGGTCTCGTCCCGGGCACGCTGCGGCTCCCTATCTCTGCCCGCGAGCCGATCCTGGCTGTAGGAGCGCAGCTCAAGAGCACGTTCACCATTGCCCGTGCCACCGAGGCCTTTGTCTCGCCGCACCTCGGCGATCTCGACAGCGAGGCGGGGTTTGACGCTTTCCGCGCAGATCTCTCGCTGTACCTCGACATGCTCCGGGTCGAGCCCGCGGCGATCGCGTGTGACCTCCACCCCGACTACCTGTCGACTCGGTGGGCACGTGCGCAGGAGCTGCCGCTCGTCGAGGTTCAACATCACCACGCGCATGCCGCCTCGTGTCTCGCGGAGCACGGCGAGACGGGCGAGGCGCTCGCGATCGTTCTCGACGGCACCGGCCTCGGCACGGACGGGACGCTGTGGGGCGGCGAGGTGCTCCGCGCCGACCTCGAGGGGTTCGAGCGTCTTGCCTGGCTCGAACCGGTGCCGCTTCCCGGCGGCGAGGCCGCAATCCGAGAGCCGTGGCGCGTCGCTGCGGCCTACCTCGAGCGCGCCGGTCGCCCGGTGCCGTGGGAGTCGTGGGCGGTCGTGCGATCGAGTCTCACCGTCAACGCCCCGCTCTCCTCGGGTGCCGGGAGGCTCTTCGACGCAGTCTCGGCGCTTCTCGGTGTCCGTGAGCGCGTCTCCTACGAGGGCCAGGCGGCGATCGAGCTCGAGCAGCCTTGCCGGGACACGCGAAGCGCGCCCGTACCCGTGCCGGGTGGTGGACGGCGTGATCTGCGGCTCCGACCTCGTCGCCGCGGCTTTCGACGACCTCGCCGCAGGTCGCCCGCGAGAGGAGATCGCCGCCGCCTTCCACGAGTCGGTGGCCGCAGTCTTCGTCGAGGCATGTGTCCAGGCCGGAGGCTCGACGAGCGTTGCGCTTTCGGGCGGCTCTTTCCAGAACCTGCGGCTCCTGGATGCGACGGCTCGCGGTCTCGTCGCTCATGGCTTTCAAGGTCCTCGAGCATCGGCGCGTTCCTCCGAACGACGGCGGCATCTCGATTGGACAGGCAGTGGTCGCGGCGGCGAGGATGTCGACATGTGCCTAGGGATCCCGGGGCGAGTACTTGAGGTGGTCGACCGCGAGGCAGGTCTCGCGCGCGTCGACCTGTCGGGCGTGCGGCGCGACGTGAGCGTTGCTCTCCTCGACGAGCCCGAGCACCCCATCGAGTCGGGAGACTGGGTCCTCGTCCACGTCGGGTTCGCCCTGCCCGGATCGACGAGGACGACGCCCGGCAGACGCTGGCGCTCCTCGCGCGTGGCGCCGAGCTTCAACGGGAGCTCGACGAGCTCCGAGCGGGAACCGTATGACGAACGCCGGAAGAGACCACTGCCTCACCTGCTCGGACGAGGCGACCGTCGGCATCGTCGCGCTCGTCGAGGGCACGGAGGCCGTCGTGATGGTGACCGGGGCGAACGAGGAGCGCGTTGCGATCGATCTGATCCCGGACGTCGCAGCCGGTGACGTGCTCCTCTGCCATGCCGGCATCGCGCTCGATCGACTCGAGGAGGCCGCCCAGCAGCCTGAACCTTCCGGTGCGTCGTGAAGTACGTCGACGAATACCGCTCCGCAGAGCTCGCTCGGGGTCTGGCCGCCGAGATCGCCTCGCTCGTTCGTCCCGACGAGCGGGTGCGGATCATGGAGGTCTGTGGCGGCCATACGCACTCGATCTACCGTCACGGGCTCGAGGATCTCCTTCCGGACGAGATCGAGCTCGTCCACGGCCCAGGCTGCCCGGTGTGCGTGATCCCGATGGGCCGCGTCGACGACGCGATCGCAATCGCAGAGACCGATGGCGTGACGCTCGCGACCTTCGGGGACATGATGCGCGTGCCCGGAGCGCGCGGCTCGTTGCTCGAGGCGAAGGCGCGCGGCGCAGACGTGCGCATGGTCTACTCGCCGCTCGACGCCCTCGCCCTTGCGAGAAGAGAGCCCGATCGACACGTCTGCTTCCTCGCAATCGGCTTCGAGACGACCGCGCCGGCGACCGCCGTGACCCTTCGGCGGGCCCGGCTGGACGGGGTCAGGAACTTCTCCGTGTTCTGCAACCACGTGTTGATCGAGCCGCCGCTGCGGGCGCTCTTGCAGGATCCCGGGCTCCAGGTTGACGCGTTCATCGGCCCGGGGCATGTGTCGAGCGTCGTCGGAACCGACGTCTACGAGTTCATCGCGACCGAGCACGGCCGTCCCGTGGTCGTCTCGGCGTTCGAGCCCATCGATCTTCTCCAGGCGATCGCCATGATCCTCCGGCAACGGGCCGAAGGTCGCTGCCAGGTCGAGAATCAATACACGCGCGTCGTCCGGCCCGAGGGTAACCGCCTGGCGCTCGATGCCATCGACGAGACGATGGAAGTGCGAGACGACTTCGAGTGGCGTGGGCTCGGAGTGATCCCTCGCAGCGGGCTTCGCGTCCGGGAGACGCTCGCCGACCTGGACGCCGAGCGCATCTTCGTGCTTCCCGGCGCGCGGGTCGAGGATCCGAAGGCGTGCCGGTGCGGTGAGGTGCTGACCGGCCGGATCAAGCCGTGGGAGTGCGGCGTGTTCGGAACCGCCTGCACACCCGAGCGTCCACTTGGGACCTGCATGGTCTCGAGTGAGGGCGCCTGCGCCGCGTTCTTCGCGTACGGGCGCCAGCGACGGCCGGCGGAGCCGTCAATCCGTGCGTAGCCGCCGCGCCGTGCTCCACGGTGAGCTCGTCACGCTTGCCCACGGGGCCGGCGGCAAGGCGACCCGCGACCTCGTCGAGACGGTGTTCGCGGCCGAGCTCTCGAACGAGGCGCTGGCCCCGCTCTCGGACAGCGCGATCGTCCCGGGCCTGCGCCGGATCGCGCTCACCACCGACACCTATGTCGTCCGACCACTCACCTTCCCCGGTGGGGACATCGGGTCTCTCGCCGTGCACGGAACGGTGAACGACCTCGCCGTCGCCGGAGCGAAGCCTCTGTGGCTCACCGCGGGTTTCGTCCTGGAGGAGGGGTTCCGGTTCACAGAGTTGCGCACGCTCGTCGCCTCGATGGCGGCCGCGGCGCGGCGAGCCGGGGTGGCGGTTGTCGCCGGTGACACGAAGGTGGTCGAGCGCGGCAAGGGCGACGGGCTGTACGTGACGACGGCGGGCGTCGGCGAGCTTTCGGACGGTGTCGAACTGGGCGCCGAGTGCGTTCGCCCCGGGGATCGCGTGCTTCTCTCCGGCACGCTCGGTGACCACGGGATGGCAGTCCTCATCGCACGTGGCGATCTCGCGCTCGAAGCCGACATCGAAAGCGACACGGCGCCGGTGCACGAGCTTGCCGCCTCGCTCGTCGCGTTCGGGCCCGGGCTCCGGTGGATGCGAGATCCGACGCGAGGCGGTCTCGCGACGGCGCTCAACGAGCTGGCCTCCGCAGCCGGGGTGTCGGTGCGGATTACGGAAACGACGCTCCCCATCCGTCCGGCGGTCGTCGCGGCCTGCGAGGTTCTCGGGATCGACCCGCTCTACGTCGCCAACGAGGGCAAGCTCATCGCAGTTGTCGATCCCGGTCTCGAGTCACGGGCTCTCGAGGCCCTCCGGTCCCATCCACTCGGCCGAGACGCGGTCGCGATCGGAACCATCGAGGAGGATCCTGATGGGCTGGTCATTCTCGACACCGCTCTCGGCGGGGGTCGCATCGTCGACGTGATGGTTGGAGATCCCCTCCCACGCATCTGCTGAGTGCGTCAGGCGCGGCTGATGTAACGGGCCTCGTGTGGATCCACTTTGATCCGGTCGCCGATATTCACGAAGAGCGGAACGCTCACCACCGCGCCTGTCTCGAGGGTTGCGGGCTTCGTCACGTTCGAGACGGTGTCGCCCTTCACGCCGGGCTCGGTGTCCGCGACCGCGAGCTCGACGGAGGCAGGCAGCTGGATCCCGGAGGGCTTGCCGTTGATCCGGAGGATCTGCACCGTGGAGGACGGGAGCATGAACGTGAGCTGCTCGGCGACGTCCTCGTGCGGGAAGCCGAACTGCTCGTACGTCTCGGCGTCCATGAAATGGGCCTCGGTGCCATCGTCGTAGAGGAACTGCATGTCCTTCACCTCGGTGTGGACGCGAGTGAACTTCTCGCCTGCGCGGAACGTCTCTTCGACAACGGAGCCCGAGTCGAGATTCTTGAGCTTTGTGCGCACAAAGGCCCCGCCTTTGCCCGGCTTGACGTGCTGGAACTCGACGATGCGCCACATCGAGTTCTTGTGCTCGATGTGCATCCCGTTCCGGAATTGATTGGTGTTGACGACGTCTGCCATCTCGGACTGAACGTTAGCCGCGGTCAGCCGACGACGATCGGCTCCTTGCCGAAGAGCGTGAGCCGCTCGTATCCGTCGCTCGTGACGACCACGAGATCCTCGATCCGGAATCCGATGTCCCCCGCAAAATAGAGCCCGGGCTCGACCGTCACGACGTTGCCCGGCACGAGCACGTCGTTCGAGTCGTCACGCAGCGTCGGCGCCTCGTGAATGTCGAGGCCGACGCCGTGTCCGAGACCATGTCCGTAGGCATCGGCGAGACCTGCCGCAGCGATCGCAACCCGTGATGCCGCATCGACCTCCGAGGCACGGGCTCCGGGCTTCACCGCCTCGAGCCCATCGAGTTGAGCGGCCTGGCAGAGGCGATACCACTCGAGGATCTGGTCACTCGGCTCACCTGTCAAGAACGTCCGCGTGCAGTCGGAGCGATATCCGTCAACGACACACCCGACGTCGACGACGACGGCCGTACCGGTCGGAATCGGCTCATCACCCGGCGTCGAATGTGGTCGCGATCCGGTAGCGCCGGCGCCGACTATCGGTTCGAAGGCGAGCGCCTCGGCGCCGAGCTCTCGGAAGCGCCGCTCGATCCACCAGGCGAGCTCGCGCTCGGTTCGTCCGACGAAGCGCTCCTCCGTGAGCTCTGTGTAGACCTCGTCGGAGAGCGCTGACGCCTTTCTCAGCGAGACGAGCTCCGCCTCGTCCTTCACCGCGCGAAGTGCCTCCACCGCTCCCACGACCGGGATGAGCGACACGCCTCGGGTGTTGAGCCGCTCGAAGGTCGACACGGTGACAGTGGTGGCCTCAAAGCCCACCTCCCGTCCGGCGAGCAGCCCGCCGAGGTGCCCAATGAGGTCACGCGGGGTCTGGAGAAAAGTGACCTCTGCGACGGTTCGGGCCGACTCCGCGTAGCGAAAGTCGGTGAAGAGCGTCGTGTCAGCCGACGGATCGACGAGAAGCGCAGCGTTCGAGCTTTTCAGCCCGACGAGGTAGCGGATGTTGACGGGGTTGGTGACCAGGAGCGGCTGCTCGAGCGTGGCCGCGAGTCGGCTCAGACGGCTCATGCGCGTGCCTTTGCAAGAAGCGCCAGGGCTTCCTGATAGCCGGCAAACCCCTTCCCGACGATGCGATCGGTGACGACTCCCTCGAGCACGCTCACCCGCCTCCACTCCTCTCGCTCCTCGACGTTGGAGAGATGAACCTCGACCGACGGCCCTGCGAACGGCTCGAGAGCGTCGCGGATCGCCCAGCTGTAGTGGGTCCATGCTCCCGGGTTGAGGACAAGCCCGTCGGCGGTTCCGAACGCGGCATGGAGGTAGCCGACGTACTCACCCTCGTGGTTGGTCTGCCGGCAACGAACCTGAAGGCCCAGCTCACGTGCCCACACGTAGATCGAGGTTTCGAGGTCGCGGAGCGAGTCGGTGCCGTACTGCTCGGGATCGCGCCGGCCGAGCATGTCGAGGTTCACGCCGTTCAGGACATCGATTCGCATCGGGCGACTCTAGCCAGACGACGACCCGGCGTGGTGAGGTGCGTCGGTCGGCACCACCTCCCAGCCCGCGCTGTCCGCGACGAAGATGTGCCCGCGAACCTCCAATCCTTCGGACGCATCCAGCGCACCCGCTGAGACGGAGATGGTGTCCTCGGAGCTCTGCCAGAAGAGGGTCGCTCCGCAGACGCTGCAGAATCCACGTCTCCTCGCGTTGACGTCCGTGTACCAGGCGAGCCCGTCCTCGCGGTCCAGGCGCAACGCCTCCACCGATACCTCGGTGTAGGCGCCTGCGAGCGAGCCGCTGCGGCGGCACAGCGAGCAATGACAGATGAGGATGTCCCGCAACGGCGGCTCGAGCTCGAACCGCACCGCGCCACACAGGCAGCCGCCGGTCACGCGATCAGCGCGTCCAGCGCCGCCCGCACATCGTCGTCGGGAAGCTCAACCCCCCACCGCGGCTTACCCGGAGCATCGAGGAGGACGAGTCGTGGCCGCCCACCGGTCGTCTTCTTGTCACGGTGCAGGGCAGCCCAGGCCACCTCTCGATCGACCCGTACCGGCTCCGGGGCCAGCACCTGCTCGACGATCGCCGCCTCACTCGGAAGACCCGACAACCGCAGCGCGGCGAGCATCCCGAGCGCGACCCCACGCCCGTGAGGCAACGAGTAACCGGCAGCCGCCTCGAGCGCGTGACCGAAGGTGTGGCCGAGGTTGAGTTGCGTGCGCACGCCACGGTCGTGGGGGTCGGCCAGGCAGAGCGCTGACTTGAAGGTCGCACAGCGACGCACCTGCTCGGGCTCCGGGAGCTCCCAGATCGGCTCACCCATCAGCAGCCCGGTCTTCACGACCTCGGCAAGCCCGTTCTGCCGTTCCTCCTCGGGGAGAGTCTCGAGCAACGCGGGGTCGCAGACCACCCGCACGGGCCAGTGGAACGAGCCGACGCTGTTCTTGGCCCCTGGAAGGTCGATCGCGGTCTTCCCGCCGATCCCGGCGTCGACCTGCCCGACCAGTGTCGTCGGAACGGCCGTCCAGGGGACGCCGCGCATGTGGGTCGAGGCGGCGAACCCGACGACGTCGGTGGTGCACCCGCCGCCAAGCGCAACGAGACCACCGTCGCGACCGATCCGCAACGCCGACCACAACCGCTCGAGCGAGGCGACGCTCTTTGCGTGCTCGCCGACCGGGACCTCGTGGACGCCGACGTCGCGCGAGCCGAGTGCGAGTTGTGCGCGAACCCCGTGGATCCCGGCCACATGTGCATCGGCGACGAGCTCGAGTGGCCCGTCTCCAGGGATCAACTCACCGAGAACGTCGATCGCCCCGAGCTCGACGTGAACACCCGCGGCGGCAAGGATTGCGCTCTCGACATCGAGAGCTCTTGCATCGGCTACGTCCTCGTACAGCGGTTGACGGTCGCGATGAAGGGAGTGGAACGCGTCCACGTCCTGTGCGAGCGGGCGACCTGCGCCACCGACGCGGCTCCAGGCAACCTCGGGATCGACGTCGAGGAGAACGGTGAACGCGCGGGCGCGTAGAACCGCCCGCGTTCTCTCCGAGATGACCGCTCCGCCTCCGAGGGCGATCACGCTCGGTTCGGCGCGATTCAGGATCTCGTCTGCGACGTCTTCTTCGAGTTGACGAAACCCACCCTCTCCACGCGTGGCGAAGAGCTCCGCGACCGAGACCGCGGCGCGCCTCTCGATCTCCGCGTCGAGATCGATAAACGGACGTCCGAGCCGCACGGCGAGCGCACGCCCCACGGTCGTCTTGCCCGAGCCCATGAACCCGGCCAGGGCGACGTGCCGGTCGAGGGCGTTCGGCTGTCTCAGCGGAGCTGCCACCGCGGCGCGATCCGGTCGAGGTACGCGCGATGCGCCGCAACCGTGTCCCCGATTGCGTCGCCGCCGAACTTGTCGAGAACGACGCGGGCGAGCTCGAACGCCACCGCAGCCTCAGCGACAACGGCGAGCGCCTCGACCGCTTGCACGTCCGAGCGCTCGACGAGCGCCTGCGCCGCATCGCCGGTCTCGAGATCAACCGAGTCGAGTGGCTTCATGAGGGTCGGCAGCGGTTTCATCGCAGCCCGGACGACGAGCGGCTCGCCGTTGGTCATCCCCGCCTCGAGCCCGCCGGCGCGATTGGTGCGGCGGGTCAGGCCAGGGTCGATCTCGTCGTGCGCTTCCGTACCGCGGCGTCGGGCAAGGTCGAAGCCGTCACCGATCTCAACACCCTTCACTGCCTGAATGCCCATGAGTGCCGACGCGATTCGCGCGTCGAGCCGATCGCCCTTCTCGGCATAGGAGCCCAGGCCGGGCGGACAACCGGTAGCCACGACCTCGACGATGCCACCGAGGGTGTCGCGATCGGTTCTCGCCTCGTCGGTCGCGTCGCGCATCCCGTCGTCACTCGTCGCCCCGCCGATCTCGACGGGCCGGCTCTCCACGGTGATCCCGAGCTCCCGCAGGAGGGACTTCGCAACCGCGCCCGCCGCAACGTGCGTCGCGGTGTGCCGCGCGCTGGCTCGCTCGAGCGAGTTGCGCACATCGTCGTGGTCGTACTTGAGGACGCCCGCGAGATCGGCGTGACCTGGACGCGGGAGCGTCACCTTCTTCACACCCTTGCCCTCCGCATCGCCTTCTGGCTCCCAGGGGCTCATCCCCCAGAGCCAGTTCTTGTGATCGCGGTTGCGGACGACGATGGTCAGCGGCGTGCCGAGCGTCCGTGCGTGCCGAAGCCCGCTGAGGATCTCGACTTCGTCGGTCTCGAGCTGCTGGCGTGGACTGCGGCCGTATCCCTGCTGGCGGCGACGAAGATCGGCGTTGATCGCATCCCGGTCGAGTCGCAACCCTGCGGGCAGGCCGGTGATGATCGCAGCGAGCGCGGGGCCGTGCGATTCACCAGCGGTGACGAGCCCGAGTGCCATTCCCCGATCCTACGTTTAGGCGGTATCGAGCGGCAGGTCAGGGTCGGACGACCACTCGACCAGCGATCCGTCGTAGACGGAGACGTCGTCGCGGCCGAGCAGCGCAAGGGCGAACGCGTCGAACGTGGCCGCGATGCCGCCGCCGCAGTAGGTCACAACCCGCGGCCGCTCGAGAGCACCCGATGCGACAAACCGCTCGCGGAGCACATCGACCGGCAGGAAGCGGTTCGACTCGAGATCCACGAGATCCCCATGGGGAATGCTGACGCTGCCCGGAATGTGCCCGAACCGGCCGGGCGCGATCGGGACGTCGCCGCGAAAGAGCGGCGCCGGGAGGGCGTTGATGAGGCAGGCACCGCCGTCGGCCATGAGCTCCTCCACCTCGTCACGGGTCGCGACAAGCTCGGGCCGCAGCTGCGCCACGAACTCCGCACGGCTCGCGTCCTCGATCTCGGTCGAGATCGGTAACCTCGCCGCCCGCCAGGCCTTGAACCCGCCGTCGAGCACGCTGACAGCGTCGAAGCCGAAGGCACGCAGCAGCCACCACAGCCGCGTTGCCCAGACCCCGCTCGAGGTGTCGTACACGACGACGTGCGTGCCGGGACCAACGCCGAGGAGCGACATTCCCTCCGCGAAGCGCCTCGCCTCGGGCAACAGGAACCACGCAGGTCGCGCCGGGTCGGACAACTCGACCAGATCGGCGAACCGCGCGCCAGGGATGTGCCCTTCCTCGAACTCGGCGCGACCGCTCTCGATCGTCACCTCGCTTCCGTCGGCGTGGAACTGCAGGTGGACGGTGGCGTCGAGAACGCGCACCGCCGGATCGCGCTGAGCAGACGCAAGGGCGTTCCACAACTCATCGGGTGCGACGAGCATGGATAGGTCGGACATACCGCACCCTAACCCGCTCCTGCACTGGCATGGGGCTAGGTCTGCAGCAATGGCGCCCGTCGGTGCAGCGGCTTCGTCGTCCTGCTGACCGAAGCGACCGACCGACAAATGCGGATCTATGCGACGCGGAGCGCCTTGCGCATAGCGACGAGCGGCGCCGGCAGCCCAGTCCAGAGCTCGAATGAAGCCGCTCCCTGGGCGAGCAGCACGTCGAGCCCGTCCACGACGATCTCGCAACCCGCGTCCTTGGCTGCGGCGACAAGGGCCGTGTCGCGCCCATCGGGGAGGTACGCGAGATCGACCACCTGCATCTCGGCCCGCGGCGCAACGATCAGCTCATCCTTCACGGGGGTGCAGTTGACGAGCACCTCGATCCCGTTCGTCGGTGGTGGCCAGCCCGGATCGCGGCGAGAGGCGACGATGACCTCACAGCCGGCCACCGTGAGCGCGTCGACGACCGCCTTCGCGGCGCCGCCCGCACCGAGGACGAGCGCCCGCCGCCCGGTCGCATCGACCTGATCGCTCACCGCAGCGCCGTCCGTCGACGCGCCGTGGACCCGTCCGTCTTCGATGACCAGCGTGTTGACCGACCCGGCGCGCTCGGCGGTCTCATCCAGGGAATCGCAAAGTGGGATGACCGCCTGCTTGTGCGGAATCGTCACGTTCGCGCCGGCAAACCCCGTTGCCGCCAGGCCTCGAACGGCTTCCGCCAGCAGCTCGGGCCGGGTCGGTAGCGGAACATAGGCCCAGTCGAGCTCGAGCGCGGCGAAGCCCGCGTTCTGCATCGGAGGTGAGAGCGAGTGCGAGGTTGGCCAGCCGAGAAGACCGACGAGTGTCGTCGTACCGTGGATTGCGGGCTGCACCGACACCAGAGCCAGTATTCCTGACGACCCGGCCCGCCGGCTTGACCGACGCGGGCGGTGGCTACGCTTGGCGCGTGAGTCACGCCGCGCTCCCCAGGAGGGACAACACTTCCGGCACGGGCGAGTCGAACATCACCGAGCTCGACCCCCTTGCCGCTGCTCGCGAGGAGATCACCCGGCTTCGCTCGCAGCTCGACGAGCAGCGTGCGCTGGCGGGGCGGTATCAGCGGCTCATCGACGACATGCCCGGGATCGTCTACGTCGACGAGCCGGACGCGACGGCCACCACGACCTTCTTCAGCCCGCGGATCGAGGAGATCCTCGGCTGGACAATCGGACCGCACAGCCCCGAGTTCTGGCTCGACACGATCGTGTACCCGGACGATCGGGAGTTCGTCCGCGAGGTCATCGCTCGGACGAACGGCGGTGAGCGAGTCGGCGTCGAATACCGCTGCCTGACACGAGACGGTGAGCTTCGTTGGGTGTACGACGAGGCAGCTCCCGAGCTCGACGCGGACGGCGTCGTCGTCCAGATTCACGGGTACATCACCGACATCACCGACCGCAAGCGCGCGGAGGACGAGCGCCGTCTCGCAGACGAGCGCTACCGAACCCTGCTCGAGGAGCTTCCCGCCGCCGTCTATCTCGACGCGGCCGACGAGATCGGCACGAATCTCTTCATGAGCCGGCGGATCGAGCAGATCCTCGGCTACGCGGCTGAGGAATGGAGGGCCACGCCCGACTTCTTCGAGAAGGTGGTCCTCCATCCTGACGATCGCGACCGCGTCATGGAGGCGGCGGCCACGAACATCGGCGGCGGGTGCGCAGGGTCGGAGTACCGCTGTATTCACAAGAACGGGAGCGTCGTATGGATCCACGACGAGGCGACGCCGCAATTCGACGACGAGGGGAACGTCGTGGCAGTTCGCGGGTTCATGCTCGACGTCACCGACCGCAAGCTCGCCGAGGAAGAGCTCCGTCGCGCAGATGAGCGGCTCCGGGAGGCGCAACGGATGGAGTCGATCGGCCGGCTCGCCGGTGGTGTCGCCCACGACTTCAACAACCTGCTCACCGTCATCCAGGGTCACGTCGATCTCCTCCTCCATGCGGAGGGCGGCAGCCTCCAGGCAGAGGGCGGCAGCGACGCGCTGAGGGAAGGGCTGATCGAGGTCGCTCAGGCTGCTCAGCGCGCGTCGCTCCTGACGAATCAGTTGCTGGCCTACGGCAGGCGCCAGGTGCTGCAACCCCAGGTGCTGACCCTGAACGACGTCCTTCAGAGCCTCGGCTCCATGCTTCAACGCCTGTTGGGGGCGACGGTCGCCCTGGAGGTCTCGACCGCCCCTGACCTCTGGTCGACGTGCGTCGACCGAAGCCAGATCGAGCAGGTCGTGGTGAATCTCGCCGTCAACGCTCGCGACGCGATGCCGAGCGGCGGGCTGATCACGATCACGACCCGGAACGTCGTGGTTGCCGAGGCTGACGGGCAAACCCACCCGCCGAGGGAGTACGTATCGCTCACGGTCGCGGATACGGGAACGGGATTCGACGAGCCCGTCAAGGAGTCGATGTTCGAGCCCTTCTTCACCACCAAGCCCGTCGGCTCGGGGACAGGGCTTGGTCTGGCGACGGTCGAGGGAATCGTGCGTCAGAGCGGTGGCTATGTCGACGTGGAGAGCGAGCCCGGGAACGGGGCGACCTTTACGGTCATGCTTCCCCGCAGCACAGCAGCGGTCTCGACCCTGGCCCCCGAGCCGGCCCCCGAGCCGAGGCAGTCGCCGGATGCGTCCATTCTCGTCGTCGAGGACACTCCGGCCGTACGCGACCTCATCGCCCTGACGCTCCGAAACGCCGGGTTCACGGTCTTGACTGCTCCCGACGGGGAGTCGGCGCTCGAGCTCGTCGCCGGTGGCGACGTCCGCGTCGATCTCCTCCTCACCGACCTCGTCATGCCCGGGATGGACGGCCGCAGGCTCGCCGAGGCCCTTCGCGAGCGCATCCCGGGGTTGCCGGTCGTCTTCATGTCCGGTTACACGATCGACGAGATCGTCCGCCATGGGATCGCCACGGCCGAGCTCGCGTTTCTCGCGAAGCCGTTCATGCCCGGCGTCCTCGTCGATCGAGTCCGCCAGATGCTCGACGGCTCGCCTCCGCTCGGCAGCGTCGGCTAACGGGTGCCGCCGGGCCGCCAAGCGGACAACACGTTTCTGCCGACTACCATGACGTCATGCATCGGTTGAGTGATCGCCGGGTGGCGACCGTCTTCGCGCTCGTGCTCGCCTCGGGTTTCTGCGGAGCGCTCCTGTTCCTGCGCGCGATCGAAACGAGCACGAGCGAGTACCGGTTCCTCGCCTGGAACCTGACCCTTGCCTGGATCCCGTTCCTGATCGCGCTGGCGCTCTATGACCGGAACGGCCGTCGTCGCGGTCGTCTCGGTCAGCTCTTCCTCGCGGCCGGCTGGCTGCTCTTCCTCCCGAACGCGCCGTACATCGTCACCGACTTCGTCCACGTCGGACGGATCGGCGGCGCGCCGCTCTGGTTCGACTCGCTGATGGTTGCAGCGTTCGCCGGCACCGGGATGCTTCTGTGCTTTGCCTCGCTGCTCCTCGTGCAGTCCGTCGTCGCACGGACGGCCGGTGCGGTGTGGGGTTGGCTCATGCTCGTTCCGACGCTCCTGCTCTGCAGCGTGGGAATCGTTCTCGGTCGCGTCTACCGGTTCAACAGCTGGGACGCTCTTTCGCGGCCCGGCGAGCTGCTGAACGTCGTCGGCGACAGGCTCGCCGACCCAGCGGGCTCGCTCTTCGGCGTCGCGCTTCTCGGAGCCCTCACGTTCTCTCTCGCCGTTGCCTATCTGGCGCTCTATGCGATCGCCGGGCTCGTGCCCGAGCGAGAGCGCTAGGAGCAGGCGTACCCGAAGGCGCAGACAGCGCGAAGAAACTCGTGCTCGTCGGCGGTGAAGAAGTGGCGCTTCGACTTCGGCTTGCGAACGTAGTAGAGGTAGTCGACCTTCGCAGGATGCGCAGCGGCCTGGATCGAGGCGAGACCGGGGTTCGCGATCGGCGTCGGCGGAAGACCTGTCCGCAGGCGCGTGTTGTACGGCGAGTCACTCGCGAGCGCCTTCTTCGTCAGCGACTGCGTGCCCGGAATCCCGAGTCCGTAGCGGATCGTTGCATCGATGCCGAGCGGCATGCGGTTATGGAGGCGGTTGTAGATCACGGCGGCCACGAGCTTGCGCTCGGAGGCGACGGCGGTCTCCTTCTCGATCATCGAAGCGATGATGAGGATGTCGTACGGCGTGAGGTTCTTCGACCGGGCGTGCGCGAGTGAGACCTTCGCGAACCGCTGCCGGAACGTGGTGAGCTGGCTCGAGACCAGCTCCTTCGCCGTCGACTCCTGGGTGAACTCGTACAGCGCAGGGAAGAGGAACCCCTCGAGAGCCCCAGGCTTGGCGTCCTTGCGAAACGCGAGCGGCGGTCGCGCCGCTGCAGACGGCGCGGAGATACGCCGCTTTGGTGAGCCGTGGTGATACGTGCCGCTTCGCAATCGCGATCTTTCGAACAGCCGCAACCCGGTCGGCCATCTCGGCGATGCTGAACCCCTCCGGAAAGATGATCCGCAGCCTCTCGAGCGCGACAGCCGTTGCGAGCGTCGGAGGTGGCGGCGGTGGATCGTCGTCACCTCCTGCGAGCCATGAAGCCCCTGCGAACGCGCCCACGGCGACGATCGCCGAGACGACAAGGATGGTCAACGAGCCGCTTCATGGATGCGCGCGGTCGAGCCAGCCCTGAAGGAGATGCGCGGCGGCGAGAGCGTCCTCCGGGGCCTGGGACGCGGTCTGCTGGGCCAGAGCTGTCGTGAACCGCTCATCCAGGGTCTCGACGGGGATCGAGATCCGGTCTCGGAGCAGTTCGACAAACGTCAGTGTCTCGCGCGCCTGGGCCCCGACCTCACCACGGAGGGTGAGCGGCATGCCGACGACGACGACCCCCGGCTCGTGCTCGGCAACTATCGCTGCCAACTGCTCGAGCCCGGTCTGGGTTGCCGCCTGTTCGACGACACAGACGGGGCGCGCGAGAACCCCTGTCGCGTCGGAGACCGCGACCCCGGTACGCGCCGATCCGTAGTCGAGGGCAAGGGCTTTCACTCCAGCGCGGAGGTCACAAGCCGCGAGGCCTCGGCCAGCGCCTCGGCGAGCTTCGCCGGGTCCTTCCCGCCGGCGCGAGCCATTGTCGGTCTCCCCCCTCCACCGCCGCCCACGATCGGCGCAGCACCACGGATCACGTCGACTGCGCTGATTCGCTCAGATGCCTTGTCGTCGGCGCTGGCGACCAGGTTGACCTTCCCGTCCTGTGCCGATCCCAGCACGACGTACGCCGGCGCGTGCTTGGACTTGAAGCGGTCGGAGAGCTCCAGCAGCGCGTCTGCGTCGAGCCCGTCGACCATCTGCACGATGACATTGACGCCGCCGACCTCCGTGAGCTGCGCCTCGATCTGAATCGCTTCGGACGCCGCTTGAGGCTTGCGCTTGAGCTCCCTGCGGAGCTCCTCGAGCTCGAGCCGAAGCGCTTCGGCGTCGGCAGCCCGTGCGTTGAGCATCGCGTAGGCCTCCCCCGAGGTGACCGCTTCGATTCGCCTTGCGCCTCCTCCGACCGAGCCTTCGGAGAGGATCGCGAACGCGCCGATCTCTGCGGTCGTCCGAACATGGGTGCCGCCGCAGAGCTCTGTCGAGAACCCCTCGACATCGACCACGCGGACGACCTCGCCGTACTTCTCGCCGAACAGCATCATCGCTCCGAGCTCCCGCGCTTCGGCTTGTGTCGTCTCGAAGGTGTGCACGGGGAGGTTCTCGAAGATCTTCTCGTTGACCCGTTGCTCGACACTCCGGCGCTGGTCGGCCGTGAGCCCCTCCCCGTGTGTGAAGTCGAAGCGAAGCTTGTCCGGTCGCACGGCCGACCCCGCCTGCTTCACGTGCTCCCCGAGCTCCTCACGAAGCGCCTCATGGAGAAGGTGAGTCGCAGTGTGGTTCGCCTGGGTCGGGAAGCGAACAGCCCTCGGCACGCGCGCCTTCACGCGGTCGCCGGTCTTGAACCCTTCACCGCGGAAGAGAAGCGCCTGGTCGCCGTCGAACCGGAAAGCATCGACGAGCTCGGCCCGCACGGACGCGTCGTCATCGAGCTCGAGCCAACCCTGATCGGTGATCTGGCCGCCGCCGGCCGCGTAGAACGGTGACTCGCGCAGCTTGGCGAGGAACGTCCCGTCGCCGATCTCCTCGAGCACTCCGAGCTGGGTGATCACGTCCGTCTTGGCGTAGCCGACGAAATCGGTCGTGAAGCCAGCTCCAACGGCGAAGTCGGCCGCACGTTGGCCGAGTGCCTTCTCTCCCGTCCCGCGGGAGATCGTCTTGTGCTGGTCCATCTCGACGCGGTAGCCGTCGACATCGACCTGATGACCGCGCTCGAGCGCAAGCTCGACCGTGAGCTCGATCGGGAACCCGTAGGTTGCGGCCAGCCGGAAGGCGTCTGCAGCCCCGATATCGGCGGTCGCGATGTCCTCGAACTCCTTCATTCCGCGGTCGAGCGTCTCCCGGAAACGCTCTTCCTCGGCTCGAACGACGCGCTCGATCTCGTTCGCGTTCTCGACGACCTCGGGATACCAGGCGCCGACCTGCTCGACCACGATCCGCGGAAGCGGATACACCGACGGAAGGCCGATCCGCCGTGCCTGGACAACCGAGCGGCGGATGAGCCGTCGTAGGACGTACCCGCGCCCTTCGTTTGCTGGCGTGACTCCCTCGGCGATCAAGAATGTCACCCCCCGACCGTGATCGGAGAGGACCCGATGCGCCTTGGTCGCCTCGGGCGACGTGCCGTAACCGACGCCCGACTCGCGCTCGATCCAGTCCATGATCAGGCGGAAGCCGTCGGTGTCGAAGATCGACTCGACGCCCTGGAGGAGCATTGCCCCGCGTTCGAGGCCCAGTCCCGTGTCGATGTTCTGCTTCGGCAGCGGGGTCAGGGTGCCGTCGGCGTGCAGGTCGAACTCCATGAAGACGAGGTTCCAGAACTCGATGTAGCGGTCGCAGCGCTCGCAGTTGGGCCCGCAGGTCTCGAGACCGCAGCCGTACTCCTCACCACGATCGAGATGGAGCTCCGAGCAGGGACCGCAGGGCCCCGTCTCGCCGGCAGGCCCCCAGAAGTTGTCCGAGCGTGGGAAGGCGACGATCCGCTCACGTGGGATTCCCTTGCGCAGCCACCCGGCGATCGCGACCTCGTCCTCGCCGATGCCGAGCACCGGGTCGCCCGCGAACACCGACGCCCAGATGCGCTCTGGATCGAGCTTCATCTGCTCGGTGACGAACTCCCAGGCGAGGTCGATGGCGCCGTCCTTGAAGTAGTCGCCGAACGAGAAGTTGCCGAGCATCTCGAACATCGAGGCGTGACGCGCGGTCATCCCGACCTCGTCGAGATCGGTGTCCTTCCCGCCTGCGCGGAGGCACTTCTGCACCGTCGTAAACCGCGGCGCCGGCGGCTGCTTGACACCCGCAAAGAACGGCTTCAAGGGCTGCATCCCGGCAGAGATGAAGAGCGTCGAGGGATCCTCCGGAGGCGGGATCAGAGGCCACGACGGGTACCGCAGATGACCCTTCGACTCGAAGAACGAGAGAAAGCCCTCGCGCAGCTCGGCTGTCGTTCGCATCGGCTCGATCGTACCGGCCGGTCCGAGCCGGACCCGGCGCGTCGACTAGTTCGCTCCGACGTCGTCGACGACGTCGACGACGAACCGCCGACGAGGCTCGCGGGACCGCCCGCGGCCTCTGTCGCCGGGACCGCGGGCGCATCCACCCGGGCCACCGCCGCTCGACGCCGACGAGTCTGGGTTCGGAACCGGGGTCGGTTTCGGAACGGGGGTCGGTCTCGGCGTCGCCTGTGGCTTTGGCTGCGGCGCGGGAGGGGGCGTTGGCTCAGGCCGCGGCGTCGACTGTTGGGTCGCTGCGCCTCTGAGGTCGGCGGCGAGGTCTTGCTCGCGCCGGCGGGCCGCGGCCTTCCCTGCGGAGAACGCGTCGCCTGCGCTGCGGTTTCGCTTGAACGACGACATGCCGTGCACGACCCCGGCGGCAAGACCTGAAACCTTCTCGACCGGCTTGGTGATCGCGGTCGAGACCGCTCGCACCGCGGTGTCCGCGCTGTCGGCCATCCCCACCGCGCTGTCGGTCACCGTGTCGAGCTTGTCGAGCTGATAGTTGACGCGATCGACCGTCCCTCCGCTCTTGACGACAACCGGCAGGAGATCGCGCTCTGTGCCCTTCACAAACGACGAGACGCGGTCGAAGAGACGTCCGAGCTTGAACAGCGCAAAGGCTGAGCCGACACCGAGCAAGACGAGAAAGACTGCGAGACCCCAGTAGGCCGCGTCGCCGGCGTCGAAGGCGATCACCATGGTGAGATGGTAGTGGACAAGGCCGGACGATCGGATCCCACTACGGCGACGTCGCGACGATCACACCCGCCCCGACGACCACGTCACCGTCGTAGAGAGCGGCGAGCTGACCCGGGGCGACCGCCTCGGCGGGACGGTGAAGCGAAAGGAGAATCCTGTCCCCGTCGATTTCGACAGTCGCCGGGACGGCGCCCGACCGGTAGCGGAACTTCACCTCGACTCTCGTGGCCGGAACGTACAGCTCCCCTGAGCCTCGATCTTCGTGACCTCCAGCGCACGTCGTGGTCCGACGACCAGCGTGTTCGTCGCGGACTCGGTCCGCACCGCGTAGACGGGCTCGCCGGCCGAGACGCCGAGGCCTCTCCTCTGCCCGGCGGTGTACCGCCACAGCCCTTCGTGGCGCCCAAGCTCCTGACCCTCGAGATCGACGAGCGGGCCGGGCTGCGTCCTCGAGCCCGTGGCGGGAGAGGAAGACACGGTAGTCGTCACCGCCGAGAAAACACGCCTCCTGGCTCTCGGCCCGGCCGGCTGCCGCAAGGCCTGCCGCCGCCGCAGCCGCACGCACCTCCGCCTTCGTCTCATGCCCGAGCGGAAACCCGACCAGCTCCAGCAACTCGGGCGAGACGGTCGCGAGCATGTAGCTCTGATCCTTCGTGGGATCGACGCCCCGAGCGACCAGCCGACGGCCGTCCCGCTCGACGACGCGCGCGTAGTGCCCCGTCCACAAGGTGGCTGCGCCGATCTTGCGGGCGAACTCGATCAGCGCATCGAACCGGAAGGCACCGTTACAGCGGACGCAGGGGTTTGGTGTCGTTCCCGGCCGCATAGGCCGCGACAAACGGGTCGACCACGGCCGCGCGGAACTCCTCGCGCAAGTCGAGCGTCAGGTGCGGAAGCCCGAGCCCGTGACAGGTTTCACGGGCCGCGATCACCGCCGCCGGTGAACAGCAAACGCGCTCGCCGTCTCGCGCCGCGGGGTCGACCCACAGGCGCAGAGTCACGCCCACTGCGCTCCGGCCGGCGCGAATCAGCGCGACGGCGCTGTCGACACCGCCGCTCATCGCGACCGCGATCCGGGTCGGATCGGCCGGCGCCGAGATCACCTGCGCGAGGGCGTTGGCAAGGGCGTCCGCGGCAAGGCGCTCGCCGGGAACCGCGGCGGCTTCGAGCAACGAGAGACCAACGAGATCGCGTTCAAGGCCGGAGACATCGGCCTCCACCACGACCCCGGCGTCGACGACGAGGCGCGCGTACGCGAACTGCTCGCCTGCTGCAGAATCACCGACACTTCGACAGGAGGCACCGCCTCAGGCTACCCACCCGTGCCGTCTCACTTCCTCGGCGAGCCGCCGGGCGTCGCCCGGGGACAGGATCACCCCTGGTTGCGGCCCCCGCGTTGCCAGCGGCACGTCGTGATCGCGCGTGACCGGCTCAGGCAGGGCGATGCGCGCAGCGATGGTCGAAGCCCGCTCGGCGTCGGCATCGAAGGCAGCAGCCAGACCGACGCTCAGGTCGGCGTTGTCGGAGAGCAACAAGCCACCGAACACCAGGCTCTCGCTGTCGGCCAGTCGTCGCAGCACCTCGGCCGTGCGGGGGCAAATGGCTGCGCCTGCCACGCCGCGAGTACGAGCGAACTGGTCGACCCGTGGGGCGGCGATGGCCTGTCCCACATCGTCCCGGTCGAGCGCATTGTGGAATGGCGCGACGGTGACCGAGGCGTAGACGCCTGCGATCCAGAACGGCTCCTCGAAGGCAAACCGCCGAGCGTCCTCGAGGCTGGCTGCCTCGAGAACGTGGATGCTGCCGGTGTGGTGCACGCCGTCGGCGGAGAGGGTTGGCCCGCGTGCGACGAGGCTGTCCGCATAACCGTCCATGTAGGTCCAGTGCGCCTCGGCCAGCAGATCCAGCTGCTCGGTGGCTGCGTCGCCGTCCACTCCGTGCACGAAGTACTGCATTCATCCTCCTGTAGCTCGTTACGTTCGTTCCCGCGGGCCGCGACCGACCGCAACCCCGCTGATGCGCTGGCTGGCTACGCGAGAAGCTCGAGCCGGTTCCCGAATGGGTCGGAGACGTGGAAGCGCTCCCGCCCGGGTATCTCGTCCGGATCGGCCCAGACGACCGTCGTCCCAGCCGCGGTCAGCCGGTCGGCAAGCCCGCGAAGAGCCTCGACCGAGCCTGCGCGAAATGCGGGATGGGCCTTGGCGGCGGCGCGAAACGGCTCCTCGACTCCGACGTGCAGCTCGTGTTGGCCGACCCGGAACCAGCACCCGCCTCGCGCGGCAAGCCCAACCGGCTTCGCGATCTCCTCGAGCCCGAGGAGATCCGAGTAGAACGCTCGCGCTGCACCTTCGCAGCCCTTCGGTGCGGCAACCTGAACGTGATCGAGCACGAGCATGCGCAGCTCGCGCTAGAGCGTCGGACGACCGTCGTAGACAGGGTCCGGTCTTGCGCCGATCGCGATGAAGGTGAGACCGTCGCCGCCTGCCGTGAGCTGCCTCACGGCCTCGGGCGCGACCCGGAGGTAGTCGCCCTCGCCAAGGACGAGCTCGTCACCGTCCACGGTCGCGGTCCCGGACCCTGCGAGCACCACGTAGACCTCTTCGTGCCCGGTGTCCAGCTCGTCGTGCTCCGGGCCGGCGAACTCGGCGGGCATTCGGATCTCGTTGATCCCGAATGCCGTCGTTCCGAGAGCGAGCCGCATCTTTGCGAACGCCCCACGGAACACCTCGATCGAAGGGTCGTCGCGATTCACCTTGGTATACGCGCTCACTCCGGCCTCCACCTGTCGCGATTTCCGCGTCTCGAGCACACCAGAACGGATCTCCGCGTGATCCCGAACCCGGAAGGCGAACCTCGCTCTTCCAAGGGGGTGCCCTGCGGGGCGTCGGCAACGCCTATCCCCGACGCGGGCTCCCTTCGTGTGACAGTTGGTTCACGTTTGGAGCCCGGGATCACGCGCAGATCCGTTCGCTTCAACTCTAGCCGGTCGTCGCGTACCGCCAGTGGATCTCCTGCGTGCCGTCGAGACCGACGAGCTTCGCGAGCGCGTCGGTGAGCTCGAACTGGCGGCCGCTCGAGGTGAGGTCGTTGTCGATCACCTCCGTCAGGACGGTCGTGTCGCCGTACCTGACCAGCAGCTTTGCCCCGCAGGGCAGGACCGGATGCGTCACGCCGAGAGAGCGTGCGGTCAGGATGAGATCGCAGCTCGTGCGCTCGGCGTCGCCCGCCGGCGGTCGTGGAGCGCCAAGCGCGACGTACCAGCCGCCGGGGCCGGTCGCGATCGCCCCGGTGACGTGCGCGCCTTCGGAATCGCGTCGTCGCGACGACGGCGACGGCAAGAAGCCCCGCGAGCAGGGAGATCGCCGCAAGCGAGAGCAGTCGCTGCGCGGTCGCTGCGCTCAGTTCGAATCCTTCGGCGCGGTCTCCTTGGCCACGACCCTCAGCGCCAGCTCCGCGAGCTGAACGTCCGTGATCTCCGAGGGCGCCCCGGACATCGGGATCGAGACCAGCCTGGTTCTTCGGGAACGCGATCACGTCGCGGAGGTTCGCCTCTCCGGCGAGGACCATCGTCATTCGGTCGATCCCGAGCGCGATTCCACCGTGCGGAGGCGCGCCCATGGCAAGCGCGTCGAGGAGGAACCCGAACTGCGATCGTTGCTGCTCCGGTGTGAGCGCGAGGAGACCGAACACCTTCTCCTGGATCTCGGGCTCGTGAATCCGGAATGACCCACCGCCCAGCTCGTTGCCGTTGACGATGATGTCGTACGCGTGCGCAAGAGCCTTCTCCGGCTCCGTCTCGAACCGGTCTCCTTCCACTCGTCGGTCGGACGAGTGAACGGATGATGCACCGCAGTCCAGCGCCCCTCGTTCTCATCCCGCTCGAACATCGGAAACTCCGTGACCCACATGAACGTGAACACCGACGAGTCGATGAGGCCGAGCTCCTTCCCGAAATGCAGGCGAAGCGCGCCGAGCACCTTCGAGGTCTGCTCCCAGGTGTCGGCGGCGAAGAAGAGCGATTCGCCCGCAGCGACGCGCGAGCGCCTCGAGCTCGGTGTCGCTGAGGAACTTCGCGATCGGCGAGCGCAGCTCCCCGGTCTCCGCGTCGCGCATCAGATACGCAAGCCCCTTCGCGCCCGTGCACCTTGGCGAGCTCCTCGAGCGACGCGAGCTCGGCGCGCGAGAACGTGCGCGGGATGCGCAGAAACCGCACCGCCGGCGCGGAGGCGAAGACACCGAAGCCCGACCCCCGCGTGAGCTCGGTCGCATCCTCCAGCTCGAGCGAGAAGCGCATGTCCGGCTTGTCCGAGCCGAAGCGCCGATCGGCCTCGGCGTAGGTCATCCGCGGCCAGGGCACCGCGATCTCGATTCCGAGGCACTCGCGCCAGATGGTCGCGAACATCTCCTCCATCAGCGCGAAGAGCTCCTCCTGATCGGGGAAGCTCATCTCCGCGTCGAGTTGCGTGATCTCCTGCACGCGATCGGCGCGGAGATCCTCGTCGCGGAAGCAGATGGCGATCTGGAAGTAGCGGTCGAACCCGGCGATCATCGTCAGCTGCTTCAGGATCTGAGGGCTCTGCGGCAGCGCGAAGAACCGCCCCGGGTGCAGACGGCTCGGAACGACGAAGTCGCGGGCGCCCTCGGGGGTCGACTTGTAGAGGATCGGCGTCTGGATGTCGAGGAACCCGGCCTGCTCCATGTGCCGGCGGATGATCCCGACCATCTGCGCTCGCAACCGGAGGTTGCGCTGGAGCTTCTCGCGGCGAAGGTCGAGCCAGCGGTAGCGCAGGCGCAGCGTCTCGTCGACGTTCTCCTCGTCGAGCTGGAACGGGAAGCGGGGTCGAACGCGAGACGAGCTCGAGCTCGTCGACGAGCAACTCGACCTCGCCGGTCGGCATCTTCGGATTGACCGTCTCCGGCGTGCGCGCCACGAGCGTCCCCTCGTGCTCGCAGCACGAACTCGTTGCGGATCTCCTTGGCCCGCTCGGCCGCCTCCGGTGCGTGCTCGGGGTTGATCACGAGCTGGAGGATCCCGGTGCGATCGCGAAGGTCGACGAACACGAGCCCGCCGTGATCTCGGCGTCTCGCCGCCCAGCCCGACAGCGTCAACGTCTCGCCCACCCGATCGGCTCGTGGCTCGCCGCACATCAGGTCGCGCCAGGTGTCCATCGTCATCCCAGCAGCCTAGAGACGATCTCGTCGTGGCCGAGACTCTCGTCAGACGACCGCGGCTCACGCAACGTGGCCGTCTCGGCGGCCGACGACCACGATGCGCCGAGCGCCGAGCCGGCCGGCCTGCGTCAGCTGGCCCTTCAGCGACCGGCCGGCGAAATCGGTGTCTGCCGCCACCCCTGCCCGGCGAAGCTCGGCGAGCCAGCGTGCGACCTTCGGCCCGCGGCGCGCCCGGCTCGAGCGCGAAGAACACATCGATCCCGACGGCCGCCGGCGGCTCGACGCCCTCCTCCTCGATCGCGATCAGCAGGCGCTCGAGCCCGGCGCCGAAGCCGACTCCGGGGGTCGGCGGACCGCCGATCTCCTCGACGAGGTAGTCGTAGCGCCCCCCGCCGGAGATCGTCGAGTTCTCGTTGTGCCATCGGCCCGATGAACTCCCAGGTGGTGCGCGAGTAGTAGTCGAGGCCCCTGACGAGCGTCGGGACGAGCGTGTAGCTCACCCCGGTCGCATCGAGGTCGGCACGCACCGACGCGAAGTGGCGAGACACATTCCTCACAGAGCGACTCGCCGATGCTTCGGTGCCTCGGCAAGCGCCTCGCGGACCGCGGGCGGCTTGGCGTCGTAGTTGTCGAAGACGCGCAGCGGGCTCGTCTCCGACCTTGCTCCTCGTCTCCTCGTCGAGCCGCGACCCGTTCACCGTCGAGCCAGGCGCGGAGCGCCTCGAGATAGGCCGGTCGACAGGCCTTGCAGCCGATCGAGTTGAGCTCAGGTGGTAGTTCGTGACGCCGAGCGAGCCGAGCAGCGTGTCGTAGAGCTGCATCAGCTCGGCGTCGATCGACGGATCATCGGAGCCGATCGCCTCGACCGAGGCCTGCCAGTGCTCGCGGTAGCGTCCCTTGACCGGGGGCGCCGTAGCGGTACATCGGTGCGATCGTGAACAGCTTCGCCGGCTGTGGGTCGCGGTGCATGCCGTGCTCGACGTAGGCGCGGCAGATCGGCGCCGTACCCTCGGGGCGCAGGGTGAGCGAGCGGTCGGAGCGGTCGAGCGAAGATGTACATCTCCTTCTGCACGACGTCCGAGCCCTCACCCGACGTGCGCTGAAAGAGCGCGGTGTCCTCGAAGACCGGAGTCTGGATCCGCCGGTACCCGTAGAGCGCGCAGAGACGCTCGATCTCGTCGGTGACACGCTTCCAGGCACGCGGCTTCGGCGGGGACGATGTCGTGCGTGCCACGCGGGCGCTCGATCTTTCCTGCGCTCATGGGGTCACCGTGGTCATCGTCGTTCACGGTAGCGAGCGAGCGTGGACGGGTCAGCCGGTCGGTCCGCAGCGATCAACGGCGAGCGGCGCGCAGCGCGTCGAGAAACGGGTTCTCCTCGAGCTCCTCACCGAGCGTGGTCGTCGGGCCGTGGCCCGGGTACACCACCGTCTCGCCCGGGTACCGCTCCATGAGCATGGCAATGGAGGCGAGCAGCGTCGGCCAGTCTCCGCCGGGGATATCGGTTCGCCCGACCGAGTCGCGGAAGAGCACGTCGCCCGACAGCAGGCCTCCGTCGATCGCATACGCGAGATGGGCAGGTGAGTGCCCCGGCAACGGGAAGCACCTGCAAGGTGATTCCGGCCGAGCTCGAGCGTCTCGTCGCCGGCGAGCAGCACCTCCGGGCGTCCACGGCGCAACGTCGAAGCCCGGCGGTGTGAAGCGCGTCCGGTTCTCGAGCAGGATCCTCTCGCCCTCCGCCATGTAGACGGGAGCGCCGGTCAGGTCGGCGAGGTCCGCGACACCGTGGATGTGGTCGTAGTGGCCGTGCGTGACGAGGATCGCGACGCAGCGCGCGTTGCGCGCGATCGAGCGCCGCTGGATCTCGTCGGCCGCACCGCTCGGATCGACGACGACAGCCGTGCTCCGCCTCGTCGGCTCGCCGGACGAGGTAGCAGTTCGTCCCGAGCGGGCCGAGCGAGAGCTGGTCGACGACGGCCATGCGTGCGCTAGCGCGAGCCGCTCTTCGCGAGCCGCTTCTGGTACGTGCGGTACACGAAGGAGTCCATCACGTAGCTCAGCGGAATGAAGAGCGCGAGCAGGAGCACGCGTTGACGATCGCACTGCACGATCGCTGACCTTGCCGCCTCCGAGCAGCAGCACGATCGCAAAGATGATCGGAACGAAGATCGCCGACCGCTTCGCCACGCGCGACCAGCTCGGCGGCTGAGGAACGCCACGACGTGAGGTCTTGGGCGCGGACTTCGCAGAGCTCGTCGCTTTCGCCTGGCGCCTCGCTCTTCAGCGTCGGAGGCGGTGAGCACGGTCTCGTTGCCCTCGGAGTCGATCTCCACGAGGTCGTAGGCGTGACGCTTCTCCTTCGCCCGCCGCCTGCGTTGCTTCTCGTTCGCCATCGCGCGGATTATGCCCGTCGCCACGCCACTGCCCCCTGCTCGACCACCGTGTGGACGACGTCGCCACCGAAGTGATACGCGAGGTGCCGCCAATCGGTGGCCTCGAGCAGGACGACGTCGGCCGTCGAAGCCCGGCGCGAGGCGCCCGATCCGATCGGCTCGGCCGAGCACGTGCGCGGCGTTCACCGTGCACGCGGCGAGCGCCTCCTCGGGCGTCATTCCGAGCTGGGTGCACGCGAGCTGCAGACGACCGGCAGGCTCTCGCAGAAGGCGCTCCCCGGGTTGAAGTCGGTCGCGAGCACCACGATCGCACCCGCGTCGACGAGCGCGCGCCCCGGCGGCTGCGGGCGTCCGAGCATCAGCGCGGCGACCGGAAGCAGCACCGCCGCGACAGTCGCTCGTGCCGAGCGCGGCCACCCCTTCCGGCCCGGTGCTCTCGAGATGGTCGATCGAGCGCGCGCCGAGCTCGATCGCGAGCGGCACTGCGCCCATCTCGGTCAGCTGATCACCGTGGAGCCGCAGCTGCGAGGCCGGCCGCTCGACAGGCGAGGAGGAAGCGTCGCGCCTGCTCGACGTCGAACGTCCCGCGCTCGACGAAGACGTCGGCGGCCTCGGCGATCAGTGCGGCCTCGGGCAGCACCTCCTCGATCGCCCAGTCGACGTACGCGTCGGCATCGCGATGCTCGGGTGGGACGGCGTGAGCACCGAGCCACGTCGGCACACCACCGGCGTCGGCGACGGCACGGAGCTGCGCGAGCTCGGTGTCGTGATCGAGGCCGTACCCCGACTTGCCCTCGAACGTGGTCGTGCCGTTCGCGCGCATCCAGCCGCGGTGGCGCTCGACCGCGGCTCGGAGCTCGTCTCCTCGTCGCCGCGCGGGTGGCGCGAGTCGTCGAGAGGATGCCTCCACCCGCCGCGAGGAGCTCCTCGTAGCGTGGCCCCTGCCGACCGGAGCGCGAACTCGTTGACGCGATCACCGGCAAACGCGGGATGGGTGTGGCAGTCGACGAGACCGGGAATCGCCGAGAGACCGCGGCCGTCGACCTCGATCGAGCTCCTCGGCAGGTCGAGCTGCGGGAGATCGGCCATCCGGCCGACCGCCGCGATCGTCGGTCCGTCGCAGAGGACGAACGCATCCTCGAGCACGGTCACGGCGCGCAGCGCGGCGCCGCGGAGAGGAGCGCTTCGTCGTGCCTGCGGATCGTCGCAACCTGCGCAAGATCGCGAATCAGGAGCCTGGCCCATCGAGCCGCCTAGCGCCCGACGCTCGGCAGGTCGAGGCCCGGTCTCGGCGGCCCAGGCCAGCGCCTCGGCGTAGCCGGCATCGGCGTGGCGCATGACGCCCGTTCCCGGATCGGCGGTCAGCACGCGCTCGAGCCTGCGAGCGGCGTCCTCGGTCCCGTCCGCGAGACGACCATTCCGGCGTGGATCGAATTCCCGATGCCAACCCCACCGCCGTGATGAACAGAGACCCACGTCGCGCCACAGGCCGTGTTGAGCAGCGCGTTCAGAATCGGCCAGTCGGCGATCGCGTCCGAGCCGTCCGCCATCGCCTCCGTCTCGCGGTAGGGAGAGGCGACCGAGCCCGAGTCGAGGTGATCGCGGCCGATGACGATCGGTGCGCTGACGACTCCGCGCGCCGACGAGGTCGTTGATCGCGAGCCCGGCCCGCGCGCGATCGCCGTATCCGAGCCAGCAGATGCGCGCCGGCAAGCCCCTGGAAGGCGACCCGCTCGGGCGCCATGCGGAGCCAGTTCTGCAGGAGGACGTCGTCGGGAAACAGCGCCGCGAGCTCGGCGTCGATCGCGGCGATGTCGGCCGGATCGCCCGAGAGCGCCGCCCAGCGGAACGGGCCGATCCCTCGGCAGAACAGCGGGCGCACGTACGCGGGCACGAAGCCCGGGTACGCAAACGCATCGGCGTAGCCGCCGCTTCAATGCCTCGCCGCGCAGGTTGTTGCCGTAGTCGAACACGTGAGAGCCGGCGTCCTGGAACGCGACCATCGCCTTCACATGGGCGACGATCGACTGTGAGGCGAGCTCGAGGTACCGCTTCGGGTCGCTCGCGTCCGCAGCGCGGCCGCCTCCTCGAAGGGCACCTCGGCGGGGACGTAACCCGTCAGCGGATCGTGCGCCGCGGTCTGGTCGGTGACGAAGTCGAAGGCGATTCGCCGGGCAACCAGCTCCGGGAAGACGTCGGCCGCATTGCCGAGCAGCCCGACCGAGAGCGCCCGACCTGCTCCGACGCAGCCGCTGGATCGCGCGCAATCGCGTCGTCGAGCTCGTCCGCCTGCTCATCGAGATACCGCGTCTCGAGCCGTCGGTCGAGCGAGCGCTGGTCGACCTCGACGCAGAGGCAGGCCGCACCGGCCATCGTCGCCGCCAGCGGTTGCGCTCCGCCCATGCCGCCGAGCCCCGCGGTGAGCACCGTCCGCCCGGCCAGGTCGGGCGATGCCGAAGTGCTTCTCGCCTGCGGCGCAGAACGTCTGGTAGGTGCCCTGCAGGATGCCCTGCGTTCCGATGTAGATCCACGAGCCCGCCGTCATCTGCCCGAACATCGTCAGACCCTCTGCCTCGAGCCGACGGAACTCGTCCCACGATCGCCCAGGCAGGCACGAGCAGCGAGTTGGCGATCAGGACCCGTGGGGCGTCGGCGTGCGTCCGGAAGACGCCGACCGGCTTGCCCGACTGGACGAGCAGCGTCTCGTCGTCTCCGAAGCCGGAGCAGCGTCGCGACGATCGCGCGAAGAGCGTCGTGCGAGCGTGCCGCCTTGCCGGATCCCCCGTAGACGACGAGCTCCTCGGGGTGCTCGGCGACCTCGGGATCGAGGTTGTTGAGCAGCATCCGAAGCGGTGCCTCTGTCTGCCACGAGCGGCCGTTCAGCGTCGCCCCGCGCGGCGCGCGGACCGCGCGGAGATCTCCGCAGAGCCGCTCGACGAGCTCGGTCGCTCATCGTCTCGGCCCTCGTCCCGCGGCAGCGAGGTCTCGATCCGTCGCGTTCCGCGCACGGAACCGCCACCACGACCACCCGGTTGCGACGACCCAGAACGCGACGGCGACGAGCACGGCTCGCAGCATGTCGCCACCGGTGAAGACCGCCAGCAGAACGACGATCAGCGCGAGCGCGCCGTAGAGCGAGGGCTGACGTCCCGGTACGCGTGGGTCGGGAGGGCGCGTCGCGGCTCGGTCTTGGCGAAAGCGACCATCAGGCGAGCGCTCCGACCCGCGCTTCGACGGCGAGGAGGAAGCTCCCGTCGCGGATCGCATCGGCGACGAGCTCGATATCCGCCGAGAGCGGGCGATCCTCGCGAACGCGCTCGGAAAGCGTCCGGACGAAGCCGTGCGCGTCGCGAACGCCGACTCCGGGCTCGAGCGGAGCGAGGAACTCGACCGCCTGTGTTCCGGCGAGCAACTCGATCGCGAGCACGTGCTCGGCGTTGTCGATCACCTGGAGCGCCTTGAGACCGGCGCCGTTGCCCATCGACACGTGATCCTCCTGACCCGCGCTCGTCGGGATCGAATCGACCGACGCAGGATGGCAGAGCGACTTGTTCTCCGAGACGAGCGCCGCGGCGACGTACTGGAGGATCATGAACCCGGAGTTGAGCCCTTCCTCGCGGGTGACGAGGAACGGCGGCAGGCCGTCCGAGAGCGACGGGTTGACGAGCCGCTCCGTCCGTCGCTCGGAGATGCTCGCGAGCTCCGCGCACGCAATCGACATGCAGTCGAGGCCCATCGCGATCGGCTGGCCGTGGAAGTTGCCGTTCGAGACGATCTGACCCTCGGCGACGAGAACGAGCGGGTTGTCGGTGGCTGCGTTGACCTCGACGTCGACCGTGCGCGCGACGTAGTCGAGGAGATCGCGGCTTGCGCCGTGCACCTGCGGGGCGCAGCGCAGCGAGTACGCATCCTGCACCTTGTCGCACCAGCGGTGCGATTCGACGATCGCCGACGACTTCGAGCAAGCCGACGGAGGTTCGCCGCGCTCGCGACCTGACCGGCGTGGGCTCGCGCCGCGTGGATCGCCGGATGAAAGCTCGTCGGGGTGCCCTTCAGCGCCTCGAGCGACATGGCGCAGGCGACGTCTGCCGCCCGGGTCAGCCGTCTGTGCGCGGACAAGGATGAGCGACGCCATCGCCGTCATGAACTGCGTCCCGTTGATGAGTGACAGCCCCTCCTTCGACGCGAGCCGCACCGGAGTCAGCCCGACGGCCTCCAGCGCCGCGGCGCCGGCCATGAGCTTCTCCGCCGACCGTTGCCTCGCCTTCACCGACCAGCGGGAGCGCAAGGTGCGCGAGTGGCGCGAGATCGCCGCTCGCACCGACGGAGCCGCGCGCAGGGACACGTGGCAGCACTCCCGCGTTGAGTGAGGTCGACCAGCAGCTCGATCGGTCTCGATCTTCGCCCCGGAGTACCCCTTCGCCAGGGTGTTCGCCCTGAGCAGCATCGCCGCGCGAACGACCTCGTCCGGATACGGCTCACCGACGCCGCATGCGTGCGAGCGAAGGAGGCGCACTTGCAGCTCCTCGGCCTGGGCTTCCGGGATCGACTCGGAGACGAACCGGCCAAACCCCGTGTTCACCCCGTAGGTGTGCTCCCCAACTCCCTCGTCGAGCAACGCGCGCGCAGCGCGCGCGTGCTCACGGCCGAGGTCTCCGAGGGCCGCCGTGCGGCCCTCCGTCGACCACCTCCCAGACATCGGCGACGTCAGGGTGTCGCCGGTGAGCTCAACGGGGGTCATCACGGCCGAGGAGTCTATTCGCCAGGTCGCCCGCGGCGGGCTCCGACGACGCCGCCGTGCTGCGCGCGCGACCACGACTGCTCGCGCCTGCGCAGCACGCGCCGACCACGGGCCGACTTCCCAGTTGGCTCCCCCTCGGGGGGAGCGAGGCTCCCTTCAGTCACGCTAGCGAGAGAACCCGCACGGGTGTGTGCCGACTTTGTGCCAAGAGTGTGACTGCGGCGAGACGCGACACCGTCGCACCGGCCGCAGCACCTGCCCTGGCCGCGCGGATCACGCAGACGGGCGCGTGCACCCATCGCGAGGTGGTGCTCGATCACGCGATCCGGCGCCAGCGCGGGAAGCGCAAACGCATTCGCGGCGGCCTCGAGCGCAGCGGCACTCGGCAGTCCTTCGGCCCCCACGGAGCATCGACGCCGGCGGCCTCGGCTGCGGCGATCACGACGGCCGCGGGCAGTAGACCGACGAGCTCGCCCTCGACGACCTGCGCTCCCCGCTCGTGCGCCTCCAGGGAGACGCGCGCGACGACCTCGTGCAGCGCCGCTCGCTCGAGATCGACGAGGTTCATGCTCACCTGCATCCTCCCGCTCGCTTCGAGACGAAGCCCGATCGCCTGCACACCCGGCATCCCGCCGCCGCTCTCGCGCACGGCAGCGGCGACGTCCTGCGCAACGGCCAGCGACGCGGTGTCGAGAACGATGTTGAACGCAACGAGCGGCGCGCGAGCGCCGACGAGCACCGCACCGGCCGACGGAGAAAGCCGGCGTGGCCCGAAGTCCGGCCGCCAGCTCCCCCGCGTCGATTCGTCGCTGGAGCTCCGCCGGGCCCACCACGGCGATAGAAGACCGGCCGACGTCCGTCTGCCGACCTCGCCGTACAGGAACACGGTGAGCTCGAGCTCCTCGCCGACGCGCCGCGCGACCGAGAGCGCGGCCGCGCGAGCGCGATCCCTGTCGGCGGCCGCAAGCGCAACCAACGGCACGACGTCCGCGGCTCCGACTCGCGGATGGATACCGCTGTGCTCGTCGAAGGTCGATCTCCTCGGCCGCGGCCGCAACGCCGGCGACGAGCGCCTCGACGAGCTCCGGCTCGTCACCGACGAGCGTGTGAACCGACCGGTGGTGGTCGCCGTCGCTGTGCGTGTCGACGCACCCGCGCGCCGCCTCCGCATACGCGTCCGCGACGGCGCTGATGACCCGCGACTCGCGTCCCTCGGAGATGTTCGGCACCGACTCGAGCAGCATCAGGCACTACTGTACGAGCGTGCGCGAGCCGACCGCACCGGTCTACTACGACCGTCGCGCCGAGGAATACGACGACTGGTACGAGGGCAAAGGGACTGTTCGCGGAGCGCGATCCGCCCGGGCTTCGCCGACGAGCTCGTCCGGGTCACCGAGATCCTCGCAGTCGCTCGAGCCCGTCGCACGCTCGACGTCGCCTGCGGAACAGGATTCCTCACCCGACACCTCCGGGGCGAGGTCACCGGGCTCGACCAGTCGGCCGGGATGCTGGCTGTCGCCGCGATCCGGGCACCCGACGCGTCGTTCACCCAGGGCGACGGGCTCGCAGCTGCCGTTCGCCGACCGATGCCTTCGAGCGGGTTGTCAGCGGTCACTTCTACGGTCACCTCGACGAGAGCCAGACGACCTGCGCTTCCTCGGACGAGGCGAGACGGGTCGCGCCCGAGCTGGTGATCGTCGATGCGTCGCGCGTGCGCTCTCCGCGTCGACGAGGAATGGGCACGCAGCGTGCTCAACGACGGCACCGAGTGGGAGGTCTACAAGCGCTACTTCACCGCCGGACGAGCTCCTCGCCGAGCTCGGCGGAGGCGAGCTCTTCTCGCCGGCTCCTGGTTTCTCGTCGTCCGCGCGTGCGACTCCGAGCCACGCCCGACGCCGTCACATAGGATCGCCGCGTGTCCATCGGTCAGCGTTCTCGACGAGGCCTGGACGATCTACACGAAGTTCTTCGTGAAGTTCTTCGTCGTCGCGCTGATCGTGCTCGCCACGTCAACCTGTGCCTCGGCCTCCTCGGTGAAGGGTTCGACTGCGACTCGGACGGCGACAGGTTCTCGTCGGCCTGGTCGGTATCGTCGCACTCGGTGGTCGGGTCGCTCTGGCTCGAGGGCGCGTTCGTCCAGGAGTGTCCAGACGGCGCGCACCGGGATCTTCGACAACCCCGATCGGCGATCTCTTCGAGGCGCCCGCCCCTTTATCGGTGCGTCTCGTTCTTGCCGGGCTTCTCGCCGGGCTCGGGGTCGTGCTCGGGGTCGTCCTCCTCATCGTTCCCGGTTTCATCCTCATGACGTGGTGGTCGCTGATCGCGCCGGTCATCGTCATCGAGAATCGATCGACTCTCGGAGTCGCTCGGTCGCTCCCGCGCAGCTCGTGCGCGGGAACGGCTGGACGGTGTTCGGCGTCGCTCATCATCTCGGCCCTCCTGTCACTCATCGCCGCCGCTACTCGTGAGCGCCGCCTTCGCGTTCCTCCCGCCGTTCGGAGAGATCGTCATCGGCAGCACGCTCGCGCAGTCCATCGTCAGCCCCTTCGGCGCGATCGCGGTCACCATCGCCTACCTCCGACTCACGGGACCTCCACGACCCGGTCGTCTCCGACCCCGTGCAGCGCCATGACCGACGACCACGACGAGCTCAACGCGGCGGAAGGCGATCGTCGGGCCGGTCTCGGAGGAGGCGCTCCGCAGCACCCGGCTGACGCCCGACCGAGGCGGTCAAGGCGATGCGCATCACCGTTCCCGTTCGTGGGCAACCGCAAGCTGCGCAAGGTGCTCGAGCGCGCCAACGCCGACACCCAGCTCAAGGCCTGGTGGCACGTCGCCAACGTCAACGCGGTCGTCCGCATGGTCATCAACGACCACTCGTGGGTGCACATCCAGATCGTCGCGAACATCGGCTCTGAAGCTCCTGCGGCAGCTGACGAAGCACGGCATCGAGCCGTCGGTCGTGCGCGACTACGGGATGACCGAGGAGGACGCCGAGGTCGTGGTCGTCCTCGCGGCGCTCACCCACTGCGTCGGGATGTCCGTCCATCGGCGCGGCCATGAGGACTGGAGCCTGTTCCTCGCCGCGCCGAAGCTCCACGAGCTGCTCGATGGCCTCTACGACGAGCCCGACCGCACCGTGATCGTGTCGGAGGTCCTCCAGGCGATCACGAGCCACCGCGCCGACGGCGAGCCGCTCTCGCTCGAGGCAGGGATCCTTCGGGTCGGAGATGCGCTCGACATGGCGAAGGGTCGGTCGCGAATCCCGTTCGAGCAGGGAAGCGTCTCGATGCACTCGGTCTCCGCCGCCGCAGTCGACGAGGTTCGGATCGGCGACGGCGAGAAGAAGTCCGGTGCGCATCGAGATCCTCATGAACAACTCATCGGGCCTCTTCCAGGTCGACGGCCTGCTGAAGGCGAAGATGAAGGGCTCGGGGCTCGAGCCGTACGTCGAGGTGATCGCACTCGTCAGGGCGCCGACGAGAAGCTTCTCGTCCCCGAGTACCACCTCGAGATGTAGCGCGGGCGAGCTACGGGCCTGGGCGGCTCGAAGCCGGTCGGCCAGGATCTCGAGCAGCTTCCAGGCGACATCCGGGCGAGTCTCGACGAAGCTCCGGAAGCTCCACACCGGGAGCGCCCAGGCGCGGACGGCCGTCGTCGCCGTGATCGTCGCCGCGCGCGCCGCCTTGTCGACCAGTGCGATCTCGCCGAACGAGTCACCAGGCCCGAGCGTCCCGACCTGGCTGCCGCCGACCGTGACGGTGGCGTCACCGGTCTCGACGACGAAGAAGTTCAGGCCGCCGACGCCCTCGGTCGTGATCTCCGCGCCCTCGGCGAACTGGCGCTCGCTGAAGTCGCCCGAGAGCTGCGTCAGCGTCGCGTCGTCGAGCCCCTCGAAGAGCGGAACCTGACGCAGGATTTCGACCGGAGGGCCAGCCATGCGCGACAACCTACAGTCCACGCGCCGCGCTGTCACCTCCTGTGCATCTCGGCTCGACGGCCGAACCGACCGCCGGCACCCAGTGGATCGAAGGATCTCCACCCTGACTCCACGCGCCCCACGGCTACTATCCGGCCCGAGCCTTGCGGGATAGTCTAATGGTAGGACGCCGGATTCTGGCTCCGGAAGTTGGGGTTCGAGTCCCTGTCCCGCAGCCTCCGAGGCGCCTCGCCTGCCGGGGCGTTTCGTGCATTTTGCGGCGGTTTTCGCGCTCGCGCAGTCGTGAGGATTCCGTAAGGAACGCGATGACGTCCGGCGGCGCCATCCTGCCCGTCGGCTACGGTGGCCCGCACGTAGAGACACGAACGGCGCGCTATCTACCCGGCGACGGGTGGGTGGCAGATCGCATGCGTCGCGACCCTGTCCCCTCGATGGAGGTTCGGTTCTGAAAGCCCTGATTGTGGGTGCGTGCGCCCTGATGCTGTGTCTTACGCCGGTCGTTGCGCAAGCCGACTCGAGCGACCCAGCGGCACGACTTGCGCGATACGTCAAGTCGATGCGCAAGGACGAGTCGGTGATTCGGGTTCTTCTCGGAGCACACGTGGCTCCTCTCCGATTCGCGCTTCTCCAAGGAAGCTCATCTACCGGCTCGCGAAGGCACGGCATCATCTCGCGCTGACCCGGGCGAAAGCGGCCGCGACGCGACGCGAGTTGGCCGGGCACAGGCGAAAGCTCGCTGCCGCAGAGCAGTCGCGACGGCTCGCCTCGTTGAACCGGGCGCCGCGAAAGGCGATCTGCCACGTCTTCGGAAACCGGTACTGCGGCGAGGCTCTCCGGGTCGCCCGCTGCGAGTCGAACTACCACACGTCCGCGCAGAACGGGCAGTACCTCGGGCTCTTCCAGATGGGCTCGAGCGAGCGCCGGCTCTTCGGGCACGGACGGACCGCGCTCGAGCAGTCACGCGCTGCGCATCGCTACTTCATGCGCACGGGCAAGGACTGGAGCCCCTGGTCGTGCAAGCCGTGGCGATTAACGGTCGACGGGCAACCGATTTCTCTCGCAAACTGCGGTACCCGGTGTTCGCAGCCGGGTACCGCGCGTTGCCGTCGTTCTGGTAAGGCTCATCCCATGGTGTTCGGTCGACGCACTGAGCGGCTCACGGCCTCTTGACGAGGCAGCCGCCTACGCGCGCTGTCACGGCGATCGCGATGAGTCGGTGAAGGTGGTGAAACTCCCCCCGCGGCGGGCGAAGCTATGAGGTCCTCGCGACCGGGGAAGACATCCGTCGCGGTCTCGAGCAGCTCCTCGACGCGCGCGAGGCAGACGCCCCGGCCTGAACGGCGGTCCGGCGGTTGGGTCGAAGACCCTTCGCTACACTTCCGCACCGCACGGCCCATTCGTCTAGTGGCCTAGGACACCGCCCTCTCACGGCGGCGGCACGGGTTCGAATCCCGTATGGGCCTTAGGACGTCCCTCTCGCATCATCCCGGAAACCCTGCAAACGCGGGGTTTTCGGCTTCTATCGCCGTCCGTTGCGGCCGCGACCACCCAAGCGATGGGGACTGCCACGCTCCCGCGACCGGTTCTCAGCGTTCGCAAGCACTGGCCGAAGATTCGAGTGTCGGTCGCCGATGCGGAATTGCCGCACCGATCCTGCACGCTTCGCCGATGCTTCCCGTCGTATCTGGTGCGACAGTCAACACAACACCAGCTGGAGGAGGAACCGACATGGCAACAGTCGAACAGTCCACGACCTTCCAGGCGCCGGGCGAGGTCGACAGTCCGGTGGCGTTGAAGCCTCGGTATGAGAACTTCATCGGCGGTCACTGGGTTGCGCCGGCGCAGGGCGCGTACTCGGACAATCCGACGCCTGCGACCGGCGAAGCATTCACCGAGGTTCCACGCTCCACCTCGGAGGACGTCGAGCTCGCGCTCGACGCAGCGCACGCGTCGAAGGACGCATGGGGCGACGCGTCGACGGCGGAGCGATCGCGCGTCCTGAACAAGATGGCGGACGCGATCGAGGAGAACCTCGAGATGCTCGCCGTCGCTGAGAGCTGGGAGAACGGCAAGCCCGTGCGCGAGACGCTCGCAGCGGACATTCCACTTGCCGCCGACCACTTCCGCTACTTCGCCTCCGTCATCCGTGGCGAGGAGGGATCGATCTCCGAGATCGACAAGGCGACGATCGCGTATCACTTCAAGGAGCCGCTGGGGGTCGTCGGGCAGATCATCCCGTTCAACTTCCCGATCCTGATGGCGGCCTGGAAGCTGGCTCCGGCCTTGGCGGCCGGCAACACGGTCGTGTTGAAGCCGGCGAGCCCGACACCCTGGTCGATTCTGAAGCTGATGGAGGTGTTCGACGGGATTCTCCCGGAGGGCGTCATCAACGTCGTGAACGGCCCCGGTGCCGAAATCGGCAAGGCTCTGGCGACGAGCAAGAGGATCTCGAAGATCGCCTTCACGGGCGAGACGGTGACGGGGCGGCTGATCATGCAGTACGCCGCCCAGAACATCATCCCGTCGACGACCGAGCTCGGGGGCAAATCGCCGAACATCTTCTTCGCCGATGTGATGGCGCAGGACGACGACTTCCTCGACAAGGCGATCGAAGGGCTCGTCCTCTACGCCTTCAACAAGGGTGAGGTCTGCACGTGTCCGTCGCGGGCCCTCGTGGAGGAGTCCATCTACGACGAGTTCATGGAGCGCTGTCTCGGGCGGATCGCCGCCATCCGACAGGGCCATCCACTCGATCGGGAAACACAGATCGGTGCCCAGGTCTCGACCGCGCAGCTCGAGAAGATCGAGAGCTACGTCGCGATCGGGAAGAGCGAGGGAGCCGAGTTGCTGATCGGCGGCGACCGCGCTCATCTCGGTGGTGAGCTCGAAGGTGGGTACTACTACGAGCCCACCGTCTTCAAGGGGACGAACGACATGCGGATCTTCCAGGAGGAGATCTTCGGCCCCGTTCTCTCGGTCACCACGTTCAAGACGGAGCAAGAGGCGCTCCGGATCGCGAACGACACGCTCTACGGTCTCGGTGCCGGCGTCTGGACACGAGATACGAGCCGGGCGTTCCGCATGGGCCGCGGCATCAAGGCCGGGCGCGTGTGGACCAACTGCTACCACCTCTATCCGGCCGGCGCCGCCTTCGGAGGCTACAAGAGCTCGGGCGTTGGGCGTGAGAACCACAAGATGATGCTCGACCACTACACGCAGACGAAGTGCATGCTTGTCTCGTACGATCCGAAGCCTCTCGGGTTCTTCTAGGCCATGGAAGCGGACCTTGCTCCCGGGATCGTCGCCACCGAAAGCGCAATCGCGGAGATCCGGCGCCTGAGGGATGAGCATGGTCCATTGATGTTCTTCCAGTCGGGGGGCTGCTGCGACGGCAGCTCCCCGATGTGCTTCACAAACGGCGAGCTCCTGCTCGGCCCGAACGATCTCCTGCTCGGCGCCGTCGACGGGTGCCCGTTCCATATCGATGCCGCCCAGTACGAGCGCTGGAACCGTCCGGCGCTCGTCCTTGACGTCTCTGCCGGCGCGGGCTCCAGCATGTCTCTCGAAGAGACGCACGGAGTCCATTTCGTCCTCACGCCGCCTCCGGCAACGGCATCCCACGTGAGAAAGGGAATCCGATGAAAGCGACGCGCCGCGAGCTCCATGCGAGGATCGACCAGCTCAGACCAGAGCAAACCAGCTAAGGGCGGGTCGGGATTCCCGGTTGCACGAACAGATTGTCCCTCGGTGCGGGGTGCCGGATTCCCAAGCAGGCGCGAGGCGGCCATACACTCTCCTCAATGGAACCCATCTTCACAGCGAAGGGTCTCGCCGGATGGCTCGGGGACGACATCATCTGGGACACGCAGATGAAAGCCCGCGCGTTTGTCCGGGACGACGGGATCTTCAGCTTTCGCGGCTCGGGCTACCGCGGATTCATCCACGAGGGAGTCCTGAGAAACACCTCGAGCCTCACGGTCGCATTTCTCGGCGAGGCGCGGCGAGCCGGGATCACCCCACCCACGCCGCCGTCTCCCCCCACACCTCCAATGCCGCCGACTCCTCCGACCCCGCCGCCCACGCCGCCGACACCGCCGACACCACCCATTCCCGCCGGATTCCTCTCTGCAGCAGATTGGGACTCATTTCTCGGGTGACTGAGCGTTCTCGACGAGGACGGCCGAGACGTGACCGAGCCCGCCCGGATCCGACGGCTGTGTCCTCGCCTCCTTCGCTGGCTGAGGGGGCGACTCTGACGCGCGTTCGCTAACTCAGGG
Organism: uncultured Actinomycetes bacterium; assembly: GCA_963724655.1. Lineage (GTDB taxonomy): Bacteria > Actinomycetota > Thermoleophilia > Gaiellales > Gaiellaceae > Gaiella. Next base: position 792,950 of record CAVRVG010000005.1, on the reverse strand, counting down.
CCGACGAGGTACGCGGCTTTGAGCTTGGCTGGCGGACCGCCACAAGCACCGCGACGGCGAGCGCAGCGACAGATCCGAGCGCTGATAGAGCGAGACCTCTCGTCATGGGCACAGCGTGATCGAGAACTTGAGCTAGATCAACCCCACCGGGGGCGACGGTCGGCGTCGAGAAGGCGGCGTAGCTTCGGCGATCCGCGGAAGGGTCGAACCAAGGTTGAGCGACGTCGTCAACACCGATCGTTGGCTCAATCGCTATCGAGCCGTGGCAGCTCACGTCCAGACACCGTGTGCGACACTGTCCCACCGTGCCGCGTCGCATGCTCGCTGGGGTCGCACTGGTTGTCATGGCCATGTCGGCCGCGATCCTCGTTCCCGAATCGGGCGGAGCTGCGGCGTCGCCCAGGTGGATCGGCTCCGCATCGTGCACGCTCACCGTGACGGGATCGGGGTACCAGCATTCGGAAAGACACCGGTGGCAGCTCTCCGGGCCAACAACAGCCCGCGGCAGCTTCCTGTTCGTCCGTTCGCGCTGGACGGACACGGGAAGCGGCTCGTCTCACGTAACACAGGGCAACCAGTCGCGCGACATCGAGTGGACCGTCAACGCATCGGCGGCAGGGCGGTTCCAGTTCGTTCTCAGAGCATCGGAGAACAAGCTCGTGATCGGTCAGGCGAACGCTCAGCTCCGCGTCGCAAACGGCGTCACCGGGACGCAGCAGCTAACGATCGGAGGCGTCGCACAGACGCCCAGCCCTGTTGGTCTGGAGGCGTTCGAGACCCAGCTGCCGCGGATCGTGGTCAGCGCGACGAGCCGCCGCGTCTCCGGCTCGTCGGCGTCGACGCTGGTAAAGGCGTCGGTCGGGCCTTTCCAGCCAGCCGGTGCGCAAGTGATGAAGAGCTGCACCTGGAGGTTCTCCCGCACCCCCTGAGATGGTCGGAGCCGGCGGAGCGGGCCGACGCGAACACAAACACTCGCGTGCGCCAGCGTTCGGGAATGTCACCAGACCACCGTGGGTTGTGGGCGCGACGAGCGGCTTGTGCTTGCCTGAAGATTCTGGCGAGACTTGGGGGATGACGAGATACGTCGTGGCGGTGCTCGTTGCGTCCTTCGTGGTCAGCTTGGGTGGTATCGGAGCTGAGGCGGATGCGTCTGTTGCCGCGGGGCCTCCCGTGCCGCAGGGTGATCCGCGCGGGGTCGCGCTGCTTGGCCGCGTCGTGAACGCATATCGATCCGTTCCGGGGGTCGCGGTGACGGTCGCGGCATTGAGCGCAAGGGCTGGGCTCGTGTTGCGTTCGGGCATCGTCGTCGCTGAAGAATCACGCCTCGCAGGGCTCGGCGACACCGAGACGACGCTCGTCCGGCGAGAGGGAGGGCCTACCTACACACGGCTTCCCGGCCAATCGTGCTGGCGACGATCCGATCCTGGCCTCTCGATCGACGGTGTCGGTGACCCGTTTCCCGTATCCGGACCGATCACGGTGCAGCGCCCGCGACAGATCTCGGGCGGATGGTCGCTTCGCACGACGTCGAAAGACAACGGCACGACGACGATCACTACCTACCGAATCAACTCCCCGTCATACCTGCTCCGATCGGTCGTCTTCCAGGCGCCTAACGGCAAGAGCGTCGTAGGTCGCATTCGGAACCTCTCCTCGCCGCCACACGTGGACACACCCCAGCCGCGCTGCTAGCCAGTCGAGAGAGATTCACGGCGCCTGGGCCAGCGTACGAGAATGTTCCCCGAGTCAGTCGATCCAGGGTCGATTCGAGTAAACGTCAACGCGCCCGTCAAGCGTGATGAGACCGACACCGTTGCCAACGTCGAGTCGCGCGGCTGAGACGAACCGCGATGGCCAGAATTCGAGTGTGCCACCGCCGCCTAGCTGAAAGCAGACGGCTTCCTCGTCGAAATCAATCTCATTGATCGCCTCCGCCGCCGGTGAACCCTCGGGCCCCAGCACCCGCACCAAAGTGCCGTTCAGGCTGGCTAAAGGCGACGACTCGTCCGCGAGTCCCCAGATCGTTGCCTCGACTACCTCGTACTGTTCAAGCGCTTCAATCGCGTCCATCGCTGCTGAGAACTCCACGCCCATGACCGTATCGCATACCCAGGGCACTGCACTTCAGCGTGCGCGAGCGTTCTGGAATGTCCCTTGACCTGCGAGAGGCCGAGCTAGCCGACGTTTTCGATGATCTCGACCAGCTCGTCGAGGCGGTAGCCCTGGCTGCGGGCGTAGTCGACGAGCTCTCTGGCTCGCTGGACGACGGCTCCACGTTCGGGTGTCCCGACGACCGAGATGCCGCGGCCGCGCCGGAACTCCAGCAGTCCCTCGTCGCGTAGCAGCCTCAAGGAACGCAGCACGGTGTTGGTGTTAACGCCGAGGACGGCGGCGAGATCCTTGGCGGGCGGGAGGCGCTCTCCCGACTTTGCCTCGCCGACGGCGATCGCGCGCCTTATCTCGCCGGCGACCTGTTCGAAGAGATCGGTGGGGTCTGCTCTGTCTATCTTGACATCCCTTAGCATGATGCTATTAATACTATCGTAATCGTCGTAGCGAGGGGAGACATGACTGTCACCGCCCCACCACGCCCGCCGCGCCCGAGTGATCCTGTCAATCGGGACGAGCTCGAGGCGCTCGTCGAGGCGCTGATCGAAGAGGCGCGCCAGCGCGCACGCCGCCGCCGCCGCATCTACGCGGCTTCCGTGGCGCTTGTGGCGCTGGTCGTGGTCGCCGTGTCTTCCGCTGTCGACCGTGTGATACAGCCGGATACCGCTTCCCCTGCACTGGCCGCACGATCGAGTGGTCTGGCCGGAGCGGCGACGCCGAAGATCGCCTACATCCGCGAGCCTCTCCACGCGGGCTACGCGGGCGTTCTCTGGGTGATGAACCGCGACGGGAGTGGGCAACGAAAGTTGGCCCCCGCCTTCGGGGGGATGCGCTGGTCGCCCGATGGTCAGAAGATCGCTTTCACGGCCTGGAGTGACACGCCGACCGGCTCGAGCGACGCCTACGTGATGAACGCGGACGGGAGCGGAAAGCAGAAACTACCGACCCCCGCTGGGAAACCGGTGTGGCCTGGTCACCCGACGGGCAAAGGATCGCGTTCACCCGCGGACCGAGGCGAAGGTGCCACGCGAGACCGGTCGGCGTGCGCGCTTGGGCCGCGTTCGCAGCCTCCGGAACCTCCGTCATGAACGCCGACAGTCGGGTGGGCCGCTGGCGGCATGGTCCGGCGGTAGTTCATCATGGTCCCACGATCGCCGACGGGCGGAGCGGCTCCTCGCACCGCAAGCCGTTGACGAGCGGGGCGCGGCCCGCTGGTCACCCGTCGGGCACCGCGTCTGGAGGTATCCGGCCTTTCCGTCGCCCAAGCGTCTTGAGTGGCATCCGATTCCTGTCAGGCCGCACCAGTCGGCAATCCCGACACCTCCGGGTTTCAGGGCGGCACGAAGTCCCCGACGACGGGTTCGTGGTCCGGCACTGCAGTCGTCTTCAGCCCACAGACAATGGGCCAAGATGATCGTCGTGCCGCAAGCGCTCGCGCCGTTCTCCGACGTGGAGGCACCCTCCCACTCGCTCGCCGCGTTGGAGATCCCGGCCGATGCGCCGACGCCGATCACCGCGTGGCCGAGCTTGCTAGGCGCTCGCTGCGGCGCCCGGTGCCGCAACCTGCTTCGAGGGCAGTACACGGTGCAGGACGTTGAGAACGCTACCTGTCCTCATCATCAGGGTGCTTCGTCAAGATCACCTCCCGCGTCGATCCTCGATCGAACACCTCGCAGAAGACGTCCCCTTCGCGCGCTCGTATGTCATCGCTTACCTCGACTCCGCTTGGCCCAAGATTCGAAGCCTCCGGAGTAAACCCACGAAGTCGTTCCGCAACTAGAGAACCCACTCCTCGAACACGTCAAGAGTGACGCCGTTCGGCGCACCGTCAGCAACCTTGCAAGCGTGACAGGTGTTCCGATCGCCGAACAGCGCTCTAACTCCTCCGCGCTCAGGCCTTCCTCACCGCCACCGCCTGACAGGGCCAAAGACGCAACCACGACCGCAACGCCTGCGGCATGCTTCAGACGGTGACGCCCCACGGTACGAGGTTACTGCCTCATCGCCTGCGCCAGCGTTCGGGAATGTCACCTGAGCGCGGACCCTGGCGCAGGCCATGTTAGGTCAGAGCGTCGAGCGCGGCTTGGATTCTCGGTGTCATTGGAGCACCGCGGCGCAACAGTACGACGACGTTCTTTCGTCGCATGACCATGAGCTTGAACCCCGTGATCGGATCGGTTGTTGGTGTCCGTAGTTCAGATTTCCGGCCATCGACTAGAGACCCGTAGATTGCCAGGTTGAACTGAAACCCCTGGCGGGGCTCGAGGTCGATCCGAGCAGAGGGTTTGCTGTTTCCGAGGACCTCGCTCGCTGGAATCGCTCGAAGCGGCAGACCCTGCGCCGCGAACGCACGCTTCACTTGTGCTGTCGAGATCAGCGGGCTTGTCGCGCCGTTCGCGGAACGTGAGGTTCCCGTAGATCCGCAAACGGCCGCGATAGAAGCGACGAGCAGGACGAGCCAGAGTGGCGGGCGTGTCACCGGCTTATCCGGTCGAGCACGAGCTTGACCCTGGACTCCATCGCCGTCGAACCGTAACGCTTCGCCTGCGCGAGCGTGCAGGAATGACACTCGACGCGAGCGGGCGTTGGCCATACGCTCGGTGTGTGTCAACGCCTGCACCAATCGAGGTAATTGAATGCGGCCAGAAGCAAAGAAACGGGTTGTTTCTTCGCCGGATCGCGCTGTACTCCGATCGTGTCGCGTTCGAGATCTTCACCTCTCGGGCCTTCGATGCTGGTGAATTCGAAAACCTGCGGCCCAGTGACGGGACGGACACCGTCTTCACGATGAGCCCGCTCTCGCCCGAGATCGAAGGCCGAGGAGAGATCGCGTTCACGCCTGCACCCGCAGATCTATCGAGCCTTCACCTGAGCGGGTCGGGCTGGGGCCTGCAGACCTTCATCGTCGAGGATTGACTGCCGAGCAACCCAAACACTGCCTGCGCCAGTGTTCGGGAATGTCACCTGAAGCCAGCGGTGCCGGTTGGAGTCGGTTCGCCATATCGGCGACCGTGGTCAGCCTCGTCGGCTAGTCATCCGGCCCCATTGGTGGGCCGACATTGTGATTGCTGTTGGCGGCCAAGATCGCTTCGATCTCGTCAAACGGTCGTGTCGGTGCGTCCGGGGGCGGCAAGATCGGGCTGTCGGCTGGCACACCGGCTTTGCGAAAGCAGTGATCCATCCCTGCCGGTGCGTAGACCGCGACGAGCTTCGCCGTCTCGCTCTCCACTCGGAAGGTGTGCTCAACCCCGCTGGGAACGATCCAACTCGCTCCCGCCTCGCACACGAACCGCTGATCGCCCGCCACGAACGTCAACGTTCCCTCGATCATCGTGAACGTCTCGTCCTGAGGATGGAAATGCCGAGGCGGCGAGGCGCCCTTTGGCATCAGGAACTCGATAAGTGTCATGCGCCCGTCGACCGCCTCGCCCGGAACCTTGATCGTCACGAGCGCATTTACGAACCAGATGTGCTCGCCCTCATCCGGAAGCGACCACAACTCCCGATTCATCACGGCACCCACGGTCGGGAGACTAGAGGTTTGTACGAGTTCGCACAACCTTCGGCTGCGCCAGTGCGCTGTCACTCGACTGACGCGTCGTCAACGTCTACAGACAGCGGTCCCGGTCTACGAGACCGGGGAACGGGTGGAGATACCTCAGCTCCTGAGCCTGAACGCCTGCGACTTCAGATCGTCCTGACCGAGGAGCCGATCCGGCCCGAGACGGACCGTTCGGATCGACCGCACTGCGGACCACGCCGGGCTCTGAGAGAATCGTGAGATGACCCTCCATCCGAAGAAATCCAAGGACCTGCTGTTGGCGCCTGTTGCAGCGGCGATCGACCTGAACCTCCAGGAGCTGCGTGACCTGACAACGGGCGAGATCGGCGATGCCGTCGCGCTCGCGCTCAACACCAGCAGGGGAGGCAGCGGCCGCGAAGACCGCGCACACCGAATCCTCGAGTTCGCGGTACGCCTGATCGACCTGCATGAGTGGGACACAGAGATCACCGCCGACGCGGCGCGGCTACGACTCAGCGGTGGATCGGTGACGATCGATCTCGGGCTGAGTGCCTCGATTCTGCGATACATCGAAGACGGTCCCTAGCCACTGGCTCACAAGCCGGCCGATCCAGATGTCCCAGCCGGCCGCTCACCCGGTTCTCTGATCGGTGTCCTGGACCAGCCTCGAGCCTGAGGTTCTGCTCTGTCAGGTCGCGATTCCCTGGATTCAGGGATCGCAGGTCCGGGGCTTCCCACCGATGCGCGGAAAGCACCGATCTGTTGCCATGATTGTCGACGAACAACTCCAGCAACTCCTCGGAGAAGAACGAGCGCTCCTCCGAAAGCGTCAGCAGCTGGACCGGCGACTCGAATACCTTCGCAGCACAGGGGCGGACGACGTGGCGACGCTGGAACTGCTCGACCGACTTGTCGCGGAGGAGCGTGAGGTCGTGCAGAAGAATCGAGAGCTTCGAGCGCACATCAGCCGCCTACGTTCCTAGGCAGACTTGTGCCTAGGCGAAGCTCGCTCCTCTATGCGACCCAGGACCCGTCGTTGGGTTAGGCGTGCCCTGAGCAGCCCTTCGAGCGTACAGTTCGAGTCAAGCGGTCGGGTTGTCGCTCGGGCCGCGAGCCGCTACAGACCTACGAGCTCCGCGCCTTCTACAAGACGATGCGGGCCGCCGTCTCGCTCGGGCATCCCCTCAGCACCAGGCTCGTTGCCAGGTGGAGGTCGATCTCGGTGTGGAACGCGATTTCTGTCGCATCCGCGTCGTCGAACCCCGCGCGAAGGAGCTCTTCGAGGCGCCAGCTCCTGACGGCGTCGATCTCGGGAAGATCGGTGGTCTCGAGCTGAGCCGCACTCATCGTTTGCTCCCTCCCTCCGCAGGTCGACCGTGTTACTGCTCGTTGTGACTCGGCCTGGCACTCGCGTCCATCCCTCGTCCGAGTGAAGCACCGGTTTTCGGCGAGCCCGACGAGCGACGAGATCAAAGCCCGCGCTCGGACTTCAGATCGCGGGCCTTCGCGCCGATAGACCTCATATGTTCGAGCCCGAGTTCACCGTCGACCCCGCCACGCTTGGCAACGCCGCGCTCGACGAGCTCGTCGCGACGCTGTTTGCCGAGGAGAAGCGGATCTCGGCACGGCGCACGACGCTGCATCGTCGGATCGACTTTCTCAACAGTGGCGGCTACGCCCATCTCGATGCCTCTGCCGAGCAGCTGACGACGCTGCAGGAAGAGGATCGCCTGCTGTCAGAGCAACGCACCGAGATCCACACTCGGGTCGACGCTGCGGTCGCCGAGCAGCGCACGCGCGCCTCGCAGCGCAGCAGCGCGCGTTAAGAATTCTCGCGCTCGTCCGATTGCTAGGGCGTGCAGAAGCAAGAAACCGACTTCACCGTCCACTCGGACGCCGCGCTCAAGGAGTGCATCGAGCAGCTCACACTGCAGGAGCGGCACATCTCCACGGTGCGTACCCGAGTCCACCAGCGGATCGAGTTCATCCGCAGCGGAGGCGCCGGCGCCGGCGACACGATCGACGAGCAGCTCGAGCAGCTCGAAGAGGAGGAGAGCGCCGTCTCACGCCAACGCCGTGAGGTTCACCTCGTCCTCGATGCGGCTCTCGCCGAGCAGCACCTCCGACGGGTTGACAAGCATGCCGACCTCCTCGACGAGGATCCGCCCCCGCCCTTCAGGAACCGGGATCGCGTTCAGGCCAGCGATCCGCGCCTACGCCGATAGCTGCAGAGGCTCCGCCTCGACGACCGGCTCGGACTTGAGCTTGCCCGACTCGATCGCGCGGATCAGCGTCTCGAGCGGCATCGGCTTCGCGAAGAGGTAGCCCTGGCCCGAGCGGGCAGCCGAGCTCGAGCAGCCGCTCGTGCTGACGGACCGTCTCGATCCCCTCTCCGATCGTCGAGAAGCCGAGATCACCGCACAACCTGACCACCGCCTGCGCGAGCGTCGCCTCGGGGCCTTCGGAGTCCAGCGCGACGATGAACGGTCGCGCCAGCTTCACCGTGTCGGCAGGAATCCGGGTGAGGTAGCTGAGCGACGAGTACCCGGTGCCGAAATCGTCGATCGCCATCCGGAGCCCGAGCTCCTTCAGCGCGTGGAGACGCATCGTCGTCGGCCGCTCGTCCGGAAGGAACGCGGCCTCGGTGATCTCGACCATGAGCGCGTCCGGACGAACCGCGTGCCGCGTCAGTGCTGCCTGGACGAGCTCGACGATGTCGCGCTCGCGAAGCTCCCGCAGGGCGAGGTTGAAGGTGACCCACAGCGACGAGTTCGTCGTCGCGCGGAGCAGCGCCGCCGCTCTGCAGGCCTCGTCGAGAACGAAGCGGCCGACCTGGACGATCTGGCCGGTCTCGACCGCGATGTCGATGAACTTGGCCGGGGAGACGATGCCGTGCAGCGGATGCCGCCAGCGGATCAGAGCCTCGGCGCCGACGACGTTCTGGTCGGCAGAGCGACACGATCGGCTGGAAGTGAAGCTCGAACTCACCGTCCTCCAGCGCTCGGCCCAGCTCTGAGCGCATTCGCTGCCGCGTGGCGGCACCCGCGCTCATCTCGACGGCGTACACAGCGGTCTGGCCCTTGCCCTCACCCTTCGCCTCGTACATCGCCATGTCCGCGTGGTTGAGCACGAGATCGGCGGAGAGCCGCCCGGTGCCTGGGCTCGACGCAATGCCGACGCTCGCGCCGATGACGATGTCCTGGCCTGCGCCGGCGATCGGCTGCGACGAGATCGCGGTGATGATCCGGTCGGCGACGATCTGGGCGTCCTCGAGCTCGATCTCCTCGAGCACGATCGCGAACTCGTCGCCGCCGATCCGGCTGATCGTGTCCTCGGGACGGACGCACGTCGAGACGCGCGGCCGCCACCTCGACCAGGACCGCGTCGCCGGCAGCGTGACCGAGCCGGTCGTTGACGTACTTGAAGTCGTCGAGATCGAGGTACAGCACGGCGATCGAGCACGGCGTCCGCCTGCTCGCCCAGTGCTGGAGGCGTTCGAGCAGCAGCGTCCGGTTCGGGAGGCCGGTGAGTGGGTCGTGAAGCGCCCGTGCGCGAGCTGCTCCTCGAGCCGGCGGCGGTCGGTGATCTCCTGGAGGTAGCCGCGGATCTGCACCGGCTTGCCGTTGTCGATCGGCCTCGACGACAGCCTCGTCGTAGACCCAGAGGGTGGTTCCGTCCGGGCGGACGATCCGATACTCGTCGCGGTACGGGGTTCCGGTCTCGACGTGATAGGCCCGAGCGGCAAGGACACGGTCGCGCTCGTCCGGGTGAAGCGCCTTCTCCCACGTCGCAACCGTCCACTCCGAGACCGGATAGCCGAGCAGCTCCTCGATCTGAGGGCTGACGTACTGGCGCGAGCCCTGACCGTCGAGCGAGCTGATGTAGGTGACGAGCGGCAGCGCTTCGATCAGCTGGCGATAGCGGGCCTCGGTGTCGCGGAGGCGGCTCTCGCCCTCGACGAGCCGGCGCTCGAAGGCCTCTCGATCGCGCGCGATCATCCCGACCGCGCCACCCTGCAGCCGTGCGAGCAGGGCAGCCGACGAGACGAGCGTCAGACCGACCAGTGCGGTGATCCCTGCGCCGGAGAGGAGCCCGACGTGGAGCCAGGCGACCACCCCGAAGCCCGCAACCGCCGAACGCGGCCTGCAAGAGCGCAGCTCCTGGGCGACTGGAACGTCGCAAACCAGAGCACGAGAAGGGCGAGCGTCGATGCCAGCACCGGCCAGAACGGTCGGTCGACCAGCGCGTCGACCGCGACGAGCGCAGAGACGCTGAGGCCTCCCGCAGAAGACGATCCACCGGGGAAGCTGCGCCTCGCCGGACGCGACCAGGCCGCCGAGCAGCGAGGCCCACCGCGACGACGACGGCTAGCTCCTTCCGGTCGAGCGCGAGGCTCGGCCCGATGAGTGCAGGGATGCCGAGCAGGGCGACCGCGGCGATGTAGATGCCGGCAAGCCGCCGCTCGAGTGCGGGATCGCGAACAGACGCCCCGGAAAAGACCGGGGCACTGCCCGCGGGAACGACGGCGCGGACAGCTCGAGCCGGAGATGCGGGAAGACGCATCGGTTACCCCATCGTCCCTCGAACGGCGTCCCCCTACCCCCTGGATGGGGGTGAAGTCCCTCTATCGGGGGACACCGATTGCGGGATGTGCCAACGAGCTAGATTCGGAGCCGGGCCAGGGATACATCCCGGCCGAGGAGCTCGAGGCTCTCGTAGAGCCCCGGCGAGATCCGCGAGCCGGTGACGGCCACGCGAATCGGGCCGAAGACGACCTTCGGCTTCTCACCGAGCTCGTCGCAGAGTGCCTTGAGAGCCGTCTCGATGCTTGCTGCGTCCCATGACCCGAGACTCTCCAGCGCGCTCGCAGCTAGCCCGAGGATCCGCTCGTCGAGCAACGCCGGATCGGGCTCGACGTCATGAAAGAAGAAGCCCGCGAACTCGGGAAACTCGGCCAGCCGACCGATCTTCTCCTGGACGAGCGGAGCGGCGGCTCGCACCCGCTCGGCCGGCCAGTCGCGATCGTGATCGCCAAGCCACTCGAGCAGCCGGTCGCCGTACTCGTCGCTGGGGAGCGCACGGAGGTACACGCCGTTCATCCAGTCGAGCTTGGCGAAGTCGAACGTGCCCGGGCTCGCCGAGACAGCCTCGAGGGTGAAGCGCTCGATGATCTCGTCCCGGGTCATGATCGTCGTCTCCCCGTCAGGGGCCCAGCCGATCAGCGCGAGGAAGTTGACGAGCGCCTCGGAGAGGTATCCGCCGTCGCGGAACTCGTCCACCGAGACTGCGCCGTGACGCTTCGAGAGCTTCTTCCCGTCCGCTCCGAGGATGCTGCCGACATGCGCATAGACAGGGGGCTCGTGACCGAGCGCGCGGAGTATCTGGATCTGCTTCGGGGTGTTGGAGATGTGATCATCGCCGCGGATCACGTGTGTGATCGCGTCGTCCATGTCCTCCACGGGTGAGGCGAAGTTGTACGTCGCCCGGCCGTCCGAGCGGACGATCACGACATCCTCGAGCTTGTCGTTGGGCACGTCGATCCGGCCGCGGACGGCGTCCTCCCAACCCGTCGTGCCGTCCTCGGGCATCCGGAACCGGATCGCGCCCTCGTCCTCGTAGGCCTTCCCGTCCGCGACGAGCTGCGCCGCGAGCTCGCGACAGCGGTCCATCGCGTCGAGCTGAAAGGTCACCGGGCCGTCCCAGTCGATACCGATCCACTGCAGCGAGCTCTGGATCTGCTCAACCGCCTCGGTGACCTCCCGACTCGTGTCGGTGTTCTCGATCCGCAGCAGGCACTCACCGCCACGGCCACGAGCAAAGAGCCAGTTGAAGAGGAACGTGTGCACGCTCCCGATGTGGAGGAAGCCGGTTGGGCTCGGGGCCATGCGGACGCGGACGCTCATTCGGCGATGATCGTAGTTGCGCCACCGAGATGGGTAGCGTGAGCTCGTGCTGTTCGGCGCCCACGTCTCGTCCAGCGGTGGAATCTCAACCGCGATCGATCGCGCCGAGCAGCTCGACTGCGACGCGATCCAGGTGTTCACCCAGAGCCCACGGATGTGGCGTCCGACAGCTCACTCGCCCGAACAGGTCGAACGGTTCCGCGCACGGCGCGCCGAGACGAGGATCAAGGCTGTCGTCTGCCACGCGCTGTATCTCGTGAACCTCGCGAGCCCCGACAAGGAGATCTACAAGAAGTCCGTCTCGGCGATGCGCTCGACGCTCGAGGCCGCGTCGGCAATCGGCGCAGAGGGCGTGATCTTCCACGTCGGCTCGCATCTGGGCGCCGGCTTTGCGGTGGGAAAGAAGCGGGCCGTGCCGGCGCTTCGAAGCCTGCTGGAGCTCACCACCGACGACCTCTGGCTCCTGATGGAGAACTCTGCCGGCGCAGGCGGCACAATCGGTTGCTCAACCGGTGAGCTGGCGGAGCTCTTCGATGCCGTCGACCGTCATCCCCGGCTCGGTGTCTGCCTCGACTCCTGCCACTGGTGGGTCTCCGGAGTCGATGTCACCGATCCGGCGCAGCTCGACCTTGCGCTCGCGGATGTCGACGACCGCTTTGGGCTGGAGCGGGTCCGCTGCCTACACGTCAACGATGCAGCCGCTGGGCTCAACTCGAATCGGGACCGCCACGCCTCGATCGGCGAGGGAGAGCTCGGGCGAGGGCTGGGTGTGTTCCTCGCCCATCCCGCCTTCCAGGAACTGCCCGCCATTCTCGAGACGCCCGGGCCCTGAGGGTCACGGGCCCGACGCCGAGGAGGTCAGGCGGCTCCGCGAGCTCCACCGGCAAGGGCGGAAACGACGTCCGAAACGATGGCGATGATGCGGATCGTGAGACGCACGCTCCTCCTCACAGCGGTCGCGCTCGCCGTCGCGGCGCCCCTTGGCTTCGCCGCCTCCGAAGCGGTGAAGGTGAACGTGCCTGCCGCGGGGCTCTCGCTCGCACTCCCGCCCTCGTGGAAGGTCGTCAACGCGAAGACCGTAACGTCGGCGGCGTCTCAGGCTCTCGCCGAGGAGAACCCACAGCTCGCTGCGATCTTCGCCGAGCTCAATCGCCCGGGCACCGGCGTCGCGTTCTTCGCGTTCGATCCCGTCGGCGGCGATCACGTTCGCGACGAACGTCAACATCGTCACCTCAGCGCTGCCGGCCGGGGTGACAATCGGCCAGTACAAGGCCGCCGCGGCGCGTGAGCTTCGCCGGTTGCCGGGCCGCGTCGGCACGACCTCGTCGACGATTGTTCGACTTCCCGGTGGACAGGCAGTCCAATCCACGGTCGACGTTCAGATCACGGCCCACGGCGCCAAGCTCGTTGCGCGAGTGGCGCAGTGGGCGTTCCTTCGGCCGCAGAAGAGCGTGGTTGTGTCGTTCACCACGCGGGTGAGCACGTACGGGCGCTACCAGGCGACGTTCAAGAAGGTCGTTCGCTCAGTCCGCTTCGGTTGACGCCGACAGCCAGGCGATCACGCGGAAGCTCGGCTGCGAGACCGGGACCTCGAAGAACTCCGGGTTGCGGCACCCGACCTCGTCCTGGCGACCCTCGAAGCACGAGGCCACCTCTGCCCGACACATCGGCAACGGCGCCCGTCGCGCCACGATCGCGCCGAAGCCATCCGATCGCCGCTCGAGTGCCTTGAGACCGTCGAGGTCGATCTCGACATCGAAGACCTTCTGCATGCACCCCATGTAGGTATGCCCGAAGGCCTCGTAGGCGTAGACGAAGGGACATGACCGCTCGAGGCAGGCGCCCGGGTAGACGACCTTGTCGCAGTGCACCTCGCACCGGCGGCAGGTGACCTCGTCCTGCGGGCGCAGTGGGAGCTCCGAGGGTGCCGTTCGGGTACCTGTCCAATCGCTCACAGGCTGAATGGTGGCCACAACGACCCGCATTGCGCAAGACTTGACGAGGCGGCGTGTGACGTGTAGCTGCGCGACCGGCGTCAGAGAAACACGACGCGGGCGGCGGGTAGATTGACACCCATGCTGCGCCGCGTTTTGTTCTCAGGGCTCGCTCTGGCGCCGCTCGTCGTCGTCGTCCACTACGCGGCAGACCTGTCGGAGACGACCGAGTTCGTTCTGGCTGCGTTGGCGCTCGTGCCGCTCGCGTGGTTGATCGGCGAGGCGACCGAGCACGCGGCTGAGCACACGGGCCCTGGGATCGGTGGGTTCCTGAACGCGACGTTCGGCAACGCCCCGGAGCTGATCATCGCGTTGCTGGCCGTCAACGAAGGCCTCACAGAGGTCGTCCGCGGCTCCCTGACGGGCTCGGTCATCGGCAATCTCCTTCTCGTCCTCGGGTTTTCCCTCGTCGCAGGCGGGCGCGGCAGGGCCGACCGCCGGTCGAGCCTCGTGTCGTTCGCGACCATCGGCGCCGCGATCGTGCTCTTTCTCATCCCCGCGATCCCAAGCTGGACCGGTGATCCCGATCGGCACGAGATCGCGATGCTGTCGGTCCCGGTCTCGATTGCACTGCTGGTGATCTACCTCATCAGCACGGGCCTGGCCCTCCGGCGACACCGCGCCATGCATGTCGCGAGCGACGACGAGATCGAAGGCTGGTCATTCCGACGGTCACTCCTGGTGCTCGGGGTCGCGACGGTCGCGACGGCCCTGGTCGCGGAGGTTCTCGTCGGGTCGCTCGAGGTGTTCGCCGAGAAGGCGGGGATGAGCGACTTCTTCGTGGCTGCCGTCATCGTGGCGATCGTCGGGAACGCCGCCGAGCACGGAGGCGCCGTCATTGTCGCTTACCGCGGAAAGCTCAAGCTCGCCACGGAGATTGCGCTCTCGTCAGCTGCACAGGTCGCTGTCTTCCTGATCCCGGCGGTCGTGCTCATCTCGTGGCTCATCGACCCGCTTGCCCTCGGCTTCCGCAAAGTCGAGATCGCCGCGCTGGCGTTCGCGCTCGTCGTCACGGCCGCCGCGCTCCATGGCGGTCGGACCTCACGTGGCCGCGGATTGATCCTTCTCGGCGCCTATGCCGGCGTCGCGACAGCGTTCTGGGTCGCGGGCGATCGCTGACCCGAACGCCGCGTCCGACTTGGGACGCTCAGCCGAGCAGCGCCGGCGGAGCGCAGGCGATAGCGGTGTCGATATCGCCGTCGGTCACATCGAGGTGCGTCACCGCGCGGATGACTCCCGGGTCGATGGTCGACGAGAGCCCCACTCCCGCCTCGCGGAGACGCGTCAAGGCCGTGTCGCGGTCGAGGCCAAGAGCTCCGATGTCAACCTGCACGAAGTTCGTCTCCACCTGCTCACGAGAGACCGGCAGGCCGGCATCGATCCAACCCTCCGCGAGCCTCCGCGCGCGAGCGTGGTCGTCGGCGAGCCGGGCGACATGATGCTCCAGCGCATAGACGCCGGCAGCGGCGACGATGCCGGCCTGGCGCATTGCACCGCCGAACAGGTGCTTCTCCCGCCACGCTCGCTCGATCGTCTCGCGGGATGCCGGCGAGCACGGCGCCGAGAGGGCACCCGAGCCCCTTCGAGAGGCACAGGGTCACCGTGTCGAAATGGGATCCGATCTCGGCCGGCTTCACGCCGAGCGCAACGGCCGCATTGAGAAGGCGCGCACCGTCGAGATGCACGCGGAGACCTCGTTCTCGGGCGAGAGCAGCCACTGCTGCAACCTCGGCAGGTGGGAGACACCGGCCACCTGACGAGTTGTGGGTCGTCTCGAGCGCCAGCACGGCCGGGCGCTGGTCAGCGGACTTGGTGCCCGGGTACGTGATCGCGTCGAGTTGCGCCAGCGAGATCATCCCGTTGTGGCCCTCGATCGCCTCGATCATGAGCCCGGCATGAGCGGCTGCGCCCCCGTACTCGTAGATGACGATATGGGCGCGTCGCTCGGCCACGAGCACATCGCCAGGGCGAGAGTGCAGCTTGAGCGCGATCTGGTTCGCCATCGTCGCGGTCGGCAGGAAGAGCGCAGCCTCGTGCCCGAGGAGGACGGCAGCACGCTCCTGCAACGCGGTGACGGCGGGATCCTCGCGCCGCTGCTCGTCTCCGACCTCCGCGGCAGCGATCGCCGCGCGCATCGCCGAGGTCGGGCGAGTCGCAGTGTCGGAGCGCAGGTCGATCACCTCTCAAACCTATCTCGTCGCCACGGCGTGGCCGAGACCCGACAACCCGTCGTCTACAGTTTCGGGATGGACCTCGAGCTGCTCGAGCGGACGCTCGCGGCGACGGGGGCTCCCGCGTTTCGCACCAAGCAGGTGTGGGAGTGGACGGCGCGCGGAGCGGGCAGCTACGACGAGATGACGAATCTCCCAAAGGCCCTCCGCGAGACGCTCTCGAGCGAGGTCCCCTTCTCGACGCTCACCGTCAGCAACGAGCAGCGGTCGAAGGACGGCACAACGAAGACGCTGTTTCTCACCGCCGACGGCCATCCGGTTGAGGCGGTCCTGATGCGCTACCACGACGGACGACGCTCGGTATGCGTCTCGTCCCAGTCGGGGTGCCCACTCACCTGCACGTTCTGCGCGACGGGGCAAATGGCGTTCGGCCGGAACCTCAGCCCTTCGGAGATCCTCGACCAGGTGCTGCACTTTCGCCGTACCGACGAGCTCAACCATCTGGTCTTCATGGGGATGGGTGAGCCCTTCCTCAATGTCGAGAACGTGCTCGCGGCGGCGAGCAGGCTTCCAGACCTCGGCATCACCCACCGCCGGACGACGATCTCCACCGTCGGCTGGATTCCCGGGCTCGAGCGATTCGTCGAGGAGGTGGAGGTGCCGATCCGGCTGGCCTTCTCTCTCCACGCCGCCGACCCGAAGCTCCGCAGCCAGCTGATGCCCGTGAACGACCGCTATCCGCTCGACGAGGTGCTCGCGCTGTGTCGCACGCACCACGAACGCACGAACCGCAAGGTGTTCATCGAGTACGTGATGCTCGCCGGCGTGAACGACAGCCCAGCGCAGGCAAAGGAGCTCGCGCAGGTGCTCGGGCGAGACGCATTCAAGGTCAACCTCATCCCCTACAACCCTGGCCATCGAACCCGCCGGCAGCTTCGACGGCTCCTCGCGCGACACGATCGCCGCGTTCAAGCAGGAGCTCGACCGCGCCCACGTTCCCTCGACCGTTCGGCTCACCCGCGGGCGCGACATTGCCGCCGCCTGCGGCCAGCTTGCAGCCGCGCCGCGCCGCAACGCCACTCCGCAAGCGGTCTAGACCGTCAGAACGGCGTCGGAGCGAACTACCTGCCGACGGGAACCGTCGCGTGCCTGCGCACGATCTGCCAGCGCCCGTCGCGTCGCGTCCAGATATCGGTGACGCTCATGCTGCGCGAGAGGTCCCGGTCGTCGAGTCGCGCGACCTGGCTGTAGCGCGAGACGAGAACTGCGGTGTTGCCATAGATCTCGGGATCGATCTGCTCGTAGCTGAACTCGTCGATCCGATACGGGCCGGCGGCCGCCTCCAGGAACTCTGCGCGACTCATCTCACCGGCCGCGCCTTGAAGGGTGAACTCGGCGGCGAGGAGCTCGTCGAGAAGCGCCAGGTCACGATCGACGACGGCCTGGACCAGCTTGTGCGACAGCTCGATCAGCTCATGCGCGACGGTGATGGTCATCGTTTGCTCCTCTCACGTTCTCGCGGGCGTCTCGCCAAAGGCATAACGGACAACCGGCTGTTTCGCCGCCTTGACCTCGTCGAGCCGCCGGACAGAGCGGGTCGACGGAGCGTCATGGAGACGCTGCGGGTTCGTCGCCGCGTCGTCCGCTATCTGGAGCATCGCGGCGACGAATTCGTCGAGCCGCTCCTTCGTCTCGCTCTCGGTGGGCTCGATCATCAGCGCCTCGGGCACAACGAGTGGGAAGTAGATCGTCGGTGGGTGGATCCCGTGATCCATCAGCCCCTTCGCAACGTCGAGCGCAGTCACTCCGTGCTCGCGCTTCAACCTGCGTGCCGACAGGACGAACTCGTGCATGCAGTGGCGGTCGTACGGCAGCTCATAGGCGTCGCGGAGCTGCGCAAGCAGGTAGTTGGCATTGAGAACCGCCACCTCGGACATGTCGCGGAGCGCCGGGCCGTACGAGCGCATGAACGCGTACGACCGAACGAACACGCCGAACGGCCCGCCGTATCCGCGAACGCGCCCGATCGACTTCGGTCGGTCGTGGTCGAGCCGGAACGTGTCACCGTCTCGGGCCACGACCGGCGCCGGAAGAAACGGCTCGATCTGCTCTCGCACGGCGACCGGCCCTCCCCCGGGCCCGCCGCCGCCGTGCGGCTGCGAAAACGTCTTGTGGAGGTTGTAGTGGACGATGTCGAAGCCCATGTCGCCGGGGCGGGACTTTCCGACCACGGCGTTCAGGTTCGCGCCGTCGTAGTAGAGAAGCGCGCCGCGCGAGTGGAAGATCTCGGCGACCGCCTCGATCCCCTCGTCGAACAACCCCAGGGTCGACGGGTTGGTGAGCATCAATCCGGCGGTCCGGCCGTCGACCTTCGCCCGCAGGTCGTCGAGGTCGAGGTTGCCACGATCGGTCGTGCCGACCTTCGCGAGCTCGAAGCCCGCCATCGTCACGCTGGCCGGATTCGTCCCGTGCGCGGTGTCGGCGGTGATGATCACGTTGCGCTCGTGCTCGCCGCGGTCGGCGAAGTACGCGCGCATGAGCATCAGCCCCGTGAGCTCGCCTTGAGACCCGGCTGCCGGCTGGATCGTCACACCGGGAAGCCCGGCGATCTCCGCGAGGATCTGCTGGAGGTGCCACATCAGCTCGAGTGCGCCCTGAGCGCCCTCGTCCTCCTGGAGCGGGTGCAGGTCCCGGAATCCCGGGATGCCGACGGCCCGCTCGTTGATCCTCGGGTTGTGCTTCATCGTGCAGCTGCCGAGCGGGTAGAAGCCCGTGTCGATCCCGAAGTTGCGATCGGCGAGAGCCGTGAAATGGCGGACGATCTCGTTCTCGGGGACTTCGGGTAGCCGTGGCGGCGCCGCGCGCCGTAGCTCGCTCGGAAGCTCCGGCACGGGGAGGTCGTACTGCGGCACCCGGCCGGCGCGCCGCCCACTGCTTCGACTTCTCGTAGATGAGCTCCACTCAGCCGCAGACCTCCTCGAGCACGCGTGCGAGACGGTCGACATCGGCCGGCGTCCGTCGCTCGGTGAACGCCATCAAGAGGACATCGTCCATCCCCGGATAGTCCCGCCCGATCGCGTAGCCCGGATGGACGCCCCGCTCTCGTGCGCGCCGGACGACCTCGCGGGCCGGAATCGGCGTGCGCATCGCAACCTCCTTGAACACGTGCCGGTCGAACACCGGCTCGAGCGGAAGCTGCTCGACGGCGTACGCGGTCAGCGACGCGCACGTCTCCCCCAGCTCGCGCAACCCCTCGGGACCGAGCCAGCAGAGGGTGATGAGACCGCCGAGCGCGAGCAGCGTCTGATTCGTCGTCATGTTCGACGTCGCCTTCTCACGCCGGATGTGCTGCTCGCGCGTCTGCAGGGTGAGCACGAAGCCGCGCTCTCCGGCGAGGTCGGTTGTCTCACCGACGATGCGACCTGGCATCCGCCGGATGAACTCGTTGCGGGCCGCAAGGAAGCCGTAGTGCGGGCCGCCGTAGCTCTGATAGTTGCCGATCGCCTGTCCTTCGCCGATCGCCATCGCGCAGCCGTAGTTGCCGGGCGCCTCGAGGATTCCGAGCGAAGCGAGATCGACGTGCGCCACCGGGAGCGCGCCGCCTTCTGTCGCTGCGGCTGCCAGCTCCGGCGCCGCCTCGAGGCAGCCGAA
Source organism: uncultured Actinomycetes bacterium (assembly GCA_963724655.1). Lineage (GTDB taxonomy): Bacteria > Actinomycetota > Thermoleophilia > Gaiellales > Gaiellaceae > Gaiella. The sequence continues at coordinate 773,599 of CAVRVG010000005.1, read as the reverse complement.
GACGTTGGGCTGCTGGAACAGCGCGATCGCCGCGCCCTGCGAGGCCTCGGCGAAGCGCACCGGGTCGATCGTGCCACCCTCGTGCGGTACCTCCACGACCTCCATCCCGAACCCGGGCGCGTAGGTCTTGACGACCTGGCGGGCCATCGGATGCAGCGTCTCCGCCAGCACGATGCGCTCTCGCCCGGTGTGTGCCTTGGCGATGAAGCAGGCATCGGCGGCAACGGTGGTCCCGTCGTAACCCGAGGCGTTCGAGACGTCCATCCCGGTGAGCTCGCAGATCGCCGTCTGGTATTCGAAGATCGCTTGCAGCACGCCCTGGCTCATCTCGGGCTGGTAGGGCGTGTACGCGGTGAGGAATTCGCCGCGACCCAGGAACGTGTCGACAATCGCGGGGACGTAGTGGTCGTAGATCCCGCAGCCGAGAAACGAGAGCTCGCGCGTGGTGTCGGTATTACGCGCCGCGAGCTCCTCGAGATGACGCAGCAGCTCGGACTCTCCGAGTGCGCCCGGCACGTCCAGATCGCGTGCGAAGCGCACGCCCTCCGGGATCTGCGCGAAGAGGTCGTCGATCGAGTCGACACCGATCGCCGCGAGCATCGCATCGCGGTCGGCGTCGGTCAGAGAGAGGTACCCCGCTGTGCTCACTGACTGGCCAGCTCGGCCTTGTAGGCGGCTACGTCGAGAAGCCCATCGAGCTCGGAGGGATCTGACATGCGGATCCGGACAAGCCAGCCGCCGCCGTAGGGATCCTCGTTGATCAACTCGGGCCCGTCCGTCGCCTGCTCGTTGACTTCGAGGATCTCACCGGAAAGCGGAGCGATCACGTCGGAGACGGCCTTGACGGACTCGACCTCACCGTACGACTGATCCTTGACGGTCGACGTGCCCACGGCCGGGGCCTCGAAATGCACGAGCTCACCGAGCGCGTCCTGCGCGAACCACGTGACACCGAGCACTGCCTCGTCACCTTCGACCCGCGCCCAGTCGTGCTCGGGGTGGTAGCGAAGCTCCTCGGGGTAACTCTCGTCTGCCGGCACTAGCGTTTCTCCTTGACGTAGATGGGTTTCGGGACGACACGGGCGCGACGCGGCTTTCCCCGGACGTCGACGACCAACTCCGTGCCCGGGGCCGCGCTTGCGGCGGGAACGTAGGCGAGCCCGATGCCGAGATCGAGTGAGGGCGAGTGCGTTCCCGAGGTCACGACTCCGCCGCCGATGATCGGCATCGCGCTTCGAGGAACGGCCTTCTCCTCCATCACGAATGCAACCAGGCGCTCCGCCGGGCCGTCGCGCTTGACGGCCTGAAGCGCCGCGGAGCCGGTGAACTCCTTTTCGAAGGAGCACGTCCAGCCGAGCCCGGCCGAGATTGCGTCGGTCTCCTGCGTGATGTCGTTGCCATGAAGCGGGTAGCAGACCTCGAGGCGAAGCGTATCTCTGGCCGCGAGCCCGCAGGGAACAGCGCCGCGGGCGATGACCGCGTCCCAGAGCTGCTCTGCATCCTCGGCAGGGCACATGAGCTCGACACCACGCTCGCCGGTGTAGCCCGTGCGGCAGATCATCACTTCGACTCCGTCGAGCTCTCCCATCGCGTGAGTGAACGCTGGCGCGTCCGGCAGACCAAGGGTCTCGAGGGAGCTTGGCCCCTGGACGGCCAGCAGCGCATACTCGTCAGAGGCGTCACGCACCTCGGACCCGCGGATCTCGCGCTCTTTGAGCCACGCGTATGCGGTCGCGCGATTCCCCGCGTTGACGACGAGCAGGTAGTGCGCCGGGCCGATCCTGTAGGCGATGAGGTCGTCGACGATTCCGCCGCGCTCGTTCGTGAGCAGCGTGTACTGGGCCTCTCCGTCGGCAAGTCGCGCGAGGTCGTTGGAGAGAAGACCCTGGAGCAGCTCGGTTGCGGTCGGGCCTTCGACGTGGAATTGACCCATGTGCGAGACGTCGAAGACACCGACGTCTCTGCGAACAGCAAGGTGCTCGGCGATCACGCCGTCGTACTGCACCGGCATCTCCCACCCGGCGAAGGGAACAAGACGGGCGCCGGCTGCGGCGTGGCGGTCGTAGAGCGGAGTGCGCTGAAGCGGCACGGTCGAATCCACGAGCGAGGACTCTAACCTGCGCGGCGGGGCGCATGTTCCCCGTAGGGCGTTACGGGAGCGGGTATGGCTTCAGCCGTCCCCGCTCAGCCTGGGCTGTCGCTTCTGGCGAGAGGCTCAGCGGGTATGGCTTCAGCCGTCCCCGCTCAGCCTGGGTTGTCGCTAAACAAGAGGCGTTCCGGCGCACCACATCCTGCGGGTACGGCTGAAGCCATACCCGTGGGGCACTGCCTCCTCCCGCGCGCTAGCTGTCTCTGAGAAAGCTCGGGATGTCGAGCTCAGGCGAGGGTGTCGTCTCGAACCGCGGCACCACGTTCTCGCTACTCGAGCTCGAAGCACCGACCTCGATCCGACGCCGACGAGGCCTGCCGCCGAACCCGGTCGCGATCACGGTGACGCGCATCTCATCGCCCTTCGACTCGTCGACGACCGCACCGAAGATGACGTTCGCGTTCGGATCGGCGTGACTCGTGACGACCTCGGCTGCCTCCGTCACCTCGAAGAGCCCCATGTCGGACGGGCCGGTGACGTTGAGCAGCACACCGGTCGCGCCGTCGAGCGTCGTCTCGAGAAGAGGAGAGGACACCGCGGCGTGCGCGGCGGCCGCGGCGCGGCCTTCGCCCCGTGCGATGCCGATTCCCATCAGCGCCGAGCCGGCGTCGCGCATCACGGTGCGAACGTCGGCGAAGTCGAGGTTCACGAGACCCGGCACGGTGATGAGGTCGGTGATGCCCTGAACGCCCTGCCTCAGGATGTCGTCCGCCATCTTGAAGGCGTCGTTCAGAGGCGTCGTCTTCTCGACCACCTGCAGAAGCCGGTCGTTCTCGATCACGATCAACGTGTCGACGCGCTCGCGGAGGTTCTGGATTCCGGAGTCGGCCTGATGCGAGCGGCGAGCTCCCTCGAAGGCGAACGGCTTGGTCACGACACCGACCGTGAGAGCATCGAGCTCCTTCGCGAGCTCGGCGACGATCGGCGCCGCCCCCGTCCCGGTGCCACCACCTTCACCCGCCGTGACGAAGATCATGTCGGCGCCCTTGAGCGCCTCCTTCAGCTCGTCGCGGCTCTCCTGTGCCGCGGCATGCCCCACGTTCGGATCGGCGCCGGCGCCGAGACCACGCGTCGCCTTGGAGCCGATGTGAATCTTGACGTCCGCGTCTGCATCGAGAAGCGCCTGGGCGTCCGTGTTCACGGCGATGAACTCGACGCCTGTGAGACCCGACTCGACCATGCGATTGACCGCGTTTGTTCCGCCGCCGCCGACACCGACGACCTTGATCACTGCGAGGTAGTTACCGGACTGGCTGTTCATCTCTCGACCTACCTGAGGCTCAAGCTCTTATCGAGCTATGGGTTGTAAACAGACCCTGATTCGGAGCCAGGGTACGGACTCCTTGTCGGCATTGTCAACGCAACTCTCAAGGTTTCGTTGAGGTCTAACACTCAAGCTCAAGTCGAGGTTGATATCGGCTCACGGGCCAAACGACGTCGATGACGCCGCTCCGGCGACTGGCCGCTCCGGGACGCTGACGTCGAGGTACGTGGCGCCCGGCTGGAGCCGCGGTAGCGCCGCGGCCGCCACGGCGAGCTTGAGGTCGAGGTCGACCGGCTCCCCCAGGCGCAGCTCGAGACCCGACCGAAGCCGCAAGGTGATCGCCTCCTCCCCCACGGTCACCGAGGTGACGCGCTGGGGAAAGCCCGACCCCTCGAGCGGCGAGACGGCGTTCACGGCGGCGAGCAAGTCCCCGCTCACCGGAAGACCCGGCTCGAGCTTCACGTCGCTCCGCACCCAGATGCGCGCGAGCGCGGGACGCTTTCCCTTGTCAACCCGTGCGACGACCCGACCGTCCGCAGAGACGAGGAACGATGAGGTGCCCTGGCGGGCAACCGCCACTGGACGCTCGATCGTCACCCTCACGCGGAGTGTGTGCGGATACGCGCGGTCGAACGACACCGCGGCGACCCACGGGAGCGCCTGAACCGCTGCCCGTGCCGCCGCGACGTCCACCGCCAGCAGGCTCGTCCCGCGCGTCTTGCCGAGCGACCGCTCGACCTGTCGCGCCACACCGGGCGGCGCACCCTCCACGGAAACCTGACGGACGCTGAACAGCGCCGTCTCCCGCGCGACGAGGTAGGCGCCGACCGCTCCGGCCAGCAATGCGAAGGCGAGCGCGAGAGATCGGCCGGAGGGGACGAGGCGGCCGAGGTCGAGACGATCGCCCGTATCCGCCCGCGAGAACGGTACGACGACACTTCCCTCTCGCGTCCGGGGGCGCGCCCCTCCGCCGGCTCGTCCGCTCCGGTTTGCCACCTGGCTCAGTTCGCGTCTGCCCTTCTCTCTCCTCTGACCCGGCAATCCGTCGCGCCGAGTCGGCCGTACCCCTTGAACCCGACCCCAACCGAAAGGAACCATCATGAAGCTCAGATCAATCGGCGTCGGAACAGCGGTCGCGCTGATCGCCGTGGCCGGCGCGAGCGGTGCAGTCTCGAAGGGCGGCAACTCGCTGCACGCAACGCTGACCGGCAAGACCGAGGTACCGAAGGGTGACCCGGACGGCAGAGGCACCGCGGAGGTCAAGATCAACGGCACCCAGGTGTGCTGGGAGATCAAGACGTCCAAGGTCGCGAACGCTCAGCGCTGCCCACATCCACAAGGGCGGGCCGGGCGTAGCAGGGCCTGTCGTCGTGCCATTCGGCGCCACCTACAAGGCGAAGGGGTGCGTCACGGCTCCTGCCGCAGTCGCGGCCGTCATCAAGAAGAACCCGGCCGGGTACTACGTCAACGTGCACAACGCCAAGTACCCCGGCGGTGCGCTCCGCGGGCAACTCCGCTCGGATAGCTAGAGCTTCTGGTCGACGCCGGGCGCTGAGCCTTCAGCGCCCGGCTCCCGGTCTCAGGCCTAGTACTCCACGTTCAACGAGATGGTTCCCGTCCGCGGGCGCGCCAGGCCAGCGCGCCTACGGCAGCGATCGCGAGAATCACGGAAGCCGCGACGAAGGGCGACCGGGCGCCGAGCGTCGAGACCATCCACCCGGACAGGGCGGCGCCCATGGCGATTCCGGCCGACTCGGCGGTCGTCACCCATGTGAGCGCCTCCGTCGAGCCTGGTGGCGCCACCGCATCGAGCGCTTCGAAGAGGGAGATCGTGGCGGGGCCGAAGCTGAGCCCTGCAACGAACAAGAGCGGTGCCAGCGCTTCCGGGCTCGTCGCAAGGACGAGAGGGCCCAAGGCGACCGCGACCAGGGCCACGGCGATGAGGTAGCGCTCCTGGGCGGAGCGGTGCCATTCCCGACGACCGAACCACAACCCACCGACGACGCTCCCGAGGGCGAACGACGCGAGGAGAAGACCGGTGTAGCTCTCGATGTCCCATCCCGTTGCGACCGCCGGCACGGCCACCTCGACGAGGCCAAGTGCGGCACCCAACGCGACGGAGACGATGAGCAATGCGCGCATCGCGCTGCTTGCGAGCGGCGATTCCCGCGTGACGTCGGATTGGGTCGCCCGTACTCGTCGAACGGCTGCGACGGTGCACGATCGCTGCGCCCACCAATGGGCTCAACGCGCACACCAGCAGCGGGCTCCACGGAGCCAGCACGAACATCGCTCCACAAAGCGCAGGCGCCGCGACCATGCCGACATCTCCGATCAGCGACGTCAGTGCGTAGGCACGGCGCAGCTCCGAGGGCTCAACCGCACTCGACCACATTCCTCGCACCGTCGCGTTGAGCGGCGGTGCGCTGACACCCGCGAAGGCCGCGCACACGACGAGCGGCCACGTGCTCGACCCACCGCTCGCCAGGACGGTCAACAGAATGAGCGGAGTGCCGTACCCGGCCGCGAACGCCAGGAGCCACGGTCGCACGCCTCGCCGGTCGAGCAGTCGGCCACGCATCGGTGCGAGAGCGCTTGCCCCAACCGAGAACGCCGCCATGACCACACCGGCCGCGCCGTACGAGCCGGTCGCCCGATGCACCGAGAGGATGAGCGCAAGGCCGACCATCCCGAACGACAGCCACGCGGCCGCGAGCGCAGCGAGCAACGGTCGCACCGACGGGCGTCCGAGCAGGGCGCGATAGCCCCCACGTACGAGCTGTGCTTCCAAGGGCTACGGAAGCGGCGTGTCCGCCAGCCGCGCGGCCAGCGCCTGCTCCTGCGGCAGCAGCGCGCGCCGACCGCAGTCGTCGACCGACCACCCCTGTCCCGATCTCAGAGCCAGCTCGATGCGTTCGCGCACCTCTTGCTCCTCGGCAGGCGGTGCCACGAAGAGCGTCCGGAAGTTCGGGGCGTCACTCCCGATCCCGAGCTCGTTGTTGTGAGGCCAACGACAGCCGCCCTCATGCTCCCAGTGCCCGCAGAGCTCGACCGTCACCGCCGCCCCGGGTGCCGCAGGATCGGTGCCCTTGTGGAGACGGAGCAGCGCTTCGAAGACGAACGGGGTGCGCTGAGCCGCCATTGGCCGCAGGCTAACGTCTTGGCGGGTCGCAGGCTGAGGAACGAGCGCGAGCTACGCGCGTGGCTTCGGCACGAGCACGCTGGCCCGCTCGAAGTCGACCTCATCGACGAGCACCTCTCGCCAGCCGGCAAAGCCATAGCCGCCGTCCCAGGCGCCCTGGGCCAGGTCGGTCGGACGGTGGATGCAGCGAATCCCCTCGTCCTCGAGCATGCCGCAGAGGATGACCGCTGCCCCCTCGTCCGGCACCATCGTCAGGCGGACAGTCTTCCCCATCTCTGAATTGTTGCGGACGGAGTTGACGGTTCAGGTCCGTGGCCAGCATCTCGTCGCCGAGCGAGACGACTGCCTCGGCCAAGCCGTCGACGTGCTCCTCGGTGGTGCGGGCATTGATGAAGCACGGCCGGATGACGTACGTGCCGTTCACGACGGTCGAGCTCGGGAGGTGCGGAGTCTCCCGAACGAGCCGGCGCAGAAGCGCCGTGTTGAAGGCGTTGAGGTCGTCGATTCCCGGCGCCGTGTAGCGAAAGCAGCAGATCGAGAGAACAGGCTCGGTGACCAGCTCGAGTCGTGGGTGGCTGCGGGCGTGATCCGCAAGTCGTCGGGCGAAGTCGTTGTCGCGGCAGATCCGCGCCTTCATTCCTTCGCGTCCAAGCTCTCTGAGAATGCTCCAGACGACAACCCCACGCGAGGGCGCCGACAGCTCGACGCCGAAGTCCATGTACGGGACGCCTGGGCTGTCGAGCGATATCTGGACATCGTCCGCGCCGTCGAACGCGCCTTCGAGGTAGGCCGCCGGCTCCTGCGTAAACGCGCGATGCAAGATCGACCTGTCGCGCACGAACGTTGCGGCGATGCCGACAGGCGCACCAAGCCACTTGTGTGGATCGACAATCGCCGAGTCGGCGAGGTCCAGGCCGTCGTAGAGGGACTCGATGCGATCGTCGAGTCGCCCAGGAAGCCCGTACGCACCGTCGACGTGGAACCACGCGCCGTGCTCCTGCGCGAGCTCGCCGGCCTCGCGCAGTGGATCGATCGCGCCCGTGTTCGTCGTCCCGGCGGTCGCGACGACGGCGACGGGGACGATGCCGGCGGTCACGTCCGCTTCGATCGCGGAGCGCAGAAGATCGATTCGCATCCGCTGGCTCCCGTCGGTACCGATCACCCGTACGCCGGAGCGACCGATGCCGAGGACCGCGGCCGCGCGCCGGACCGTGTGGTGCGCTTCAGCTGACGCGTAGAGCGCCAGCGAAAGGCCACCGAGCCCATCCGCGGCAGGGTCGATCCCTCGCTGCTCGAGCACCCACTGACGCGCGGCGCCGAGTGCGACGAGGTTGGCCACCGAGCCGCCGCTCGAGTACACGCCTTGCATCCGGTTGCCCAGCCCGCACAGCTCGGCGAGCCATTCGAGCGAGACCTCCTCCAGCAGGTTGAAGGCGGTGATCGTGTAGCGCTGCGGCGATCCGACCGAGGCGACTGCCGATGCGACAATCGGAACAGTGTCCGGCCCGACCGTGATCCAGGACGTGAAGCCCGGCTCCATCCAGCGCGCTCCGTTCGGAATGATCGTTGCGACGATCTCGTCGATCACTGCTTGCGCGCCGACGCCGTTCTCGGGAAGAGGCCGCTGGAGCTCCGCCGTCCAGGCTTCGCGGCGCGCGACGGGGTCGCCACCCGAGGATTCGATGAAGCGGTCGAGCTCAGCCCCGATCCTCGCGAGGTTCGCACCGACGTTCAGCACCTCCGAACGCCATGGGCCTGCGTGCCGAAGGTCGTCTCGCTCCCGTGTCATCGGCTCCCGAGATTACCCACGCGTCGCATCGCCGGCGGACACCCGCGTAGGATCCGCTCATCGCGCCGACGCGGCGCCAACGCTGACGATTGAGAGGATCTGACGACAGTGGAGATCGATCCGCAGACCCAGGAGCTACTCGCAGGGATGGCTGCCGGTGGCGGCCCCCCGCTCTACGAGATGGAAGCCGTCGACGCGCGGGGCATTACCGCCTTCGTGGCCACGATGATCGGCGCCGGGCCATACGTCGTGAGCGTGCGCGACATCACGATTCCCGTTCGTGACGGCAGTGAGATCGGCGCCCGCGTGTACGAGCCGACCACAGCTCCCTCGGCGACGATCGTCTTCTTCCACGGTGGCGGCTGGGTGATCGGCAACGTCGACGAATGGGACGCGGTGGCACGAGCGCTGGCCGTCGCGACGGACGCGCGACTTGTGAGCGTCGAGTACAGGCTTGCACCGGAGCATCGCTTCCCGACCGCTGCCGACGACGCGTACGACGCGACCGTCTGGATCGCTGGAAACCTCGCCGGCTCCACCCCACTCGTTGTGGCCGGCGACAGTGCAGGCGGCAACCTCGCCGCGGCCACGGCCCTTCGCGCTCGTGATGAAAGCGGCCCGGCGATCGCGTTCCAGCTGCTCGTATACCCGGTGGTCGACCACGACTTCACCACCGCCTCCTACGAGCGGTATTCCGAAGGCAACCTCATCGTCAACAGGCAGGACATGACCTGGTTCTGGGATCACTACGTCCCGGAGGTCGGGGAACGGTCGCACCCGTACGCCTCACCTTTGCGCGCGGACGATCTCTCGGGTCTGCCGCCGGCCCATTTCGTCTTCGCCGAGCACGATCCCCTCCTCGATGAGGGGCAGGCCTATGCCGCACGGCTCGAAGCTGCGGGGGTGGCCGTGACCACCACCCTCTTCCCGGGTCAGATCCACGCCTTTTTCACGCTGCAGAATCTCCTCGAGAGCTCGGCAGCCGGCGTGGCTGACGCCGCGAAGGCGATCAGGGCCGCGGTCGGCTAGGAACCCAGAACGCGGTAACCGAGGTGCGTCACGCCCGGCGCTTCGACGACGCGGGTGCATTCGAGCCGGAGGTCATCGCCCGAGAGGTTGTCGAACAGCCGCGCTCCGTCACCGAGGATGACCGGGACGACGTGCAGCCAAAACTCGTCGACCAGCCCGGCCTTGAGGTACTGCTGGGCGATGTTCGCGCCGCCGCCGAGGTTGACGTCTTTTCCCACCGCCGCCTCTCGGGCCTGAGCGAGCGCGGATTCGATGCCGTCCGTGACGAAGTTGAAGGTCGTGCCTCCGGCCATCGTGACCGGCTCCCGAGCGTGATGGGTGACGATGAACACGGGGTGATGAAACGGCGGGTCTTCGCCCCACCAACCATCCCAGGGGTGATCGGCCCACGATCCGGTGCCCCCGAACATGTTCCTGCCCATCACGGTCGCGCCGATGTTCTCGAGCGTAGCCTCGATTACCGCCGACGACGCTGTTACCTCCCCGCCCTCGAGACCGTGAGGCTTCCGCCATGCCTCCAGCCCGAAGACCCACTCGTGAAGCTGCATGCCACCCTCACCGAGCGGGTTCTCGACGCTCTGGTTCGGCCCGGCGATATAGCCGTCCAGCGAAATCGTGATCTGGAATCTCAGCTTCGACATCCGACCCAGCGTATCTCCCGCGGATCAGGTGCCGAGCTGCTCGTCGAGGAACCGCGTGATCGGCCACGCGCCATCGGATGTATTCGAGATCACCGTGTGCGTCAGGCCCGTGTGCGGCTCGTGAACGCTCCGGAAGGAGACTCCGGTGTCGCAGCCTTCCAGCATCACCGTGTCCGTAGAGGCGTGCAGCCAGAAGCCGAGGCCGTAACGGTTGGATCCAGGTGGCAGGTCGCCGCGGGCGCGCACCATCTCGCCCACCCAGTCCAGCGACACGATCCGCCCGGCGAAGAACGCCATCCAGAGGGAGCTGATGTCGGCGCCTGTCGAGTAGATCCCGCCGTCGCCGCTGCCGCGCACCGGGAGGTGGAACACGTTCGTTCTCGACACACCGTCGATCGTGAGGTAACCGAGAGCGGCACGTCCCGGAAGCTCGTCCGAGCGCAGGAACGCCGTGTCGACCATCCCGGCCGGCTCACACACGCGCCGCTGCACGAGCTCGTGGAACTGAACCCCGCTCACGCGCTCGACGATCAACGCGAGGACGACATAGCCGCTGTTGCAGTAGGCGAATCGCTCGCCCGGGGGAAACGTCGTTGGATGGCCGTCCACGGCGGCGACGTACTGCTCGGTCGTGGCGAGCTCGTGCACCGGGACCGGCATCAGGTAGTCGTCGAGATCAAGGTCGCCGCTCTCGTCGAGGTAGTCGCCGATCCCTGATCGGTGGGAGAGAAGGTGCTCGACCGTCACGTGATCGTCGATCAACGGGAGATCGTCGCCGAGGACTGAACGAGCAGTAGTCGAGAGATCGAGAGAGCCGTCTTCGATCAAGCTCACCACCGTGAGCGCCGTCAGACCCTTCGTCCCGCTCGCAATCGCGAACTGCGTGCCGACCTCATTGGGGATCTCGTACCCACGATGCGCCAGCCCATATGCCTTCGTCAGCTCGGTCGTATCCGCGCGGTCGATCCGCACCACACCCGAGAACGATGTCTCACCCGCGATCGCATCGAGATCGGTCTCGAGTCCGGGCATCGGCGAGACGCTACCCGGCCACCATGAGTCGGGCGAGCTCGAGCGGGGTCATGGCGCCTCGCGACCATTTGACAGCGGTCGGGTGTGCCAAGAAGACTTGCTGCCTGTTGCACGAGCGCTCTGGGTCGACCCGAAACCGGCGGCGAACTGCACTCGGTTGTGCGACACAGCTGGGCGCCGCGCTGATGATCGTCGCAGCCGTTGCAGCGCTCGTCTATCTCGAAGGTGCGACGCTGTCACACGACGTCCGCGAGCGGCTGCTCCGGCTTACGCCCCTGCGGGCGCTCGAGCTGGCCGCCGTGTTGATGACCCTGAGCAAGCACTCGTCGTCTGGACCGAATTCTTCAACACCCGGGTCGATCGGGTGGCGCACATCTTCGAAACGATCAGCCGCGACAATCTGGAATCACCGCAGCTCACGGTCGAGGACGGCGGGCTCGTTACCCGCGACGGCCGGCCCTTCGGCCCGGCCTATCTTGTCATCGACTCCCGGCAACCGGTCGTCGGTCGACGTCTTGCGCGACTCGACCTCGGCAAGCTCGGCACGCAGTTTCAGGAGGGTGCGTCCCTGTCGCTCTGGAGCATCGATCCCCCGCTGCGGTTCCTTGCGCATGCTCAGCCGCTTCCCCCTCGACCGAACGGCGGCGAGTGCTAGAGACCGATCGCCGAACCGGACGCGGCAATGACAACGAGGTCTCGCTCCGCCCACCGAACCTCGGGCTGAAAGCCGGCCTCGCGGAGGGCGTCCAGCAGTTCGTCCGTGCGGATGACAATGCTCTGTGCGCGATCCAGTGGGGTCGGCTCGGAGACCGGAGCGTGCGGTTCTACGACATCGGCCAGCACGAACCGTCCGCCCTCCGACAGTCGTTCCGCAACCCGGGGCAACAGGTCTGCCTTCAACGCCGGGTCGACGTGGTGCAAGGCAAATGCGGAGACGATCAGCTGGAAAGGCCCTTCGGGAAGTGGATCCTGGAAGCGGCCGAGCCGCAGTTCTGCTCTCGCGCCCAGAACACGGGCCGCCGCGTCCAGCTTGTCTTGGCTCTGGTCGAGGCACACAGCGTGCGCCGCCGGGTGCGCCTCCAAACACCGTCGTGTCGTCTCGCCCGTCCCGACCCCCAGGTCAAGCATCCGGAACACCTCGAGATCCACTGACGCGCGAACGATCTCCTGCTGCGCGCGGTCATACCACTCCCCATGCTGATGCATCAGGCCAGGGTAACCCGCCCGCGCCCGCGGTCGGCATCCACCCGAGCCAGCTCCTGGAGTTCGTTCGGCTAGGCCCAGGGGAGTTGGTCCCAGTACGAGGGACGCTCCCGACGTGACGGCTCGAACCGCACGTAGACCTGCTCGAAGTCGGAGGTCTCCTCCTCCACGCTCGCCCCGTATTGCGCCGCTAGCTCCGATACCGGGTAGTGCAGTTGCTCGTTCTCCGACCGCGCGCCGGCCATCAGGATCACGCACGGCCCGTCGCCGGCGCCCACGAAGATATGGTGGGTTCCCGGGGGACTATGGAAGAAGTCCCACGGTCGAAGGAGCCGTTCCTCACCTTCGACGAGCAGCCTGCATTCGCCTGAAAGCACGAGGAACGCCTCCTGCTGGTTCTCGGAGTGGTAGAGGCCGTTCGGCTGGCCCGGCTCCACGACGCGGAGTTTGATGCCGATCTGTGGGAACGAGAACTCGCGGCTTTCGAAACGGCAATCCGAGCCGGGAGGCCGCTTCTCAGGGTTCTCCGCCGTCAGCCACTGGGCGTCGCGCACGTTCACGACGAACCAGCCGTCGCCGGCGGGTGCGAGACCCGACCCCGAGTCCTCGAGTGGCGCCTCGGGCATGCGACGACCCTAACAACCTTCGAGCCGGCCGCAACCATCTCCCCCTGGCAACCGCCGTGGCGGACCCGATCGCCGTCCTGGCAAGATTGCGGCCTGGAACGTGTGCTTGGAATCGGTGGACACTTCATGCGGGCCGCCGACCCGGCGGCCCTGGGTGCGTGGTATCGCGATTGCCTCGGCCTGGACGCCGATGAGAACGGCCTGTGGCAGTCAGGAAGCCGGACAGACGGTGTTCGCGACGTTCGAGTCCGAGACCGACTACTTCGGATCACGCGCCCAGCAGACCATGCTCAACTTCCGGGTCGGCGACCTGGATGCGATGCTCGCGCAACTGCGCGCCAAGGGGGCGGACGTGGCCGAAGAGACGCAGGACATGGAGGGTGTCGGTCGATTCGGCTGGGTCACCGATCCCGAGGGCAATCGGATCGAGCTGTGGCAGCCCGCCTGACCATGTCTTCACGCCCCTGGTCTTCCGGCCCGAGTGGCGGGCCGAGATTGTCGTGATCATGGGCGCCCAAGATCGCTTCGGGGCTCCCGGACACGGTCTGCTAGTCAGCCCACCAGTCGCGCTGGCCAGCGACGTCTTCGCGCTGAGCCTCGCCCAGATTGGGCGCGCCGATGACGAGGATCTCGAGGCCCTCCGGCCCCGCCTCGTAACCTCGCCACGTACCCGGCGGGACGCGCACCGCGTCCCATTCCTTGAGCTCGACGATCTCGTCGTCGACCTTCATCCGCCCGCTCCCGCGCACGACCACGTACACCTCCTCTTGCTTCTTGTGCGTGTGGCCATACGGAAAGCGATAGCCGGGCGGGACGCGCTGGTAGCTCAGACCGGATTCCTCGAGCTCGAGCGCCCCGGTCGCCGAGCGGAACTCCAGGTCAGGCGCGCCGTCGAACCTCGAGCCGAGATCCTCCAGATCGTCCTTGATGTTCCTGAGCGTGAACGGCACGGCGCAAATCCTATGGCACCGCGCAGGACGTGCGATCGCGCTACATGATCCGTACCTACGGACAGCTCTACTGGTCTTTTCGAGCAGCGGCTCGTTGCCCCGGTGTGCGGGAATGTCACCCTGTCGTAGCGAGGTGCAAGCTCCGGTCGCGCCTAGACGCGCGACGCGTACTGGACGTTGCGGAACGGCCAGGCGGCGGCGAGCCACTCACTCACAGCGCGCCAGAGTGGCGCGTCCAGGTGCGCGCGGCTCTCCCGCACCCAGGAGAGCGCGCAGGCGTCGTAGTCCCCGTCGGGCACTGGATAGATGTAGACGCACCCGATCACGTCGCGGCTCACCGGATCGAGCACCGTGTACGTGAACCCCTTCCGCTTGCGGAAGTCGTCGGCGTGGCGCTGCAGGTCCACCCCGATTTTCCTCCGACGTCATCTCTCGCGGCCAGGAGCCGTCGGGATACCCGGGCGTCGTCGCGATGTGCCCCATCGACGACGTCCAGGCCTCGTAGTCCAGCTCGTTGTGCTCGGGCCCGAGCGGCTCGAGGACGAACTCGGAAGTCTCGAGACCGAGTGGGACGTCGAAGTCGGACGGGACGAACTCGGCCACGCGACCGATCGTAGATCGTCAGCTCAAGACCAGCTGGGGAAGCGAATCATCACCTGCGCCATGTGTTCGGGAATGTCACCCGGCGACCGCATAGGCTTTGCCCTGCGGGTACCTGAATCAGCAGTGCGAGTCACCTGCCGCGGCGAGCTGCTTGAGTAGCTGCTGCGGGAGAACCCGACGTCTGTCGATCTAAGGGAGAGTCAACGTGCAGAAGCGGTCACTGGGCAGCCTTGAGGTCTCGGCGATCGGGCTCGGCTGCATGGGAATGAGCCAGAGTTTCCCGCCGATCCCGCCGAAGGAACAGGGAATCTCTTTGATCCGCGATGCGGTCGAGCGTGGTGTCACCTTTTTCGACACGGCCGAGGTTTACGGCCCGTTTACCAACGAGGAGTTGGTCGGGGAGGCGCTTGCACCGGTTCGCGACCAGGTCGTGATCGCTACGAAGTTCGGTTTCGAGTTGTCGACGGGCGCGTCGCGCGGTGCCGATAGCCGGCCGGAGTCCATCAGGCGGGCTGTCAATGGGTCGCTGACGCGGCTGGGTACCGATCGCATCGACTTGCTCTACCAGCACCGCGTCGATCCGAACGTCCCGATTGAAGATGTTGCTGCAACCGTCAAGGAGCTGATCGACGCCGGGAAGGTGAAGCATTTCGGCCTGTCCGAGGCGGGCGTGCAGACGATTCGCCGCGCTCACGCGGTACAGCCCGTGACCGCGCTGCAGTCCGAATACTCGCTGTGGTGGCGCGAGCCCGAGGAGGCCATTCTGCCCACGCTCGAGGAACTCGGGATCGGATTCGTCCCGTTCAGCCCACTCGGGAAGGGTTTCCTCACTGGGAAGATCGACGAGAACACCACCTTCGAGAGCTCCGATTTCCGCAACACGATCCCGCGCTTTGTCGACCTCGAGGCGCGCAAGGCGAACAGTGGGTTCGTCGAGCTGCTCGACTTCGATCGCGGCGCGGAAGAACACGACGCCCGCGCAGATCGCGCTCGCGTGGCTGCTCGCGCAGAAGCCGTGGATCGTCCCGATCCCCGGCACGACCAAGCTGCACAGGCTCGAAGAGAACATCGCGGCTGCCGACATCCGGCTCACGCCAGAGGACATCGCACAGATCGAAGATGCGAAGATCGAGGCCGAGGGCGCCCGCTACTCAGAAGCCAACCAGCGGTTGATCGACCGCTAGACATCAACCGCGAGCGACGACGAAAGGTCGCGGTACGCACCGACCTGCGCAAGATCGTTCGCCTTCTGCACGACGAATCGCTCAACCCATCCGACCTTGGCCCTGATACAAGAGTCCTGGCATGCCCCAGTGTTCGGGAATGACACCTGAGGTGTGCCGCGTCAGCGCGCCAACTGGGTAGGCTCAGGCGTAGAACCGTACCGCCGCGTGATGGGCGCCTTGCCTATCGGGCTGGGTTGGAGTCGGAGAGTGCCGTTCGCAGGAGGCTGCGGGCTGATGAGCGCATGATGTCGACCGCCTGTTCGCGGGACACGCCGCCGACGTCGGTCAGCCAGACGAGCGGCTCAATGCCGATCGTGGCGCGTATCGCGAGCACGAGCCGGCGAAGGTCGCGTTTCTGGCATGTGCTCGCGGATCGGCGTCAACGCGTCCTCGATCCACCCGATGGCGCGGCCCTGGCGGAGGGGAAGCTCGTCCGGCTGATGTGGCGTTGGTTCGAGGGAGAGACGGAGATGGGTGCGCAGCTCTGGCTCGTGCTCGAGGATCTGGCGCGCCAACTCCTTGGTGACGGCGTCCAGTCGGGCGATCGGATCCTCCGGCGCGTCCGCTCCTAGCAGCGACCGTTCCTCGAGCTCGGGGTAGGTGGCGACAAGCAATGCGCGCTGGTTGGAGAAGTAGCGGAAGGCAGTGGCGCGTGAGATTCCCGCTCGATCGGCAGTTCTCTCGACGCTCGGCGTTTCTCCCTCGGCGAGCAGTTCACGCGCGGCGCCGACGAGAGCGTTCCGAGTTCGCGTCTTTTGCTGTGTTCTGCCGGTGCGCTCATATGGGATTGACATTCTCATCATGATACTGCAATGTGGTCATGAGCACTAGAGTCTCATAAGAACGGAGGAATGTCATGACCGGTCCAGCGTCGGTGATCCGACAGGACGGCGAGGGCGAGCAGTGTTGGTTCGCGGGCGGAGGGCTTTTCACGATCAAGGCGAGCTCAGCGGAAACGGCCGGAGCGTTCGCGCTGGTCGAGGATCGCGAGGTACTCGGCAAGACGACGCCTCTGCACCAGCATCCCGGCGATGACGAGGTGCTCTATGTGCTCGAGGGCGAGATTCTCGTCCACATCGACGGCCAGGAGCATCGAGTCGGCGAGCGCGGCGTTTGCGTGGCGCCGCGCGGCGTGCCACACGCCTTCCTGGTGACCTCCGAGGTCGCACGGCTGCTCTTTCTGATCGTGCCCGGCACGGGGTGGGCAGAGGTGCAATACGAAGAACTTTGCGAGCCCGCGAGTCCCGATGCGGTGCCCGGGTCGCGGCCGCCCGATTTCGCAAAAGTGCGCGCGGTCGCCGAGCGAAGCGACACCATCGAGATCCTCGGCCCGCCGCCGTTTGCCGCCGCCCAGCAGAAGCCGGGCACCACTCCCGCCTGAAGACGTCCTTCCGACCAAACCTGGTAACCCTCAAACACGCCCGCGTCGAACGCGCTACCTACCGAACGTCACCCGTCACCCATCGCCGCGTCAAGCCAGCAGCGCGCGGCATACGCCCTCGCCTGCCCCAGTGTGCGGGAATGACGCCTGAGCTCAGGTGACGTTGCGTGCACTGGGCAGCGTCTGAGCAGCTCCAGGCAGCGAGTTTGTGAATGAACCCGGTTGCGCGCGCTAAGCACGGGTAGGGACCATCGGATCGGGTTCTCGCGCGTGCGTTGGCGAGACATCGACGGCGGAGGTTGCAATCAAAACGACACGCACACCCCGGGGTGTACGTCGGCGCCACTCATGTGGGTCGGTCGGGTCGGGTCTATGAGACTCCCGGGCCGTTTGCCACCGACGACGGATTCATATCGCCTGCGCCTTTGTTCGCTGACGAGGCGACGGCACGAAAATCTGCGATCTGGGTCGGCGTGCTGTGGATCATGGCGACCGTGTTCCCGGCATCGAGCATATTGGCCTGGAGTGTTCTGGACGACGGTGAGGGGATCCTCGCCAACGCCGCGACGCACAAGAGCCAATTGATCACGTGGGCGCTGCTGAACCTGGTCGGGGCAGTCGCCGCCGCCGGTGTGGCGTTCATGTTCTACCCGATCTTGAATCGGGTAGCCGATACGAGCGTCAAGAAGGGGCTGGCTCTGTGGTACGTCGGCACCAGGATCACCGAGGGCGGCACCTACCTCGTCGCCGTGCTCGCCGCCTGGGCGTTCCTCCCGCTGAGTCGAGCGTTCGCAGCAGCGGGAGCGCCCGCCGCTTCGCACTTCCAGACCAGTGGCATCGTCCTTCAGTCGACGTCCGATCTCGCCTTGACGCTGGCACAGTCGGTTTCCGCGATCGGCGCCGTGATGTTGTACTACCTGCTGTTCCAGTCAAGCCTCGTCCCTCGGTGGCTGTCGCTGTGGGGCCTCGTCACGGCGCCGCTGTTTCTCATCGCGAGCTTGTCACTCCTGTGGACAGGGGGATCCCAACTCCACCCTGGCCAATATCTTGTTCGTCCCGTTGGCCCTGCAGGAAATGGTTCTGGCGGTATGGCTGATCGTAAAGGGCTTCGACGCGGCTGCGCTCGCCTCCGGGTCGGCGGCCGAGGTGGCTTGAGGCGCGGTCAGTCCCTCCCCGAGCTGGGGCAGCGGGGATGTCGACGCGCGCGCAGGCAGCTCGTCGAGAAGAGAACGCCGCGATGCCCCAGCGTTCGCGAATGACACCTGAGCGACTAGCCAGAGGTACTCGCCGTACGCCGAGGCTACCCGGCCCGAAAGAAGCGGTTCAGTGGACGGACACTCGAACGGGTTGCGTTGTGTCGTGAGGGATTTCAATGGCGAGCCATGTTCCCCGTGTCGGCCACTCATGAACGTTCGGCTCGGGTCGTTGGATCGAGCCCACTCGTTGCGCCAGCCCGCTGCCTGCATGACACGGGCGTAATGGCGAAGCGTTGCCGAGAGAGTTGTTCCCGGAGCCAGGTGGTCGAACCGCTGCGTGACCCAGACGCGGCTCTCATGCTCGGGGCTGTCGTTAAACGTCTCCGCACGATCGCTCGTCGCGCCAGGGAGAGGCACGATCCGCTCAAGAAGCCCCATCTGTTCCCGTTCGACCTCCGGCGGAACAGGAGGGTTCAGGTACCGCCATGCCGATGCCCCAGCCAGGAGCACGCCGACTACAACGGCGAGCGTTGCAGCACCGATGACGATCACGCGCACTGCGCTCATCGTAGGAAACACCGTCGACGAGCGCGACTGGCGCGTTCCGTACGCGTGCTCCGGCGAGATTCTGCCTCCGTGCCCCAGTGTTCGGGAATGTCGCCTGACGGCCGCATCGACCTTACGATCACACGGTGGACGACGATCTCTACGCATCCCCGGAGGAGGCGGCACTCGCAGGGATGAGCGACGTGCCCGGCCGATTCCTGCGTGTCGCGAACGTGACGTACTCCGAGGACGGCTCAATCGCCACCGTGGAACTTGCGACTAACGTTGAGCCGGTGATCCATCGGTACCACGTCCTGTGCCACAGAGATGTACAGGGTCTGTGGTCTGAGGGCGTCAGCAGCAGCGGTTAGTGAGCGGCGCAGTCGCACCAACGCCGACTGCCCGAGCGTGCTCTCACTCGACGACGATCTCGCCCAGCAGCACCACCTCGTGCTCGAGCACTGCGCCGTACTGCTCCAGGGCACGCCGTCGCGCCTCCGCCATCAGCGCGAGGCAGTCCAGCGGTCGTCGCGCCGCCGGCGTTCTCGATGAAGTTCGCATGCATCGGCGAGATCATCGCGCCGCCGAGGCGGTAGCCCTTCAGCCCACACAGCTCGAGCATCCTCCCTGCCCCGAGCTCGCCGGGCGGGTTCTTGAACACCGAGCCGAACGTGCGCTTGTTGGTCGGCTGCGTTGCCTTGCGCTGCGCGACGAGGCGCGCGACCTCTGCCTTGATCTCGTCCGGCGGCCGCGGCTCGAGGCTGGTAGACGACCTGCGCGACGACCTGGCCCGGCCCCAGGTTGGAGTGGCGATAGGAGAGCTCGAGCTCCTCGGGTGTGAGCCAGGCTACTGCCGTCGGCGGTGCAGACGAGGGCACGCTCGAGGATCGCCGTCCAGTCGCTCCCGTAGGCGCCGGCGTTCATCCGCACCCCGCCGCCTGCGGTCCCGGGGATCGCGCAGGCGAACTCGAAGCCTCCGAGACCGGCGCTTCGCGCGGCGTGGAGGCAGACCGCGTTCGTCGCGCCGCCGCCTGCGGTCAGAGACGTCCCGTCGGTCGAGACCGCCGCCAGCTCACCCTCGAGCCGCACGACACGAGTGCTTCGACCCCGTCGTCCGCAGCGAGGACGTTCGAGCCGAGACCGATCGTGAGCACCGGCAGCCCGCGCTCCGCCGCAAGCCGAAGCGCCTCCTCGAGCTCGCCGAGCGTCGACGGTCGCGCGAACAGCCTTGCCGGGCCACCGGTTCCGATCGTCGTCAGCCCCGACAGCGAGACGTTCTCCTCGATCACGAGGGTCATGCCGGCAACCCCGTCGACGAATCGCGCGCGCAACCTTCCACGGCTCCCCCACCCCGAGCGTCAGCACCAGATCGCCGGGACGGACGACCGCGAGAGTCAGCGCGGTCGCGTCCTCCAGCGTCGGCGCCCACAGCCGGCGCACCGGATCGGGAACGGCATCGAGCACCCACCGCCCTGTCGTGCCGTCGCGCGAGACATCGCGTGCTCCGGTCACCTCGGTGACGATCGCGATGTCGGCCACTCCAAGCGCGTCACCGAGCTCGCGGTGGAGCTGCCGCGTCCGCTCGAAGACGTGCGGCTGGTAGACGGCGACAAGGCGGCCCTGCGTTCGGGCTCGCGCGGTCTCGAGCGTCACCCGCAGCTCCGTCGGGTTGTGCCCGTAGTCGTCGAAGACCTGCACGCCTCCACGCTCGCCGACGAACTGGAACCGACGATCGACGCCGGTGAACCGTGCGAGCGCGTCCTGCGCGACCGCGGCGTCGACGCCGGCCAGTGACAGCGCCGCCAGCGCGGCGGCCGCGTTCTGGCGGTTGTGCTCACCGGGATCGCCAAGCTCGAACGTCGACCGGCTCGAGCTCCCAGCTCCGCACGACCTGGGGTACGCCCGTCGAGCCAGGCGTCGAAGGTCTCGCGCAACTCCGCCTCCGAGGCGAAGAACGAGTGATGATCGAGCTCGATGTTCGTGACCACGGCGATCTCGGGTCGCAGGGCGAAGGCGCGAGCGGTCGGACTCGTCACCCTCCACCACGAGCCAGCCGGCACCCGTTCCGGCGTTCCCTCCGAGCTGCCCGACAACGCCCGCCGATGATCCAGGCCGGGTCGTTCCCGGCCTCCTTGAGCGCGAACGCGATCATCGCCGCCGTCGTCGTCTTGCCGTGCGCGCCCGGAGACCACGATCGACGGTCGCGACGCCACGAGCTCGGCGAGGAACGTCTCACGGGGCGTGCCCTCGATGCGACTGCGCGTGGGCTGTCGAGACGATGACCTCCCACCCCTCGGGCGGGGTCGGCGCGTCCGAGATGTCGATCTCGACGCCCGTCGAGCGTCTCCATGAAGATCGTGTCGCGAAGATCCCAGCCGCGCACCTCTGCTCCCCACGCGCGCGCGATGTTCGCGTAGGCCGAGAGACCGGAGCCGCCGATTCCGACGAAGTACAGCCGGCGACCCGCGAGGGGGCGCTCAGCGGGCAAGCGCAATCGAGCTCCTCGGCGATCGCGTCGGCCGCATCCGGGCGCGCGAGCGCCAGCATTCCCGCGCGCATCGTGCGTCGAGCCGTGTCGGGTCGGCGAGCAGCTCCTCGACGAGGTCGGGCACGCGGCCACCTCGTCGTCCGGAACCACGATCGCCCCGCCACCGCGCTCGAACCAGCGCGCGTTGAGCGTCTGATGATCGGCCGTCGCATGCGGATACGGGACGAGGATCGACGGAGTCCCGGCGGCCGCGAGCTCCCAGACGGTCCCGCCCGCGCGCGAGACGGCAAGATCGGCACGCTGCGAGCGCAGCACCGAACTGATCGGTCTGCGGGCACCAGGACATAGCCCGGGTCGCGACACGCGAGGGGCAAGCCCTGGATAGTCGCGCTCACCACAGATGTGCAGGACGCTCGGCCCACCGTCTCCCCAGGCAGCTCACGGCCATCTCGTTCAGCGAGGTCGCCCCGGCAAGCGCGCCGAAGACGGCGACGACAGGCCCCGTCTCGGAGGAGCCCGAACAACCGCCGTCCCTCCTCGCGGGTCACCCCGCGATGGGCAGCGGGAATCGGGCGACCGACGACTCGGTACTTCGCAGCCCGTCGCGGCCGGCGCACGTCGTACGCGAGGAACACGCGCCTCGCGAAGGGCGTCGCGAGCCGGTTCGCAAGCCCGAGATGCGCGTCGGCCTCGGTCAGGGCCGCGGGGATCCGCAAGCAATCGCGCCGCGAGCACCATCGGCCCTGCGACGTAGCCCCCACCACCGAGCACGATGTCGGGGCGCCGGCGTCGCAGGATCGCTGTGCACGCGAACGGCGCGCGCAGCGCCTGCCAGCACGCGCGGAGCAGACCCAGTGATGGCCTGCGAGGAAAGCCCGAGACGGCAGAAGGTGTCGAGCTCGAAGCCTGCCTCAGGAACCAGACGCGACTCGACGCGGCCGGGTGTTCCGGCGAACGTCACCGTCCACGCCGCGCGCGCGCAGTGCCTCCGCTACTGCGAGGGCGGGCCTGACGTGGCCGGCTGTTCCCCCGGCCGCGATCACGCACACGAGCTTCGACGACTCGTTCATTGACTGCGATGTTAAGGAGGATTCCGACGGCACAGAGCAGCATCAGCAGCGACGAGCCGCCGTACGAGACGAACGGCAGCGTGATTCCGGTGAGCGGGGCGACGCCGAGCACCGCCGCGAGGTTGACCGCAGCCTGCCCACGCACGAGCGTCGTGATCCCCGCCGCCAGGCGCTTG
Source organism: uncultured Actinomycetes bacterium (assembly GCA_963724655.1). Lineage (GTDB taxonomy): Bacteria > Actinomycetota > Thermoleophilia > Gaiellales > Gaiellaceae > Gaiella. The sequence goes on along the minus strand of CAVRVG010000005.1, from coordinate 751,088 downwards.
CCGAACGGATCGCGGCACCGAGAGCGACCCGGAACCCTGCCCAGCCGAACGTCCGCGAACGCACCGATCACGAGAGCCGAGCCGACCAGGCCGAGCTCCTCACCGACGACCGCGAAGATCATGTCGTTGTGCGCCTCGGGGAGGAAGTTGATCTTCTGGATGCTCTCGCCGAGCCCGACACCCGTCGATCCGCCCGAGCCGAGCCCGATCATCGCCTGCACCGTCTGGAAGCCGGTTCCCTGGGCGTCCTTCCACGGGTCGAGGAAGCTGAGCACGCGTGCCTTGCGGTACGGCTCCATCCAGATCGCGGCACCGGCCGAGGACAATGCGCGAAGCGTCGCCGGCCAACGCCATCAGGCGCAGCGGCACGCCCGACACGAGCAGGACCCCGCCACCATGATGAAGAGCGAGATCGCGGTCCCGAGATCGGGCTCGATGACGATCAGGCCGCCGAAGAGGCACACCACGATCCCGACCGGCTTCATCAACTCGGCCATCGTCTGCGGCGCCGGTCGCCGCGCGAGATGCGCGCAGAGCCAGACGCAGACGGCCAGCTTTGCGAACTCGGACGGCTGGAAGCTCGCCGGCCCGACCACGAACCACCGATGCGCCCCGTTGATCGACGGCCCGATCGACGAGCACCGCGACGCATGCCGCCGAGCGCGCCGACGAGCGCGATCGGAGCGAGCGGACGCAGGTGGTGATAGTCGACTCTCGAGAGAAGCGGCCAGCAGCACGAGACCGCCCGCTCGCGTAGATGCCCTGCTTCACGAGGAACTGCATCGGGTCGCCTTCGCCGATTGCCGCCTTGGCCGACGTGGCGCTGAAGACCATCACGAGCCCGAACGCCACAAGCGCGAGCGTCACCAGGACCAGGAGGCGCTGTTCGAGCTGGGTTCGGCTCACCTGGTGAGCTTCTGCACCAGGCGGCGGAACTCCTCCCCCCGGTGCTCGAAGCTCACGAACTGGTCGAACGAGGCGCAGGCGGGCGAAAGGAGCACGACGTCGGTTCGTGCGGCCGCCTCGGCGGTGCCGCAGCGAAACCGCCAGGTCCAGAGTCTGCTCCGCTCGAACGTACGGCACCTCTCGCTTCGCCAACGCCTCGGCAAGTGTCGGAGCCTTCACCGATCAGGTACGCCCGATCTCCTGCCTCGAACGCTGCCGCAAGCGCGTCGTATGGCTCCGCCTTGCCCCTCCCGCCCAGGATCACGTGCTTCCGGACGCCGGGAAACGACGCCAGCGCCCGCAGTGCAGCGGCCGCGTTCGTCGCCTTGGAGTCGTTGACGTAGCGCACACCGTCGACCACGGCGATCTCCTCGATGCGATGCTCGACGCCCGGGAACGACGCCAGCGCCTTCGCGATCGCAGCATCATCGATCCCGGCTGCCCTGCGCCGCGGCGGCAGCCGCAGCTGCGTTCTCGCGGTTGTGGGCGCCGGGGATGAGCGGCTCCGCCGGAAGCGCGTCGTCTCCCGCGAACTCGACGCGAGCTGCCGAGCCGGGCATCGCGCCGAACCCGCGTCGGGAGGACGGCGACATCGTCGGCGTCCTGAAGTTCGCAAACACGCTGGAGCTTCGCCGCGGCATACGCCTCGAACGTGCCGTGCCGATCGAGATGATCCGGCTCGAGATTGGTCAGCACCGCGATGCGCGGCTGCAGCGTCTCGACACCCTCGAGCTGGAACGACGAGAGCTCGCACACGATCCACGCCGACGGGTCGGCAGACGCCGACGAGGGAGCTGAGCGGCCGGCCGATGTTCCCGGCGACCTCGACCGGGATCTCGGCTGCCTCGAAGATCGCCCCGAGGAGCGCCGTGGTCGTCGTCTTGCCGTTCGTTCCGGTCACCCCGAGGATCGGGTTCGGCAGCAGCCGGGCACCGAGCTCGATCTCCGAGATGACCGCGATCCCTGCCCGATGGGCCGCAACGACGGCGGCGGCCTCGTCCGGAACACCAGGGCTCTTCACGACGTGGGCGACGCCACTCAGCAACTCGTCGCTCCACAGTCCGAGGTGCGCATCGACCCCCTCGAGACCGACGAGATCAACAGCGGTGGACTGGTCGTGCGCAATCACCTCCGAGCCGAGAGCCAGGGCAGCGGCGATCGCCGCCCGGCCCGAGCGTGCGAGTCCAAGCACGAGAATCTTCGATCGCAGCACGCCCACAGCCTAAGCCTGGTGGTTCACACCCGCTGCGTGATCACCACGCCGCAGACGATCGTCACGCCGGCGATGACGCTCACGAGCGTGAAGTGCTCGCCCAGGACGACCACGGCGAGCACGAAGCCCGAGAGCGGCTGCAGGAACTGGAGCGTCGCGATCCGGTGGATCCCACCCCGGTCGAGCGCCCAGTACCACCCGACGTACCCGACGATCGAGGTCACCACCGCGAGAACGACGACCGCAGTCCAGGCGGTCGAGGCCCGCGTCTGGCCAACCATCCCGCGCGAGCACCGTGGTCGCGAGCGGTGCGAGCACGATCGCTCCGAGCACCACACCCCAGTACGTCGCTGCCAGGCTCGAGACGCCGCGTGGCGGCAGCATCGCACCGGCCACGTAGCCCGCCGAGACGACGAGCGCGCCGCGAGCACGATCAGATCGCCGCCGAGGGTGGCGTCGCCTCCCGACCGCCGCGACCGCCGATCAGGATGACCTCGCCCGCGAGTGCGACTCCGCACCCGATGAGCCACGAGCGTGCCGGACGACGACGCGCAACGACGCTCGCGTAGACGCCCGTGAAGATCGGCAGCGCCGCGAGGATCATCACGCCGTGCAGGCCGGACGTTCGCTGCTGACCGATCGTGTAGACGACGGGGAACACGACGAATCCGGCCGCCGCCGAGATCGCGAGCAGACGGCGTGCCTCGGTCGCGCGCGGGAACGACAGCCGTGCCTGCGCGATCAGCGGCAGCGGCCAGCAGGCCGGCGACCACCGTCCGAAGCGTCGCGACGACGAGCGGTTCGAGATCCTCGAGCGCAAGCCTCGTGAGGATCGGGGTCGCCCCCCAGATCACCATCACGGGCACTGCGACGACCACGGGGGCCGCGCCGGCCGCGGCGAGATCGACGCACCATCTACAGCTGGAAGCGCAGGTAATACCGGTAGTACAGGACGAAGCCGAGCGCACAGAGGATCGCGCCGACGATCCAGAACCGCACCATGATCTTCGTCTCCGACCACGCCTTCATCTCGAAGTGATGATGGATCGGCGCCATCAGGAAGACGCGTTTCCCGGTGCGCTTGAAGCTCGCGACCTGGATCATCACCGAGAGTGCCTCGATGAGATAGATCCCGCCGATGAAGACGAGGAGCACCTCGGTCTCGGTGACGATCGACAGCGTCGCGATCGCTCCGCCGAGCGCCATCGAGCCGGTGTCGCCCATGAACACCTCGGCCGGGAACGAGTTGAACCAGAGGAACCCGATCACCCCGCCGATCAGTGCGGCCGCGATGATCGCGATGTCGAGGTACTCGTTGCTGCGGTTCGCGACCGTGTCCGCCGAGCGCAGCCAGTCGATCGACGCGATCGCGAGCAGCGTCAGCAGCGAGATGGCGCAGGTGCCGGCGGCGAGCCCGTCGAGCCCGTCGGTGAGGTTCACCCCGTTCGACGTGCCGGCGATCACGACGAACAGGAACGGGAAGTAGAACCAGTGGAGGTCGATGTTCACGTCGATCGCGGGGAAGTAGATCTCGGTGTCCATGTAGCCGATCCGCGTCGTCGCCCAGCCGACGCCCGCGGTGATTGCGAGCAGACCCGAGCATCTTCCAGCGGCCGCTCAACCCGAGCGAGCGGCGCCGGTGCACCTTGAGGAAGTCGTCAGCGAACCCGATCAGCGCGCAGCCGACGGTCGCGCCGAGGACCGTCAGTCCGGGGATCGTGTAGAGCGAGACGACGAGAAACGGCGCGATCGCCGCGAACACGATCAGCAACCCGCCCATGGTCGGCGTGCCCTGCTTGGACATGTGGTGCTTCGGGCCTTCTTCGCGAATCTGCTGGCCGACGCTCTGTCGACGGAGCCACTCGATGAACTGGGGCCCGATCGCGACCGCGATGACCATCGCGACGAGACCGGCGATTAGGACTCGGACCATGCCCCTGCCTGGTTCTGGATCGAGGCCGCGATGCCTTCGAGACCGACCGCGCGCGACGCTTTCACGAGAATCGCATCACCCGGTCGAAGGACGTCCCCGACGACGGTGGCGAAGGCGGCCGCATCGGCGATCCAGTGTGCCGTCTCGGCCTGCGCTCGAGGTATGCCCGCGACGCCTCGCCGACCCCGACCACGACCTCGATCCCGAGCTCGTCGATCAACGCGCCGATCTTCGCGTGGTAACGCGCGCTCTCGACACCGAGCTCGGCCATCTCACCGAGGATCGCGACCCGACGGCGACCCTTCGCGCGCTCCGACGAGATCGAGCAGCGCAGCTCGCATCGAGGTCGGGTTCGCGTTGTACGCGTCGTTGACGACGCACACCGCCGCCGGGAAGCTCCGTGCACCTCGCCGCGCCAGGCCGAGAGCGGATCCTTCGTGCGCCCTCCTGCGCCCGCTCGAGCGGGAGCCCGAGTGCGTCGTACGCGGTGAGCGCCGCAAGCACGTTCTCGGCAAGGTGCCGCTGATCGAACGGCAACGCCAGCTCGACCGATCGCCGCGCCGACCCGAAACCGCCACCGGCTCGCGCGCGCCGAGCCGCTTGTGACTGATCGTCACTAGCGGATAGGCGCTCGATCCGCGGTGCGATCGAACCGTCTCACGTCGATGTCCGTCGCGCTCGAGGTATGGCTCGAGCTCGGGCGCGTCGGTCGGGACGACCGCAATCCCTCCCGGAGGCAGCGCCTCGATCGCCTCGGCGTTCGCCTCGGGCGACGTCGGCGATCGTTCCGACGAGCTCGAGGTGCTCGGGACCGATGCTCGGAATCACGACGACGCTGCGGCTGCGCGATCGCGCACAGCTCGGCGATCTGGCCCTGGCCGCGCATCCCCATCTCCGTGACCAGCACCTTGGTGTCCGGCTCGAGCCGGAGCACCGTGAGCGGCAGGCCGATCTCGTTGTTCTTGCTCGCCTCGGCGGCGACGGTCGGAGTCACCGCCGCCGCAGAGCGCCGCGAGCGCGTCCTTGGTCGAGGTCTTGCCCGTCGAGCCCACGACCGCGACGACCGTTGCCGACGAGCGCCCGCGAACAAGACGAGCCAGCGCTGCGAGCGCCGCGTGCTGGTCGTGCGGAGCCGAGCGTCGCCGCGCCGTGCGCGAGCGCATCGTCGACGAAGCGACCACCGGAGTTGATCGCGACGAAGAGATCGCCCGGCCTTGCCGTGCGCGAGTCGTCGTGCACCCGCGTGATGACGCCGTCCCCGGGCGCACCGCGCAGCTCCCCGAGCTCGAGCGCGACGATCTCGTCCCACGAGATGGGGATCACGGCGAGGGCTCTTCGCCGTGCGGAGAACCGCCCGAGCCGTCTTCGCGGTCGTCGAACGGGGTCACGACGCCTTGCACGTCCTGACCCTGCTCGTGGCCCTTGCCCGCGATCACGACGACGTCGCCTGCGCCGCGCCTGCCCGATCGCGCTTGCAATCGCCGACGCGCGATCGGGGTTGATCTCGACGTCCATTCCCGTCCCGACGAGGACGTCCTCGATGATCGCGAGTGGCTCCTCGGAGCGCGGATTGTCGTTCGTGACGATCACGACATCGGCCCGCTGCTTCGCAACCTGTCCCATCAGCGGTCGCTTGTCTGCCGTCGCGGTCACCGCCGGCGCCGAAGACGAGGATCACGCTTCCCGTCTCCGAGCTGGCGGGCAGTCGTCAGCACCGTGTCGAGCGCCGCCGGGGTGTGCGCGTAGTCGACGACCACGGCGAAGTCCTGGCCCTCGTCGACCGACTCGAAGCGTCCGGGCACCCCGGAGACTGCCGCGACGCCGGTCGCGATCGCATCGTCGTCGACATCGAGCAACACTCGACGTGGCGACCGCGGCGAGAACGTTCTCGACGTTGAAGATCCCGAGCAGCGGTGTCTCGATCGAGATCCCCGCGGCGGTGAAGCTCGAGCCTCTCGAGCGGTCAACTCGAGCTCGTCCGCGCGCACCTCGGCGTCCGGCCGCAGCCCGAACGTCATGAGCGGCGCGCGACCGGCCCCGGCCAGCTCGTCGGCGAGCCGCCTGCCGTAGGGTCACCGATGTTCACGGCTGCAGGTGGGGGCGTCACCCCGGTGAACAGGCGGCGCTTGGCGAGGAAGTAGCTCTCCATGTCGCCGTGGATATCGAGGTGATCCGGCGCTGAGGTTCGTGAACGCGAGCGCGTCGAACCTGATCCGATCGAGCCGCCGGAAGTGCGATCCGTGCGACGACGCCTCGATCGCGACGGCCTCGTCGCCGGCAGCCACCATCTCCGCGAGGAGCCGCTGCAGCTCGATCGACTCCGGGGTCGTGTGCGCGGCATCGCGGCGCACACCGCCGACGATCCAGTCGACGGTGCCGACCAGGCCGGTACGGCGCCCAGCGGCCTCGAGGATCGAGCGCAGCATGACCGTGACGGTCGTCTTGCCGTTGGTGCCGGTCACGCCGGCGACCTCGAGGCGCGTGCTCGGGCGCCCGTAGAAGACATCCGCGACGACCGCCATCGCCGCGCGCGCATCCTCGACGACGAGCTGCGGGACGAGTGGAGTCGAGCGGCCGCTCGACGACGAGCGCGACCGCTCCCGACGCGACCGCCTCCGCGGCGAGGTCATGACCGTCTGCACGGGCGCCCCGGAACGCAGAAGAAGAGCGTCCCTTCGCTCACGCGGCGCGTGTCGTGGGCCAGGTCGAGAATCTCGACCTGGCTGGCGCCCGATCACGTCGCTCGGCGCGAGCGCTGTGATCAGCGCGTCAAGCTCCATGCGGGGCAATTGTACGGGCCACCGGGGTCAGACCCTGGCACCGCGGCAGCACGCGCATGCAGCGGTCGTCGGGCGCCGGTGCCAGACCCGAAGGTCAGGCCCATTCTGGCAGGTCGACGTGTCTACTGACTTCTGCCGGCGCCGGCTGCGACCAGTGCCACGTCTCGTCTCGGGCGCGTCGGGCGGGACCTCGAGGTACTGCAGGGCAAAGCGCGCGATGTCGCGGAAGATCGGCGCGGCGACCGACGCCGCCGTAGATGTTGCCGTGCGGCTCGTCGACCATCACGAGGATCGCCAGTCGTGGGTTCTTGGCGGGCACGAGGCCGACGAACGACGCTACGTACTTCTTCACGTAGACCCCGTTCTCGGCCTTGTTCGCGGTACCCGTCTTGCCGGCGACCGTGTAGCCGGGGATCGCCGCCTCGGTAGCCGGTTCCCTCGAGCACCACGCTGCGGAACATCGACATCATCCGGTTGGCTGTCCCCTTCGACACAACGCGCCGACCCGGCTCGTGCTTCACGCGCTTGCCGCCGATCTTCTCGACGAGGTACGGGTGCGGAAGGATCCCGCCGCCGCCGATTGCCGCGTACGCGCTCACCATCTGGACCGGAGTGACCGCGATGCCCTGTCCGATCGGGACGGTGCCGATCGTCGAGCCCGACCACTTGTCGAGCGGCAGCACGAGACCACTGCTCTCACCTGGATAGTCGATCCCTGTCTGCTTGCCGAACCCGAACCGGTCGATCCACGACGCAACCTCACCCTTTCCGAGCTCCTCGGCGATCGTGATCGTCCCGATGTTCGACGACTCGGCGAGGATCTGCCGCACGGTCATCGTCTCCGTCCCGCGGATGTGGGCCTCGTGGATCACGCGGTCGGCGACCTGGATCGTCGGTGCGAGCCGGAACGACGTCAACGGCGAGACGATGTTGTCCTCGAGCGCAGCGGCAATCGTCACGATCTTGAACGTCGAGCCTGGCTCGTAGAGATCGGTGACCGCTCGATTTCTCCGTGCGTCCACCGGAGCCGTGCCGAAACTGGTTCGCGTCGACCGTCGGTGCGCTCGCCATCGCGAGAATCGCACCCGTCCTGGTGTCCATCACGATCGCGGTCGCGCCCTTCGCGCTCCACTGCCGCGCGCTTCGGACGAGAAGCTGCTCGGCTGTCGCCTGGATCTGGTGGTCGAGGGTCAACACCACGTTCTTTCCCGGCCGCTCCGCGCGCGAGCTCACGACATCGATTGCACGTCCGTTCGGATCGCGGACGACGACCTCGTATCCCGCGCGACCGACGAGCTTCCGGTCGAGCGACCGTTCCAGACCCTCGAGACCGTTGTTGTCCGTGCCCGCGTATCCCACGACGTGCGCACCGACGGCGCCTTGCGGATACGTCCGCCGCTCCTCGGGGTAGAACCCGAGCCCGGCGAGCCCCAGCTTCTCCAGCGCCGCCGCCTGCACCGGGTCTGCCTTGCGCTTGACGTAGACGAACCGCTTCGTGCGATCGCGCAGAGCCGGATAGAGCGCGTCGGCATCGACCCCGAGAATGCTTGCCGCCTTCACCGCAACCCGCTGCGGGTCGACGATCGTCCTCGGGTCCGCGTAGACGGTCGTGGCCTGCTCGCCGATCGCGAGCGGCTCTCCGGTGCGGTCGTAGATCGTGCCGCGGCCCGCAGGGATCACGATCGTGTCACGATGCTGCTTCGAAGCCATCGCCGCGAGCTCAGGGCCGCGGATGATCTGGAGCCACACGGCGCGCGCGAAGATGCCCGCGAAGACGAGAGTGAAGGTCGCGACGAGGAGCTTGATCCTTCGGTCAGCCTGTTTCCGCGCTGGCGGTTCGGGACGGCGCTTCACGCCTCGGCCTCCAGGGCTTCGTCCCGAGGGTGCCGCGGGATCATCGGGGGGCGATGCGGATGTATGTGGTCGTCGCGGGATCCGCCTGAACCAGACCGAGCCGGTTCGCGGCTTCTGTCTCGATCCGAATGTGTGACGACGCGCTCGAAAGCTGTGCCTTCCCAAGCGCGATGTCTGCCTTGAGATCGGCACGGGTGCTACTCAACTGGTCGAGTGCGACGTTGAGCCGCAGCACCGCGACGTTGATCGCGACGATCCCGGCGAGGCACACGCCGACGAAGAAGATCCAGGCGACGCCGCCCCTGACCCTCGCCTTCGGCTTTGTCGTCTCGCGTGGTGCGCGTCGGGGCCGGACATCGGCAGCAACCGACATCAGAGCTTCACCGCAACCCGGAGCTTGGCCGACGCCGAGCGCGGGTTCTCGCTCACCTCGGCAGGAGTCGCTCTCGCGGGCCTTGGCGTGAGGATCCGTGCTTCGGGCTCCTTGCCGCAGTTGCACACCGGGAAGTCGGGAGGACAGGTGCATCCCTTCGCGAGGCCGACGAAGAAGCGCTTGACCATCCGATCCTCGAGCGAGTGGAAGGAGATGACCGCGAGGCGACCGCCGGGGCGGAGCATGGCGAACGCAGCCGGCAGGGCTCCCTCGAGCTGGCCCAGCTCGTCGTTGACGGCAATCCGAAGGGCCTGGAAGACGCGCTTCGCCGGATGGCCGTCACCGAATCGCGCCGGGGTCGGAATCGCCAGCTTGATCGTCTCCACGAGCTCGCCCGTGCGTGCAAACGGCGTCTCAGCGCGCCGGCGCACGATTGCCCGGGCGATCGGCCCGGCGAAGCGCTCTTCGCCGTAGCGACGGAAGATCTGGGCAAGCTCGCGCTCCTCCCACGTGTTCACGAGCTCCGCTGCCGACGGCTCGGAGGAAGGATCCATCCGCATGTCGAGCGGCGCATCGGTTGCGTACGAGAATCCACGCTCCGGGCGGTCGACCTGCATCGATGAGATGCCGAGGTCGAGAAGGATTGCGTCGGCGCCGACGTCGTTGGCCGCAAGCTGACTGAGCACGACCGCGAAGTCGCCACGCAGGAAGCGGACATCGAGGCCGCGGGTCGTCGCCTTCAGTCGATCGAAGTAGCTCTTCGCGCTCGGATCGCGATCGATCGCGACGAGCTTGCCCTGGCCGGCGAGATCATCTGCGAGCAGGCGGCTGTGACCGCCCGCGCCGAACGTTGCATCGACGACGGTCTCGCCCGGTCGCACCGCGAGGAGCGCCCGAACCTCATCGGCGAGAACCGGGATGTGGTCAGCGCTTGTCTGCAAGACGTTCGGCAACATCGACTGCTCTCCCTTCGATCCCCTCCAGGCGCTCGGCCCAGGCCGGGCGATCCCAGATCTCCAGGTGGTCGTACACACCTGTGACGGTTACGTCGCGCCCAAGCGATGCGCGTCGAGCGAGCATCGGTGGGACCAGGACGCGACCCTGCTTGTCGGGCTCGCAGTCCGACATTCCTGCGTAGAAGAAGCGACGGAGATCCCGCGCTTCGCTCGAAAGAGGATCGAGCTCTGCGAGACGGCCTTCGATGGTCACGCGCCATCCCTCGCGGGGATAGACGTCAACCTGCCCCTCCAGCCCGCGTGCGAGAACGACGCCGCTTGCGAGCTCCTCGCGGAAACGCGCCGGCAGCGTAAGCCGGCCCTTGTCGTCGATCGTGTGCTCGTACTCGCCGAAGAACATGCGTGCGCTCCGCTCGTGATGCTCAAGCTCTTATCCCCACTACTCCCCACTTTATACCACCATATCCCACTTTGCAACTCCTGCGCGCCACAAATCCCCCTTTTGGCGGGCCTGGGCCTGAAGCGCACGGGTAGCCGCGTCCAGGAAACGAGCGCGGATGGCGATGCTTGCGAGCCGGGAGGCCTGCGCTACAGGCGGAAGCCTGAGGTGGCTTTCAGCTGACTTTGAGCCAGGGCTTGCGGGCGCCCCAGAAGATGATCGCGTAGCGATCGGGAACGACCGGGGTGAGACGGAGCGCCTCCCCGTCGAACGTCCAGCCGAGGGTGTCGACGCACTCGCCCTGACAGAACGTCGTGCCGTTCGGCGCCTTCTCCGGCCAGTGAACGAGAATGACCTTCGCCTTGGTCGTGTACGCGCCTGAGACGCGGGTGAGCGCGCACTGGCAGTCCGTTTGGTGGAGCGAGATCGTTCCGTCACGGATCGTCCAGGTGAACGTCCCGGTCGCATCCGCGAGCTGCTTCGGCGTCAACGTCGAGTCGAGCGCGAGCACGTCTTGCTTCGTCAGGTGGTAGCGGTAGACACCCTCGGGAAGCACCTCCGCGTGTCGGTGAGACCGTGGTTGTGATGGGCGGCGCGCCAGCTTCCTCGTCACCGCTGAGCGCTCCTGTCGCCCAGGCGACGCCGACGACCGCGGCCGCCGCCGCCAGGCCAACCCCCACCATCACCACGGGAAGCTTCATCCCTGCATCGTAGAGCGCCACGGTCAGCTCCTCTGGTGGATCACGCAGCGCGAGCCGGCATCCGCGCGCTCTTGCGAGCCGGTCACCGCCGTACCCACCTTGTACTATCGCGCCACGATGAGACCCGGCAGAAGCGCGCTGCGGTGGAGACGGATGCTTCTTGCCGGCGTCATTTCGGTCGTTGCCATCGGTTTGCTCGCCCCTGCGAGCGCCCAGGCGTTCGACACCTCGCCGCACTACGACCTCACCGGGGATGCTCTGTCAGCCGAGGGCTTCGGACGAGACGCAGTGCGCGTGGCGCAGGTCGACAACTGGTTCAACGACCTCTACGTCAATGCGAAGGACGTACCCCAGAGCGGCCACTCGTCGTGGTGGCGGGTCATACTCGGCGCGCGCTGGTACCTCGGTGAGCTCGAGAGCTGGGACGACGCCGTGGTGCGAGCGGCGACCGCGATGCACTTCGACTCGAACAACGGCGGCCTGGGATATCACCGCGAAGGCGACCTCGAGCAGGAGTGGAAGCGACTGCTCGACATGACCGTCCGGATGTGCGTCGCGGGGCGACCGAACGACCCGCTCCAGTGCGTCACGGCCCTCGGTGCGAGCCTCCACGCCGTCCAGGACTTCTACGCTCACACAAACTGGGTCGAGCCAAGGTTCGGGCAGCTGCCTGGCTTCGACGGCCCCGGCTGGAATTCCCGCCGGCAAGGGAGTGCCCCCACGTGGTTCGACGTGCCTGCGACAGCACGCAATCCCGACATTTCCCGCGCCTACACCAACGGCAGGCCCAGCGACAAGATCGATTACGGCGACCTTCTTTTCGGCCGCGGTCACGGGAGCTGGCGCTCGGACTCCAACAAGAACCTCGCCACCAAGATGAACAAGGACTGGCCGGGCCGCCCTCGCTTCACCGAGGCATACATGACCGGGTACTTCGCAAGCCGGCAATGGGTGGAGACGGTGAGACGCGCCGTCAACGCCCCCGTCTACTGGGCCGCCGTGCGTGCGTACCGTCCCCCGACGGAGAAGGCGCGCGCCGATCTCGAGCACGACCTCCGAAAGGGCGCCCTCGGCATGTCGTACTGGACGGGTCACTGGCAGGGGCAGGGCGAGCCCGCATTCGGCGACGATCCGGGGCCAGGTGGGAGCCTCGATGACGTGATCGGAGCGACGAAGGGCTTCTTCAAGCGCGACAAGACGATCTACCGGAAGAAGTACGAGCAGGTCGTAAAGCTGCTCCGCCGAACGCCCACCCCACTCCTCAGCTACGACGTGCCTTCGAGCCGCGCTCTGCAGCTCACCACACGGTTCGTACGCGTGCAGATCCTGAAGGTGAAGAGCCGTGGGGCCGGCGACATCGGCCCCGATGAAGCTGACTTCTACGCCCAGGGCCTGATCGGAGGCCGTCACTTCCTGTCCGGCTTCATCCACGGATACGACTCGTTCTCGTTCAAGCGACCGAACTACCCCTTCACGTTCATCAAGGCGGTGACGGTCGGTGCCCGAACCTCGAGATCGCTCACCGACCTTCGGGTGGAAGTGCGAACCTCCAGGATCGACGGGGCGGGAACCGACGACGACGTCTACCTCCGTGTCAACAACGCGCTCCGCTTCAAGCTCGACAAGAAGGTGTCCGACGACTTCGAGCGCGGTTCGACGACGACCTACAGCATCCCGGTCGACTCGACCACGCCGTTCTACAAGTCACCGCAGGGACGTCTCCTTCGGGAAATTCGCTATCTCCAGCTGGAGAAGTCGAAAGACGGTCGCTCAGGTGCATGGAGGCTCGGAGGCATCACGGTCTACGCCAACGGTCGCGTGCTCTACCGCAACAGAAGCGTCGAGCACTGGCTGAGCGGCAACGCGCGCACGTGGCGCGCCCCGAACTTCGTCGCGCCCGCCGAGACGAGCCCGTTCGTCCCCGTCTGGCTCTCGCTCTACGACGCCGACAGGCTCTTCTACGGCGACGACGACCACGCGGATATCAACCAGGACATACACCGGCGGAATGTCGGCCTCGAGTACCAGCTGGGCACCTTCGTGGACCGGGTGGCCGTCGGTGGCCGCCGCTACGCAAGCCCGCTCGAGCTCGAAGGCGACCGGGCCGAGATCCGCTATCGCATCGAGACGCTGGTGACCATTCCACCACCCGCACCGCCGCTGCCACCACCTCCGCCTCCGCCACCACCTCCTCCCCCACCTCCGCCACCACCGCCGCCACCACCTCCACCACCGCCACCTCCTCCTCCGCCGCCCCCACCGCCTCCGGGGCAGCCTGACCTGTTCGTCCTGGCCTTCGACCCGCAGACGATCACGGTGAAGAACCAGGGCACCGGCGCCGCCGGACCGTTTTCGATCAACGTGGTCAACTTCAAGGTCATCGCGGTGCCCGAGCTCCTGCCGGGCGCCCAGGCAACGTTCGTCTATACGAGCGGGTGCTTCGGTGGCACCCACACGGCTCAGGTCGACTATCTCGGTCAGGTTGCAGAGTCAGACGAGACGAACAACCTTGCCTCGATCAGCGTTATCTGCTGACCGGGCGCCGCGGGCACCTGGGCTAGGGGACCAGCTCCACCTTCTGCGGCGCAACGCCGCGGCCGGTCAGCGCAGCCGCACCGCAGCGCGCGGCGAAGGTGACGGCGTCGTGCGCATCGAGTCCCGATCCCAGGGCAAATGTGAGCCCGGCCATGAACGAGTCGCCGGCGCCGAAGGCGTCGACGACGGCGGCCGGTGGTGGTGAGGCGGTGTACGGCCCGCCCGGCTGCATCCAGCCGCCGAGCGAGCCTGAGGTGGTCACGACGAGCTTCGGCTCCGGGTCGAGATCGCCCGGGTGGTACGCCTCCGACTCGTCCTCGCCGCTGCGTACGAGCGCATCCAGCTCGACGCCCGCGCGCCCAAGAGTCTCGAGCTCTCGCCCGGTCGCGACGAGCACCCCGCGCATGCCGAGCCTCGCGGATCGAATCGACATCCCCCGCCGTGAAGAACACCGCATCCATGCCGGCCAGCGTGTCCCACGGGAAGCGATCGTCGTGGCCGCGCGGATGAAGCTTCGGGCCAACCGTGGTGATCGTCCTTTCCCCATCGTCGTCGCAGTGGACGAACGCCCAGCGCGTCGACTCGACCGCGTGTGCCGAATGAACGATGACGCCGCCGGCCGTCAGCTCCTCTTGTGAGCGGCGGCCGAGCTCGTCGTCCCCGAGCAAGGTGAACAGATGTGCCTCGTCGGCGAGCAGCGCAAGCTGGAGGGCCGCAACGCCCCCTCCCCCACCGACCTCCTCCCAATCGGAATGCGAGTGGACGATGTCTCCTCGCGAGGGAAGCTGCTCGACTCCGGCAAAGCGAAGCCACTCGACATGACCGACGACAGCAACGCGCATCGTCCCTGTCTACCACACTCCGTTGCCGCGCCTCGCGACGAATTCGGGCCTGTGATCTCACGCGGCGGCGGCATCCCGCGTTACAGGGATGATGAGCATGCTCGTGGCAACCCGGATCCCCGTCTTCGAAACGTTCTACGACGCACACAAGGTGGAGGTGCTCGCGTTCCTGCGCAAGCGGGTCGGCCCCGACCGGGCGGACGATCTCTTCCAGGAGACCTTTCTGCGTGCCCTCAGGGCATACGGCCGTCTCGAGCACGGCGAGTACCTCCGTTCCTGGGTGCTGACGATCGCGTCGCGGGTCATCGTCGACGCGCATCGTCGAGCGGGTGCTCCGACCGCCGAGCTCCCCGACCTCGAGAGCCCGGAGCCGGATGCGCCGCTCGAGACAATCGGCCCACTGGTCGAAGGGCTGCCGCCGAAGGAGCGCGCAGCCGTTCTCCTTCGCTACGGCTACGACCTCGACTACGACCAGATCGCGCGTGTGCTCGGCTCGAGCGGCGATGCCGCCCGGCAGGCCGCATCTTCGGGCGTGCGCCGCTTGCGATCCGAGAGGAGCACAGGATGACGATCCCCACCGACCTCGATCTCCGCTTCCGCAGCGCCGCAGCCGCTCTGAACCTGATCGACGTCTCGTACGACGTGGTCGAGACCGAGATCGGCGAAATGCTTGCCGCAGTGACGGATCGCGGCCTCGCGTATCTCTCCTTCGACCCCGAGCCACATGAGCGGCTCGAGGCGCTGGCCCAGTTCGCGGGGCCTCGCGTTCTCCGCTCTCCGCGTGCGATCGATGCAGTGCGGCTGGAGCTCGACCAGTACTTCGACGGTCAGCGCACCATGTTCGACCTCTCGCTCGACCTTCGCGGGCTGCCCGCGTTCACCGTCTCGGTGCTCGGCGAGCTGGCAAAGGTGCCCTACGGGCGCACTGCCACGTACCGCGATCTCGCCGAGCGTGTCGGCAACCCGAAGGCGTCTCGCGCGATCGGCACCGTGATGAACCGAAACCGCATTCCGATCGTGCTGCCGTGCCACCGGATCGTCGGCACGTCGGGAAGCCTCGTCGGCTACGCCGGCGGGCTCGAGCTGAAGGAGAAGCTCCTGCGCCTCGAAGGTGCGATTCTGGCCTGAGGTGCGCGCGAAGGCGGGCGACCCCACGACCGCTTGGGCGTCAGAGGTGGAGCGGGATGCTCTGCGTGTGGTCGGAACAGGTTCCCCGGGTCAACCGCCTTCTTGACCTTCACCAGGCGGGCGAGATTGGCTCCGTAGTAGGCCTTCTTCCAGTCAGCCGAGCGCGGGATCGGCGTAGTTCTGGACGGCTTCGCCCGAGAGGTACGGCCGCATCGTCGTCCGCGCGTGGTTGATCCACGCGATGTTCGCCGCGCTCGTCTGCAGGAGTGTCCCAGAGCCCGACCAGCTCGACCGAGAAGCGAGCGTCACGATGCACGAATGCGGTGCCGCTCTTCGGAACGCGGCCGACGGCGCCGCCGAGTGCGAAGAGCACCGCGCCGCCGTTTCGCAGGCTCGGATTGGCATGGCGCTCCGCGACGAGGCCGACGAGCGCCGCGCGCCCGGCCGCCGTGAGCGGGGTCTTCGCGTAACCGGAGGCGGCACCGACGAACCTGCGCTTCTCGGACTGGCTCCCCTCGAAGTAGTGAACGGCGGCGTCGTAGGTCCGCCCGACGACGGTCACCTTCGTCGGCATCGTTGCTGTGAGCAACGGCTCGATCGCCGCCTGCGCGTCGGCCTTCGTGCCGACAAACAGGCCGTTGAGTCGCGAGGCGCGGCACCCCGCCGGGGAGCGCGGGGACGCGGAGTGCCAGCACGGTCGACAGCTCGTCAGGCGCAGTCGCCATGAATGTCGTCCACGCCGCAACGATCTCTGCCGCCCTCGGCCACTCCCACTCGAGCGCGACTGTCGCCACAGGCCCGATCTTGGTGGTCTTCGAAGGTCAGCGACGTGACCACCCCGAAGCTCCCGAACCCCGCCCCGCGCAGCGCCCAGAACAGATCCTTGTTGCTGGTCGCGCTGCACGTTCGGACCTTCCCGTCCGCCGTCACGACCTCCATCGGCGACGACGTTGTCACAGGCGAGCCCGAGCCTTCTCGCAAGAAAGCCGTGCCCGCCGCCGAGCGTCAGGCCTGCAACACCGACGGTCGGCGCGGTACCGCCTGGGATGGTGCGATGTCCCGCCGCCCAGAGGGCGGTGTACACCGCTCCGAGCCGAGCGCCGGCGCCGATGCGCGCCTTGTCCCCTGACACCGAGATCGCCGGCCAGGCGGCGGAGATCGATGACCAGCCCCTTGCTCGACGATTGGCCGGCGAACGAATGGCCACCCGAGCGCACCGCAAACGGGATGTCGTGGCTTGTCCGCCCACTTGACGCAGGCCGCAACCGCGGCTGCCGAACCGGGAAGTGCGACCGCGAGCGGCTTGACGGTCGTCGTATCGCCGATTCCAGGGGACCCGGGTCGCACCGTAGCGCGTAATCGCCGGGGACCACGACGGCTGCCGGCACCAATCGCCTTCCGCAGCTCCGCGAGCGGCGGGCCGCTCTTCGCGAGCGCAGGTGCGCCGCGGTCAGCCCGAGCGCGGCTCCGCCGACCGCAAGCCGCGCACTCTTGAGAGAAACTCATGCCGGTCGATGCGGTCCACCGGGCACCCCGATCGAGTCGCGGATCCTGGACGCAGATCGTACGCAAGCATCGTCTGGCGCGATGTAAGAGCATTGTCACGGCTCGATGAGCCGATAGCCCACCCCCCAGACGTTCACGACCACCTGTTCCGCACCCGCATCCTCGAGCTTTCGCCGGAGCCGGGACGCGTGGGAGTCGACCGTCCGCGTGCGCACGTTGTTGCCACGAATCCCCCAGACGTCGCGGAGCAGCTCGGCCTTCGTAAAGACGCGATCCGGATCGCTGGCGAGCTTCTCCGCGAGCTCGTACTCCCGCACGAGAGCCGACCGGTACCGCCCCCACCCGCACCTGCCTCGTGCGCCGGTCGAGCGTGATCGATGCAGACCTCGACGACGTCGGCCGACCCCAGGTTCGACCGGCGGAGAAGTGCCCGCATCCGAGCGAGAAGCTCGAGATAGAGATGACGCTCGATGACGTCGTCGGCTCCGCTCTCGAGCGCGCGCACGCGGTCGATCGCGGTCGCAGACGGATCGGTGAGGAGAATCACGCGGCACATTCCGGTCCCACGTCCTCCCTGGCTCGCCCGCCCTGATCTTGCGGCACAGATCGTGCTCGGCCGCGATCACCACATCGGGCGCGACGCGCTCGACCATGTCGAGCGCCTGCGCATCCCAGCCCGCTCCGAACACCGCGTAGCCGTCGCCTCTCGGAGGTGACGCTCGAGGTACTCACGGTGCTCCGGTTCGTGCTCGGCGAGAAGAACTGCGTTGCTGTTCACCCAGCGAGGCTAGGGGCGCCGACCGTCGAGCGCTAGATGTCCTTTGCGCCGAATGTGTGCCAACTCGCACACATGCGTCCGGTCGGGACAGGCGCTACGCGGAGCCGTGATTCGCCAGGACACCGCGTCCGTCCACACCTGCACCGTCTTGGCTCGTCGGTAGAAGCGGTGGACGCCGCCCTCCAGCGCGAACCCGATGCCGCCGTGCACCTGGATGACGTCGGCGGTGACATCGCAGCACGCCCGTCCGGCCCAGGCGAGCGAATCGCCCGGGAAGCCCGCCTCGGGATCCGCGGCCGCCCACGCGGCGAGCAAGCAGCCCATCACGTGCGAGCGCAGCGTCGGCAAGACGGCCCTGGACGGCGGGAAGCGCGCCGAGCGGCGCGCCGAACTGCTCGCGCGAGGTCACGTGGGCGAGCGCCGCCGCGACCGCCGCGTCAGCCAGCCCGGCGAGATAGCCGAGAGTGCACGGCACCCCAGGCGTGGAGACGGGCCGCGCCGTCACCGAGAGCCTGCACTTCCGTCCGCCGAGACGCGCAGCGTGCCGGTGCCGTCGAGCGTCGGCTCCGCGCTCGCCGGCCCGATCGAGCCGAGGCCGAGCGATCCCGCCGGCCAGTGGAGCGGCCGACTGACGCGCGACCCGCGCCGTGGCGCGCACGACCGGCCACCCACAACGGCGCTCCGAGCGTCGCCTCGTCGACGACGACAGAGTGGCGCGACAGCGCGACCGAGCTCGATCGCACCGGCGACGACCGGGCCGAGCAGCTCGCCGTCCTCCCACAACGCCTCCCACCCCGCGGCCGCGAGTCGATCCGACGAGCGCGTCGTCGCGCTCGTCCCACCACGTCCCGAACACCGGCTCGAGCGGTCGGACTCCCAGTCCCGATCGCGCCGACGACGGACTCGGCGAAGAGGGAGTGCTCGGCTGCGACGACGAACCTCATCGGGCGCCGATCTCCGCGAGCACGCTCTCCGTGTCGGCGCCGAGTGCCGGCGCGGGCCCTACGGCGGCGCCTGCGTCGCCACTCTGGATCCCGAAGAGACGACCGAGCATCGTGACCATCCCGATCCCTGGCTGCTCGATCTCGGCCAGGAACCCGTTCGCGACGATCTGCGGATCGCGATCGACGCGCTCGCGCGCCTGCACCGGTCCGGCCGGGACGCCGATCCCCGCCAGTCGCTCGCGCCACACGGCCAGCTCCTCTCGTGCCATCCGCTCGACCACGGTGGCGTCACCGCACGCTTGCGCGCAACCAGGGCCGGGTCGTCGGGCATCACGTCGGGTGCGTCGATCGTCGGGTCGTCGAGCTCGAAGAGGGTCGCGAACGCCTGGCGCTGCGCAAGATTGAGGCACGCAACCGCGAGAAAGCCGTCGCTCGTCTCGTAGCAGCGGTAGTACGGGTTCGTGTCGAGCCCGTCGGCGATCTCCGACGCGCGACCGGCGAGATCGGCTCTCGTCGCGACCGGGCCTGCCCGCGTCGATCTCGCCGGGAAGCCACACGAGATCCTGGATCTGCGCGGCGAGCGCCGCGGCGAGCAGCGAGATCTCGATCCGCTCGCCCACCCGCTCTCCCTCGCGCGCACCAGCGCCGCGAGCACGGCGGTGGAGAGCAGAAAGCCGGCCGTGAGATCGGCGACCGGGATGCCCCCCGGCCCGCACCGGCACCGTGTCGCCCGGGAGACGCGTGCGCGGTGAGCAGGCCGGCGCGCGCCTGGGCGACGAGGTCGTACGCGGGTGCACCTGCGAGCTCACCCTCCGGCCCGAACGAGGTCACGACTCCCATCACGAGCGCCGGGCAGCGACGGCGTGCAGGCTCTCCCAACCGAGGCCGAACGACTCGGCTCGTGCGGGCGGTGAGTTGTGGATCACGATCGCAGCTGTCCCGAGCAGCGCCCGGAGATCGTCCCTCCCCTGCTCCGACTTGAGATCGAGCACGACCGACCGCTTGCCGCGATTCAGCGGGATGAAGAACCGTCCGACCCCCGGCGCGACCGGCATCGTGCCTCGATAGGCGTCACCGGCCGGCGGCTCGACCTTGATCACGTCGGCGCCGAGCTCGGCGAGCAACGTCCCCGCGAGCGGCGCGGCGACGTACTGCGCGACCTCGACGACACTGACTCCCTGCAGACAGGCTCATCGCAAGCCCAGCCCGCGTCGCGCGATGACGAGCCGCTGGATATCGGCCGCGCCACCGGCGATGCCCGACCCGGCCGACGCGCGATACAGCGCTGCCGCACGCCCCTGGATCGCTGCGTCCCGCATGTCCGTCGGCGAGCCCTTCGAGCCCCAGCAGGTCGACCGCAGCGTTGCCGACCGCCTCGCGCGAGCGCCGAGCCGGCGAGCTTCGCCATCGCCGAGACGGCGCTCGCAGGCTGTCCCTTGGTCGAGCGTGTCGGCCGCCCGAAACGAGAGCAGCCGGGCCGCCTCGAGCTGGCCGCGAAGCCGCGCGATCACGGTCGCGAGCTGTGCCCGTCGAGACGATCGACCGCGCGCAGCCGCTCCTCGAGCGCGTCCACCACCCAGGCGAAGCCACCGATCTTCTCCGCCGTGACCCGTTCGAAGTCGAGCGTGTACATCAGCACGTCCCAGCCGCGGTTCAGCTCGCCGACGAGGTAGCGCTCGGGGATCTCGACCTGATCGAGGAACACCTCGCAGAGCACACCGCCGCCGAGCGTGCCGAACGTTCGAACCTCGATCCCGGGCGTCGCTCATCGGGCAGACGAGCACCGAGATCCCCTTGTGCTTCGGCAACGCTCGAGGTCGGTGCGCACGGCGAGATAGATCCAGTCGGCAAGCTGCGCGCTCGAGGTCCACAGCTTGTGCCCGGACACGACCCACGTGTCGCCGCGCAGCTCGGCCCGGGTGGTGAGCGAGCCGAGGTCGCTCCCGGCCCCGGGCTCCGAGAAGCCCTGGCAGAAGACGAGCTCGCCGCGGGTGATACCCGGAAGCAGCTCGGGCGCGAGCTCCGGGGCGTACCGCTCGATTGCCGCGCCGATCGTCTTGTAGGACAGGAGGTACGAGGAGAGCGGCAGCCAGTGGTAGCCGAGCACCTCCTCGACCAGCGTCGCGTCGAGGCGTGAGAGCCCACGGCCGCCGAGCGCCTCGGGCCAGGACATCCCGATCCAGCCCGCCTCGCCAAGGCGGCGGTTGATCTCGAGAGAGTCGCCGTCCGAGAGCATCCCCTGGCGCCACCACTCGGGGTCGGCCTCGAGGAGGGGTCGCACCTCGCGACAGAACTGCCGCCGCCTCGTCGCGGAGCGCGATCTGGGCCGGATGTGAGGCGGAGATCCATTGCCGGCCCGATCGTACTTCGTGCGTGCAGAGGATGACGCGATGGAGGAGTACGCGGCCTGGATCCCGCTCGCGGACGGCAAGCGCCTCGCGGCGCGGCTCTGGCTGCCGGCCGACCGCGCCGGCGGGCGTCATCCTCGAGGCGCTGCCGTACCGCATGGACGATCTCACCTCGTCGTACGCGGCCGAGTACGAGCGGATCGCCGAGCGAAGGCGGGCTCGCGGTGTGCCGCCTCGACCTCCGCGGCACCGGCTCGTCGGAGGGGATCGCCCTCGACGAGTACCACCCGCAGGAGCAGCGAGACCTCCTCGACGCGATCGCTGGCTCGCCGACGCAGGAGTGGTGCAACGGCAACGTCGGGATGTACGGCACCTCGTACTCGGGCTTCAACAGCCTGCAGACTCGCGTGCGAGCGACCCGCTGCCCTCAAGGCGATCTGCGCGATCTATCGCGAGCGACGATCGCTACCGCGACGACGTGCACTACTACGGCGGCGCCTTCAAGGCGATCGACGCGATCGACTACGTCCTCTACATGGCCTCGCTCGTCGTGCTGCCACCGGTGCCCGAGCTCGCAGGCCCACAATGGCGTCGAACGCTGGGCCGAGCGGTTCGAGGGGTCGGACCCCTGGCTTCTGCGTTGGTTCGAGGAGCAGCAGGACGGGCCGTACTGGCGGCAGCGGCTCGGTCCGGAGCGCGATCCGCGCCGGACGGGACCTGGGAGGGCTACGACCGGATCGACTGCCCGACGATGCTCGTCGGGCGGCTGGGCCGACGGCTACCGCAACAACACCTTCCGCACGTTCGAGAACCTCGAGTGCCCGAAGCGGCTGCTGCTCGGGCCCTGGGCGCACATGTCGACCGCGACCTCGCTCCCCGGGCCGCACCTCGACCTCGTCCCCGAGCTGATCCGCTGGTTCGGCCACTGGCTCAACGAGAGTTCCCAACGGGATCGAGGCCGACCCGCCGATCCAGGTCTTCGTCCGCCGGCCGACGAAGCCAGAGCCCGATCTGGCCAGCATCGCGGCGACTGGCGCAACGAGCCAGGCTGGCCGCTCGAGCGCTCGCGCGTCCTCGAGCTCGCCTCGCCACGACCGGGTCTCGCCGAGCTCGAGATCGTCGGTGACATCGGCACCGCCGCCTGGATCTCGTGCGCCGGCCGACTGCCGTGGGGGCAGCCGCTCGACCAGCGCGAGGACGATGCGCGCTCGCTGTGCCTCGAATGGGAGCTCCCGCCCGAGACCGAGATCCTCGGCCACCCACGGCTCGAGCTGACGCTCACGCTCGCCGGTTCCGGTCGCGTATCTCGCGGCGCGCCTCTGCAGCGTCTTTCCCGACGGAACCTCGGCACTCGTCACCCGCGGCCTGCTCAACCTCAGCCAACGCGAGCCGACGGTCGAGCCGAGCCCGCGTTCCGGTCGGCGAGCAGATCACCGTGACGCTCGAGCTCGAGGCGACCTCGTGGGTCTTCGAGGAGGGTCATCACCTGCGGCTCGCGCTTGCCGGCTCGGAGTGGCCGAACGCGTGGCCGCCACCGCTGCCGGGGACGCTGTCGCTCGACCTCGACACGCTGCGACTCGAGCTTCCGGTCGTCGACGGCCCGCCCGCGATCGCGGAGCCGCCCGTGTTCGCGCCCTCCTCCGGTGTCGAGACCGCATGGCCCGGATCCGGACGAAGAGGACGCGGTGCCCACCGTCTGGCGCGTCGAGCGCGACGTCCTGGCGCGGGAGACCCGGTGCGTCATCGCCCACGGCGTCGACTACGACGGTCATCTCGGGTCGCGCATCGAGGAGCGCTACGCAGGCGAGGTCGGCGTCTCGACGGTCGACCCCGGCAACGCCTGGGCGACGTCGAGCGCGCGGTATCGGATCCGCTGGCCCGAGGCCGACGTGGTCACCGAGGCGCGCCTCGAGGTCCGCTCCGACGCCGAGGCGTACCACGTCGTCGTCGACGTCGCGGCCGAGGAGCTCGGCGGCCCGTTCGGTCGGCGGGAACGCCGCTTCGAGCGGACGATCCCGCGCGAGCTCGCCTAGAGCGTCGTGGCCGTAGCTGGCCGCGGTCGACCGCGTGGCACGCGGCGCGCTGACCCGCGTCCGTGCCCGCGCGACCGCCTCGAGCGCCGGGTCCTCGGTTCGACGCACGCTCGAGGATTCCGAGCCGCTCGGCCTCCCCGGAGGCGACGAGCGGGCAGCGGGGGTGGAACCGGCAGCCCGCGGGGATCCGCCGCGGATCCGGCGCCTCGCCGACGAGGATCTGCTGCTCCATCCGCTCGTGCTCCGGGACGACCGAGAGCAGCGCCTTCGTGTACGGGTGGCGCGGCGTGCGAGAGCATCTCCTCCGTTGTGCCGATCTCGACGATCCGGCCGAGGTACATGACCGCGATCCGGTCGGCGATGTTCCAGGCAAGCCCGAGGTCGTGGGTGACCGCGAGGATCGTCACGCCCTTCTCGCGGACCAGCCCGAGCATGAGCGCGAGGATCTCGCCGCGCACCGAGGCATCGAGCGCCGAGACGGGCTCGTCCGCGACGATCAGCCAGGGATCGAGCGCCATCGCGCCGGCGATCACGACCCGCTGGCGCTGACCGCCCGAGACCTCGTACGGGTAGCGCGTGAAGAACCGCTCGGGCGGCCGCAGGCCCGACACGGCAGAGCGCTTCCGCGACCGTCGCCTCCTCGCCGTCGCCGAGGCCGTGGATCCGGAGCCCTTCGGCGACCGCCTCGTAGATCGTCTGCCGGGGGTTGAGCGCGCCGGTTGGATCCTGGAACACCATCTGCACGCCACGGCGATACGCCTTGAGCGCCTTCGCGCTGTAGTCGAGCGGCGTCCCGCGAAACCAGATCTCCCCTGCGCTCGGCCGCTCCAGCCCCATGATCGTGCGCGCAAGGGTCGTCTTCCCGCACCCGGACTCACCGACGAGCGCCAGCACCTCGCCCTCGTTGACGGTCAGATCGACGCCGTCGACCGCGCGCGCCACCGTCCCGTCACGCCCCTCGAAGCTGCACCTCGAGGCCCTTCACCTCGAGCAGCGGTGTCGCCGTCGCTCACCGACCGGCTCCAGGTGGATGCAGGCAGCGGTTCGACTCGGTGCCGGCCGGCAGCATCACGGGCTCCCAGTCGGCGCACTCGGGCGTCATGCGCGGGCAGCGGGGTGGAACGGGCAGCCGGACGGCAGCTCGCGCGGGTCGGGCGGGTCGCCGCCGAGCCCGCGACGGCGCCATCCGGTAGCGCGTGTCGCCGATGATCGGGAACGCGGCGGCGAGCGCGCTCGTGTACGGGATGCGCCGCGCCGGCGAAGACCTCGACGGCCGGCCCTTCCTCGACGAAGCGTCCCGCGTACATCACCGCGAGCGCTTCGACAGACGCTCGCGAGGACCGAGAGGTCGTGGGTGATGAAGAGCATCGCGAGGCCGAGATCGCGCTGGAGATCCTCGAGCAGGCGGAGCACCTGCGCCTGCACCATCACGTCGAGCGCGGTCGTCGGCTCGTCGGCGATCAGCAGCTGAGGCCCGCACGCGAGCGCCAGGGCGATCATGCACCCGTTGCTTCTGACCCCCCGAGAGCTGGTGCGGGATAGTCGTCGGCGCGCCCGGCGGGGATCCCCACGAGCTCGAGCAGCTCCCCCACTCGTGAGCCGCACGGCGCGATTACCGAGCGCCGGGAGAATGCGTCGTGATCGCCTCGCTCACCTGCCAGCCGATCTTTCGCACCGGGTTGAGCGTGTGCAGCGCTCCCTGGAAGACGATCGACATCTCCTCCCAGCGGACGGCGCGGAGTGCGCCCGGGCTTCATCGCGAGCACGTCCTCACCGTCGAAGCAGCACCTCGCCCGTCACCTTCGTCCCCCGCGGCAGGAGGCGGAGGAGCGCCGCCGCGATCGTCGACTTGCCGCAGCCGGACTCGCCGGCGAGGCCCAGCGTCTGACCTTGCCTCGAGGTCGAACGAGACGCCGCGCACCGCCGGCACGCCGCCCGGATAGGTGACGTGCAGGTCGCGCACCGACAGCAGTGGGGTGCTCATTGCTTGCGCCCCTTGTCCTTGAGGCGAGGATCGAGGATCTCCTCCAGCGCCTGGCCGCAGAGGACGAACGCCATCACGACGATGAGGATGCAGAGGCCCGGCGGCAGGTAGTACCACCAGGCGTTTCGGGTGAGCGCGCCGGACGCCGAACGCGTCGTCGAGCATCTTGCCCCACGAGGGTCGGAGTCGGGTCACCGAGCCCGAGGAAGGCGAGCGTCGTCTCCGAGAGGATCGCCACCGGCACGGTCAGCGTGAGGTTGGCGAGGATGAGCGGAGACACGTTCGGAAGCACGTGACGCGTCATCAGATGGCGGCTCCCCGCGCCGAGCGCACGACTCCGTTCGACGTAGAGCCGCTGTTTCACCGTCAGCACCTGGGCACGGATCAACCGCGCCGTCGCCCGGCCACGACGTGATCCCGATGACGATGACGATGTTGACGATCGACGGCTCCCAGGAGCGTCGCCAGGACGATGGCGAGCGGGAGAAACGGGATCACGAGGAACCACTCCGTCAGGCGCATCAGGAGCCCGCCGAACCAGCCCTCGTAGAAGCCGGCGACGATGCCGACGACCGAGCCGATCACGATCGCGATCAACGTGGCCGCGAGCCCGACGACGCAGGCTGACCCGCGCGCCGTACACGAGCTGGGACCAGACGCTGCGACCGAGGTAGTCCGTTCCGAGGATCGGATACTCGCTCGGCGTCTGCCATGGCAGGTTGTCGGCGAGTGCTCGCATGGGCCTCGGCGTCGACTCGCGATCAACGGCGCGGCGATTGCTGCGGCGATGACCACCACGAGCACGACAGAGCCCGATCATCCCCGGGACGCTCGACGCGGTACTCGGCGACGACGTCGCGGAACGCGCGGTGGCGCCGGATGCCAGGTGATCTTGCGAGCGGAGGGGGTCGCGCGGTGGTGCTCATCCGGTCCTCACCCGTGGATCGAGGTAGTGGTAGAGCGATGTCGGCGACGAGGTTGAAGACGATGACCGAGACTGAGAACACGAGGAAGAGCCCCTGCAGCAGCGGGAGGTCGGGTGCGTTCAAGGCCTGGTAGGTCAGCCAGCCCGAGCCCGGGCCACGAGAACACCGTCTCGACCGCGATCGCACCCGAGAGCACGAAGCCGAGGTTCAGCGCGATGAGCGTGACGACCGGGAGCAGGGCGTTCGGGACGGCGTGCTTGCTTCCGCACGACCGCGTCGCGAAGCCCTTTCGCACGCGCAAGCGACGAGGTAGTCCTCGCTCATCGTCTCGAGCAGCGAGCTGACCGCATGATCAGCGTGTACTCGCCGAGGTACGCCAGCGTCAGGGTCAGCGCCGGCAGGAACATGTGGTGGGCCTCGTCGAGGACATACGGGAGGCCGCTCTGCGCCCGCATCCGGATCGCTCATGCCCTCCGATCGGGAACCAGCCGAGCGTCACGCCGAACACGACGAGCAACAGCATCCCGAGCCAGAAGTCCGGCATCGAGTACGTGGTCATGGTGAACGACGTGCGCCGCGTAGTCGGACTTCTGCCCGCGATTCCAGCCGGCGACGATCCCGAGCGCGACGCCGATGACCGCGGAGAGCACGGTCGCGACGCCGACGAGCGCGATCGTCGGCCAGGCCCGACTCGCGATCTCGTACCACACCGGCTCGTTCGAGGTGTACGAGCGGCCGAAGTTGACCTGCGCCGTCTGCGTCGAGATACCGCCAGAACTGGTCGAGCTGTCGAGCCGTCGAGCCCGAACTGGTGACGCAGCTCCTCGCGCTGCGCGTCGCGTCAGGTTGCGGCCGCGGAACAGGTTCGCGACCGGGTCGCCCGCGACGACGCGGAACAGGAAGAAGTTGAAGACGACGACGAAGACGAGCGTCGCGAACGACGCGAGCACGCCGATCTCCAGGAGAACGGCACCTTCACGCAGCTGCCCGTCAGGCGGCGCGCTCGACGCCGAGCCTGCACGGGAATCCGTCCCGCCCCCGCGCGAGTCTGCCGTCACGCCCTACTCGCGCTCGTCCGAGCTCTCCGGCGCGACCGCATCACCACGACGCCGCCGACCGCGACGACGCCGCAACGATCAGAGCGATCACGATCCCGGTCCGAGCCACCGCCACCGCCGTCGCCCCGGACGAGCCGACGAGCGTCAGGTTCGCGTACGATCGGCGACGTGTTGGAGAACATGACCGGGCCCGATCTCCGCGGGCTGGCGCACCCATCCCTCGAAGCGATCGGTGCGGTACGCCTGGAGGTCGCCCTCGTACGGAGACGACGTTGTACGTCGCGGAGTCGTAGAACGTGCGTCAGCATGCGATGGACGATCTCGACACGCTTCGCGTGGTCGAGCTCGACGTTCTGCGCCTTGTAGTCGGCGTCGTAGGACGGCGTCGCACCAGTTGGCGTCGTTGTAGTAGTTCGTCGGGTTCGTCGGGATCCTTCGACAGCTGCGTAGCACGGAAGTACGAGAGCATCGGGATCGGGGTCGACGAACGGCGTCCAGCCCCACTGGAACATGTCGTAGTCACCCTTGCCGATGATCTCGGTGAGCTTCGAGCTCGTTCGACGACCTTCACCGTCGTTCCGATCCCGATCTCCTTGAGCCAGCCGCGTAACGAACTCGGCGTTGCGCGGCCGCCGGTCGTCGAGTCGGAGAGGACGTAGTAGTCGAGATTGATGTTCTTGCCCTCGTACTCACGGATCCCGTCGCCGTTGGTGTCCTTGTACGCCGGCCGCATCGAGGATCGCCCTTCGCCTTCTCGAGATCGAACGTCGAACAGCTCGATCCTCGGGGATCTCCGGGATCCACTCGGGGTTGGCGGACGGGCTGATCGTCGTCGCCGGTCGCGCGAGGTCGATGCTACGCGATCGATGAGCTCGTCCTGGTCGATCGCGTGGGCGATCGCCTTGCGCACCTCGATAGTCCGAGAGCACCGGATTCCCGTTCCCGATCCCCTCGACCCGCTGCTCCTCCGGTCGGCCGCCGTTGACCGAGATCTCGGTGAACCCGCCCTGCTCACCCTGGACCGTCACGATCTTCGTCGTCGACTCGAGCTCGGTGAACGAGTTCGCCGGGACCTGCGTGGGCGGCGTCGATCTCACCCGCTCGTGAGCGCCGCGACCATCGCGTCGGCGTTGTTGAACAGCCGGAAGATGACCTCGTCGACCTCGGGCTTGCCACCCCAGTACGAGTCGTTCGCCGCCATCGCCAGAACTGTCCGCGCTTGGCGCTCGACAAGCGTGAACGGGCCAGAGCCGACGCCGTCCTCGCCGTTGTACTTCGTCATCGCCTTCTCGTCGAGCTTCTCCCAGATGTGCTTCGGGAGGATGTACACGTCCATCGTCGGCAGCTTCGGGTCCGGGACCGAGCTCGCGATCTCGACGGTCGTGTCGTCGATCGACCTTCGCGGTGAGGTTCGTCGACGGTCGGAGCTCGTAGTTGAGCCACGCCTCCTTCGTTCGAGCGATTCACGTGTAGGCGATGTCCTCGGCGGTCAGCGGCGTACCGTCCGACCACGTCAGGTCGTCGCGAAGCTTGTAGGTGTAGGTCTTGCCGTCCGTTCGACGCTTCCCATGACTCGGCAAGCCCTGGGGTCGTGCGAAGTCGGCAGCCGCCTTGTCGGTGAGCGTGGCGTACTGGAGGTTCCACACCTCGTAGTCGGGGACCTCGACGCCGACGATCGGGTTGAGCGTGTCGTAGTCGTTCGACGACCCAACCGTGAAGATGACCTTCTCGTCTCCGTCGGCGGCGAGGCCGACTGTGACGGCGATCAGCGCGCCGCTCACAGTGAAGATGGCAAGCAGATCCTCAGACCAGCGTTCACAACGATGCCCTCCCTCGACGGCCCTGAATGTCGCGTGATTATCCCGGGGCTGACCCGAAGGTCAACTACGCCGGCTGCGCCAGGCCCTCGAGAAACGCAGGCCACGAGTCGCCCGATCGTCGCGAGGTCGTAGCCGCCTTCCTGGACGACCACGGTCGGGAGCCGAAGCGCGCCGAGCCGCCTCCCGGCCTCCCGGTAGCCGTCGACGGTGACGAGCAGTGGGCTGTTCGGGTCGCCGGCGGCCGCATCGACGCCGAGTGCGACACGAGCGCGTCGACACCCTCCACCCAGCTCGCGAGGTCAGCCACCGCCGCGAGCCAGTCCTCGTCGGCGGTTCCCGGCGCCAGCGGCAGGTTGCGGTTCGCACCGGCGCCGGCTCCTGCGCCGAGCTCTGCTCGGTGCCGAGGAAGTGCGGGAACCAGCCGGCACGCGGATCGACGTGGACCGAGCCCGTCAGCACGTCGTCGCGCTCCCAGAAGATCGCCTG
Organism: uncultured Actinomycetes bacterium; assembly: GCA_963724655.1. GTDB lineage: Bacteria > Actinomycetota > Thermoleophilia > Gaiellales > Gaiellaceae > Gaiella. Next base: position 721,506 of record CAVRVG010000005.1, on the reverse strand, counting down.
CGCGCCGTTGCCGTGGTGGGCGTCGACGTCGACGATCGCAACGCGTGCGGCGCCGTTGTCGCGTAGTCGCTGCGCCGCGATCGCGGCGTTGTTCAGGTAGCACGAGCCGCCGAACGCCGAGCGGGTGACGTGGTGGCCCGGCGGTCGGTGCACGCGTAGGCGAGCCTGCCCTCGCCGCGAACGAGATCGGCTGCAGTCGAGCGCGCAATCGACCGCCGCGCGTGCCGCCTCCCAGTTCCCTGCGCCGATCGCCGTGATCGTGTCGTACGCCCACATGCCCTGTCCGGGCCGAGCCCGCCGGCGGCTCGAAGCGGCTCGACGCCGGAGAGCAGGCCCGAGCGTCGGGAAGATGTAACCCACCACCTGCGGCTGACCGGGGTCGACCGGGTACCCGTCCTCAACCCAGCGGCGGTGCGCGGAGCGAAGGAAGCTCGACCAGCCCTGCGTCGTGAACGACGAGCAGCGTCGCGTCGTCTGTGCTTCGGCAGGAACGCACCAGCGCCCCCGCTTCCTCGAGTGTGGCGCGAATGACGATGGCCCGCTGCGGGAAGCTCGTCGCCCTCGATCGCGACCCCGACCCACGGGCCGGATTCGCCCACGTGCCGGAGACAGGTGTCGCTCCAGACGACAGGAATGTCGAGCGCACCGTGCGAGCCTAGCCACGTGCTGGCGCGAACGCGCGCAAGTGACAGCCTGTCACTTGCGCGGTTTCGGTGGAGTAGGCTCGCGCGATGGACGTGCCGCCCCCACGCACGCCGAGCCCGCGCGACTCCGGCATCCGCATCGGCTACCTCGAGCCCGGCCCGTTCAACGCGATCACCGACGTGCCGGACGTCCGGGTCGGTCACGTCACGGTGTGGCGCGACGAGCCCGAGCCGCCCGCGGGTCGCGGCGTCGCGCGAACCGGCGTCACCGCGATCCTGCCCGGCGACCCGGCGACGCTCGTCGACCGACCGGTCCCCGCCGGCGCCGCGGTGCTGAACGCCGCCGGGCGAGCTGACGGGATACCTCCAGATGTCCGAATGGGGCGTCGTCGAGACGCCCGTCTATCTCACCGCGACCATGCAGGTGGGCCGCGTCTACGACGGCGCCGTCGCCGCAGCGGTTGCCGCGATCGCCGACGTCGGTGTCGACAACGTGGTCATCCCGGTCGTCGGAGAGTGCGACGACTCGTGGCTCAACGATGCCCGCACCGTCCACGATCGAGGCCGACGATGTCGCGCGCGCGATCGCGACGGCGACCACCGGGCCCCGTCGCGCAGGGTGCGGTCGGCGCCGGGACGGGGATGCTCACCCTCGGGCTGGAAGGGTGGGATCGGCACGTGCAAGTCGTATCTGCCCGCAGGTGGACGCGACGCTCGGCGTGCTCGTGCTCTCGAACTTCGGCTCCGAGCGCGACCTGCGCATCGACGGCGTCCCGGTCGGCGAGACGCTCACGGGCGGCCACGAGCAACCACCCCCGGCCGGGAGCTGCATCGCAGTGGTGATCACCGATGCACCGCTGCGGCCGCTTCAGCTCCAGCGCGTCGCGCGCCGATGCGGTCTTGGGCTGGCGCGGATGGGCTCGGTCGGACACCACGGCTCCGGTGAGATCTTTCTCGCGCTCTCGACCAGGCGGGCGCCGCCCGCTGACGGAGCGACGGGAACCGCGAGCAGCTCGAGGTGGTCCCCGATCGCCTGCATGGACGAGCTGTTCCTCGCCACCGTCGAGGCGACCGAGGAAGCCGTGCTGAACGCGATGTGGGCCGCCCCTGACGTCGTCGGCCGCGACGGCCGTATTGCGCCCGCGGCCTCCCGCACGACGAGGTGATCGCGCGCCTCGAGGCCGCCGGAAGGCACTGTCGCCCAGCGACACTGCCGTAGGTCGCCATAGGCAATTTCGCCTCGGCGAAAGTGCCGCGCGGCGCTACAGCCGCCCGGACCGGACTGATCCCCCAGAGCAGCCAGATCCCGAAGGTTCCGGAGAGCACGAAGCCGACGACCGAGAGGAGGTGGAGGCCGAGGAGGTGCGGGCCGTCGGTCGGCGAGAACGCCGATCAGCGACGAGCCGATCAGCCCGCCGAGCACGACGAGCGCGACCGCGATGCGATTGACCGACGCGTCGAGGTGATGCGCCAGGTCGTCGAGCCCGGGATTCGAGATCCGCACGACCATCTCGCCGTCGGAGAGCTCGTGCAGCACGTCCGAGAGCTGCTGCGGGATCCGAATGGCGGCGGCGCCCGACCTCGCGCGTCTCCCGCTGCACGTCGAGGGCGAGTCGCCGCGGTGACAGCCGGTCTGCGATCAGCTGACGCGCGTAGGGCTTGGCAACCTCGAAGACGTTGAACTCGGGATACAGCTCGATCGTCACCGAGCCGAGCGTCGCGATCGCCTTGTCGAGGATCACGAACCGGGTCGGCAGCCTCAGGTTCATCGAGTAGACGAGATCGAACGCCTCGCGGATCAGCTCGATCGGGTCGATCTCGGAGACCCGCGATCCCGTAGTAGCGGTAGTAGACCTCGGCGAGACGCGCCCGGAACTCGGCTTCGCGCTCCTTCGGATACCTGACTCCGAGCTCGGCGAGCCGGCGAGGGCAGCGCGTCGACGTTCTCGGTCGCGGCGTCGACGAACAACCGGGTGAGGCGGCCCATGTCCTCCTGGGTGAGACGGCCGGCGAGGCCGAAGTCGATGAGCCCCAACCTGCCGTCGTCGAGCAGGAGGATGTTCGACGGGTGCGGGTCGCCGTGGAAGAAGGCGTGCCGGAAGATCATCGTCATCCACGCATCCGTCATCCGGAACGCGAGGTCACGGCGCTCGTCGGTCGGTGAGCGTGGTTGGATCGAGATCTCGGATGTGGGTACCGACGAGCCGCTCGAGCGTGAGCACGCGGCTCGTCGAGTACGCATGTCCAGACGCGCGGAACCGCGATGGTCGGGATCGTGTGCGAAGTTCCGCCGGATGGTCGTCGGCGTTCACCGCCTCCTGGCGGTAGTCGAGCTCGCGCGCGGATCGAGCGCGCAAACTCGTCGACGAGCTCGTTGGCATCGATGAACTCGAGCTGCCTGACCCGGTCGCGGACGAGCTTCGCCGCCGATCGCATGAGCCGCAGATCCGAGTCGATCTGCCGTGGTGCGTTGGGGCGCTGCACCTTGACGACGACGTCCTCGCCGTTCGGAAGCGTCGCCCGGTGCACCTGCCCGATCGAGGCGGCGGCGACCGGCCGCTCCTCGAAGCTCGAGAAACGCCCGCTCGATCGTCAGGCCGAGCTCCTCCTCGACGACCTGTGCGATCTCGTCGAACGGCACCGGGGTGACGTCGTCCTGGAGCTTGCGCAGCTCCTCGACGATGTCGGCGGGCACCAGGTCGGACCGCGTCGAGAGGAGCTGGCCGAACTTGACGAACGTCGGCCCGAGCTCGTCGAGCATCTCGCGCAGCCGGCGCCCGCGGTCGGCGAGCTGCGCGTCACTGCCGCCCTTGCGGCGGTCGAACGCGTATCCGAAGCCGTGCCGCGTCGCGACTCGGCCGATCTCGGAGAGCCGCGAGATGCTCCGCTGGGGTCCGGATCGAACGGTCATGGATGAAGTGTCGCACGGGGCATCTTCTCCCGAGGAGAAGCTGCCTATGAGAAGGCCCGTCAATGACGACTAGGCAGTTTCGCCGGTAGGCGAAAATGCCCTACTTGGAGGTTCCGCCCTCGACCAACCTCAGGCGATGCTCCAGCTGGGCGACGAGCAAGGCCAGCTCCTCGAGCTCTTCGCGACGGGCGAGCCCTGCCTTCGAGAGCGCCGCCTCGATCGCCTCGTCGCGACGGTCGCCGAGACGCGTCACCTCGGAGCGCATCGTCCCGAGCGTCTCGCGCAGCGCCGTGCGCACCTTGTCGGATTCGATCCCGAGCCGCCGGCCAAGCTCGTCGGCGAGCTCGTCGACCGTCTCCACGCCCTCGGTGGCCAACCCACTCCGGCGAGCAGCAGCTCGGAAAGCGATCGCGGTGCGGCCTCGCTGCTCACACCGCGAAGTCTACTCCGGCGCTTTCGACCGGCGAGCGTGCCTCTACCGCGGTCGGCCGTGTGGTCGGTTCGACCGGCGCTGCTGACGGCGTGTGCGACCTGCGCCGTCACGGCTGCCGGAGCCGGGGGAGCCGGCCGGCGCCTGCGACCGCGGGCTCGGCGACCGCGACGGGTGCCGGAGTGGCGATCAGCGCGCCGCCGACCGTCTGGAGATCGCCAGGCGCACGACGTCGTCGCGACGGCGCACGTACTCGGGCTCCCGCTCCTTGAAGACCGCGAGCAGCGGCGCCGCGATGAAGATCGACGAGTAGGCACCGGAGCCGATTCCGATCGAGCAGCGCGAACGCGAAGTCCTTGAGCGTGTCGCCGCCGAAGACGAGCAGCGAGACGATCGGGAGCAGCGTGATGAGCGTCGTCGCCAGGGATCGCGGGATCGTCTCCCAGAGCGAGACGTTCGCGATCGTCCGGAACGAGCCGCGCTTCATCAGCGGGATGTTCTCGCGGATCCGGTCGAAGATGATGATCGTGTCGTAGATCGAGTACCCGAGCACCGTCAGCACCGCGGCGACCGTTGCGGTCGTCACCTCGCGGCCGAGCAGCGCGTAGATCCCGACGGTGATCAGCACGTCGTGGGCCGAGGGCGACGATGACAGGCACCGCGAACTTCCAATCGAAGCGCATCGAGATGTACGCGACGATCAGAAGCAGCGAGACGATGATCGCGAAGATCGCCGACCTCAGGATCTGACGGCCGAAGCTCGCTGAGACGTTCTTGACCCCGAACGCCTCGGCCTGGACGCCCTTCTCGAGCGCGCGCTGGAAGGCGGCCGTCTCCTCGGTCGACAGCGTCGTCGGTCTGGATCTGGTACTCCGAGTACTTGCTCGTCGACGCTGGCACCGCGTCCCTGGATCCTTGCCGACCCCTGGCCGACCTTCGCCGCCTGTGCCCTGACCTTTTCGATCGGCACGGGCTGCGCGGTCGAGAACGACATCTGCGAGCCACCCTCGAAGTCGATCCCGAGGTTGAGCCCGTTCACTCGCGAGTGCTCCGAACGAGAGCACGACCACGCACCGGAGATCGCAAACCAGTGTTGCGCTTTCCGATGTAGTCGATCTTCAGCCACTCGGGATGCCGCCGCCGGCCGCGCCGACGAACCGCGGGCTGTCGAGCATCTTCGTGCCCGCCGAGCACGGCGAGCAGCGCACGGGTCGCGAGCACTGCGGTGAGCATCGAGATCGCGGTACCGACGAGGAGCATCAGCGCGAAGCCGCGAACGCTCGCGGTCGCGACCGCGAACAGGACCAGCGCCGTGATCATCGTGACGACGTTCGCGTCGACGATCGTCGCGAAGCCCTTGGTGTAGCCGGTCGAGATCGCGGCGCGAACGGAGCGTCCGGCGCGCACCTCTTCCTTGATGCGTTCGAAGATGACGACGTTCGCGTCGGCGGCGACACCGAGTGTCAGCACGAGACCGGCGATGCCCGGGAGCGTGAGCGTGACGTTGAAGAGAAGGATCGCGGCGTAGAGGAAGGCCGCGTAGATGCCGAGGCCGACGACTGCGACGAGGCCGAGGAAGCGATAGACGACGAGCAGCAGGATGCGCGACGGCGAAGCAGCCCGACGAGCGCCGCTTCGCTTCGCCTCTCTCAGCGAGTCCTTGCCGAGCGTCGCCGAGATCGCGGTCTGGTCGAGCGTTCGGAAGCTCGACCGGGAGTGCACCCGTCTGCAGCACGAGCGCGAGATCCTTGGCCTCCTGCAGGTTCGCCATCCCGGTGATCTGCGCGTTGTTGCCGCGAGATCCCACCCGGGTTGTCGATCGAAGTCGATCGACGGGAACGACTTGATCTCGCGGTCGAGGACGATCGCGAAGTGCTGGAGATAGGGAGACGATGTCGCCCTGGCCGCCACCCGAGCGTGTTGTAGAGGAGGCGGCCGCGCTGGGCCTCGCGACGGGTGATCGTCCTCGAACTGGTCGGCGCCCTTGTTGGTGAACGGAGCAGCACGATCGGCTCCGCCGCCCTGCAGTGTCGAAGTCCTGGCGCGTGCCACCGAGGTCGAGGTGGATTCCGTTCATCTCCGGGACCTCTGGGCGGGTCGTAGCGTGAGCAGGTACCAGACGCGAACGCCCGGGCTCCCGCCGATCCCGGGGCAGACGAGCGCGTCAGGGGCGCAGGAGACGACGACCGTGTCCCGGCGGCACCGCGAAGAGCTTGTGGCCCGCGGGGACCATGCCGCCGAACTTGCCGAGCACCGCCTCGCGCGTGCTTGGCCGGCCCGGCGACCAGCTTCTTTCCCTTCTTCTGAAGAGATAGAACGTCTCGGGCTTCCCCTTGGCGGCGAGCGCCTGCTGACCCGCGAGCAGGTCGTAGAGCTTCGGCGGTTGCGATCGGCTGGTGGGTCTGGAGATTGATCGACGGCGCCACAGGTTCGCCTCGAGGTCGAAGAGCTCGAGCTGGGCGGTCTTGCCGATGATCCGCGCTGCAGCCTCGGGATCTTTCGACGCCGGGAAGCTGGATCGCGATCTGATCGTCGCCCTGCGTGCGGATCTCGGGCTCGGAGACGCCGAGCCGGTCGACGCGGTCGCGCATGATCGTCACGGAGCGGTCGAGGTCTTCCTTCGTGCAGCTCCCGATCGCGCGGCGGGACGGCCTGCAGCGTCACCTCGAGCCCACCCTGGAGGTCGAGACCGAGCGTCGGTGACTGGTGGAACGGCGACCCCGGGATCGACAGCAGAGCCACTCCCACCAGGGCAGCGGCGACGAGCGCGACAACAGTGAGGGCAGCGCGACGGGTCATGTGCGGCCGCTCAGGTTAGCGACGCCGGCCGTCGGTCGTCGGGTCTGTCGGACCGTCTCGGTCTGCCCGTAACCGAAGCCGTCACTCGCGGTCCTCGCTCGACTCGGGAATCCGACCATGCCGGTCGGTGCGTCGCTCGTCGCTCACGTTCGATCGATCGCCCGCCTCCCCGTCGACGATGTCGTCCTCGTCGTCCGGCTTGACGACTGCCGCCACCGCGCGACGCGCGATCCGAACCCGGATGCCTTCGGCGATCTCGACGATGAGATCGTTCCTCCTCGTCGATCTCGTGGACGATGCCGTAGAGCCCGCCGACCGTGAGCACCTCGTCACCCGGCTCGACGGACGAGAGCAGCTTCTGCTGGTCGGCTGGCCGCTTGCGCTGTGGGCGGATCAACAGGACCCACATCAGCGCGAACAGGGCACCAAGAATGATCAGGGGTGACAAACGTCCTCCTCGGGTGGGTTGGCGAGCTGTGCGAGGGCGGTCGCCCTGTACGCGGCGAAGGTGCCCTGCCGGATCGCGGCGCGCGCCCCTCCTGTCAGTCGCAGTGTGAAAGCGAGATTATGCAGAGAGAGCAGCCGCAACCCCGAGGATCTCCTGTTGCGTGACAGATGACGGATGAAGCCGCGCGAGAGAACCGCAGGCAGGCCGGGCAGTCGCATCCCTCCTCGAGCGGGCGCGGATCGCGAGCGAAACGCGCGTTCCGGAGATTGAGCCGGCCGTGCGCGGTGAGCGCCGAGCCCGTCCGCGCGGTCCGCGTCGGCAGCACGCAGTCGAACATGTCGATCCCGCGCGCGATCACCTCGAGGATCCCCTCGGCGTCACCCAGCCCCATGAAGTACCGCGGCCGAGTCGCTCGGCATGAGCTCGGTCGCCCAGGCGACCGTGTCGAACATCTCGATCCTGCTCTCACCCACCGCGAGCCCACCGAGCGCAAAGCCGTCGAAGGGCAAGCGACGTGATCTCCTCGATCGACTGGGCTCGGAGGTCGCGATGGACGCCACCCTGGGCGATCCCGAACCGAAGCTGCCCCGGCGCCCGAGGGGCATCGACCTGCCGCTCGGCCCAGAGTCGCGTCCGTCGGGCGGCCTCGACGTGCTCGCTCGGGTTGCGTCCGCCGGTGGGCAGATGTCGAGGCACATCGCGATGTCCGAGCCGAGCCGCCGCTGGATCTCTGCGACACCGCTCCGGGGTGAAGCGCTCGGCCGTCGCCGTCGTAGACCGAGCGGAAGGTCACGCCGTCGTCGTCGACCGCGAGCAGCGTGTCGCGCAGCGAGAACACCTGGAATCCGCCCGAGTCGGTGAGAATCGGCCCCTTCCACCCCGAGAAGGCGTGGAGCCCGCCGAGCTCCTCGATCAGCTCCTCACCGGGCCGGAAGTGCAGGTGGTAGGTGTTGCCGAGGATCGACGTCGGCGCCGAGCGCGCTGACCTCGTCGGGGTGCAGGGACTTCACGGTCGCCTTGGTGCCGACCGGCATGAAGGCAGGGGTGTCGGATCTCACCGTGTGCGGTCTGAATCACGCCGGCGCGGGCTGCGCCGTCCGTCGCGTCGAGCGTGAAGCAGCTCACGGCGTGATTATCTCCGCCCGGCTGAGGGAGAGCGCGAGAGCCGACGGCCTGTCGTCCGACGTCGAGCGTCGGGGCCTCCACCTGGCCCGACGTGAGACAATCGCCGACGATGACGCTTCCGGAGGAGTTCGACGTTCCGCTGACGACGGGTGCCGGGCTGTCCGATGGCACGTCGTTCGACGCGATTCCGAGATGTCGCAGACGATCGACGTCGGGGAGCTCGACGGCGATCCGGCGATCGCGTTCCGCCGGACGCTCGGGATGTTCGCGACCGGGGTCACCGTCCTGACAACGCGCTCGGGCGACCAGGTGCACGGCATGACCGCGAACGCTTTCATGTCGGTCTCGCTCTCCCCTCCGCTCGTGCTCATCTCGCTCGATCGCCGAGCCAAGCTCTGCGCGATGCTGCACGAGGGCACCCAGTTCGGGGTCAGCGTGCTCGAGGCCGGCCAGTCTGCGATGTCCGACCTGTTCGCCGGACGGGCACCTGGTGAGATCGAGCCGCAGTTCGCGGTCGTCCACGACACCCCGCTCGTCGAGGCGGCACTGGCCCACATCGTCGCTCGCGTCGTCCGCTCGTACTGGGGCGGCGACCACTCGCTCTTCCTCGGCCAGGTCGAGTACGCCCGCTACGGCGAAGGAGCTCCGCTCCTCTTCCACGGTGGGCGCTACGTGCGCCTCGCGGTCGAGGAGTAGCACGGCCGGGGCGCGGCTTCAGCCGCCACCCGTCACCTGCGAAGCCGACGCGGAATCGAGACGATGCGCTGTGCACATCCTGCGGGGGCGGCTGAAGCCACACCCGGAATATCGAGACGATGCGCTGCGCACATCCTGCGGGGGCGGCTGAAGCCACACCCGGAATCTACGACCGCGGGCGGAGCTTCTCGGGGTCGTAGAACGGGATCCGAACGACCGTGGCCGGAAGGCGCTTCTGGTGGCCGTCGAGCTTGCCGACCTCGACCTCGGTGCCGAGCTCCGCGTAGCGGACGTCCATCCGGCAGAGCGCGATCGATCTTGCCGAGGAGCGGCGAGCGCATCCCGCTGGTGACGACGCCGACCTGGGGCCGGCCGACATGGACGCAGTCGCCGTGGCCAAGCCGGCTCGTTCCCCGCGAGCTCGAGCCCGACGAGGACGCGCTGCGGATGCGCGCGTCGTTCGGCGAGCGCTTCCGAGCCGACGAACTCGTCCTTCTTGTCGGCGGGACGGTGAACCCGATCCCGCCTCGAACGGATCGACCTGGTCGTCGAACTCGTAGCCCGCGAAGATCAAGCCCGCTTCGATCCGCACCATGTCGAGCGCCTCGAGCCCGAGCGGCATCAGCCCGTGCGGCTCGCCCGCCTCGCTGACCGCGTCCCACAGCGCGGGCGCATCGTTCGGATGGCAGAACAGCTCGTACCCGAGCTCGCCCGAGTAACCCGTACGCGACGCGATCAGCGGGAAGCCCTGCGGCCCACCGAGCCGGGCGATCGCGAACCGGAACCACGTGAGCTCGGCGAACGGCGTCTGCGTCGGCGGTGTCCAGATGAGCGGTGTCAGGAGGTCGCGACTCGCCGGCCCCTGGACGGCGATGTTGTGGAGCTCGATCGGTCGACTCCTTGACCCACACCTGCGGAGCCCAGCCGCTCGGCCTGCTCACGCAGCCAGACGCCGCCGAACTCACTGCCACCGACCCAGCGGAAGTTCGCCGGCGCCGAGCCTGAACACGGTGCCGTCGTCGAGCATCCCGCCGGTCTCGGTGCACATCGCGGTGTAGACGACCTGCCCGTCGGCCAGCCGGCGGATGTCGCGGGTGAGCGTCCGCTGGAGGAGCTCCTCCGCATCAGGCCCGACGACCTCGAACTTCCGAAGCGGCGAGAGATCCATCACCGCCGCCTGCTCGCGGCAGGCCCAGTACTCCGCGACCGCGCCGTGGTTGTCGTAGCTCGTCGGGAGCCAGTACCCGTTGTACTCCGTCATCCGGCCCGTCAGCGCCGAGGTGCGCGTGTGGAACCCGGTTTCCTTCGAGAGCCGTGGGCTCGGCCGCGGGTGTCACGCGATGCGCGATCGCGGTCGATGAACCGCTCCTTCGCCGGGTACACCCGGACGTGCACCTCGGTCGGATTCCAGGCGTTCGCCGCGTCGATGTCGTCCGGGCACGCGCTCGAGAGGCACACGAGGTCGGTGAGTGCGCGAAGCAGGACGTAGTCACCCGGACGCGACCAGGGCTCGTCGAGGACGTAGAGGTCGTGCGCGTCGAACGCCGTGTTGTAGAAGAAGTTGATCGCCGGCCAGCCGCGGCGCTGCTCGATCGTGTACGGCGTCGAGCTGGGCGTTGAAGTTGTCCGAGCAGTTGACGTGCCCGAAGTACCCCTTGTCCTCGTAGTACTTCGCCGTGCAGGCGAGCCCGAACGTGTCATGACGGCCGACGGTGTCTCGGACGACCTCCACGAGTGGCTGGAGATCGACGGTGAAGTACTTCGAGAAGAGACCCGGGCTGCGGATACATCGCTCCCCATCAGCGACCGGGTCGCGCTCGCGTCGAGCCCGCGCTCGCGCCCTGCCTGAAGCGCGTGCGGCGTCGAACGCGAGGAAGTCGGAGCACTGGCGGCCGCGAACGTCGATCACCTGGATCGTCTCCCCGGCCTTCACCTCGTACGCGAGCGCGGACGCCTTGCGCGACCTCGAAGTCGAGCCGCGGGTCGGCGAGCGGCTCGGGGAGCTGCGGTCCGAGCTCGTCGCGTGGAGGGCCGCGCGCGGAGTGATCTCGAGCAGGAGCTCGGAGCCGGGGACGCCGCCCTCGACGCGACGCCCCCCGGCCGGAGCGCCGACCACGACGACCGCCGGCTCGCTCCGCGGCGAACGACGCCTCGGCTCCGAGCGGGTGACGTCCCACCAAAGAGCTGGGTCGCCGTGCGCTCGCGTCGGATCGACACCGCGTTCGGCAAGCGCGGAGAGCTGCGGTCGGCACTGCCCGTCGCCCGCTCCGACGAGCGAGCGAAGCACCGTGGCGTGGGCATCCGGGCATCCCAGCGCGAGGGCGGCGTAGTCCTCCCGCCCGTCGGGGGCGAGCACCGTCAACTCGGCGCGCTGGCCGCCGTCGAGATCGCAGACGGTCAGCCGGTCGTCCGGCTTCGAGCGCGACCACGGTGACCGCTCCGGGCCGGACGCGATAGCTCTCGCGCGTCGGATCGTAGGGGATCGAGCCCCGGGACGAGCAGTCGCGGTCGCGTTCCGGCGGGCGCGGTCGATGGCGACGCGGTCATGCTTCTCTCAGTTCCTCCGTCTCAGCTCGAGCCTTCGCCTTGGGCTGCTTTGCCTCCTCGTCGGCCGCCTGTGCGAGCAGCTGCTCGGCGAGCTCACGCTTGCCCGGCCGCGTCGAGCTTCTTGACCTCGTTCTCGACCGAGCGCCGGTTGTACGACTGGTTCCAGTAGTCGAGCGACTCGAAGCCGAGCAGCACGGCCTTGCCCACGAACTGGCGCAACACCTCGTTCGTCGGCCCCATCACCCAGCCCGCCTTGGCGTCGCGCACGTAGCGCTCGAGCTCCATGTCGCGCTTGTAGCCGGAGCCACCGCACGCGTGGAGCATCTTGTCGACGACCTTGGCGGTGTTCTGCGCGGCGATGAACTTGATCTGCCAGGCCCAGTGGAGGAAGTTGCCGCGCGCGAGCACGCCGGGCTCGAGGACGATCGTGTTGTCGTTCGGTCGCCTTGTCGAAGGCCTGGGCGACCGAGTAGACGAACATGCGCGACGCGTTCGTCTCCATCACGGCCTGCCCGACGTAGTCCTGAATCGTCGGGTAGTCGGCAACCCGCATCCCGACGTCGACGTGACGCTTCCGGGTCGTGTGCCGCTTCGCGATGTCGATCGCCCCGAGCGCGAGACCGTTCCAGCACGAGGAGGAGCCGATGAGGAACCACGGATCGACCGCCTCGTCGTTCGAGATCGCGCCGTCACCTTCGGGCCCGACCATCTGGGTCTCCGGGATCTCGACGTCCGTGAACGAGATCGCGCCCGACTGGTTGCCGCGCAAGCCCGAGCGCGTCCCACAGCGACGGCTGCGCCTCGCAGTGCTCGGCATCGACGACCCACACCGACAGGTCGTCGTAGCCCGGTGAAGTCGGGGCTCGTCGTCTGCAGGACGTAGAAGTCGGCGAACCCGCCCGACGTCGTCCAGGACGCCTTCTTGTTGATCTTGTAGCCGCCGCCGTCGAGCCGCTCGGCCCGCGACGAGATCGGGTACCAGAAATGCGAGCCGGTCTCCGGGTCCGAGTACGAGAGCGTGCCGATCTTCCCGCTGTTCAACGGTCGGATGTACTTGTCGATCAGCTCGGGGGTCGGGCGCAGCATGATCGCCTGCACTGCGCCGGTGTGCATGACGTAACACATCGCGGTCGACGCGCAGCCGTAGCGCGCGATCGTCTCGACGGTCATCGAGAAGGCGACGTGGTTCTGACCGAGCCCGCCGTACTCCTCGGGAACGCAGAGCGCGAGGAAGCCGTGCTCGCCGAGCAGCTCGAGGTTGCGCCGCGGGAAGATCAGCTCGTCGTCCGACCGCTTTGCGTTCGCGCGCATCTCCGTCTCGCACAGCGAGATGAATGTCTCGCGGAGCTCCTGCTGACGATCGGTCAGGACCCAGTCGGGATCCCAGTCGTACCCCAGACCCCAGAAGGGCTCGTCGCCCCAGAGCTTCTCGGACATGTCGTTGCTACCCCCGGTTTCGTCGATTGGCGGCTCTCGGTCGTGCGCCATCGTACGAACGGTGTTGCCGCAGAGCAACCGAGTGTTGCGCAGAGGGCATCGCCTCAGAGGACGAGCATCGCATCGCCGAACGAGTAGAAGCGGTAGCGCTGCTCGACGGCAACCGCGTAGAGGTGTCGTGTCTCCTCGATCCCGGCGAACGCCATCACGAGCGCGAGCAGCGACGTTCTCGGGAGGTGGAAGTTCGTCAGCAGGTGATCGACCCGCCGAAACTCGAAGCCCGGGGTGATGAAGAGATCGAGCTCCGCCCGTCGAGCTCGCCCGTGCGGACGACCGACTCGAGAACGCGGGTCGTCGTCGTCCCGACAGCGAGCACGGTCGGCGCGGCGACGATCCGCTCCCAGGCCGCCGCGCGCGACGGCGTATCGCTCCCCGTGGATCTCGTGCTCCTCGAGCGTCTCGGTCGTCAGCGGCCTGAACGTGTCGAGACCGACGTGGAGCGTCACCCGCTCGTGGTCGAGCCTGCGCGAGCATCCCGTCCGTGAAGTGGAGACCCGCCGTCGGGGCTGCGGCCGAGCCGGCGTGCTCCGGCGTACACGGTCTGGTAGCGCTCGCGGTCGTCGAGCGGCGTCGTGAACGTACGGCGGCAACGGCACCTCGCCGTCCGGACTCGCCCGCGACTCTTACCAGCCAGCGTCCTCCGCCGAGCGACTCCTCGAGCGTCACGTCGTCGAGCACCTCGCCGGCGCGCAGTCGGCGTGAGGGTCGAGCAAGGGCGGTCCAGAGCTCATCGTCATGACGCTCGAGCAGGAGGAGCTCGACCGCGCCGCCGGTTGCGCGGCGCCGATGCAGACGAGCCGGGATGACCCGCGTGTCGTTGACGACGACGAGGGCGTCGCCGATCAGCGACGGGCAGCTCGGCGAATGCTCGTGCTCGATCTCGCCCGACCTACGATCGAGACGAGGAGCCGCGACGCGTCGCGCCGCTCGGTCGGACGCTGCGCGATCAGCTCCGGTGGGAGGTCGTAGTCGAGCTCGGACGATCTCATCCGATGCCGAGCGTAGCCTTGGGTCCATGGATGAAGCAGTGCTCGAACGTGCAATGCGCCGTGTCACCGAGGCGCGCACCGGTGGGATCGAGTCGGCACGGCTCGACGCCGCCCTCGAACGGTCTCGCGTCGAGGTCGAATCGCTCGCGCGCGCGGCCGCGCGGCTCGAGGAGTCGCTGCCCGAGCAGGTCGGCATCGCTGTCCGCGAGGGCCTAGCGCGAGAGGTCGCCATCGGTCAGCCGAAACCTCGCCGAGATCCGAGGCCTGATGAACCAGGCGCTTCGCCGGCTCGAGCGGCTGGAGCAGGAGATCCTCACCGAGCGCAACGCGCGGCATCGACGATCTCGGTGTCCTCGTCGACCTGATCTCGTCCGGTTGGCACGGGATCGACACCCGCCTTCAGCGCCTCGAGGAGACATCGAGCGGTGGTCAGGTCGTTGCGCTGCGCGCAGAGCCGACGCTATCGCCTCGTAGCGTCGCTGCTCACCCGTCGCGAACACCACGACTGCCGAAAGCGTCACCCAGGCGACCACGATCGCGAGGATCGGCACGTCGGTGAGCAGGACGTTCTCGGGCTCCTCGCCGCGGGTGGTCCCGCGGAGCAGCATGAGGTACCGAAGGATTCCGAGCACGACGAGCGGGATCGTCACGACCAGGGCAGGCCGACTCATGCGCGGTGAGCGTGTACATCGCGTAGACGACGATCGTCGCGGCGGCGACGACGGCGAGAAACTGGTCGACCAGCGCAAGGCTGTAACCGTCGAGGGACGGTCGCACCCGGGAGCCGACCGCAAGCTCGGCGCGACGCTTTCCAAGTGCAAGGAAGAGCGCGAGCAGCCCGGTGCACACGAGGAGCCACGGCGAGATCCGCACCGAGACGGCAATCGCCCCGGCCGCCGCGCGCAGCACGAAGAGGAGCGCGATCGTCACGACGTCGACGAGAACGATCCGCTTGAGCCAGAAGGTGTACGCGAGCTGGATCGCAAAGAACGCCGAGGATGCAGGCGACCGAGCGAACGCCGAGCGGGCGCCACGAGCGCGAAGCCCGATCGCGTAAGCGCAGCGGCAAGCCGAGCGCGACCCTCGTAGTCAGCTCGCGACGTGCGATCGGGTCGGCGCCGCTTGACGGGATGCAGGCGATCGGCGGCCGCGTCGCGCACGTCGTTGACGAGATAGGCGGCGCTCGACGCCAGGCACCAGGCGACGAACGCCACTGCCGGCCTCGACCCATCTCAGGGCTCGTCGATCTCGGGCCGCGAAGACGATCGCCGGCGAACAGGAGCAGGTTCTTCGTCCACTGCCGAGGTCGGACGCGCGACGAGTGCAGCGCGAACCGGCCCACGACGGGTGGGGAACTCGATGACCTGGGCCTCGGCCGCAGACACGCGGGCGATCCTACGGGAGTCGAGCCGAAGGGCGAGCTAGCGTCGCGGCCCGGCAACCGCCGGTCGTACCGGCAGGCTGCAGCGAGAACGTGCTCCCCTCACCGAGCGTCGACTCGACCGAGATGCTGCCGCCGAGCACACCCGGCGAGCTCCCGTGCGATCGGAAGCCCAAGCCCGGTGCCCTGGCTGTCGCGCGAGACGAACGGGCTGAAGATCCGCTCCTGGTCGGCGCGCGAGATCCCCGGGCCGCGATCGCGAAACGGCCAACGACACCCAGCCGTCGACTGCCTCGAGCGCAGACGATCGATCGCCGAGCCGTCGGGCGTCCAGCGAAACGCGTTCTTCAGGAAGTTCGTGACCACCTGGAAGACCCGATCACCGTCGGTGATGATCGTCGACGGCACGTCGAGAGCGACGAGCCGGTAGTCGATCTCACGCCGGCGTGCCTCGTCGGCGAACGCGGCGTACGCCTGCTCGACGAGACGCGCCATGTCGACCTCTTCGGCCTGCACGTGAACCGGTGGGCACGGAGCTTTGCGAGGTCGACGATGTCGCCGACGAGCCGCTCGAGCCGATCGGCCTCGGCGGCGACGATGTCGAGTGATCCCTCGATCGAGCTCCGGCTCGTCGATGACGCCGTCGCGGAGGGCATCGATGTGGCCGCGGATCGCGGTCAGCGGCGTCCGCAGCTCGTGCGAGACCGACATCAGAAACTGTCGCTCGCGCTCCTCCGTCGCACCGAGCCTCGCTGCCATCTCGTTGAACCGCTCGGCCAGATGACCGATCTCGTTCGGCTTCGTCCCGACCGGAACGCGGACGCCGTAGTTCCCTGACGCGATCTCGTCGGACGCATGCGCGAGCTGACAGCACGGGCTTCGTGATGCGACGTGACATCCACCACCCGACCAGGCCCGCGAGCACCGATCCCGAGCCCGAACGCGACCAGGAGCCGCTTGAGCAGCGGCACCCACTGATTGCGCAGCACGGCCTCGGGCTTCGCCACGATGATCGCGCCAAGCGGCTCGGCGTCGGTTCGAGCCGGAGCGGCTCCGAGACCGCGAGAAAGTTCCGCCCGTCGCCCGGCGGCGAGAACTCGAACTCGCTCCTGACCGTCGAGGTCGAGCACCCGTGGCCGGGACGGAGGCCTCCGGGATCCGGTCAGCCCGAGTCCTGGCCGGGGAACGCGGGTGCCCCGACGTAGAACAAGCGGTCGCCTGTCGCGAACTCGAGCGCCTTGGGCGGCGAAGTCCGGCGCCGCGGCGCCCTCCTCGGCGGCGCGCAGCGCGGCATCCGCGTAGAGCTGCGTGATCCCCGTCGCCTCCCGGCTCAGCTCCTGGAACGAACGGTCGCGCCCGAGATCCTGGAACAGCCGCAGCGCGATCGCCGCCGCGACGAGCCCGCCGAGGACGATCCCGAGAAGGAAGAGCGCGGGAAGCCGGAACCGGAGTGACCGAGGCACGGGCGAAGCGTACGAGCGAAGCACGGTTCGAGGCCGCGCCGAGGGTGCGCGGCTATCCGGCGGGAACGGCTGTCGGTCGGTGGCGACCTTGTAGCCGACCCCCCAGACCGTGACGATCGGCGACGCGTCACCGAGCTTGCGGCGAATCTGCCGGACGTGCACGTCGACCGTGCGCGTGTCACCGGCGAACGTGTAGCCCCACACGCGCTCGAGGAGCTGATCGCGGGTGAGCACGATGCCCCGGTGGTCGAGCAGCTCCCAGAGAAGGTCGAACTCCTTCGGTGCGAGCTGGATCTCATCGTCGCCGACGAGAACCTCGCGGCGGCCGGAGTTGATGACCAGCTCGCCGTGACGGAGCTCGTCGCCTTCGTCGATCCGACGATCGGCCGTCGACCGCCGCAGCACGCTCTTCACGCGAGCGACGAGCTCGCGCGGGTTGAACGGCTTCGTGAGGTAGTCGTCGGCGCCGACCTCGAGCCCGATGATCTTGTCGACGTCCTCGTCACGGGCGGTGAGCATGAGGATCGGCACATCGGAGCCCTTGCGGATCCTCCGGCAGATCTCGACGCCGTCCATGTCCGGCAGGTTGAGGTCGAGGATGATGAGCGCCGGCATCTCGGTCGCGACCGCATTGAGCGCGCCCGCGCCCGTCGTGACCGCCCGAACGCCGTAGCCGGCGTTCTTGAGGTACAGCGAGACGAACGAGGCGATCGACTGCTCGTCTTCGACGATCAGGATCGAGTGGGTCTGGCTCACGGTAGGAGCTCCTTCGGCGACGGGACTGTCGACCCCTGCCCCACCGAAGTCGATGCGCTCGTCCTCCTCGGGGAACGGAGCCGGCTGCGCCATCCCCCACGGCGACCGTCCCGCTGTCGGTCCCGCGTCCTTGCTCGCCTTGACGATTCGCGAAGCCTGACCCTCGCGCCGAGACCGAGATCCCGTCGCCGCGGAGTGCGACGCGATACCGGCCACCGGGAATGAAGAAGTTCATGTCCTTGCCGCGCACCGTGTACGACCGGCCGCGCGGCAACGCCGTTGACTCGTGGGTTCCACTGATCGTTGGGTGAAAGATCGACGATCTGGAGCTCACCCTTGCCGAGTCTGCCCACGACCGTCCCGCCGCCGCGAATGACGACGCGTCCCCCGTCCGCTCTCGATCGAGAGGCTGCCGGCAGGTCGGCTCGCTGTCCAGACGGTAGGCGCAACCGTGAGCCGCTGCCAGCAATCGCAAACAGCGTGCAATCTTCATGACGCAAGCAGTATCGGTTTCCCGCATGCGTCCTGGATGAGATGCACGTAAAGAATCTGTAAGCGGTTCGCCGCCTGATCCGCCTGGGCCAGGCGATCGTGCCGACCGGGGCGTTCGTGCAAGATCGCGACGTGGACGATCTCGTCACCTTCGGTCAAGTCATTCTGGTCGGATCCGTCGCGCTCGCGATCGCGATCGCCGTTCGCATCCTCGCCGGCAGGCTCGCCGTCCCGACTGCCGGCCTCCTTCTGATCGTCGCCGCGGTGAGCGCGGAGATCAGCGAGCCGCTGCAGTGGCGATCAGCTTCCGCGACGTCCAGCGCATCGCGACCGTAGCGCTTGCTGATCATCCTCTTCGAGGGCGGCTCGAAGATCGGCATGCGCCGCTTCCAGGAGTCCGCTGCGCCGATCGTCATCCTCGGCATCGCTCGGCACCTTCGCGCACCGCCGCGCCTCGTGACGGTGGCCGCCCACTATCTCCTCGACCTCTCCTGGACGATCTCGGGGCTTGATCGGGGCGGCGCTCTCCCCGACCGACCCCGCGGTCACCTTCTCCGTCCTCGCCGGCCGCGAGGTCGAGGGTCGCTCGGGCACGATCCTCGAGGGCGAGTCGGGCTTCAACGATCCCGTCGGGATCGCTCTGATGATCGGTGTCGTCGAGTTCGCGACCACGGACGACGGCTCATTCGGGACGATCGTCGGCGAGTTCGGCAAGGAGATGGCGATCGGGCTCAGCGGTCGGCGCGATCGGCGGGCTCGCGCTGGCGCTGGTGCTGAAGCACATGCGAATCCCGGACCGGTCGCTCTACCCGCTCGCCGTACTGCTCGGTGCGGGCGTCGATCTACGGAGCGGCCGCGACCGCTGCACGGCTCTGGCTTCCTCGCCGTCTTCGTCGCCGGGATCATCGTCGGTGACGTCGAGTTCCCCGAGCGAAGGAAGTCCGCACGTTCAACTCGGCTGTCGCCGACCTCGGAGAGCTGGCCACGTTCATCGCGCTCGGGAGTCACGATCGACCTCGGTCTGATCTTCGGCGACGACCTCTGGTGGCGCGGGCTCCTGCTCGCCGTCGATTCTCGGCTTCGTCGTTCGCCCGCTCGTTGTCGGGCCGTTGCTCGCTCCCGATGCGAGCTCATCTGGGGCGAGCGCGGTTCATCGTCTGGAGCGGGCTCAAGGGCGCCGTCCCGATCCTGCTCGCGTCGCTGGCAGTCGTCGGCGGCACCGACTACGCGCCGCAGCTCTACGGGATCGTCTTCGTGGTCGTGCTGTTCTCGGTGCTCGTCCAGGGCTCGTTCGTCCCGACGGTCGCGGCGCGACTCGGAGTGCCGATGGAAGCCGGCGCTGACCCTAGTACGTAGTGTAGAACCCGCGACCGGACTTGCGACCGAGGAGACCGGCGTTGTACATCGCGACGAGTCGCGGCGGCGGCGCCATCCGCGGCTCGCGCAGCTTCGCATAGAGCGCCTCGGCCGCGTGGACGTGCACGTCGATCCCGACGAGGTCGACGAGCTCGCACGGCCCCATCGGCCAGCCGGCACCGGCACGCATCGCGGTGTCGAGATCCTCGGGTGTGACCCGAGCCTCGTCGAGCGTCGCGAAGGCAGTCGTTGAGCAGCGGGATCAGCACGCGATTCACGACGAAGCCCGGCGTGTCGTGGCAACGGATCGGTGTCTTGCCCATGCGCTCGGCGACGGCGAACGGCCGTCTCGACCGCAGCGTCGTCCGACAGCTCGGCCCGGACGACCTCGACGAGCGGCATGAGCGGCGCCGGGTTGAAGAAGTGCATCCCGACGATCCGGCCCGGAGAGCTCGTCGCGGCGGCGATCTCGGTGACCGACAACGCGGACGTGTTCGTCGCGAGCACGGCGTCCGCGCGGCAGATCCGCTCGAGCTCTGCGAAGAGCGCCTGCTTCGGCTCCAGCTCCTCGATGATCGCCTCGATGACGAAGTCACACGAAGCAAGGTCGTCGAGTGAAGTCGTGGTCCGCAGCCTGGCGATCGCCGCGTCACGGGCATCCGCGTCGAGCTGAGCCCTTCTCGACCTTCCGCGTGAGGAAGTGCCCGATTCTCGCTGCCGCCGCCTCGCCAAGCTCACCGGTGACCTCGCGCCCGACGACGTCGTAGCCACCCTCGAGCGCAAGCTGGGCGATACCGGCGCCCATCGCACCGAGCCCGACGACGCCGATCGACTGAACCTCCACGGCGGGAATCTACGCCGGCACGAGCTGGCGCGGAGGCGCGACCTGGAGCGAGAGCGCCGAGGCGACCAGTCCGAGCAGCGCCGCGACGACGAACGCCGGGGTGTAGCTCCCGAGCAACGTCTCGCTGAGACCGGCGCCGAACGCCGCAACACCGGCTCCGAGCTGGTGAGCCGCGAAGATCCACCCGAACACGAGCCCGACCCGCTCGCGACCGAACGTGTCGGCGGTCAGCGCAACCGTCGGCGGCACGGTCGCGACCCAGTCGAGCCCGTAGAAGATGACGAAGGCAATCAGCCCAGGCCCGTGCGTCTCGATCACGACCGGCAAGCGCGAGCAGCGAGAGGCCGCGGAGCCCGTAGTACCAGGCGAGCAGCACCCGCGGGTCGTAGCGATCGGTGAGATATCCCGACGTGAGCGTCCCGATGAGATCGAAGACGCCGATCATCGCGAGCAGCCCCGCGGCCGCGACCTCGGTGATCCCGTGATCGACCGCGGCCGGGATCAGATGCGTGCCGATCAGCCCGTTCGTCGTCGCGCCGCAGATGAAGAAGCTCGCGCTCAGGAGCCAGAACGTGCGCGACCCGGACGCGTACACGAGGCCGTCGCCGATCGCCGTGAGAAACGGGTTGCCGGTCGCAGCGGGAGAGGGCTCGTCGTCCTCGTGTCGCTCCGAAGGCCCGAACGCCGATCGAGGCGGGCCGGTCGCGAATGAGCAGGGCGGCCAGCGGCAGCACGATCACCAAGGAGACACCGACCACGGCGCCGACCGCGTAGCGCCAGCCGTAGGCGCTGGTCAGCCACGCGAGCAGCGGGAGGAAGATCAGCTGTCCGGTGGCGTTGGCCGCGGTCAGGATCCCCGTCGCCAAGACCACGGCGGGCGACGAACCACCTGTTCGCGATCACCGCAGCGAGCGTCACCGAGACCGCTCCTGTTGCGACCCCGTTGACGACGCCCCACAGCACGATGAACTGCCACTGGGCGTTCATCACGAGCGTCACCGATGAACCGATCGCCACCACGGCGACAGCGACGAGAACGCAGCGACGCAGCCCGAAGCGATCGTAGAGCGCGGCGGCAAACGGCCCGCCGAACCCGTAGATCATGAGGTTGAGCCCAGCCGCGAGCGAGATCGCCGCGGTCGACCAGCCGAACTCCTCGCGCAGGGATCGACGAGGACACCGACCGTCGACCGGAATCCGGCCATCAGTCACGAGGACGACCAGCGTCCCGATGAGGACGACCCAGGCGGGATGGAGACGACGGGAATCGCGTGGCGCGACCATCACGCCAGTATTCACGCGCGGTGCTTACGCGGCCGCAAGAAGCTGCCGGGCACGAAGCCCGAGCAACTCGACGACGTCACCCGACACCACGAACGGATCCGCGACGACGTTTCCACCGCGAAGCGGCGCCGCGGCGACGAGCTGCACCATCGGCCTCGGCGATCAGCACGTCTCCCGACGCGAGCAGCTCCGCTCGGCGAGCTGCTCGAGACGTCGCAACGCGACTGCCGTCGGACGGACGGGCGCGGCGAATCACGATCTCACCACGCCCGCCGACGCGGACGCAAGGGCTGCGGGCACCCGGGATCTCATCCCAGGTAACGCCGCCGCCGGCCAGCCTCGTCGATCCGTGAGTCTCGACCGCAAGGATCGAGGCCGGCCCGACGAGGAGGAAGAAGACGATCAGTGCGATTTCCATGGACACAGTGTGGCCGTACAGGTATCATTAGGGCAAATCGAGGTATTCATGACGACCATCACTGAACCTGATCATGCCGTAGAGGCAAATTGGCTCGGAGTCGAGCTCCGTCACCTGGCCGCGCTTGGCGCGCTGGCGCACGAGGGCTCGTTCGGACGCGCCGCCGACAAGCTCGGCTACACGCAGTCGGCGGTGAGCCAACAGATCGCGACCCTCGAGCGCCTCGTCGGCGAACGCCTCGTCGAGCGTCCCGGCGGGCTCGCGTGCGATCTCGCTGACCGAGGCGGGGACGCTGCTCCTCCGTCACGCCGAGGCGATCGTCCACCGGCTCGACGCGGCCCGCGCCGACATGCACGCGCTGCGGGCCGGGGAAACCGGCTCGCTGCGCGTCGCCACCTACCAGTCGATCGGCGCCCGCGTCCTCCCCGCCGTCATGCGCCGGTTCCTCGCCGAGTGGCCGGGGATCAACCTCGGGCTCTCCGAGCCGTCGGTCGATCCCGAGCTCTACACGCTCATCGAGAGCGGCGATCTCGATCTCGCGTTCTGCAGCCTCCCTGTTCCCGACGGGCCGTTCGAAGCGATCGAGCTGATGACCGATCCCTACGTTCTCGCTCGTCCCCGCGGACACACCACTTGCCGAGAGCGAGCTCGGCGTCGCTGCTCGATCTCGGTGACATGCCGGTCATCGGAGCGAACCTGTGCGCCAGCGGCAACGTCGTCGAGGCCCAGCTGCGTGAAGCGGGGCTTCACGGTCGACTACGCGTTCCGCTCGGACGACAACACGACGATCCAGGGTCTCGTCGCCGCCCACTTCGGCGTCGCCTTGATGCCGCTCCTCGCGGTCCAGCAGGGCGACGACCGCGTCAAGGCGCTCCGCCTTCTCCCCGCGGTGCCCCGACGCCAGATCGCTGTCGTCTGGCACAAGGACAGGCACCGCACTCCTGCCGCTCGCGCCTTCGTCGAAATCGCGCGCGAGGTGAGCGCAGCGGTCGAGCGGAGCTCATCGAGCCCTGAGTACCACCCTTGTCGCGCGCCGCTCACGCAAGCCTCTACCCTTGCTGTGAAACGACGTAACCGAATGTCGGCAATCTGACGAAGGAGCGCACCATGGCAGTTGTGGCGACCGGAATCGACGAGCAACTCCTCATCGGCGGAGAGTGGGTCGGTGCCGCGGATGGGCAGCGGTTCGACGTCACCGACCCCGCCACGGGCGAGAGTCGTCGGGTCGGCTGCCAATGCCGACGAGGCGGACGTGCAGCGCGGCGATCGACGCAGCCGCCGCAGCCCTCGACGGTTGGAAGAGCCGGCCCGCGATCGAACGTGGGCGCATCCTTCGCAAGTCCGCAGAGCTGATCCGAGAGCGAAAGGCAGAGATCGCCGCGATCATGACCGCCGAGCAGGGGAAGCCCCTGGCCGAAGCGGCCGGCGAGGTCGACTACGCCGCGAGCTTCCTCGAGTGGTTCGCGCGGCGAGGCAGAGCGCGTCTACGGCCAGATCGTTCCTCCGATGAATCCGTCGAAGTCGCGTCCTCGTGCTTCGACAGCCGGTCGGGGTCACCGCCGCGATCACGCCCTGGAACTTCCCCGCCGCGATGATGACGCGCAAGCTGGGGCCGGCGATGGCGGCGGGCTGCACGAGCGTCGTCAAGCCGGCGAGCGCAACGCCGCTCACCGCTGCAGCCATCCTCAGGGCGATCGAAGACGCGGGCGCGCCAGCCGGAGTCGTGAACCTCGTCACGTCGCGCTCGGCGAGCATGGTCGCCGACACGCTCTTCTCCGACCCGCGCGTTCGCAAGCTCTCGTTCACCGGGTCGACCGAGGTCGGGAAGGATCTCATCCGTCGCTCGGCCGACCAGGTCAAGCGCCTCTCGCTCGAGCTCGGTGGCCACGCCCCGTACGTGATCTTCGACGACGCCGACCTCGACGAGGCGGTCGACGGCGTGATTGCCTCCAAGTTCCGCAACGCAGGCCAAACGTGCGTCTGCGCGAACCGCATCTACGTCCAGAGCGGCGTCCACGACGCCTTCGTCCGGCTCCTCGCCGAGAAGGTCGACCCAGATGGTGGTCGGAAGCGGCACCGGCGACGGCGTGACGATCGGCCCGCTGATCGACGAAGGCGCAGTCGAGAAGGCCGACGAGCACGTACAGGACGCGATCACGCGAGGCGCCCGCCTGGTTGTCGGCGGTCAACGCCTGAACGAAGGCGAGCTTGCCAAGGGCTCGTTCTACGCACCGACGGTGCTCGAGAACGTGACCGCCAGAGATGCTGATCTCGACCGAGGAGACCTTTGGCCCGGTCGCCGGCATCGCTCGCTTCGAGACGGAGGACGAGGTCATCGGCCTCGCCAACGACTCGGAGTACGGCCTCGCCGCGTACTTCCACACCCGCGACTACGCCCGGCTGCTGCGGGTCGCCGAGAAGCTCGAGTACGGGATCATCGGCGCCAACTCGGGGATCATCAGTGCCGCCAACGCGCCGTTCGGCGGCATGAAGGAGTCCGGCTACGGACGCGAGGGTGGCGCGGTCGGGATCGACGAATACGTCGACGTGAAGTACGTCCTGGTCGGCGGCGTCGGGATCTAGGCGATGATCTCCGACCTTGGTCACACCGCCCTCCGCGTCCACGACCTCGAGCGGTCACTCGAGTTCTACGCGGAGCTCGGGATCCACGAGTCGTTCCGTCTCCACCATCCTGACGGCTCGCTGATGCTCGTCTACCTCCACCTCGGGGGCGACCGCTTCCTGGAGCTCTTCCCCGGCGGTCCCGAACTGCCCGTCACGGGTGGGAGCTTCATGCATCTCTGTCTCGTGAGCGACGATCTCCAGGCCGACGTGGCTGCGCTCAAGACGAAGGGCATCTCGATCGACCGAGACCCGAGCGTCGGCCTGGATCACAACTGGCAGGCCTGGCTCTCCGACCCTGACGGGAACGCCATCGAGCTGATGCAGCTCGACGAGAGCTCGCCACAGCGACGAGTCGCCCGCGGAGAGCACGGCCGCAGCCGGCGCGGGTCGATAGGCCGACCACCAGCGCGACTATCCTCCGCCCAGATGGGCCTCTTCTCCAGGAAGCCGCCTGCGCCTGCCGCGGGTGACCTTCGCCGCGAGCGCCGTGCGCTCGTGCTCCTCCGCGAGGAGCGTCTCCGCGACCTCGGGGGTCTGACGCTCGAGATGTATCGCCGCGACCACTTCAACGAGGCGCTGCTGACCGAGCGCTGCGCCGAGCTCGTCGCCATCGAAGCCCGTGTCTCGGAAATCGACGCGCTCCTCGCCGGCTCGCGGGGGTTGCGCCGTGAGGGCGCCCTGTGCAGCTGTGGAGCACCGCTCCTGATCGGTGCTCGGTTCTGCCCGAGCTGTGGCCGTTCGCTCGTGGACGACGGCTCCGCGGCGCCGAGTCGGCCCCGGCAAC
Organism: uncultured Actinomycetes bacterium; assembly: GCA_963724655.1. Lineage (GTDB taxonomy): Bacteria > Actinomycetota > Thermoleophilia > Gaiellales > Gaiellaceae > Gaiella. The sequence goes on along the minus strand of CAVRVG010000005.1, from coordinate 696,017 downwards.
GTGACCGAGGAGACCGCCCCGTGCCCACGCTGCGACGCGCTGATCGGTCGCGGTCAGGAGTACTGCGTCGAGTGCGGGGTTCGGCTGCATGGCTCGCTTCGCGTCGATCGCCCGACCGGCGAGCACCGGGGCGTCCGTCTGCGGGCTCTCGCGCTCGGCGCTGATCGCGGTCGCAGGCAGCGGCGATCGCGATCTGGGCGACTCGAGACGAGGCGACGGCGACGCCGATCGTCACCGCCATCGGTGGCAGCATCCCCGTCAAGCAGCCGACCGACAAGACGACCTCCGAGTCTCGCTGTCTGGCCCCGGGGTCGCGAGGGATGGACGATCGTGCTCGTCAGCGTCCCGAAGGTCGAAGGCCGCGATCGCGCAGTCGCGCTCGCGCAGGCGGCGCGCGACAAGGGCCTCGAGCAGGTGGGGATCCTCGACTCGGCGAGCTACGCGAGCCTGCGTCCGGGCTACTGGATCCTGTTCCAGGGTGTGTATGAGAGCCAGGCCGAGGCAACCGGATCGTTACGCGAAGCGCGCGTCGCATCGAAAAGCGCCCGCGTACAGACGATAAATCAATAGAATCCGTTGTCTAGATTCGACATCTTTCGTGCCGAGTTTGTAACACGCTCGGCAGATGGGGTAAGCTCTCTTGGCCGGAAGGCCAACGGCGTCGCAACCGCGATGCAGCCTACGAACTAGGGTCGGGAGACAGTTCCTGATGGACGATCACGTCGCGCAGCTTCGGTCTTGTATGTACCAGTATTCGCGAGCGATCTATCGCTCGATCAAGGATCTCGTCGACCCGTACGTCGACAGTGACGACGCGCGTCGAGTACCGCCGCATCGTGCTCGCAGGAGTGCGAGCTGACGATGGAGCGCCTCGCCGACGACCCGCAGTACTTCGCGCGTCCCGACCGTTCGCTGTTTGCGGACATCCGCCGCTACTTCCCGATCACCGCGCAAGGCCAGGTCGCGTGGGCCGTTCGCGAGGGAGTCTCGGCAGCGGTGTCGTTCATCGAGCAGCAGCTCGAGGCGGGTCTCTTCGACGGTGGGATCTCCCGGTGCAAGGCGACGACCCGCAAGGGCAAGGCCTGTCAGCGCACCCCCCTCCCAGGCCGCGACTACTGCCCGTCGCACCAGCACCTGGAGCGGACCGCGGCGAAGGCCGCAGTCGCCGCGTAGGGCACTTTCGCCTACCGGCGAAATTGCCTAGGAAGAGCAACGAGGGTCGCAAACTAGGCGATTTCCGTGCGGTAGAGCGGAAAGTGCCTACACCGCCACTGCGTCCCACGGCTAGGGTGGAGCTCTATGTCGCACGACGCTGACAAGCTGATCCGCCAGCTCTCGCTCGTCGCCTTTCTCATGGCCGAGCGTCGCGCGCTGACCGCGCGCGATGTGAAGGGCAACGTCGAGGGCTACTCCGAGATGTCGGACGAGGCGTTTGCCCGGCGGTTCTACTCCGACCGGGCCGAGCTCGGCGCGCTCGGCGTGCCGCTCACGTCGCAGCGGGACGAGTTCACCGGCGAGGAGCTGTACAACCTGCGCTCGGAGCACTACTTCCTCGACCGGCTCGAGCTCGAGGACGACGAGCTCGCGGCACTGCAAACCGCTCTGTACGCACTCGAGGGCAAGTTCGCGTATGCCGAGCCGCTACGGCTCGCTCTGCAGAACCTCGCGCTCGGTCGCCCCGGCTTCCGTCACGCCCCGACCGCGACCGCCGAGCGCGTCCGCGTCAGCGCCCCCGACTACTCACCCGAGCTCGCAGGCCGCCTCTCGAAGCTCGAATCGGCGATCTCCAAGCAACGGACGATCCAGTTCCGCTACTGGTCGCCCGCACGCGAGCGCGAGACCGAGCGAAGGGTCAACCCGTATGCGCTCCGGCTGGACGAGGGAGTCTGGTACATCGTCGGGCACGACCTCGACCGTGACGCGATCCGAACGTTCAGGGTGTCCCGGATCCGGTCGGATATCAGGTTCGCGACACGGCGGGAACGCGACTTTCGACTCCCGGCCGACTTCAACGTCGACGCCCACCGCGTACCTCGCCCATGGCAGATCGGCGAGAACGTCGGCATGGCACGGATCGGCGTGCAGGGCGATACCGCCTGGTGGGTCCATCGCACGCTCTCTGACGCCGGTGTCCTCGCGGACGGCGTCTTCGAGACTCCCGTACAGCTCGCTCGAGCCGCTCGCTTCCTGGATCCTGCGCCAGAACGGCAGGGCAATCCCCCTCGAACCGCCGGCCTTGCGGACGTGTCGTGCGCGCGGGGCTCACGCTCCTGCGCGAGCGTCACACCGGGAGAACCACCGGGCGAGGCTCGCGAGCGCCGCGTCGACCGTGCGCAGACGACCGGCGAGCGTCAGGTACCCGGGCCTGTCGTCCCCGAGCGGTTCGGTGTTCTCCAGGCCCTGCTCGCGCATCTCCTCACCGAGTGCGGCGAGGACAAGGACGCGAGCATCGATGCCGACGAGCTCGCGGTGCGATTCACGATCCCGCGCGAGGAGCTCCAGGAGCACCTATCGCTTCTCAATCTCGTGAACTTCGGTGGTGGCTGCTACACCGTCTACGCCGAGGTGAACGAGGAAACCGGACGGGTCAAGATCGACAAGGAGCTGTACGGCGACGTGTTTCGTCGGTCGCCGAAGCTCACCCCGCTCGAGGCCCGTGCGATCCGCCTTGCGATCGAATACGTCGGGCCGACGATCGCTGCCGACGCGAATACGCCGCTCGACCGCGTTCGCCGGAAGCTCGAGGAGACGTTCGGACAGTTCGAGCTTGCCCAGACGCCGTCGCCGCGCGTGGCGCTGGACGAGGAGGATCTCGTCGCAACGCTCTCGCAGGCTGCCGAGAAGCGTCGCCTCGTCGAGATCGAGTACCTGAAGGAAGGCGACGAACGGCCCTCGACGCGGATCGTCGAGCCGTACACCATCGAGCGGGAGCTGCCGTTCTGGCGCGTGCACACGTGGGACAGGACGGTCGATGGCCCACGGACCTTCCGACTCGACCGGATGCGCGCCGCGACGCTCCTCAAGGAGATCGTTCGACGTACGCGAGAGCTTCGATCCCAACTACCTCGCCGAGCCCCATGTCGCGCGGCTCTGGCACTCGCCGGCGATCGCCCGCTGGAAGCTCGAGCGCGGCGCGCGGCAGCTGACCGACAAGGCCGCGATCTCGGAGCCGACGTACAAGCACGACGAATGGCTCGTCTCGGAGGTGCTCGCCGATCGCGGGGAGACCGTCGTCGTCGAGCCCACGGCGATGCGCTCGATGGTCGCCAAGCGAGCGAAGCTGCTCGAAACCGAGCTCGGGCTGGTTACGAAGCGGAAGCGCGCGGCAGCACGAACCTGAGGCGCGCCCCGCTCGGCGAAGGCACGAGATCGAGCGTGCCACCGTGGGCCTCGGTGATAGCCCGAGCCAGCCAGAGCCCGTAACCGCTCGATCCCGCTCCGCTCACTCCACGTTCGAACACATCGAGGCCGGCCGGGACTCCCGGGCCGTCGTCCGCGACCTCGACGACGACGTTCTGGTGATCTCGGGTTGCGGTGACAGCGACCTCCGTGCCGTGACGCAACCCGTTGGCGACGACGTTCGCGAGCGCCTGGCGGAGACGGGTCGCGTCGCCCGTGACGATCCACCCCGCTGGCACGTCGTCTGTCGCCGCCCCGAGTGCCCTGCAGGCGCCGACCAGGTCGGCGACCTCGACGGGCGCGTACTCGACCGAGCTGAGCTCGGCGTCGGTGCAGATGCGCTCGATATCGCGGCCCGCGGCGACACCGAGATGCAGCATCTGCGCCAGCAGCTCGCGCGTCGGTCGCCGTCCTGGCCGCCTCGGCGAGCGCGGCGAGCGCGGCCACCGGGCTGCGGAGCTCATGCGCGAGGATGGCAAGGCGATCGTCTCGATCGCTCATGCGGATGCCGCCTCGCGCCGCTCGAGCCGTCGAGCGCTCGGGTCGCAACAGCCGCCAGGATCTCGTCGTCCCCGTCGAGGTACGGCTCGAGGAGCCCCACGTCGTCGCGGGTGCCGACGTTTCCGAGCGCAACGAGTGCATTCCTCCGCAGCCAGCGGGTCTCGTTGCGCGGCACGAAGAGGCGCTCGCGCGGCTCGCGGAGCACTTCGTCGCTCTCCCCGTCGAGCCACGTCGAAAGGTCGACGAAGGGCTCGTTGTCCGGGTCAGGCCTATCGTCGACGCGGCGATTCTCGACGCCGCGATTCCACGGGCAAACGTCCTGACAGATGTCGCAACCGTAGACTCGGCCACCCAACGCATCCATCACGTCCTCCGGCATCGGCTCGGCGGTCTGCGTCCAGTAGGAGAGACAGCGGGTCGCATCGAGCACCCCGGGTTCGTCGAGTGCGTCTGTCGGGCAGGCGTCGATGCACGCCGTGCAAGAGCCGCAGCCGGGACGCAGCCGGGCGGACGCCTCGATCTCGGCCTCGGTCACGAGCGCGCCGAGGACGACCCAGGAGCCGTGCCCACGTGTGATCACCATCGTGTTCTTCCCGTAGAACCCCACTCCCGCGCGCACCGCAGCCTCGCGATCGACGTGGTCGTTCTCGTCGACGAGAACCCGATAGTCGCCCTCGAGAATCCGGCCGAGCGCATCGAGCCGCTCACGGAGGATGCCGTAGTGGTCACGCCAGGCGTGGCGCGGCAGGATGCCCACGCTCAGGCCTCGCTTCCGGGCTCGGCGACCAGTAGCAGAGCGCAGCCGCAACCACCGTGCGGGCGTTCGGAAGCAACCGCTCCGGATGACACGAAACCTCGGGACGCGCCATCGTGAAGCGCATCCGGCCGAACAGGCCGCGAGCCCGGCGGTCGTGGATATCACGCTCGGTCGATTCGTAGGCGACGGCGGGGGTCGCGCCCACTGCGTCGAGACCGAGCTCGAGTGCGGTTCGCCGAAGCTCCTCTGCAGTCATGTGAAAGGATCGTACGGTGAAAGCGGTCAGGATCCACGAGGACGGCGGACCTGAGGTTCTCCTCTACGAGGACGTCCCCGATCCCGAGCCGGCGCCGGGCGAAGTGCTCATCCGTCTCGCTGCCGCGTCGCTCAACCGGCTCGATGTGTGGGTGAGACGTGGGCTTGCCATCGGTGCCCAAGCCGCGGATCCTCGGCGCCGACGGCGCAGGCGTCGTCGAGGCAGCTCGGCGACGGTGTCGACGGCGTCTCGCCGTTGGTGATCGCGTCGTCATCAATCCGGGTCTGGTGCACGGCGATCTGATCGCCGTGGTCGGCGAGCACTCCGACGGAACGCACGCCGAGCTGATTGCGATCGCCGCGGAGCAGGTCTTTCCACTCGCACGACGACATGTCATTCGAGCAGGCCGCGGCCTTCCCGCTGGTCTTCGAGACAGCCCATCGGATGCTCGTCACGAAGGTCGGGGTCGAGGAAGGCCAGTGGGCGCTCATCTGGGGTATCGGTGGCGGCGTCGCAACCGCCGCGTTCGAGATCTGCCGCGCTCTCGGCGTCCACACGATCGTGACCTCGGGGAGCGAGGAGAAGCTCGAGACGGCGCGGAGCCTTGGCGCCGACATCGCGGTCAACCATCACGAAGGCGACGTTGTCGCAGCCGTGAAGGAGGCGACGGGGAAGGGAGTGCACGTCGTCGTCGAGACGGTCGGCGACGCCACCTGGGCCAGGAGCCTCGCCGCGCTACGACCTGCTGGGCACGTTGCCGTGTGCGGCGCGACCAGCGGGCCGAACCCGCCGGCTGCCCTCCACCGGTTCTGGTGGAAGCAGCTCACGTTGCACGGCTCGACGATGGGCACCCGCGAGGACTTTCTCGGCTCCTACGACCTGATCCGCAGCGGCCGGGCGCGCGTGCACGTCGACAAGGTCTTCCCGCTCTCGGAGATCGCGGCGGCCCACGAGCGTCTCGAGGCCGGTGAGCAGTTCGGGAAGATCGTCCTCTCGATCCCGGGCTGATCCGCGGCTCAGCCGGCGCCGGACGGCGAGAAGCGCTGGCCGAACTCTGTTCTAGCCGAAACCGAGGATGAACTTGGCATCCTCGGACATGAGGTCGGGTGTCCACGGCGGGTCGAACGTGAGCTCGACCGTCACCGCGTCGACGCCGGGTAGCGCAGCAACCGCGTCGTGGATCATCTCCTGGATCATCGGTCCGGCAGGGCAGCCCATCGACGTGAGCGAGTGGATCACCTTGACGCTCGGCCCTTCGATCTCGGCGTCGTAGAAGAGCCCCAGCTCGACAATGTCCATCCCGAGCTCGGGATCCTCGACCCCGTGCAGCACCTCGACGACATCGTCCTTCGTGACCATGCAGCGATCGTACCCGCAGCCTACGAGCGTACGAGCGTCTCCGCACCCGAGAGCACGAGGTCGAGAACCTCGCCGATCGCCTGGTCGAGGGTGACGTTCTCGATCACCGGGACGTCGAAGCGTCCGGCACGCTCGAGGAGCGCTTCCTGAATCAGTCGAATCTCCTGCATCCCGTCGAGGTACCTCTCGAGCGGGCGGAGCCCGTCGGCGACGCTGTCGCGCACCCAGAAGTTGCTTCGATGCAGCTGCTCGTCGTCGATCGAGACGATGCAGTGCACGACGATCGCATCGTCGCGCCGGGTCGCGATCATGCCCGGCACGAGGTGCACGCCCTCGAGAACCATCGACCACCCCTCCGCGAGAGCGCGATCGAGCGCCGCCTCGACGCCGACGAGCACGTTTCGTGTCTGGTCGAGAAAGCCGAGCAGCCGCGGATCTCCGGTCTCCTCCTCCTCGGCCTTGGTCAACGCCAGGCCCGCCTCGAAGCTCGAGTAGTGAACGGACGGCATGAACTCGCGGGAGAAGAACGCCCGCATCGTCTGCCGGATGAAGTCCGTCGAGGTGACGCGGGTGATCCCGAGCCGGTGCGCCGCCTCGGTGGCGATCGTCGACTTCCCCGTCCCCGTCGCGCCGCCGATCAGCAGCACGATCGGGAACGTCGAGGTGCTGGAGAGCCTGGAGACGCCGGAGCCGGCGCATCGTCCGCGTCCCCTCGGTCTCGCCCAGGAGCTCGACGGCGAGCATCGCCAGCCGGTCGAGGTCGAGCCGCTGCTCGCCGGTGGCAACGAGATCCGCGTCGGCGAGCCGGGCGAGCTCGTAGGCTCGAGTCGGCGTCAGCCCTGTGGCCGCGAGCGCCCGTGCCATCAACCCCTTCGACCATGGAGGCCCGTCGTCGCCTCCCAACGGCAACGGCGCCAGATAGCGACGGGGGCTCATGCTGACCCTCACCGGGCACGCGATCGATCGCCTGGAGGGCGAGCCGCTCCAACGCAGCGTCGAGCTCCGGCTCTCCGGGCAACGACACGACGTCGTTCGCCGCCACCACGACTCTGACGCCGCGACGCACAGCCTCCTCGGCGACGACGTCCACCGCCGCGGCCTTCAGCTCGATCACGAAGGTCTCCGCGTCCACCTCGTCGAGCTCGCGTCGCAACGCCTCGCGATCGGCAAGAACCGACGACACGTGGGCGACCCTGGCACCGTGCTCATCCTCGAGGTGAGCTGCAAGCCGTGGCGCGTGCGTCTCCGGGGCAGTGCCGAACCACGCGACGCGCTCCCCGCGAATCGACTCGAGCGGTCGAGGACGCAGCACTGTGCGGATCACGTCCGTTTCGGGCCGCGCCACAGCAGCGACAGCCTTGGCGACGGCGCGGCTCTCGTCGTCCTCGGCCATCGTCACCACGACGAGGTCAGCGCGAAGCGCGCGGTAGTGGTTCAGATATCCGGCGACGAGCTCGGGCCGCTGATGCCCACCGACGACGAGGAGCGACGCTCCGGCGTGCCACGGGGGGCATTGCCGCACCACTGCCGTCGAGAACGATCAGATCGGGGGCCAGCGTCGCGGCGAGCTCCACACCCGCGAGCACATTCGACGTCATCACAGCGCCCGCCAGGCCACCGCCGCAACGCCGGCAGCCGATCGTCTCGACACCGGCGACAAGGGCCGTCTCGAGATGATCCGAGCACGCGTGACGACCCGCACGCGAGAGTGCGAGCAGACCCGCGATGGTCGGCGCGACGCGTACGAGCTCGGGCTCTGCCGGGCCACCCCGCCCCATCGCGACGACGACCAGCTTTCGGTTCGGCGAGAGCTGACGGGCAAGATGACCGGTGACCGCGGTCTTGCCCACCCGCTTCCCGGTCCCGATCACGGCGAGGGTCGCCTGCTCGACCACCGCGAGCGCGGGCGGCACGAAACGGAAGTCGGCCCCCTCGTACGACGACGCCGAGCGCGAGCGCCCGCGACGCAAGCGCGAACCGCTCGACCGGCCCCAGAATGGGCTCGTCCGACAGGTCGATGACGACCTCCGGGTCGTAGTGCGCGATCGCGTCCTCGAGCGATGCCATCAGGGGCACGCCGTAGCGCTCGCCGCCGCGAAGCTTCTCGCGTCCCACCGACGAGGACTGCGGCGACGATGTCATCTCCGAGGTTGGCCAGGGTCTCCGCGACAACGGGCGCGTAGTGCTCGCCGTCGATGACGGCGATCGCGCGTCGTGGGGCGCCGCCCGGCATCATCCCGCTCAGCATCATCCCGCCCGGACCTCCCGCTCGATCCGACCCGTGTACTTCTCGTATTCGAACGTCTCGGTCGAGAACTGGATGATCCGCTCCTGCCCGTGAAACGGGTGACGGCGCCAGATGTCCACGTGCTTGTCGGTGAACTCGATGACGTTGTAACAGGGTCGCGTGTTGCCACGCAGACGCAGCGACGAGACCGTTCCCGTGTTCACGACGAACAGATGCTCGAGGCGCCACGCGTACGGGACGTGCTTGTGACCCGAGAGCACGAGGTGCACCCCTGACCGCAAGAGGCACTCGAGCGCGTCTCCGGCGTCGTACACGACGTTCCGCTCACGACCTGTGCCGGGAACCGGGAGCAGGTGGTGGTGCAGGACGAAGATGCGAAAGTCGCTCGGCTCGGCGCCGAACTCCTGCTCGATCCAGGGATAGCGTCCACGTCCGATCTGCCCGTGATCGAGGTCGGGCTCGGTCGAGTCGACCGCGACGATCGTCACGCCACCCTTTCGAAGCACCGAGTTCCGCTCGCCGAAGAGCTCCTCGAAGTGGACGTACCCGACGTTGCGCGAGTCGTGGTTTCCCGGCACGACGACGAGCGACTCGCAGGCGATCCCGTCGACGAACTCGCGGGCGACCTGGTACTCGTGCCTGAACCCGAGCGTGGTGAGGTCGCCGGAGCACACGACGATGTCGGGCTCGAGATCGTTGATCTCCGAGATTGCGCGCTCGAGCAGGGTCGGCTCGAAGTGCTCTCCGCCGCAATGGAGATCGGAGAGATGCGCGATGCGGAACGGACGTTCGCTGGCCATTCCCGTAGGAGTGTACGGCCGTCGCCTCGTCGGGAACAAGCTCGGGAACCCAACTTGGAGGGAAGGCAGGGGACCTCATTCCGGCGCTCACGGGGCCGGAAAGGGCCGTCCGAAGGCCTGAGTACCTTAGGAGCGGTGCTGGAAGAGACCGGCGCAAGCCGTCAATTCGAGTGTTACCGCGGAAACGAGCCGCCGCGGTTCGTCAACCAGGTAGAGCTTGAATGCGCACGCATTCTCGACTTCTACGGGATTCCCTGGGAGTACGAGCCGACGTCGTTCGTTCTCGAGCGTGACGCGGACGGGCGTGTGACCAGCGCCTTCACCCCCGACTTCTTCCTCCCGACCAGAACCTGTACGTCGAGATCACCGTCATGCGCCAATCGCTCGTCACCCGAAAGAACCGCAAGCTGCGTGAGCTTCGACGCCTGTACCCCGAGGTCAGGGTCAAGCTCTTCTACCGCCGCGACATCGAGCTGCTCGCCCAGCGATACCGGCTGCGGATCGCATCGTGAGCCCCTCGCCCGCGGCGCCCTGCGCGACCAGGGTCACCCGATCGGAGACGTCTTCCTCACGCCGCTCCGAGATCGCCGCCCGGGTTTGCGGAGCTCGGAGCGCGCTCGCAGCCGAGTACGAGGGTCGCGAGCCGCTTCTGGTCGCGCCACTCAAGTCGAGCATCGTCTTTCTCGCCGACCTCTCGCGAGCGATGGCGATCGACCACGGGTTCGACACGGTCGAGCTCGCTGCCTTCGGCGGAGGCGGCGGTGGCGTGCGGCTCACGAAGGATCTCGACGATCCCATCGCAGGTCGACACGTCATCGTGATCGAGGACGTCGATCGACACGGGGCTCACCCTCTCGTTCCTCATGCGGACGTTCGACGAGCGAGACCCGGCGTCGCTCGCCGCGGTCTCGCTGCTCGACCGGCCGTACCGACGGCTCGTCGACGACCTTCCGCTCACCCACGTCGGTTTCACGGCACCGGACGAGCTCTTCGCCGGGTACGGGCTCGGCATCGACGAGCGCTGGCGCTCGCTGCCCGACCTGCACATCGTCGTCGCGTCCGAGCTCGCGCGGGTGACGGGCGCCGGGCTCGCCGCGTAGCCCACCTCTAGAGGTATCCGAGCGGATCCACCGCCGCGCCGTTGACGCGCACCTCGAAATGCACGTGCGGGCCGGTCGAATGGCCGGTGCTTCCCGAGTAGGCGATCACGCTGCCCGTCTCGAACCGCCTGCCCGACGCCGACGGCGAAAGACGAGTTGTGACCGTAGGCGGTCGACGAGACCGCCGCCGTGATCGACGACGACGAGGTTCCCGTAGCCACCGAGCCAGCCGGCGAAGATCACCGTGCCCGAGGCAGCGGCGCCGACCGGGGTGCCCGAGGGAACCGCGATGTCGATGCCTTCGTGCATCCGTCCCCACCGCATTCCCGAAGCCGCTCGTGACAGGGCCGCTCACGGGCCAGGACAGCTGGCCGGAGCCGGCAGGCGGCGCCGACGTCGTCGACGCCGGCTGGGCTCGCGCGGATCGTTGCGGCGAGAGTCGCGCTCTGCTTCTCGAGCTCGGCGATCTCACCGAGGACCTCGGCGCGGTCGCCTTGGATCGAGACGAGGGTCGTGCGTCGATCGGCCTGTGCCGCGACGAGCGCGTCGCGGCTCGCCGCAGCCCGGTCGACGAGGGCACGCTGCTCGTCGACATGGTCGACCCACTGTCGACTCGATCTCGATCGCCTCCGCTCGGGCCGATGCTGGTTCGGCGCCGCGCCGCGGCGATCGCGTTGCGCGTAGCCTTGCACCTGCGTCGACGATCCGCTCGTCCTGCTTGCCGATTCTGTTGAGGAACTCGACGTTGTCGAGCAGGTCGGCGAACGAGGTCGTCTCGAGCACGACCGACATCACATCGGGATCGTCCGACGACGTAGAGGTCGTGAACGCGCTGCTCGAGACGGTCGATCGCAATGCCGTAGGTCGCGCGTGCACGCTCGAGTCGAGCGGTCTGGATCGCGGATGGTGACGTCGAGAGCGCGCGCCGGGCGCGAGCGTCGGAGAGCTCGTCGGCGAGCACGCCGAGCCGGGTCTCCTGAGCCTTCACCGCGACGTCGAGCTCGCGGACCCGTCCGGCGACGGCGCTCAGCTCCTAGGTGAGGACTCCGGCGCGATCCTGCTGCTCGGATGCTGCCGACTTCGAGATCCTGGATCTTCGCGTCGACGTGCTCCTTGTCGGATCCGGGGTCGCCTGTAGCCGGCCCCGCGAGAGACCAAGAGTCGCGATGAGACAGAAAGGCAGCCGAGGAGCGCCTCATTCACGCGATGTTCGCCGTCGGGGTCGGACGATCCTTCGCTGTTCGGCGCGCAGAGTCGAGCGCGCGAAGAGCAGCCGCAACCTCCGCCCGAAGCGGGCCGACGAGCGCGCGATAGTCGACGTCGGAGACGCGCCCTCCACGGTGATCGCTCTCGAGCTCCCGCAGCGCCTCGACCGCCCGGTCGCGCATCTCGGCGAGCTCGAGCGGTCTCACGCTGGCCTCGCTCAGCGAACGTCGACGATGGTCGCTGGCCGGCTCGGGGTCGCGGAGAAACGGGCAGCGCGACGACGACCACGCACGCGACTGCGAGCACGGCCGCCAGAACCAGAGCGACCGTCACCGAGTCGGCTGAGCGGATCCGGCGCCGGACGCCCTGCGTAGCGCGTCGCGAGGCGGCGCTGCTCGCGCGCGTCCGGCCACATCGCGATCAGCGAGCCGAGGAGGAACACGAGCCCTGCGAGCCAGATCAGGTTGACGAGCGGCTTGACGAACACGCGAAAGACGACCGAGCCGTCGTCGTTGAACTTCCCGGCGATGACGAACAGATCCTCTCCCGTGAGCAGATCGGAGCGGATCCCGACCTCGTTCGAGACCTGCTGCTCGATCGCGTACGCGTTCTTTCCCGCCTCGATGCGTCCCGAGCTCCTTGCTCCCGCGCTTCACACCGAGGACCGCGCGAATCTCGGTCGCGTTCGCGGCCTCGCGCTCGCCCGTCGAGAGCAGCGGTCAGAGCGTGTACCCGCCGACCGTCATCGATTCGCCCACCGCGAGCCGCTGGTTGTCGACCACCGAGTCGTAGGCATTCGAGCCGGCGATGCCGATCGCGAGCAGCACGATCGCCGCGTGGACGATGTAGCCGCCGTACCGTCCGCCGATTGCGCGCGACGAGCTGACCGAACGCCCGCGGCACCGAGTCGCCGCTCAACGCGCGCCGGGCGACCGTCCCTCGCCAGAACTCCTGCCCGATCGTCGCGAGCACGAAGGCCGAGAACGTGTAGGCGATCAGCCCGGGAATCGATGAGCCGGCACCGAGCGCGATGAGCACGATTCCCACGCCGAGCGCGATTCCGCCGGGCCACGCAAGCATGCGCGCGAGGCCTGCGCAGCGACGCACGTCGCCACGCGACGAGCGGCCCGATGCCCATGAGCAGCAGCAGCGGCAGTCCGAAGATCGCGCAGGAAGAAGTCGAAGTACGGCCGCCCGACCACGACCGACTCGCCCCTCACCGCCTCCGACACCATCGGCCACGCCGTGCCCCACAGGATCGTGAGGCAGAGCGCGATCAGCAGCAGGTTGTTGTAGAGGAAGACCGCCTCCCGCGAGACCGAGCGACTCGAGCCTCACGGTGGTTCGGAGCAGCGGGCAGCCGCAGCCAGATCATCGTCGTCGCGAAGACGACCGCGATGATGATGAACGCGAGGAACCACGGGCCGATCGAGCTCTTCGTGAACGAGTGGATCGAGGTCACCACACCCGACCGCGTGAGGAAGGTCCCGAACAGCGAGAGGCAGAAGGCGAGCGAGACGAGCACGACGTTCCACACCTTCAGCATTCCGCGCTTCTCCTGGATCATCACCGAGTGCAGGTAGGCCGTCGCCGCGAGCCACGGCATCAGCGCCGCGTTCTCGACCGGATCCCAGGCGTAGTAGCCGCCCCAGCCGACCTCCTGGTAGGCCCAGTGGGCTCCGAGCAGCTGACCGAACCCGAGGCACGTCCAGGCGACAAGCGTCCAGCGACGGGTGGCGACGATCCAGCGCTCGTCCGTGCGGCCCGAGAGCAGGGCGCCCATCGCGAACGCGAACGGCACCGCGAGCCCGACGTACCCGAGGTACAGCAACACGGGATGCGTGACCATGTACGGGTTCTGCAGGCTCGGATTGAGCCCACGCCCGTCGGCTCGCGGCCGCGACGACGTTGAAGGGGCTCGAGACTGCGACGAGAAGCCAGGCGAAGCCCACGGTGATCCCGGCGAGCACCGGTGTCGTCCAGACGACGAGATCACGGGTGCGCTTGCGGTTCACCCAGACGGCGAGCGCGGCGTAACCGGTGAGAATCAGGAGCCAGAGCAGGAGCGAGCCTTCCTGCCCACCCCACAGCGCCGAGACCTTGTACGGCGTCGGGAGCGCGCGGCTCGAGTGATCGGCGACGTACTCGAGGCTGAAGTCGTTGCGGAGGAAGCCCGCAACGAGAACCGCGGTCGCGACGAGCGTCGAGCCGAACGAGGCAATCAGCGCGTTGCGGGCCGACTAGCGCGAGTCGGCGGCGGCCACGCCAGGCGGCGTAGCCACCGGCGACGCAGCGCATAGAGCGAAAGCCCGAGCGTGACGGCGAGTGCGGCACGGCCGAGCTCGGGCATGTTGCCTAGCTCGCCTGGTTCTTGACGCCCTCGTACTTCGACGGGCACTTGGTGATCATCGAGTCGCGCGCGGCGACGAACACCCCCGCCTGCGCAAGTACCGCTGACGACGATGTGCCGTCCGAGCTCTGAACTGGTCGGGAACCGAGCCCGGTGTAGACGACCGCCACCGTCGTCTTCGGAGAGCCGTCGATATCGCGCAGCTTGAAGCGAAGGCCGCCCTTGTACGCGTCTCCCGTGACGGGCCCGACGACCTTGCCGACGAGCGAGACCGTGCCGTCCTTGCCGGCGAGCGCGCGAGGCGACACCGACGGGGTTCCGCCACCGGCGATCGAGGTGTACAGAAGGAAGACCGCAAGCACCGACGCGACCGAGAGCGCAATGACGAGCCGAGCAGGCGACGTGGTTCGGGCGGTGCGCGCCATGCGGTCAGTCTACTTGGGCACTTTCTGCCCGAGGCAGAACGACCTAGGCTCGGACCGGTCGCGCTCTGGAGCGCAGCTGCCTCTTCCAGGCAATTTCGCCGGTAGGCGAAAGCGCCGGTCTAAGACTAGCGGCGTCGCGGTGGCGCGATGCGGCGCCGGCGCGAGGGGATGTCGTAGCCGTGATCGATGCAGAGTGCCCCTGGTGCGTCCTCGGTGAGCGCGTCGCAGTACCCCTTGCCGTAGGCGGCGCGCATGAAGGCCGAGACGACCTCGAGATTCCACTCGCTCACGTCGGCCGCTTCGCGCCACAGATCGGTGAGGCGCAGATCGATGTCGAGCTCGAGCAAGATCGATGCGATTGATGACATCCATCTGCCGCCAGGGTAGAGACACGCCCGGACGGCACCCCCTCTGTGCAGGGAAAACGTCAGTTCCAGGCTTGAGCCCGCTCGATGGCAGCGTCGAGCACGAACCTCGGATCGGGCGCTGCAGCCTACTAGAGTCGCGCGCATGGGAAGACTCCGCGTCGGCCCGGCCCGCATCCCCTCCCGCGAGAGCCCTGAGGCAGCGATCGCGACGCTCTGTCGAGCGCGGCTACACGGCCTGCGAGATCGACTTCGAGAGCGGGTTCTGGATGGACTACCCCTGGGCGACGGAGCTCGGCGAGCGGGCCCGCGCGGCCGATATCGCACTCTCGGTCCACGCACCTCTCTTCGGCTGGGTCGGGCATCTCGAGGCGAGCGGCCGCAAGTGGTCGTCGGCGCTCGGCGCGCTCGACCGCAGCGCCGGCATCGCAGCAGCCTGCGGCGCAGAGGTGGTCGTCTTCCACCCCGGGTTCCTCCTCGGCCGCTCGAAGGAGGATGCGATCGCGAGCGTCGTCGAACAGCTCGCACTGGTCCGCGAGCGCCTCGAGGGCAAGAACCGCGCTGTGCCCTTCGGGGTCGAGGTGATGGGTCGCGTCCGCGACCTCGGCTCGGTCGAGGACTGCGTCGCGATCGCTCGCGGGGCGGCTGGGTCCGCCCCGTGCTCGACTTCGCGCACATGCACGCGACGAGCGACGGCGCGTATCTCGAGCCCGATCTCTTCGCGGCCGCGCTGGGCCTCGTCGACGACGTCCTCCCCGACGAGCGCTCCGTTTCACATCCACTTCTCCGACATCGCGTACGCGAACCGCAACGAGAAGCACCATCTGCCCTACGGCGAGGGAACGCTCCGCGCCGAGCCGCTCCGTGAAGCGCTCTCCGGCTTCGCCCGCCCCGCGACGGTCATCTCGGAGTCACCCGACGAGGCCTCGAGTCAGGCGATCCGCTCGCTCTCGGCGCTGAGCCTCGCGGTGCAGCGGCCGAGGTCTCGCGACCCGCGGCTGCCCGGCGAGGCGCATCGCGCAGCCCTCAACCACGCGGATACGATCACCGCATGCTCGACCCCAAGGTCTTCAAGGCGTACGACGTGCGCGGCGTCTACGGCTCCGAGCTCGACGAGGAGGGCGCGTACGCGGTCGGTCGCGCCTTCGTCGAGGAGTTCGAGCCGCCGCTCGATCGCGGTCGGGCGAGACATGCGCCTCGCCGCGCCGACGATGACCGCGGCCGTGATCGAAGGGGCCGCCGACGGCGGCGCCGACGTGCTCGACATCGGCATGGTCGGCACCGAGATGGTCTACCACGCGGTCGGATCGCTCGGGCTCGACGGCGGGATCTGCGTCACCGCCTCGCACAACCCCAAGGAGTACACCGGGATGAAGATCGTGCGCCGCGGGGCGCTCCCCGTCGGCGGTGACTCAGGTCTCGAGGAGATCAAGCGGCGCGCCGCTGCGGGCTTCGGCGAGGTCAAGCGACGCGGCGAGATCCGCGCCGAGGACATCTGGTCGTCGTTCGTCGACAAGGTCCTCTCCTTCATCGACGTCGACGACCTTCGCCCGCTCAAGATCGTGGTCGACGCCGCGAACGGCATGGCCGGGACGATGCTGCCGCCCGTGCTCGAACGGCTGCCACAGATCGAGGTCGTGCGCTGCTACTTCGAGCCCGACGGCTCGTTCCCGCACCACGAGCCGAACCCGCTGCTCCCCGAGAACCGCGCCTTCATCGTCGAGAAGACGCGCTCCGAGGGCGCTGACCTCGGGATCGCGTTCGACGGCGACGCCGATCGCTGCTTCTTCGTCGACGACACGGGCGAGTTCATCCCCGGTGACTTCGTCACCGCGCTGCTCGCCCAGGTGATGCTCGCGAAGTCACCCGGCGGCAAGGTGATCTACGACGTTCGCGCGAGCTGGGCCGTGCCGCGCACGATCGAGGAGGCCGGTGGCACGCGCGCTGATGAACCGCGTCGGTCACGCGTTCATCAAGCAGCGGATGCGTGCGGACGACGCCGTCTTCGGCGGCGAGGTGTCGGCGCACTACTACTTCCGCGACTTCTCACAGGCCGACACGGGCGACGGTTCCCTTCCTCCTGATGCTCGAGCTGCTCTCGAAGCGCGGGAAGATCTCGGAGCTGCTCGCACCGTTCCGGGACGCAGTACTTCCTCACCGGCGAGATCAACACCCCCGTCGCCGACGTCGCGCTCAAGCTGCAGGAGATCGAGGAGCGCTACCAGGCGGAGGGTGGCCGGATCACCCATCTCGACGGCATCTCGGTCGACTTCGACGACTGGCACTTCAACGTGCGTCCATCAAACACCGAGCCGCTTCTGCGCCTCAACCTCGAGGCGCTCTCGCACGACGCGATGGAGATGCGGCGCGACGAGGTCACTGGAGATGATCCGCACATGAGAGAGACAACCGTTCCCGAGGCCGCCGTCGAGGAGACCGAGCACGGACGGGTCGTCGCGTCGGAGGGCTGGTTCGTCCTCAACCTCGGCGACGCCGCGGCCCACGCCAACGAGCAGGCGGGCACCTACGTCCCGTTCGAGAGCGACGACCATCGCTGGCCCGAGTTCGGCGCCAACGTCCACATCGTCCAGCCGGGCCAGCCGAACTGCTACTACCACCAGGAGAGCGCCCAGGAGGCCTTTCTGGTGCTGAGCGGCGAGTGCACCCTGATCGTCGAGGAGCAGGAGCGCCCGCTCAAGCAGTGGGACTTCTTCCACTGCCCCTCCGGCACACGACACGTCTTCGTCGGCGCCGGTGACGGGCCATGCGCGATCCTCATGATCGGCGCTCGACCCGAGGAGAACGACATCCACTATCCCGGTGAGCGACGTGGCGGGTCGGCACGGCGCCTCGGTCGAGGTCGCCACCGACGTTCCCCGCGAGGCCTACGCCGAGTGGCCCGGGCCCTTCACCCCGGCGCGGTCTCCGTGGCCGATCCGCTAGGCGGCTCGCGGCTCGACGGTGGCGTGACCGACCGGCGGCCGCCGTTCAAGTTCTCCGCGCTCACCCGCGTCTGGTTCTCCGACACCGACGCCCAGGGCGTCGTCTACTACGGGCGCTACCTGCCCGTACTTCGACCACGCACGCACCGAGTACCACCGTCATCTCGGGTCACTTCAGATCGAGGGTGCCGAGTTCGTGATGCGCGCCTCGAACGTCGAGTACCACGCTCCCGCCCGCTTCGACGACCCTCTCGAGTGTTTCGTGCGCGTCAGTCGGATCGGCCGCACGAGCGTCGACCTACGAGTACGCCACGTACCGGCTACCCGACGAGGAGCTGATGGTGACCGCGACGCAGACCCTGGTGCTGATCGACATCGCAACGCGTCGCCCGCGACCGATTCCCGACGAGGTTCGAGCCGTCGTCCGCGCCTTCGAGGGCGCTGATCTCGTTCAGGGCTCGGCTGCCTGAGCTCAGGCCGACCGCAAGGCATCCACCGGTGAGAGCCGCGCCGCTCTGAGCGCCGGGTAGAGACCCGCGACGGCGCCGACCACGAGCGCAGCGACGACGCCGCCCGCGAGGACGAGCCCGGGGACAACGACCTCCCAGCCACGGCTCCTGGCAGTACGCCGCGGCGATCGCCGCGCCCAGCGCCGACCCCGGCGATCCCACCCGCGATCGACAGGAGCAGCGACTCCATCAGGAACTGGACGCCGATGTGGCGCTTCGTCGCGCCGAGTGCGCGCCGCAATCCGATCTCCGAGCGCCGCTCGAGCACCGAGATGACCATCACGTTTGCGATCCCGACCCCACCGACGAGCAGAGCGACGGCGCCGAGACCGAGGAAGAGCGACGTGAAGGTGCTCTTCGCTGCAGCGCGCGCCTCGATCGCGTCCGAGGGCCGGGTGACGTCGACCTCCTCTGGATGCTCGGGATTCGCGGTACGTGCGAGAACGCCGCGGACATCCTCGACGTCCTCGGGGGCGCTTCGCACGTAGAGGGACGAGACATCGCCCTCATCGCCGAGATAGGTGCGCGGCCGCGGGGAAGCCAACGAGGACCGCCGAGTCGATCGAAGGAACCAGCTCGACCGGGTCGAGGATCCCGACGACGGTGAACCGCTTCCCACCGACGACGATCTGGACCCCGCCGCCGGCTCGGGCGATTCCGAGCCGGCGGGCAGCCGTCGCGCCGAGGACGACGGCGGGGTATCGAGCGGAGGTTGCGTTGAGGAACACCCCGTTCGGCCAAGCGTCGCGCCCGTCGCGGCAGGCAGGTCGAGATCGACGGCGAGCGTCGAGATCCCCTTCGTCTC
Source organism: uncultured Actinomycetes bacterium (assembly GCA_963724655.1). GTDB lineage: Bacteria > Actinomycetota > Thermoleophilia > Gaiellales > Gaiellaceae > Gaiella. The sequence continues at coordinate 676,995 of CAVRVG010000005.1, read as the reverse complement.
CTCGCTCGGAATCAGCTCGGAGCGAAAGACCGAGGCGTCGACCGACCCGGTCGAGGACGTTACCTCCACGGGCCCGATGCGATCTGCCATCTGTCTGAGCGGTGTCGGGAAGCACGGCCTCGGCACCGAAAATCGACTGGCCTGGTGAGGCCGTGAGCAGGTTCGTCCCGAGCCGATCGAGCGACGAGAGCAGGTCGGCCTTGCTCGACTCCGAGATCGCGAGCACGGAGACCATCGCCGCGATCCCGATCGCGATCCCGAGTGCCGAGAGCGTCGCCCGCAGCTTGCGGGCTCCGAGCCCGACCGCACCGACACGAAGCACATCGCTCGCAGCGAGCGTGCTGGGTGAGAGCTCCATCAGGCCGATCCCACGCCGACAGCGCCCGACGAGCGCCGTGTCGGTCTCGACGAGCCCGTCGCGCAGCTCCACGCGCCGCGGAAGCGACGCCGCCAGCTCCCGATCATGGGTAATCACGACGACGGTGGTTCCGTCCGCGTTGAGCTCGCGCAGGAGGTCGACCACGCCGGCGCCTGCAACCGTGTCGAGGTTGCCGGTTGGCTCGTCCGCAAAGAGCAGCGCAGGGCCACCGATGATCGCCCGCGCCACGGCGACGCGCTGTCGTTCTCCGCCCGAGAGCTGGTTCGGCCGGTGCTCGAGCCGATGTGACAGCCCAACCCGCTCCAGAGCCTCGGCCGCAAGATTGCGCCGCGTTCCAAGAGCCCGTCCGCTGTAGAGAAGACCATCGGCGACGTTGTCGAGTGCCGAGCGGCCGTCGAGCAGAAAGAACTGCTGAAAGACGAACCCGATCGCCCCAGCCCGCAGTGCCGCCAGCTCCCCGTCCGTCATTGCCGCCGTCTCGTACCCGTCGATGTTGACCGAGCCTGCCGACGGGCGCTCGAGCGTACCGAGAACGTGAAGCAGGGTGGACTTTCCCGAACCGGATGGGCCGACGATCGCGAGCAGCTCGCCCCTCGCCACGGAGAGCGACACCCCGCGTAGCGCTGCGACCTCGCCTGCATATCGTTTCTCGACCCCGATCGCTTCGAGCACCGGGGTCACGACGGCACCACGACCCTCATTCCCTGACGGACACTCTTCCCTTGGATCTCGACGAACCCGTCGGCAAAGGTTCCCGTCTCGACCGCGACAAGCGAGGTCGTTCCGTCGCCGTCCTGCCGCTCGAGCGCAGAGCCACCACCCTTGACCGCCAGCAGCGCTTCGACCGGTACGGCGAGGACGTTCTTTGCGCGGCTTCGCTCGAGCGACACCGTGACCGGGGCTCCGTCCAGCCCATCTCGCCCTGTCGGATCGTCAAGCGTCACGGTGACGGACACCGTCGGATCACCGGACTCGCCCTGCGCGTTGGTCGTGGTCTCGGCGACCTTCCCGATCTTGGAGACGGTGCCGCGGACAACTCTTCCCGACGGGAGCTCGACAGTCACCTTTGCGCCAAGCTGCGCAAGCTCCTGGTCGGTTGCAGCGAGGTCGATGTCGACGACCGGAGCGGTGCTGGTGGTCGTGAGGATGGCTTGCCCTGGCTGCACGGACGTGCCGAGGCTCGCCGTGAGCTGCCCGATGCGCCGCGGGCCGGAGAGAAAGACGACGGCGCTCTGGTCGACAACGCCGGTCTCCTCGAGACCGAGTGCGTCCTGCCAGTCGCGGACGGCGTTGGCTGTCGCACCGTCAAAGTGGTCGTCGACCGTCATCCCCGAGGGGTCGTGACCGAGCTCCACCAGATTGCGTTCGAGTTGCTCGACGTCAGCCCCATCGGTAACGCCCTTCCCGAGCCGCCTCCACATCGGAGTGGTGCCGTAGAGAAGCCGTAGAGGCTGAGCGTTGCTCTCGAGGAGCGATTGTCCGCGACGGACGACCGCTCCTTCGGCGGGCAGCTTGGTCAATACACCGCGGGCACCTGCCGCCAGGGTCTCGGGATCTGCGTAGCCGAGGGTGCCGTCCACGTCATCTCGGGTCACGAGATCCCGCCGGACGACGGCAACCGTCGCTGTGCTCTCGACTTTCGCGCCCGAAGCAGCGTCGGCTCCACCCGTGACAGCTGCGACAGCAAGCCCGGCGACCGAAACAACTGCGACCGCTGCCCCGACGACGATTCCTTGACGTCGTGTCATGGTCACGGAGCTACCGCCGCGCCGCCTGGCCCGCCGCCAGGGAACGCACCCTGAAGGATCGATTGACAGGCCTTCTGCGCCTTCTGGAAATCAGGATCGTCGGGATTGACCCCGCCCCCACCATTGCCCCCGGGCCCGACGCGGAAGAACCCCCCGCCGCCGCCGCCGAGTTGCGGATCCGCCATGTCGACCCCGTTCTTGCGCATGCAGGCGGCAAACTTGAGCATCGATGCCTGTAGCTCCTCGCGGTCGGCGGCCGATATCTGCGGTCCTCCACCGCTGCCAAACGGAGAGCCGCACTCTTTCCGGGCGGCTTGGAAGGCATCAGAGTCGGGGTTGGCGGCGCGGGCCTGCCGCCCCGACCCAGGTCCGATCTGCACGCGGCCGTCCGAGCCGACCTGAGGGTCGGCAACGTCGACGCCGTTCTTCCTCATACACGCCGCCCAGTCGAGTGCGGCCTGTTGCGGATCGCTGGAGTCGCCGGTCGAAGTGGTGGTATCGGACGACGTCGTCGTCGTGGCCGGTGTCTCATCGAGCGTGGCAACACCTTCGTTCGACGAGGACCCGCATCCCGCTGCGATCAGGACGAGCATGAGTGCGCAGCCGACGAGCACGGATCGCACGAGACCCGCGCGAGGGACAGATCGGTTCATGCGAGAGGGTTTCATTCCCCCAGGAAACCTGCCCTGGCTGAAGCGGGCCTGAACGAAACCTAAGTCTTTGCTGAGAGAGCCTCGACGAAGGGCTCGTGAGGCAGCGTCAGCGTAAACCGCGCGCCTCCGCCGGCAACCGTCGCCGCAGCGACAGTTCCACCGTGTGTCTCGGCGACCTGCTTGACGATCGCGAGCCCAAGGCCTGAACCGGGAAGGCCGCGCGTTCGCGCCGAGCGGTAGAACCGGTCGAAGAGGCGTCCGGCATCCTCCGCCTGGAAGCCGGGACCGTGGTCACGGACACTCACGACTCCGTCCTTGACCCCGATCTCCACCGGCTCGTGCTCAGGCCCCCAGGCCACCGCGTTCTCGAGCAAGTTGACGATTGCCCGATCCAGGCGCGCGGGCGATCCACGGACGAGAGTCGGCTCGGTCGTCACCTCGAATGAACGCGAGGGAGCCCGTCTCTTGACGCGCTCTACCGCGTCGGCGACGAGGAGATCGAGTCGCACGTCCTCGACCACGTCCGGCTGGTCGGCACCGCGTGCAAGCTCGACGAGGTCGCCGACAAGGCCCGGTGAGCTCCTCGATCTGGGCGATGACGTCGCCCACCATCCGCTCACGCTCGTCGGCGGGGATGGCCTCGGCACGAGCAAGAAGCTCGACGTTCGTTCTGATGCTCGTCAACGGAGTCCGCAGCTCGTGCGAGGCGTCCGCAACCAGATTCTTCTGCGCTGCCGCTGATCGCTCGAGAGAATCGAGCATCGAGTTCAGAGTCGCGGCGAGCCGATTGAGCTCGTCTGTCCCGTGCACTTCAATCCGGCGGGTGAGGTCGGCCGTCTCCGCGATCTCCTCGGCTGTCGCGGTCAGCCGCGCCACCGGTCGAAGCGCGGAACGGGCGACCAGCAGCCCGAGCAGCGCCGCGCCGCCGACGCCGAGCCCGCCGACGAGGAGCAGGATCGTGCGTAGCCGAGAGAGTGTCGAGTCGACCTCCGTGAGCGGACGCGCAAGGAGCACCGCCTGCCCCGCGACGACTCGCTGCGTATAGACGCGAACCCGAAAGCCCGAGAGCTCGGCTGTGCGGAATGCCGCTGGGAGCTTTCCGGCCGCGATCTTTCGGTCGTTGGGCAGAACCGGCACACCGAATGGGAGGACAGGTTGGTTGGCGTCTGCCGGGACGATCTGCTCACGGATCCCGAAGCCGAACGGTGACCCTCCGAGCTTGATGACGAACCCACCGCCCGTCGCGCGCAGCACGGTCTCGTCAGCCCGTTCGCGGAGCGCGTCATCGACCTGGCCGTACAGAAGATTGCGCGTGACGACGTACGTCCCAAGCGTGAGGACTGCAACTGCCAGCGCGACGGCCACAGCTGCGGCAAGCGCGAGACGTGACCGCAGGCTCATGGCTCCTGCAGTGCGTAGCCGGTCCCGCGCACCGTCCGGATCAGCCTCGGCTCACCTGCGGCCTCGAGCTTCTTCCGCAGGTAGCCCACGTACACCTCGAGCGAGTTGGAGGTCGGGCCGAAGTCGTAGCCCCACACGCGATCGAAGATGAGCGGTCTCGGGAGAACCTGTCGCGGGTTGAGGAGGAAGAGCTCGAGCAGGAGATACTCCGTCTGGGTCAACTCGATCTTCCGCTCGCCACGGGTCACCTCGCGCGTCGCAGGATCGAAAACGAGGTCTGCGAACCGCAGCACGCCGTGCGAGTCACCGTTCAGCGAGCGGCGAAGAAGCGCCCGCACCCGCGCAAGGAGCTCCTCGAGCGCAAACGGCTTGACGAGATAGTCGTCGGCGCCCGCATCGAGCCCGGCGACGCGATCCGCCACGAGATCGCGGGCGGTGAGCATCAGGATCGGTGTCCGGCGACCGTCGCGACGCAGCTGGCGGCACACCGAGAGCCCATCGAGGCCAGGCATGAGGACATCCAGCACGACGAGCTCGGGCTCGTACTGCCGCACGGCGAACAAGCACTCCTCGCCGTCCGCAGCAAGCTGCACCTCGTAGCCGTCGAGGGACAAAGCCCGCTCGAGGGCATTCCGAACGGCCGGCTCATCATCGACAACCAGGACCCTCACGCGCGCAGTGTGGCGACCGAGCCTGAAGGGTTCCTGAATGGGCGGCGGGGTCGTCAACGGCTGCGAACCCGAGGCCTCCCCCAAGGCCGTCGGGTCGCACTTGCCGTCGATTGTGCCGGTCGCGCGCCCATCCGATCTCTCGGTGGGCTGCGCTTCCAGTTGCACTCCCTCTCCCCTTGTCTGCATCCTGGGCGCATTCGGGGGATGCCGCTATCGCTCGTTCGAGTGAATCCATCACCCGGATGGTTGACCGAGAGGGAGACGAGATGGGTAGAGTCGCGCGATAGTGAGCACGCCGCCGGAGAGCAGGAGTTGGCGCGCGCTTCGATTGGACGACGTCGACCCGATCTCCGTGGCAGGCGTGAACTGGCTTCCGCTTGCGGCGCGAGCTCGGAGTCGAGGCATTTGGCATCAACGCATACGTCGCGAATGCCGGCGAGCTGGTGGTCGAGGAGCACACCGAGCAAGGGCTGCGCCACGAGGAGGTCTACGTCGTCCTCACCGGAGCCGCGGTGTTCACTCTCGACGGTGAGGAGCATCCAGCAGCCGCCGGCACGCTCGTCCACCTCGCAAACCCGCACGTCCACCGCAGCGCGCAGGCGACAGTCGACGGAACCACCGTCCTCGCGATAGGAGCACCGATCGAAGGCGTGTACCGGCCATCCGCGTGGGAATGGTCATTCAGCGCCCAGCGGTTCCGGGCAGCCGCGGATCACGAAGCAGCCATCGCGCTTCTCAATGACGGCCTCGCTCACCATCCCGAGAACTCGTCGATCCTGTACGAGCTGGCGTGCTGGCAGACGATGGCCGGGCGCCTCGACGAAGCGCTCGACGCGTTGGATCGCGCTGTGAAGGGTGACCCGCGCAGCGCCAAGTGGGCGCAGGACGACGACGACCTTGCGCCGTTGCGCGAGCTACCCGCGTTTGTCGCTGTTACCCAGGCGTGACGCGATAGGCGTCGAACACGGCGTCGAGATTGCGCAGCGCCGTCAGGAGCGACCGCAGGTCCTTCACGTCTCCGAGGACCGCCGTGTACCAGTTCTTTGCCATTCCGTCCTCGACGCTGCCGCCGTAGGAGACGATGTTCGCGCCGAACTCCGAGAACGTCCGCGCGACGTCCTCGAGGAGCCGCGGCCGGTCCCACGCCTCCACCGCGATCTGCACCGCGAAGCTCGCAGAGCGTGACGCCTCCCTCCCACTCGACCGGCGTGAACCGCTCGGGATTCCGCATCAAGGCCTTTGCGTTCGGGCAGTCCGACCGGTGGATCGTGATCCCACGTCCGAGCGAGATGTACCCCTTGATGTCGTCTCCGGGTACCGGCGTGCAGCACTTCGCGATCCGAACGAGCACGTCCGGTACACCCGGGACGAGGACCCCGAGGGTCTCGCCGGTAACCGTCCGCTTGCGCCCCGGCTTGAACGAGATGACGGGCTCTGAGGCGACTTCCTCGGTCTTGAGTCGCTGGAGCACCTTGTTGACGACCTGACCCGTTCCGATCTTGCCCGCTCCGAGCGCAAGGTAGAAGTCCTCGGCCTTCTTGAACCCGAGCTCCCGGATCACCTGGGCGAGCACGCTCGAGCCCTGGAGCTTCCGGTAGGGGAGGCTCTGAGCCTTCAGGGCCTGGTCGAGCGCATCCCGGCCCTTCTGCTCCGTTTCACCACGCGTCTCGCGCTGGAACCACTGGCGGATCTTGTTTCGTGCTCGAGATGACGCGGCCAGCGTCACCCAGTCGCGCGATGGGCCTCGGCCCGACTTCGTGGTGAGGATCTCGACGAACTCGCCGTTGTGGAGCTTGTAGTGCAGCGGCACGATCCGCCCGTTCACCTTCGCGCCAACCGTCTTGTGGCCGACGTCCGTGTGCACGGCATATGCGAAGTCGATGGGGGTCGCACCGGCAGGCAGCGTCTTCACCTCACCCTTCGGCGTGAAGACGTACACCTCGTCGTCGAAGAGGTCGGTGCGCAACGTGCGCATGAACTCGGCTGCGTCCTGATCGTCGGCCTGCCAGTCCATCAGCGAGCGCACCCAGGTGAGCCACTCGTCGTCCGCCTTCGCCTTCCGTCCACGCTTGTAGAGCCAATGGGCGGCGACGCCCAGCTCGGCCTCCTCGTGCATCTCGCGCGTCCGCACCTGAATCTCGAGCGGCGTGCCGGTAGGCCCGATCACCGTCGTGTGCAACGACCGATAGCGGTTGAGCTTCGGCATCGCGATGAAGTCCTTGAAGCGTCCCGGCATCGGCTTCCAGAGCGAATGGATGAGCCCGAGCGCGCCGTAGCAATCGCGGGTTCCTTCCTCACCCGAGCGTTCCACGATCACGCGCATCGCAGTGAGGTCGTAGATCTCGTTGAACTCGCGACCCTTCTTGGCCATCTTGTCGTAGATCGAGTAGAAGTGCTTCGCACGACCCGCGATATCCGACGGGATGTCCGCCTTGTCGAGCTCGAGCGAGAGGATCGTGCTTGCCTGATCGACCTGCGCTTCGCGGTCTGCGCGGCGATCCGCCACCATCGCCTTGATCTCGGAGTACTTCCGCGGGTGGAGGATCTGGAACGACAGGTCCTCGAGCTCCCACTTGACCGCATGAATGCCGAGCCGGTGTGCGAGCGGCGCGTAGACCTCGAGCGTCTCCTTCGCCTTCTGCACCTGCTTCTGGCGTCCCAGGTATTCGATCGTCCGCATGTTGTGGAGACGGTCGGCGAGCTTGATCAGGATGACGCGCACGTCCTTCGCCATCGCGACGATCATCTTCCGGTAGTTCTCGGCCTCGGCCTGCTCACGGCTCGAGAACTGAATCCGGGTCAGCTTGGTGACGCCCTCGACGAGGTCGGCTATCTCCTCTCCGAACTCTGCCCGCACCTCCTCGGGATCGGCGCCGGTGTCCTCGACGACGTCGTGGAGGAGCGCGGCGGCAAGGGTCTGCTCATCGAGATGCAGCTCGGCACAGATCCGCGCGACCCCCCATGGGTGGCGGATGAACTCCTCGCCCGAGCGTCGCACCTGGCCGCGATGGTGGAGCTCGGCGTATTCGAAGGCATGCCGGATCAACTCCTTGTCGACGCCCGGGTTGTACGTCTCGACGCAGGCCAGGAGCTCCTCGACGAGGTCCTCGCGCTCCGATCGCGTATCGACAACGCTCATGTGCAAAGTGTACGGATGGCTCCGTACGCAACTTGAGGCCTTATCGAGGGACAGGACCGGGCCGGCAGGTGCCGAAGAAGAGAGCACGATGCGCGCGATTCGGGCCTATATCGAGCGTCGACGGGTCGAGCGCCTCTTGCTCGCCCTCGTCGTCGCAGGTCGGCGTTCGTCGTGGGTCGAGCTACGCCGCTCGCGGTAGCTCCGTCGAGACGCCGTTTCGCAGAAGCGCCCGGAAGGTCGGTGACTCGAGAAGCTGGCGACCACGCGAGTCGGCTCTGAGTGCGAGCTCGGCGAAGATCGCGCGGGCATCAGGTGTCCAGGCTGCCTCTCCCTCGCGCCATTGCGCCGCAAGCCCTTCCCGAAGGCCTTCGTAGCCGCTGGGCGCATCGAACAGGCGCCTGACGACAAGCTGCGGCGCCACGGTGCCGTTCCAGTGGTTCTCGGTGAGCTGGAACGCCAGGTCATAGCGGCCCGCGCCGCTCAGACGCTCGACCTGCGATCCCAACCCGAACGCAATCGCGCGACCGCCATCGCGCCCATGCTGCTTCACCCGGAAGCGAAGGTGCTTGCCGTCACCGACGGTGGACGGCTCGACGGGCTCGACGCTCGCCGCCAGGAGAACCGGCTCGGGATTGCCGAGCCCGAACGGCGCAAGCCGGCGCAGCTCGTGGGCGAGATCGAGCGTCAAGCGCGGTAACGGGGACGACCGCATCGATCTTCGTCTCGGGTCCGAGCTCCTCCTCCGCGATCACCTCCGCGGCGTGAGCCGCAAAGGCTGCGGCGAACGGCTCGAGCGACTCGGTGCTGATCGAGAGACCCGCGGCCGCGCGGTGCCCGCCGAAGCGCTCGAGATGCTCGGCGCACGCTGCCAGCCCTGCATGGAGATCGAAGGTCGCGGTCGAGCGTCCCGACCCCTTCCAGCTCTCGGCGCTTCTGGCGATCAGTACCACCGGCCGGCCGAATCGTTCGACGAGACGGGAGGCCACGATGCCGATGACCCCCTCGTGCCAATCCTCACCCCAGATGACGTACGCGCGCCGCGCCTTCTCTTCCGCCGACCAGCCGTTCACGGTTGAGACGGCATCCCGGAGGATGCGCTCCTCGACGGTCTGCCGCTCGCGGTTGAGCGTCTCGAGCTCGGCGGCAAGCTGGTCGGCAACCGCCGGGTCCTCGGTGAGGATCAGCTCCAGCGCAAGGTCGGGACGGCGCAAGCGGCCGGCGGCGTTGATTCGCGGCGCGAGCCGGAAGCTCACCGAGGTCGCATCGATGATCGCCGGGTCGACGCGCGCCGAGCGCATCAGCGCCCGGAGACCGGGTCGAGTCGTGCGCGCGAGCGAGCGCAGGCCTGCCGCGGCAAGCGCACGGTTCTCATCGAGAAGCGGGACGACGTCCGCGATCGTCGCGAGCGCGACGAGGTCGAGCAACCGCGTGAGCGCGGGGTGCTCCGGCCCGAGCAAGGCGACTGCGAGCTTGTAGGCCACTCCTGTTCCGGCCAGCTCGGGAAAGGGGTAATCCGACGGGCGGGTGGCGACGATCGGGCAGTCGGGAAGCACGGCGCCGGGGCGATGGTGGTCGGTGATGATCACGTCGACGCCAAGCTCCCGTGCCCGTGCAACCTCGTCGACCGCGGTGATTCCGCAGTCGACGGTCACGATCAGGCCGATTCCCTCAGCGGCAAGCCTCTCGATCGTCTCCCGCGCGAGGCCGTATCCCTCCTCGAAGCGACTCGGGAGGTGCCAGCTCACCTCTGCCCCAATCTCCCTGAGCGTCAGGACGCTTACGGCGGTTGCGCAAACCCCGTCTGCGTCGTAGTCGCCGTGAACGCAGATCCGCTCACCACCGGCTATCGCCTGCTTGATCCGGTCAACGGCAACCTGCATGTCTCCGAGCAGGAAGGGATCGTGCTCAGGTTGCGCAGCGGCGAGGAACGCCGCCGTCTCCACCGGATCGTGATGCCCACGCCGAACGAGGATCGTGGCTGCAACTTCGCTCAGGCCAAGCTCGCGGGAGAGGGCCGATACCGCCTCCCAGTTGCACTCTTCGATCGTCCAACGGCCTTGCTGCATCTCCACCGAAGGTACGGACCCGGTCGGACAGAGGGTCGTCAGGAATGTCGGTCGCGCATTGCCTGCGACACGATCTTCACCCACACGAGAACAACACCGATGGTGAGACCCACCACGACGACGGCCACCGGTGCCAGATACGCCATCTGCTCCAGGCTGAAGCGGGTGATTGCCGCTCCGACAAGCCAGATGACCACGACCGCGACTGCGACACCGGCCACGAGGAGACGATTGCGCATCATTGTTCTCAGGCTACTTCAAGGACCGACTGGGGAGACTCCTCCCCGAAAGGGGCGGGAAACCCGGTCGCCATCGCCTCCGATCGATGTCGCGTGCCCCGGCACCATAGGATCGTCGCGTGGCTTTGGCACAGCGCTGAGGCGGATGACGAGGATCCGGAAGGGAGTGTGATGACCGAGACGCTCAGTGTGCAGGAGCGCTTGTTCGACGTCCGCGGCAAGCGTGCCGTCGTCACCGGGGCGGCGACCGGGCTGGGCTTCGCGATGGCCGAGGTGCTCGCTGACTGCGGCGCCAGGGTCACGCTCGCAGACATCGACGCGGAGCGTCTCGACAGCGCTACCGGCAGGCTCGCCGAGCGGGGCTGCACGGTGCGGTCATTCGTCTGCGATGTCTCAAACGAGGAGCGCGTGCAAGCGCTCATCGACGACGTCGTCGCGGCGGAAGGAGGCGTGGACGTCGTCATCGCCAACGCCGGCGTAGCGCTGGTGCCCGGGTACGGGATCGAAGGAGGGCAGCGGATCGACTCCGTCGAGCGCTCGGTCTGGGACACGGTTCTCGGCGTCAACCTCGATGGCGTCCTCTTCACGCTCAAGCACGCCGCACGAGTGATGCGGCCGCAGGGGTCGGGTCGGATCATCGTCACCTCATCTGTCGCAGGAATCCGGCCCGAGCCGGTCGCGTGTTACGGGTACACGGCGAGCAAGGCTGCGGTCATCAACGTGGTCCGGCAGGCGGCGATCGATCTCTCCGGCGACGGCGTCCTCGTCAACGCGATCTGCCCCGGTCCGTTCAAGGGAACACGCATCGGTGGTGGTGTTACAGAGAGCCCGACGCCCGAGAAGGAGGCGGCGTGGTCGAAGACCCTGCCGCTCGGTCGGATGGCAGAGCCCCACGAGATCAAGGGGCTCGTGCTGCTCCTCGCCTCGCCGGCCTCGAGCTTCATGACCGGGGCCGCGTATCTCATCGACGGGGGCACGCTCGTCCAACCCGGCGGATGAGCACTGCGACGAACGGGTCACCGAGCCCTGGACAGGTCCCCTTCACGCCCACCGTCCCATTCACTCTCGCTGCCGCGGAGCGCATGCCGCGCTGACCGGAGCGCTTGCGCTCCGGGGCACCCGATGCAGTGGTGTGCGGGGCGACGCGACGCCGCCCCGCACGTGCGATCGACTCAGCTCACCTTGATCGTCCGCTTCGAAGCGAGCTTGGCGGTCGAGCCGTACTTGTACGAGCCCTTCTTGAGGGTGACCGACCACGTGACGCGGCCGACTCCCTTTGTCTTCTTGTTGACACCGGGTCCGACCAGCAGGAAGTCGCCGCTTTTCGACGAGTCCGTGACCACGATGTTGTACTTGCCGGCGGTCAGCTCGGAGACGATTTGACCGTCCTGGCGGAGCGTGATGAACGCATTTGTGAGGGTTCCCTGCAGCGTCTTGCCGCCCTCGATGTAACTCGGCAGGAGCACGGCAAGATTCGGCAGCGACGTGATCGCCCCGTACTTCTTTGCGTACCCCGCGAGCCTGGCCACCACGGCCCTGTCGGCGATCGTCGTCCAGATCGGCAGGCGGACGGTGGCAGGCAACGGAGGCGCCAGCGCACGAACGTCGGCCGAGTTCTGTTGCGAGTAGGTCAGCGCCTTGTTCATTGCGGTACGGAACCGCGTTGCCAGGTCGGCGTTCGCCGCCACCCAGTCGGTACGCGCGAAGTACCCGCCGATCGGGAAGTACCGGCCCAGGACGGGTCCAGGCGCCATGAGGTTGCGCGCACCGTCGATGCCGGTCGCCTGGGAGAGGAACGGCTCAGGGGTCCAGATCGCATCGACCTGGCCGTTCGCAAGCGCCGACCGCATCGCCGGGAACGGCATCGGGAGGAGCTTGACAGAGCCGGAGTCGACTCCCACCTTGTCGAGCGCCGCTCTGATCATCACCTCGCCGACGCCCTTGAGGGCGTTGACCGCGATCGTCTTGCCGGCCAGGTCGGCGGGCGAAGTGATCGGGCTCGAGCCTTTGACAAGGATGTTCTGCCAGTTGTCGGCCAACGACGTCCCCTCGACCTCGCTTGTCGTGAGCGTCGTGATCGGGATCCCGTTCGTACGTGCGATGAACGCCGGTACGAAACCCGCGAAGCCGACGTCGGTCTTCGAATTTGCGAGCGCGAGCACGATGTCGTTGCCGCTCTGGAGAACGACCTTCTTGATCTCGATGTTCTGCTCGGCGAAGAAGCCCTTGGTGATGCCGATGTCGAGTGGTCGAGTGTTGGAGATCGGGATGATGGTCACTGTGAGCGGATCGAGCGTCGTCCGCTTGGTGAACGCCCCCGCCGCAGTCGCACCCCCCAGCACAGCGGCGACCGTCACGGCGATCATGGCCAGCATGAGCACGCGACGGCGATGGATCTCCCTTCGCGCGAACGTTGTGATTGAACCCTCGTGCATCGATCCTCCCTCCTAGTGGGTCGTTTCGCCGACGTCCGTCGGCCGTGTCCCGGCGACCGGATCATCCGGTCGCTCCCGCTTGATCAGCCGGTAGACGTGCGCGCGCAGGCGCGCAAACTCCGGCAGCTCCTTGGTCGCGATCTGATCCCGATCGCGCGGCAGCCCGACGGAGACGATCTCCTTCACCTCGGTCGGGGCGTGTGTGAGCACGACGATCCGGTCGGACAGGTAGACCGACTCGTCGATGTCGTGCGTTACGAAGAGGATCGTGATCCCGTAGTCCTCGCGCACCTGGAGCACGAGGTCCTCGAGGTCGCCCCGGGTCTGCGCGTCGACGGACGCGAACGGCTCGTCCATCAGCAGGATCGACGGCTGGTAGGCGAGAGCGCGCGCGATCGCGACGCGCTGCTGCATGCCACCCGAGAGCTGCCAGGGATAGTGGTCGACGAAGCGCGACAGCCCGACCTCGGCGAGGGACTCCTCGACGAGCCGCGTCCGCTCGGCGCCGGCGAGCTGCTTGTGGCGCAACGGGAGGAGCACGTTGTTGCGGACTGTCGCCCACGGCATCAGTGAGCGGTTGTACTCCTGGAAGACGAGCGCCATCTTCTCCGGAGGCCCCGTCACGGGCTTCCCATCGAGTATGACCTCCCCGTGGGAAGGGCGAAGGAGGCCGGAGATGCACTTGAGCAGGGTCGTCTTGCCGCATCCAGACGGCCCCACGACGCAGACGAACTCGCCGGCCTCGATCGAGATCGAGATGGTCCGGATCGCCTCGGTCAGCATCGAGCCCGTGCCATAGGTCTTGCCGATCTCGTTGATCTGCAACATCGGCGCGCCTGTCATTGTGCCGCCGCCGCGCGCCAGCCGCGATGCCAGGCGAGGAACCGTCGCTCGGCGAGGAGGTAGGCGACGTTGAGGAGGTAACCGATCAGGCCGATCAGCACGATAGCCGCCCACATCGGCCCCATCTGGAGCGTGTTCTTCGAGATCAGCAACACGTACCCGACGCCGTTGGTGCTCGAGAAGTACTCGCTCACGACCATGATGATCACGGCGAGCGAGAGGCTCAGCCGCATCCCCGCCGAGATCTGCGGCAGGGCCGCGGGGAGCACGATCCGCCGGATGAACTCGCGCCGCGGGATGCCGTACGAGCGGGCGGTGTCGACGAGCGTCGGGTCGAGACCGCGTACGCCGTCGATCGTGTTCAGCAGGACGGGGAAGATGCAGAAGAACGCGATGAAGCTGATCTTCTGGAGGTTGCCGATCGAATGGAGCAGGATGATCGAGATCGGCAGGAGCGCCGGAGGAGGAATCGCCCGCCAGTACTCGATATGGGGCATCGCGAACCTGCGCGCCCAGAGAGAGAGCCCGAGGGGGATCCCGAGGACGACTCCGACGACGGCGCCGATCCCGAAGCCGAGCAGGATCCGCATCAGGCTCGGCACCACGTCCGAGCGGAACTGCTCGAAGACCCACAGGTCGAGAAAGTCGCCCAGGATGCTCGTCGGCGGCGGGAAGTAGCGGCTGTCCGCGCTCGCCGACCACAACTGCCAGCCGACGAGGATCGCGATCGGGACGGCGATCTCCGCACCGGCCTTGAGCAGGTTCCACGTCCGCTGGCTCATGGGGCCTCGGCCCGTTGGGACGGATGCCAGCGGAGCACGCGCCGTTCGAGCGCCGCAAACGCGATGTAGGTCCCGAGACCGAGCGCGCCCGTCGCAAGGGCAAGCGCATAGACCTGTGTCGTGAGGCCATAGGACTGAGCGAGGTTGAGATGCGCCCCGAGGCCCGGCGTGCCCATGAAGAGCTCGGCGGTGAACGCCAGGATCAGGGCGACCGTCGACGCGATCCGCATGCCGGTGGCCATGTAGGGGATCGCGCTCGGCAGCGTGACGCGGTAGAGCCGCTCGGCTGGGCTGAGCCCGAAGGAGCGCGCGGTGTCGGTCGCGACGGGGTCGACGTCGTGGACCCCGTACATCGTCTGCACGAGCAGGGGCCAGAAGGCGCCGAAGGCGGCGAGGAAGACCTCGCTCTCCAGGGTCGAGCCGAGGGTGAGGAAGAGAAGTGGGATCAGCACCGCCGACGGGATCGGGCGTAGGAACTCGATCGGCACGCGGAACGCCCGCGCAGCAAAGTCGCTGACGCCCAGCGCGATGCCGAGCGGGACGGCGAGCAGCGTGGCGATCCCGAGCCCGAGCGCCCAGCCGCGGATCGTGTGGAGGACAGCGGCCCAGAAGTCGCGCATCTCGGCCATCGACCAGAGCTCCCGCATCGTCGTGCTCATGGCGGGGAGGTCGGTCTGCGAGATCAGCCCTGAGCGCGACACGATCTCCCACGCAGCGAGTGCGAGCAACCACGAGAGCAAGAAGACCGCGGCATTGACGAGGTTTGGCGACCGACCGGTGGTGCCGCTCACAGGTGCCGTCGGCGGCACGCTTCCGGCACTCGCCGCAGCTGCGGGGGGTGCCATGGGCGACTCAGCGCTCCTCGAGCGAGTTCAGCACGCGAAGGCAACGCTACGCCACCCAGTTTCTATTTGTCAAGACGCTATCCCATTCTTCGGGACAGACACGGATCAGACCCACGTTGCTGTGTCTCAACGGGCCGCGCTCTCGCCAGGTGTGCTCTCTACCCGCCGGATCTGGAGCGGGCCATTCGGTGGGCCCGCGAGCGCGTACGCCTTCGCGGCCTGCAAGGCTCGCCAGACCCGCTCGCCGTTCGCCGGCATGTCGATATGGCTGATGCCGAACGGGGCGAGCGCATCGATGACCGCGCTCTGGACGGCCGGGGTGGCCCCGATCGTCCCCGACTCGCCGATGCCCTTCGCGCCGAGGGCGTTCACCGGCGTCGGTGTCTCCATCCCGACGACGTCCCACGAGGGGAGCTCGGCCGCGGAGGCGAACGCGTAGCCCAGGAAGCTCGCGTTCATGGGGTTTCCCTCGTCGTCGTAGACGAACTCCTCGAAGAGCGCCTGGGCGACACCCGCCGCCACGCCTCCGTGCACCTGTCCCTCGGCGATCACGGGGTTGATGATCCGTCCGGCGTCGTCGACCGCGACGAGGCGTCTGAGCTCGACCTCGCCGGTCTCGGTGTCGACCTCGACGACGGCGACGTGTGCGCCGAAGGGGAAGGTCGGGGCGCCCGCGTTGAAGATCTCCTCGGCCTGCAGCTCGGCGAGCCGCCCGTCGTCGTGCAGCCGGGCTGCCAGCGCGGCCCAGGTCAGCACCGGCGTCGGCGACCCGGTGACGTGGAAGCCCCCGGCGTCGGGGTCGAGCACGATGTCGTCGCTGCTCGCTTCGAGCTGCTCCGCTGCGAGGACGAGGGCACGCTCGACCACGACGCCTGCGGCCGCGGAGGCCGCCACGCCGCCGATCTGGGTCGACTTCGACCCGTACGTCCCGCTGCCCTGACGCACCTCGTCGGTATCGCCCTTGATCACGCGGACCGACTCGACCGGGAGGCCCAGCCGATCGGCGACGATCATCGCGAATGTCGTCTCATGCCCCTGGCCGTGCGAGAACGAGCCCGTTCTGAGGATCGCCCCACCCTCCGGCGTGATCTCGACTGCTCCGAACTCGGGCTCGACGAGCCCGTTGGTGATCTCGACGTAGACGCTGACGCCGATCCCGAGCGCGCGCGGATCACCCGCGTCACGCCGTTGCTTCTGCTCGGCTCGCAGCGCCTTGTAGCCGGCCGACTCGAGCGCGAGGTCGAGCGCGCGCTCGTAGTCGCCACAGTCGTAGCCGGCCCCTGACGCGGTGGTGAACGGGAACGCGTCAGCGGCGATCAGGTTCCTGCGACGGACCTCGGCGGCGTCGAGACCGAGCTCTGCGGCGAACAGATCCATCGCACGCTCGATCGCCTGTGTCGCCTCGGGTCGCCCGGCACCGCGGAACGGGCCGATCGGGGTCGTGTTCGTCACGACGCTCACCGTGTCGGCCTCGATCTTCGGGATCGCGTAGACACCGCTCGACATGAGCGCGGTGAAGCCCGGGAGGATCGCCCCGATCCCCGGATAGGCGCCTGCGTCCTGCACGACCCGAAGTCGATACGCATGAACGTCGCCCTCGCGACTTCCGCCGATCGTGAACTCGAGGACGGACGCCCGACCATGCTGCATCGCGATCATGTTCTCGCTCCGACTCTCCGTCCAGCGGACGGGACGACCGGTCGCTCGGGCGAGCCACGGTACGAGGATCGTCTCGACGCTGAGGCCTTTCGCGCCGAACCCACCCCCGACATCCGGAGCGACAACGCGCACGCCGTCGTCGTCGAGACCGAGGAAGAGCCCGAGAACATGGCGGTCGAGATGTGGGGTCTGGGTCGAGAGCCACAAGGTCGGGCGTCCGTCGTCGGCGACCATCGCGACGCAGCCGCGAGCCTCGAGCGGACACGCAGCCATGCGCTGGCTCACCAGGCGTCCCGAGACGACGACGTCGCAACCCTCGAACAGCGTCTCGTCTGCCTCGACCGGATGGCTCGCACAGACGTTCGTCTCGGTCTCCGGGAAGAGAAGCACCTCGCCTGTGAGGGCGGTCTCGGGATCGACGACGACCGGCAGTGGCTCGTAGTCGACCATCACGAGCTCGGCTGCGTCGATGCCGTCGACGCGGCTCTCGGTGAGGACGACCGCGACGATGTCGCCCACGAAGCGGACGACGTCACTCGCGATGAAGGGTCGCGCCATCCGCTGATCGATCCCGGGGATCGGCGGCGGCGGGAAGCTCGGAAGCGCGACATCGGCAGCGAGGAACACCTTCGCTCCCGGCACCGCCGAAACCGCGGAGGTGTCGATCTCGACGATGCGCGCATGCGCGTACGGCGAGCGAACGAACGTCGCGTGCAGAGCCCCAGGAACGTCCTGGTTCTCGACGTAGAGACCCTCGCCCTTGAGGAACCGGTCGTCCTCCAGTCGCGGGATCCGCTGTCCCATAACGCCGCTCATGTGCGAACTCTCTCACACGCGCCGCATGCCACGCGACGGAGACACCGGCTACTCGACGAGGCCGTCCGGATCAAGCTCAACCTCCGCTGATCAGGTCCGACGCCTTCTCGGCGATCATCACGGTCGCCGCGTGCGTGTTCGCACGGGTGATCGTCGGCATCACCGAGGCATCGACCACGCGTAGCCCTTGGGTCCCGTGGACCCGGAGCTCCGGGTCGACAACCGGGCCGATCGGGCACGTCGAGGTCGGGTGATAGACGGTCTGGGCAACCCGCTCGACCCACGCGAGGATGTCGGCGTCCGAATCGGAGTCGGGAACGCTGAACGGCGCCCGCTCGACCGCCTTCAACGCCGGTTGCGAGGCGATCTCGAGCGCGATCCGGACACCCGCGATCACGGTGCGCCGGTCGTCCTCCTCGGTGAGGAAGTTGGTCAGCACGAGCGGCTTCGAGTCGGCCATCGGCGTCCGCAGCTTCACCGACCCGCGCGCGACCGGCTTGATCAGGACAGGGCCGAATGCGTATCCGGGCTCGGTCGGCGCATTGAGGCCCTCGTCGAAGAAGATCGAGGGCGCGAAGTGGAACTCGATGTCGGGTGCCGCCAGACCTTCGCGCGAGCGGAAGAAGCCCCCGGCCTCCGGGATGTTCGAGCTCAGCGGGCCGCGACCCTCCACCTCGAGCAACTCGAAGTTCTCCGGCGTGAGGATGCCGAACAGGGCAGGCTCGTCGGTCGTGAAGTTGACGTTCGCCATGCAGTGGTCCTGAAGGTTCTGACCGACCGGCAAATCCTCGCGCACCGGGATCCCGAGGAGCGAGAGATCCACCGCAGGCCCGATCCCCGAGAGCATGAGCAGGACGGGTGACTGGTAGGCACCCGCCGAGAGGATCACCTCGCGCTCGGCGTGAATGACCTCGACCTTCCCGTCCTGGACGACCTCGACACCGACCGCGCGGTCGCCCTCGAAGACGATGCGCTGCGCGAGCACGCTTGTGCGCACCTCCAGGTTCGGCCTATCGGCCACCGGATGCAGGTACGCGTCGGCGGTCGAGCAGCGCTTGCCGTTGCGCTGCGTGACCTGGAAGCGAGAGACCCCCTCGGGGCTGTCGATGTTGAGGTCGGGGATGTGGTCGTACCCGGCCTCGACGGCTGCCGCGAGCATCGCATCGACCAGCGGCTGCAGCGAGCGGCTCTCCGAGACGGAGAGAGGCCCAC
Source organism: uncultured Actinomycetes bacterium (assembly GCA_963724655.1). GTDB lineage: Bacteria > Actinomycetota > Thermoleophilia > Gaiellales > Gaiellaceae > Gaiella. The sequence goes on along the minus strand of CAVRVG010000005.1, from coordinate 658,107 downwards.
CGACGCCGTGGAAGGCGTCCTCGCCCCGCTCGTTGTCCTCGGAGCGCTTGAAGTACGGGAGCACCTCGTCGTACGACCAGCCGGTTGCGCCCTCGGCCGCCCAGTCGTCGAAATCGAGCCGGTTGCCGCGCAGGTAGATCATCGCGTTGATCGAGCCGCAGCCACCGATCATGCGCCCGCGCGGCAGGTAGAGCCGCCGGCCCCCGAGGCCAGGCTCCTTCTCGCCGAGCAGGTCCCAGTCGTGGCCCGACTTGAAGAGGGCGGGGAAGGCGAACGGGATGCGGATCTCGGGCGCAACGTCTGGAGGGCCTGCCTCGAGCAGAACCACACTCGCGTCCGGGTCCTCGCTCAGCCGCCCGGCGAGCACGCATCCCGCGGACCCCCCTCCGACGATCACGTAGTCAGCCACGACCAGCACTCCTCCATCTCGGTGACCCAACCCTAACGGGCGCCGGAGCCCGCACCAAATGCGTTAGGTTTGACCTCTGACCGGCACCGGAAACGACGTCGTGGGCCTGTACTGGACGATCTCCGGGCCGGTCGAGGTGCACTTCGGCCGCGAGTGGAGCCTGTTCGACCTGGCCGACCGCTGCGCACAGGCGAAGCGGGTCGGGTTCAAGGGGATCGGGCTCTGGCACGCCGACCTCGAGCACGTCCTGCAGACCCGGACGCTGGCGGACGTGAAGACGCTGCTCGACGACCACGGGCTCGAGTACCTCGAGCTCGAGTTCCTGGGAGACTGGTTCCTCGACCCCGGTGACGAGCGTCGGGTTGCATCCGACGAGAGGCGCGAGTTGCTGCTTCGAGCCGCCGCCGAGCTGCCCACCCACCACATCAAGGTCGGCAACATCACGGGCACCGAGTGTGAGCTGCCGCAGCTCGTCGAGCGATACGCCGAGCTGTGTGCCGATGCTGCCCGATACACCGACGCGAAGATCGTCTACGAGTTCATGCCGTATGACGTGAACGTCAACGACGTCGACAAAGCGCTCGCCGTCGTCGAGGGCGCGAACGCGCCGAACGGCGGTCTCGCGCTCGACACGTGGCATCTGGGAAAGCTCGGGCTCGAGCCTGGTGAGCTCCGTCGAATCCCGCCGCGGTTCCTTTCCTGGGTCGAGCTGAGCGACGGCCCCTTTGCGTACGCGGACGACCGGTTGGACGAGGTCATCAACCGCCGCCGGCTGCCAGGCGAGGGTGAGTTCCCGATCCGCGACTACGTCGCGGTGTGCCGAGAGGCTGGCTATTCCGGGCCATGGGGCGTCGAAGTGCTCTCGGAAGAGCTTCGGAACCTCCCGATCGAGCAGATCTTCGACAGGGCCTCCTCGACGACGGCCGCTCAGCTCACCGGCTGACGCTCACGCTTTCCCCGCCCGATACGACGTCCGCGCGACCTCGACGTACGGGACGGGACTGACGACCGCCTGGATCTCCGTCTGCACGTGTGGCTCGACCGTCGGCTTCGACGAACCGCCGTTCTCCTCACCCCACACGAACGTCACGTCGGTACCCGGTTCCGCGTACTCCGCGTCGAGCACGGCGAGCGTCAACAGCTTCCCCTCGTTGGCGCTGTAGCCGACCCAGGTCGAGATGCCGACCGTCTCGCCGTCCACGGTGACCCTGTCGAAGGGGTGCATCGAGTAGACCGCGGAGGGCCAGTCGATGAACTTCGCTCGCTCCGATCTTGCGCAGCATCGTCCCGATCGTCTCGGTGACGCTGTCGTCGTCGAGCGCCAGGGTGACCTTCTGGCGATGCTCGCCCGTGGCCATTCGCTCGAGCGCCTCGCGCCCGATGAAGTCGTGGTCGAACTTGACGTAGCTCCCGTAGCCCAGATCCCACGGAGTGAAGTAGTAGTCCTCGATGTTCGGTGAGGTAAAGCTGCCGCCGATCGACGCCGAGCCCTCGTACCCTGCGGCGGGGAGCCACTCACGGTATGCCTTGAGACTCTCGCCGGAATAGACAGCCGGGAGCGGTGACGGGATCCAGCCCGACTCGAGCGTGTTCGACGAGTAGGCGCGGCCCCCCACCTGCCTCAGGCCGAACTCCTCGCCCGCGGCGACGATCGCCTCGCGCACGGCCTCGCCGTCATCCCACGGGCCGAACAGCTCCCAGCCGGGCTGGCCGGCCATCCCGTGGCGCAGCGCACGGACGGCTTTGCCCGCGATCGTCACGGTCGTCATCGAGAAGAACTTCAGCTCCGGAGCCGGCCCGCCGAGCACCTTCTCGATTACATGCATCGCGTTCGGGCCTTGCACCTGGAAGCGAAAGACCTTGCGGCGACCGTCGCTTCGGAGCGCGGTTCGCTGGTCGAGTGAGACCTCCACGTCGAGCCCGCCCGTCTCCGCGTGATAGGTGATCCAGTTGAGCGCCGGCGCACGTCCGACGAGGTTGAAGCGGTTCTCGGCGAGATGGAACAGGATCACGTCGCCGATCACGTAGCCGTCTGGCGTGCACGGGACGAAATGCTTGGCCTTGTCGACGGGGAAGCCCTCGAAGCTGTTGATGCCGAGCTGGGAGAGCAGCCTGAGCGCGTCAGGGCCCTCTACCGCGAGGTCGGCCATGTGGTACGACTGGTTGAAGAGCACGCAGGTCTGCTGCCAGGCCATCTGCTCGTCCCGCCAGTTCGTGAACTCCGCGGGGACTCCCGGGTAGACGTTCGGGCCGGCCTGCGAGTTCCGCAGCATCTCCACCGGGCTCTCGACCGAGCCGAGTCGGTCCTCCAAGCTCTTGTGACTCACGTTGCTCCTTCCTCGCGCCGAAGCGCATCGACCTGAGGGCCACCTTGTCGACGACAACGCCCGTAAACACCCTGCTCTCACTCTCCGGCCTCCATCACGCCGCGGCTCGCACTGTCGATGCGGGGAAGCAATCCGCGCTGGAGCGCTTCTGCGACGTTGAACAGATGGCGGCGCATCGCTTCTTCGGCCTGCGCCGGCAATCTCGCGACCACGGCTTCGACGATCGCTGCGTGCTCCGCCTGCGAAGCGGCCGGACGGCCGGGGATGAGGATCGTCCGGTACTGATACCGCACCATCTGTGCGTTGAGTCCGCGGATCAGGCGCTGCGCGGTACTGTGACCGGACAGCTCGAGCAGCGCTGCGTGGAGCTCGGCGTTCGCGTCCGAGGCGCCGAGCAGGTCGCCGGAGTCGAGGAGCTCGCGATGGAGCGCGAGGCGCTCCCGCAGGTGCTCGGCACCGATCTCGTCGATTCGCTCGGCGGTCAGGCGAACGGCCAGCCCTTCGAGGACGGCGCGCGCCTCGAGGATCTCGATCGCTTCGCGATCGCCGACCTGCCGCACGCGCGCCCCGCGGTGCGGCTCGCGAACGACGAGCCCCTCCTGCTCGAGCCGGATCAGCGCGTTCCTCACGGCACCCCTCGACATCTCGAACGACGAGCTGAGGTCCGACTCGACGAGACGGGAGTTCGGGGCGATCTCGCCGCGAACGATCGCGCCGCGCAGGTTCTCGTAGTCCGGATCGGCGCCGGACGGTCTTCAGCGATGCGCGATCCGGTCGGGTCGTGCGCGCCGGCCCGTTCACGGTTCCTTCCCCGCGAAGAGCTCGGTGTGCTCTCCGAGGTAGCTCGAGATCAAGAGCTCGTGGTTTGTCCGCAGGTGATCCGCGTCGCCCTGCAGCACGGTCTCGCCGTGAGAGAGGACGTAGCCCCGGTCGGCGATCGTCAGCGCCAACTCGATGTGCTGCTCGACGATGACGACGCCGCTGCCGCTCTCCCCTGCGTACTCGCGGACGACCGGCAGGAGGCCCTCGACGATGACCGGCGCCAGACCGAGGCTCAGCTCGTCCAGCAGCAGGAGCTTGGGATGGCGGGCGAGCGCGCGACCGAGGGCGAGCATCTGCTGCTCCCCTCCCGAGAGGAGGCCGCAGCGCCGGTCGCGAAGCTCGGTGAGCGCCGGGAAGTACCGGTACGCGACGTCCGCGTCGAGGTGCTCGCCGCGATAGCCGAGGCGGAAGTGCTCTGCGACGGTGAGACCGAAGAACAGGCCACGGTTCTCGGGGACGTGTGCGATGCCGAGCTTTGCGCGGGTGCTTGGCTGCACGCGCTGCAGGTCCTGCCCCTGGAACCGGATCACGCCTTCCATCGGGCGCACGAGGCCGGAGATGGCACGGAGCGTCGTCGTCTTGCCGGCGCCGTTCGCTCCGAGCAGGGCGACGACCTCGCCCGGCGCGACCTCGAGATGGATGTCGCGGATCACCGCCGCGTGGTCGTAGCCGGCGGTCAGGCCTTCTAGCTCGAGTACCAGCGCGCTCATCTCCTCGCTGCCCCTTCCTGGCCTCGTCCGGCGATCGCCCCGCCCGCGTCCGTTGCCGCGGCGCTCCCCAGGTACGCCGTCACCACGTTCGGGTCGCGCCGCACCTCGTCCGGCGACCCGGCCGCGATCACCTTGCCGAACTCCAGCACGACGATCCGGTCGCAGATCTTCATCACGAGCCCCATGTCGTGGTCGATCAGAAGCGTTGTGGTGCCCGCGTCGGCGATCTGCCTGAGTCGCTGGCCGAGATCCTGGCTCTCGTTCGTGTCGAGACCTGCTGCGGGCTCGTCCAGGCAGAGGAGCCGAGGCTCCATCGCGATCGCCCGGGCCACCCCGACGAGCTTCCGTTGTCCCTGCGTCAGCTCTTCTGGCATCGCCTCCGCGATCGGGCCGAGGTCGAGCAGTTCGAGCGCGCGCGTCGTGGGCACGCTCTCGGCGATGCGCTTTCCGACCAGCTCGGCGGCGAGGGTCAGGAACGACGGGCGTTGGGCGGCCACGGCGAGGTTCTCCACCACGCTGAGGTCGTCGAACAACTCGGTGCTCTGCCAGGTCCGGGCGAGTCCTCGGCGCGCCCGCGCGTGCGGCGGTAACCCTGCCAGGTCGTACCCGTCGAGCTCGACGCGCCCCTGCGAGCGCACGAACCCGGTGATCGCGTCGATGAACGTCGTCTTGCCGGCACCGTTCGGCCCGATGAGACCGACGATCTGGCCCTCCTCGACCTGGAGGTCGACGTCGACCACCGCGTGCACCCCGCCGAAGCTGACGGAGACGCCGGTCGTGCTCAGCACCGCTGTCATCTACGGACCTCGAGGGGCCGATCGGGACCCATCATGGGGCAGCCCGCTCCGGGAAGAGCTTCTTCGTCGCGATGCGGGCGCCCTGAGCGAGCGCTTCGAGCTTGGCCCATTGGATCGTCGGGTGCACCCGCTGGACGAACGCCCCCTGCGCGAACCCACAGTCGGTCCCGCCCATGACGCTCTCGCGCCCTACGAGCTTCGCGAGGCGCACGAGGCGCTCGGCAACGAGCTCGGGGTGCTCGACGACGTTCGTGTGGTGCGTCACGACGCCGGGGACCAGCACCTTGCCCTCGGGCAGCGAAACGTTTTCCCAGAGGCGCCACTCGTGCTCGTGGCGGGCGTTGGCCTGCTCCATCAGGTAGTAGCGCGCGTTGACGGAGAGGACGAGGTCGATGACGTCCTCGAGCGGCGGGTCGAAAGCGTGCGGCCCGTGCCAGCTCCCGAAGCAGACGTGGTAGCGGACACGGTCCTCCGGGATCCCCGCGAGCGCGTGGTTGAGCGCATCGACCCGGAGCTTCGCCCAGCGCCGGTAGTCCTCGACCGACCCCCCGAGGGACAGGATGGAGTCGTACTCGTGGAGCAGCACGGCATCGTCGACCTGGAGGAGGAAGCCCGCGTCGACGATCCCCTTGTACTCCTCGTGGAGCGCGTCCGCGACCGCGTAGACGAACTCCTCCTCGGTCGGGTAGTACTCATTGGTCAGCCAATAGACGCTCGCCGGCGCGACGACGGGCAGGAAGACGTCGGTGGCGTCCATGCTCTTCAGGGCCGCCTTGAGTCGCATCACGTCCTGCTGGAGCGCTGTCGGGTCATAGGTGATCGGGCCGGTGCACGCCCAGACCTTCCCCAACGCCTCACCGTCGCCCGCCGCCGCGCCCTGCGCCGGCGCGTCGTCGGCGAGCCGGACACGGTTCTTCATGTCGCGGGCGTACTCGGCGTCGTGCTCCTCGTAGAACTCGGGGAACGCCTGCCGATCGCGGCTGGGCGGGAGCAGCGTCCCGCTGTCATCGAGCGGCACGAGACGGGGCTCGAGGCCCGAAACGCGCTCGTAGAGATACGTGATCCAGGTCGACTTCCCCATCTCGCCGTCGTTGACGACGTCGATGCCGGCGTCGATCTGGCGCTGGACGACGTCGACGACCGCATCCGCGAGCGCCTGCTCGTACGCGCGCTCGTCGATGCTCTCACCACGCTCCATGGCGGCGAGAAAGTCGGTAACCGTGCTAGGGCGCACGAGGCTTCCGGTGTGGGTGGTGAGGATCCTGTCCATCAGGCTGCACCTTCCTGCAATGGGCCGTGAGCGTCCGGCTGGTCACCTGACTCACGGCGTTTTTGCTTGGCATGCCGCTTCCGGTACGCGGCACCGGCGACACCCTCGGGGTTCTGGATCAGCGTGAAGATGAGCACGATGCCGCCGAACAGGAGGAACCAGTTGCCCGACAGGCCGAACCACTTGTCGAGCGCGTACGGGAAGATGCCCTGCGCGGCGATGAGCCCTGCGAAGACGGCGCCCGAGACGAGCGTGATGCCGCCCGCGTAGGCGAACGCGATCAAGCTCAGGGCCAGCGGCACGCTGAAGCGGTCGGCGCTCACCGAGCCGAAGTTGTACGCGTACAGCGTCCCGGCGACGCCGGCAATCAGCGCGCTGATGCCGAACGCCGTCAGCTTGACGTTCCGGACGTCGATCGCCGCCGCGGCCGCGGCTCGCTCGTTCGAGCGAACGGCAAGCATCCGACGTCCCAGCGTGCCGCGACGCACCGACACGACGAGGAGGCCGAGAACGACGGCGGCGGTGAGCGCGACCCAGCCGAACACGGGGCTCGGCAGGTTGCCGTCGAGGCCGCGGTACGACGCGGTCGGCCCGAGGTTGATGCCGAAGAGGTGCGGATCCGGCACCGGTGAGCCAATCGCGCCCCCGCCCCAGGTGGGGTTCACGAAGCCGAAGTTGAAGACCGCGACTGCGGCCGCGATCGTGACGACGGCGAGGGAGACACCGCGCACGCGCAGCGCCGACACCGCGGTCACGAGGCCGAGCAACACGGCGGCGGCGATCCCCGCGAGCGGCGCCAGCGGGAAGCCGATCCCTGCGTCGACCGCGAGATGCGACACGGTGAAGCCGGCGACGCCGGCGAGCGCGAGCTGGACGACCGAGATCTGACCCACGAAGCCGGTGATGACCACCAGGGAGAGCGCCATGACCATCCCGATCAACGAGTTCGTCAGCGCCTGGCGAAAGTCGAACGGCAGCACGACGAGTGCGATCGCGCAGAGGACGCTCGTGGGGATCGCGAGGGTGACCGAGTGCTTCGGGCGCGGCACGTCGGGCAGGCGCAGCTCGACGAGCTCGCCGCGCGTCGGCAGCGACGCGCCGCGCAGGAACATCGCCGCCACGATGAGAGCGAAGACGAGCAGCTCCTTGACGCCCGGCACCGCCAATCCATCTGTGGTCGGAAACCACGTCTTCGTCGAGGCGTACTCGATCAGCGACTCGATCATCCCGATAGCGAGCCCGCAAGCGCACGCGATCGCGAACGAGGTGAGCCTTGCGAAGAGGGCGGCGGCGAGAGCTGGCACCACGAGGAACGGAAGCGTGGTCGTGTCGAGCGACGCCACCGAGCCCGCGAGGATCCCGAGCGTGCCGAGCAACATGTTCGCGAGCAGCGTGTTGGCGAGCGACAGCTCGTCGGGCGACAGGCCGGCGAGACGGGCGGCGACGTCGTTCTCCGACGCGGCCCGGGTCGCGAGGCCGAAGCGCGTCCAGCGATAGAGCGCCCAGAGGGCAGCGGTGAGCCCGACGACGATGCCGCTCATCACGAAAGCAGACAGGGGCACTGCCGCACCGAGCATGCGGATCGCCCGCAGGGGAATGATCGTCGGCTGCGGATGCTGCGACGTGCCGAACGCGAGGAGCATCGTCGCCTGGGCCGTGAGCAGGACGCCGAGCGAGGCGACGAGCTTCGCCAGAGGGGCAGCGCTACGCAGCGGCCGGAAGACCGCGAGCTCGATCAGGATGCTGATGAAGACCACGAACACGTACGTGAACGCGATCGCCAGAGGAGTGGCAAGCGTAAAGCCGAGCTCGCCCGTGCGGAGGGCCCAGAACGAGAACCCGGCGAGCATGGCAATTGCGCCCGCGGCGAGGTTGATGAAGCCGGAGCCCCGGTAGGTGACGACGATCCCTACCGCGATTGCGGCGATCGTCGCCCCGGTCCCGAGCCCGAGCAGGAGGAAGAGGAGAATCTCGTTCACGTCGCCTCGTGAGGATCATCCGACGGGGCCGGAATGACCGGCCCCGTCGGAAAGGATCGTCGTTCGGGTGCTCGTTAGGAGAGCGGTCCGATCCAGCCGGACGCCCTCGTGAACTGGAACTTCCCCTTGTACGTGAACGCCTGGAACATGTCGTTGCAGATCGCCGGGGCGTCCTTGTACTTGCCGCACTGGAGCTTCGGCGCTCCGAGCGCGAGCGGGCCGCGGAACGCCTTCGCCCGGGCCAGGACTCGCGCCGGCGTGAGCTTGTCCGCGCCGACCTCGTTCATGAACCGGACGGTCGTCAGAAGCTCGGAGAACGCGACGATGTGCCACGGATCCGGGGCGTTCTTCTCCGCCTTGTACCTCTTGATCACTGCCTGGTAGGCGGGCATGCCCGCATCGGTCGGATCGCCGTAGAGCGACGATGCGATCGCGTATGTCCAGAGCGACCAATCGCCGAGCGCGTCGATCACCGTCGAGTTGAGGCAGAGCGGTGCCGTCATGATCTTCTTCGAGTCCGTGATGCCCAGCGCGGTGAGCGCCTTCGCCTGGTTGGCACAGTCGGATGCCGAGCCGTAGGGGGCGATGAAGTCGGCCGTCGTGGCTCCGGCTGCGGTCAGCGGGCCGGTCAGGTCGGTCTGGCCCTGCGTGTAGCCGACCTGCTTGGTGTCGATGCCGGCCGCCTTCAGACCGGCCGCGATCACCTGTCCCGACTCCGCGATACCGGGAGCGTTCGGGTAGATGACAGCTGCGGTCTTGGCGTGGAGGACGTTCTTCGCGTAGTTACCGAACGGCAGAAGGATGTGCGGACCGTCGCCGAAGAGGACGACGCCGGTCTTCGACGCTCCGTTGACCGGAGTGATGGCGACACCCGTGACGATCGGCTTCGTGGCGCCGATCGTCGCGTGAAGCGACTGGGCTCCCGTTGCGACTGCGCCCTCCGCGACCACGCTGATCCGCTTGTTGTTGACAAGCTTCTGACCGCAGGTCGTGCCTTCCTCCTCGTTGGACTTGATGAAGCACGTGACGAGCACGACGGGATGACCGCCGACGCCGCCGAGTTGCTCGTTGACGTATTTCACGGCCAGCTGCGCCCCGGCGGTTGCGAGGCCACCGATCACGACCTGGCCGCCCTGCTGGTTGACCCAGCCGATGTAGACCTTGGACTTCTTCGGGTCGGCCTTCCCCCGCTTCCCGTGGACGTACGTGAGGTAGTTCTTCACCGCCGTGTTGGCCGATGGAGCCTTGCCGGCCGACGGTGAGGAACTCCCGTCGGTCTTGGAAGTCGTCGCCGAGGCTGCTATCGCGAGCACCAGGGCAACGAGCACAGCGCTTACGGGCGCTGCGATACGAGCAAAACGCTTCATGGGTCTCCTTCCCACGTGACACCGACTTCGTCGTCAACGACACGGCCGCGCGATCGGCTCCCACCCATTCGCTCGATCGCCCGATCTTGGATCGATCGAGTCAACCATATGGGTACCAATGTTGTCAACAATGCTTAACGGCCTACCCCGACGGTCTCGGGTGGGCTCTATGCCGACCGTCGCCTGCGAGTAGCCTGAGAACAGTGACGGGTGAGCCGAACTACGCCTCAGGCACCGACTTCACGCTCGAGTTCCTCGGGTATCGGTTCAGCTTCGGGGCGCAGGACTTCGAGGAGCGCGTCACCGCGGCCGCCGTGAAGCTCGAGCTCATCCGCTCGAACGATCTCGACGAGGGAGAGATCAACGACCTCGTCGAGCTCGCCGCCGACGGGCGAATCGCCGTGGCACGGAGCGGTCTTGGCGCGTATCTCGTACGTCACTGGGAGCGGATTGCCCTCGTCGAGGGAGAGTCCCTCGTCTACTGGCTCCGCAAGCTCGTGTTCCGTGGCGCCTATCTCGACCAACGCGTGAAGGATGGGTTGCTCGAGATCTCCTGGGACGAGGAGATCGCCGAGTTCGGCTACGCCGAGCCGAAAGGCGGCCGTGCGTTGCTCGAGCTTGCTCCGACACCCTCCTGGGGGCAGTACCAGTTCAGGCTCTAGGGGCTACCGCTACCTAGAACAGGCTTCCGTCGGCCATCGACAGCCCAAGATGCCCGCGCCCGAGGTCGGTGATGACGCGACCCCGCGGAGTGCGTTGGATGAAGCCGAGCTGCAGCAGGTACGGCTCGTAGACGTCCTCGATCGTGTCGGGCTCCTCGCCGAGTGACACGGCGAGAGTCGACAGCCCCACCGGGCCGCCGCCGAACTTCACCGCAATCGAGCGCAACAGCTCGCGATCGGTTCGCTCGAGCCCCTCGCCGTCGACCTCGAACAGCGTCAACGCCTCCTGTGCGATCTCGATCGTGACCGCCCCGTCGTGGCGCACCTCGGCGACGTCGCGCACCCGACGGAGGATGCGGTTCGCGATCCGTGGAGTCCCACGCGAGCGCCGCGCGATCTCCTCAGCGGCCTCGGCCGCGATCTCGACGCCGAGGATGCCGGCCGAGCGAACCACGATCGCGCCGAGTTGCTCGGCGTCGTAGTACCCGAGCCTGAACGTCATTCCGAAGCGGTCCCGAAGCGGCGTCGTGAGAAGCCCGGTCCGAGTGGTGGCACCGACCAGCGTGAACTGCTGCAGGTCGATCGTCAGCGTCCGCGCGGCGGGACCTTGCCCCACGATGATGTCGAGACGGAAGTCCTCCAGCGCCGGGTACAGGATCTCCTCGATCGACCGGTTGATCCGGTGGATCTCGTCGATGAAGAGCACGTCGTGCGGCTCGAGCCCGGTGAGGATCGCGGCCATGTCGCCCTTGCGCTCGAGCGCCGGTCCGGCGACCGCGCGGATGCCCACCCCGAGCTCCTCGCGAATGATCTGGGCCAGCGTCGTCTTGCCGAGCCCGGGCGGACCGACGAGCAGCACGTGGTCGAGCGCTTCGCCTCGCCCCTTGGCAGCGTCGAGCGCTATCGCAAGCTGCTCCTTCACACCTTCCTGGCCGACGAAGTCGTCCAGCCGGCGAGGACGAAGCGAGCGCTCGACCTCGTCGTCCTCCGGCCGCAAGGTCGGGGCAAGGAATTGGTCGCTCACGTTGCGACCCCGGGCGTCGCTGCTAGTGCGGGTATGGCTTTAGCCGTCCCCGCAGGAAGTGACGCACGGTACCGACCAATCACGTATCGCCGGGTCTGCTGGGCGGGGACGGCTAAAGCCATACCCGCTAGACGTGAAGCCACACCCGCTAGACGTGAAGCCACACCCGAAATGCCACCCCCGTCATGCCGCCGCCCCTCTCAGAGCCAGGCGGATTCGCTCCTCCGCCGGCAGCTCCGGGTCGATGGCCGCGAGCGCCTGCTCGGCCTCGACAACCGAGTAGCCGAGCTCGACGAGCGCCTCGCGCGCGACGAGATGCGTCGGCGTGCCGACAGCAACCGACACTGCGAGGTCGCTTTCGAGCCCAACCTTGTCCTTCAACTCCAGCACGATTCGCTCGGCGGTCTTCTTTCCGATCCCCGGGATCACCTGGAAACGTGCATAGTCGCCGAGCGCGATCGCGCGCCGCAGGTCGGCAGGGGGCGAGCCCGACACGACCGCGAGCGCCACCTTCGGCCCGATTCCGGTGACCGTGAGGAGCTGAGTGAACAACTCTCGCTCACCGGCATCCGAGAAGCCGTACAGCTGCATCGCATCCTCACGGACGTGAAGGTACGTCTCCACGGTGAGCTCGCACCCATCCTCGGCACGGCGTAGCACCGACGGAGTCGCCGCGACGAGATATCCGACTCCGCCGACATCCAGGACAAGGCCGTCGATCGTCCGTCCTGCTGCGATGCCACGCAACCGGGCGATCATGCGATCCTCGCAAGCGGCGGCATCAGGGCATGGCAGATTGCCACGGCGAGTGCGTCGGCCTCGTGCGAGCTCGACGGCTCGGTCTGGAGGGAGAGGATGGTGCGCACCATGCGCTGGATCTGCCCCTTGTCGGCGCGACCGTACCCGCAGACCGTCTGCTTGACCCTTGCCGGCGCGTACTCGGTGCATTCGAGCCCGGCCGCTGCGGCGGCGACGAGCGCCGCGCCACGCGCCTGGCCCACGGAGAGCGCGATTCGGGCATCGGCTCCCACGAACGACTCCTCGAGCGCGACCGTGTCGGGGGCGTGCTCGGCGATCAGCGCCGCCACGCCGTCGAAGATCGTCTGAAGGCGGATCTCGAGCCGCTGCTTGGGCGTGGTGCGCCAGCAACCGGCGGTGACCAGGCGAACCCGTCCCCCTCCTTCATCGACGATCCCGTAGCCACAGGCGGCCGTACCTGGATCGATGCCGAGGACCCTCACGGTCACAGGGTACGGTGAGTGGCAGATGGACCCAGGCGTCGCCAATAGATGGTTGATCGGTAATTCGGGCACGCCCGGATGACGCCCACGACGCGGCGCATCGCGCCGCGCTCGTCTACGAGTCGTACAACACCGGTACTACCCCCAGACGATCACGACCCGCTGCTTGGTCGTGAACGCCCCCGAACGCACCCCAATTACCGACCAACCATCTAGCTCGCGACGATCTCGAGCACGTCCTCGGGGATGTCGAAGTTGGCGTAGACGTCCTGGACGTCGTCGTTGTCCTCGAGCCCTTCGACCAGTCGCACAACCTGCTTCGCGGTCGACTCGTCGCCGATCGCCACCGTGACCTTCGGGATCATCGACAGCTCGGCAGACTCGATCGCGAACCCGCCGGCGTCCAGTGCCGAGCGCACTTCGGCGAGGAGGTCCGGAGCCGAGGAGACCAGGAACACGTCGCCGTCGAGCTCGACGTCATCGGCACCCGCCTCGGCTGCCGCGAGCACGAGGTCGTCCTCGTCCACGCCGGGGGCAAGGATCAGCACCACACCGCGGCGCTCGAACTGCCAGGCGACCGCGCCGGTAGCTCCGAGGTTGCCGCCGTGCTTCGAGAAGAGATGGCGCACATCCGACGCGGTGCGATTGCGATTGTCGGTGAGCGCCTCGACGATGACGGCAACTCCTTCTGGTCCGTAGCCTTCGTAGACGACATTCTCGAAGATCGCGCCGTCTGCCCCTTCGCCGGATCCCTTTGCAATCGCTCGCTCGATGTTGTCCTTCGGCATCGAGTACGAGCGTGCCTTCTCGACGGCGTTCTGGAGCGCCAGGTTCGTCGTTGCATCTCCCCCGCCCTCTTTCGCCGCGACCATGATCTGACGCGAGAGCTTCGAGAAGAGCTTGCCGCGCTTGGCGTCGGCCGCACCCTTCTTGTGCTTGATGGTCGACCACTTGCTATGCCCTGACACTCGTCTCCTCCGTCACCAGTTGCAGGAAGCGTTCGTGAACGCGGGTGTCGCCGGTGAGCTCCGGGTGGAACGACGAGACCAGGACGTTCCCTTCACGAAGCAGGACGGGCTCATCGGCCAGTGACCCGAGAACCTCGACCGCTTCGCCGAGGTCGCGGACACGCGGAGCACGGATGAACACGCCGTGGAGCGGCGGGCTGCCGTCGCTGAGATCCACCTCCCCCTCGAAGCTCGCGACCTGCCGTCCATACGCGTTGCGATCGACATCGATGTCTATGAGCCCGAGATGCGAGCGGTCGAGGAGGATCATCCCGGCACACGTCCCGAGAATCGGCCGGTCGAAGGACCGGATCGCGTCGTCAAGGCCGTAGAGAGCGGAGAGCTTCGTCATCGTGGTCGACTCACCACCCGGGATCACAAGCCCGTCGAGCTCGTCGAGCTGGGTCGGCAACCGAACCTCGCGGGCGTCCGCCCCGAGCCTTCGGAGTACCGCGATGTGCTCGCGAAATGCGCCCTGAAGCGCGAGCACGCCGATTCGGGGGGTGCGTCCGTCCACCGACCCATCGTATCCGCGCCTGGCTGTTGACTTCCGCCCGGGTATGGCTTCAGCCGTCCCCGTAGGGTGTGGCGCCGCCAAGCGTCGTTGACTTCTTGGCGTTGTGAAGAACCAGCGGCTGCGAAGGGTGAGCAGGGACGGCTGAAGCCATACCCGCTAGGCGAAGCCAGACGTTGTCCTACGAGCTCGACGCGCTGCCAGAGCTTGCCGGGAGCATCGGCTCGACCCCATCATCGCCGCGGTTCTGCCAGCGGAACCGCACCCGCAGGATCGCGATGAGCATGATCGCCAGCGCGATGGCGAAGCCGGCCCAGGCCCACGAGGTCTGAAACTCGTTGTCGTCGATGAGCTTGATGAGGGTCGTCACCGCGAGACAGATCCCGAGCGCGGCGGTGACGAGCGCCGACGACCAACCCCGCATCGAGAAGCGCGGTACCACGATCGGCAGCAGCTCCCAGACGAGGAGCGCCACGGCGAAGAGCGCCGCCCAGAGGCCCCAGCCGCTGTAGCCGGTCACCCAGCCACAGATCCGAGGATCCGAGTTCGAGCTCGTCACCTGGCAGACGCGCTGCCACGGCGCGAACATCTCGAGCAGGAACGCAGCGGCCAGCACCAGGATGACCCTCGACCCGAACGGCCGGTTCCAGAACGCACGCACGCGGCGAGTCTAGAGGCTTGATGTGGGTTTGGCGTGCGTGCGGGGAGGGCATGCACCAAGCAGCGTGGTCGGCACGGTCAGCGGTAAGGCTGGTTAGCCTTGGTGCTGACCGAGACGGACACGATGCGCCGTGTGCAGGCCCCCATCCGTGCGTGCGCATAACCCGCATCAAGCCTCCAGATGGTCGGGCCGCAGAGCCAAGCGCTCGCTTCGGGAACGTGGAATCTGCACACTTGGCCGATGACACCCCGCATCGCCGAGCCCTACGCAGTCGCCCAGAGCGCGCTCGAGGCGGGACGCTGGGAGGCCGCCCGGGCGCAGTTCGAAGCGCTCGTCGAGAGCGACGACAGCCCCGAGGCGCTCGAGGGGTACGGGCTCGCGCTCTGGTTTCTCGGCGAGATGGATCGAGGTGTCGATCTCTGCCAGCAGGCATGCCTCGCCTTCGGGGAGGCAGGAGCGTGCGACCGCGCCGCCCGACTTGCGACGTGGGTCTCGCACCAGTACCTGATCGCGGGCAAGGCGTCGCTGTCGAACGGGTGGCTGGCACGCGCCGACCGCGCGCTCGAAGGGCGAAAGGACTGCTCCGGTGCCGGGTGGGTCGCGGTCGAACGCGCGCGCCGCTCGCTCGGAGCGGATTCGATCATCGAGGCGCGCGCCGCGCTCGCGCTCGGGCGTGGCTGCGGCGACCACGACCTCGAGATCTTCGCCCTGTCGGTGCTGGGTCAGGCCGAGATCACGGCCGGCAACTTCGACGAAGGGCTCGCGCACCTCGAGGAGGCGATGGCCGCCGCCACGGTCGGGAAGATTCGGAATCCCCACACGCTTGCAGAGGCGTACTGCAACATGATCTCCGCGACGACCAGCGCCGGGGACTGGGAGCGCGCCACCGAGTGGTGCGAGCTGGTCGACGAGCACGCGAGCAGCCGCGCGATCCTGCCGCTCTACGGAGCCTGCCGGGCGACCCACGCCGAAGTGCTCGCCGCCGCCGGGCGCTGGGCCGAGGCCGAACAGGCGCTCGACGCCGCGCGGAGCGCGCATGCAAGCCACTACCCGGAGGTCGGCGGCCTGTCGGCAGCCGCGCTCGCCCTTCTCCGGGTCCGGCAGGGGCGGCTAGGCGATGCACGTGAGCTACTCGCCGGTCGTGAGGAGCACCCGGTCTCGCTCCAGGCGCTCGCGGAGCTCCGCCTCGCAGAGGGTGAGCCGCTCGTCGCGGCGGGACTGCTCGAGCGGGCCTACGCAAACGCTCATGCCGATGTCCTTCTCTCCTCGCGCCTGCTCCTCCCGCTCGTCGATGCCTACCTCGGCTGCGGTGCCATCACTGAGGCGACTCGCTGCACAGGCCTTCTCACCGAGAGCGCGGAGCTCTCGGGCCGCTCCCTCGTCGCGGGGCGCGCGGCGCTCGCTCGCGCACGGGTTGCGCTTGCCCGCGACGACGTCTCTGTCGCGCACGAGTCTGCGCGGGCGGCCCTGGATGTCTTCAGCCGGCTCGGGATGCCGCACGAGGCCGCCGAGGCGCGGATCGAGATCGCAAGGGCGATCGCGGGCGACCAGCATGCTCTCGCGGTCGAGGAGGCGAAGGCTGCGCTCACGACCTTCCGCGACCTCGGCGCGTCGAGAGCGCAAGACGGCGCCGCCGCGCTCCTCCGCGAGCTCGGCGTCGGCTCCCAGGCGGGCGCACGGATCGAGGGTGAGCTCACCGAGCGAGAGATCCAGGTTCTCGCCTTGCTCGCCCAGGGCATGACGAACGCACAGATCGGGAAGACGCTCTTCATAAGCGAGAAGACCGCCGGCCACCACGTCAGCCGGATCCTCGCGAAGCTCGGGGTGCGCAACCGCGCCGAGGCCGCGGCACAGGCGGCGCTGCTCGTCGGTCGGGAATAGGGAGGTCGAATAGGGAGAACGGCCGATGTGCCCGGGCCGCCGTCCGCGCAGACTCCCCCTCATCCGAAGGCCGCCGCACGACGCGGCGGCGTCAATATCAGAGCGAGGGAGTACGAGATGAGCGCGACAATCGATTACACCGCCGTGAAGGCGAAGCAACAGACCACGTGGGCGAGCGGCGATTACGCAGTCATCGGCACGACGCTGCAGCTCGTCGGCGAGCTTCTGGCGGAGGCCTGCAACGTCGGCTGGGACGAGGACGTCCTCGACGTCGCGGCCGGCAACGGCAACGCGACGCTCGCCGCCGCTCGCCGTGGCGGGAAGGTCACGTCGACCGACTACGTCGCCGACCTGCTCGACCGTGGAGCCGAGCGCGCGGCGGCCGAGGGTCTCGCCGTGACGTTCGCACTGGCCGATGCGGAAGCGTTGCCGTTCGGCGACGCGGCGTTCGATGTCGTCGTCTCGACCTTCGGCGTGATGTTCGCGCCGAATCACGAGGCGGCAGCGTCCGAGCTCGCCCGTGTCTGCCGTCCCGGCGGGCGCATCGGGCTCGCCAACTGGACGCCGGCCAGTCTCATCGGCCAGATGTTCGGCGTGCTCGGCAAGCGCGTACCGCCGCCGGCGGGGCTGCAGCCGCCGTCACTCTGGGGCGATGCCGCCCACCTCGAGCATCTCTTCGGGGAGAGCGCGGAGTCGATCTCGGTGACGAGTCGCGAGTTCTGCTTCCGCTACCGCTCGGCCGAGCACTTCGTCGACGTGTTCCGGCTGTGGTACGGCCCGGTGCACAAGGCGTTCGCCGCGCTCTCCGACGACGAGGCGAAGGCGCTCGAACGAGATCTCGTCGAGCTGCTGGAGCGCAACAACACCGCAGACAGCGGGCTCGTGATCCCGAGCGAGTACCTCGAGGTCGTCGTCACCCGCAGCTGATCGCAGAAGGAAGGGCTCTCGGCCGTGCCGGGAGCCCTTCCGACTCTCGGGGCAGCGGAAAGGAGGCGCGCCGGATCAGCAATGCCTGGTCGCGCGCATCTGCGCGAAGCGAGGCGCTACCAGCCGCGAACTTCGAGCCGCTCGCCTTCCGGCAGCGTGCTGGAAGCGATGCCGACCATCGGCTCTCCGAGCCCCTCGGAGACCTCGGCCAGGATCCGCGGCTCGCTGTAGTGCGTCGTCGCCTTGACGATCGCCTCGGCACGCTGTGCCGGATCACCGGACTTGAAGATCCCCGAGCCGACGAACACGCCGTCTGCGCCGAGTTGCATGCACAGCGCCGCGTCGGCGGGTGTTGCGATCCCACCTGCTGTGAAGGTCACGACCGGAAGGCGGCCGTTTTCCGCCACCCAGCGCACGAGCTCGAACGGTGCCCGGAGCTCCTTCGCCTCGGCGAACAGCTCGTCCTCACGTAGCGCGCCGAGCCGGCGGATTCCGCCGAAGACCGCCCGCATGTGAGTGACCGCGTTGACGACGTCCCCAGTCCCCGCCTCGCCCTTGGTGCGGATCATCGCCGCGCCCTCGGAGATGCGGCGCAGGGCTTCGCCGAGATTGGTGGCGCCGCAGACAAAGGGAACGGTGAAGGCATGCTTGTCGACGTGGTGCGCGACATCGGCGGGTGTCAGCACCTCCGACTCGTCGATGTAGTCGACCTCGAGTGCCTCGAGAATCTGCGCCTCGACGAAGTGCCCGATGCGGCACTTGGCCATCACGGGAATCGAAACCGCCTCCTGGATCCCCTTGATCATCTCGGGATCCGACATGCGTGCAACTCCACCGTCGCGGCGAATGTCGGCGGGCACACGCTCGAGCGCCATCACCGCGCATGCTCCGGCGTCCTCGGCGATCCGCGCCTGCTCGGCGTTGACGACGTCCATGATGACGCCGCCCTTGAGCATCTCGGCGAGGCCCGTCTTGACGCGGAGCGTGCCGATCTGGTTGCCGTTGTCGGCCATGGAAAGAGTGTAGCCGCGCTACCTCAGAGAGCAGAGGTAGCGCGGCTCGGTCGTGCGGTAGAGCTAGGCAGCCGGCGCGTTGTCGTCGCCGTCGGCTGTGTCGTGCACCGTCTCGACTGCGTTCTCCGCAGTGCTCGCGGTCTGTGCAGTCTCGGGGGCGGCTTCCGTTGTCGGCGCCGTGCTCGTGCTCGAGCTCGAGGAGGCCGAGTCACCGACGTTCTTGGCGGCGGCTGTCGCGGCGGCGGCACCGGAGGAAACCGCTGCCCTGACGTCGCTGAAGCTCTGACCTGCGGCCTGCATGTTCGTGATCGCCCCGACCGTGATCGCGATTGCCAGCCCGAGGCCGAGCCAGGCCCAGAACGTCCTGAACTCACCGTCGACGAGGAACTTCACGATGGTGAAGAAGACGAGCAGGATGGCGAGAAAGGCACTCGTCATCGCAGGCCCGACCGGGAGGGCCACCTCGATGTTGACGAGCCTGAGCCCTTCCCAGACGAGGAGGGCGAGCGCAAGAAGCCCGGCGAGGATACCCACGCCGTGCCACATGCTCACGCCGACGGCGGTGAAGCCGGAGATCTCGACCTCCTGCCAGTTGAAGATCGAGACGATCAGGAAGGCGATCGTCCCGCCGAGAGCAAGCTTCCCTCCGTACGAGAGCTTCGACATGTCCATTTTACGGACGTTCCTTTCGTGGTCGGACGTGCGGACACTCGCATTCTGTCATGCAATATGAGACAGATACAGCAGCGGCGGCGCAATCCCTCTCCCCTCAGGCGCGAAAGCGCCTGGCCCCGAGGTTGCGTCGGCGTAGGAGGCCCGCGTCCGCGCGGGCCTCCGCTACTCGGCGGAGCCTCAGCCGTGGCGCAGCCCATTGGCGACCGCGCCACCTGTTTTCAGGACGACCAGGAGCACGGCTAGAACCGCAGCCGGCACCCCAGAGAAAGCACCAAACGCGACCGCCTCGAGCGCACGCGGCACCGAGAAAGAAGCCGGGGAGTGTGAGCGTGCCCACAAGCGCACCGTATCGCCCGCACCGGACACGGGAATCGAAATGGGCCCGCCGGACTCTTGGGCCCGCCTGGACTCGAACCAGGGACCTACCGATTATGAGTCGGCTGCTCTAACCAGCTGAGCTACGGGCCCGCGCCCTCATTCAAGCCGCTACGTCGCACCCGTGCGACTCGAAACCCGAAGCGGCGAACGTCGCGGCGCTCCTGGGACCGAACGGCGCGGGTGGGTCTACGGCAAGACGACGGCCGGCCGCCTCGAAGAGGCGGCCGGCCGCGTGCAAACTCGGCCTACGTCACGACCGTACGCTCTAGACGATCGCCTTCTGCTTGAGGGCCTCGTACTCTCCCTGGTTGATGGCACCCGAGTCGAGCAGCTGCTTGGCCTTCTCGATCTCGGCCGCCGCTCCGCTCGCGCCCGCGGTGGTACGCACGTAGTCGTCGAACTGATCCTGCTGCTTGCGAGCTCGCGACAGGGCGCGCTCCGTCATCCCGTCGTTCTCGGCGAGGAGATAGATGAAGACACCGAGGAACGGCAGGATGATGGTGAAGAGGAGCCAACCGGTCTTTCCAAACCCGGAGAGATCCTTGCGCGAGAAGATGTCGCCCCACACCCGGAAGAGCAGCATGAACCACATGATCCACACGAAGAAAATGACCATCGTCCACAGGATGTCGAGGAACGGGTAATCAGCTGCGATCACGAAGACTCCTTCAGATTGTCGAGTTGGAATGCGTCCGGGATCCTAGTACGGATGGCCGCGGATGGGAAACGGTCACCACCGGATCAGTGCGCAAGGCCGACTTCGAGAGCGACGATCACCAGGCCGAGCACGAGGTTCCCGGCCACTGCGACAGCGGTCGCGGTATGGCCGAGGCGCTCGATGCGCGCGTAGCGGAGACCTTGTGCAGCGAGGGTCGCAACCCCGATCCCCAGCGCAAGACGAATCGAGCTCTCCTCGTTCATCAGGTCGGTTGCGCCGAGAACCAGCGCGCCGACCGGCGCAACGACAGCGAGCGCAATCGAGGCCTCGCGTAGCGCGAGCCCGCGAAACTCGTCCCAGGTGAGCCTCTTGTCTGCGGCAACGCTCTTCGCCAATGCGTGGGCGTAGACGTGAGCGACCCAGAGCACCAGGATGGTTCCCACCGCGAGCATCGCGAGTCGCCAGGGGTCCGTGCTGTCACCTCGCGAACCGGCGGCGATGACCGCCATCACGACGATCGTTCCGTACACGGAGCCGAAGATGTCATCGGACCCCGCGACAACCCGCTTCACCGCCCGACTCCGATTCACGCGGTGATTCTGCCTGGATCGATCACGATGCAGGGTCCTTGAGATCGCGTGTGCACGCCGGCCCAGGGTGGGTTTGCGTCGCTATCGTCACGGAAGGTCGCGACGAGGAACCCGTTCGGCGCGATGCTCTCGTCGGGCGGACCCTCCGTGCGACTGACACAATGCCGTCACAAATGGCCACGGCCCCCGAGACAGCCACCCAGCTCACGGACGCCGCAGGGGAGCGCGGCGAGATGAAGACCTTCCATCGCGAGGTGCGCGTTCGCACCGCCGGTGGTCTGTCGATCACGGACATCACGGAGCAGGTCCGCGAGGCAGTCGACAAGAGCGGCGGTGCGCGACGGGATCTGCTGCGTGTACTCGCCGCACACAACCTGCTCGGTTCGCGTGAACGAGTACGAGCGCGGATTCCTCGAGGACTTCTCCGTTCTCCTGCGCCGGCTTGTCCCGACGGAGCACTACTACGCGCACGACGACTGGGACCGGCGTACCGAGAACGTGTCCGAGGAGGAGGACATGGAGAACGGCAACGGTCATTCGCACTGCATGTCGATGCTGCTCGGCCCCGCCGGCGAGTCGATCCCGGTGCGCGACGGTGTGCTGTGCCTCGGCACGTGGCAGCGCATTCTCTTTCTCGAGCTGGACCGGGAGCGGGACAGGCGCTGGCTCGTCCAGGTCGTCGGGGCCTAGATGGCAACGGCCACCGTCGACGGGCTCGTCATCGACGGTGAGCGCGTCGTGGCGGCGGACGGCCAGACGTTCCACACGATCAACCCCGCCAATGGCAGCGTGTCGCGAACGGTCGCGCAGGCGGGGCCCGAGGACGCAGACCGGGCCGTGCGTGCAGCAGCACGCGCGTTCGAGGATTGGGGCTCCCGAACTCCCATTCAACGCGGGAAGGTCCTCTACCGTTGGGCCGATCTGCTCGAGGCCAACGTCGACGAGCTCGCATTCCTCGAGACGAGAGACATGGGCATGGCGATCGGGGACGCGCGCTGGTGCGTCGGCAACGCCGCCACGATCATGCGCTACTACGCGGGCGCGGTGGACAAGTTCTTCGGCTCGACGATCCCCGTCGACCGGGACGGAATCGTGCTCACCTTCCGCGAGCCGATCGGTGTCGCGGCGCTGATCACGCCCTGGAACTTCCCTCTCAACATCGCCAACTGGAAGACCGCACCCGCCATCGCCGCCGGGAACACGGTCGTGCTCAAGCCGGCGAGCCTTTCGCCTTCGACGGCCCTGCGTTACGCCGAGCTCGGGCTCGAGGCCGGCCTTCCGCCCGGCGTCCTCAATGTCGTGCCGGGTCCCGGACGGGCTGTCGGTGACGCGCTCGTCGAGCATCCGCTCGTCGGCAAGGTCGGCTTTACCGGCTCGACCGAGGTCGGAATCGAGATCGCCCGGAAGGCCGCAGGGACGATCAAGCGGGTGACGCTCGAGCTCGGCGGCAAGAGCGCCTGCATCGTGTTTGCCGACGCGGATCTCGAGAAGGCGGGCCGGATGGCGCCGTTCTCCGTGTTCGAGAACGCGGGGCAAGACTGCTGCGCGAGGTCACGCCTGCTCGTCGAAGAATCCGCGAAGGACGAGCTGCTCGAGCACTACGTCGCGGCGACGCAGGGGATCGTCGTCGGTGATCCCGAGAGCGATGAGACGCAGATGGGCCCGCTCGTCTCGAGCGCGCAGCGCGAGGTCGTGGAGCGGTACGTCGCGACGGGCATCGCAGAGGGCGCCGAGGTCGTCGAGGGTGGGTCACGACCGGATGACCCGGCGCTCGCCCTTGGCAACTACCTGCGCCCCACCATCCTCGATGGTTGCACCAACGACATGCGCGTGTGCCAGGAGGAGATCTTCGGGCCTGTCGTGTCCGTGATCACGTTCCGCGACGAGGCCGAGGCGATCCGGCTTGCCAACGACACGTCGTACGGGCTCTCGGGGTCGCTGTGGACCCGTGACGGGGCGCGTCAGCTTCGGGTTGCCCGCGCCTTGCGAACGGGCGGGATCGGCGTCAACTCGAACAGCTCGGTGTTCCCGCAGGCGCCGTTCGGCGGTTACAAGCAGTCCGGCTCGGGCAAGGAGCTAGGGATGGAAGGCCTGGTGCACAACACCGAGCTCAAGAGCGTCTTCATCTCGACAGAGCCCTAGAGCCAACACCCGGGTATGGCTTCAGCCGTCCCCGACGTCATCCCAGCTCAGCCGTCCCCGAGTCATCCCGACAGCAGCCGCTCAGAACCGGCAGAAGCACACGGGTATGGCTTCAGCCGTCCCCGACGAAGTGCGCCGCCGCCGCTTCCGAAAGGGACGCGCGGGGGCGGCCAAAGCCACGCCCGCGTGTCGCGTTAGCGCGCTCTGAGGGCGAGTGCAGCTCGGAACGCCTCCTCCACCTCGGCTGCCGTCCAGGTGTGGCAGTCGATGTCGAGGAAGAACGCCTGCTCCTCCGTCGCGGCCTTCACGAGCGCCGGCAGGTCGGCCTCGGTGACGCCGACCTCGCTCAACGTCGGAAACCCGACGTCGGCGAGGATCCGCTTCACGGCCCGCACCGCGCGAGACCCGTCGGACGAGCCGTCCGCAGGCTCGCCGAGCGCGTCCGCAACGCGTTCGAGCCGATCGGCGCAGTCGACGCGTGACACGTCGAGCGTCTCGGCGAGCACGAGCCCGACGGTGAGCCCGTGCGGAAGATGCTTGACGCTGCCGATCGCCTGACCCAGCGAGTGGTCGGCGGCGCAGTCCGAGAGGTTCATCGAGAGACCGGCGGTCAGGCTCGCACAGGCGAGCCGTCGCCTCGCCTCGGCGTTCGAGCCGTCCGTGACCGCGTCCACGAGCGAATGGGCGACGTGGTGACAGGCTTCGAGGCCGAACGCCACCGAGAGAGGGGACGAGTCGGAAACGGTGCACGCGCCGATCGCCTGCGCCATTGCGTCGACGCCGGAGTGCGCGGTCGGCGCGGCCGGAAGACCATGGGTGAGCACCGGGTCGACAAGTGCGTGCTGCGCGCGCATGTTCGGATGCCCGAACCCGATCTTGCGATCCTCGACAGTGTCGGTGAGAACACTCGCACCGGACACCTCGCTGCCCGTCCCCGAGGTCGTCGGGCACAGGACGAGCGGCAGAGTAGGCGGCGCTGGTGTCCGCGCCCCATCCGCAAAGTCGCGCGCCACACCGCCCTGATCGGCGACGATCCTCGCCGCCTTTGCGACATCCAGGGCCGAGCCGCCGCCGATTCCCACGACCGCCTCGAGTGAGCCCGAGCGCACCTTCTCGGCAAGCTCGTCCGCAAGCGTAAATGTCGGCTCGCCTGCGCCCTTGACCACTTGAACGACGCGGACGCCGCCGGCCTCGACGGCAGCAAGCGCTGCGACGACGGCGGGGTGTGCCGCAACAGGCTCCTCGACCACCACGAGCGACGAGCGTGCACCAAGCGAATCGAGCACGTCGGCAAGCCCCGCGATGACGCCGTCGCCGAAGGTGATCTTCACGGGGAGCTGCGAGGAGAACGGGGTCACGGCTGCCATCGGTTGATCCTTTCGTCGTCGACGCTCAGGTGATTCAACCACGGCGCGGTGCCGATGACTTACCGCGAGTCTCGGTAGCGGGTCGCCTCGGCAACGAGCGCCTCGAACAGGCGCTTGTCGTCAGCCTCCATCTCGGGGTGCCAGAGCACGGCGACCGCAAATTGCTTCTCGGGATCCTCGAGGCCTTCCAGCGAGCCATCCTCCGCCCACGCGGTCTCGACGAGCCCGTCCCCGACGCGACCGATCCCCTGATGGTGGCTCGACTGCACGGCGGGATGACGAGGGCCGAGAATCCCCGCGAGCCGGGTGCCGTCCTTCACCTCGACCGCATGCTCGGAGAACGTGCCGAGGACCTCGCGGTGGCCACTGTGCCCGAGCGTCTCCGGGAGGTGCTGGACGAGATCGCCGCCGCGCAGGATATTCAGGAGCTGGAACCCACGGCAGATCGCGAGCGTCGGCAGATCACGGGCAAGCGCCGCCTCGAGGAGCGCCAGCTCGCCCGCATCGCGATGCGCCTGGGCCGGATCGGTTGTCTCGTGACGGTCGGCGCCGTACGCGGCCGGATCGATGTCGATGCCGCCTGAGAAGATCAGCCCGTCAAGCGCGTCGAGAGTCTCCTCGACGCCCTCCGTGCTCGGCGGAACCAGCAGGGCCCGCCCACCCGCCCGCTCGACCGACTCGACGTATGTCCATGGGACGAGGGCGGCAGGTAGCTCCCATGCGCCCCATTTCGCCGGCTGCGCGTACGAGGTGATTCCGACGATCGGGCGGGTTGCCATCACCCGCACCGTAGCCAACGTCACCGACCGCTATCGCAGATACGTCTCGGCGCCGCGCTTCGCTATTCCACGCGACAGGATGAGCCGCTGAATCTCGCTCGTGCCCTCCCAGATCCGGTCGACACGCACTTCCTTGTAGTGCCGCGCGACCGGGTTCTCGAGCATGTAGCCGCGGCCGCCGAAGATCTGGACCGAGCGATCGACGACCCGACCTGCCATCTCGCTGGCGTAGAGCTTCGCCATCGCGACCTTCCCGTGTACGACCTTCCGATCGGTCACGGCATCGAAGGCGTGCGCGGCGTGATAGGTCAGCAGGCGCGCCGCGGCAAGCTCTGTCAGCGAGTCGGCCAGCTGGAACGAGACGCCCTGAAAGTCGGCTATTCGCGAGCCGAAGGCTGCTCGCTCGACCGCATAGTCCCTCGCGAGGTCGAGGCAGCGTGCAGCAGCGCCACAGCACCGCGCAGCAATGAAGAGCCGCTCGACGAGGAACCACTCCTTCGTGCCGGCGTTCCCACCACCCGGCACGCGATTCGCCTCGGGGACACGGCAGTTGTCGAACACGATCTCGGGATGGAGGTCGAGGTACGGGTCGTGGAGGAAGCCGGGGGTCTTCGCGATCGTCATTCCAGGCGTTCCCGGCGGGACGATGAAGATCGTCTG
This sequence comes from uncultured Actinomycetes bacterium, assembly GCA_963724655.1. Classification (GTDB taxonomy): domain Bacteria; phylum Actinomycetota; class Thermoleophilia; order Gaiellales; family Gaiellaceae; genus Gaiella. Next base: position 632,247 of record CAVRVG010000005.1, on the reverse strand, counting down.
CTCGCCCTCCGCAACCGCCAGTACGAGGTAGAAGCCAGGAGGGCCTTCGCTCGTCACGAACCACTTCTCGCCGTTCAACACCCACTCGTCCCCATCGCGCTCAGCGGTGGTTGCGATCGCGGCAAGGTCAGACCCTGCGCCGCGCTCCGTGACCGCCCAGGCCTCGCGGAACGTGCCGTCGATGACCGGCCTGACCCAGCGCTCACGCTGTTCGGGGCTCAGGATCTCCCACAGCTCGGCAGGCCCACGGTCGACGACCGCGAAGCCGAGCCCGTTCGTCGCCCGTCCCGCCTCTTCCTCGATCGCGACCTGGCCGACCATCGAAAGCGCCTGCCCACCGGCCTCGACGGGCATGTTGAGCTGCGCGAACCCCGCTGCCCGCGCCCGACCCTTCAGCGCCGCCACCTCGTGCTCGTCGATGCTGCCGGCCTCGACGATGCGTTGCTCGAGGGGATAGACCTCCGCCTCGACGAAGGCACGCACACGCGCCTTGAGGTCAGTGATCTCGGGCGAAAGCTCGGGGACGTACACGTAGGGATCCTCCTGGAGACGGTTTGACCGCGCGGTCAGGATCCGCGCCAGCGGGCATCCTAGATGGTTGGTTGGTGATTGGGGTGCGTTCGGGGGCGTTCACGACCAAGCAGCGCGTCGTGATCGTCTACGGGTAGTACTGGTTGAAGTACGACTCGTGGGCGAACGCGGCGCGATGCGCCGTGTCGTGGGTGTCATCCGGACGTGCCCCAATCGCCGATCAACCATCCCGATGAGCACTCGCTGGAAGGCGGCTCGCTCTGGCTCGCTGAGCGGACGTGAGCGCCCTGTCTCGCGATCGCGCGCGACGATGACGGCCTCGGCTTCGGCGGCAACCGTGCCGTCGGTCTTCACGATCTGCTCGCGCAGGGTGAGACTCGAGGTTCCGATCCGCGAGAGCTGAACGCGAACCGTCACGGTCTTGTCGGCGAGCACGAGCTCGCGACGAAAGTCGATCGCAACACGTGCGAGCACATAGTCCCAGGCGGCGTCCTCAGCGCCGAGCGCCGCCTCGAGCCACTCGTCGCGGCACTCCTCGAGGTAGGTCGCGTACACCGCGTTGTTGACGTGCGCGTAGGAGTCGCAATCCCGCCAGCGTATTTCGATGGTCTTCTCTTGCACCATGAGCCTGCACCCTAGGCAATTCTGCGAAGCAGAACTGCCACACCTGACCGAGCGGTCAGGCACGATTCCCGGCCGATGCCCGATCTCCGCCCCCTCCTGCACCCGCGCTCGCTCGTCATCGTCGGTGCCTCGCCGCGGAACGAAGACGCAGTGCTCACCGCATGTGAAGGGACGATTCCCGTCTGGGGTGTCAATCCGAATCGCGACGAGGTTCTCGGGATGCGGTGCTTCGCGTCGGTCGACGAGCTGCCCGAGCTTCCCGAGGCTGCGATGCTGCTCGTCAACCACGAGCGCGTCGAAGCAGCCCTCGAGCAGTGCCTGACCGCGGGAATCCGCGCCTTCGTCGTTCCCGGTGTCGGCGCGGAGGCGGGCGCCGCGGGCGCGGCGGTGATCGAGCGCATCGCCACGCGGGCGCGCGAGGCAGGCGCGACGATGATCGGCCCGAACTGCATGGGCGCGGTCGTGCCCGCTGCGACGTCCATGTGGATCGGCCGTCCGCCGTCCACGACCGCCGCCGGTCACGTGGCCGTGCTCGCGCAGTCCGGATCGATCGCCGACGCGTTCATCTCGCTCGGCGGGAGAATCGGACTTCGCTATGTGATCTCGGCCGGAGCCGAGGCGGCAACCGGCGCCGCCGACTACCTCCTCCACTTCGCGCAGGACGGGGGCACCCGCGCGGTCGGCCTGTTCCTGGAGACGGTCCGCGAGCCCGCACGCTTCGTCGAAGGGCTCGCTGCCTGCGCCGCCGCCGGAAAGCCCGTCGTCTGCCTCAAGGTCGGGCGCTCCGAGGCCGCCGCCCGCGCGGCTCTGTCCCACACCGGTGCCCTGGTCGGCTCGGGGCTCATCTTCTCGGCCGTGCTCCACCGCCACGGCGCGATCGAGGTCGACGACTTCCACGAGCTCGCTCGAGACGCTCGAGATCCTCGGGCGCAAGCGCTGGCCCGGTGGGCGTCGCATCGCCGGCGTATCCGAATCGGGTGGCGAGTGCGGTCTGCTCGCCGATCAGGCGGAGGCCGCGGGGATCCCCTTCGAACCGCTCTCCCCTGCGCTTGCCGGTCGACTCCAGGCCCGCTTCCCGAACTACCTCGACCCCGGTAACCCACTCGACTCGTGGGCGGTGGCGGAAGCCGAAGTCGTCTATCCGGGCTCGCTCGAGCTTCTTGCGACCTCGGGTGAGTTCGACATTCTGGTCGCGCTGGCCGACCTGTCGCAGTTCCGCGACGTGGGCAACGAGGACTGGTGTGAAGTCACGCTCCGCGAGCTTGCACGCCTCGCCGACGAGCATGGGCTCTTCGCCGCGTGCACCACGGTTCACAGCGCCGACCCGCCGCGGCGGTTTCAGGAGCTTGCACGAGAGCTCGACCTTGCGCTGTTGCGCGGACCGCGCGACGCGATGCGCGCCCTCTCCCTCGTGGCGGGCTGGAGGCCCTCGGCCCCGCTCGGGCCGCTGCCACGGGCGCTCGAGCGGATCGCGGGTGCGGAAGGCGCGCTTCCCGAACATGAGTCGGCCACGATCCTCGAGGGCTACGGGATCGCATTCGCCCAGCACCGACGGGCCTCGACGCCGGATGAGGCGGCTGCCGCCTTTGCGGAGCTCGGCGGGCCTGTCGTCGTCAAGGTCGACGGGGTTGCGCACAAGGCGCGTGAGGGCGGCGTCATCCTGAACGTGACCTCGGCCGAGGAAGCAGCAGCAGCCGCCACGCGCCTGGGTGGCAGCGTGCTCGTGGCGCATCAACTCGAGCCAGGCGCGGAGGCCTTCGTCGGCATGACCCGTGACCCGGACTACGGCCCCATCCTGGCGGTCGGGCTCGGCGGGGTCGCGATCGAGGAGCTTGGTCGCGCCGTCTCGTCGGCCGGCCCAATCGACGAGGCTGCCGCGCGGGAGCTCGTGCGCGCTGCCGGAATCGGCCAGGCGGTCGACTCGGTCGCCGCCGCCCTCGCGGCCCTTTCGCAGGCCGCGTACGAGCATCCCGAGATCGTCGAGATCGACGTCAATCCGTTGGTGCTGCACGGAGCCGAGGCGACCGCGGTTGATGCTCTCGTCGTCCTGGGTGCGCCTGACTGAGGGACAGACCTTGACTTCCGGGTCAGGACGTGGCTTGAATCTCATTCCCGGATGGCACATCCAAAGGATCGCACAGGACTCACGCGCACCCAGCTGCTCAAGCGCGCAGCCGTCGGCGCGGCCGGCGTCGGCGGCGTCACGCTGCTCGCCGGCTGCGAGAACACGACCGTCCCGATAGGAGCGTGCGACACCGGCGGTGGCTCGAACCTCGTCGAGCCGAAGCCTGTCGGCCCCGGCGGGCTTCCGCTCCCCCGCAGCGACAACAGCGTCACCTGGGCGATCACCGACGACAACCAGCCGATCGCCGACGGCCTGAAGCCCGAGAGCGGTCCGCTCACCGTCTTCAACTACGCCGACTACCTCGATCCCGCGACCGTCAAGAAGTTCCAGACGGACACGGGGCACAAGCTCCAGATCGCGACGTACAACTCGGCCGACGAGGCGGTCGCCAAGCTCGCATCCGGCGCGGTCACCTTCGACCTGATACTCGGCCTCACCGGTTCGAACATCGTCAAGCTCATCGCGTCGCACGTCCTCCAGCCGCTCAACCACTCGTACCTCCCGAATCTCGAGAAGAACGTCTGGCCGGACCTTCGCGATCCGTTCTACGACCGTGGCAGCCGCTACACGGTGCCGTACGTCGTCTGGCAGGACGGGATCGGCTGGCGCAACGACAAGCTCGGAAACGGCATCCCGTCGATGGACGTCCCGTGGGACATCTTCTGGGAGTCGAAGCCGTACAAGGGCAAGGTGGCGGTCCTCGACGACAAGCGCGACGCGCTCTCGGTTCCGATGCAGCGCGACGGCATGCGAACGGGGCTCCGGGCCGACATGAACACCGAGGACCCTGAGATCATCCGCAAGGCCGGGCTCGCGCTCGAGGAGCTCACGGAGATCTGCAACGTCAAGGTCGCGATCACCGACTATCAGACGTTGCCCGAGGGCAAGACGTGGCTCCACAACTCATGGTCGGGAGACCTTCTCGGCGGTGCCTTCTACTACATGCCGAAGGACGTCAAGCCCGATGTCCTCTCGTTCTGGGGCCCGGAGGAAAACGGCGTCGTGCAAAACGACTTCTTCTGCGTCGGTCGTACGGCGAAGAACCCGGCGCTCGCCCACACGTTCATCAACTTCATGCTCGACGAGAAGAACGCCTATTCGAACTTCGTCAACTACACGGGGTACACGCCCCCGCAGAACGCGATCGACGCCCAGACGCTGATCTCGAGCGGCCTGATTCCCAAGTCACTCGAAGGCGCCGTTGTCCGCCCGGAGCAGTTCGCGTCGGCGCAGCAGTTCCTCGAGCTCACGGTGACGGGCGAGCGCGAGTGGGAGAAGGCATGGTCGAAGTTCAAGGCCGGTTGAGCTCGTGAAGTGGACCTGGCGGCTGCTCGCGCTACCCGGCGTCGCGTGGCTGACGGTCTTCTTCCTCCTGGCCTTCTACACGGTCGTCTGCGTCGCGTTCGGCAACCAGAACACGCTCTCCGAGCCGGTCCCCTACTGGAATCCTCTCGACTGGAACGTCGGGTATTTCCTCGAGGTTCTGAGGAACATCTTCCACGGCGGTCAGTTCTTCACGGTCTTCGTCAGGACCTTCTACTTCGTCGTGATCGCCGTGGGGCTGTCACTCCTGATCGGGTATCCCGTCGCGTACTACGCAGCCAGGCACGCGGGACGGCGGAAGGGCCTCGTCCTGCTGCTGCTGGTGCTCCCGTTCTGGATCAACTACCTGATGCGGATGCTCGCCTGGGTGAACCTCCTCTCGCCGGACGGCTGGGGCACACGGTTCCTCCACGCGATCGGGATCGAGCAGCTGTTCATCAGCCTCGGGCTACTGTCGGAGAGCGGCGGCTGGCTCGACGGCCAGCCCTCGACCGTGGTGATTGCCCTTGTCTACGGCTACGTCCCGTTTCTCGTGCTGCCGCTGTTCGCCTCTCTCGACCGGATCGACGAGCGACAGATCGAGGCTGCACGCGACCTCGGCGCGAGTCGGGTCAGCGCGTTCCTGCGCGTGACGCTTCCCCTCTCGCGGCCGGGGATCCTCGCCGGCCTCGTGCTGATCGCCCTGCCGATGTTCGGCGACTACTACACCCCGGACATCGTCTCGGCGTCGCCGAAGACGAGCATGATCGGTAACCAGATCGACCAGCTCACGCGCCAGGGCTCGGAGAAGGTCACGGGCGCGGTGCTCACCATCATCCTCTCCGCGCTCCTGCTCGTGCTGATGGCGTACTACCTGCGGGTAACGCGCGCGGCGGACTCCGACGGACGGCCGGCGGACGCATGATCACCTGGTTCAAGAATCCATGGGGAAGGCCGCGTGCGCTCATCGTGGTCACCGGCTTCTACCTCGCCTGGGCGATCCTTCCGGTCGCAATCGCGATCCTCTTCGCCTTCAACGACGGGCGGTCGCGCACAACCTGGCAGGGCTTCTCGACACGATGGTTCACGGGTGAGACCGGCAGCGTGTTCCACGATCCAGCCCTGCAGAGTGCGCTCAAGCACACGCTGATCCTCGGTGTCCTTTGCGTCCTGATCGCAACGCCGCTCGGCGTCGCGCTCGCGATGGGGCTTCAGCGCTGGCGTGGCCGAGGCTCAGGCACCGTCAACACGTTCATGTTGCTCCCGCTGGTCACCCCCGAGATCGTGATGGGGGTTGCGCTGCTTCTCCTGTTCCTCAAGGTGCTGCCCGGGATCGAGCTCGGGACGACCGCGCAGGCGATCGGGCAGGTGACCTTCACGCTCTCGTACGTCGTCGTCATCGTGCGCGGACGCCTGGTCTCGATCGGGCCCGAGTACGAGGAGGCGGCGGCCGACCTCGGCGCACCTCCTCGCGACCAGCTCGTGCGGGTGCTGCTCCCCCTGCTCGCTCCCGCGATCGTGGCCAGCGCTGCGATCGTCTTCGCGCTCTCGATCGACGACTTCGTCGTGACCCAGTACCTCGCGAGCGACGCAAGTACCACCACCATCCCGATGCAGCTCTACGCAACCGCTCGTGGGGCGCCCAGCCCCGCGCTCAACGCGCTCGCGACCGTCGCCCTCGTGATCACGCTGTCGACGCTCGCACTGGCCTTCTTCGTCTACAAGCGGTTCGCCGGCGGAAATGACGCTGCCGTCGCAGTCGTGATAGAGGGGTGACGGATATGCAAGGAGAGATCCATCTCGAGGAACTGACCAAGCGCTTCGACGACGTCGTCGCCGTCGACGCGATCGACCTGTACATGCCGCCAGGCGAGTTCTTCACGATGGTCGGCCCCTCTGGCTGCGGAAAGACGACGACCCTGAGGATGATCGCCGGGTTCGAGCGGCCGACGAGCGGCAAGATCCAGCTCGACGGTGTCAACGTGGCGCAGGTTCCCGCCCACAAGCGGAACGTCAACACCGTCTTCCAGAGCTACGCGCTGTTCCCCCATCTCGACGTCGCCGGCAACGTCGGCTTCGGCCTGAAGTACCAGCGGGTCACGAAGGACGAGCACAAGAAGCGCGTGGCCGAGGCGCTCGACCTCGTTCAGCTCGGCAGCTTCGGCTCGCGGAGGCCCAGCCAGCTCTCCGGCGGTCAGCAACAACGGGTCGCGCTGGCACGAGCGCTCGTGCTGCGTCCGCGGGTGTTGCTCCTCGACGAGCCGCTCGGTGCCCTCGACGCGAGGCTGCGGAAAGGGCTCCAGGTCGAGCTGAAGGCGCTCCAGGCGGAGCTCGGGATCACCTTCGTGTTCGTCACGCACGATCAGGAAGAGGCGCTCACGATGAGCGACCGGATCGCGGTGATGAACGGTGGCCATGTCGAGCAGGCCGGGGCGCCGCGAGACATCTACGAGGAGCCCGCGACCGAGTTCGTCGCGGACTTTCTCGGCGTCTCGAACATGGTCGAAGGCGTCTCGAGCCCCGACGGCGGCAGCGCGTGCACCATCCAGATCGGGGAGCAGCGCCTCCGGGCCGAGCAGGGCGCCACGGACACCCGCGGGACCGTCAAGGTCATGATCCGACCCGAGCGGATCGGGGTGGAGTCGCACGGCGCGACAGGCGTCAACCGCGTGCCGGGGATGGTCGAGCATGCGATCTTCGTGGGCTCCACCACGGAGCTCCACGTCCGGATTCCCGGTGGCGGGCTGCTGAAGGCGAACCTTCCGAACGACGGCACCGCGCGTGAGGTCGAGCAGGGGACACCGGTAACGCTCTCGCTGCCTCCATCCGCCTTGCGCGTTCTCAAGCCCGCGCCGCCTGAACTGGCACAGCCCGCCGAATAGGCAGACTCGTCCCTCGCGGCCTCGGCGTCCATCGTCGGGGACGGCTGAAGCCATACCCGTGCGTTCCCGTCCAGGTCGTGGGTGTTGCTTCAGTGCCCGCCAAACCCTCGCAACCGCCTCACCCAGACCGCGGGTGTGGCTTCAGCCGCCCCCGCCAAACCCTCGCAACCGCCTCACCCAGACCGCGGGTGTGGCTTCAGCCGCCCCCGCCAAACCCTCGCAACCGCCTCACCCAGACCGCGGGTGTGGCTTCAGCCGCCCCCGCCAAACCCTCGCTGCCGCTTCGAGAGCGCTGCTCTGCACCACACCCTCGAAGCAGCCCTAAGCGCCTCACCCAGACCGTACGACGCCTAACGCAGCTCCCGCGCCAGAGCAGCGCGGATCATCTCCGCAGCGCCGTCGTGGCTCACGATCCCGAGATAGAGCAGGGAATCGACGCCGTCGGCGACGGCGCCCAGGCGCCAGGCAGTCGTTCGAGCATCGACCGACGCCGGAATCGACCCGTCGGCACGCCCTTCCTCGACCACCGCCACGAGCCGCGCCAGCCAGTCCTCGTACCAGGCCCGCATGAGCGGTCGCAGCTCCTCGTCGAAACCGACGCTCGACCAGACCTCGTTCCAGAACACGCGGCGCTCCCCGAAGGTGCTGTCTGCATCGAGGCTGATCATCAGCGTGCGCTCGAGCCGTTGTGCGCCCGTCGCGATCTGAGCCAGCTCCTCGTCGAGGATTCGGTCGAGATGGCGCTCGGCGTGCACGAACGTGCGCCTGAGCAGCTCCTGCCGGGTCGCAAAGTAGTAGTGGATGAGCGCCTTCGAGACGCCGGCCTCCTCTGCAACCGCCTTCATGTGGAGGCCATGCGCCCCGTCACGCGCGACCACGCGGCAGGCAGCCTCGAGGATCTCACCGACCCGGACGCTCGCTCCGGTGACGGCGAGCTCGGACACGACGGGTTGACCGTTCGTTTCCTTCGCACGTATCCTGTCTGACCGGTCGGTCAAACCCTTTTCCGGCCGCGCGGTCATAGAGGGAGAAGGCGTCGAATGACATCTGTTGACATGGCGGGCGCAACGCTATCGGACTCGCTGGCAGCCGGCTGGACGCTTCCCGCGACGTGGTATTCCGACCCGACGATCGCGGCGCTCGAGCGTGAGCGCATCTTTGCGAGCACCTGGCACTACATCGGCCGGGCCGACTCTCTCGGCGAGCCGGGTGGGTACATCGCGGGACGCGCCGGGCATGTGCCGGTAGTCGCCGTGCGCGGCCGCGACGACGTTCTCAGGGGCTTCAAGAACGTGTGCCGCCACCGAGCGCACCTCGTCGCAGACGGTGAAGGCTGTCGCGCCACCCTCCAGTGCCCGTACCACGCGTGGACCTACGACCTCGACGGCACGCTGCTTCGTGCACCTCGCTCGGAGCGCGAGCCCGGGTTCGACCCCGATGCATTCTCCCTCCTCCCTGCGTCGGTCGAGACCTGGGGCCCGCTCGTCTTCGCCAATGCCGATCCCGACGCCTATCCACTAGCGGACGTGCTCGAGGGTGTCTCGGAGCTGGTCGCGACGAGCGGCATCGGGCTCGAGACGCTCCAGTTCAGAGAGCGGGTCGTCTGGGAGCTCGATGTGAACTGGAAGAACGGTCTCGAGAACTACCTCGAGTGCTACCACTGCCCCACCGCTCATCCCGGGCTTTCCAAGCTCGTCGACGTCGATCCGGATTCGTACGCGCTGGTTCCACGCGCACTCTCGACGAGCCAGGTGTCGTCGGTGCGTCCCGGTGTGCGCGAAGGGAAGGTGAAGGCGCCGTTCATCCCGGCAACCGACGTCGACGACGCTCAGTACCACTACCTCTGGCCGTCGACGACGATCAACATCGAGCCGGGCCGGCCAAACCTCGGAATCGACTCATGGATCCCGGTCGGCCCCGGCAAGACCGTGGGTGTCTCGGATTACTACTTCGGCCCGAACGTCACGGACGAGGAGGTCGCCGAGCTCGTCGCATTCAGCCGCCAGGTCGGCGCCGAGGACGACAGCCTCGTGCGCAACGTGCAGGCCGGGCTCGACTCCGGTGTCGTCCCGCAGGGTCGCCTGCTGCTGAACAGCGAGCCGCTTCTCGGCCACTTCCAACGGCTCGTGTTCGACGCGCTTCAGGACTGAACACCCCCTTCGGGCTTCCCACACGGTCAATCGGTCGTTCCACCGATGGCACGAGTTCGCGGCTGCGCAACGATTGGTTCCCGTAGCAAACGGAAGAGGAGGCTGAAGTGAAGACCATCCTTGTGTGTTACGAGGAAGGGCCGGTTGCAGCCCGCGTTCTCGAGCGCACGGCCTTTCTCGCCAAGGCGCTCGGCGCCAAGGTATTCGTCACGAGTGTCGCCCCCGTGCTCCACGGCCGCAGCGGGCCGATTGACGTTGCCGATCCCCCGTCCCGACACGTGGAGGAGACACAGCAAGCGATCGAGCGGCTCACCGAGCTCGGCGTGGCCGAGCCCGCTGGCATTCCGGGCGTGGGCGATCCCGCGGATGTCGCAGTCCATCTCGCCGACGAGTACGCAGTCGACCTGATCGTGGTCGGCGCACACGAAGGAGGGTTCGTCTCGCGACTCTTCAGTGGCAGCGTCGGCGAGGCGATCACCCGCAAAGCGCGGGCAGACGTGCTGGTCGTCCACTAGAGGGCGTTTCGGCCTACCGGCCGTACTGCCTGGAAGAACAATCGACGGGAGGCCCTTGGGCCTCCCGTACCGTCTAGATGCGCTCGAAGTAGCGCCGGCGCTCCCAGTCGGTGACGTGCTTGTCGAAGCTCGCCTGCTCGGTGCGCGCGTAGTTCAGGTAGTGGTCGACAACCTTGTCGCCGAGCGCGCCCCGCGCCATCGTCCCGTTCTCGAGCAACGACGTCGCATCGCGAAGCGTCGACGGAAACCGCTTCGCGTCCGACACGTACGCGTTGCCCTCGAGCGGCGGCGGCAGCTCCAGCTCGTGCTCGATCCCATAGAGGCCGGCCGCGATGATCGCGGCGAAGGCGAGGTAGGGGTTCGCATCCCCACCCGGGATCCGTGTCTCGGCCCGTCTTGCGGCTCCGCTGCCGACGACGCGGAAGCCACAGGTGCGGTTGTCATTGCCCCAGGCGAGCGTCGTCGGCGCCCACGACCCCGCCGCGAACCTCTTGTACGAGTTCACCGTCGGGGCGAGGAACACCGCGAGCTCCTCGAAGCACGCGATCTGTCCGGCGAGCCATTGCCCGAAGAGCTTCTCGTCGTTCGCGAACGCAGGCGACCCGTCGCGAAAGAGCGACGAGTGCACATGGCACGAGTTACCGATCCAGTCCTCGAAGGGCTTTGCCATGAACGTGATCGAGCAGCCGTGCTGGAACGCGATCTCCTTGGCGCCGTTCTTGTAGACGACGTGGTTGTCCGCCATCGTCAGGGCGTCCGAGAAGCGGAAGTTGATCTCCTGCTGGCCCGGCCACGCCTCACCCTTTGAGGTCTCGACGCGCAACCCGGCGGCCTGCATGTGGTTGCGAACCGTGCGCAGGAACGGCTCGTCGTAGGTCGTGCCGAGGATGTGGTAGTCGAGCACGTACGGCACGGACGGCGTGAGCCCGGCGTAACCCTTCTCGTGCGCCTCGGCGTACGTCTCCTTGAGGAGATAGAACTCGAGCTCCGATCCCATCATCGGGGTAAGACCGAGTGCCGCCGCACGTTCCATCTGCGCCTTCAGCACCTGCCGCGGTGAGGGCTCGACCGGCGTGTGGTCGTGCCAGAGGACGTCGCCGAGCACCAGGACGGAGCCCTCGAGCCAGGGGATCCGACGCATCGTCGCAGGGTCGGGGACGATGTCGAAGTCGCCGTACCCCTGCTCCCAGCTCGCGATCGCGTACCCGTCGACAGGATCCATCTCCATGTCGAGGGCAAGCAGGTAGTTGCACCCCTCGATCGCGTGACCGGCCTCCTGCTCCTCGACGAAGAACTCGGCGTGGAGCCGCTTTCCCATCAGCCGGCCCTGCATATCGGTGAATGCGACGACGACCGTGTCGACGTCGCCGGTGGCGACGGACGCCTTGAGTTCCTCGAAGCTCAGCATCGCGCGAATCTTCCGTCCGATTCCGCCGAGACTTGCGCCGCCAGAGTCCACTCCGCTCGCCAACTGTGGCATCCCTTGACATGCCCTCTCGCGTAGGTGAATACGTCCCGGCTCGGCCGCCCGTGAGGCGATAGCCGGTCCGGTCGGTCATCTATGAGGGAGACGGCATGAGCGAGATACCCGCACCCGGCGGTACCCACACCTCAGAGGACGAAAAGATCCTCCACAGGCTCGGCTACGCGCAAGAGCTCTTCCGCGCGATGGGCGCTTTCCAGAACTTCGCCATCAGCTTCACGATCATCTCGATCCTCGCGGGCTGCCTGACGTCGTACTACATCGCGTTCCAGTGGGGCGGCCCGGTCGCCGTCACCTGGGGTTGGCTACTCGTCGGCACCATTCGACGATCGTCGCCCTCTCGATGGCAGAGATCGCGTCGCCTACCCGACCGCCGGTGGTCTCTACTACTGGTCGTCGAAGCTCGGAAGCGCCGGCTGGGGATGGTTCACCGGTTGGTTCAACCTGTCGGGCTGATCGGGATCGTCACGGCAGGTGGCCTACGGTCTTGCGATCTTCGCGACATCCCTGCTCAACCTTTGGTTCGACTATCCGAACGCATTCACCACATCTTTTCACCTCTTCGCGTGATGGTGATCTCGCTGGTCCTGTCAACGTCTTCGACGTGCGGATCACGGCGACGATCAACGGCATCTCCGCGTAGTGGCACGTGGTCGGCGTCGTGATCATCGTCAGGTGCGTCCTGATCGTCGTCCCGGACGACCATCAGTCGGTCGGCTACGTCTTCACGACGACAGTCAACAACTCGGGCTTCTCAGGGCACGGCTGGAGCAGCATCGTCTTCTGGATGGTGTTCGGGATCGGCCTGACAATGTCGCAGTACACACTGACTGGCTACGACGCCTCCGCGCACATGGCCGAGGAGACGCACAAGGCATCACGAGCCGCCGCTGTCGGGATGATTTCAGCCGTCATCCTCTCCGTCATCGCCGGCTTCATCCTCCTGCTCGCGCTGACGTTCGCAATTCCGGACGCGTCAAGGTGCAGGAGCAGTTCACCTACATCGTCACGTATATCTGGCAGGAGTCGATGAGCACGAGGTGGGCCGAGTTCCTGCTGTTCATCGTGGTCGTCGCTCAGTTCTTCTGCCTAACCGCGTGCCTGACTTCCGGCTCCCGAATGCTGTTTGCGTTCTCGCGTGACCGAGCGGTTCCCGGGCATCGGCTGTGGCGCCGGGTGTCGCGCCATCGTGTGCCGGTCTGGTCCGTCTGTGCAGTCGGCACGCTCGGCTTCCTGCTGATGGTGCCGACCTGGTGGAACAACCTCGCCGGGTACTACGTCGGCACGTCTGTCGGGACGACCGGCCTCTACATCGCGTTCATCCTTCCGGTCGTCCTCCGCTGGCGCAAAGGAGACTCGTTCGAGCGGGGCGCCTGGAGCCTCGGCAATCACTACAAGTGGATCAATCCGATCGCGATCCTCTGGGTGGCGTTCATCTCGATCGTGTTCATGCTCCCCGACTGGGCCCGGCGGGATCCCGGGGAAGGACGCTTTCGACTGGAACTTTGTGAACTATGCGCCGCTCACGATCGGCGGGGCATTCCTTCTGTTCGGCGGCTGGTGGGTCGTCTCCGCCAAGAACTGGTTCACGGGCCCGGTGAGAATGGGTACCGAGGAAGAGCTCGAGCAGCTCGAGGCCAAGCAGGAGAGCGAGTTCGCGCTACCTGCTGACACGGAGTACGCATCCTCGTAGCGGACGCGTGTTCACGGTACGTCGACGGGGCGCCTTCGGGCGCCCCGTCTCATCTCCCCGAGCAAATACCATTCGTTCATGCGCATCGTCATGAGCGAGGCAACGCGACGGGGCCTCGAAGAGGCGGGGCCGATCTACGTTTGGCCCCGAGAGCAGCGCTGCTGCGGGGCGCGCCGCTATGTCCTCGAAGCGTCCGCCAGCAACCCGGGAGGCGCATTCGACCTGCTTGCTGACGCGGACGGAATCCAGATCCTCACTCGCGCCGGGCTCGTCGCACCGGAGGAGTTGCACATCGAGGTCGATCGGAAGGGTCGTCCCCGCGCATTCTGGAATGGGCAGGCCTGGGTCGGCTGAAGGTCAGCCGACCCAGGCGCCGCCGTTCTGGTCGATCGCCTGGCCCGTGACGCCCCGGCGCGTCCGGGGAAAGCAGCCACGCAACCGTGCCGGCGATGTCGGCCGGCTGGGACATGCGTCCGAGTGGGACGTGCACTCATCGCGCCGCGGTACGCCTCCTCTCGCGTCGCCCCGGTCGCCTCGGCGATCGCATCCAGGCCCTGCCAGGCCATGTCCGTGTCGACCCAGCCGGGGCAGATCGCGTTCACCTGGATGTTCTCCGCCCGCGCATCGGCGGCGAGCGACCGCACGAGCCCGAGGAGCCCTGCCTTCGAGGCCGAGTAGCCCGTGTAGCCGGGAACCGCGATCCGGGCGAGGATCGACGAGATCACGATCGAGATGGCGGGCGTCTGGCCCCGGCGCGAGGTGACGAAGAGCCGCGCGGCAGCAGTAGTAGGTGCCGGCGAGATTCGTCGCGATCAGATCGTCGAACCGGTCGTCTGGCCCGTCCTCGTTCGCGCCTCCGAGCCCGCTGGCCGCGACGAGCGCCGTGACCGGGCCAAGGGCCTCGACCGCTGCGGCGAAGGCCGAATCGACCTCCTTGCGCCTCCTGATGTCGCATTTCGCCACGTAGCTCGGCGCACCGAGCTCGCCTGCGACCTCCGCGAGCCGCTTCTCCTCACGTGCGAGCAAGGTGACCGAAGCGCCGTCGGCGGCCACGCGCCGTGCGATCGCGCGCCCGATGCCTGTGCCGGCACCCGTAACGACTATGTGCTGCTGAGCCATGACCTGATCCGATCGTCGCAATTTGCGGGAATCTGTGCCCGGAGACGGTTGCACGACATCTGCCTGCAGCGTAGATTGCCGCTGCGCCGAGCGAGGGACGCGAGTAGGACGAAGCCTCCGAGAGGCAGACCGCGCAAGCGACCTGTCCGTCGGAGGTGGACGAAAGCTCCTCCGCTCGGCGCATTCTCTTGCTCCCTCCGATTTGCGTAGTAGAGCACACAGCGCTCTTCGCAATTTCGTGCGGGGTACAAAGGAAAAGTCGCAATTTGCGGAGAACACGGTTTCAATGGAGTTGACAGGGGGTGTCGCAGGCCCTAGTCTCCCAATTGCACCGAGTCAGGAGCGCCTGAGGTTGATGGGACTCCGAGAGACAGCCGCTTCGGCGGATGTCAGTCGGGGAACCGGACGAAGGGGCCACCGGCTCGGTGCATTTTTGCGTGGTCCCGAACCAGGAGTGGTCAGCGCACGCGAATTTCGGGTAAGAAATCCCCGTCCGAAATCAAAAAGTGTGCAATTTGCGCACAAATGGTGAGGATCCGGCTTGACGGTCGCGGAATCACCGTCTATCTTTCTGATTGCACCGAGTAAGGAGCGCCTGAGGTTGATGGGGTTCCCGAGAGGCAGTCGCTTCGGCGGATGTCAATTGGGAACGCCGGACGAGGGAGTCACCTGCCCGGTGCATTTTTTGTGGTCCCGAGCGGGCGTGCGCCTGCGTATGCTCGCCGGATGCGCCGTCTCGTGGCCCTCGTCTGCATCATCGTGTTCGCGGACTCGATGCTGTTCGGCGCTCTCGTCCCGCTCGTCCCCGGCTACGCGAGCGATCTCGGGCTGTCGAAGCTCCAAGCGGGGCTCTTCCTCGGCGCCTACGGAGCAGGGGCGCTGGTTGGTGGCATCCCCTCCGGGATCTTCGCCGCGCGGGTCGGTCCACGGCGAGCCGTTCTCGCCGGGTTGCTGCTGCTCTCGGGCACAAGCGCAGCGTTCGCGATCGCGGACAGCGCTGTGCGCGCTTGGTCTCGCGCGGTTCGGTCAGGGCGCCGCAAGCGCGCTTACCTGGGCAGGAGCACTCGCCTGGATCACGGTCGCGACCGACAAGGAGCGTCGGGGTCAGCTACTCGGGACGGTCTTCAGCTTCGCGATCCTCGGCTATATCGTCGGGCCGATGGTCGGCGCAGCCGCAGAGCTGACCTCCCCGCCACTCGCGTTCGGAGCTGTGGCGGTCGTGACAGTCGGCCTGGCCGCGCTCGCGATGACCATGCCACCCAGCCCGGCCGAGCCGCGCGCTGCCGGCGCCGCCCGGCGCGCCCTCTCCGACCGTCGCTTCGTCGGCGGGCTTTGGCTGACCCTCCTCCCCGCTTTCTTCTTCGGGGTGGTCGAGATCCTGGCGCCCCTCTCGCTCGCAGATGCCGGGTGGGGGGCCGTCGCGATCGCTGCGACCTTCGTCTGCTCCGGTCTGATCGAGGTATGCGTGAGCCCTCTCCTCGGACGCATGTCCGATCGCCGCGGACGGCTGTATCCCGTCCGTCTTGCGCTCTACGGCTCGATCGGAGCCGCGATCGCCCTCTCGTTTGCATCCCGCCCACTCGCAATCGTCCCGCTGGTCTTCATCGGAGCCCTGACCTTCAGCGGGTTCACGACGCCCGGCATGGCGCTCGTCTCGGACAGTGCGGAGCGGGTCGGGCTTCAGCAGGGGCTCGGCTTCGGGTTGATGAACACCGCCTGGGCAACCGGCGCAATGTCAGGGCCGGCGCTCGGTGGGGCGCTCGGGCACGCTTTCGCCGACTCGGTTCCCTACCTCCTCTGCGCAGGGCTCTGCGGGCTCACGCTGGTTGCCGTCCTGCACGTCGCCAAGAGACCGGCACTCGCATGAAGGGTGAGGAACTGCTCACGCCTCGGCGAGTGCGTCCCGGGCAGACCGCGAGCGATGCCCGCCCAGCGAGAGTGCCGCGACCGCGAGCACGGCAGCCAGCACGCTGATCCCGGCGAACATCGCCCACGTGAAGCTGTCACCGAAGCTGTTTCGCGCCTGAAGCCCGATCAGCGGCGCAAGCGCGAACCCGATCGCGGCGCCGCTTCCGAACGCACCCATGTAGGCGCCGCGAATGTCGTCGGGAGCAAGCTCGGCGACAATCGTCGTCGACGTTGGCGCCCACAGCATCTCCCCGATCACAAAGACCACGAGCACGGTCACCACGACCAGCAATGAATGCGACCACACGAACAGCAGGAACGGCAGGCCCATCACGAGCATCGCCACGACGAGCACCACCGACGTCGAATACTGCGCCGTCATCCGCGTCACCCGCATCTGGAGGAACGTGACGAGAAACGGATTGATCCAGACGAGGAAGCCCCAGGTCGACGCGTCGTAGCCGTACCCGTCGACCAGCGAGACCGGTAGGACGATCTCGTAGGCGACGTACACGATCCAGGCGAAGATGGCCGAACCGAGGAACAGCACGAACGGTCGATCGTGGAGGATCGCAGCAAACGAGCCACGGTCGGGTGGCCCTGTAGGCGCATACGCGCCCCGGCGGGGTAGCAGCTTCAGGGCCAGGAGCCACGCGACTCCCGAGAGCAGCGAGACAGCGACGAACAACGCGTTCCAACTGCCCACGAGAAGGATCACACTTCCAAGCGGTGGCCCGATGACGACGCCGAAGTTCGCCGCGATCCTCACGGACGCGTACGCCTCGGGATGACGCTCGGGGGGGACGAGGTCGGCGACCATCGCCTGGGAAACGGAACGGCCAAGAGAGCCGACTGCGCCGAAGAACGTCAACGCAAAGAGCCCTGCTCGGTGATCGCTCGCCACGGCGAGAAGCACGAGCGGATAGACGATCATGAGCGCCTCGCCGATGAGGATCACCCTGCGCCGACCGAGCCGGTCGGACAGCCACCCACCGACGTATCCGGAGACCCCCGCGAGGATCGAGCCAACGAGGAAGACGAACGGCAGCGCGGACTTGCCGTCGAGAACCTCGAGCCCCCAGAGCGCCATGAACGTCCAGAGCGTCGACCCGGCGATCGAGGTCACGAGAGTGACGCCGATCACCGGACGAAGAGCGTCGTCGATCTCGTCGCCCCAAATCAACCGGATCAACGAGCGGACGACGAACATCGCTCGAGCCTACCCAGCGCGAACGAGACCGAACGCGGTCTACCGCGTGTGGAGCAAGCGCTTGAGCCAGCTGTCGGCCGGCAGAGGCTCCCGAACGGGCGCCGCGGGCTCAACCGGTGCCGTAGCGGGCGCCTCCGGCTCGGGCGCCTGGTCGGCAGTCGGCGCGAGCGTCGTCGCAATCCCGCGAGCGCGAAGCCGAGCGAAGTCAGCCTGCAAGAGGCTCGACATCTCCTCCTTGTGGCTTTGATCCCTCATTCCCCGGGACGATTCCCCGCAGGGCTCGAGAGTCCTTCCTGCTTCCCTGGATGCAACCTCCGCCAGACCAGCATCGTCGCGCCTCCGAGTACGAGCGTTGGCACGATCGTGAGGAAGCGATAGAGAAGCACGGCCGCGACCACCTCGGCGTTACCGCCGCCGAACCCGACCAGCGCCGTGGTCAACCCGAGCTCGACAACGCCGAGCCCGCCAGGAGTGACCGGGATGAGACCGAGCACGCGGGAGATCGACCATCCGGCGAAGACCTCGATCCAGGTGAGGTCGCTGGCAGTGATTCCGACTGCGCGCACCGAGACGAGGAGCACGAGAAAGACGGTGAGGTTGCCGAGGATCGCCGCCAGCGTCAGCAGGTGCCAGCGACGGCGGAGCAAACCCACCGTCTGCACCTGGAACCGAGCAAACGAGTCGCCCGACCAACCGACCGGGCCGCGGCGGAAGCGACGGAGGCCCGCGTTGCACCAGCCCGCAAGCAGGTCGCCGATCGAGTGGGCCACGTCCGCCCGCCAGAGGATGAGCCCGATCGCCACCGCAGCGACTGCGAAGATCGCGGCGCCCACGAGCGCGATCGAGACGAGTCCCGAGTCCGCTTCCGACTCCGCCGCGAGGAGGGCCACCGCGACGACCGGAAGCAGCAGGTTGGAGAGTTGATTCCAGATCCCCGTCAGCGTGACTGCACGTGCGACCTCGGTCGAGGGAAAGCTCCAGGAGCGAAGGAGAGCGAACGAGCCGGCCATTCCCACGAGTCCACCGCCCGGTACGACGAAGGTCAGAGCGGTCGACGCCTGCGTGAAGGTCAGCGCCTGCGGAAAGCGCAACCGAGGCAGCGCAACCATCCATGGTGGGGCATAGGTCACGATGTTCACGGCCACCGCAACGGCGAGGGCGATGATCCACCTCGCATCGATCTCACCGACGACATCGAGGACGTCGCGGTAGTCGGCCACCCGCGGCAGCACGACGCCGAAGGTCACTCCCATCACGACGAGACCGAAGAACGTTCCGATCCAGCGCGAATGTCGTTTCAGGGTCTCCACCGGGAAGAGGCTACTGGGTCAGCAGGCTCGATCCGCCGCGCACGATCGCAAGCAGGAGGCTCAGGGGAAACGCCCCTGCGGCCGCTCTCAACACACCGGCAGTCCGCTCTCCGACGAGACCCTCGGCCTGCGCTTCGTCCGCAGCGTCGATGAGGCCTTTGCGAACCGCCTGCTCGAGCGCGTCCCGATCGACGCCCTGGCGGGCGCCAAGGCGCTCCAGTCGATCGACGCTCCTCATCGAGAGCACGAGCTCCTCACGCGACACTCCGAGGTCACACGCAATCGTGTCGGCACCCCTGAGCACGACGCGCTCGAGCGATTCGGAGGTGCTCGAGGTCGACCGAGCCGGCCGTTCGAGGCACGGATCGGCGACGGCCGTCGGCTCGAACGACGATCCGCCGAGCACGAGGTACGTCCCGATGAGGGCAAGCCCGACGGCAATCGCCGCCGCCAAGGACCCGAGCCTCATAGCTCAACCCTCCCGCGCCCGAACGAGAGCGGGATCAGCGCGCCGAGCGCGAGGAGCGCGGCGAGGAGGAACGGACGACTGAAGGCTGCCGTGATCCCTCGCTCGAGCTCGTCCTTGAGACCGTCCTCGAGGGCGACGTACTCCGGAGTGTCGGGGCGGTCTTCGAAGGCGACGCCGATGTCGGGCAACTCGCCCTCGGCCGCGGACACCTCCGCGAGCACATCCTGGGCCAGGCGGATCTTCTCGGTCGGAGAGATGCTCGAGTCCAGGACCTTCGCCGCTCCGGCTTCGAGGGCGTCCTGCTTCCTCTGGTCGAGCGCGTTGGTGAACACGGGAGTCAGCAGGACCAGGCCGACGACGACGCCGGCGTGACGGGCTGCGATCGTCCAGCCGCCGTGCACTGCCTGCGGCGAGCGCCCCTCGAGCGCACGCTCCGTGAGCGCCGAGAGAGCCAGTCCGAGCCCGATCCCGATCAGCACCTGCGGTGGGACGACCCACCACCACCGGGCACCGGGAAGCACCGCGAGGGCTCCCAGCCCTCCCGCTACGAGCACCGTCCCTGTGACCGCCCGACTCAGGGCATTGCCGACCCGGGGGGCGAGCCGACGACCCGCGACCGCCGCCACGGGCATCACGCTCACGACGAGAGCGGCAGTGATCGGCGACAGCCTCCAGCCGTCGACAAGCAACAGCACCAGCAGGAAGAGCGCCGCCGTGAGCGCGCCGGACAGGAGTAGCAACGCGATGTTCGGAGGAACCGACGGGCGGCCGGCAGGTGCGGGCTGAGGCCTTGCCTTGATCCCTCGAAGTGCGGCGAGAGTGATCACCGCGAGGGGTGCCTGGACGAGAAAGATCGACTCCCAGCCGAGGGTCTCCGTCAGAATGCCGCCGGCTGCCGGCCCGAGCGCGGCCCCTGCGATCCCGGCTGCCGCCCACACGTGCACCGCCTTCGCATCCGAGTGCCCTATCTCGGAGAGCAGATCGAGCGAGGCGCACACGAGTAGCGCCCCGCCAACCGACTGCACGCCGCGCCCGGCGAGCAGGACGGCGAAGCTCGGGGCAAGACCGCACGTCAACGACGCCGCTGCGAAGACGACCGTGCCCACGCCAAAGGCGAGCGCGGGGCGTCGCCTCGCCAGGTAGGCGGCCGGCACCGCCGCGAGCGCGAGGCCGAGGTTGTACGACGTGAGCACCCAGGCGACCTCGGCGATCTCCAGATCGAACCGGCGCAGGATGTCAGGCAGCGCGAGGGTGACAACCGACGAATCGGCGAGGGCCAATGCGATCCCCAGCCCGAGAAGGCGTGTCCGGGTCATTCGGCGGCCGGTTGCAGCGCGACGTGCTGCCAGAAGGCGACGAGGCTCACCTTGATCGCCACCGAGAGGACGAGAGCGGGGCGATGCGGCATCGGTCGATTCTCTCAGGTTTGGATTGCGTGGCGCCGCGCTGAAGGCCGCTTCGCCGCTAGGATCCGCCCGTGCCTTGGTGGGCCTGGACACCGATCGTGTTGCTGCTCGTCCTGAGCGTTCTGCTCGGGATCTTCGTGCTGCTCGGTCGGCTTCGTGGCGGCAAGTACCTGCGGCCGATCGTGATGTTCCTCCAGCGTGTCCCGCTCTTCAAGCGCTGGTTCATGAAGGCATCGATTGCGCAGCTCGAGCGTCAGAATCCGGACCTTGCCGGGGCGATGAAGAAGATGACGATGTTCGGCGAGCCAAAGTCGCCCGAGCAGGCGCAGCGGATGCTCAACACGCTGACCCCGGCCGAGAGGCGTGCCTACATGGTGGCGGTCGGGGAGGAAGGGCAACTGCCCGAGCCGACCAACCGGCAGCAACGCCGTCGCGTCGAGCACGGCGGCGGTGGGATGCCTGCGAAGGCCCCCGCCTCGTCGCGTCCCGGTGCAAGTGGCCGCAAGAGCGGCAAGAGCGACAAGAAGAAGCGCTAGCCGCCGGCCTGCGCTGCGACGCTCGCCCCGACCTCGCGGGTGACGTCGATCAGCGCGAGCACGTCCTCGTCGGTGGTGCGGAAGTTGACGAAGCACGGCCGCAGGCAGATCGTGCCGTCGACGTTCGCAGGGGCAATCCAGATCCGCCCATCCTCCTGGAGCGCCTGGACGAGCTGCGCGTTGTGCGAGTCGAGATCGGTGACGCCCGGCGGGACATGACGGAACGGCACGATCGTGAGATCAGGCGGGCCGCAGACGGCTTCGAGATCGGGGTACCGCTCAATCTCGGAGTAGAGGAGCTTCGCTTGCTCCAGGTTCCGCTCGATCGCCGCGCGGATCGCCTCGACGCCGTGCACGCGGAACGCCATCCAGAGCTTCAGGGCACGGAACGGGCGTGAGTACTCGAGGGTGATATCGACCATGTGCGAGCCGAGCCGGTCGTGCGGGATGTACGCCTCCTCGTGGGCGAGTGCCGCCTCGAGATCGCCGCGGTGTCGCGCGAGAACGATCCCGCAGGCCTTCGGCAGGAACATCCACTTGTGTGCGTCGACACTGAGTGAGTCCGCCCGCTCGAGCCCAGCGAACAGATGCCGTACCGACGGCACGGTCGCGGCCGCACCCCCGTAGGCGCCGTCGACGTGGAGCCAGACCCCACGTGGCTCGCAGACGTCGGCGATCGCGTCGAGCGGATCGACCGCACCCGTCAACGTCGTCCCGGTCGTCGCAACGACGGCGACGGGAACAATGCCTGCGGCGAGATCGTCGTCGATCGCCGCAGCAAGCGCGTCGGGTCGGAGACGCCGACGCTCGTCGAGCGGCAGCAGCCTGACGTTCTCGTCGCCGATCCCGAGCAGCTCCGCCGCTCGCTTCACCGAGTAGTGCGCCTCCGCCGACGCGTACAGCGCGCACCTCCGGCCCGAGAGGCCGGTCTTGCGAACCCCGGGCAGCGCCCGCTCGCGGGCGGCAGCGAGCGCCGTCACATTGGACACCGTCCCTCCACTCGTGAATGCGCCTGTGCTCGCCGGGAAGCCGAGGAACTCGGCCGCCCATTGCACCGCCTGCTCCTCGATCCGCGTCGCAGCGGCAGCCCAGGTGGCGAGGTTGACGTCGAAGCAGGCCGCCAGCATGTCGCCGATAACGCCGATCGGGAGCCCCGACGACCCGATGAAGGCGAAGTACCGCGGCCGCGGCTGCGCGATCGACCGGTCGAGAATCGCCGCCGCCTCCTCGAGGACCTCGAGCGCAGGTGTCGATGCCAGCGGGAGCGGCAGCTCGAGCAGCGCGTCGAAGTCCGCATCGAGCCCGGGCTCCGACCCTCGCGCCTGATCGAAGCTCTGCCAGCCGTCGAGAACGATCTCCCCCGCCCTGGCAATGATCTCGGCCCGCGACGCGTCGAGCCGAAGCGAGGGTGTCTCACGCGTTCGCGGTCATGGCAGGTCGACCTCGACGCGCCCACCCACGACCCGCGTCGGATATGTCGCGACGGGCTCGTCCGCAGGCCCCTCGAGCGGTGCACCGCTGGCGAGATCGAACAGTGCACCGTGGCACGCGCACCGCACGGCGCTCCCTTCGACCCACCCGTCGCTCAAGGGGCACTCGGCATGGGTGCACCAGCTGTCGACCGCGTGCCAGGCCCCGTCTGCCCGGGCGACCGCCGCCGTGACCGCAGCCGAGTTGACGGAGACGAGGGTTCCGTCCGGAAGACCGGCCGCAGCCGCATCGACCCAGCTCATACGTCCCACAGCACGTCGAGATTACGCGGCGCGCGAAACTCCCACCCGGTGAAGACGGGCGGACGCTCCGGATCGAGCCGAAGCCCGGGTAGCCGCTCGAACAGGCGCTGTACCGCGATCCGTACCAGCACCCGCGAAAAGTGGTGCCCGGAGCAGAAGTGAGGGCCGAAGCCGAAGGCGGCGTGATTGCGACGGGGGCGGGTCAGGTCGAAGACATCTGCGGTCGGCCCCCAGACCGACTCATCGCGATTCGCCGAGGAGACCAGGACGCCGAGGTTTGCGCCGGCGGGCAGGGTCACCCCACCGAGGTCGATCTCAGCACACGCTCGACGCGTCTGCGTACCGATCGGCGAGACCCAGCGCAGTCCTTCCTCGACCGCGACGTGCGTCAGGCCGGCTGGGTCGGCGGCCACCAGCTCGGCCTGTCCGGAGAGCAACAGACCGGCGACAGTCGTACCTGCTCCGTGGCCGGGCTCCTGCATGCCGCCGAGCAGGATCACCTTGAGTGTCGGCAGGACCTGTGCGACCCGTTCTTCGAGAGAGCCAGACGCGTGTTGGAGCATCGTCGAGATCGTGCTTCCGTCCGGAGCCGCCCAGAGCGCTTCGAACACGGGCGCGAGCTCACGATCGATCTCGGCGCCGGTCGCGTCCGAGACGGCCCACTTCTCGGGATCGTTCTCGAAGTTGATCGCCCCCTGCGCGAGGCCGTAGAACCAGCGCCGCAGCGTGTCTCCGTCGAGGTGCGGGACGCCGAGCACCCGGCCGAGCCCGAGCACCGAGACGGGCTCGAGATACTCACTCATCAACTCGGCACGCCCGCGAGTCTCGAGCTGGTCGAGCAAGCCCGCGACCAGCGGCTCGATCAGGTCGGGTGTCGTCGCCTCGACCACGCGTGGCCTCAGCGAAGGGTCGAGCATCGCGCGGAGCTTCTTCTGCGGCTCGCCGTCGAGAACGAGGATGCTCGGGCCGCCCATCGTTCGGTCGAGTGGAGACGGGCTCACGGCGGAGTCGAAGAGCTCTGGATGGGTGGTGGAGAACTCCACGTCGTCCCAGCGGGTCACCAGCCACAGGTCGACCGCCGGCACGAAGCAGACCGGCGCTTCGCGCCGCATTCGGGCGTACAGCGGATACGGATCGTCGTCGAGCTCCGCAACGGTGATCTCCGTCGGCCCAGCTCGGCACTCCCGGTCATGCTGCGTCCTCGAGCGCGAGCTCGCCGACCCGCGAGACGACTTCGCGGCACCACGCAGGGAAGACCCCGAGGTCGTCGAGGTACTGGTTGGGCTTGATGCAGAACGTGCGGAACCCGCGCGCCCACATCGCCGGAATCGACGCGATCGCCGGCTCGAGCGGGGATGGGCTCGAGTCGTTCGGAAAGACAGGGCGCATGCCCCCGACCAGCTCGAGCTCGGTGAGGCTGCGCCCCGCCAGCGACATCCCCTCGGCGAGAGCGGTCATGTCCTCGTCACTCGGCTGACCAAGAGGATGAAAGCCGTGCGCGTATCGGACGATCCGCTGCAGGAGCCGTGGGTGGACGCTCTCGCCGCCGAGCCACAGTCGCGGGCCGTCGGGGTGCCACGCCTTTGGCTCGAGCCACACGTCGTCGAACCGGTAATGATCACCCGCAAACGACGCCGGCGAGTCACGCCAGAGCACAGCCCACGCAGCGAGATGCTCGTCCAGCAAGCGACCGCGCTTCTCGAACGGGACGCCCGAGCGCGTCGTACTCGTCGCGGTGCCAGCTCACCGTGGGCTGCACGATGAGACGCCCCTCCGAGAGGAGGTCGAGCGTCCCGAGCTCGCGGGCGAGAAGCAACGGGTGGCGAAGTGGCGCAAGGACGGCGATCGCTCCCAGCCGGACCCGCGTCGTGACCGCCGCAATCGCGGAGAGCAAGCACCAGCGAGCTCGGCCAGGGCGTCGCGGGATCCTGGTTGCCGGGCAAGTGCGTACTCGCGAGGATTCTCCATCCGGCCGGCCGACCCCGCGGTCGCGCCGAGCACGATGTGCTCGCTGACCATGACCACGATCGAACCCTGCCTCCTCCGCGACCACCGCCATCTCGACCAGACCGCCGAGGTCTCGTGGTGACGTCAGTGTCCAGTTCTCGCTGAGAACGAGAACGAGCTGCGGGCTCACGGAAGCGGGCACGAGTCGTCGAGGATCTGTAGCGACTTGAGATCGCTGTAGAAGTCGAGAGCGTACTGGCCGCCCTCGCGCCCGATGCCCGAGATCCCGATCCCACCGAAGGGCGCGGTGAGGTCGCGGACGAGGAATGTGTTGACCCACACGATGCCGGCCCGCACCGCGCGCCCACGCGTTCCGCCCGCTCGGCCGACCCCGTGTAGACGATCGCCGAGAGGCCGTAGCGGGTCGAGTTGGCGAGTGCGACCCCCTCTGCCTCGTCCCGGAACGTCTGGAACGTCAGCACCGGCCCGAAGACCTCGTTCTGCACCACCTCGCTGTCGTTCGACCGCGGCGCGATGAGCGTCGGCTCGACCCAGAGACCCTTCGGCCAGGCGATGCCCGCCACGGACGATCTCGTCTCCTGCCGCGCGCGCCCGATCGATGAAGCCGACCACCCGAGCGACGTGGTCGGGATGGATCATCGGCGCCATCGTGGTGTGCGTCGTCGCGCGGATCGCCAAGCACCTGCTCGTCCGCGAAGCGATGGAAGAGCTCGAGGAACGGCTCTCGAATCGACTCCTGCACCAGCAGCCGCGTGCCGGCCAGGCACACCTGACCCGAATCGTCGAACTGCCCTGCCGCCTTGCGCGCGGCTGCCTCGAGATCGCAGTCCTCGAAGACGAGCAGCGGTCCCTTCCCGCCGAGCTCGGCGGTGAACGGAACGATGTTCCTCGCGGCCGCGACCCCGATGTGACGCGCGGTCTCAGGCGAGCCGGTGAACGAGATGCGCCGACACCCGGATGCGCGACGAGCGCAGCGCCGACCTCCTCGCCGATTCCCTGGACGAGGTTGAACACTCCGGGCGGGAGCCCGGCCTCCACCACGAGATCCATCAGCAGCGAGCACGACAGCGGCGACCACTCGGCGGGCTTGAGAATCACCGTGGAGCCTGCGGCCAGAGCGGGCGCGGTCTTCCAGGTGGACAGCATGAACGGGGCATTCCAGGGGGTGATCACGACCGCAGGGCCGCTCGGCATCCGCAGGACGCGATTGGCGGTGCCGTTCGACGACCACACGCGCTCCTCGTATTCGACGGCGAGATCGGCGTACGAGCGGTAGTTCCGGGCGCCGCGATTGATCAGCCGTGCCTTGAGCGAACGCAGCAGCATCGCCATGTCCAGGCACTCGACGGCCGCGAGCGGCTCGACGTTGGCGTCGATGAGGTCGGCGAGCCGGTGGAGGTACGGCGCGCGGCCAATCGGGCCGAGCGCCGCCCACTCGGGAAACGCGTCCGAGGCTGCCGCAATCGCGAGATCGGCCTCGAGCGGCCCGCCACGGGCGACCTCGGCGATCGGCTCGCCCGTGATCGGCGAGATGTCGGTGAACGTCGACTCGCTCGAGACCCGCCGACCGCCGATGAAGTGATCGGTCGAGACGTTGACGCCGGCGATCTCCGTGCGCGTGCTCAACCCGACAGCCTTCCGAATGCGACCGTCGCGACATCGACCATCGTGTGCCCACCGTCCACCGGGAGCACGGCTCCGTTCACGTAGGCCGCGTCCGGCGAGAGAAGCCAGGCGATCGTCGCCGCGACCTCCTCCGTCGTCGCAGCCCTCCCGAGGGGCACGTCGACGAGGCAGGCGTCGTACGCATCGTCTCGACTCGTGCCAAGCCGCGCGCCGAGCTCCTCCATCTCGCCGTCGGCCATCGGTGTCCTGACCCAGCCGGGGCACACGCAATTCGCCCGCACTCCGTCCCGCCCGTGATCGAGCGCGATGCATTGCGTCAGCATCGCAAGACCCGCTTTCGAGGAGCAGTACGCAAGGGACTCGGGGCTTGCGCGCAGGCCGGCCGCAGAGGAGACAGTCACGATCGCCCCGCGACGCTCGACGAGCTGCCCGATCGCCGCGCGAGCCATGAGAAACGCTCCGGTGAGGTTCGTGGCGATCACGCGCTCGAACGCCTCCTGCGTCGAGTCGAGCAGCGAGCCTTCCGCGCCGATGCCGGCGTTCAGGACAAGCGCATCGAGCCGCCCAAACCGTGAGACCACTTCCGCGACGGCGCGCTCGGCGTCGGCTCCGACCGAGGTGTCCGAGACGATCGCGAGACCGTCGATCTCCGCGGCGACCGCCTCGATCGGCTCGGCGCGCCGACCCGTCACCGCAACGGCGTACCCGTCTGCGGCATAGCCGTCGCGCCGTTGCTGCTCCGATGCCCGTGCCGCCGCCCGTCACGAGCGCGACCTTGTGACGATCAGTTACAAGGTCGTTGCCGCTCCGCGACTCAGACACGCAGGTCCTTGACCGTCTCGAGGTCGTCGACGGTGTACGCCGAACGTGAACCGGTAGCCGCGGCCGAGTGAGACCGGCGCAAGCGCGGTGTGCTCCTCGTGTGGGGCGCCGAAGAAGCTCGAGCGTCGCCGAGCCTTCCCAGACGTCCGAGATCGCGCGGTCGCGCGAGAGCGCGCGGACGAGCTCGTGCACCGCGGGCTTGTCGTGCTCGCCGGCGGCCAGCCTCGGGAAATGACGCACGTTGAGGATCGGCGGCGCGTTGTGAAACGGGCCTCCCTCGGACGGCTTCTCGAGGGTCACGGTGCATTCCGCGACGCGACGCTCGTACGCCGCGCAGGTCGCCCCGAAGCGGGCGCCGGCGGCCATTCCCGGATCGGCGGGCCCGCCGAGCCCGAACGACCGCGTGATCCAGATCGAGCCGAGCTTCTTCGGGAACCCCTGGATCCACCCGCGCGTCAGCGCGAAGTCACGGTCGACCCAGATGTACGAGCACACGGTCACCTCCTCGCCCTCGAGGAGGCCGCTGACGACGATGAAGACCTCCTTGTACTGTGAGCGCGACGGATCGACGAGCTCGTCGCCGAGCTCCGAGCACGACTGCCAGTCGGCGGCGACGAACGCGCAGCGGCCCGGATCGGGGTGCGGCTCGATCCCCTCGGGGAGAAACGAGACGGCGCGCTGCCGGATCGGCCCAGTAGTCGATGACGAGGAACGTGCCGACGTAGTGCCACGGCGGATACGGCACGAGCGAGGAGCGCCCTTCCGGCGTCCTGGGGCCTGTGTAGCCGCGCAGAGGGGTCACCTTGGTCCCTCCCACCCGTCCGGCACGGGCGGCAGCAGCTTGCCGCGGGTCTCCCAGCTCTCGCTCTCGAACTCGACAGCGACCGGGTCGAAGCGAAAGTACGACCGCGGCGGCAGCGGGCCCCAGGTGTTCGAGGAATAGCGGTCGTCCGGGAATACGTGCGCGGGATGTGGTCGTCCTGGAGCTGCTCCATGTCGCAGTACAGCTCGACGTGGCATTCCTCCTCGGGAATCCGGACGTAGCTCGCGATGTTGCCGGCGATCCCATGTCGCGTCGGCCCCCACGAGAGCCAGCGGCCGTGCCGCGCGACGTGGTCGAGCAGGTCGCGCATCTTCCCGATGTCCACGGTCTCGAACGCGAGGTGGTGGAAATGTGCGTAGCCGACGTCGACGAGCGCCATCACGTGATGATCCGAGTTGATGTGGAACCAGACTCCTGCCTCTCCCAGCCAGTCGGAGAGCCGCATCCCGAGCACCTCGGTGTAGAACGTGACCCCGTCATGGATCCTCGAGGTGAGGCAGTTCACGTGCCCGAGCCTGCGAGGCCCGCCGACCTGAACAGTGGTCGAGGGCCGCGCGTGCTGCGGCCAACGGTCGCTCTCCGTCCCGGGAGCCGGTAGGGCATCAACTGCACCGGCCTCCCATCGGGATCGTCGACGAAGAGAGAGCCCTCGTCCTCGAGCCAGGCGACACTCAGGCCATCGAGGTGCGCTCGCGCGTCGTCGAGCGAGCAGTCACGCGCGAGCTCGAAGGCAAAGTGGTCGAGGCCCGGCCGTCCGCCTGCGACGAGCTCGAGGCAGTAGGGCTCGTCGTTGCACGCGAGCAGTGCCCGCCCACCGTCTCGCGAGCGCTCGACGAGCCCGAACTGCACGCACCAGCGAGTCGAGGCCTCGTCGAGATCGGCAACCCGGAGTCCGACATGGTCGAGCAGGTGAAGCTTCATGCTTCGGCCGTCTCGGCCACGATCCGCGCGGCCTCGTCCTCGGGGATCGCGAGTGCGACGTGCAGCGTCTGAGCCGACACCTGGAGCTGCTCGCCCGGGCCGGCCAGGTCGACGTCCCACTCCTCGATCGTGTTGACGAGCCGCCCGATCCCGCTGATCTCGACCTCGACCGTGTCCCCCGGTTTCATCGGTCGCGAGT
Organism: uncultured Actinomycetes bacterium; assembly: GCA_963724655.1. Taxonomy (GTDB): domain Bacteria; phylum Actinomycetota; class Thermoleophilia; order Gaiellales; family Gaiellaceae; genus Gaiella. The sequence continues at coordinate 602,892 of CAVRVG010000005.1, read as the reverse complement.
GCGCCGGGGTCCCGGTGAGGATCACGTCGCCGGGCTCGAGCGTGATCAACCGGCAGAGATCGGCGAGCTGATAGGCGACACCGAACATCAGGTCGCTCGCCTGTGCCTCCTGCACGACCTCGCCGTTGAGATACGTGCGCAGCGTGTAGTCCGTGGGATCGAACGCGGCGGCAGGGACGACGACAGGCCCAAGCGGGAGAAAGCCGTCCTGCCCCTTCACCCGGAGCATCGCGCCACGATCGGCGTGGCGGAAGTCGTGCATCCCGATGTCGTTGGCGCACGTGTACCCGGCGACGTAGTCGAGTGCTCGCTCGATCGGCACTCCTTTCATCCGCCGGCCGACGATGACCGCGAGCTCGCCCTCGTAGTTGAGGAAGCGAGCGCCCTTCGCCATCTGCACCGCCCGCCGATGGCCGTTGAGCGTCGTCGGCGGCTTGACGAAGTACGACGGCTCCGGGGGAAGCTTCGCTGCGTACTCCTCGACACGGCTTCGGTACGTCAGGTGAACCGCGAAGATCTTCGTCGGCTCGACCGGCGCCAGGTAGCGGGCATCGGCTTCCGCGATCTCACCCCCGACGTCGAGTGAGATCACGTCGCCGTGGGGCGTTCCCCAGACCGGCTCACCATCGACCTCGACCCTGACCGTCGGCTCAGAGATGGAACGCATATTCCTGGAGCTCCCACTCGGTGACGACTTCGGGGTCGAGCTCGCCGACCGCCTCGTTGAACCGCTCGACCTCGAATCGCTTCATCGTCACGAAGGTCCGCACGAGCTGTTCGCCGAGCGCGTCGACGAGAATCGTGTCCGCCTCGAGCGCGTCGAGAGCCGACCCCAGGTCAGCCGGAAGCCGTGAGCCGGCGTGCGCATCGTCCATCCGGTAGGAGTCACCGACCACCTGCTCGGGAGGTGTCAGGGCGCGCTCGATCCCATCGAGCCCGGCGATGAGAAGCGCCGCCGTGATGAGGTGTGCGCACGCCGAGCCGTCGGCGGTGCGAATCTCGATGCGTGAGCGCGCTCCGCGCTCGTTGGGGACGCGCACGAAGGCGGTGCGGTTGTCGTGCCCCCAGTTCGCGTGGGTCGGTGCGAGGCTGTCGGGGAGGATCCGCTTGTACGAGTTGATCGTCGGCCCGAGAAGCGCCTGCACCCCGGCAGCGTGCTCGATCACGCCGGCGATGAACTGACGTGCGAGCGGGCTCAAACCGTCAGGCCCTGCATCGTCCGCGAACACGTTGTGGCCGTCTCCGCCTGCGAGCGAGAGGTGCAGGTGGAATCCCGAGCCGCCCTGGTCCGCGAACGGCCGGCCCATGAACGTCGCGACGAGACCTTCGATCGCGGCCATCTCCTTCACCAGCGCCTTGAGCATGAAGGCGCGGTCGGCGGCATCGACCGCAGCCGAGTGCTTCACGTTGATCTCGTACTGCGAGTTCATGAACTCGTGGTTGGCGGCAAACGCCTTCAGCCCCAGTTCGTCTGCGGCGAGCAGCATCCGCAGCGTGAGCTGCCGCGGGTCGGAGATCGCACCGACCGTGTACACGCGAGACAGCTCGTCGACGTAACGGCGCAGGCCGCCGGGCGCCTCTGGATCGCGGACGCAGAGGAAGTGCTCGAGCTCGGGCCCGACGACGGGGAGCAGACCGTGATCGGCGTACCGTTCGACGACCCGCTTGAGCAAGGCCCTCGGGCACACCGGGTAGTGATCCGACCCGTCGAGACACCAGGCTTCGCCGAGGCACCAGGCGATCTCCGGCTGCCACGGAACGACCCGGATCGTGTCGAGGTCGGGGCGAATCGCGAAGTCGACGTACCCCTCGTCGCCCCCGACGACAGGCGTATGACGCAGGTCGGTTCCCATCACCGCCGCGCAGAACGCAACCCCGTCCTCGACCATCTCGACGAAGTGCCCGAGCGGGATGTCCTTCCCGCGCGCGATCCCATGTAAGTCGGTGTACAGCAGCCTGATCGCGCGCACACCCTGTCCGCGCAGCGATGCGACGACGGCCTCAGGATCGTGGATGGTCACGTTGGGCTCCCCTCCTTTTCCGTCGTCAGCCGTTCACCCGGACGGGCAGGCTCTTGATGCCGTTGAAGAAGTTCGATCGTAGGCGCAGCGGCGAGCCGTTGAGCTCGATGCGACCCAGATACGGGATCATCTCCTCGAGCCACACCTTGACCTCGAGCTTCGCGAGGTGCGCGCCGAGACAGAAATGAGGCCCGCCCAGGCCGAAGGTGAGGTGCCGGTTGGGCGTCCTTCCGACGTCGAACCGGAACGGGTCCGCGAACCGCTCCTCGTCGTAGTTGCCCGACGCGTACCACATGGTCACCTTGTCGCCGGCCTTGATCCTGCGGCCGTGCGCAGTCACGTCACGTGTCGCGGTGCGCCGGAAGTGATGCACCGGGTGGGCGCGCCGCAGGATCTCGTCGGCGCAGGATGCGGCCAGGGTCGGGTCGGCCACGAGACGCTTCGTCTCGTCCGGATGGGCGAGCAGGTCGAGCAATCCGAGGCTGATCGTGTGGCGGGTCGTCTCATTCCCGGCGGTCGTGAGCAGGATGAAGAAGAGCCCGAACTCGTGCTCGCTGAGCCGCGACCCATCGAGGTCGGCTTCGACGAGGCGCGTGGTGACGTCGTCGCGCGGATCGAGGCGCCGGGCCGCGCCCAGCCGGCAGCCGTAGTCGATCAGCTCGGGCGCAAACGGGCTCGAGAACGGCAGCAACCGGATCGACGGATCGTTCTTCGTGCGCTCGAGCAGGTTGTCCTCACCGACGATGTCAGGGTCGGTGTTGCCGAGAAGCTTGTCGCCGAGCTCGATCAACAGGCGCCGATCGTCGACGGGGAGCCCCATGATCTCCGAGAACACCCACATCGGAATCTCGGAGGCCACCCGCTCGACCCAGTCGAACTCCGGCTCGGCACAGGCCTCCTCGAGGATCCCCCGCGCGAGAGCACGGATTCGCTCCTCGTAGGTGTTGATCACCCGCGGAGTGAACCCCTTGTTGACGAGAGCGCGAAGGCGCGTGTGGGCCGGAGGATCGGTGTCGAGCATCGACTTCCGCGCCTCGACCTCCTCGGGGGTGAGATCCTCGAGCGACGTCCCGCCCGTCTCCGACGAGTACGTCTCCCAGTCCTTCGAGACCTGGACGATGTCGTCGTACCGGGTGAAGACCCAGAATCCCCGGCCGTCGGTCTCGGGTTGCCAGTGGAGCGGCGCCTCCTGGCGGAGCAGCGTGAGCCATTCGTAGGGCACGGCCCGCTCCCAGGTCGCCAGGTCGGTGAGATCGACGTCGTCGATGACCAGCTGCGATGTGTTCGGCCCCGCGACCGTCGCTGCTCGCGCGACCGATTCGAGGACGTGATCCTCGCGCTGGTGGACAGCCTCGGCGGCAGCGGGTGGCGGGGTGAGCCTTACCTCGAGCACGTCTCCTGCGATCCGGGCCTCGTAGATGGGAAGCGGTTCGAGTGCCGGCGGGCAGAGCACATCTCCGGTGCGGAGGTCGAACTCGGAGGCGTGACACGGACAGACGATGACGTCGTCTTCGAGCTCGCCGTCGGACAGCGAGCACTCCTCATGGGTACACGTGTCCTGGAAGGCGACCCAGCCGGCGGCCGTGCGTCCAAGACACACAGCTTTCCCGTCGACGTCGACCCGGCGGAGGTGCCCTGTGGGGGCATCCTCCGCCGGTCCGACTACATGCCAAGTCGTCTCCGTCACGCGATGCCCTACGGCACCATAGTCCCGCCCGCGTCCTCGAAGTCCAACGTCTCGTCGAGCGGGGCGACCCCGTGGTGCTCGGCAGCGTGCGCGGCCGCGTTGTCGACGTTGCCGCGCCTGGTGACGAGCAGGACGACGAACCAGATGAGCGCGAGCACGACGAGCGCGATCGTCCAGTAGATCGCCTCCCAGTTGTAGTTCGAACGGTCGTGCGGCGCGGGCTTGAGCGCGCCGTAGAACCCCAGGATCGGCGTGATCACGGCGATCGCGACCACCGCGTACTGCCACGGCTTGTTCCCGGCCTGCGAAACGAGCCGGAAGGCAGCCACCGCGAGGATCAGGTAGACGAGCTCGATCGCAAACGATCCGACCGTCGCGGAGAGGATGAAGGTCGCGAACTGGTCGTTCGGGAAGATCGGCACGAGCTCTCCGTTCTCACCGATCGGAAGCTGGAACCGGTCCATGTACCCGCCGATCCAGGTCAGCACGACGAGGCCTATCCCGCCGACGGCGACCATGAGATTGCCGACCCACGGCGTGTTGTACCGGGAGGTCTTCGCGAACACGGACGGCACGAGCCCGTCGCGTCCGAGCGCGAAGAATCCTCGGCCGATGACGACGCAGATCGCAAGCGCGAGCGCCATCGCATCGAGGATCACGACGAGCTCGAGCAGCGTTGCGTACCAGGAGCCCACGTACTTGGTCGCCATCTCGCTCACCGGCCCGGGCGAAAAGGCCCAGGCGCCTTCGGACACGGCCGCCTTGCCGTAGCCGATCGAGAACGCGTAGGCCATCAGCACGAAGAAGGCGCCGGCGGCCCCCACCGTCCAGAGCACGGCGCGCGGGATCGAATGGTGCGGGATCGTTCGATTCCTCACCGATCGAGGCCGCCGCCTCGAACCCGACGAACAGCAGGATGCCGAGCAGCACGCCGCCGAGCACGCCGCCGCCCGTGGTTCCGAACCAGGAGGTCTCGTTCGGGTTGAACATCGAGAGCGTGTTCCCGCTCTCGCCGCCCTTGCCGATGATGATCAGCGCGAGCAGGATCATCGGCACGAACGAGACGGCCGCGAAGGTGAGCATCGCTCCGACCGCGACTCGCACGCCGCGGTAGTTCAGCACGAGGACGATCCCGAGCGCGATCATTCCCCAGATCCACCAGGCCGGCCCGCTGTCGGAGATGTGCCCTGTCCAGAAGCCGTCGAGCAGGATCCCGAGCCCGAGGTAGATTCCGCCGCCGCCCAGGAACAGCGCGCCGACGAAGAAGAAGCCGGCAGTGAGAACGCCGAGCCACGGGTGCGCGCCGTGGGTGAGGTACTCGTACACCGCGCCCGCTCCGGCGAACCGACGCGCGTAGAGCACGATGACGTATCCGATGGAGAGGACGCCGAGCGTGGCGACGACGACCGCCAGGGCCGCATTCCAACCCGCGCCGATGTCGGGTCGCGACACCCCGCCGAGGATCAACGCGACCGAGAACATCGGCCCGATCGCGAGTGCCTGGGCAACGGCGTGAATCGTTGTGAGGTTCTTTTCGCCGAGCTCCCCTCCAGACGAGGGGCCGACGGTGTCTACCTGGCTCACGGAGACATCCTCCAAGTTTGTTGACCCGAGCGCGACCCGCACACTTGCGTTCGCTCGCGTGGGACGATAAAAGGTTCGAACATCGAATGTCAACTATGCGGTCAACACCATGAGCGAAGCTGCGGTCGGCCTCCCGGCCCCGCTCCGCGTGCGGTCAGTCGTGGGGCTCGCCTACGACGAGATTCGCGCGATGATCGTCGACGGCCGGCTCGGCCCAGGCGCCCGTGTGGGTCAGGCGGAGATCGCCGAGGCGCTCGGGATCTCGCGCGGCTCGGTGCGTGAGGCTCTGCGGCGGCTCGCGGGGGACGGGCTCGTCGAGTTCGAGGTGAACCGCGGTTTCTTCGTCGCCGACCTCGGTCTCGACCGGGTGCTCGAACGACTCGAAGCGCGCCTGCTGATCGAGCCGCTCGTCGCGCGACTCGCGGCAGATCGGCGCACCGACGCTCACCTCGCGGCGCTCCAACGAACCGTCGACGACGAGCGAACCGCGTCCTCCGCTGCGGCGGCGCACGACGCAAGCCGGGCGTTCCACGCGCTGGTCGTCGATGCGAGCGCGAACGAGGCCCTACGCCGAATCTTCGACTCGCTCTGGATCGCGGACGTCGGCCGACGCCTCCTGGCCCGGCGCGCGACCCAGCCAAAGTGGCAACACGACGACGTGGCGGAGCACGAGGCGATCCTTGCGGCGATCACCGCCAGGAACGGCCGACGGGCGGAGACGCTGATGCGCTCGCATGTCGAAGCGGCCTTGCGCCACTGGTCGGAGCCCGCCCGAGGGGTCTGACCCTCCGAGTGCCTGCCGCGACCGCGAGGCGGCTGCTCGAGACTGGCCGGGTCCTGCGTCGACTCTAGGATGAGCGGGTGAGACCGCGGATGCATCCGAGCTGGCTGGCCGTGCTCGAGGACGAGCTCGAGTCGCCGCGGATGCAGGACCTTCGCGCCTTTCTCGTCGCCGAGGTCGAAGCCGGTCGCCGCTTCTACCCTCCCCCAGACCACGTGTTCGAAGCGCTCGCGCGGACCGCGCTCGACGACGTCAGGGTCGTCATTCTCGGACAGGATCCCTACCACGGTTCGGGACAGGCGATGGGGCTGTGCTTCTCTGTCCCGGCTGGGGTCAAGCCCACCACCGTCGCTCCAGAACATCTTCCGCGAGCTCGAGACGGATCTCGGGATCGAGCCTGCGCCGAGCGGTGACCTGACCCCATGGGCCGAGCGTGGCGTGCTCCTGCTGAACGCGGTGCTCACCGTGTCGCCCGGCAAGCCCGCGTCGCACGCCGGAAAGGGCTGGGAGCAGTTCACGGATCGCGTCATCGGCGAGCTTTCGAATCGCCGCGACGGGGTTGTCTTTCTCCTCTGGGGGAAGTACGCGCAGCAGAAGGGAGAGATCGTCGATCGCGCCCGCCACCACGTCCTCACTGCGGCGCACCCGTCGCCGTACAGCGCGAGCGGATTCTTCGGTTGCCGCCACTTCTCGCGGGCCAACGCCCATCTCGAGAAGCAGGGTCTGCCGCCGATCGACTGGCGACTCTGTTGATAATGCCCGCGGTGAACCGTCGATCGCGTCTGCGGGTCACGTGGGCCACGCTTCTGCTGCTCGCGCTCCTCGCTCTCCCGGGCAAGGCCCTCGCCGCCCAGCCGCCGAACCAGAACGACCCCTGTGCGTCCGGCGGCAAGAACACGTGCGGCACCACGGGCATCGGGTTCTACGACACGTATCGCCTGGGGACCCGGTGGTTCGGTGATTTCAAGGGGGTGATTCCCGGCCAGCCCCGTGGGTTCTGCATCGATCTCCGGTTCTGGTACCCATCCGCGGCCTACAAGTTCGTAGAGGACACCTCCGGCGTCCTCGTCAACCGCGACAAGGAGATCGTGTCGTTCGAGAGCCGGCGGCGGATTGCCTATGCGATCTGGGCGTACGGACGGAGCACGATCCCGACACAACAAGCCGCCGTGATGCTGTACGTGCATTCACAGATGGGTGACGCCCGCCCCGGCGAAGCGTCACCAGACGAGCTCGACGCAAGCGTCGGAAGCACCTTTGCGAAGATCGTGAAGGACGCCGCGGCCTTCCATGGCCCCTATCGAGTGGCTGTCTCGATGCCGAGCGCACTCAAGCTGGGAGCGAGGGGAACCGCGACCGTGCGTGTCCTCTCGGCCGCAGGCAATCCACTCCCAGGCGTCACCTTGAAGCTGAAGGCCGACGGCGCAGCCGGGGTCACCTCGACCGCGAAGACGGGCGAGAACGGCGTCGCGCAGGTCAGCTTCACCGCCACGAGCGCGGACGACGCGAAGCTCGACGTCAGCACCGAGCCACTCCCCTCCACGCTTCCGAGAGTCTTCCGGCCGACGACTCCGGCGGCCGCACCGAACGGGCAGCGGCTCGTGGTGCCCAGCTCGCAGGTCGTCACGGGCTCGGGAGCCACCGCGGTGGCGAAGAGCAAGCTCAACGTCACGTCCGTGGCGGTTCCGGTCGAGGTTGCGGTGGGCGAAGGCAGCACCGACCGCGTCACGATCAACGGGGCGAGCCCGACCTTCAAGGTCACGGCCACCGCGAAGCTCCACGGCCCGTTCCGCTCTCCCACCGAGATCCGCTGCGACCAGAAGCCCGCCTGGCAGGGCACGTGGAAGGCAAGTGGGTCGGGGGTTACGACAACGAAGCCCGTGAGCCTCGACACCCCCGGTTGGTACGTCTACCAGCACGTCATTCCCGGAGACGCGAACCATGTCGGCGTCACGACCCCGTGCACCGACGCGCGGGAGCGGGTGAAGGTCGTTGCCGTGCCGAGCGTGAAGACGGTCGTCAGCGACCAACTCGTCGCGCCGGGAGCGGAGATCTCGGACAAGGTCACGGTCGCCGGGCTCGCAGGAGAGCCGGCGACCGTCGAGGCCGCGTTGTACGGCCCCTTTGCGAGCAAGAGCGCGATCGTGTGCGAGACCACGCCGATCTGGACGGGGACCATCGAGGTCACCGCTGACGGCGAGTTCACGACCGAGGCTGTGAAGCTCGAGGTTCCGGGCTTCTACACCTACCGCGAGACTCTGGTCGGCGGCGACTTTGTGAAGTCCGCCCAGACACTCTGCGGCGAGGTCGCGGAGACGACCATCGTCACCGGCACGCCTGCGGTCAGGACACGGGTGAGCTCGCAGCGGACGAGCCCCGGCGCGACGATCCGCGACACGGTGATCGTCAGCGGGCTCGGGAAGCTCGCCGCCACGGTGAACGTCGTCCTCTACGGCCCGTTCCCGACAGTCGACGGCATCGCCTGCGGCGGCACGCCCGCCTGGTCGGGGACGGTGAAGGTGAACGGGGACGGGACCTATCTCACCGCGCCCTTCCGAATCGCCAAGGTCGGCTACTACACCTACCGCGAATCGCTCGTGGAAACGCCCCAGCACAGCGCGTTCGAGGGGAAGTGCGCCGAGACGTCCGAGACGACGGTCGCGCGCGCGGCGCCGAAGGTGACGACCCTGGTGTCGAACGAGGTGGTCATTCCAGGTGCGACCATCTCCGATCATGTCCGCGTCACCGGCCTCGGCGGCTCGGAGGCACGAGTCGACCTGGATCTCTTCGGTCCGTTCGCGAGCCGGGCCGCGATCCGCTGTACGGGAGCTCCGTACTGGAAGGGAAGCCTTACCGCGAAGGGCGACGGCACGTTCAAGTCCGCCCCGGTCAAGCTTGCGCGTGCCGGCTTCTACACCTTCCGAGAGAGGCTCGTCGGGACGGCGCTCGTCGCGGGAACACAGGGTGAATGCGCCGAGGTCGCCGAGACGGCGCTTGCGAGACCGCTGGTCCTCACGGGGAAGGGCGAGCGCACAGCGGCGCACGTCCAGGTGCCCGCGAGCCCGCTCACTCCGACCCGGGTGCAGCTCGAGGCCCGTGGCATCGATGCCGGCGTCTTCACCGCGGGAATCGACCTCACGACCGGCGCGCTCGACGTGCCCAAGGACATCCGGCGGGCCGGATGGTGGGGTGACGGAATGCTCCCCGGAGCGCCGAAGGGCGCGGTGCTGATCGCGGGTCACGTCGACAGCGCCACCGCCGGCGCCGGTGCATTCTTCCGGTTGAAAGAGGCGCAGCCGGGCGACCGCGTCCGGGTGACGACGAAGGGAGGCCGGGTGTTCACCTACAAGGTCGTCTCGCTGCAGACGATGGCCAAGGCGAAGCTTCCGCCGGCCATCTACTCGCAGACAGGGCCGGCCCAGGCTCGTCCTCGTGACGTGCGGTGGCCCGTTCATCGAGTCAGAGGGGCACTACCGCGACAACATCGTCGTCACGGCGGTTCCCGTATGAGACGTCGTCTCTCGGTCAGTCCGGCAACCGCAATTGCGACCGCCGCTCTCTTCTTTGCCCTCGGCGGGTCGGCGTTCGGGCTCGTCGAGGCAGTCCGCCCACAGCCGCGCTGTGCCCCCGGGGCCGTCCGAGGTGTTGCCGCCGTCACGGGCGAGCCCGCAAAGGGGATCGTCAACATCGGCGGCGCCTTCACCGACCGTAAAGCGATCTTCAGCGAGGCGTTCAACTGCACGGGCGGGCGGCCGCAGGCTCGGCGGATCTCGACCGGCGTCTACGAGGTGCGGTTTCCAGGCAACCGCGCGCGCGGCGCGGTCGTGAGCGGCGACGCCGAGACGACGGTGAAGGACATCGGCGGCGGGATCTTCAGGGTGTCTCTCTGGGCCCCGGGGCGCCAAGATGCGATCGACGCCCCGTTCACGCTCCTCCTCGGCTAGGCCGGCGACCTCATCGGGAGGAGTTGAGTCGTCAGCCGCCGGCAGCCTTCACGACGTGCCCTGCGTCGCGCAGCCGCGCGACGATCTTGTCCCGATGGTCGCCCTGGATCTCGACCGCTCCGTCCTTGACCGCGCCACCCGAGCCGCAATGACGCTTGAGATCGCTTGCGACCGCCGCAAGATCGCCGCGGAGCCCACGGATCACCGTGACCGTCTTGCCGCCTCGACCGCCCTTCTCGCGGAACACCCTGACGACGCCGTCGTTCGGAAGCTCCGGCCCACCCTTCACGCTCTTGGTCGCGTGCTTCCGTGAGTCGCGCTCGTTCCGGCGATGATCGCCGCTGTCGGTGGAGTAGACGAGGCGATCGTTGGCCACGTCTCGATCGTAGACCACTCCTCTCACGACGCGCCGCGGGCTCGGCTCCCCTCGAGGCGGCTACCATCATCAGATCGACTTTCATCTCTTCCACCTCCTCAACGCGACGGTCGCGACCCGCGACTGGCTCGAGGACCCGGTCACCGTCGGCGCTGCCATGCTCGTTCCTGCGATCGCGATCCTCACGTTCGCGCTGTGGTTTGCCGCCCGGCCGTACGGGGATTCCCGCTGGAAGCACGCGTGCCTTTCCGCGCTGACGAGTGCAACGGTTGCCCTGGGCATCAACCAGGTCGTTGCGCATGCAGTGTGGGCGCGCGAGCGCCCGTTCGCAGCCCATCCGGCACTGACGCATCTCCTCGCCGCGCCTAGCCCGGATCCGTCGTTCCCGAGCGACCACGCGGCCGCCGCCTTCGCGATTGCCGTATCCGTCCTCTTCGTCTCACGTCGGGTCGGTGGCGCCCTGCTCGTCGTCGCGACGCTCATCGCCCTCTCGCGCGTCCTGCTCGGTGTGCACTACCCCTCCGACGTCCTTGCGGGCGCCGCTGTCGGAACGCTCTCGGCGATCGTCGTCGACCGGGTGGCGCGTTCGTGGATCGCATCCGCGGTGGCGCTGCTCTCCAGAGTGTCGGATCCGTTGGTCTTCCGGGCGCGCTCGCTCGCACTCCGCGGCTAGCGCCCCAGGATCCGCACCGACCAGACGCCTGTGCAATCCGGGCGGCCGCCTCGCCCGTATGAGTGAGCGTCTCCCTGTATGTCGTCGAGCGGAAGGAAGAGCTAGATGAAACGGATCCTCCTGGTCGGAGCCGCACTCGTCGTCGCCGTCGGCGTCGCCGCGTCGATCGCGATCGCAGCGCCGCAGAAGCTGCTCGGCAGCGACGGGCCTGGCTTCACGATCTCTCTGAAGACCGGAGCCGGCAAGTCGGTGAAGGCGCTCAAGAAGGGCACGTACTCACTGACGGTCAACGACAAGTCGAGCTCGCACAACTTCGTGCTCGAAGGCCCCGGCGTCGAGCGCGTGGTGACGACCGTTTCCGGGAAAGGCTTGAAGACTGTGACGCTCAAGCTCCGCGCGGGCAAGTACAAGTTCTACTGTCAGCCCCACGAGAGCTCGATGTTCGGCTTCTTCAAGGTCTCCTAGAGACTCCGGCGGAGGGCCTGCACAGGCAGGCCCTCCGCCATCTAGCGCCTGGCCTGAGGTGGGGCGAGTATCGTGGCGGCGATGGAAGGTCTCGCGCAACGCCCTCGTAGCGCAGTCGTGTTCGGCGCGCGGAATCTCGGCAAGGCCGTCATCGACCGACTGCTGGCCGACGGCTGGGCGGTCGCGGGGATTGCGCGTTCGGAAGAGACGCTCGCGGGCATCACACAGGCCGGCGCGATCGCGCTCAGCGCGGACGTCACCGACCAGGCGAGCGTGCTCCAGGCTGCTGACCGATGCCGCACGGGCACACGGTGGCGTCGACCTCGTCGTGAACGCGGCGTCGGCCTACGGCGGCGACCGCTCGGGGCCTTTCGGTGGCGGTCCGATTGCCGAAGCGGCGCCCACCGCGTTCGACGCGTGGGCGGCTGCTCCGGCGCGCTCCGCCTTCTCGTTCCTCTCGGCGTCCGGGCGCTTCCTCCTTGCCGCAGGGGACGCCGGCCACCGTCATCCAGGCAACGGGTGGCTCCTCGCGACGAGCGGCCGGTGGACGTGGGCTCTGGGCTGCCGGCGCCTTTGGCGTACGGGCGATCACCCAGGCCGCCGCGCTCGAGCTGCGCGAGCACCAGATCCACGTTGCCCTGCTGATCATCGACGCCGGCATTCAGCCCTTTGCCGACGAGCGTCCGCCGCAGCCGGACCTCGCCGACCCGCGCGAGCTCGCCAACGCAGTCCTCTTCCTTGCCGATCAGGGCGCGCGCGCAGCGACGCACGAGCTCCAGGTGACCCCGCTGGCCGAGCGCTGGGTGCCTTAGATGGACCTCTCGAGCCACGAGCGACATCTGCCAGGCCTTCCCCGACCGCGTCGAGGTGAAGGGCCGGGATCTCTGCGACGATCTGATGGGAAGGCTCAGCTTCACCGAGTACTTCCATCTCCTTCTGACGGGGAGGAGCCGACCGAGGAGCAGCGCTACTTCCTCGACCTGCTGCTGGTCGCGATCGCCGAGCACGGGATGATGCCCACGAACGTCGCGGCCCGGATGACGCTCGCCGCCGATCCGGGGTCGCTGCAAGGCGCCGTGGCGGCGGGGATCCTCGGTTGCGGACCGGTCGTGCTGGGCACTTCCGAGGTGTGCGCAAAGCTCCTCGTGGAGACGCAGGCGAAGGTGGAGAGCGGCAAGACGCCGGCGGCAGCCGCCGCTGAGGCCGCTCGCGCGATCCACGGGGCCGGCGAGAGGGCGCCGGGCTTCGGCCATCCGGTGCACCGGCCGCTCGATCCGCGCGCTGAGCGCATCCTCGCGCTCGCCGACGCCCGAGGCGTCAGCGGCCCCCACGTCCTCCTCGCGCGCGAGCTCCGAGACGCCGTGGCAACGGTCTGGGGCAGGCCGCTCACGATGAACGTCTCGATGCCCATTGCCGCAGTGCTGCTCGACCTCGGCTTCCCTGTCTCGACCGCGAAGGCGATCCCGCTCCTCGCTCGGACCGCCGGTCTCCTCGGGCACCTGGTCGAGGAGCAGACGAGGCCCGTCGGTTTCCTCATGGCAGCGCGCCGCAGACCACGCGGTCACCTACGAGGCCCCCCAAGACGATGCTTGAGCCCGAGATCGAGGCGCTTCCCTGGGCCGACCAGGTCGCACTCGACGAGGCGAGCTACGCGACACAGCTCGAATACCTGTTCGAGCGCTCGTCGTTCTATCGCGAGAAGCTCGCGGCGGCGGGAATCACCTCCGCCGCTGACGCGGGCGGGCTCGGGGACATCTCGAGCCTCCCGACGACCGAGAAGGACGAGCTCCGCGAGAGTCGCACCGAGGAGAACCCCATCGGCTCTCATCTCTGCGCGAGCCCGTCGGAGATCGTCCGGATCTACTCGACGAGCGGCACCACCGGGACCCCGAGCTTCATCCCACTCACCGCCGGCGATCTCGCCAACTGGATCGCAGGCTCGGCGCGAAGCTATTCGTCATCGGGCGTCACCGCAGGGCAACGCGCCGTGTCGACCTACAACGCCGGGCCGTTCGTTGCGGGAGCTGCCCTGTCCGCGTTCGATCGGATCGGCCTGTGTCACATCCCGGTCGGCACCGGCAATACCGAGCGTCTGATGCTTGCGATCGAGAAGCTCAAGCCCGAGGCGGCGATGCTCACGCCCTCGTACGCGGCGTATGCGGTCGAATGGGCGGCAGAGCGCGGCCTCGACCTTGCCGCGTCGACCGTCAAGCGCGTTCTCGTCGCTGGCGAGCCGGGTGGCGGCGAGCCCGCCTTCCGGGCAAAGCTCGAGCAAGGCTGGGGAGCCAAGGTGACGGAGGCGATGGGGATCGGCGATATCGGTGTGTCGCTGTGGGGCGAGTGCGAGGAGCAGGACGGCATGCACCTCGGTGCGCGAGGCTTCGTTCACCCCGAGCTGATCGATCCCGAGACTGGAGCTGCGATCCCGGTGGAGGACGGCGCCACCGGCGAGCTCGTGCTGACGCACCTCCAGCACCGCGCCGCGCCGTTGCTGCGCTTTCGTACCCGCGACCATGTTCGCATGAGCACGAGCCCGTGCCGTTGCGGCCGAACGAGCCCACGGGTGCGGTGTCTCGGCCGAACCGACGACATGCTCATCGTGCGTGGGGTCAACCTGTTTCCGACGGCGGTGCGTGAAGTCGTGAGCAGTTTCGTACCCGGGGTCAGCGGGAACGTCCTCATCAAGCCGACCGCGGCCGGCCCGCGGCAAGAACCGCCGCTCCTCGTGCACGTCGAGCTCGCGCCGGACGCGATCGCCGACGACGCCTTCGCAACCACGATCCGCGACCAATTGCGTAACGTCCTCGTGGTTCAGACCAAGATCGAGCTCGTGCCGTTTGGAAGTCTTCAGCGCAGCGAGTACAAATCGAAGCTCGTGGAGCATGTGGTGGAGGGAGACAGCTGATGCAGAAGGTGCAAACCCAGGGGGTCCACCACATCACGATCTGTGGCGCCGACCGACAGACGTCGATCGATTTCTGGGAGGGCGTGCTCGGCATGCCGTTCGTGTTCGAGCAGCCGAACCTCGACAACGAAGGCGAGAGCCATCTCTACTTCGATCCCGGTGACGGTCGCCTGATCACGATCTTCACGAACGAGTCGCGCACGCCTGACCCGAGGCGGACTCCCACCGACCCGGGATGCGTGCACCACATCGCGTTCACGGTCTCGCAGGTGACCTTCAGCCAGGCGGCAAAGAGACTCGAGGAGCGCGGCATCGAAGTCGCCATCCGGGATCGCGGCTTCATGGACTCGATCTACTTCGACGACCCGCTGGGTCTCACGATCGAGCTCGCGGCGTGGCGCTTCGAACCGCCGGTGGGGTTCACGCATGCCGAGGTGCTGCTCGAGGCGCACAAGGTCCGCGTCGCCCGCGGCGACCACCACATCGACAAGGAGCACCTCGCGGACGTCATCGAGGCGCTCGTGCTCCGGTCTCGCGAGTCGCTTTCCAGCGAACGCTCGCCAAAGAATCCATACTGACAAGGAGAAGACATGGCCGACATCACACTTCACGTCCTCAAGCCGAGCGTCAACAACCTGACCGCGCGCATCTTCGTACGCGCTGCGGGGCTCGACTGCGAGGAGATCGACGTCTGGGGCAGCACGGGCACGGACGAGTTCCTCGAGATGAACCCTTCTGGCCTCACGCCGACGATGGAGGAGGCAGGGCTTCCCAAGGGTGCGATGTGGGAGAGCTGCGCGATCATGCAGTACCTCTGCAACAAGCACGGTCTCGACAGCCTCTACCCCACCGAGCCGGCTGCCCGCGCCACCATCGACAGCGCGATGTTCTACCTGATCGGCACGCTGTATCCGCTGATTGCAAAGGCGACGTATGGAGCGCTCGGCTTCCCCCACTATCCGGGAGAGGTAGGCGCGTCGGACGCGAGCGACGAGGCGAAGGCGGTCGCGCAGAAGGAATCCGAAGCTGCTCTCGCAAAGCCGCTCGAGGTGTACCGCTCGTTCTTCCTCGACGGCAAGCGCTTCATCGGCGGCAACTCGCCTTCGATCGCCGATATCCGCCTTGCCGCCTCGATCGAGTTCCTGCGGATGATCGACTACCCCTTCCCCGCGTGGCTCGAGGACTACATGAGCGCGATGGAGACCACCCTGGGCGCGGCCTACACCGAGCCCGTCGCCGACGTGCGTGGCTTCCTCGACTACGTGAGGTCTCAGGCCGCGTAGCGGCTCTCGCGATGGCTAGCGAAACGCGGAGAGAGCCGGAGGCGACTATCCGACGACGACCTTCTGCGTGTCGTCGAGCTCGCCGGGGGCTCTGACAGCATCGAGCTCAAGCTCACAGTCCCACCAAGCACGAGAAAGGCGGTTGGGACTGCGCTCGGAGCGGATCCGCTCAACGGGCAGATCCGTCAGGTCTTCTTCTTCGACACGCCGGATCTGGCGCTCAACAAGGTCGGCCTTGTCGTGCGCGCCCGTCGAGTGCAGGGCCGTGAGGGCGACAGTGTGGTGAAGCTTCGCCCGGTCGACCCGAAGGATCTCCCCGAGGAGTTCCGGAAGTCGCCCTCAACGGGGGTCGAGGTCGATCTCATGCCGGGCACCTTCGTCTGCTCGGCATCGCTGAAGGCGGCTGCGGACAACGCGAAGATCCGCTCGGTCGCGGCCGGCGAAAGTCGAATCTCGAAGGTGTTCACGAAGGAGCAGCGTTCGTTCTTCAAGGATCATGCACCGGAAGGGGTCGAGCTGGACTCGTTGTCGGTGCTCGGCCCGGTCTTCGTCCTCAAGGTCAAGGTGACGCCGAAGGGCCTCTCACGACGGCTCGTCGGCGAGCTCTGGCTCTATCCGGACAACTCGATGGTGCTCGAACTCTCGACGAAGTGCGCACCAATGGAAATGCTCGCTGCGGTCGTGGAGACGCGCGCGTTCCTTCAGTCGTGCGGGATCGACCTGGACGGCGAGCAGCAGACGAAGACGCGAACCGCACTCGAGTTCTTTACGACCGAGTTGGCCGCTGCCGCTGCCGGCTCTGTTGGGTAGAGCTCAGTAGCGTAGAGCGAGCCCTTAGTCGTCGGCGTTCGGCCCTGACGCTTCGTCCTTCTCGGAAAGCCGCTGGATCTCGAGGGCCATCACGTGGATTGCCTTCTCGAGACCGTCCGCGCGAGCGATGAGCCCGGCGATTGCCGCGTGCGTGGTCGTCGAGTGCAGCTGTGGCCACTCGTCGCGGTGAGAGCAGATCAACCGGTCAACCCGCTCGTCGAACGTCTCGCGAGGGGTAGCGAGGGTGGTCATTGTCCACCTCCCCTTCGATGGTGATCCTCCATCATGACGCAAACGCGCGGGCTGTACATCCGGGACAACCCTGATCTTGAGCAATCTGCTCGCGACTGAGCCTGCCCTGCATGAGCACGCTCGCGGCGACTATGGCCACGACCGCCATTCGATGCGCACCGGCCATCGACGCATCGTGGGTCCGCTTCCCGAAAGGGGCAACAGCGCTCGTCGAGATCAGGCGTCGCGACGGGCGGTGACGAGCACGAGGGTGCGCGGGATCGCCAGGTTGGCATCGTCCCGAAAACGCTCGAGGCGGCCCGCGAGGTCGGCTACGAGAGCGGCGCGGGCGGCATCGTCGAGCGTCTTATCGATCCTGCGAAAGTGCCCGTTCTCCGCCGCGAGAAGGCTCCAGTGCTCGTCGGCGCCGGTACGCATGACGTGCTCCTCGAGAACTCGCACTTCGACGTCATCGAGTCCCGCAGCAGCGTGAGTCAGAGAGGCCTCGTCGGGGTCGCCCAGCCGGCCGAAGGCACGCGCGAAGCTCCCCTCGTCCTCGCCGAGCACAGTGCGGACAGCGTTGCGCGGCTCGTCGAACCACGGGTTTCGGTCGAGGGTCGCCCAGAGCGCGGTCGCGAGCCGCCCACCGGAGCGAAGCGTGCGGCCGAGCTCCTTCAACGTGGCGACCGGATCGTCCGCGATCATCAGCGCGAGCCGGCTCGTGACTCCGTCGAACGACGTCATCTGAAAACGGCAGCGGCGCATTCAGGTCGGCCTCGAGCAGCGTCAGCGAAACGCCGGCCTTGGCAGCGCGTGCGCGCGCGTCCTCGAGCACCCTCGCGTTCGTGTCGAAGCCGGTCGTCTCGATGCCTGCCGACGCGAGCGCGACGGTCAGGCGGCCCGATCCGCACGCGGCATCGAGGACTCGGCTGGCACCGGCGACGTAGGCGAGGAGCTCGGGAACGCCGAACGGGAGCGTGGGCGCGTCCGTCACGGTCGCGAATTCCGGCCCGTGCTAGACCTTGAAGTCTCGGTCGGAGGCCGCGCCACGGGGGCCGAACCGATCCGCGACGCGGCTCGTCACGATCTCCTGGCGAACGCGCTCCGCCTCTGCCAGCGCGGCCACTTCGTCGGACGTCAACTGCCGCCGAGGGCGAAGTCGGAGCCAGGCTCGAAGGCGCCTCAGCATCGAGTTCGAGTGTAGCCGTCTGGTTGACCGAGTACAGATCGCCTGCCGTTTCGTGCCAGAACGAGTCGGCGCCCTCGGCGTGGCGGAGCAGGCGCTGTCGCCGATAGCGTGAAAGCATGACGCTGATTCTCGGGATCGCGAACCATCGGCACGTGGTGCTGATGGCCGACCGCAGACTGACTGGAGTTGACGGTTCGCCAATCGACGGTCCCGAGACGAAGTTGACCTACCTTGTCTGCGAAGACGCCGCGGTGGGTGTTGCATGCCGAGCGGTGGGTCGCGCTCGCCGTGTCCAATGACCTGTCCGCCTTTGTGGGAGCCGCCCGATCATGGTCGAGGTTTCAGCGGTCCTGAGCCCCAGTAAGGCATACGCATCGGGGGGAGTGGGCCAAGCTTCAGAGTCGCTACGCGCCAGGTCTCCCGGGAGCCGGCACGTTGGGTGCTGATCAGTCCTGCGCTGTTGCCGCCGAGGACGTACGACAGCGAGCGCACATACCCTTCTGATGCAAGTCGGTTGTTCAGTTCGCTCCTAACGACTGAGGCGATGCGCTTTCCGCGCATTGTCGGCGATGTGAACGCGTCGCATACATAGATGGCATCCTCGCCCACAACGAGCTCGTACCTATTCTCGCGGAACTTTTGGTTACGTCGATGAGCCCAGCAGGCGCAGACGATCCTTCCTCCGGTGCGGGCGACGAAGCAACGGTCTCCAAGATCGAAGCGACGCTCGAGCTCTGCAGCTTCTACCCGCGGTCGAAACGCCACCAGCTCATCTAGCCCTTCACGTCCTAGGAAGTCGAACTCAAGCGGGACGCTGTGCGGCGGAGTCGGGAGGGGCGGGCTGAGCGACGCTTCGAAGAAGACGAACCGGTGGTAGCCCAGGACGGGCAACGCCCTCACCGTAACCGCTCGTATGCCACCGTATCGGTAGATCTCCCGCGCTGTCTCAAATCGCCGCTTCAGCGTTGCGGGATGGACAGCTGAGAGCCTCAACTCGACCCACCATCACTTGTTCGACTGACCTGGCTAACGGAAAGCCTCAGGAGCAGCGCTCGTGTGGAGACTGCGAACCGGTGATGAGGACGCCCACTCATAGATGACCCTTCGGGCGCCGACCCGGTGGATGCGGGATCTTCGGCTCATCCACCGTCCCAAGACTACCACCGCTTTGTGCGCCGGATCTACTGCAAGCTTCAGCCGAAACCCGACGACCACGGTTGACTGTCGAGGTCGAAGTCTGGGTCAACGGGCATCAGCGGGAGCGACGTCGCAAGAACTCCAAGCACCCTGCGAGCAGCACGTTCTGGTGGTTGACGCGACGCATCTGCGTGTCGGCGGTCGCTTCCTCTCCCCTCACCAGCTGCGGCACAGGCGACACGCACCAAGCGTCGTCAGAGTCGAGACAGAACGAGACGAGGCCCCTGAGGGCCTCGAATCGCTGAGGTGGAGGCGGCGGGAATCGAACCCGCGTCCGCAATCGCACCGAGACGAACGTCTACGAGCGTAGTCCGCGCTTTGATCTCGCCCGGCGGCCGGTGGCGGACTGCCTACCGACGGGCCAGCCTATCCTTGGTTGTCGAACCTCAGGCGATTGGCGCTCCTTCGGTCCCTAGCCCGATAGTTGGCGCCTCATCCCGGCCTCAGGCGGAACCGGGTGAGACGTCGCCAGACCTAGTGTGAACTAGGCGGCGAGTGCGAGGTCATTCTTCGCACTTGTGTTTTTGCCGGTTGATTTACGAGGCCTACCGGCGACCTCGGCTCGCTGCTCGACCGGAGAACCGACCACGTCGAAACCTGATCGCCCCCGTATGTTGCCCTCACTGTAGCCGCAGACCCGCACGTCGGGAAGCCCGGGAGGCCTGCGCTGCAGCAGAGGTGAGTATCCTCCGTGCGGGGTCAACCGGGAGGTCAAGCACCGCAATGCCGTACGACACGTTGAGCACGTTGCGCGACCGGGCGAAGCAAGAGGTCGCGAAGGTCGTCGTCGGGCAGGGCGACGCCGTGGATCTGCTCCTGATCGCCGCAATCGCGCGCGGGCACGTGCTGCTCGAAGGCCCGCCGGGGAGCGCGAAGACGCTGCTCGCCCGGGCAGCGGCCTACGTCCTCGGCGCGGATTTCCGCCGGATTCAGTTCACGCCGGACACGACCCCCACCGAGATCATCGGCGATGTCCTCATCCGTGCCGGCGAGCGTGTCTTCATCCCGGGAGCGTTGTTCACGAACGTGCTGCTCGCGGACGAGATAAACCGGACCCGGCCGCGAACCCAGTCGGCGCTGCTCGAGGCGATGCAGGAGCGAAGCGTCACGGTCGAGGGGCGCGTGGAGCGGTTGCCAGACCCGTTCCTCGTGATCGCGACGCAGAACCCGTTCGAGCAGGAAGGGAGTGTTCCCACTACCCGAGTCACAGCTCGACCGCTTTCTGTTCAAGGTCGAGATCGACTACTGCGACCCCGAGAGCGAGGTCGAGATGCTCCGCCTGCCGCACACGGGAGTCACACCGGACATGCTCGGCGAGATCGAGCCGCTGCTCGGCATCGTCGGTCTCGAACGTGCCCGAGGAGAGCTCGACGCGACGACGATGCCCGACGACGCAGCGCGCTACGTCGTCGGCGTCGTACGCAAGACGCGTGAGGTCCCGGGCGTCGTCCTCGGCGCCAGCTCACGCGCCGCGATTCACCTCACCAGCGCCTCGAAGGCGATCGCGCGGCTCAGCGGTCGCGACGTCGTGACGATCGCCGACGTCCAGTCGGTCGCACCCCACGTCCTCCTCCACCGCCTCATCTGCGAGCACGGCCAGCAACCGCGCCGCGTCCTCAGCGAGGCCCTCGAGCACCCGAGCATTCCCTAGCCTTCGCAGTCAGATGGCGGGTGTCCGCGCGGACACCCGCCATCTTCTGCCGACCGGCTTGTCCGACTAGCTCGCGAGCGCCTGCTCCAACGCGCGCCGCGTGATCACGGTGGCCAGGTGCGCGCGGTACTCCGACGAACCGGCGTGATCCGCCGGCGGGTCTGCGCCATCGCAGACGACCGCCGCCGCATCGGCAAGCGACGAGCCCGATGCGAGGGCAGCCTCGGTCGCCGTCGCACGAAGCGGCGTGCCACCCATGTTCACGAGCCCCACCGCGGCGCTGGCGATCCCGCCGTTGTCTCGCTGAACCACCGCTGCGACCCCGACCGTCGCCCAGTCCTGGGCCCGCCGGTTCGCCTTGATGTAGGCCCAGCCGGTCGAGTCGCCGAGCTTCGGCACCCGTACCTCCACCAGCATCTCTCCGGGCGCGATCGCGGTGGTGAAGACCCCGGTGAAGAAGTCCGTCGCCGAAACGACCCGCTCACCGCCGCTTCCGTGGACGACGAGCTCGGCTCCGAGCGCGAGCACCACCGCCGGCATGTCGGAGGCGGGGTCGCCATGGGCGAGCGTGCCGCCGATCGTCCCGCGATGCCGAACCTGAGGATCGCCGATCTGTCCGGCCGTGTAGGAGACGATCGGGCAGTGCTCCTGCACGAGCGCCGCCCCTGCGACGGCGGCGTGCGTGGTCAGCGCACCGATCGCCACGTGCTCCCCGGCATCGCGGACGTACGCGAGATCCGCCAGCCGACCGAGATCGACGAGCTTCGTCGGCCTGCTGATCCGGAGCTTCATCGCGGGTATCAGCGAATGCCCGCCGGCGAGCAACTTCGCGTCCCCGTCGGCCGCCAGCAGCGCCAGCGCATGGTCGACGCTCTCCGCGACCTCGTAATCGAACGTTGCCGGAATCACGACTTCGCCTCCTGGATCGCGCGCCAGACACGCTCGGGCGTGGCCGGCATCTGGATGTCGGTCACGCCGAGGTGCGCAACCGCGTCGATGACCGCGTTGATCACGGCAGGGGCTGACGCGATCGTCCCTGTCTCCCCCACCCCCTTCACACCAAGCGGGTTCGTCGGGCTCACGGTGGTCGAGTGTGCGAGCTCGAATGACGGGAGCTCCGCCGCCGAGGGAACGAGATACGTCACGAGGTTGGCCGTCTCCAGGTTTCCGTCCTCGTCGTAGCTCCCCTCCTCGTAGAGGGCGGTGGCGATGCCCTGCGCGAGCCCGCCGTGGATCTGCCCCTCGACGATGAGCGGGTTGACCACGGTGCCGACGTCGTCGATCGCGACGTACCGGACGAGCCGTGCGTCACCCGTCTCGGTGTCGACCTCGACGACCGCGGCGTGCGCGCCCGCCGGCCACGAGAAGTTCGGCGGATCGTACGTCGCAGTCGCCTCGAGACCCGGCTCCATCCCGTCGGGGAGGTTGTGGGCCGCGAACGCGATCCACGCCGCGTCACGCATGGTCAGCGCCTTGTCCGGGGAGCCTTTCACGCTGAACGTCCCCGCTTCGTATTCGAGGTCGGCAGTGGCCACCTCGAACTGGTGGGCGACGATCTCGCGGGCCTTCTCGATCACCTTCTCTCCCGCATTCCAGAGGGCGATCCCGCCGACGGGAAGGCTCCGGCTCCCGTAGGTGTCCATGCCGCTGTGAGAGATCGAGGTGTCGCCGTGGAGCACCTCGATGTCCTCCATCGGCATCCCGAGCTGGTCGGCGACGATCTGCGCCCAGGCCGTCTCGTGCCCCTGGCCGTGCGGCGAGGTGCCCGTGACGACCTGCGACCGAGCCCGTCGGTAGGCACCGAACGGTCGCGGTCTCCCAGCCACCGACCCCGTAGCGGATCGCCCCGAGGATGCGCGAGGGAGCAAGCCCGCACATCTCGTTGTACGTCGAGAACCCGACGCCGAGCTGCTTGGCGTCGCCAGCCTTGCGACGCTTCGCCTGCTCCGCCTTGAACCCGTCGAGGTCGAGCTTCTCGACCAGCATGTCGAGGGAGGCGTGATAGTCGCCCGAGTCGATCGTCAAGCCCGAGGCGATCGTGGCCGGGAACTCCTTGATGAAGTTCTTCCGTCGGAGCTCGAGTCGATCCATCCCGAGCTTGAGGGCCAGTGCGTCCATCGTCCGCTCGATCACGTAGGTCGCCTCCGGCCGCCCTGCCCCGCGGTACGCCGCGGTCGGCGTCGTGTTCGTGAACACGCCCTTGATGACGACCTTGTAGTTCGGGATCGCATACGTCCCTGCGTACACCCAGGCGCCGAGAATCGGCACGCCCGGCGTGACCAGCTCGAGGTACGCACCCATCGCCGCCGTCACGACCGCGCGGCAAGCGACGATCGTGCCGTCCGACTTTGCGGCGAGCGTGTACTCGGTGACGAAGTCGCGACCGTGGATCGTGGCGACGTATCCCTCCGACCGCTCCTCGATCCACTTGACCGGCCGATTGAGCCGTCGCGAGAGGGCGACCGCGAGCAACTCCTCGCAGGAGATCATCACCTTCGACCCGAACCCGCCGCCGACGTCCGGGGCGATCACGCGGAGCTTCGTCTCCGGCAGCCCGAGAGTCACCGCAACGAGCGCGCGCAGGATGTGCGGCACCTGGGTGGACGAGTACAGCGTGAAGTCACCCGTCGTGCCCGGGATCGAGAGAGCCCCACGGGGCTCCATCGCCGTCGGGATCAGACGGGGCTGGACGTAGCGGCAGGTGACCGAGACGTCGGCGCCGTCGATCGCGGCGTCGGTGTCGGCCGTCTCGAGCCGCCAGTCGTAGCACTCGTTCGTCTCGATCTCGGGATGCACGAGCGGCGCTCCCGGCTCGAGCGCCTTCAGGATGTCGACGCTCACGGGCAGCGGCTCGTAGTCGACCTCGACCAGCTCAGCTGCGTCCTTCGCGATCGGGCGACTCGTCGCAATCACAACGGCCACGCCGTCGCCCTGGAAGCGCGCGGTATCGGTGAGCGGATAGTGCGGCGGGTTCTTCATCTCCTCCGTCACCGGCCAGCCGCACGGCATCGGCGCCTTCCAATCGTCCTGGAGGTCGGCAGCGGTGAAGACGGCGACCACGCCCTCGAGCGCCTTGGCCGCCGAGGTGTCGATGCTCTTGACCTTCGCGTGCGCGTACGGGCTGCGGACGAGGATCATCGAGAGCGTCCCCGCCGGCGCCATGTTGTCGACGAACGTGCCCTTCCCGGTGAGGAGGGACGCGTCTTCGCGCCGCTTGACGCGTCGGCCGACGAAGGGCTCGGTCTCGGTCGCGGTCATGACGCGCTCCCGTTGAGCCCGGCTGCTGCGGCGACCGCCTCGACGATGTTGTGGTACCCGGTACAGCGGCAGAGGTTCCCCTCGAGCCCTTCGCGAATCGCCTCGCGGCTCGTCGCCTCACCATGCTCGATCAACGAAACCGCGGCCATGACCATCCCCGGCGTGCAATACCCGCACTGGAGCGCGTGGTGGTCGTGGAACGCCTGTTGCACGGGGTGGAGGCCGTCGGCGCCGCTCAACCCCTCGATCGTCGTGATCTCGGCCCCGTCCGCCTGGACGCCCAGCACCGTGCACGACTTGACCGAGACGCCGTCGAGCAGCACGGTGCACGCGCCGCAGGATGACGTGTCGCAGCCGATATTCGTTCCCGTCAATCTGAGTCTGTCACGCAGCACGAAGGCGAGCAGCTCGCGCGGCTCGATCTCCAACTCGTGCTGCACCCCGTTCACGGTCAGCCCAACGCTTCGCACGAGACGACCTCCTTCGTCGTGATCACCTTGTGTGCTGACCGAGCCTACTCGTCGAGGCCACCTGATCCAAGCCGCAACGGTTGGTACGTTCGCAGGATGGAGATAGTCGAGATTCACGACGATGAGCTCGAGCGGCTCGCCGCGACGCTGCGGCTGGGCGACGACGACGCGGGTACGGCGAGCGAGTACCGCGACTGGGCGCGTCAGGCGCGCGAGACGATCTGGCTCGTGGCTGTGGTCGACGGGGTCGATGCCGGCGCCGCGATCGGAGTCGGGGGCTGGCACGAGCCCGAAGGAGTCGCGCGCGTCGAGCTCGCGGTCGCTCCCACCCACCGACGCCGCGGCGCGGGGGCTGGGCTTCTCGAACACGTCGGCTCCTGGGCCAAAGCGCTCGGCTACCGAGAGCTGCTCGGATCGGTGAAAGCGACCGATGCGGAGAGTGCTGCCTGGGCGCAGCGACGCGGGTACGCCGAGGTCGGGAGAGACTCGAAGTTCGTGCTCGAGCTGGCGTCCATCGAACCGCCGGCCATCTCAGCGCCGGAGGGTGTCCGGATCGGGACCTGGGCCGAGCACCCCGACGCGGTGCAGGGGATGTACGCGGTCGCCTGCGAGGCCTACTCGGACGTGCCAGGCAGTGAGGACGAGGTGATGCCCGACCTCGAGACCTGGGTCGAGATGGACATGCGCGGTGTCGGCGATCGCCCGGACGCGACGTTCGTCGCCTTCGTCGACGACGAGGTCGCAGGGTACGCGAAGCTCGCGTTCTCGCAGTCGCGGCCACGGGTGGTGGCGCACGACATGACCGGTGTGCTGCGCCGCTGGCGGGGACGAGGGATCGCAGGTGCGCTCAAGCGCGCCGAGATCGGTTGGGCGATTGCGAACGGGTTCGAAAGGCTCGAGACCCAGAACGAGGAGCGGAACGAGCCGATCCGACGCCTGAACGAGCGGCACGGCTACATCGTCGAGCCTGGAGCGATCACGCTGCGAGGCGCGATCTCGTGACTAGCGGCTCTTGAGGGCGCGCTCGATCTGCCGCTTCGCGTCGCGATCGGCGATCGTCCGGCGCTTGTCGCCCTTGTCCTTACCGCGCCCGACTGCGATCTCGAGCTTGACGCGACCGTCCTTGAAGTAGAGACGTGTCGGAATCAGGGTGAGACCCTTCTCACGGACCTGGCCGCGAAGCGAATCGATCTCCCGGCGATGCAGGAGGAGCTTGCGGTCGCGCTCGGGCCGATGATTCGCGAGATTCCCGGCGCCGTACTCGGAGATCGAGGCACCGACCAGCCAGGCCTCGCCGTCGCGGATCTCGGCGTACGCCTGCTGGATCTGCGCTCCGCCGAGCCTGAGAGCCTTCACCTCGGTGCCGGAAAGCTGCAGGCCGGCTTCGAGCTTCTCGAGAAGCTCGTAGTCGTGACGCGCCTTCCGATTCTCGGCAATCAGCTTGGTTCCCGTTTCCTTGGCCACGTGAGCAAGTGTAAGGCGGTCCCGCTCTAGCGCCGCGATCGCGAGCAGCGCTCGCAGAGCGGGAACCAGGGAGGACACGTGCTCCCGCACGAGCGGCAACGACCGAGCTTTCCGTCGCGAACCTCGACCCGGAGCCGCGAGACGACCCGTTCGACCGCGGCCTCCTCGAGCGCCGCGGCGCGCTCGATGGTGATCCCGGCGACGCCGTTGTACTGGAGCGCGAACCACCGCAGGATCCCGGCGAGCCGGCCGGCGTTCTCGGCCTCCTCGAGCGACGCATCACGCAGTCGCGCGGGATCCAGCATGTACTGAAGCACCGCCCGCTGGCTCTGGTCACCTGCGACCGCAAGCGCGAGCAGGCCGAGAATCTCGGCGCCGTCCGGATCGATCGGCGCGCTCGCGAGCCGCCAGGTATCGGCAAGCGAAAGCGCGCGTCCTCCACGGCGCAGGTGTTGCTGGATCACGGTGAGTCGGCCCCGGATCGGTTGCAGCGACTCGACCGACAGCCACCCATCCGCCGCCCACTCGCGGGTCGCGACCCGGTGCCAGGCGGCGAGCGCCGCATCGAGATCGCGCGGATCCTCGACGCCGAGGTCGGACAGCCGCGGCCCGATCCGGGCCTCGTCGACGATCCGATAGCCGAGGTGCCCTTCGGGAAGCGAGACGTGAGGCGTCAGCGCCTCCTCGACGAGCTCGGGCCTCGGCGTCGTCCACGGCAGTCCGACGAGCACGCCGACGTGCCCGCGCTCGACGAGCCCGAACCTTCCCGCCCGCCCGGCGATCTGGGCGATCTCCCACGGGAGCAGGTCGCGCCGGTTCTCACCGTCGAACTTCGTGGTCTCGGCGAAGAGCATCGTCTCGCAGGGGAGATTGACCCCATGCCCGAGCACGTCGGTGGCGACGCAGACGTCTGCCCGTCCCTCGAGAAACCGGTCGATCTCCTCGCGGCGCGAGCCGAGCGGCATCGCCCCGTACAGCACCGCCACACGATCGGGATGAAGCCGGTTCACCTCACCTGCCAGCGCCAGCACGGCCTTGCGGCTGAACGCAACCAGGACGCTGCCCGGCGTGACCGAGCGGAGCGAGACCGAGCCGATCCACTCGAGCGGCAGCTTCCGCTCGAGGACACGAACCTCGGCATCCGGGAAGGCATGACGCACGAGCGGGAGCGCATCGAGGGCGCCGAGAAGCCTGATGTGGCGGTATTCGCCCTCGAGCAGCAGCCGCGTCCACGCTGCGCCGCGCTCCTCGTCGTCCGCCCACTGCACCTCGTCGAGCACGAGCACCTCACCGCGAGTCGGGGCCATCTCGACCGTGCAACACAGGATCGCGGCCTTGTCGTTGATCCGCTCCTCACCGGTGATCAGGCCGACCGCATCGGCACCGAGCTCCTCGACGAGCCGTCGGTGCGCCTCTTGCGCGAGCATGCGCAGCGGGCCGGCGTAGACGCCCCTCCCCTCCTCTGCGAGAAACTTGAGCGCGTCGTACGTCTTGCCCGAGTTCGTCGGCCCGAGATGCGCGACAACCGACTCGGGCTCCGATCGCCTCGTCGGAAGCCGGATCTCGATGCGATCCTCTGCCTTCTTCACCGCGGCGCGGTGATACGCGCCGCTGGCGCGCGCGTGCCGTGCAGCCCGACTCGGCCGCTTCGGCGGACGTCCTCGCCCTCGTCGTCCTGGCATCGGGCCTCTTAGATCAGATCCGCAGGTGCTTGCGCAGCGTCATTCCCGATCCGAGCGCACCGACGCTGAGCCCGACTCCGAGCAGGATGAGCGTAATGAGAGGGAAGCCCCAGGCCTGCACGTCCTGGGAGGTGTCGATGTGCCCGAGAATCGCAGGAAGCGCGATCTCCTTGCCGAGGAGCAGGAGCAAGACCGCGAAGAGCGCTCCGAAGAACCCGACCAGCAGGCCCTCGACCATGAACGGCCCGCGCACGAACCAGTTGGTCGCCCCGACGAGCTTCATCACCTCGATCTCACGTCGCCGCGAGTGGATCGAGAGGCGAATGGTGTTCGCGATCAGCAAGATCGACGCAGCGAGGAGGACAAAGACCGCCACCAGGAAGATGACCTCGATCACCCGCGCAACCTGAAGGATCCGCTTGGAGGTCTGTTGGCCGTCCTTGATCTTCTCCACCCCGGCGAACTTCTGCGCGCGGAGATCCGCTGCGATTGCCTTGACCTCCTCGGCCCGGTTCGGAAGCACCTCGAAGGAGGCGGGCAGGGGATTCGACGGGAGGTTGGCGGTGAGCTCGGGGTAGCGCTTCTCCATCCGCTTGAGCGCTTCCTCCTTCGTGACGAACCTGAACTCCTTGATCCGGTCGTCCTTCTCCAGCGCGATGCGGACGGTGTTCACCTGCTTGTCCTTGGCGGAGTCGACGAAGAACACCTTGACCTCGAGCTGGCTCTTGACGTGATCGGACCACGACACGACCCACGTCCCGAGGGCGACGAACAGGCCCAGCAGGAACATGCCGATCAGCACCGTCATCGTCGCCGCGAACGACGTGGAGATGTTGCCCCTGATCGACCGAAGCGCCTCCGAGACGACAAGCTTGGTGCGATTCATTCGGTCTCGTACCCACCGCGGCGCTCGTCGCGGACGACCTTGCCGGAGTCGAGCGCGATCACGCGCTTGCGCATCTTGTCGACCATCTCGCGGTCGTGGGTCACCATCAGGATGGTCGTCCCCGCCGTGTTGATCCGGTGGAGGAGCTGCATGATCCCGACCGAGGTGTCAGGGTCGAGATTGCCGGTCGGCTCGTCGCAGATGAGAAGCGGAGGGTGGTTGACGACGGCACGCGCGATCGAGACGCGCTGCTGCTCGCCGCCCGAGAGCTCGTCTGGCCGCGATCCCGTCTTGTGCGCGAGACCGACGAGTGCCAGGACCTCGGGAACCTTCTTTCGGATCGACGCGTTCGACTCGCCCTGTACCCGGAGTGCGTAGGCGACGTTCTCGAAGGCGCTGCGCTCTCGCAGCAGCTTGAAGTCCTGGAACACACATCCGACATTTCGTCGGAGCAGCGGCACCTTCGAGCGCTTCAGGCGCGTGAGGTCACGGCCGCCGACGATGATGCGACCCGAGGTCGGATCGAGCTCCTTGAGGAGCAGCCGGATGATCGTGGACTTTCCCGATCCGGACGGGCCGACGACGAACACGAATTCGCCCTTCTCGATCACGAAGGAGATGTCGTCGACCGCCACCACGTCCGGGTCGTAGATCTTCCGCACCTGCTCGAAGACGATCATCGCGGCGCTGCTGGCGCGCGAGCCGTTGGCCGTCGCGACGTCCGGTTCCGCGACGGCAGGTGTGCCGGCGTCGGTCAAATCGGGTGTAAGCGTCTCTTCCAGCACCGGATGGAACGGTCGGCGACCTCATTGGGCCGCTCCGGTCGGGTTCGCTGGAGTGTAGCCGAGTCCTTCCCTTGCGGGCCTCACGCCGACCGCTCCGGGACTCGGCTGCACTCCAGCGAACCTAGCGTTTCGTGCCTGGCTTCAGCCAGGCACCCAAGCCCTGGCGGGCGCGCCAGCTTCGTCTCAAGAACTGCCGGCCGCGGTCGTGATCGCCGATGGGGTACGGCTAAAGCCATACCCCGGAGCCGGCTCTAGGCGACCCCGCCGGCAGGCGCACCAACAACGCCAGTCGCACCGCGCGCCAGCTTCGTCTCAAGAACTGCCCGCCGCGGTCGTGATCGCCGATGGGGTACGGCCAAAGCCATACCCCGGAGCCGGCTCTAGGCAACCCCGCCGGCAGCCGCCTTGGCCAGGAGGTACGCCTGCACGAACCCGTCGAGATCGCCGTCGAGCACCCCTTGCGCATTCCCCATCTCGAAGTCCGTTCGGTGGTCCTTCACCATCTGGTAGGGCTGAAGGACGTACGAGCGGATCTGGCTCCCGAAGCCGACGTCGACCTTGCCACCGCGTTCGCGTGACAGCTCGGCCTCTCGCTCCTCCTCCTGCAGCTCGGCGAGTCGCGAGCGCAGCAGCCGCATCGCGGTCGCCTTGTTGGAGAGCTGTGAGCGCTCGTTCTGACACTGCACGACGATGCCGGTCGGGAGGTGGGTGATCCGAACAGCCGAATCGGTCTTGTTGACGTGCTGCCCGCCGGCGCCGCTTGCGCGGTACGTGTCGATCCGGAGGTCGCTCTCGTCGATCTCGATCTCCTCGGAGTCGGGAAGGAGCGGCGCCACCACGACCTGCGCGAACGCTGTGTGGCGGCGGTGCGCCGAGTCGAACGGCGAGTGCCGTACGAGCCGGTGGACGCCCCGCTCCGCCTTGAAGAGGCCGTAGCCGTTCTCACCCTTGACCGCGAGGGTGGCCGACTTGAGGCCCGCCTCTTCACCGGGGCTCGCCTCGAGGAGCTCGGTCGTGAAGCCGCGCGTGTCCGTCCACCGCAGGTACATCCGCAGCAGCATCTCCGCCCAGTCCTGCGCGTCGGTTCCGCCCGTGCCTGCGGTGATCGAGACGACAGCGTCGCCACCGTCGTACTCTCCGGTGAAGAGGGCCTCCTCCTGGAGCCGATCCAGCTCGGCCTTCGTCGGAGCTAGTTGAGAGGCGATCTCATCCTCGAGCGAGGGGTCGAGCTCGTAGAGCTCGGTGCTTTCCTCGACCACCTGACGAAGCCGCTCGTAGCGCTCGAGCTTGCGCGTGGCGCGCGAATGCTCGGTCGAGATCCGTGCCGCCGCGTTCTGGTCGTCCCAGAACCCGGGCGCGCCCATCAGCTGCTCGAGCTCGTCGATCCGGGCCGTCAGCGAAACGGGGTCAAAGGTACTCCTTCACCCAGGCGAGCTGGGTCCGGAGCTCCTCGAGCCGCTCGGCAAGTGTTCCGTCAGCGCCTTCGGCCATGAGGCTCAGCCTAGCGGGAGTCCGGTCCGGATGAAGGTGCGGACTCGATCGACCCTCGAATCCGTTCGCCTGGCGTCCAGGGGCGGCGCTGAGCGTGCCCGGCCGGAGGGGATAGTGCGAACGCACAGACCCGTAAGGCCGGGTGCGCTCAGCGTCGTCAGCCGGGTCGTGGAGGCCGGCTCCGCCGGCCGGGAGCGACCCGGCGGCCTGGGCGTCAGGCGCCGTGGCAGCGCTTGAACTTCTTGCCCGACCCGCACCAGCAGGGGTCGTTTCGGCCCACATCGCGGTGGTCGTTCACGATCTGCTCCTGCGGCACGGCGAGCGGGCTCGCTGCGAGCGTCGCCGCACCACCGCCGGCGGCTGCGATCACGTCGGCGCCGTGTGCCGTCTCATGCTCGTAGGAGAGTGCGCCTGCCGGTCCGTGCGGCGTGAGATCGGGTCCTGTCGCGCCACCATCGCCAGTCTCGGTCTCGACCTCCTCGATCACAGCGTGGAAGAGCGTCAGCACGGCCTCCTCGCGGATCAGCTGGCCGAGCGACTCGAACATCGCGTGTCCCTCGCCGCGATACTCGACCAGCGGGTCCTTCTGGGCCATGGCGCGGAGGTGGACGCCGTCGCGGAGGTAGTCCATTGCGTCGAGGTGCTCGCGCCAGCGGAGGTCGACGATCTGGAGAATGACGTACCGCTCCAGGTTTCGCGCCAGCTCCGATCCGAACTTCTCTTCACGCTCGGCATAGAGATCGAGCGCATCCTGGACGAACTCGTCCGTGAGCGCCTCGCGCGTCAATTCGACCTCTTCGCGCACCTCGGCGAGCGTGATGTCGGTACCCGTGAGGGCATTCATGTTCGTCACGAGGCCTTCGAGGTTCCAGTCCTCCGACGACTCACCCTCGGTGAACATCTCCACGTTGCTGCTGATCACGGCCTCGATCCAGTCCTTGATCTCATCCGAGAGGTCGTGGCCTTCGAGGACGCGCCGGCGCTGGCCGTAGATGACCATGCGCTGCGTGTTCATCACGTCGTCGTACTTGAGGACGTTCTTTCGCGAGACGAAGTTCTGCTCCTCGACCTTCTTCTGCGCCCCTTCGATCTGGCGAGAGAGGATCGACGCCTCCATTGGCTGGTCGTCCGGGATCTTGAACCGTTCCATGATCCCGTGGATCCGGTCGCCGGCGAACAAGCGGACGAGGTCGTCCTGCGCCGACAGGTAGAACCGCGTCTCACCCGGGTCGCCCTGACGACCCGACCGGCCTCGGAGCTGGTTGTCGATGCGGCGCGATTCGTGACGCTCGGTCCCGAGGACGTACAGGCCGCCGAGCTCGGTCACTCCCTCACCGAGCTTGATGTCGACACCGCGACCGGCCATGTTCGTCGCGATCGTGACCGCGCCCGGTTGACCGGCGTCCTTGATGATCTCGCTCTCCCGCTCGTGCTCCTTCGCGTTCAGCACGTTGTGCGGGATCCCGGCTCGCTTGAGCAGCTCGGACAGGTACTCCGATGTCTCGACCGCGATCGTGCCGACCAGAACCGGCTGACCCTTCTCGTGTCGCTCCACGAGGTCGGCGGCGACAGCAGCCCACTTGGCGTCCTTGGTCTTGAAGATGTAGTCGTTCTCGTCGGCCCGGGCGACCGCGACGTTGGTCGGGATCTCGACCACCTTGAGGTTGTAGATCTCGACGAACTCCTTCTCCTCGGTCTTGGCGGTGCCGGTCATCCCACCCAGCTTCTCGTAGAGGCGGAAGTAGTTCTGGAGCGTGATGGTCGCGAGGGTCACGTTCTCCTCGCGGATCGCCACGCCCTCCTTGGCCTCGATCGCCTGATGGAGGCCCTCGCTCCAGCGGCGGCCTTCCATGATGCGGCCCGTGTACTCGTCGACGATCTTGACCTCGCCTTCCTGCACGACGTAGTCGACATCGCGCTTGTAGAGCGACTGTGCCTTCAACGCCTGAACGAGGTGATTGACGAGCTGCGTGTTCCGCGGGTCGTAGAGGTTGTCGATCCGCAGCGCGCGCTCGACCTTGTCGATCGCTGTCTGCGCGGGCGAGACCGTCTTGAACTTCTCGTCGTAGAGGTAGTCGGCTCCGGAGAGCTCGGTCTCGTCCTCGCCCTTCATCGTCTTGCGGGTGAGCTCGGCTCCATCGAGCTCCAGGACGATTCGGGCGAAGTCGTAGTACGTGCTCGCGGCCGTCTCGGGCTCACCGGAGATGATCAGCGGGGTTCGAGCCTCGTCGACGAGGATCGAGTCGACCTCGTCGACGATCGCGAAGGTATGGCCGCGTTGCACGCAGGCCTCGATCGAGACGGCCATGTTGTCGCGGAGATAGTCGAAGCCGAACTCGGAGTTCGTCCCGTAGGTGATGTCGCACGCGTACGCATCGCGTCGGCGATCGAATGGCATCTGGTTCTCGATCGCCCCGACCGTGACGTCGAGCCTTTCGTAGACGGGTCGGTTCCACTCGGCGTCGCGCTTCGCGAGGTAGTCGTTCACCGTGACGAGGTGCACGTTCTCGCCCCCGAGCGCGTTGAGGTAGAGCGGGAGGCTCGCAACGAACGTCTTCCCCTCACCGGTCTTCATCTCGGCGATGTCACCCTCGTGGAGGACGATGCCGCCCATCAGCTGGACGTCGAAGAGACGCTGGCCGGATTCGCGCTTGCGCGCCTCGCGGACGGCCGCGAAGGCCTCGAAGAGGATCTCGTCGAGCGACTCTCCGTTCTCGATCCGCTGCCTGAACTCCGCGCTCTTGGCCCGCAGGTCGGCGTCGCTGAGCACCTCGAACTCCGGCTCGAGCGTGGTGATGTAGGCGGCTTGCTCGGCCAGTCGCTTGAGCCGTTTGCCCTCGCCGAGGCGGAGCAGTTTCTCGAAGCGGCCGAAGTCAGCAGAAGGCATGGTTTCAGGGTACCGGCAGAGGTGCGTGTCTCCGGACGCGAACGCCCGGGTTCATCCTTCGTCCTCTTGGCCCTCGTTCCTCGCCCTCAGCGGACGGCGCGCGCCAGGCACACGACCTCGACCCGCTTCGCGCCGGCGCGCCGCAGCTCGGTCGCACAGGCGGCAACGGTCGCCCCGGTCGTGTAGACGTCGTCGACGAGGACGATGCGCGACGGGGCCGCGACCCTGCAGGCGAACGCGCCGCTCACGTTGCCGCGACGAGCTGCCCGGGGAAGCGACGCCTGCCGCTTCGTCTCCCCTACGCCCGTCCGCGTGAGGAGCCCGGTCACAGGCATCGACCACGCGCGCGCCAATGCACGGGCAAGGCCCTCGGCGGGAACGTGGCCACGCTTGAGCCCGCGCTCTCGGTCGCCCGGAACGAACGTGACTGCGTCGGCCTCGGGTTGCGCCACGCATTCGGTCACGATTTCGGCAAGTTGCCTTGCGAGATCGCGGCGGCCCTGCTCCTTCCAGCGAGCGACAAGCGCCCGTGTTCTGCCGTCGTAGACGAGCGCGGCGCGCGCCCGGGCAAAGGCCAGGCGGCGACCGACGCATTCGGCGCATCGTTCGACCGGCCAGGGCCCTGGTGCTCCGCAACGAGCGCAACCGGTCGGGCCGACCCGAACGAGCTGTGAGCGGCAGCGCTCACAGAGCCCCGGCCCCGGAAGCTCACAGACGCCGCAGCGCGACGGCAGGAGAATCGACAGCGGCGCCACTCACCGACGGTATGGCCCAACCTGTGACGGATGTGCGCCGACTGTGTGCCGGGAGTGTGACCAACACGTGGCAGCCCGGGGACGACTCCCTACAACAGGCGAGGCAGCGCGAGGATCTCGACGAGCTCGGGACGAACCCGATCGAGGTCTCCCGGAGTCTTCACCGGCATGAACCGGCCGCGTGGGCCGCGCCGCGGTACCTCGAGATACGTGGTCGGAACCGAGGCCGAGAGCTCGTGGTAGACGCGCTCCAGCTGAACCGCCGGCCGGTCGTCGGCAAGCTTCTCGACGTACAGCCAGCTCAGCTCAACGGGCTCAACGATCGCCTCCAGCGAGACGAGCGCGGTGTTGGTGTTGCACACCGAGATCGTCTCCTGATCGAAGTCCTCCGGGAAGCACGGCCCCTCTACCAGCCGCAGTCGCCCGTCGACGCGAGCCGGCGCCCCGCCGGTGTCGCCATCCTTGGCGGTCACCTCCACGGTGAACGGCCGTCCGGCGAGGATGTGTGACCCGATCACCACCGGGTCGAGCCGGGCTCCGAGATTGTCGACGTTCGCAATCGCGACGTGCTCCACTCCCGCAGCTGAGAAGAAAGCAAGCGTTCCCGAGCTGTGGAGCGCGTCGAAGAGATCGCCGTGCCCCGGTGCGTAGAGCGAGACCTTCCCTCTCTCATCGGTGAACAGGGCGCCGGTCGGCTCGAGCCGCAGCGAGACGAACTGCGAGAAGACGTGGGGCGGCGAGACCGCGACCTCTGCCGCGTGGGCCCTGACGACGGTGTCAGTCGCGAAGCTCGTCATCAGCGCGACCGGGATCTCCACACCGACGGCCGAGGACAACCGGGCCGTCTCGCCGAGCGAGATGTCGAGGAACGAGCGACCGTCGAGAACGTCGACCTCTGCCTTGACGACGCCGCCGAACCGGGTCGCCATCCCCCCTGCGAGGACAACCTGCGCGACCTTTCCGCCCCGAAGAGCCGCGAGCCCGACGTCGCGGGCCTCAGCGAAGGCGGCGGAGCCCGCCTCGGGAAGGTGCGAAAGCTCGTCGGGAAGCGGCGCCTCGACCACTCCGGTGACGACGTTGGTCGCCGCCGACAACCTGCCCCGCGGCGACGTCCGTGCGGAGGCGCTCGAACCGCGCGGCGTCGAACCCGAACTCGTCGAGGATCGCCCGTGTTTCCGGCTCGAGCTGCGTCAGCTCGATCATGAGGCTCGAAAGTCGTACGGCGCTCGATGGATCCCGCGCTCGGTGACGATCGCACTGATGAGCGCCGCCGGGGTGACATCGAAGGCCGGGTTTCGCGCCTTGAACCTGGATGGTGATCTCGGCGGCGTCCCGCTCCTCGACCACGATCCCGTCGCCCGTGGGGGTTGCGGGGTCGAGCGTCGAGGTGGGCGCGACGATGATCAACGGGATCGCATGATGGTGCGCGATCACCGCGAGAGCGTACGTGCCGATCTTGTTGGCGGTATCGCCGTTGGCGGCAATGCGGTCGGCGCCTGTCACGACGAGATCGACCTCACCGGCGGACATCCGCGAGGCTGCCGCGCCGTCCACGATCACCGCGTGCTCGATTCCCAGCTGCTCGAGCTCCCACGCTGTGAGCCGGGCGCCCTGAAGCAGCGGTCGCGTCTCATCGACCCAGACCGACCGCACTCGTCCTGCCTCCCAGGCCGCCCGGATCGCGCCGACCGCCGTGCCGTACCCGCCCGTCGCAAGACCACCGGCATTGCAGTGGGTCAGCACGCGTGCGCCCTGCGGGAACAACTCGACCGCGTGCGCACCCATTGCCCGACATCGCGCGACCTCGTCGAGATGGAGCGCCTTGGCCCGCGCCGGTGTCGGGTCATCGACGCATCTGGTCGAGCGCCCACACCAGGTTCACCGCGGTCGGGCGCGACGACGCGAGCGTCGCGTAGGCCTCATCGAGGTCCTCTCCCTGCTGAGCGGCCAGCGCGAGCCCGTAGGCCGCCGCCACACCGATCGCAGGAGCGCCGCGCACCGCGAGCGTTCGGATCGCGTCGGCGACCTCTTCGGAGGTGGTGAGCCGCAGCTCGACCTCGTCATCGGGAAGCCGGCGCTGATCGAGGACAACGACTGCGTCGTGCTCGAGGCGGACGATCCGCTCCGGCTCGAGTTCGCCCATCAAGCCTTCAGGGTGCGGAGGTGCCTTCGCGCCCGTAGGCGTCCTCGAGGCGGACGACATCGGAGAGGTGCGGAGTCGACACCTCGATGATCAGCGTGTCCTCGATTGCGGTCACGCGATGCACCGTGCGCGGGCGGTAGTGGAATGCGTCTCCGGCGACGATCTCCTGTGTCTCGAGCGGCCCGTCGACCGCGCCGAGCTCGAGCGAGGCTCGCCCTTCGCGGACGAGCCACGCCTCGTCCTTCTCTTCGTGGTACTGGAGGCTGAGCGACTGCCCTGCCTTCACGAACAGGAGCTTGCCGACGTAGATCTCCGTCTCGGCCCAGATCAGCTCCCAGCCCCAGGGCTTGTCCACGTGCCGAGGCGCGAAGCGCGCGGTCTCGAACACGCTCATGTGAGCCAGTCCGGATGCTCGGTCACATGATCGTTTGCGCGGCGAAGCTCCTTCGGCGTGTTGACGGTGAGCCAGAGACCGTCGTGGCGGTATGCGTGCAAGCGACCCTCCTCGACAAAGGCTGGAAACGCGGTGGTCTCGTGATCCCCCTTCTCCGGGAACCGGTCGAGCGCCTCCTCCGAGAGAATGTAGATGCCGCAGTTCACCCAGTAGGGGACGCGAGCAACCTCGTGAAATCCGAGCACGA
Source organism: uncultured Actinomycetes bacterium (assembly GCA_963724655.1). Classification (GTDB taxonomy): domain Bacteria; phylum Actinomycetota; class Thermoleophilia; order Gaiellales; family Gaiellaceae; genus Gaiella. The sequence goes on along the minus strand of CAVRVG010000005.1, from coordinate 565,633 downwards.
CGTCGTTCTCGTCGAGCTCCACCTGGGCGAACTGGGATTGCGGCTGGGCGACCACCACGGTGGCGATAGCGCCACTGGCACGGTGGGCCGCGAGAAGCGCCGTGAAGTCGGCGGCAACCAGCTCGTCGCCGTTCATCGCAATGACGTCACCTGTGTCGCGTCGCTTTGCTGCCGCGTACCGGATCCCGCCACCACGCCCGAGACGCTCCGGCTCCGCCGCACAGACGATCTCGACTCCGAGCCCGGCCAGGCCCTCCTGGAAATCGAGCTCCTGCCCCGCCGCGCAACTCACGATCACGCGGTCTACGCCGGCGGCGCGAAGCCGTCCGATCTGCCAGGCGAGAAGCGGCCGCCCGCCGACCTCGACGAGAGACTTTGGCTTGCCTCCTGCTGCGTCGCCGAGTCGCTCGGCCTTCCCGCCCGCGAGAATGATCGCCTCCATCAAGCCTCCAGGTCGGCCGCCCGGCCGATCCCGTCGTACGTGAACCCGGCCGCCCGCATCGCCGGAGGATCGAGGAAGTTGCGCCCGTCGATCATCACCGGGCGGGCCATCGTCTGGCCGACCGAGGCCCAGTCGACCTCGGCGAGCTCCTTCCACTCGGTGACGAGGACAACGGCGTCCGCGCCGGCGGCTGCCTCCGCGACGGTGGCAACTTGCTCGACGCCGTCCAGCCCGTCTGCTCGTGCAATCGGGTCCCAGACGCGGACGTCGGCGCCCTCGGCGAGCAGCCGCCCGGCGAGCACGAAGGCGGGTGCCTCGCGCACATCGTCGGTATTCGGCTTGAACGCCAGCCCGAGGAGCGCAATGGTCGTCCCGCGAAGGCTTCCCAAGCGCTCCGTGAGCTTGCCGACGACCCGGCGCTTCTGCAGCTCGTTCACCTCGATGACGGCGTTCAGGAGCTGGAAGTGGTAACCCGAGTTCGCAGCGAGCTGCTTGAGCGCGCGCGAGTCCTTCGGGAAGCAGCTGCCGCCGAAGCCGATCCCCGCGCGCAGGAAGCTCGGCCCGATCCTGCGGTCGAGCCCGATTCCTTCGGCGACCTTGACGACGTCTGCCCCGGTCACTTCGCACACGTTCGCGATCTCGTTGATGAAGGAGATGCGTGTCATCAGCGCGGCGTTGGCCGCAAGCTTGATCATCTCAGCCGACGCGACATCGGCGCGGACGAGAGGGCCTTCGATGCCCTCGTGAAGTGCGGCGACCGCATCGGCGTCCCCACTCTCGAAGGCTCCGATGACGATCCGATCCGGGTGCATGAAGTCACGGATGGCCGTGCCTTCGGCGGTGAACTCGGGGTTCGACGCGTATCCGACCTCGGTCATCCCGCGCTCGTCGAGACGATGACGCACCTTGAGGCCGGTACCAACGGGAACGGTGCTCTTCATCACCACGACGATCCGGCGATCGACCGTTGGGAGCTCGTCGATCACCGTCCAGACAGCCGTGAGATCGGCATCGCCCGAGAACGTGGGTGGTGTTCCGACCGCGACGTAGACGAAGTCGGCCTCTTCGATCGCGACGGCGACATCGGTGGTGAACTGAAGCCGCTCGGAGTTCCGGGCGAGCAGCTCGTCGAGCCCAGGCTCGTGGATCGGGACCTCTCCGCGGCGCAGCGCTTCGACCCGCTCGGCAATCACGTCGCGGACGACCACACGGTGGCCGAGCTCGGCAAAGCAGGCCCCGGTGACCAGACCGACATACCCTGCTCCGAAGACGGCGACGTTCTTTGGCTCGGCACTCACGAGGAGGCGGAGGCTACCGATCGACGGCACCGAACGGCTTGAGGCCCTTCGCGATGGCGATCATCGTCTCGTTCGACATCCGGTCGAGAAGCGAGTTCACGACCCAGTAGGAGGCGTCCTTCGTTCTCAGGACGACCATGTGAAGGCGCGGTCCGTTGTAGTAGAGCTCGTAGCGGCGCCCCTTGATCCGGCGGACGAAGTTGCGGCCGTTCAGCACCGGCGCCTTGTCCCAGTCCGTCATCTGGATGCCCCAGTACTCGTTCGAGCCCATGTGATACGTGAGGCGGATCGCCATGTGCTCCTTCTTGTCCTTGTCCATGTAGTAGGCGCGGATCGGCTTCTCGCGGTCGATCCAGGAGGAGCTCTCGATGACGGTGGGCACCATCACCGGGAACGGCACCTGCTTTCTCGCCTCACGGAGAGGCTCGAGCGCAGCGGCGGTGCCGACGATGATCTGCGGCTTCGACCGCTCCGGGGTCTGATCGATAGGCGCCGAGGCGAGCCTGCCGTGGAAGGTCTGGCCGACGACGGCGACGAGCATCGAGCCGTTGGCGAGCGACTGGATCGCAGGCGTCATCGCCTTCACGTCCGCCGACCCGAAGAGCGCGGCGAGCTTCGCGGCGGCGAGCTTCGACCCCGGATTTCGCGGGATCGAAGTAGACGACCGTGCGGAAGTAGTCGAACGTCGGTGCATTCGCGGGGATCCCGTTCGGCGGGAGCACCATGGAGTACGACCGTTGGGTGAGGACATAGTTCGCCTCGTTGGCCGAGCCCGAGACGCCGTTGCCGTTGAGCACGGTGACGGTCGTGTCGCGCGGTGCCGGCACCTTCTTCTTGATCTTCTCCCCAAGTGCGACCGCGGTCGCCTTCTTCGGCGAGTCGACGTCGGGATTCAGGAACTCGCGGACGGCGCGTTGAACATTCTCCGACGCGGTCGTCAGGTCGGAGAAGCCCTCGAGCCCGTCGATCCGCGACTGGAAGACGTGACCCCGGGGAAGCTGATACGCGAGCAGGGCGTAGGACAACACCGTCCGGGCCGAGACGTCCTTGCCTCCGCCTTGGGCAACCTCGACGTTGTTGGTGATCGACTTGATGACCCGAGGAAGCTTGAGCGGCGAGAAGCTCGAGTTGATCTGATCCTTGAAGGCCCGCACGAAGACCTGTTGCCGTGCGTTCCGGAACAGATCGGAGTCGGTGTGGCGGAAGCGCACAAAGTCGAGAGCCCGAAGCCCGGTCAGCTTCTGGTAGCCCGGCTGGATGTTGATGGTGGCGTATCCGTAGGGACCGCCGTGGTCGTTGAAGTACCGCCGGTCGATGTCCATCCAGACTCCGCCGATCGAGTCGACGAGCTGCCTGAAACCACGGAAGTTGACCGTCATCAGGTAGTTGACCTTGACGCCGGTGAGGTTGCGGAGCGTCTCGAGCGTTCCCTTCGAGCCGCACTGGGAGTAGGCGGCGTTGATCTTGTCCGTCCAGGTTCCCTTGCCGGGACAGATGATCTCGACGCGCATGTCGCGCGGGAAGGAGAGCATCGAGATGCTCTTGTTCCCGGGATCCGCCCGGACGAGCATCAGCGTGTCCGATCGCGACGGTGCGTTCTTCGCCTCGTCTGCGCGGCGGTCGTACCCGATGACGAGCGCCGTTGCCGGTTGGCCGGGGAGCGGGGCGTCGAGCGTCTTCGACGCGACCTTGACGTCGTTCGACTTCGCGCCGACGGCGCTCACCGCCTCGTGGGCGTAGAGGTAGATACCGCCCGCCACACCCGTGCTCAGGACCGCGATCACGACCGCCATCCAGCCCAGCACCCTCAGGACACGAGCCCCGCGGGTGGGAGGCACCGGCTCCGGCTGACGGTAGACCGTCACCGACGCGAGCGGTGCAGACAGCGGATCTGCCTGACCCGACCCGTTGAGCGGTGCCCCTCGTCCAACCCCTCGTTTCAGCGTTGTCTTCATAAGGCGGTGTTGTTCAGGAGAGCGGCGGTCAAAGCCTCGGCAGCCCGGCTAAACCATCCAGGCAGGGTAGCCGCCGAACCGGCTTTCCCGACAAGGGTCGTAGCCTCCTAACCGACGCTGAACACGGTCGTCAGCGCGCGATCGAGCGCTGCGAGGTCGTCACCGCTTCCCGCCGTGACCCGAAGCGTCCCCGGAGCACCGAACGGCGCGCCGAGCTGAACCTGGATCCCAAGCGCCAGCAGCGCCTCGGCGACCTCGGTGGCACGACCCCCCACTCGCGCAAGCACGAAGTTGGCGCGGCTCTCGTCGATCGGCTCGAGACCGTGACGTTCGAGCAACGTGCCGAGCGCCTCGACCGCGGCCGCGTTCGAGAGGCGACGGCGCTCGACCTCGGCCGTGTCGGCGAGTGACGCGAGCGCTGCAGCCTGGGCAAGCGCCCCCACGTCATAGCCACGTTGGACGCGTCGCATCGCGTCGATCACCACGGCCGGGCCGACCGCATACCCGACCCGGAGCCCGGCGAGCCCGTAGAGCTTCGAGAACGTTCGCAATGCCAGCGTCGGTCGCTCGGCTCTCGACAATTCTGCGATCGCGTCGATTCGCACCGTTGGGTCGAGGTAGTCGAAATACGCTTCGTCGACGACGAGCAGCACGTCGTCCGGAAGCCCTTCCGCGAGGCGAAGCAGCTCAGTCCGGTCAAGCGCGAGCCCGGTCGGGTTGTTCGGGGTCGCAATGAAGACGAGCCGCGTTCGGGAAGTCACAGCCGCGAGTACCGCGTCGACGTCGATGGCCCAGTTGGAGAGTGGGACGAGCACCGGCACGGCGTCGCGCTTCTCGGTGTCGCGGACGAAGCTCGGGAACGACGGCCACGGAACGATTGCCTCGTCACCCGGATCAAGGCAGGCCTGGCAGACGTACCCGATCGCCGCGTCCGCCCCCGCCGAGACGAAGACCTCGTCGGCCGAGACGCCATGCCGCTCGGCGAGAGCGGCGACGAGCTCACCCGACCCGCGCGACGGATAGCGATTGACTCCAGACGAGCCAGAGGCAATCGCCGCCAGCGCCGAGGGAAAGGGAGGCTCGAATCCCTCGTTCAGGCCAAGCGACAGCACCCGGTCGATGCCGAGTGCGGCAGCCTGCGAGCCCGGTGCGAGCCCGGGCGGGCTGGACGGGAGCCGAGCGATCGTCGGCCGAACGAGCGGACGGCCCTCGCTCACACCGCAGCAGGCGTGCGCGGAGCGGGCTCTGGCCGAGGCTCCGGCGGTGTTCCGCCTCCCCCACCACGTCCACCGGAGAATCTCCTCCAGGCCACGAATGCGCCCGCGACGAGAGCGACGAGCGTCAGCGCTCGAAGCAGTTTCCGGAAGACGCCCGCTTTGGCCGCACCGGATACCCGCCTACGAAGCGCCCGCCGCATGAGCCACCAGCCGATAGCCCACGCGATCCTGTTGCGGTTGCTATTCACGACCGGAGCCTACCGTCGCCGCGGCGGCAGGTGGATCGGGCGGCCGAGCGCAACGAGGCCGGCCTCCTTCAGCCCCTCGGCAAGCGTCGGGTGCGGCGCGACCCCGTCAGCGATCGTCTCGACGGTCGACTCCGCGTCGAGCGCGACCACCGCCTCGCCGATCAGATCGGTTGCGTGGGCGCCGACGATCACGACTCCGAGCAACTCGCCATACGTCGTCTCGTGGATCGTCTTGACCCACCCCGTGGTCGAGCCCGACATCACGGCTCGGGCGATCGCGGCCCATGGGCAACGGCCGACCGCCACCTTGTCGTCGCCGTACTGCTCGCGAGCCTGAGCCTCGGTGAGGCCGACGCCCGCAATCTCGGGGTCGGTGTAGATCGGCCGCGGCACTGCCGGCGTTCCGATCGTCGCCTCATGACCCATGGCGTTCTCGGCGGCGACCTCCCCTTCGCGAAACCCCGTGTGCGCTAGCTGCCAGTATCCGGCGACGTCCCCCGCCGCGTAGATCGTCGGGACGTTCGTGCGCCGGTGCTCATCAGTGGGGATGCGACGTGGTTCGGTGACGACGCCGGCCGCGTCGAGCCCGAGACCGTCAACCGCAGCGACGCGCCCGACTGCGACGAGCATCAGGTCGGCCTCGACCGACTCGTTGTCCCCAAAGCGAACGGTGAGCTTCGTGCCGTCGTCCTCGACCGCCGTGCACTGCTTGCCGAGGTGCAGGGCAACGCCGCGCTTCTTGAATGCCTTCTCGAGCTCCTTCGCTGCATCTGCGTCTTCGGTGGGGATCAAGCCGGGGAGCATCTCGATGATCGTGACCGCGCTCCCGAAGCGCTCGAAGATCGACGCGAACTCGCAACCGATGATGCCGCCACCGAGGATCACAAGGCGAGCGGGAACCTCGGTCGCCGCAAGCAGCCCCGTCGAATCGACGCATCTCGGTGAGTCGAGGCCCGGGATCGGAGGTCGGACAGGGATGGAACCGGTAGCGACGACAGCGCTGCGGAAGGTGACCTCCTCTGCCCCCTCCACTGCGATCGTGGTCGGACTGGTGAACCGACCTGCACCCTTGACCCACTCGACGCCGTTTGCCTTGAAGAGCGATGCGACCCCGCCCGTCATCTGCGCCACGACGGTGTCCTTCCACGCAGAGGCGGCTCCGAAGTCGAAGGTCGGCTCGCCGACCGTCACCCCGAGGCGACCGAATGTCTCCCTCGCGTCGTGAAGGGCATGCGCGCTCTGCACCCAGGCCTTCGTCGGGATGCACCCAACCCGGAGGCAGGTGCCGCCGAGCGCCGGCTCCTTCTCGATGCAGACGACCTTGCCCCCGAGCTGGGCGGCGCGAATCGCAGCGGTGTATCCCGCAGGGCCGCCCCCGAGGACGGCGACGTCACACTCCATGCGCTCGATTCCTTCCCATTCCGGCCCCAACGATGCTAGATGACCCGCCCATCAGCGGGGTGTCGCCTCGACCAAATCGCGTTCGGGCGGAGCGGGAGGATCTCGAATCCTCCCTCGACCAGCAACGTTCGCCACTCGGACTCACTGCGTTCCCGTCCGCCCAGCACCACGAGCATGTGGAGGTCGAGCCACTTGCCCCAGTCCGGCTCGTCCCCCGTCTCCAGCACCGCCTCGACGAGCAGAAGTCGTGACGTGTCGGTCATCGCGTTCCTGCACACCCGGAGAATCGCCGCGGCGTCCTCGTCACTCCAGTCGTGGAGGATCTGCGAGAGGACGTAGGCATCTGCACCCGCCGGAACCTCCTCGAAGAAGCTCCCTGCCTCGAACGTGCACCTCTCCTGAAGACCGGCGGCCTCGATCGTGGCCTCGGCGCCTTCTCGCACGTGCGGAAGATCGAAGACGATGCCGCGCAGGTGCGGTTCCTGCTCGAGCACCGAGGTCAACATCACGCCGGTGCCACCCCCGACGTCGACGACGGTCTCGACGTCCGACCAGTCCCGCGCGAGCAGGGCCTGGCGTCGAGCCATGGAGCTCCCGGCCATCGCGCGATGGAAGATGGTGGCCTCGTCCGGGTGCTCTCCGAGCCAGTCGAACATGGGGACGCCGTACACCCGCTCGAATGCGGCCTCCCCTGTCCGCAGGCTCGTGTCGGCATCCGCCCACGTCCGGTAGTGCAACCCCGAGAACAGCTCGGCGTGACCGCGGACCGAGCCCACGGCGCCCTCGCACAGGAGCGCGGACAGCTCGGTCTGATGCACGACACCGTCGACGTGCTCGAACACGCCGATGCTCGCCAGCGCGCGAAGAACACGACGGAGCGAATCCTGATCCGTCCCGCGTCGCCGCAGCGAGCTCCTCCGGTGATCGGGGCCGCTCGCGCACGAGGTCGGCGATCCCGAGACGCGCAACCGTCCCGAGGGCTTGGGTGACCATGAAGCCTCCGACGAGGCCCATCATCCGGGCGCGTGGATTGCCACTCATCCAAGCTTTGCGAGCATCGTCAGCGAACCACCTGTGTCGGCGACGGGAACGAAACCGTGACGCGCGTACAGGTTGATCGCACCCGCATTCGAGCTGTCGACGCTCAGCGAGATTGCCTGGTACCCCAACTCGCGGGCGCGGCCGAGCAGCGACGAGAGCAGCATCCCGCCCACTCCCTTTCCCCGCGCGCTCGGGACAACCGCGATGGCGAGCTCGGGAGTGGCAGCGTCGATGAACCCGTATCCCGGGCGGTCGCCGCTGAAGAGCCGAAACCAGGCCGCGCCGACGGGAAACGAGCTCTCGAGCGCGATCACGGCGGTATCGCCCCGCCGCCCCCACGCCTTGACGTACAGCGCGACCGGGCCTGGGCCGACATCCGGCTCGCGCTCCTTCCAGTAGTAGGCGTGATGGAGCATGTCCCGGAGAAACCGCAAGTCCTGAGGCCCGCCGCGACGGACGACGATGTCACTCGCGTCGACACTCACAGCGCCAGAGCGGGATGCTCGATCAGAGCGACGAGCGTCTGGAGGAACTGAGCCCCGTCGGCGCCGTCGATTGCGCGATGATCGCAGGTCAGGCTGAGTCGCAGCAACGGCGCGATGTCGATCTCGCCCTCGACGACGACGGCCTCGTCCTTCACGGCACCGACCGCGAGGATTGCCACCTGCGGCGGATTCAGCACCGCCGTGAACTGCTCGACGCCGAACATGCCGAGGTTGGAGATGGTGAACGTGCCACCTGCCATGTCGGCCAGGGTGAGCTTGCCGTCGCGCGCGCGGGACACGAGGTCTGCGCGGACACCGGCGATCTCGTGGATCGAGAGGCGGTCGGCGCCGCTGATGACGGGAACCACGAGCCCGTTCGGCGCCGCGACCGCGATTCCGACATTTGCGTTCGGGTAGCGGTGGATCTCCTCGCCCGTGAACTGTGCATTGACAGCCGGGTGCCGGATGAGCGACACGGCCGCGAACTTGACGAGAAGATCGTTGACGGTTGGCTTCGGAGCTCCCTCGGGAAGTCCGCTCACGAGGTCTTCGCGAAGAGCGAGCATCTCCGTCGCGTCGACCGCGGCCCCGAGCTGGAACACGGGCGCCGTCCAGGCTTCGGTGAGCCGGCGTGCGATCGTCTTGCGGGTCGACGTGAGCTGGATGACCTCGACCTGCCCCGGCGCCGAAGCGGGGGCAGACGAGGAGACCGATCCTGCAGTGGTGTCCACGGCGACGGCTGCGGTCTCGACGTCCTTTGCGATGACCCGCCCGTCTGGGCCCGTCCCGACGACCGAAGCGAGGTCGACACCCCGTTCGCGGGCGATCCGACGCGCGAGCGGGCTTGCCTTGACGCGGCCGTTCGCCTGCGAAGGCGTGGCGGCGGTCGACGGAGCGGTGGTGACAGCCTCTGGCTCGGGCGCTGCGGTCTCTGCCGGCGCTGCGGTCTCTGCGGGCTGCTGCCTGCTTCGTCCGGCTGCCGCGGGCTCTGCGGGCGCAGTGGCTGCGGGAGCCGAAGAATCCTGTGGCCCCGCGGCCTCGATCGCAGGACGGATCCTCACCCTCGGCGCCGATCACCGCCACCGTCGTGCCGACTCCGACCTCGCCGTCCTGCACCAGGATCCGGAGCAGGACGCCGTCGGTCTCAGCCTCGACCTCCTGCGTGACCTTGTCCGTATCCAGCTCGTAGAGCGGCTCGTTCCTGCGCACTGCATCGCCCTCGCCCTTGAGCCAGCGGACGATCGTTCCCGATTCCATCCCTTGCCCAAGGCGCGGAAGCTTGACCTCGGTTGCCACGCTCAGCGCCTCCCGCGGTTTCGGTCTGCGAACCTCACGCGGTCATTATGCTGACGGCACATGAAGCTCGTTGACCAGTGGAGCGCGCTCGAGCGGCGACTCCCCGCCGGATGGGAGAGCGTCACGCTTCGCCTCCGCCCGGAGCAGGTCTCCGACACGGGCGAAGCAGCACGGCTCCTCGGCTCGATGAGCCCCGGGCTCGTCGGGGATGAGCTCTCCCTCACCGTGAGTCGTCTTGGTGGCTCGACGGGAGCGAATGCAGCCCGTCGCCACTTTGGCCTGCTCGACGACGCGCGGGTGTGGTGCGAGCTCCGGCAGGAAGGCGACCTGGTCGAGACGGCCGCCGCCACGCCAGGCGACGAGCGCGGATCGGTCTCACCCGCTGGCTCGGTCGGGGACGAGCTGGGACGCTGTGCTGGCGACGCTGCCGAGCGACTGGGCGGATCTGCTGTGCCGCCTCGAGATCGAGTCGAGCGACGAGCTTCCCCGCACCGCCCTTCTGTGCGCGCCCCTCAACCCGACCAAGGTCGAGGGCGAGCTCGCGTTCACCTTCCGCTGCGGGCGCCAGGCGGGTTACGGGGTGTCACCGGCAATGGCGCGCCGTTGCTTCGAGCGGCTCGATGCCGAACGGCTTCCCGGCCGGGTCGAGGTGCTTCGACTTCTCTCGGAGACCGACAACGTCGGCAGCCAGGGCGCCACCTGGGTCGTCGGCGGCAAGACCCTCTAGCCTCGAGCCGAAGCGCTAGCCGACCGCGACGGTCTTGCGTCCCGAGGCGCCCTGCGGCTCGGCGCGATACGTCAGCGTCCCCTTCTTCAGGACGACCTTCCACGACTTCGTGCCGACGAAGCCGGCCGTCGTCGCCCTGGCGACGCCCGCGCCGGTCAGGCGCAGCCCGCGCTTTGCCGAGCGGTCGCGAGCGCTCACGGTGTACCTGCCGGGCCGCAATCGGGTCACCGGCTTGCCCGCGACGGTCTTGAGCGAGGCCGCTGCGCTCGGCCCGACTGCGAGGACGAGCGTCGCACCGACCGGAGCCGAGGGAGCTCTGGCCGCAGGCGGTGGCGGTGGCGGTCGGTGGGGCGGTGGAGGTGGAGGAGGCGGTGGGGCGGCGGCGGGGCGTTGCCGACATCGAACGCACCCTTCATGGTCAACGGGTGCGCGTCGCAGATGAAGTCGTAGCGACCGTCGCTGAGGATCAGGGCGAACTTCTTGGTCTCGATGTCCTCGATTCCGGTGCCGACGTTCACGTTGCCCGGGCCTGTCAGATGGAAGCTGTGCACCTCGGTGCTGTCTTCGATCTCGAGCTCGACCGGACCCGGGTCGAGGTGCGTCACCGGCGCACCTGCGGCATCGACGAGACTCAGCTTGGCGGTGGACCCCACGCTCGCCTTGAGATTGGTGTCCGAGGTCGCAGCGTAGGCAACGCCTGCGGCGGCAAGCGCGCCCAGCAGCCCGATAAGACCGAGGACGGCGACACGTTTCCTCTCCGAGAGCGCCATGCAGTGCGATACGACGTTGCTCATCGATCGGTTTGCTCAGGTGCGAAGCGTTGCCCCGAACGCGTCGGCCAGCGCCGAGACGATGCGCTCGCGAACCGCCGCGACATCCTCGTCGGTGAGCGTGCGCTCGGGCGAGCGAAACGCGAGATGGATCGCGACCGACTTCTTGCCGTCGGCGAGCTGATCACCCTGGTAGACGTCGAACACCTGCGCGTCGTGGAGCTCGTCACCCGCCGCCTCGTGCGCGGCGGCAACGAGCGCACCTGCCTCGAGGTCGACGTCGACCACGACGGCGATGTCCTGAAGATTTGCAGGGAATGTGATCACGTCCTGGTACAGGATCCGTTCGGGAACGGACATCGTGAGCGTCTCGACGTCGAGCTCGAAGAAGCCCCAGTTGCCGTCGAGGAGCGTCGGGTGCAGCTCGCCCCAGGCGCCTGCGTCGCAGCGGGCGGCCTTTCCGGGATGAAGCGCAGGATGCTCCCCTCGCTGCGCATGGAGCTCGATCTTCAGAGCCTCGTGAAGCACCTCGACCGCCCGGCGAGCGGCGTCGTAGCCACCCTCGACGATGCCCCCGACGCGCCAGCGCTCCTCCGGCAGCTGTTCCGGCGACGGCAGGTACACCTGCGCGAGCTCGAAGAGCGCGATCGGGTGGTTTCCTGCGTCGACGTTGACGCGGGCAGCCTCGACGAGCCCCTCGGCAAGCGTCGTACGGAGAATCGCCTGCTCGGCTGCCATCGGCTGCGGGAGTCGGATCGCACGAGCATCTGGGTCTGCGCCGACCAGGCTCCAGGTGTACGCCTCGGTGTAACCGGCTCCGACAAGCACGTCTTCGACGGTTCGGCGCAGCCGCTGGCGCTGCGAGAGATGACCCGCGACCTCCCGACGCAGCGGCATCGTCTTCGGGACGCGCTCGAGGACGACGCGGCCCACCTCCTCGACCAGGTCGATCTCGCGGGTCACGTCGCGGGCGCGGAACGTGGGCACAGTCACCGTCCAGTCGTCTGCAACCTCGAAGGCGAGCCGCTCCAGGATGCCCCGTTGCTCGTCGGGCGCAACGTCGAGGCCGAGCACCCGCGAGGTGCGCTCCGGACGCAATGTGACGACTGGTCGCGCCGGCAACCCCTGATTGATGTCGACCGCACCCACCAGCTCAGCACCCGAGAGATCGACGATCATGCGCGTCGCCATCGCCGCCGCAGGCTCGGCGAGATACGGATCGACCCCCTTCTCCCACCGATTCGACCCCTCGGTGCGAAGTGCCAGCCGTTCGGACGTCTCGAGGACCCTGATCGGCTCGAAGTTCGCGGCCTCGAGGAGCACCTCGGTCGTCGTGTCCCCCACCTCCGAGTCGAGCCCGCCCATGATCGCTGCGAGCGCGACCGCCTTCTCGCCGTCGGTGATGAGGAGGTCGCGAGCGTCGAGCCGACGGAGCGTGCCGTCGAGCGTCCGCAGCTCTTCTCCGTCGGTTGCGTGTCGAACGACGATCGAGCCTTCGTGAAGCTGACCTCGATCGAAGACGTGCAGCGGGCTGCCATACACCTGCATCACGTAGTTGGTGACGTCGACGACGTTCGAGATCGATCGCATCCCCGCGAGGCTCAGGCGCGCCCGAAGCCATGCCGGCGACGGCCCGATGGTGACTCCGGTGAACGCCCGAGCGACGTAGCGAGGGCATGCGGCAAAGTCCTTCACCTCCACCCCGAGCCACTGTGGGTGGAGGATCGCGGGCTCGTCGACGGTCGGCTCGACGAGCTCACCATCGAGGAGCGCGGCAACCTCACGGGCGAGACCCACCAGCGACAGGAGATCGACGCGGTTGCCGGTGGGTGTGACGTCGAGAACCTCCTCCCAGATCGGCAGCACCGCGTGCAGCGGCGACCCGGGCTCGAGCCCATCCTCGAGAAGCATGATCCCCGTGTGATCCGAGCCGAGCCCGACTTCGTCCTCGGCGAGGATCATCCCCCGCGACACCACTCCGCGGAGCTTCGCCTCGCCAAGCGTGAACGCCTCGCCGTCCTTCGAGAGCACGGTTGCGCCGGGCAGGGCGACCGCGACCGTGGCGCCCGCGCCGAAGTTCCAGGCGCCACACACGATCTGCTGGGGGTCGGCATTGCCGACGTCGACCTGACAGAGCTGCAGCCGATCGGCATCCGGATGCTTCTCAGCCGAAACCACACGGCCTACGACCAGGTGATCGAGATTGCCTTCGGCGCGCGGAACGCCGGCCTCGATGACCCTGTCCACCTCGAGCGTCGAGACGGTCAGACGGCGCGCGATCTCGTGCGCGGTCGCATCGACCCGCACGTACTCTCGCAGCCAGCCGAGCGGCACTCTCACGAGAACTGCTCCGTGAACCGCAGGTCGTTGCGCCAGAGCTCACGCAGGTCGGGGAACTCGTGGCGGAGCATGGCGATGCGCTCGAGGCCCCACCCGAAGGCGAAGCCGCTGTAGCGCTCCGGGTCGTACCCGACGAACTCGAACAGCTTCGGATCGACCATGCCGGCGCCGCCCACCTCGATCCAACCCGAGTGCCGACAAACGGGACAGCCGTCGCCGTCGCAGATGTGGCAGGAGACGTAGGCCTCGATCGACGGCTCGGTGAACGGGAAGTCGTGCGTGCGAAACTCGGTGCGCCGGTTCTCGCCGAACAGCTTTCGCAGGAGGAAGTCGAGCGTGCCCTCGAGATCCGCGAGGGTGATTCCCTCGTCGACCGCAAGACCCTCAACCTGATGGAAGATGGGCGTGTGGGTCGCGTCGGGGGTGTCGCGTCGATACGTCCTGCCGAGGGTCACGATGTACACCGGCGGCTGCTGCGCCTCCATTGTCCGAATCTGCGTCGGCGACGTCTCGGTGCGCAGCACGGTCTCGTCGTCGACGAACAACGAGGCGAGGGGCGAACGAGCCGGATGCCCCGCTGGGAAGGCAAGCGCGTCGAAGTTGTACCGCGTGCTTTCGACCTCGCGACCGTCGACGACCGTGTATCCGAGCCCGAGAAAGATGTCTTCGACCTCGCGGCGGATCTGCGTGATCAGGTGGAGGTGCCCGCGTTCGGTACCCCGTGGTTGCAGGAAGGGTGACGTCGACGCTCTCGTCGCGCAGCCGCCTGTCGAGCTCCTCACGGGCGAGAGCGGCAGCACGCTCGTCGACGGCGGTCTCGAGAGCGACGCGAACCCCGTTCAGAGCGATACCGCTCTCACGGTCGCGGACATCGCGGAGCGCGAGCTTGAGCGCGCTCTTGCGTCCCAGGTATTCGAGCCGGACCGCCTCGATCTCCTCGGTCGTAGAGGCAGCGGCTGCCGCGGCCAACCCCTCGCGCTGAATCGCCTCCACGTCCATTGGAGATCGAGGGTACCGCGCAGCCCGGAGCGCGGCCGCCACAGCGTCGCCGTCTCGGCAGCACAGCGTCGCTGCGGAGAAATCTCCTGCAGAATGCCACCCGCCGAGATGACGATCTACGACCCGATCGCGGGGATGTACGACGACTGGAGCAGCTCCGTCGTCGAGGATGTCGAGTTCTACGTCCGCCTCGCGCTGGCCACCTCCGGCCCGGTCGTCGAGCTCGCCGTCGGCACCGGGCGGATCGCCGTCCCGATCGCGGTTGCCGGCGTCGAGGTGATCGGTGTCGACGAGTCAGCCGGGATGCTCGACACGGCCCGCGCGTACGCGCGGGAGGAGGGCGTCGAGTCGCTGGTCGACCTGAGACAGGGCGACATGCGCGTGCCGCCTGTGAGCGAGCGCGTCTCACTGGTGTTGATCCCGTTCCGCTCGCTCCTCCACATGCCGAGCGACGACGACAAGCTCCAGGTGCTTCGTGCCGCCGCGGGCCTGCTGCTCCCCGGCGGCCGGCTCGTGTTCGATGTCTTTGCTCCCAGCCGTGAGGACATCGAGGAGACGCACGGCCGTTGGATCGAGCGCGAGCCCGAGATCTTCGAGCGAGCCGACTGGGACGAGGCTGCGCGCACGCTTCAGCTCTCCGTCCGCCGTGGAGACGAGGCGACGTCGTTCACGCTCCACTGGCTCGACGCGGCCGGTTGGCGGGGCCTGATCGCCGAGGCAGGGCTTGCGGTAGCCGAGTCGTACGGCTGGTTCGACGGCCGTGACTACGACGGGGGCGAGGACATGATCTGGATCTGCGCCGCACCTCCGGACCACGTAGGATCGGCGGCGTGATCGTCGTCTGGGTGATTCTCGCGGTCCTGGCGCTGCTCGTCGTCTGGCTCATCGCGCTCTACAACCGCTTCGTCAAGCTCCGCAACCGGGTCGACAACTCCTGGGCGCAGATCGAAGTGCAGCTCAAGCGGCGATGGGACCTCATCCCGAACCTGATCGAGACGGTCAAGGGGTATGCGGCGCATGAGCGGGGCACGTTCGAGGCGGTCACCGCTGCCCGCGCCGCGGCGCAATCGGCCTCAGGGCCGGGCGCGACCGGTGCGGCCGAGGGAATCCTCGGGCAGGCGCTCGGCCGGCTCTTCGCGGTCGCCGAGGCGTATCCCCAGCTCCAGGCCGACGAGAACTTCAGGCAGCTGCAGACAGAGCTGTCGGAGACCGAGAACAGGATTGCGATCTCCCGCCAGGTCTACAACGACACGGTGCTGACGTACAACAACGCGATCCAGGTCTTCCCAGGTGTTCTCCTGGCAGGCATCTTCCACTTCCTGAAGCGCGAGTTCTTCGAGACCGACGTCACGCAGCGCGAGGCACCTCAGGTCGACTTCTCACCGACGGCACCGTCGACCGGTGACCCGTCGGTCGAAGCCCCGGCTCCTGCCGCGCCCGCCGAGGGCGACAGTGAGCCCGGTGCGACGGCGTAGAGCCTTTCGTCGCATAGCGGTCGTCCCGGTTGCGGCACTCGCCGCGCTTGCCTTCGCCGGCGCCGCGCACGCGAGGGGCTTCACCCTCCCCGACGCGTCGGTCGACGCGAGCCTTCAGCCGAACGGGGGCGTCCGGGTCGAGGAGCACATCAGCTTCTCGTACGACGGCGTGTTCAGCGGCGCCTATCGCGACATTCCGTTGCGCAAGGGCGAGTCGATCGCGGATGTCGCGGTGCTCGAGAACGGCACGCCGTACCGGCCGGGCGGCTGTGCTGTCCTGAAGTGCGACGACGACCCGTCGACGTACGGCGTCGCGGTGAGCAGCGGGAGAGCGCGGATCGTCTGGCACTACCACGCGTTCTCGGAGGTGCGGACCTACACGATCCGCTACACGCTGCTCGGGCTCGCGACCGCCTACGACGACGTCGTCGACGTGAATCTCAAGGTCTGGGGCGACGAGTGGGAGCAGGGCCTCGGGCGCCTGCGCGCAACGATGATCGGCTCGAAGCCGGTGAGAAAGGCCTGGGGACATCCGGTCTACGTCCGCGGCGACGTCACGATCGACGGGCGCCGCGCGACCCTCCGGGCACTCGACGTGCCGGCGCACCAGTTCGTCGAGCTGCGCACGGTGTACCCACGCTCGGCGATCACCTCGACGAAGGGGGCGAAGGTCGTCGCAGGTAACGGGCTCCCGAAGATCGTCGCGGAGGAGGCGGCCGACGCGGCCGCGTACGAACGTGACCACGATCGGATCGAAAACGCGAAGCATCACCCCTGGCGCACGGCGCTGATCCTCCTCGCGCTCGGGACGCTGCCGGCGTTCCTCGTCGCGAGCTTCGTTTTCTGGAGCTTCGGGCGCGAGTACAGCACCGGGTACGACCGCGAATACGAACAGGAGCCACCAACCGGCACCGAGCCGGCACTCGTGCCGATCCTGGTCGGGCAGGGTGGTGAGGCAGGCTCGTTCGAGTTCACCGCAACCCTCTTCGACCTGATCAGGCGCAAGCGGTACAAGACGACCCCGGTGACGACCGAACGAAGCATCTGGGGTGGCCTGCGGACGCAGCAGGTTGCCGACCTCGAGCTGACGAAGGGGGACGAGATCGAGCTGACCCCGTGGGAGAGCGCGGTCGCCTCCGTCGCAGACGCCGTGGTCGGGGACGGCAGCGAGCGTCTCTCGCGCTTCCGCGACGAGATCGAGAAGAGCCGGGAGACGATGAGCACTCGCTTCACGACCTTCAAGGCCGCGGTCTCGAATGAGGTCTCGGGACGAGCGTGGTTCAGCTCGATGGGCGCGCTGCCGCTCGCCCTTGGCCTGCTCGTGTTCGGCGGAATCGGCGCACTCCTCATGTGGCGGGCGCTCGACGGCTGGCGGTCGGTGTACCCGCGCTGGAGCGACGTCGTCCTGGTCGGGCTCGCGGTAAGCGCCTTCATGAACGCCGCCGTCCTCATCGCCGCCCTCTCCCGCAGGAAGCTCTGGAGACGCAGGTCACGCGAGGCGAACGTCGAGGCCGAGCGCTGGGAGGCGTTCCGCTCGTACCTCCAGGACTTCCCGAGGCTCGACGAGGCGCCGCCGGCGACCCTCGAGCTCTGGGAGCGCCTGCTCGTGTACGGCATCGCGTTCGGGATCGCCGATCGCGTCCTGCAGGCCGCCCACCTCGCGATGCCGGAGGCGCTGGCACAGACCAGCTCGATCTACTGGATCTCGGGCGGCGGGAACCTCGGATCGGGCGCCACCTCGATCTCGATCGGCGACCTCGCGTCGGGCTTCGGCTCGGCGCTTGCCCCTCCCTCCTCGGGGTCGGGCGGAGGGGGCGGCGGCTTCTCGGGTGGCGGCGGGGGCGGTGGCGGCGGAGGGGGCGGCGGCGCGTGGTAGCGCTGTCGGAAAGGTGGTCTACTCTCCTCGCCTGAGCAATACAGAACCATGAGCGCCGACCCCACCCAGAGCAGCGATCTACGGATCCTGCGCCTGCTCGTCGCCAGCGTCCCCGGGGTCGTCTGGGCGGTTGACCCCGACAGGAACACGGTTTTCGTGTCGGATGGCGCCGACCGCCAGTACGGCCTTCCTGCGTCGCACTTCATCGGGCACGGAACCTCTCGATTCCGCGCCATCGTCCACCCGGACGACCTCGAGATCTACGACGCCTCGATCGCAGCACACCAGGACGGGCCGCGCGAGCACGAGTGCAGGATCATCCGCTCGGACGGAGCGATCCGCTGGCTCTACAACAGTCGTTTCCGGTCCTCGGGCCGGACGGAGCACTCGAGCTCGTTGTCGGGACGTCCATCGACGTCACCGCTCAGAAGCGTGCCGAGCGACGGTTTCGGGACCTCGTCGAGCAGATGCCGCTCGCGATGTATCTCGCGCTGCGAACTCCCGAGATTCCCCCGATCTACGCCAACCCGCAGATCGAGGAGCTCACGGGGTACACGCCAGAGGAATGGCTCACCGACCGGCCCTTCTGGCGGAGCATCGATGCACGAGACATTCCCACGGCCGAAGCGGTGGCTGCACATCTTCTCCAAAGCGACGAGGCGATCCGCTCGACGTACCGGCTTCAGCGCAAGGACGGTCGGATGATCTGGGTGCAGGAGCAGAGCGTCGCCGTGCCCAACGAAGCGGGCGAGGTCGCGCTGGTCCAGGGGTTCCTGCTCGACGTGACCGAGACGGTCGAGGCCGCCGAGGAACTGCGCCAGACCGAGAGTCGAAGCCGCGCGTTCATCGAGACGGCCTGGGAGGCGATCGTCACCCACGCCGGCGGCGTCATCGTCGAGGTCCAAGGCAACCTCGGCGGGCTCCTCGGTCGCGACCCCGAGACCCTGATCGGGATGCCCATCCTGTCCTTCTCGCCAGAGTCCCAACACCAACAGCTGATCGACCGATTGCAGACCGGCGATACCGGGGTGATGGAGGTCGAGCTCCTACGGTTGGACGGCAGTGTCGTCCCGGTCGAGATCGTCTCGCGTGACACCGAATTCGACGGCCTCCCGGCTCGGCAGGTCGGCGTTCGCGACATCAGTCGGCGCAAGCAAGCAGAGGCAGCGCTTGCCGAGGCCGAGAGTCGGGCGCGCCATGCGCAGCGACTCGAGGCGGTCGGCCGCCTCGCCGGCGGAATCGCGCACGACTTCAACAACCTGCTGATGGCGATCTCCGGGTACGCCGACCTGATCGTCAGTACGTCGCCGAAAGGGTCACAGACTCGTGACAATGCCGAGGAGATCACGAGTACCGCAAAGCGCGGCGCCGAGCTCACGCGCCAGCTTCTCGCCTTCTCGCGTCGTCAGCTGATGGAGCGACAACCGCTCTCGTTGTCAACGGTCGTAAAGGATGCCGTCGCGCTCCTCGAGCGGCTCGTGGGCGAGAACGTTCGCATCGTGACGCGACTCGACCCGGACATCGGGGCGGTACTTGCCGACCACGGCGAGCTCGAGCAAGTCCTTGCGAACCTCGTCGTAAATGCCCGCGACGCGATGCCTGCTGGGGGCGAAATCGTGATCGAGACCCGCACCGCAACCGTTCTCGGCGGAGAACGAGGGCTCCAAGCCTCCGGGCCGGTACGCGGTTCTCTCGGTCACGGACTCTGGGTCGGGGATGGATCCAGAGACGGAGGCACGAATCTTCGAGCCGTACTTTACGACGAAGGAGTCAGGCAAGGGAACCGGGCTCGGGCTGGCGACCGTGTACGGGATCGTGGGCCAGTTCGGCGGAATCATCGATGTCCGCACTCTGCCCGGAACGGGAACGACGTTCACGATCTCGTTCCCGTCAACCGACGCACCACCGCCGGCACGTGACGAGACCACCATCCCCATCGCCCCAGAGCGGGTCGGGGCAGGCGAGCGCGTGCTCCTCGTCGAGGATCAGGAGAATGTTCGCCGGATCCTCGAGAAGCTGGTTCTGGATCTCGGGTACGCCGTGGATGCCGTCGACGGCGGCGAAGGAGCTCTCCGGCTGATCGAGCGCGAGGAACCGTACGCCCTCCTCGTCACCGATGTGCTGATGCCGCATATGGACGGGCCTGAGCTGGTCGAACGAGCACGACGGCTGCGACCGGATCTCGCCGTTCTCTACGTCTCCGGGTACACGACCAACGAGCTTCTCGAGCCGGGTGGGCTCCCACCGCGAACGGCGTTTCTCACCAAGCCGTTCACACGGGCGACACTCGCCGCCGAGATCGGCTCCATCATCAACTCCGTCGTAGCGGCGTACAGCGCAATCGCGCCGGCAGCTGCGACGTTCAGCGACTCCGCCGCACCGGGGAGCGGGATCGACACACGGAGGTCGCACGCCGACTCGACCTCGACGGGGAGACCCTGCCGCTCGGCGCCCAAGACGATCGAGACCGGCCGTGTCAGGTCGACATCTGCGAGCGACTCGCCACCGTGAGCGACGAGCGCGATCCGTCTCCCGGGTAGCTCGTCCCAGTCGACGACCGGGACGCGGAAGACGGCTCCGGCCGAGGCTCGGAGCCCCTTCGGCGAGAGCGGGTCGGCGCATTCGGGCGAGAGCGCGACACACGCATCGAACGCATCCGCGGTGCGGATCAGCGTGCCGACATTGCCGGGATCGGCTAGTTGCCACAGGCCGAGACCCAGCTCTCGCCGGCCGCGGGGCAGATCGGCGGCGCGGTAGACACCGATCTCACGCGCGGGATGGGCAAGCGTCGAAACGGCAGCGAGCAGCTCCGATTCCACGGTCTCACCCGCGACCAGGAGATGGAGCGGCTCGATCCCGGCCGCGTGAGCCGCAGCGACGAGATCCTCCCCCTCGGCGGCGAACAGCCCCGTCTCGTCGCGATGCTTGCGCGCGCCGAGCAGCTTGCGGACGAGCTTCAACGTGTCGTTGTCGCGTGAGGTGATCACTCGAAGCGCACCTCGACCATCGGCGATCCCACGACGAGGTCTGCGAGCGACGCCTCGCTCCTGTACCAGTCGTTCCAACGGTGCGGTTGCTCGAAGACCCAGCGGCGAGTGGCCTCGTCGAGCACCGGCACCGCGACCGCCTCGAGATCGCACGTGGCGGATTCCTTCAGATGGAAGATGAAGCGCGGGTTGGCAAGGAGGTTCGCGTACCAGCTGCGGGCCCCTGGAGTCCCGGTGATGAACGTTCGCCCGTCGAGCTGCAGGAACCAGATCTCGGTCCGGCGAGCCAGGCCGCTCTTCGCGCCGATCGTGGTGATGTCGATCGTTCCGTCTGCCTCAAGGGCAGCTGCGCTCCGCTCGTCCATGCGAGCAGACGCTAGCCGAGCCACTCGAGCCATTGGCCGTGGTAGCCGAGTCTCGCGACCATCGTCTGGGTCTGTCCGGGAAGATCCCGACCTCGAGCTCGTAGCCACCGTCGAGGTTCGTCTCCTCCTCCTCGTGTCGACGCGTTGAGATCCAGCGCGACGGGGCGATCCGCATGTGCGAGCGATTCCCGGAGCTCGGCGTAACGCTCCGGCGACAGGTACTGCGTCGAGGCGGTCTGGAAGACCACGAGCAACGCGTCGTCGACACGGTCGTTCAGGAGCTCCGGGAGGAGGTCGACGTAGTCGCCCTGGATCAGTTCGGGTGGATCGGCGGCGAGCGCGGCGAGCGCCCGCTCGAGCCGGTCGAGCCGGTCGGTCTGGTCGGCCCAGACGAACGAGCGGAGGAGAAGCTTCGCCTCGTCCGCCGTCGCGTCGATCGGCTCGAGATCGACGCCGCGACGTCGGACGACCTCGACCGATCGCGACAGGAGGGAGGCAGGGACGGCGCGCCGTTCGTCGCCGACGAGCTCGAGCGTCGGGCGTCGTGCCCGCCCCCACGTCCCCGCCGCGTACCGGTATCGGTAGCGATCCCAGACGAGGTTGAGTCCCGCGCTCGACCCGAGCTCGAGGAGGTCCAGTCGCGGCGCGTCAAGGGAGAGGAACGCCGGGAGGAGCGCCCACGAACGCTGTACCTCGTTCGTCTGCACGCGCTGGGTCGCCGCGAGCTCCTGGATTTGCTCACGGTGCCGCTCGATCGTCCCGACCGGATCAGCCCACGGGTCGAGGCCCGTGGTGAGAGCAAGCGATGGAGCGCGCCGAGAACGCGAACTGGATGGTGCCCATGTCCCCGTCGGCAACCTCGAGGAGGTCGGGCGCGAGCCGCGAGACGCCGGCTGACCGCCCGTAGAGCGGGGAGCCGGTCGCCTCGGAGTTCGTCGCCTGGATCAGACGAAGGCCTCGCGCGACGGACATCACCCGAGGTCAGCGGGCATTGCCTACGTGCCGACGCGAGTGCTGTCTTTGCCTGCTCGGCGACCGCCGTAAAGGCGGCAGGATCCGAAACCGCGAGATCGGCGAGCGACTTGCGGTCGAGCTCGATACCGGCCTTGTTGAGACCGTTGATCAGCTGGTTGTACGAAAGGTCGTTCGCCCGTGCGGCTGCGTTGATCCTGATGATCCAGAGCTGCCGGAAGTTTCGCTTCTTGTTACGCCGGTCGCGATAGGCGTAGACGAGCGAATGCTCGACCTGCTCCTTCGCGTACCGGTAGTGCGTGCTCTTGCGACCGTAGTAGCCCTTTGCCTGGTCGAGTACCTTGCGGCGCTTCTTGCGCGCGTGAACGGATCGCTTGACCCTTGGCATGGCTACTTGGACCTCCCGAGGAGCTTCTTGACGGACTTGACGTCGTTCTTCGCGACCCCGAGAGCCTTGCCGAAGGCGCGCTTACGCTTCGACGACTTCTTCGTCAGGTTGTGGCTCTTCATCGCGTGACCCCGGGTCAACTTGCCCGTTCCCGTCACCTTGAAGCGTTTCTTCGCTCCGCTCCCTGTCTTCACTTTCGGCATCTCGTTTCACCCCTGCGTTCTTCGTCGGGCCCAGCAGCATGATCATGTTGCGACCATCGAGCGTGGGCTGCTGCTCGACCTGACCGATCTCCTTGACGTCCTCTGCGAGGCGCTCGAGAAGGACGCGACCACGCTCCGGATGCAGGTTTTCCCGCCCCCTGAACATGATCGTGACCCTCACCTTGGCGCGCTGGTGGAGGAACCGGACGACGTGACCCTTCTTCGTCTCGTAGTCGTGGACACCGATCTTTGGCCTGAGCTTTATCTCTTTGATGTTGATCGTCGACTGGTGCTTGCGTGCCTGCTTGGCGCGCTGCTCCTGCTCGTACCGCCACTTCCCGTAGTCCATGACACGACAGACGGGCGGATCTGCGTCCTTCGCCACCTCGACCAGGTCGAGATTCTTCGAATACGCGTACTCCAGCGCCTCTTTCGTGTCCTTGATCCCGATCTGAGCTGCGTTCTCATCGACGAGCCTGACCCGCGGGGCGCGAATCTGCTCGTTGATCCTGTCGGAATGAACGACGGGCCGCGTCCGGTCTTCGGGACGACGCCGCGGTCTCAAAGGCCTATCACCAAGTCGAGTCGATCCTCCTGTTCGTGGGACTTCGCCGTTGCATGCAGCAGCGGCTCTCCCTCGTCAAAATCGACTCGGTTGAACCTCGCGCGACCATTGGCCGGCGAGGTGAGGGGCGATACCGCTCCTGCTTGCAGGCACGGAGCGTAGCAAGTCAGGCAGGCGATGCGTCGCGAATCTCGGCAAGCAGCGCCGCAAGCGAAATCGTCTCCTGTCCAGCCCCGCGACGACGGACCGCGATCGCGTCGTCCGACTCCTTGTCGCCCCAGATCGCGATGAGCGGCACCTTTTCGAGCTCTGCATCCCGGATCCGGCGGCCGAGCGTCTCGGTGCGGTCGTCGACTTCGACCCGCACTCCGGCCTCGCGGAGGCGCGCCTGCAACGAGGACGCCGCCTCGTTGTGGGGCGCAGCGATCGGCAGGATCTTGACCTGAACGGGCGCGAGCCAGAGCGGGAACGCGCCACCGTAGTGCTCGATCAGGATCCCGAGGAACCGCTCGAACGAGCCGAAGAGCGCGCGGTGGATGACGATCGGCGTGTGCTCGCGATTGTCGGCGCCCATGTAGGTGAGCCCGAACCGCTCGGGCATCTGCAGGTCGTACTGGACCGTGCCGGTCTGCCACGCTCGGCCGAGGACGTCGTCCATGAAGAGGTCGATCTTGGGGCCGTAGAACGCGCCGCCGCCAACGTCGACCGTGTAGGCCATCTTGTGCCTGTCGAGTGCGCCCTGGAGCGCGGCCTCGGCGCGATCCCACTGCTCGTCCGCACCGAGCCGGTTGTCGGGCCGCGTCGAGAGCGTCGCCCGCGGCTCCATCCCGAAGAGGCCGTAGAGCGCACGGGCGAAGTCGATGGCTGCGTCGATCTCCTCCGGCACCTGCTCCTCGGTGCAGAAGATGTGGGCGTCGTCCTGCGTGACGAAGCGCACGCGGGTGAGCCCATGAAGCGCGCCCGCAAGCTCGTTTCGATGGAGCGGCGCCGCCTCGGCGTAACGGATCGGCAGATCGCGGTAGCTCCGAAGCTGACTGCCGAAGAGCAGCATGTGGCCCGGGCAGTTCATCGGCTTGATCCCGTAGGTCGGGCCGTCCTCGCTGCCCGGGATCAGGAACATGTGCTCGCGGAACTTCTCCCAATGACCCGACGTCTCCCAGAGCGCCTTGTCGTAGATCAGCGGCGTCTTGACCTCTGCATAGCCGCGTCGCTCGTTCTCGCGCCGCCGGATCGACTCCAGCTGGTTGTAGAGGGTCATCCCCTTGGGATGCCAGAACGGCGAGCCGGGTGAGTGCTCGTCGAAGTGGAACAGGTCGAGCTGCGCCCCGAGGCGGCGGTGATCGCGCGATCGCGCCTGCTCGAGCCGCTCGAGGTGCTCGTCGAGATCCTTCTGCGTGAAGAAGGCCGTCCCGTAGATCCGCGTCAGCTGCGTGTTCGCGCTGTCCCCACGCCAGTAGGCGCCTGCGAGCGACGTGAGCTTGACCGCCTTGATCGGGCTCGCATCCTGCAGGTGAGGCCCGCGACAGAGATCCGTGAAGGCACCTTGCGTGTAGAGCGAGATCGCGCCCTCGGCAGTACCGACGAGCTCGACCTTGTACGGCTGCTGCTCTGATTCGAAGCGGGCCACGGCCTCGGCAGCGGTGATCTCCTCTCTGTCCCAGACGCGCCCTTCCTCGACCTCACGCCGAATCTCGTCCTCGAGCGCCTCGAGATCCGCGTCGCTCAGCGGCGACGGGAACTCGAAGTCGTAGTAGAAGCCGCCCTCGATCGGAGGGCCGATCGCGATCTTCACCCCCGGATAGAGCCGCATCGCCGCCTCGGCGAGCAGGTGAGCCGTCGAATGGCGAAGCACGGCGAGAGCATCGGGATCGTGCTTGTCGCGGGTCGTCAGGATCTGGATGCCGGCACCGTCCGCAAGCGGGAGGCGGAGGTCTTGCGGCACCCCGTCGACCTTTATCAGCACCGCCTGCTCGGCGAGCTTCGGCCCGATCGCACGGGCTGCATCGAGCCCGCTGGCCCCGGCGGCCAGCTCGAGCGCGGTTCCATCGGGAAGGACGACGTTCACGGTTTCATGAGGATAGTTGCGGATCCTCGTGTCTCAGTGAGACAAGGCAGTTCACTCGTTCGAGGCGTTTCCATCGGCCAACCCGCCAGGCACGATGGTGCGACGTGACGGTCCCCCGCTATCGCGGTAGGTTCGGCGCCGCGGAGGCCGAGAGGCTTCTCTGGCGAGCAGGCTTCGGGCCACGCAAGGGTGAAGCGCGGGCTCTGGCCGAGCTCGGCCTCGACGAGGCCGTCCACTCGCTGACGCATCCGGGGCCGGAGAAGCTCGTCGGGCGCCCGCCGCGCGACGAGAAGCACCGGCGCCTGGCGCCGGCCGATGCCTACGGCCACGACCATCTCTGGTGGCTCGACCGAATGGTCCGCACGCGACGTCCGCTCGTCGAGCGGATGACGCTGGTCTGGCACGACTGGTTCGCGACCTCGGGAAACGGCGTCGGGTCGCAGAAGCTGATGCTCGCGCAGAACCGGCTCTTTCGCCGCTACGCCCTCGGCAACTTCCGCTTTCTCCTTCATGCGGTCACCGCCGATCCGGCCATGCTCATCTGGCTCTCGGGAGCGGACAACACGAAGGACTCACCGAACGAGAACTACGCGCGGGAGGTGATGGAGCTCTTCACGCTCGGCGAGGGTCAGGGGTACACCGAGAACGACGTGCGCGAGCAAGCGCGGGCGCTGACAGGGTTTCGCTACGACTGGAAGCGGAACCGCGGCCCGGTGAACTTCCGCTACGACCGGCGTCGTCACGACGGCGGGACGAAGACGGTGTTCGGCAAACGGGGTCGATTCACGTGGCGCGAGGCCTGCAACCTCTGCCTTGACCATCCCGCCCACGCGCGGTTCGTGGTCGACAAGCTGTGGGGCTCGTTCATCCCCGTTCCGCCCGAGCCCGCGACCCGGCGGGCGCTCGAGGCGACGTATCGGGAGCACTACGAGATCGCCCCGCTCCTCGACGCGATCCTCCGTCACCCGAAGCTCTATCTCGGCCCCCGCATGACGAAGCCGCCGGTCGTGTTCACCGCAGGGTTGCTGCGTGCGCTCGGGAGGCGCGTCGACACGAGCGCCTGGGTATGGCTGTCCGAAGGCGCCGGGCAACGCCTCTTCTATCCCCCGAACGTCGCTGGCTGGGATGACGAGCGCTGGCTCGACACGGCGACGTTCCGCGGGCGCTGGGCGATCGCCAACGAGGCGCTCTCCAAGTTCACGGTCGAGCAGAAGAAGGGGCACAAGCCGCCGAAGGTGCCGCGGGATCCCGCCAGGATCGTCGACAACGCGATCTATCTGCTCGGTTCGCCCAGGATCCGCCCTGAGACGAAGGCCGCGCTGGTTCGCTTCGCCCGTGGGGCGATGTCGGACGCGAACGAGGATTGGAAGAAGGACGCCTACCCGCCGCTCGTCCTCAACGCTGTTCGCCAGCTGCTTGCGATGTCACCGGACTTCCAGACGGCATGAATTGGATTGCCTTCTCAGGTTGGACGCGCGCGGCTGAAGCCACGCCCGGGCCTGGGGCGCGCGGGCGCCGCTCAGGTAAAGCACGGGAGCCGTATGGCTTCAACGCCCGAGCCACGCCCACACCTGGGGTATGGCTTCAGCCGTCCCCCTCGTCTGCGACGGCGGAGCGAACATGAGCGCCTGCCGCGAGCACACGCGTTCCGAGCTCATGCGCCGCAGCGTCGCCCACGCCGGCTGCGGCCTCCCGTCGATCGAAGCAGGAATGCCCACTCCAGCCGGTACCGGTCTCGACCGCCGAGCGTTCCTTCTGCGCAGCTTCGGGCTCGCGGTCGCGGTGTACGGGGGCGGCGCCCTGTTGCCACGGGCGTTCGAGGAGGGCATCGCTGCAGCCCGTGCTGCGGGCGGTGCCAAGGATCGCGTGCTCGTGAGCGTCTTCCTCGACGGCGGCGCGGACGCGCTTTCGATGCTCTATCCGGCCGAGGACCCGCTCTACCGGAAGCTTCGCCCGCGACTTGCGCTCCCGCCGACAGCCGGCGTCCCGTTCGCCGAAGATACGCGGCTGCACTGGCACCCGGCGCTCGCGCCTCTTGCGGCGCTGCACGCGGAGGGGAAGGTCACGGTCTTCCCGGGGATCGGCTACGACCATCCGAACCAGTCCCATTTCACGTCGCGGCACTTCTGGGAGGTGGGTGCGCTCGACGAGCGGCTCGTCACCGGCTGGCTCGGTCGCTATCTCGACCGCTACGGCTCGCCCGACAACCCGCTTCAGGGTCTGGCACTGGACTGGGGCCTCTCGCCGGCGCTCGCAACGAAGAAGATGCCCGTTGCCTCGATCGACGGGCCTGATCATTTCGACTTCTGGGCGCGTGGAGTCTGGGGCGACGTCGAGAAGCGCATGCTCAACGCGATCGGGACCCTCGGCGGTGTCCCGACCCGCGGCGACCCCGCGCTCGAGGAGGCCACCCGGGCGGCCCGTCAGACCGCGCAGCTCTACGACGAACTGGCGCCGTTTCGTCCGAAGGAGGGTCAGGAGACGGGAATCTCGAGCCCCGTCACCTACCCCGCCAAGGAGGACTTTCCCCGCCGGCTCGCGGGTCTTGCGGCGATGCTTGCCGAGGGTCTCCCCCTCCGCTGCGTCGCGCTCAGCGCTCCCGGCGGCTACGACACCCACGACAACCAGGCGGGCGACCTGAGCGACGGGTTGAAGCTCACCTCCGACTCGCTGTTCGCCTTCCAACGCGATCTCGAGGCGCGCGGTCTCGCCGATCGGGTGCTGGTCCACGTCTGGTCGGAGTTCGGCCGCAGGGCCGAGGAAAACGGCTCTGCCGGAACGGATCACGGCGCCGCGGGAACGAGCTTCCTGATCGGCACGAGCACCGCGGGAACGATGGTCGGGGAGTTCCCCGGGCTCGATCGCCTCGACAAGGACGGCAACCTCGTCGCGACGTCCGACTTTCGCTCGCTCTATGCCTCGCTGCTCGAAGACTGGCTCGGTGGCGATGCGGAGGCGATCCTCCCGGGCCCGCTGCCGACTGGGCGTCCGACGATCCTTCGATGACGTTGCGACGTCGGCGGCGAGTTTGCAACAGGCTGTCACAAGGTCTTGCGCGACCGGGCGTGAGCTCGGTTTTCTCGCTCCAAGCGCTCGCGCTCTGCTCCGTCGTTGCCGTCACTTCAAGCGGCTTCGGCCTTGTGACACTGTGTTACAAGATCGCGCCGCCGAAGGTTCTCGCGCAGGTGGATCCTGCACGCGTTCAGGTCTCCGCAACCGAGTTCCAGCTCGTCCTCTCGCGAGGTGCCATCAAGGCCGGGCCGGCGATCGTCGAGCTCGTCAACCGCGGTGAGGACGAGCACGATCTCGCCCTCCGCAGGCTCGGCGCGGGCGCGGTCACCCGTCGCATCGGCACCGTTGCGCCGGGCGGCGTCGGCGAGCTCTCGGCGCGACTACGTCCCGGGCGTTTCGTGCTGTGGTGCACGCTCGCCGACCACCGGGCCCGCGGGATGCGTGCGACGCTCGTCGTGCGGTAGGACCTCTTCCCGAAAGCCCGCACCGACGCTGTCCGGGTCACGGCGCTCGGTCACCGTGGCTGCTGTCGAGCCCTCGTAGTGCAGCGCGACTCCCGCCGTGATCCCGTTTGCCGCGGCGGCGCCGGCGGCGAGCTCCAACGTCCATTTCGCGCCGCGTCGCCTTCACCGCCTTGCCTCGCCCGACGCGGGGCTTGACCGACAGGACGGTGAGGTCACGGTCGAGAAAGACGACATCGATCGGAAACCGCATGCGGTACGTGTGGACCGACCCCGTGTGGTTGAAGAGCATTCCCGCATCCGCCGCAAGCGAGTCGCGGCCGAGCAATCCACGCATCCTCGACCACGGCCTGACCGCGAGCTCGCAGCGGCCACAGACCGTCACACCAGTTCTGGCGTTCACCAGTTCGACGACACGCACCTTCACAGGATCCCGCCGAAACGCATGCGCGTCGATCCCTCGAAGTGGGGATACCCAATCGGGGCATCGTCGCGCTAAATGCGTTCATCACGGATCCCGTCATGGCGACGGGGACGGGGTTCCGGGGGGAACTGCGGCGGCCAAAAAGCAGCCAGCGCAGCCGGGGGAAGGGGATCACACGTGAGTTTCAGCGGCCGCCTACGGGCGACAACGGACGCGACGGGCCAGGTGCTCGTGATGACGGTGATCCTCCTCGTCGTCCTGCTCGGATTTGCCGGTTTTGCGATCGACGTCGGGCACGCATATCTCGTGCAACGTCAGCTTCAGTCGGGCGTCGACGCTGCGGCTCTCGCCGGAGCGCAGGATCTCCCGAGCGCCACCGCCGCGATCGACACGGCGCAGCGCCTCTACGGACCGACGCCGGGTGCGAGCCGCAACGCGGTTTCGACCGTCGACAACGCGACCACCATCGCGGCCGTGAAGTGCGTGCGGGCAGTTGGTTGCTCGTCACGGCGTGGCCGCCAGAACGCGCTCGCGGTCACCGCGTCCTCGGTGGTACCGACGTGGTTCGCCCGTGTCCTCGGAGTGGACTCGTTCACCGTCCACGCCAAGGCGACCGCCTGCTCACCGTGCTCGTCGAAGAAGTTCGACATCATGGTCGTCCTCGACCGCTCAGGCTCCATGCAAGGCGACGACCTCGACGGGCCGAATGGGGCGAAAAAGGGAGTCGAGACGTTCCTGAAGGAGCTGGATCCCGACCTCGACCACGTCGGTCTCGGCGTGTTTCCGCCGGCGATCGGGACGCCTGCCGCGGCTCCACCCAACGGCTCGAGCGCGACGCCGTCCAACACGTGCTCGACTCCGGGCCCCCAGCGTTACGGCTACGACGCCTGGTGGCCGGGATGGGACGGCCGTGGTGGACGCGGAAGCGACAGTGCCGTCTACACGGTCGCCTCTCTCTCGAGCGACTATCTGTCACCGGTCGACTGGGACCTCAACGGATCCTCGACCCTGGTGAACACCCTCGGCTGCGTCAAGGCCGGCGGGACGACCTCGTACGCAAACGCGCTCATCGAAGCGAAGCGCGAGCTGATGCGGAACGGCCGAGGCGACGCGCAGGACGTCATCGTCTTCTTCACCGACGGTGCAGCCAACACCATGCCGACGAACATCCGGCTCCCGGACAGTCCGGCACCACCGGTCGGCACCGCAGAAGGGCTCACTCAGATCGATCTCACCGGCTATCGCACCAGGCCCTGCAGCGCAGGCGTGATGGCGGCGAACTGGGCCAAGGGAGAGGGCGGGGGAACGCAGATCTACACGATCGGCTACGACGTCAGCGGCTCGAACGGAGGGAGCTGCGGCGAGCCGGGTGTCACGCCAACCTCAGCGCTCACTGCGATGGCAAGCGACCCGACCGACTTCTTCCAGCCGAGCGATAACGCCAATCTCAAGCTCGTCTTTCAGGCGATCGCGAAAGATCTCATCAAGCCCGCCGGCCAACTCATCGACGACAACCTGACGCTAAATCAAAACCATTTATGCAATGAATTTCTCTCAATCGATTCACTGCGTCTCTCAAACGGGTGATTGGGGTAGAAGAATCACTCGATCGAGGTACCACAAGGGGTTGCATTCTCCCCCATTGTGATCATATTTCGTCCAGCATTTCGAACATTCTGAACTAGAGGAAAGGGGGTGAATTACATGCTCAAGATCTTCACCGCTCTTCAGCTCCGCGTCATGGACCTTCGTGATCGCCAGGAGGGCCAGACGTTCGCAGAGTACGGGCTGATCCTCGCCCTCATCGCGATCGTCGTGGCCAGTGGCAGCAGCAGCGCTTGGCACCAAGCTGGGTGTCAAGTTCGACACGGTCACCACCAAGCTCGGCGCGTAGTTCGGAAATCGCTCGGGCCAGGGTGTCGCGGAAACGCACACCCTGGCCCTACGACCACCACAAGATTAGGAATGGATGAAATGAAGACCAGATCTCACAAGGCAGTGCGAGACGAGAGTGGACAGACGATGGTGGAATTCGCCCTCGTCGCGCCGCTTCTCCTTGCCCTGGTCTTCGGAATCATCCAGTTCGGGATTGCGTTCAACAACTATCTGACGCTGACCGACGCGGTACGTGCCGGCAGCAGGCAGGGCGCTGTGAGTCGGGCGCTACCCGATCCGAGAGCGGCAGCCGAGGCCCGGGTTCGATCGGCGGCCAGCACGTCGCTCGACTCGTCGGTCGGCGGCCCGCTCGGAATCACCGTCACCTTCAGGTCACTGAGTGGCGGCAACGCGATCGAGCAGGGCGGCGACGTCATCGTGCGCGCGACGTATCCCTACGAGATCAACATTTTCGGAATCCCGCTCCATAGCGGGACTCTCACCAGCGAGACCACGGAGCGTGTGGAATGACGATCGACTATCGCATCAGGAATATCGTGATCGCTGCGGTGCTCGCTGCAACTGCGGGCCTGCTGACGATCCTGTACGTCACCTCGGCGAAGGACGACGAGGCGGCAAGCAAGCAGAGCGTGAAGGTGTACGTCCCGAGCCAGGGCTACGCCATCGGTACCGCGGGCTCGAAGATCGCGGGATCGATGACCGTTCAGGTCGTGAAGCGTGACCAAGCTCGTGCCCGATGCAGTAACGAGCCCGGTGCAGATCAAGGGCCTGTACCTGACCCAGCCGGTGATCAAGGGTGAGCAGCTCACCCTCAAGCGGTTTGCACTCCTGAAGGAGCAGGGCATCCGGTCGAAGCTCGCAGGCAACCAGCGGGCGCTTCAGATTTCGGGTGACACGGATCAGATGCTCGCGGGCACGCTCATCCCGGGTGACCGGGTCGACGTGGTCGCGAACGTCCGAAACCCACAGAACAACTCCGACGTTCGCTCGACCGTCGTTCTCGCGAATCTCCGTGTCCTGCAGACGCAGGACGGCGATGCCGGAGCCTCGATCGACGAGTCGGAGAGCAGCAGACGTGCACGCTGTCGTGCTCGGCATGACCGACGAGCAGGCGCAGCGGATGATGTTCGTGATGAAGAACGGTGACTGGTCGCTCCAACTCCGGCCGGTGAAGCACCCGAAGGAGAGCGCCAAGAGCGTTGCGACGTTCGGGTACGGTTGTAGGGGTAGCAAGGTGACGACAATCCCCGACACCCGCCGCGAGACGCTTCGCGTTGTCGTGACGGGCTCGTTCGCGGGTGAGACCGAGCTTCACGCCGCGCTCGAGGCCGAGGACAGCGGCTTCGAGGTGGTCGCCTGGACGCCCGAGGTCAAGGATGCGGTTCTCTACCTCGGCACGGGCGACGTCGCGGCAGTCCTGGTCGGCGTTGGCGTCGAAGGGGTTCCACAGACCTGGGCGCTTGCCCGTGACGTCGCAACTCTGCGACGTCCCGGGCGCGTTCCGGTGTTGCTGCTGGCCCGCGAGCTCAACTCGGAGATCGTCGACGCGGCCTTTGCGGCCGGTGTCGACGACGTGCTCGTGCTTCCGCAGACCGTCGACCAGCTTTCCTTCGCCGTCCGCAAGGCACGGCAGGGAAGCCGAAACGGCAGCCATGCCGGAAGCGAAGGCCCCAGAGGGCGCGTCGTGACGGTCTTCTCGCCAAAGGGCGGTACCGGCAAGACCGTGCTCTCGACGAATCTCGCATCTGCACTGGCGGCAAGGTCGGAGCAGCGCGTTCTGCTCATCGACCTCGATCTCCAGTTCGGCGACGCAGCGATCATGCTCGGCGTCGATCCGGCGAGGACGCTGTTCGACCTCGTGACCGCGCCGGGTGAGCTCGACGTCGGAAAGCTCGAGGGTTACGTGACCCCGCACAAGTGCGGGCTCCACATCCTCGCGGCTCCCTTGCGACCCGAGGAGGCAGAGCTCGTCACCGAGGCGAAGGTCACCGAGCTGCTCGAGGTGGCCAAGAAGTCGTACGACATCGTGATCGTCGACACCTCACCGTTCTTCTACGGGCCGATGCTCGCGTTGCTCGAGCCCACGGATCAGCTGTTCATGTTGTGCGGACTCGACGTTCCCACACTCAAGAACGTCAAGCTCAGCCTCGAGACCCTGGAACAGCTCGGCTTTCCGATGTCTCGAACGGAGCTCGTGCTCAACCGCGTTGCGCCAAAGGTCGGCCTGAGCAGGGAGGACGTCGAGGCGACGCTCGGGATGCGCGTGCTCCACGAGATCCCGAATGACTCGGTCGTCGCTCCTGCGGTGAACCGCGGTGCGGCCGCAGTGCTGCTCGAGCCCGACTCCGAGTTCGCTGCTGCAATCGCAACGCTCGCGGCGGCTGCCGATCCGGTCGGGACACCACCTGCGTCCGTTCTCGCAATCACATCGAAGCGGCGCTGGCTTACGCCGGCACGCCGCCTGCTCGAAGGGAGGAGCGCGTGAACCTTGAGGAATCACTCCGCGGCGACCAGTCCGGCGCCGGGAGCGCCCGCCTGTCGGAGCGCCTGCAAGAGGCTCCCAGCGCGCCGTCGGGTGACGGCCTGCTGACGGAAGTGCGGCGCGCGACCGGTGCGGTCGACCCGTACGGCGAGCTCAAGCGCAGCATCCAGAAGGCGTGCATCGTGCGCCTCGGGCCATGGCTCTTCTCGAACGACGACCAGGTCGCCCTCCTTCCGAAGGTTCGCGAGGAAGTCGGTGTCGAGCTCGAGGCAAGCGGAACGCCGCTCGCCCAGGTCGATCGCGAGCGACTGATCTCGGAGATCACCGCCGACATTCTCGGCTACGGGCCGATCGAGGCCTTCCTGGCCGACGACACGGTGACCGAGGTGATGGTCAACGGATTCGACCGCATCTACGTCGAGCGTGCCGGCGTGATCGAGAAGACCGAGGCCGCGTTCGTCGACGAGGAGCACCTCGGACGGATCATCGACAAGATCGTCGCAAGTGTCGGTCGTCGGCTCGACGAAGCGTCACCCATGGTCGACGCTCGCCTGCCTGACGGAAGCCGTGTCAACGCGATCATCGCGCCGCTGGCACTGACGGGGGCCACGCTCACGATCCGCAAGTTCTCGCGCGATCCGTACACGATGGACGATCTCATCGAGTTCGGCTCGCTCACCGAGAAGGCGGTTCACTTCCTCGACGCCTGTGTCCGCGGAGAGCTGAACGTGCTGATCTCCGGTGGAACCGGTACGGGCAAGACGACGTTGCTCAACGCGCTCTCTGCCTCGATTCCCGAGAGCGAGCGCATCGTCACCATCGAAGACGCAGCCGAGCTTCAGCTTCAACAGGAGCACATCATCCGGCTCGAGTCGCGCCCGCCCAACATCGAGGGCGAAGGCGAGGTTCGGATCCGCGATCTCGTGCGCAACTCGTTGCGGATGCGTCCTGACCGGATCATCGTCGGCGAGGTTCGTGGCGCCGAGACGCTCGACATGCTCCAGGCGATGAACACCGGGCATGAAGGCTCGTTGACGACCATCCATGCCAACAGTCCGCGTGACGCCCTCAACCGGCTCGAGACGCTCGTTCTCATGTCCGGTCTCGAGATCCCGTTGCACGCGATCCGCGAGCAGATCTCGAGCGCGCTCGATCTGATCGTCCACATCACCCGTCTGGTCGACGGGTCACGCCGGATCTCGCACGTCACCGAGGTGCTCGGGATGGAGTCCGACGTGATCACGCTGCAGGATGTCTTCGCCGCCCGCCCGGTCAGCGAACGTGCTGCCGCAGCAGGCTCGAGCTCGTACCTGCGGCCACTGACCTGCACCGGCCTCCAGCCTCACTTCCAGTCGAAGCTGGCGGCTCACGGCGTGATCCTGCCGGGTGACTTCTACCAGCCTGATTTCGAGCTGGTCGCTGCGGTCGGAGAGACGTCATGAAGGACGCGTTGTTCGATTCGGCCTGGGGCCCGGTGGCGCTTGCGCTGACGGTCGGGTGCCTCACGCTTCTTGCGACACTGATGGCACTGGGCAAGCCCCGCAGCGCCTGGCTGAAAGGTCGGCTGGAGCTCTACGGCGGCGGAGCCAGCGTCGCCGGAGCGGAGCCGACAGACGAGCGCACGTCGTGGCGCCCCGATATGGACAGGCTCTACGGGACCACCGATCGCTTGTTCGCCGGAACGCGGCTGTGGAAGAACCTCGAGCGGATGACGGAGCGGGCGCACGTGGGTTGGCGTCCGATGGAGATCATCGCCTGGTCGGTGGCAGCGTCGATCGCGACCGGCCTCGTCGTGGCGATGCTCCTGTCGAGCAGCCTGCTTGCCGTCCTTACGGCGGTCGGAGCGTTGATCACGCCGTACGCTCATGTTGTCCAGGAGAGGCACGCGCCGGCTGCGTGCGTTCGACGAGCAGTTGCCGGATGTGCTGATGACGATGGCCGGCGCCCTCAAGGTGGGTCAGAGCTTCGACAACAGCATGAAGGCGATCGCCGAGGACGGCCTCGCTCCGGCGAGTGAGGAGTTCGGTCGTGTCCTGGCGGAGACTCGCCTCGGTCGGCCGCTGGACGATGCTCTGGTCGGGATGGCCGACAGGATCGACTCTGAGGATCTCCGCTTCGTCCTGATGTCGGTAACGATCCAGCGGCAGGTCGGCGGTAACCTCGGCGACCTCTTCCATTCGGTCTCGGACACGGTGCGTGACCGACAGCAGTTCAGGCGCAAGGTACGTGCTCTGACGGCTATGGGCCGTGCGACCGCCTCCGTGCTCCTGGCTCTGCCGTTCGTCACCGGCGCACTCTTTGCAGTCATCGGAGACGGCTACATCAACACGCTGTTCACGACTGACGATCGGTCGCATGATGGTGGCCGCGATGCTCGTGCTGATGGCGATCGGGTCAGTCGTGATCCGCAAGATCGTGGACATCAAGGGGTGATGCAGAAATGCTTCTGATACTCGCATTCCTCTGCCTGACCGCTTCGCTGAGCGTCATCGGCAAGCTCGTCACGCAGCCCGCGCGTGACAAGCAGGCATCGCTACGGCGTGCCCGTGGCGCCGATGATTCGTCCCTCGACGATCCAGAGGGGCAGCTGGTCGACCGGCTCGAAGAGCGCTACGGCCCGACCCTTGCCCGGATCGCACGACGGCTCGATCCACGGCTCACCGAGGAACGGATCGCGAACAGGCTCGTCACATCGGGCATGGCTCGGAATTTCACAGCCAATGGGTACCTCGCGCTCAAGGTCGTGCTCGCGGCGGGAGGCGTGATGACAGGAGGGCTCCTCGGGGTTCTCCTGGAGAGCAGCGTCAAAGCGCTCTTCCTGGGAGCTGCACTCGGTTTCGCCGGCTTCATCGTGCCCGACGTCATCTCCAACTCACGCATGCGCAAGCGTCGGACGCAGATGCAGCGACAGCTTCCCGACGCGCTTGACGTCGTCGCCGTCAGCGTCGAGGCAGGGCTTGGGTTCGATGCCGCGCTCGGCAGGCTCGCAGAGCACATGGAGGGCGCGATCGTCGACGAGTTCACCCTCGTCCTCGGTGAGCTACGGATCGGCGAGGCGCGATCGGTTGCGCTCCGCAAGATGGCGGAGAGGGTCGATCTTCCGGAGCTCAACTCGGTGGTCAACTCGCTCCTTCAGGCCGATCAGCTCGGTAGCCCACTTGGGCGAATGCTCCGGGTTCAGGCGCAGGAGTCGCGGAATCGACGGCAGGTTGCCGCCGAGGAGCGGGCGATGAAGGCACCGGTGAAGATGCTTCTGCCGACCGTGCTCTGCATCTTTCCTGCGATGTTCGTCGTGGTGCTCGGGCCTGCTCTGATCAAGATCACCGCAAACCTTCTG
The DNA here is from genome assembly GCA_963724655.1 of uncultured Actinomycetes bacterium. Taxonomy (GTDB): domain Bacteria; phylum Actinomycetota; class Thermoleophilia; order Gaiellales; family Gaiellaceae; genus Gaiella. The sequence continues at coordinate 528,906 of CAVRVG010000005.1, read as the reverse complement.
AGCCTGGTGACGTCGGGGTCGGCGAAGGCGCCGGCCCCGACGTTTCGCCGGAAATGAGAGGGTCTGGGTATCCCTCGAACGAGGTCACCCAAATGGGGGACAAGGGCCGACGAGAGCCCACCCTAGTGTCCGCAGGAGTGGATGGCGTGGCCGCCGCTCGCTGGCTCAACTTCCCAACGATTGCGGCGCCCGCAGGAGGATCGAATGTCAGGTCTCGGCCCGGATGGCGGCCATCCAACTGATCGCAGAGCCGTGAATGGCACGCCGGCGGTCACACCGTCGAATCTCGCGATCGACTACCCGTCAATCGACGGCCTTGCACGGCTCATGGCAGCGCTCGTCGGTGGACTCGATCGCGATCCGACGACGTTCGTCACGCGTTGTGGATGGTGTCGGCGCTTTCAGGTCGAGGGCCGATGGCTCGACCTGGACGAGGCCGCAACCGAGCTGCCGTCCGACGAGGACGCGCTCGCGCCGACGATCACGCATGGGATCTGCGAAGCGTGCGTGGCCGCGTTCGAGCGCGCGCTCGACGAAGCGGGGTAGCGATCACGGGTATGGCTTCAGCCGTACCCGCTCATCCTGGACGACGGTGCGATCTCGACCGCGTTGACCTTTTCGGGTGTGTTAGCCGCAACGACAGCAGCTGACGACAACGCGGACAAGGAGATCGCGCGCTTCGGCGGGGACGGCTGAAGCCATACCCGACAGGCCAAGCCATACCCGACAGGCCAAGCGACAGGCTCCCTTGTCCGGTACCGCCACGAGGCTAGGTTGCTCGTTCTCTGCGTGCGACACTCTCGCGGTGCCCGTGCGCTTCCCCGTCGCCCTCCTCAGCCGCGAGTACCCGCCCGAGGTGTACGGCGGCGCCGGGGTCCACGTCGAGTATCTCGCGCGCGAGCTCACCACCCTCGTCGACCTGACCGTTCACTGCTTCGGCGCGCCTCGCCCCAAGGCCTCCGATCCCCCCGCCGTCGCGCACGCGAGCTGGGATGCGCTCGCCGACGGATCGAGACACGCCGGCGCCCTCGGCGCGATGTCCGTGGATCTCGCGATGGCCGCGGCGGTCGGCGATGCGGCGCTCGTTCATTCCCACACGTGGTACACCCAGCTCGGCGGCCACCTCGCCAAGCTCCTCCACGACATCCCGCACGTCGCAACGGTGCACAGCCTCGAGCCGCTACGACCCTGGAAGGCGGAGCAGCTCGGGGGTGGCTATGCGCTTTCGTCCTTTTGCGAGCGAACGGGGCTGGAGGGAGCTGATGCGATCATCGCCGTGTCGAGCGAGATGCGCCGCGACATCCTCAGCGCCTATCCGGCGGTCTCTCCCGAAGCCGTTCACGTCATCCACAACGGGATCGACACCGGGGAGTACCAGCCCGACCCGAAGACGGATGTGCTCGTTCGTCACGGGATCGATCCTTCGCGACCGTTCGTCGTCTTCGTCGGGCGCGTGACGCGGCAGAAGGGCCTCTCGCACCTCCTCGCAGCCGCGCCGGCGATCGATCCGTCCGCGCAGATCGTGCTGTGCGCCGGCGCCCCCGACACGCCGGAGCTCGCCGGCGAGATCAACTCTCTCGTGGAGAATGTGCGCACCGGTCGCGGCTCGCTCATCCTGATCGAGGGGATGCTGCCGAAGCCCGAGCTCATCCAGATTCTCTCCCATGCGACGGTGTTCGTCTGTCCATCGATCTACGAGCCGCTCGGGATCGTGAACCTCGAGGCGATGGCCTGCGAGACGGCGGTCGTTGCCACCCGGACGGGGGGCATCCCAGAGGTAGTCGACGATGGTGAGACCGGCCTTCTCGTGCCGTTCGAGGTCGGCGACGTGCTCACGCGGGAGCCTGCCGACCCGGGTGCGTTCGCCGCGGCGATTGCCGAGCGGATCAACGTCCTCGTTGCGGACCCTGACCTCGCCCGCCGGATGGGGATTGCCGGACGCGAGCGTGCCGCAAGGCACTTTTCGTGGGCTAGCCTCGCAGCGGAGACCGTAAGCCTGTATCGATCACTCCTACAGAATCGATCATTGCGCAGGGAGGTGTGATGTCAGCGAAGGTCGTCGCGATCGTCTTGGCGGGTGGCGAGGGAAAGCGCTTGATGCCGCTGACCGCCGACCGCGCCAAGCCGGGTGTCCCGTTCGGCGGGACCTACCGGCTCGTCGACTTTGCCCTCTCGAACCTGGTCAATGCGGGGTTCCTCAAGATCGTCGTGCTGACCCAGTACAAGAGCGACAGCCTCGATCGTCACATCTCGCTCACGTGGCGCCTCTCAGCGCTGCTCGGGAACTACGTGACCACAGTCCCTGCGCAGATGCGGCGCGGGCCGCGCTGGTTCGCCGGCTCCGCCGATGCGATCTACCAGAACCTCAACCTCCTCCACGACGAGGAGCCCGATCATGTGATCGTCTTCGGCGCCGACCACATCTTCCGGATGGATCCGCGGCAGATGCTCGCCCAGCACCTGGAGACGGGGGCCGGAGTGACCGTCGCAGGGATCCGCGTGCCGATCGAGCAGGCGACCGAGTTCGGCGTGATCGAGACCGCCAAGGACGGCATCGCGATCCGCGCCTTCCGCGAGAAGCCCGAGGACGCGATCGGCTTGCCTGATGCGCCGGACGAGGTCTTTGCCTCCATGGGCAACTACATCTTCACGCGTGAGGCGCTGATCGAGGCGGTAACCCGCGACTCGACCGACCCGACCTCCCGCCACGACCTCGGCGGCAACATCATGCCGGCGCTCGTCGCGGAGGGCCGCGCCTGCGTCTACGACTTCGCCACCAACGAGGTCCCCGGGTCGACCGAGCGAGATCAGGGGTACTGGCGCGACGTCGGAACGCTCGACGCCTACTACTCGGCGCACATGGATCTGATCTCCGTGCATCCGGTGTTCAACCTCTACAACCTCACCTGGCCGATCCTCACGCACTATCCGCCGTATCCGCCTGCGAAGTTCGTGCACCACGAGCCGGGGCGAACCGGGACGGCAATCGGCTCGATGGTGTGCCCGGGCGTCATCGTGTCGGGCGGCACCGTGCGCCGCTCGGTGCTCGCACCGCGCGTCGTGATCCACTCGGGGGCAGAGGTCGAGGGCGCGGTGTTGATGCACAACGTGGACGTCGGCCGCCGGGCCGTGATCCGCAACGCGATCATCGACAAGAACGTTCGCGTTCCGGAAGGAGCCGAGATCGGGCTCGACGAAGCAGCCGACCGGGCGCGATTCACCGTTTCCGAGCACGGCATCGTCGTCATCGGCAAGGGTCAGCTCATCGAGTGACCCACCCGCACCAGGCGCGACTATCCGAACGTGATGATGCTGCGGATGCCGTCCTGGGCCTCCATCAGCTCAAAGCCGCGATTCACGTCGTCGAGAGCGAGGCGGTGACTGAGGAGAGACGGCACGTCGATCTCGCCGGCGAGCCAGCGGTCGACGAGCAACGGCACCTGCGTCCTCCCCTTCACACCGCCGAATGACGAGCCCGTGACACGCCGCCCGGTGATGAGGAACCGCGGGACGATCTCGAGGGTCTCCCCCTTTCCGGCGACGCCGATCATCGTCGCGAGCCCCCACGCCTCGCGAGCAGCCTCGACCGCCTGTCGCATGACCGCGACGTTGCCGGTCGCTTCGAACGTGTAGTCGGCCCCGAAACCGCCGGTTTCCGAGCGGATCCACTCGACGGTCTCGGCATCACCGACACGGGCATCGGTGGCGCCGTGATGACGCGCCGCGCCGAGTCTGTCCTCGGAGAGGTCGATCGCGATGATTCTCGCGGCGCCCGCCAACCGGGAGCCGATCACGGCACCGAGCCCGACGAGGCCGCACCCGAAGACGACGCACGTCGATCCAGGCTCGACGCCGGCCGTGTAGAGCGCGGCCCCGATCCCTGTCGCAAGCCCGCACGCAAAGGGTGCGCAGCCGTCGAGCGGAGCTTCCGGGCTCACCTTCGCGAGCGCGATCTCGGGCATCACCGTGTACTCCGCGAACGTCGACGTCCCCATGAAGTGGCGTAGCTCCTCTCCACCCCGCGAGAGACGCGCGGTGCCGTCGGGGAGATACCCGAGCCCCTGCTGCTCCCGGATCGCGACGCAACGGTTCGTTCGGCCACTGAGGCAGTGGAGACACCGTCCGCACTCGGGTGCGAAGAGCGTGATCACGTGATCGCCAGGGGCGACAAGCGTGACGTCGGAGCCGACCCGCTCGACCACGCCGGCGCCTTCGTGTCCCAACACGCAGGGGGCGTAACCGGTGGGATCCGCTCCCGAGGCGGTGTAGAGGTCGGTGTGACACACGCCGCACGCTGCAAGCCGGACGAGAACCTCGCCCGCCTTCGGCTCGGCGAGGTCGACCTCCTGGACGACGAGCGGCTTACCGAACTCCTCGAGAACAGCGGCGCGGATCTTCATGCACTCCTTCGCGGATGAGATGGCGCGATCCTACTTTCCTGACCTCGCTCTAAGCGCCGTCTCAGGTGCGGCTCGTAGGCTCTGCGACATGACCAACATCGATCACGACCAACTCAATGAAAGCGAGTCCCGCGCCACGCGCCGCTCGACCATCCTGAAGCTCGGCGGTTTCGCCGCGACCGCGCTTGGGCGCAACCGCGCTGAAGCTCGAGACCGCCGACGCCGCCGGCAGCGGGCCCAACGCCGTCGCCTCTGGCCTCGTCACCTGCGTCCTTGCTCCCGAGGCCACCGAGGGGCCGTACTACCTGGACGGCGACAAGGTCCGCCGCGACGTCCGCGAGGGACGCCCCGGGGTGCTGCTCGCGCTGAACACGACCGTCGTCGATGTCTCGAGCTGCAAGCCGATCAAGGGTGCGGCGGTCGACATCTGGCACTGCGGCGCGGACGGCGTCTACTCCGGAACCGCCGTTCAGAACACGGAGAGCGAGCGCTTCCTTCGCGGGATCCAGAAGACGGACAAGAACGGGCTCGCCAGCTTCATCACCGTCTACCCGGGCTGGTACCAGGGGCGCACGGTTCATATCCACGTCCGGGTCGCTCTTGGCGGCAGCGTCGTCCACACGGGCCAGCTCTACTTCCCCGACACGCTCACCGACCAGGTCTACAAGCGGGCTCCCTACAACAAGCGCCCGAGCCGCGAGCTGCGAAACGCGCAGGATTCGATCTACCGAAACGGCGGCAGCAGATCGGTGCTGAGGTTGACGAAGAAGGGCACGGGGTACGTCGGGACGATCGTGATGGGGGTGCAGCGCGGCTAGCTACGCCCCTCGCGGAGGTGATGACCGAAAGCGCACGACGGCGACCATCGTGATCGCGTATGACGCAAATGCGACCGTGTTCGAGACGATCAACGCAGGGTTGCCGAGTGCGATCCCATATGAGAGCCAGAGCACGAAACCGACCATGAGGACGACGAAGAACGGGATCGAGATGTCGGCGGACGAACGCCGCTCGACGATCGTGCGCAGCTGCAGGAGGGGCGAGAGCCCCATCGCGACGCCAACCAGCGTGGCGGCGAGGCCGAGAATTGCGGTGTTGGACATACGATTGACCTCCGAGCTGAAGACGGGACAGGGACGGGCTAGCCGTCAGTCCCGGAGGTCGCCGCGCTCGCTGTAGTCGCCGTGCAGGGGCAGGCGATGGAGGCTCTGGCGCGGCACGCCCCTAGGGTACAGCCGGCTACGCGGCGAGCGTCACCTTGTTGAGCCCAACCGGCCGATCGGGATCGAGTCCCTTTGCGGCGGCCAGGGCGCCGGCGAACAGCTGACCGGGGACGACGGAGAGAAGCGGGGACAGCACCGGAAGAGGCGCCGACTCCGTCTGGATGGCAACCGCCGCACCCTCGATCGCGGCCGCCTGCTCGCCGCTCGCGATGAGCATCGCGCCCGCCGCCCGCACGCGGGCGCTCGCCTCGACGATCGTCTCGAAGCTGCGGTCCCGGGCCGCGATCGCCCACACGGGAAACAGAGGATCGAGCGCCGCGATGGGGCCGTGCGCCAGATCGGTCGAGGTGAAGGGCTCGGCCGCGATCCGGCACGTCTCTGTCAGCTTCAAGGCGATCTCGCGCGCGGTCGCGAACTCGACCCCTCGCCCGATCACGAACATCCGGCCGACGAAGGCGAACGACATCGCGACGGGAGCAACTGCTCGTTCGAGACGGTCGAGCGATGAGCCCATCAGCTCTGCAGTCCGTTCGAGCGCGTCGACGACATCGCGTTCGCCTCCGGCGGCCGCGGCGGCGAGGAGGGACAACGCCGCCAACTGGTTCGTGTAGGTCTTCGTCGCAGCAACCGCGAGCTCGGGACCTGCCTGCAGCGGAACGACCAGCTCCGCGGCCTCTGCAAGCTCGGAAAGCGGGTCGTTGGTGACCGCAATCGTCAGCGCGCCGCGTTCCCGCGCGCGCTCGACATACGCGACGACGTCGGGCGTGCGGCCCGACTGCGAAAGCGCAATGACCGCCGATTGCCCGAAGTCGTCGTCAACGCCGTAGTAGATGGCCAGCGAGATGGAGTCACGAAACGCGGTCTTCCGGGCGAGCAACCCGAAGGCATAGACGCCGTACGCGGCCGCGTTGTCGGAGGTGCCGTGCCCGACGATGCGGATATACAACGGCGCGCGGCGGCGAAGCTCGCGACCGGCAGCCACGACTTCCGCGGACCCGGCGAGCAACCGTCGCAGTGCGTCCGGTTGCTCGCGAACCTCGCTCCGGTAGAGCGCGCCGGGTTTGGTCGGCTCAACCGGGGAGCCGGTCACCGCTCACCGGGTCGAAGAGGTGGAAGTCGCTACCGCGAACGGCGAGCCGCACGTTCTCGCCTCGATTCGGGATCGCCCGCGTGTCCTCCCGGCACGTGAGACGCACCTCGCCCTCACCGACTGCGGCCGCACAGAAGACGTACGCATCGGCGCCGACGACCTCGACCGCTTCGACTCGAGCGGGGATGCCATCGCCGGCGAGCCCCAGCGCCTCGGGCCGGAGTCCTACGAGCACTGTCGCCGAGCCGCGCGCGGCAGCAGCTGCACGGGTCTCTGGAGGCAACTCGAGATGCACTCCCGCGAGATCGACCGAGCCGTTGTCACCGAGGGGCACCTCGACGAAGCTCATCGCGGGCGAGCCGATGAACCCTGCCACGAACGCGTTTCCGGGGCGCTCGTACAGCTCTCGTGGGGGAGCACACTGCTGGAGCCGGCCGTCCCGGAGCACGGCGACGCGACTGCCGAGGGTCATCGCCTCGGACTGGTCATGGGTGACGTACACCGTCGTCACACCGAGGCGCCCCTGCAGGTCGGCGATGTCCGCGCGCATCTGGACGCGGAGCTTCGCGTCCAGGTTCGACAGCGGCTCGTCCATCAGGTAGACGCTCGGCTCCCGGATGATCGCCCGGCCCATCGCCACCCGCTGCCTCTGACCACCGGACAGCTGGCCGGGCTTGCGCTCGAGCAGGTCGGCGAGCCCGAGGAGCTCCGCGACCTCCGCGACGCGGCGATCGCGCTCTGCCCGCTTGACCCGGGCGATCTTGAGCGGAAACCCGATGTTCTGCGCGACGGTGAGATAGGGGTAGAGCGCATAGCTCTGGAACACCATCGCCACGTCGCGGTCGCGCGGCCGCACGTACGTCACGTCGCGGTCGCCGATCCAGATCCCACCCTGATCGACCTCCTCGAGCCCTGCGAGCATGCGCAGCGCTGTGGACTTGCCCGAGCCGGACGGGCCGACGAGGACCATCAACTCGCCGTCGGCCACCTCGAGATCGAGCGCGTCGACCGCGGCAACGTCACTCCCTGGATAGACGCGCGTCGCGCCTTCGAACCGAACGTCAGCCACGCTGTGCCTCCACTCCGAGTGAACGATCCGTCTCGATGTCCTCGTCGTCTCCGTCGGCGGCGGCGGCAAGCTCACGCTTGGCTCGCTCCTTCGCCTCGGAGTCGACGCCCAGCCGGTCCAAGCCGAGCAACGCCGCCCCGACCACGGGCGGCGTATCCGTCGTCCGCACCACCATCCCGTCACCGACCTTCTCGAGCCCCGCCACGATCGCGGAGTGCAGGCGCTCGTCTCCGCCACGCAACAGGCCGCCGCCGAGCAGGATCTCGACCGGCTGCCGCTCGAGACCGAGTTGCGTCAACGCAACCCGCGCGAGCGCGACGACCTCGTCGGCGAGTCGGGTGACGATCTCCGCTGCAACCTCATCTGCGGCCGCCTCGGCGAAGACGAGCGGGGCGAGCTCGATGAGACGGCGGCTCGCAATCCGGCCGGCGTGGATCTCCTCGCCCAGCCTCAGGGGGGAGTCGAGCCCGAAGAACGCCGGCACCGACTGCTCGAGCGAAGTCTTCGGCCCACGGCCGTCCTCACTCCGCGCGGCGGCGGAGAGTGCCGTAAGCCCGACGTCGTAGCCGCCACCCCAGTCGCCTGTGATGGCGCCGAGAGCAGGGAACCGGAGCACGCGTCCGTCCGGAGCGACGCCGACGCAGTTGATCCCGGCACCGCAGACGACCGCAACTCCCCAGCCCCGCTCGGTGCCGGCGCGCAGGAGCGCGAGCGTGTCGTTCCCGACGAAGATCTCCGCCGCCCACGGCCGCTTCTCGAGGGCGAGCCGGAGCGCGTCCTCCTCGGCCGGGAAGTCGACGCCTGCGAGGAACACCTCGGCGATCGCGATCGGGGTGTCGGGCTCGAGACCTGCCGCCGTGAGCGCCTCGTCGAGGAGGCGCTGGAGAAGCGACACCGCCTCGTCGAGACCCAGGTGATGCGGAGACGAGAGCGGCCCGCGCGCATGCGCGAGCAGCGTCCCGTCCTCTCGCACCAGGGCAAGGTCGGTCTTCGAGTTTCCGCCGTCGACGGCGACCACGATTGCGCCGCTCATCCTGCGACCTCCGCGAGCGAGACCGTCTGCTCGGCGAGGAGCGCATCGAGCAGCGATCCAGCGAGCTCGTCCTGACCGATCAACGGATGTGCGAGCAGCGCCTTCCGTGCGGTGACGCGATCACGGGTGCGCGCGGCCTCGACGGTGAGCCGCTCGTACGCGGTGACGTGCTGGACGAGGCCGAGCAGCTCGGGCGCGAGCGGCGGCTGTGGCAGCGGGACAGGTCCGCCTGCCTCGATCCGTGCCGGTAGCTCGACGACGTCGTCGGGCGCCAGTCCGGGCACCGTGCTTCCGTTCCGCACGTCGACCACCTGCACGTCGCCCGTCCCGGCCGCGAGCGAGGCGATCAAGGCCGTTGCCGCCTCGCTGTAGAACGCGCCGCCGCGCTTCTCGAGCAAGGCAGGCTTCTCCCACACCTCGGGATCGCGGTAGATCTCGAGCAGCTCCTCCTCGATCCTCGCGACCGCGGCTGCCCGAGGCTCGTCGACCTGCTGCTCGGCGAGGACCGCGTCGTGGCAGTAGAAGTACCGCAGGTAGTACGAGGGGATCGCTCCGAGCTCGTCCAGCAGGCGCGGTCGCAATCCGACGTGCTCCCCGAGCTCCTGGCCGTGTCGCTCGAGAAGTTCGGGCAGCACGTCGTCACCGTCGAGCAGCACGCGCCGTACCCACGTCAGGTGGTTGAGCCCGACCTGGTCGACCGCGACCCGCTCGGGTGTCGACCTCGAGGATCGTCGCGATCCGTCGCTGGAGACCGATCGCGACGTTGCAGAGACCCACCGCCCGATGGCCCTCGTCGAGCAACGCGCGTGTGACGATGCCGACCGGATTCGTGAAGTCGACGATCCAGGCCTCGGGGGCGGCGAGCTCCCGAACCCGCTCGGCGATCTCGAGCACGACGGGCACCGTTCGCATCGCTTTCGCGAAGCCACCGGCACCAGTCGTCTCCTGTCCGATGCACCCGCACGCGAGCGGGATCGTCTCGTCGGCGAGGCGCGCCGACTGGCCACCGACGCGAAGCTGGAGGAGCACGAAGTCGGCCCCGGTCACGGCGGCGTCGAGGTCGTCGGTCACCTGGAGCGAGCCTTCGAAGCCCTGTTTCTCCAACATGCGCGCGGCCATCTCCCCCACCACCTGGCGTCGCATCGGATCGATGTCGTGGAGGACGAGGTCGGTGACGGGCACCCGCTCGCGCTCCCGCGACAGCCCGGACACGAGCTCCGGCGTGTACGTCGAGCCGCCGCCGATGACCGCGATCTTCATCCCTTCACCTTACCCCCGTGAGGGTGACGCCCTCGACGAAGGCCTTCTGGGCGAGGAAGAAGACGATGACCACGGGCAGCATCACGAGCAGCGTGGCCGCCATGGTGAGGTTCCACTGCACCTGGTGGAGGTTGCGGAACTGTGAGAGCCCGATCGACGCCACCCAGTTGTCGGGGCTCTCGCCGACGTAGAGGAGCGGCAGGAAGAAGTCGTTCCAGGTGTACAGCACCGAGAAGAGCGCCACGGCCGAGATGGCGGGCTTCGCCATGCGGAGGACGACCGTCGTCAGGATCCGAAACTCGCCGCAGCCGTCGACGCGTGCCGCATCGAGGTACTCCTCCGGAATCGTGAGGAAGAACTGGCGGAGAAGGAAGATCGCGAAGGCGTCGCCGAGCCAGTTCGGGAGGATCAGCGGCCACAACGTGCCGATCAGGTGGTGCCCGAAGAAGTCGAGCTTCGCCCACATCACGTAGAGCGGGACGACGGTGACCTGCTGCGGCAGCATCAGCGCGACGAGGACGAGCAGGAACACCGTGTCGCGGCCGCGCCAGCGCAGCCGCGAGAAGGCGTACGCCACCGGGATGCTCGAGATCAGCAGGCCGATCGTGGCCAGGCTCGCGTAGATGAACGAGTTGATCGTCCAGCGCCAGATCGGCACGGTGGAGAAGACGTCGGTGTAGTTCTGCCAGCGAAACGGTGAGGGCCAGAGCTTCGCCGACAGCGCCTGCTCGTTCGTCATCAGCGACGTCAGCGCAATGAAGACGACCGGGAGCAGGAAGGCGATCGCGGCGACGATCAGCAGGCCGTGATCGGCGATCAGCATCAGCAGCCGCCGTCGCCGGACCGAGCGCGGAACCGCTCGCGGCGTCGTCGGCGCCGGCCTCACGGGAAGGCTCGCGGTGCTCACCGCGCCGCTCCCTGGTAGTGCACGAAGCGTCGGGAGCCGTGGATGATCACCACGGTGAGCGCAAACGCCACCACGAGCAGCAGCGCCGCCATCGCCGAGGCGTAGCCCATGTCGAAGTAGTGGAAGCCGTGGTAGTAGAGGAGGATCGGATAGAACAGCGTCGAGCCCTCCGGGTATCCGAGCTCGAGCGTGCTCGTGCCACCCGCCTGCGAAGCCTGCCCCGCCGCAACGCTCGCGGCGACGTACGCCTGCGTGAAGTACTGCAGGCCCTGGATCACGCCGAGCACGACCGAGAACAGGATCACCGGGCTGACGAGCGGGAGCGTCACCCAGCGGAAGCGCTGCCACGTGCGGGCGCCGTCGAGATCGGCGGACTCGTACAGGTGGCGCGGCACGTCGAGGACGGCGGCGAGGAAGATGATCATGATGTTCCCGACCCCCCAGAGGCTCAGCATCACGAGCGAAGGCTTCGCCCAGTTCGGATCGTTGAACCAGAGCGGCCCGTCGATCCCGATCTTGCCGAGCAGCGTGTTGACCGGGCCCGGTGGAGGGGTTGAGGACGTAGACGAAGCCGAGCGTCGCGGCGACCGGCGGGCACGAGCGCAGGAAGGTAGAACACCGTGCGGAAGACCCCGACCCCGGCCTTCGCGCGGGTGAGCATGATCGCGATCCCGAGCGCGAACAGCACCTGCAGCGGCACCGAGACGGCGATGAACCACAGCGTGTTCTTCACCGGCGGACCAGATCTGGTCGTCGGTCCCCAGCATGTAGCGGTAGTTGGCGAGGCCGATCCAGCGCGGTGGGTTGAGCAGGTCGTAGTGCGTGAACGACAGGTAGCCGGTCATCACGAGCGGGTAGCCGAAGAAGATCGAGAAGCCGGCAATCCACGGGCTGAGGAACGCGAGGACGTGAGCCGCCGTCGCCATGAAGCCCGCCGCTTCGCACGGCTGCGATCGAGCGCCGGCGGCGCCGGGGCCTCAACCCCGGCGCCGCCAAATGCCGAAGGCGCCGGGGCTTTCGCCCCGACCCCCCTGGCCGGCAGCGAGCTCACGGCACGCCGCCTCCACCCTTCTCGGACTGCTTGATCTTCGAATCGATCGACTTGTCGACGTCGGCGAGGCCGCCCTTCAGGTCCTTGACCGTGCCGGCGTACCACTTGACGAAGAAGTCGGTGAACGTCTGGAGATGATCCGCCCCGATCGGGGTGATCGGAGTCGTCGTCGACTTCGGATGCGTGAACATCGTCAGGAAGGTGCTGAAGTGCTTGTCGGGAGTGAGCTCCGGCGACTTCGAGGAGCTCGCGGTCGACGGAACGTTCCTGATCCCGTTCGAGAACTTGGCAAGCGCATGGTTGTTCGTCGTCAGGTACTTGACGAGCTTCCATGCCTCCTCACGGTTCTTGCCGCCCTTCGGGATACCGATGATCGTCCCGTTGATGTAGCCCGAGCCGTAGAGCGAGCTCTTCCCGTCGAGCACGGGCATCGGCGCGGTGCCGTAGTCCAGCTCGGGGTGCTCGTTCTTCAGGAACGCCACGCGCCACTCACCGTCCAGCATCATCGCAAGCTTTCCGGTCTCGAAGGCGTGCGACGCGGAGAACTCGTCTCCCGCACCGGTCTGCCACTTCACGAGGTTGTCGTACCCGTAGTAGTCGATCAGCTGCTTCTGCCAGGTGAGGAGCTTCGCCCACCCTGGATCGGTAGACAGGTTCGACTTGCCGTTCTTGTCGAAGTACGTGGCGCCGATGAGCGTGCCGTACGGCGAGATCCCTGCGCCACCGTGGTAGAAGGTCGGGTTCGGGTCGTAGCCGACGACCTTGAACGAGCCGTCCGCGTTCTTCTTCGTCAGCTTCTTCGCATACGCGGTCAGCTGCGAGAACGTCTTCGGTGGCCCCTTCAACCCGGCCGCCTTGAAGAGCTTCTTGTTGTAGTAGAAGCCGTACACGTCCGCGAGCAGCGGGAGCGCACAGCGGGTTCCCTTGTACTGCGTGTAGTACCGCGTCGCAGCCGGGAACTGGTTGGTGTCGATCTTGTCTCGCTTGAGGAGCGGGTCGAGATCGATCCACCCGCCCGAGGGACAGAAGATGCCGACGTTCTGCGACGTGAACGAGCTGACCACGTCGGGAGCGTTGCCGGAGCGGAGCGCCGCGATGATCTTGTTGTCGTTGATGCCACCGACAACGGCGACGTCGACCGCGGTGTTCTTCTTGTCGTACTCCGCCACGACCTTCTTGAACTCGATCAGCTCGTGGCCGGCACTCCAACCGACCCAGACCGTGAGCTTCGTCGCCACGGCCTTCCCCGATGACCCAGTCTTCCCCGATGACTCGTTCGACGCAAGCGCGGCGATAGCGGCCGCGAGCGTGATGACTGCAACGGCGAATACGACCGTCGCGAGGCGTCTCATGGTTCGGAGCCCTCCCTCCTGGGACCGGAGTCCCGTAACGCCCGAAGCGAGTGCCCTCACTCCGGACGTTGTAGTTAGTAAACTTTACGAAAGCGACCATAAAGTGTCACCTTCTCGCTGTCAACTCGCGAGGAGGGCTGCTTTTAGCCGTCCAACGAGCTAGGGTTCCGAACGAGATGGCACGCACGAGCAACCCGAACGCACCCGCGATCCCCCCGCTCCTCAAGGACATGAACGAGCGCACGGTGCTCGAGGCGATCCGGCTCGGCGCTCCGATCTCGAGAGCCGAGATCTCCCGGCGCGCCGGCATCTCGAAGCCGACGGTGTCGCTCGCGCTCCAGTCGCTGGTCGCTTCGGGGCTCGTCCGCGAGGCGACCGAGGAGCCGGACGGCCCGCACTACGGCGCTGTCTTCTTCGAGCCCGTTCCCGAGGCGGCGCTCGTGCTCGGGCTCGACCTCGGCGCGCGCTTCGTGCGCGGCGCGATCTGCGACCTCGCGGGCACGATCCAGGTACGGCAGGACGTCGAGCTCGGCGGCTCGAGCGCCAAGGCTGCGCTCGACGCGATCGTCGCGCTTGGGGAGGCACTGATCCAGGCGAGCGGGGCGACGCCCGACCTGATCGACGGTGTCGTCGTCGGCGTCCCCGGAGTCGTGGACGACGCCGGCGGAATCCACCTCTCGCACTTCCGCAGCCTCGAAGGCGCCGCCATCGGTGCCGACCTCGAGCGCCGCCTCGGGCGCGACGTGACGCTCGTCAACGACGTCAACCTGGCCGCGCTCGGGGAGCAGTGGCACGGGGTCGCGCGCGGGGTCGACGATTTCGCGTTTCTCTCGATCGGAACCGGGCTCGGGCTCGGGCTCGTTCTCGAGGGCGAGCTCCACTCGGGGCGAAACGGGGCTGCGGGGGAGCTCGACTACGCGTTCCTCGGCTTTCAGAGCGTCGACCCGTGCGCGACGGGCATCTCCGCGCTCGCGGCCGAGCTCGACCGGCGAGCCGGCGCGGCCTCGACCCTCATCCCGCCGTACGAACCGCGCGAGGTCTTCGCGGCCGCGCGGGGCGGCGACCCGCTCGCGGTCGAGATCGTGACCGAGGTCGCACGACGGATCGCGCTCCACATCGCCCCTGTTGCCGCAGTCGCCGACATCGGTCTGGTGGTGCTCGGCGGCGGCATCGGCGCGAACGGCGACCTGCTGCTCGAGCCGATCCGAAGGCTGCTCGCCGGCTGGCTCCCCTACCCCCCGCGCGTCGAGCCCTCGAGCCTCGGCGAGGCGGCGGTGCTGACGGGGGCGCTCGCGATCGGTCTCCGTGCCGCGCTCGACAACGTCTTCCTCGACCGTCGGCGGGCCTGACCTCCGAGCGCCTGGGCGACCCGGGCGTGGCTTCGATCCCGCACCCGCCGTCTGCGCCACCGCACGGGTACGTTGCGCTGCATGCAGGGGGGCGAGCGAACGATGAGCCGTGAGGTCGGCCGGGTGGTCGCTCTCTGGCGCTACCCGGTCAAGTCGATGGCCGCCGAGCCGCTCGACGCGGTCGACGTCTCGTGGAGCGGTTTCGCCGGCGACCGGCGCTGGGCGTTCATCCGGCCCGGTCTCGAGCGCAGCGGCTTTCCGTGGCTGACCATTCGAGAGTTGCCAGAGCTACGACACCACGTGCCATCCTTCGTCGACCCCGATCGGCCTGAAACGTCGACGACGATGGTTCGCACGCCCGACGGTCGCGAGCTCGAGGTCACCGACGCTGAGCTCGCGTCAGCGCTGGGAGACGGCGTTCGCGTCATCAAGCAGAATGGCGGCGTCTTCGACACCATGCCGCTCTCGTTGATCACGACCCGGACGATTGCCGAGCTCGGCGAGCGGGTCGGCGTGGCGCTCGACCCACAGCGCTTCCGCCCCAACATTCTCGTCGAGGCCGTGAGCGACGAACCGTTTCCCGAGGACGCCTGGGTCGGCTCCGTCCTCCAGATTGACGGCTTCAGAATGCGCGTCGACAAGCGCGATCAACGCTGTGTGATGGTCAACGTCGATCCTGTCACCAACGAGCGCGACGCCGCGATCCTTCGTGCGATCGCGCAGGAGCGTCAGACGTGCCTCGGCGTCTACGGTTCGACGGTGGAGCCCGGCCGCGTCGCCGTGGGCGATCGGGTCCTTCTCGAGGAGACGTAGCCCGGGCGTGGCTTCAGCCGCCCCCGCTGAAGCGCGAACCCACCGGGCGTGGATCAAGGACGAGCGCGCGCGGCTGAAGCCACGCCCGTATACGTTCTTCATGTGAGCGCGCCAGACGTTCGACTCGCTTTCGATGACAACGGAGCCGGGCCGTGCGTCGTCCTCGTCCACGGTCACCCCTTCAACCGGACGATGTGGGAACCGCAGGTCGCGCCCCTCGCGAGGAGCTACCGCGTCATCACGCCCGACCTGCGCGGCTACGGCGAGAGCCCGGCGACGCCCGACCGCGTGCTGATGCGTGAGTTCGCCGACGACATCGAGACGCTGCTCGACGGCCTCGACGTCGAGACCGCTGCCGTCATCGGGCTCAGCATGGGCGGGCTGATCACGATGGAGCTGGCGATCGGGAGCCCCGAGCGCTGGTGGGCGATCGGGCTGGTCGCCACGACCGCCCAGCCGGTCACCGACACCGAGCGGGAGGCGCGCCTTGCGATGGCGGCGCTGATCGACGCCGAGGGAATGGAGCCTCAGGTCGAGGCGATGCTCCCGCGGCTCTTCGGGCCGACCTGCCCAGCCGAGGTCATCGACGGCATCGCGGCGATGATGCGCGCCTCGGACCCGGTCGGCGCGGCAGCGGCGCTACGCGGTCGCGCCGCACGTCCTGACTACAGGCCCGGTCTCGCGTCTCTCGCGATCCCGAGCTTCGTGTGCGCGGGGACCGAGGACACCTGGTCGACCGCCGCCGTGGTCGAGGAGATCGTCAGGAGCCTCAGGGATCCCCACCTCCTGATGCTCGACGGCGTCGCCCACCTCCCGAACCTCGAAGCCACCGACGTCTTCAACCGCGCGTTGCTCGAGTTCCTCGCTGCCGCGCGTGGCTCATCCGCATGAGCACCGGCCAGGAGAAACGCTTCGCGGGTCTAGCGGTGCTGGCGATAGTCGTTGGGCTCGTCGCGCCCGGCTGCAGCTCGGAAAGCACGGCAACGCCGTTCGACTACGACACCTCGGCCCCGCTGGACGTCATCGACCACGGCCAGGTCAACGACGCCGAGGGCTCGATCTCGGTTCGCGATGTCTCGTTCGCGCTCCCAAACGGCACGGCGGTCGAGGGCTTCCTCGTGGTTCCTGACGGGACGGTTCCCGGTGGAGCAACGGTTCCGGGGGTCGTCTTCCTCCACGGTTCGGGCGGAGACCGAACCGAGCTCCTGCTCGACGCAATCGCGCTTGCGGGACGGGGCGTCGAGTCTCTGCTGATCACGTCGCCGACCACGACGTACAGCACGAAAGCGCCGCCCGAGGAACAGCTTGCCGCGCAGCGGGCTGCTTCGATCAATGCCGTCGTCGCGGCACGACGAGCAGCGGACGTGCTGAGCTCCCGCCCCGAGGTCGACGACTCGAGGCTCGGGCTCGTCGGTTGGAGCGCGGGCGCCCGCACCGGGGCGATCGTCGCCGGTGTCGACCGGCGCTTCAGCGCGTTCGATCTCATGTCGGGAGGCGGAACGCCGGTCGCCGACTACGCCGCCGCGGCTCCCGTGGAGCTACGCGACGCCATCGAACGAGAGCTCGGTGACGTCGATCCGCTGCGTTGGATCGGGCACGCCGCGCCGGGTTCGGTGCTCCTCCAGAACGGTCGCCGCGACGAGGTCGTCCCTCGCGCGGCCCTCGACGCGATGGTCGAGGCGGCGGGCAAGGCCGCCGAAGTCCGGTGGTACGACCAGAAGCACGAGCCGAGCCCGCAAGCCTTCAGCGAAGGGGTCGCGTGGATGGCAACCAAGCTCGGCGCCGTCGCGTCGGCTGCACAAAACTGACCAGCGTGGCTGCGCTGTCGTTCGACCGGCACCGCCGCGGTCGGTTCGTCCATTCGGCGGCAGCGCTTCACGAAGCGACACCGTTGCAATAGCTTTACCGCGTGCTTGTCGTTCGCGATGCGACACCGGGCGACGCCGGGGCGGTCTGTGGGATTGGCCGAGCGGTGTTGCCTGTGCAGCTCGAAGGGCTAATCGACCCCGCCCTCGTCGACCTCTTTGCGACACACTCCTACGAGCCCTCTGCAGTCGCCGAGTGCATTTCGAGGTGCACGACCGCTGACGACGCCGTGTTTCTCATCGCCGAGATCGACGGCGCTGTGGTGGGCTACCTGCACTACGACTCGTTCGGTCACGAGCCGGAGCTTCATCGGATCTACATCGACCAGGGATTCCAGGGCCAGGGAGTTGGCGGCGCCCTCGTCGAGACGCTTCACACGCGCCTCGAGCCCGACACCTACATCCTGCATGTCGTGAAGGGAAACGACGGCGCCGTCCGTTTCTACGAGCGCCTCGGCCTCACGCAAGAAGATGTCGTCGACGGCATCGAGCACTACGCGGCCGCCGGCGTGAACTATCCGCCAAATCCGAAGCCCTACCAGGTCGTCGTGATGCGATTCCGCTCAACCGACGCAAGCTAGAACGTGCTCAGGCGGCTCACCCTGAAGTCGTCGGTCAGTGCCCCCACCTCACGAGAAAGGCCCCGCTATGCAGGGCCTTTCTGAGTGGGCGCTACTGGGCTCGAACCAGTGACCCCCAGCTTGTCGAGCTGGTGCTCTCCCAACTGAGCTAAGCGCCCGTGCGCGTGAAGTCTAGCGGCCCTCGCGGGAAACGAGCGCAGGCCTAGACTTGCGGCGAAAGACCCTGCTGTTGATAGTGATCTCCTAGTGGAGGCGTTGATGAACCAAGCGGCAGGCATCGAGTGAACGTCGGGTTTGCCGGCCTCGGGCGGATGGGCCTTCCGATGGCGCGCAACATCCTTGCGGCCGGGTTTCCGCTCACCGTCTGGAACCGCAACGCCGAGCGCTGCGAGCCGCTGCGCGCGGAGGGAGCAACCGTCGCTGCCGACCCCGTCGAACTGGCACGCAGCGCGGAGGTGGTGGTGACGATGGTCGCCGACGGCGACGCCGCGCGAGCGGTGCTCCTCGACGAGCGGTCTTCTCGATTCGCTCGCGCCGGGAGCCGTCGTGATCGAGATGAGCACGATCGGACCGGCCGCCGCAACCGCGCTCGAGCGCGAGGCGGCCGAGCGCAACGTCTCCCTCCTGGATGCACCTGTCTCCGGAAGCGTGGCGCTCGCCGAATCGGGTCAGCTCTATGCGATGGTCGGCGGCGACCCAGACGCATACGAGCGTGCGCGACCGGTGCTCGACGCGATGACGAAGGGGCACATCCTGCTCGGCCGCTCCGGTGCGGGGGCCGCGATGAAGCTCGCGGTGAACGGCACCATCGCGGTGACGAACGAGACAATCGCCGAGGCACTCGTGCTCGCCGAGCGCTACGGGATCGAGCGCGAGGCCGCCTACGACGTCCTCTCGAGCGGGGCGGTCGCATCCCCGTTCGTGCTCTACAAGCGCGACTCGTTTCTCAACCCCGAGACCGCGCCGGTCGGATTCACCGTGGCGCTGATGCGAAAGGACCTCGAGCTCGTGCTCGCGCTCGCCGCCGAGCTCGCTGTCTCGGTGCCGACGGTCGAGGCGGCAGTGGACGTCATCGACGCAGCCGGACGGGCCGGGCTCGACGATGCCGACCTCAGCCGCGTGGCGGATGTGCTGCGAAGCCCCACCTGAACCTGTCAAGGTGCAGTGAACAGCTGAGTCAACGGGAGGGTCAGATGGATCAGGCGGGTGCAGTCATCGTCGTCGGGGGAACCTCGGGAATCGGACGCGCGATCGCGGAGTCCTACGCCGCCCGCGACTTCGACGTTGTCATCACAGGGCGTTCAGCCGAGCGAGCGGAGGAGATTGCCGGCGCGATCGGCGGCAAGACGACGGGAATCGCCCTGGATCTCGCGTCGCCGTCCGAGATCGCGGAGCGGCTGGCGTCCGTCGGGACGGTGAAGCACCTCGTGCTCGCGGCGATCGAGCGCGACCAGAACTCGGTTCGCGAGTTCAACCTCGAAGGCGCGCTCCGGCTCGTCACCCTGAAGCTCGTAGGGAACGCCGAGGTGATTCACACGCTGGTGCCGCGGCTCACCGACGACGCCTCGATCCTGTTCTTCGGAGGTCGGGCCAAGGATCGGCCGTACCCCGGCTCGACGACCGTCAGCACCGTCAACGGCGGCGTGATGGGGCTCATCAACACGCTTGCGATCGAGCTCGCGCCGATTCGCGTGAACGCGATCCACCCGGGCATCGTCGGTGACACGCCGGCGTGGGAAGGCAAGCCTCCCGCAGTGCTCGAGGCCGTCCGCGTCCGGACACCGATCGGCCGCCTCGTGACGACGGAGGAGGTCACTGCCGCCTCGGTGTTCCTGCTCGAGAACGGCGCGATCAACGGCGTGAACCTGTACGTCGACGGCGGGACCATGCTCGCGTGAGCGAGCCCGCGACCCATCACGTCACCCGCGCGGCGGACATCGCGCCCGTCGTCCCCGAGCTCTACGCCTCGAGAAGCAGCGGGTACACCCGAGCCCAGGTCGTGGGACGGCACATCGGAGCGGTCCACACCGGGCTTGCGATCTCGCTGCTCGCACCCGGCGGGCACATCGATCCGCACGTCCACTCGCTCGAGGAGAGCTTCTTCATCCTCGAGGGCAACCCCATCCTCACGCTCGACGGACGCGACCACCTGCTCGCACCGAACGAATGCGGGCTGATCCCGGTCGGGGTCGAGCACGCCTGGCGCGGCGGCGTGGGCGCCGAGACGCGATGGCTCGAGGTGATGGCGCCCGCACCGAGGATCTCGGGAGCCCCGGACACGTTCTTCACGGGAACGCCGCTCTCGACGGGTGAGGGTGCGCCCGTCGACATTCGCGACCCGCGCAGCCGAACGTTCTTCCGCCTCACGCTGGAGCAACTGGACCTCGACAACCTGAAGCAGGGTGCGCCCGTCGACGCGCCGACCGTCTCGGCGAGCATGGCGACGGCAGTCCTCGCCTACAGCGGGATCGCGCTGAAGATGCTCGTCGACCAGCGACTCGGCGCGGTCCTCCACACGACGTTCATGGTCGACTACCAGCACGGCGGCGTCGCCCAGCCGCACGACCATCCGCTGGAGGAGTCGTACTTCATCGTCGACGGGGAAGTCGAGGCAACGGCGGACGGCGAGACGATCGTCCTCAAGGCCGGCGACGTGTTCTGGACCGGCGTCGGTTGCGTCCACTCCTTCCTCAGCCGCGACCCGACGACCCACGTCCGTTGGATCGAGTCGCAATCACCGCAGCCCCCGAGCCACCACTCCTACCGGTTCAACCGCGACTGGGACTACCTCGAGACGCAGCTTCGGGACCGCCGAGTCAGCCGACGCATGACCTGGCTCGGGACGACGCCGTTCGCGCTGAGCAAACCGCATCCGCCTAGTGACAGCGTGTTACAAGCGAGCGCTTGTAACACGCTGTTACTTGCGCTGCACGCGTCGTGACGCGCACTCCCGCATGAGCGCAGGCCGTAGCGCCTGACGGTCACGAGCCGTGGCGCGACGCTGCGCGCCACGGCTCGCTTCGGCCGGGAGCGTCAGCCGACGAAGTCGCTCACGATTGCGCTTTGACCTTCGCCGTTCCCTCCGTGTACTTGTACGGGTTCTCGATCTCGGCCTCGGGCTCGAGGACAGGGTGCATGCCCTCCTCCCAGGCCTGCTCGCCGAGCTGGGAGCGCACGTACTCGACCGACTTCGCCACGGCATCGCGCGCAGGCCCGATGTCGAGGTCGATGCGCGTGCCGTCGTACTTCACGACGCGACCATTCACGACGACGGTGTGCACATCGGCGGTGCCCGCCTGGTACACGACGTGGGCGTACGGGTGGAGGATCGGCGTCATCGCCGGCGACTGATCGTTCTTGATCAGCAGCAGATCGGCCTTCTTGCCCGGCGTGATCGAGCCGAGCGAGTCCTCGAGGCCGAGCGACTTCGCGCCGCCCATGGTCGCCATCCAGACGACGTCCTCGGCGCGGAGCCGGTTGGCCGTGATCGTCTCGTTCTTCGCGTGGGCCTCGAGGTGGTCGCGCGAGCGGTCGGCGCTCAGCGTGGCGCGCATCGCCGAGAAGAAGTCTGCGCTCCACCACACGCTCGTGTCCATCGAGAGCGAGGCGGTGATGCCGTACTTGCGCAGCTCCCAGGTCGACGGATACCCCTGACCCGCGCTCTGCTCGCTCTCGCACGCGACCGAGATGGTGCCTCCCGTTGCGGCGATCTTCTGGTAGCTCTCGGGCTTGAGGGTCGTGGCGTGCACGTAGGTGATCTCGGGGGTCATGAACCCGCCGTCGTACATCTGATCGATGCCGATGTCGGTGGTCGCGCCCCACACCCCGGCGTGGGTCGTGACGCGCAACCCCATGTCGCGCGCCTTCTCGAAAGCCGCCCGCTCGGGGAAGTCCTCGGCGCCGGTCACGTCGAAGGCGATCTGGAGGCCGAGCATGTCGGTCGGATTCGAAAAGCGCTCTGCGACGAAGCGATCGAACTCGGGGGTATTCATCCAATCCCAGGCGCCGCCGAGGTAGTTGCCGTAGCCGAGCACGAACCGGCCCGGGATCTCGGCGAAGGCCTGCAAGGCCGCCTCGGCGTAGTCCGGTGTCCGCAGCGCGTGCGACCAGTCGAGCGTCGTGGTGACGCCCGTGTCGACCGACTCGAGTGCGCTGAGCAGGTTGCCCGCGTAGATGTCCTCGGGGCGGAAGACCTGCCCGTGCTGCAGGTAGTAGAAGACGAAGTACTGGCTGAGCGCCCAGTCGCCGCCGTAGCCGCGAAGGGCGGTCTGCCACATGTGGCGGTGGGTGTCGATCATGCCGGGCATGAGGATGCCGGCGCTCGCGTCGATCTCAACTGTGCCTTCCGGAACCGGCAGGTCCTTGCCCACTGCGGTGATGGTGTCGTCGGTGATCAACACGTCACCGTCGAGGAGCACGCCGGGCGTGTCAACGGTGATCACGATGCCGTTGCGGAACACGATCGGTCGGCCTGGAGCGAAGTCCTTGGCCTGCGGGGCGTCGGTCATCTTTCATCCTCCTCGTCGAGAATTTCGGCGTCACCTACACGGGCGGGTGTGGATCATCGAGAAAGACGTGCGGGTTGCCTGTCCTTGTTCGCGGCCGCCACTGGTCGAGGTGTTCAGACTGCCCAGTTGTCCAGCGAGCATAAACGGGGCGGTGTCGGCCCGTCAACGCCCTCAACCGGCTGGCATGAGACTCCAGCGGCGTCGAGGCCTTCGGTTGACCCGTTAAACCGAGATGTACGAAAACGTGCTCAACGGCGGAATTCGTGCGGTCACTGTTGACACTACTCGGCCCGCGTGCGCAGAATGGGCGCCTGGCCGCGGCCTGCCCCTCATCGTCGCCCCGCCCCGCAAGGTTGGTCCGTTGACCGCCCCTGGTCGTGCGTTCGTCGCGAGCGCCATCGTCGCAGCGCGCTTTCTCCCGATCTGGATTGCGACCGCTGTGCTCGCCATCGTCGCAGCGATCATCGCGCCCGAAGCGCTCCAGAACACGTCCTGGGCGTACGTCCTTCCCTACATGACGATTCTCGCAATTGCGGCGCTCGGGCAGATGCTCGTGGTCATGCAGGCGGGCATCGACCTGTCGACACCCGGCGTCATCTCGTTCGGCGGGAACCTGATCGTCGGCGTGAGCGTGGGCTCCGGCCACGGTCTGGCGATCGGCATTCTGGCGTGCATCGGCCTGGGCGCCGTGGTCGGTCTCGTCAACGGGATCCTCGTCGGGATCGTGAGGCTGAACCCCTTGATCGTCACCCTGGCCGTCGGCCAGATCGTGTTCGCCTGGAACCTGAGGTACTCGCGTCAGGTGACGAGCTCGTCTCAGGTGCCGGATGCGCTCTCTTCGTGGGCGGCGGGGAAGCCACTCGGCATCAGCGTCGTCTTCTGGACAGGCGCCGCGATCACCCTGGCGGTGGCCCTCGTGCTTCGCTACACGTCTGCCGGGCGGCGCTATCAGGCGGTGGGCGCCAACCCGAGAGCCGCGTGGATGGCCGGGCTGCGGGTCCGCACGCACGTCGTGGTCGCGTACACGGCGGCCGGCATCCTCTATGGCGTTGCGGCGATCCTGCTTGCCGGCATCCGCATCAACGTCGACCCAGCCTTCGGCTCCGCCTACCTGCTCGCGCCGATCGCTGCAGTCGTCATTGCCGGCGCATCGTTCTCCGGCGGGCTCGCGAGCGCGACCTCGACGTGGATGGCGGCGCTCGCACTCACCTTCTTGACGCAGATGCTGCTGATTCTCGGCCTGTCGGCGGCGATGCAGTTCGTCGTCTTCGGTGCCGCGATCATCGTCGGCATGCTCGTCTCCGGAGACCGGGTCGCAACATTGCTCGGCCGCCTGCTACGGCCGATCGAAGCGCCGACAGCAGGTCACATTGGCATGGACGTAAACACGAGCTGAGGCTCACAGAAAGGGAGGGACGATGCACGGAATGAAGGGCTCAGCGGCACGACGCCGTCGCCCGATGCTGATGGCGGCGATTCTCGCATTGTTCGTGGCAGCGCTCGTCGTCGTCTCGGGCAGCTTCGGCAGCTCGGGCAAGACGCAGGCCGCCAAAGCGAAACCGCCGGCCACGATCGGCAAGGGAGGCGGGTTCGGCGAGGTGTACGTGGCCAAGACGAGCACGCTCAAGAAGACGCTCTTCAAGGCCACGCTGCTGCCGAAGGACCAGACGGCGCGCAACATCGCGCTGGCCGGTCTCGGCCGCGCCGACAGGAAGGTCAACTACAACCTCGCCCTCCAGTGCTGGAAGAACAACGGCTGCAGCACCGGAACGGGAGGCAAGCTGAGCGTCGCCTACATCGAGCAGTTCGGCGAGAACACCTACCGCGAGATGTCGAAGATGGAGTTCATCCTCCAGGCGCTCACGTACAAGGACGTCGGCAAGATCAGCTACTCGAGCGCCCACTCGAACTTCACCCAGGCGATCGCCGACTTCAAGGCGGCGATCGCGCAGAAGGTCAGCCTGATCGTCACCTATCCTGACTTCGGCGACGCAATGCTGCCGGTCATGAAGGAGGCAACCGACGCCGGAATCCCCGTGGCTACCTACGCCTGGGGCGAGGTGACAGGGCCTGGCAAGAACTACCTGACGGTCGTCGGCGAGGACACCTGCGCGCTCGGCAAGGTGTACGCGTACGTCATGAACACGCAGGTCAAGTCCGGCAAGATCGCGTTCCTCGGCGGCTTCCCGGGGAACCCGCTCTCCGAAGGCTGGCAGAAGTGTGAAGAGCCGGCGCTCAACCCGAACATCCAGGTCGTCGCGAAGGAGCCGACGAACTGGGATCCGTCGAAGGTGCAGCAGGTCGTCGCCGGAATCCTCGCGAAGCATCCCGACATCAAGGGCTGGAGCTACGAGTACGGTGGCGGCATGGCGCAGGGCGCGGTGGCCGCGTACAAGGCCGCTGGGATCCCGTTCGACACCGTGCTGACGCTCAGGACGGACGACGTCATCATGGGTTGCACGGCCAACGCCCTGAAGAACCCGAACCTCAAGATGTTCTACTACACCTCGGGGAACACCCAGATCCGGGTCGCCTTCACGGCCGCGATGATGAAGCTCAAGGGGGCGAAGATTCCCCCGCAGATCGTGTTCCCGATCCAGCTGCAGAACCAGAAGGTGCGCGACTCGTGCGTCAAGGGCTATCCGCAGTCGGCCTCGGCGACGTCGCTCATCCCGATCAGCCTGCTCAAGCGGATGTACCCCTAGGAGGCATGGCTAACGACGACCTGAGCTAGCAAAGATGTCGGTTCCCGGGCCCGAGGATCCCCTCGTGCTGTCGCTTCGCGGCGTGTCGAAGGCGTACGGAGCAGTCCAGGCGCTCCGTGACGTCAGCGTCGACTGCCGCGCCGGCGAGATCCACGCGCTCGTCGGGGAGAACGGGTCCGGGAAATCGACCTTGCTCGGGATAGCGAGCGGCTTCGTCCATCCGGACGCGGGGCTCGTCGAGATCGGCGGCCTCCATCGCCGGCGCGTCACCCCGGCCGAGACCCGGCGGCTCGGCCTCGGCATGGCCTACCAGACGTACTCGCACGTGCTCGATCTGTCGGTGGCAGAGAACCTGTACCTTGCTGCACCCGCGGACGAGCAACCGGCCTACGGGCGCATGGAGGCAGTGGGCGGCAGAGCGGCTCGACGAGTTCTCACTCGACGTCCCGGTGGCGGCGCCGGCGCGGTCGCTGTCGCTCACCGAGCGACAGCTCCTCGAGGTCGTCAAGGCGCTGCTCGCCAAGCCGAAGGTCCTGCTCCTGGATGAGCCGACGACCGCGCTCGGGCCTGACGACGTCGCGCGGCTCCATCAGCTGGTGTTCGAGCAGAGCCGCTCAGGGGTCGGCATCGTGTATGTCAGCCACCGGCTGCCAGAGGTGCTCGGGATAGCCGATCGGATTACGGTCCTTCGCGACGGCGTTTGCCAGGGCACGTTCGAGGCCACCGCCATGTCGGAGGAAAGCCTCGTCGCACTCATGATCGGGAGGCCGCTCGAGCTCGCGTTTCCGGAGCGTCAAGACCAGGCGGCGCACCGTGAGGTGCTCCTTGCGCTGTCAGGCCTACGGGGTGAGCGATTCGGGCCGATCGACCTCGATGTCGCGAAGGGCGAGATCCTCGGGATCGCGGGGGCCGAGGGCAACGGCCAGGTGCAGTTCCTACGTGCGCTCGCGGGTGTCGAGCGCTCCACGGGTAGTGCCGTCTGCAACGGAAGCGAGCTCGACATGAAGTCACCGCTCGGACCGCTTCGCGTCGGAGTCGTGCTGCTCAGCGGTGACCGAGCGGGGGAATCTCTCTTTCCCGTCCTCAGTGTCCGCGCCAACACGACGATCCAGGTCCTGCGACGGTTCGGACGGTTCGGACTACTGAACCGCAGGCACGAGCGCCGCACCGTTGACGATCTCGTGCGGCGCCTCAACATCCGGTTGGCGTCGATCGCCCAGCCGGTGCTGTCTCTGTCAGGCGGCAATCAGCAGAAGGTGTCATTGACACGCCCGTTCCTCCGAGGACAGGTCAGCGTGATCCTTGCCGAGGAGCCAACCCAGGGTGTCGACGTTGCTGCTCGGTTCGACATCTACGACGCCTTGCGAGAGAAAGCCCGCGAGGGCGTTGCCATGATCGTCAAGTCGAGCGACCCGCTCGAGCTCGCAGGGCTCTGCGACCGGGTTGTCGTGATGTCGCGCGGGAAGATCATCGACGAGATCCATGGCGACGAGCTCGGCGAGCGGCGCATCGTCGAGGCGATCGTCGGCGATTCGTCCGCCGCCCGCGGCGGCGCGACGGGCACTGGACCGGTGGCCGGATGAGCGGTCTCGCGAGATATCGCGGCATGCTGCCGCTCGCCCTGATGACGACACTGATCGTCGCCGTCGGCGCCTTTGCGGCCGCCACCGAGCCGGCGTTCCTCACGAGCTACAACCTCGGGAACCTCCTCCTCGCGACCATGCCGCTCGCCCTCGTGTCGTTCGGCCAGGCGAGCGCTCTTCTCGTCGGCGGCTTCGACGTGTCGGTCGGGGCGCTGATGACGATGTGCGTCGTGACTGCCTCGTACACGATGCAGCCCGACTCGTCGTCGTCCATGCTGCTGCTCGGCGCACTCGCTCTGCTCGGCGTCGGGCTGGCAACCGGGCTCTTCAATGCGACCCTGATCCGGCTGTTTCGGCTGCCGTCGATCATCGCGACGCTCGGCACGCTGAGCATCCTCGAGGGTGCGTCGCTTCTGCTGCGAGACCATCCCGACGGCCCCATCAACACCGACGTGATCGACTTCCTGACGACGACCGTCAGCTTCGTCCCGGTCGCCTTCATCGCGGTCGTCGTCGTCGCTGTGCTCGCGGATGGGTGGCTCTACCGCAGTCGTGGGGGACTGACACTGCGAGCCGTGGGGCTCGACGAGACGTCGTCGCGCCGGCTCGGGATGGGAACCGATCGCACCGTGATCCTTGCGTTTGTCATCTGCTCCGTGATGGCGTCCCTTGCCGGCTTCTACCTCGCGGCGCAGGTCCAGATCGGCTCGCCGATCATCGGCAACCAGGCGCTCGAGAGCATCGCGGCAGCCGTCCTTGGCGGGGCAAGCCTCGCGGGTGGAAGAGGCTCGTTCGTGGGAACGCTGCTGGCAGCGCTCTTCCTCTCGCTGATCGGCAACGTACTGCCGCTGTTCCAGCAGCCGACGGAGTACGCGCAGATGACCATCGGTGTGCTGATCCTGCTCGCGCTCCTGCTCTACGAAGCCCCCGAACTACTGGCCCGCCTCCGCTCCAAACGGCTCGCCGTCAGCGCGCAGGCGCCGTAGCCATGTTGACTCCCCCACTCTCCTTTGTGCAGAATCACTTAACAGCGACCGGGCGGAAGGACACACGATGAGCATTGCGTCACGCGGCGCGACCATGGCGGTCGACTGGGAGCAGCGGATCGACTTCGACCGGCTGCGCACCGCTCGGCTCACGCGCACCAAGGAGAAGCTCGCGGCATCCGAGCTGGGCTCGCTCCTGCTCTTCGACCCGAACAATCTCCGCTACGTCACGAGCACGGCGATCGGGACGTGGGAGCGCGACAAGAACATTCGCTTTGCGCTCGTTCCGCGCGGCGAGGACCCGATCCTCTGGGACTTCGGCTCCGCCGCGAAGCACCACAAGCTCTACTGCCCCTGGCTCCCCGAGGCGAACTGGCGCGCGTGGGTGCCACCGATGCGCGGCGCGATGGCCAACGAGACGGGGATCCCCGATGCGCTCGCGGAGATGATCTACGCGGAGCTCGCAGAGCGCGGGCTCGAGAAAGAGCCGGTCGGGATGGACGTGCCGGACATCACCACGCTCCTCGCGCTCCAGCGCAAGGGGATCGAGGTCGCCGACTCGCAGCCGATCATGCTCGACGCGCGCAAGCTCAAGACCGAGGACGAGATCGCGCTCCTCGACCACGCCGCGGCGATCGTCGACGCGGCCTACGAGGAGATCTACCGGCTCCTCCGCCCCGGGATCAAGGAGAACGAGGTCGTCGCAGCCGCGATGAAGGTGCTGTTCGACCTCGGCTCCGAGCACGTCGAGGCGATCAACGCGATCTCGGGCGACCGCTGCGTGCCCCATCCGCACACATTCGCCGACCGGCTGCTCCGCCCCGGTGACCAGTGCTTCTTCGACATCATCCACTCGTTCATGGGTTACCGGACGTGCTACTACCGCACGTTCAACGTCAGCTATGCGACGCCCGCGCAGATCGACGCCTACAAGCAGTGTCGAGAGTGGCTCGACGATGCGATCGACCTCGTCCGGCCCGGCGCCACGACGGATCAGATCGCCGCGGTCTGGCCGACCGCCAAGGATCTCGACATGCCCGATGAGCACGCCGCGTTCGGCCTCCAGTTCGGGCACGGGCTCGGCGTCGGCCTCTACGAGTCGCCGATGATCTCGCGGCTGCACTCGTTCGACTGCCCGGTCGAGCTCGAGGTCGGCATGGTCTTCGCGCTCGAGACGTACTGCCCCACGCCGGACGGGAGGTCGGCGGCCCGGATCGAGGAAGAGGTCGAGGTGACGCCCGACGGGCCTCGCATCCTCACTCGCTTCCCGGCGGACGAGCTTCTCGTGACGGGCACCGTGTACGTCCGGGGAGCGGACATCATCGACGGCAAGCTCGTTCGCGAGAGTTAGATGGGTAGCTCCACGATCTCGCGGGTCGGCTGCCTGTCCCAGACGCCGTCCCGTGCCGCTGCCTGACCGCTCGATGGCGTTGTTGGTGCCCAGTCGCGACTCGCGGCCAGACAGCGACCCGTCCGCTTCGCGTGGGGACGGGCCAGTGTTGCTACCAGCAGCACAGACCCGTCCCCCCGCACCCCAACACGCCCGGACACGCCCCGACGAACACGACCTCGTGGAACTACCCATCTAGCGTGTCGGCCGTCTCGAGAGCCCGGCAAGGGCGGTCGACGAGGTCGACGGCTACCGGCGGATGCTGCTGATCCGCGGCTTCGAGGACCTCGTCCAGACGCTCTTCCTCCGCGGCGAGGTGTACGGCACCACGCATCTCTACTCGGGGCAGGAGGCGGTCGCGGTCGGTGTCGCAGGCGCGCTGCTCGACGGCGATCGGGTCGCCTGCACCTATCGCGGGCACGGGCACACGCTCGCCATGGGCGCCTCACCGGAGGCGCTCCTTGCCGAGATGCTCGGGCGGGCGACGGGCATCAACGGCGGCCGCGCGGGCTCGATGAACGTCGTCGATCCCGACCACGGCCTGATTGGCAGCTTCGGGATCGTCGGCGGAAGCATCGCGGCCGCGACCGGCGCGGCGCTGGCGCTGAAGGGAAGCGGCTCGATTGCGGTGGCGTACTTCGGCGACGGAGCCACGAATCAGGCCTACTTCTTCGAATGCCTCAACTTCGCAAAGGTCCTCGATCTCCCTGTCCTCTTCGTCTGCGAGAACAACGGCTACGGCGAGTACACGCCGATGGAGGTCGTGACCGGCGGAGGCTCGATCACCGCCCGGGCGGAGGCGCTCGGTGTGCGGGCGACGCAGGTGGACGGCATGGACGTGACCGCCGTGCGCACCGTCGCCACGGAGGTGATCGCTCGCATTCGCACCGCCCAGGAGCCAGAGCTCATCGAAGCGCTGACCTATCGCTTCGTCGGCCACTCCCGCAGCGACCCCGGCGCCTACCGGCCGGCGGGCGAGCTGGAGCGATGGCGCGAGCGCGATCCACTCGTCGTCGCCGCCGCTCAGCTTCGAGATCGACTGGGAGTCGAGGGGCTCGAGGCTGTCGCCGACGAGGTCGAGACCGAGCTCGCGCTCGTCGAGGCATCGGCGTTGGCGGCGCCGTTTCCCGAGCCGCGGAGCTATCCCGAGTTCAAGGAAGCGGGTGGCAGCTGATGGCGCCGCAGACGACCCCGCCGATCGCGTCGACGCGCGTCCGACGAGGAGACGGTCGGCCGACGGGCGTGTCGCCGTTGGGCGACCACCTCCGACGGGAGCGCGGCCGTCTCGGGCTCAGCCTTCGCGAGCTCGCGCGACGTCTCGACGTCTCCCCCAGCCTGGTCTCGCAGATCGAGACCAACAAGATCCAACCCTCGGTCGGCACGCTGTACGCGATCGTCAACGAGCTCGGACTCTCGTTCGACGAGGTGTTTGCCGCCGCCGATCATGCCGCCAAGGGCGACAACGCAATCGAGACCGACAAGCGCCCGCGGCCGCTCGCAGGCGGCGATACGGGCGTGGGCCGCGTTCAGCGCGGTGCCGAGCGAAGCGTCATCGAGCTCGAGTCAGGGGTGAGCTGGGAGCGTCTGACCACCTGGAACGATCGAGACGTCGACTTCCTGTTCGCCAAGTACGAGGTCGGCGGCGCCTCGAGCCCCGAAGGGAAGCTCGTACGACACAACGGTCGCGAGTTCGGGATCGTGATCAGCGGTCGCCTCGGAGTGACGGTGAGCTTCGAGGAGCACGTGCTGGAGGCCGGCGACTCGATCTCCTTCGAGTCGAGCATCCCCCATCGGCTGCACAACGACGGCGACGAGGTCGTCACCGCGATCTGGGTCGTCGTCGGAAGGCACCACAACCCGCAATGAGCGTCGTCGACATTGCGATGCCACGGCTCTCGGACTCGATGGAGGAGGCAACCGTCGTTCGCTGGCTCAAGCAGCCAGGCGACGCGGTCAAGAAGGGCGAGGAGCTCGTCGAGGTCGAGACCGACAAGGCGACGATCGTGTACGAGGCAGAACGTGACGGCGTGCTGGATGAGATCGTGGCCGGCGACGGCGCGACTGCCGAGCTCGGCGCGGTCATCGCACGGCTCCGTGTCGACGCCGAAGGTCCGACCCCCGTGGCCGTTCCGGCTCCGGCCCCAGCCGACCCCACCACCACAGCTGTCGCGGCGCCTGCACCTGCGACTGCTCCCCTCGCAGCGACCAGAGCGACCCCACCTGCGAGCGTCTCAGCCGTCGAGATCGACTTCCGCGAAGGGATCCGCGCCGCCCTCGACGCGGAGCTCGCCCGAGACGAGCGGGTGATCCTCTTTGGCGAGGACGTCGCGATCGCCGGCGGTGTCTTCGCCGCAACGACGGGCCTCTATGACACGTACGGGCCGACGCGCGTCTTCGACACGCCGATCTCGGAGCTCGCGATGACGGGGGCCGCATACGGAGCGGCGGTGACCGGTCTTCGGCCCGTGCTCGAGATCATGTTCGGCGACTTCCTTGCGCTCTCGATGGACAGCCTCATCAACCAGGCGACGAAGTACTGGTTCCTCACGGAGGAGCGCTACAGCGTCCCGCTCGTGATCCGCTCGGTCGTCGGAGCCGGTGGCCGGTTCGGCGCGATCCACTCGCAGATGCCGATCTCGTGGCTCACCGGGATCACCGGTCTCAAGATCGTCGCGCCCTCCACACCCGCCGACGCGAAGGGCCTTCTGCAGGCTGCGATCCGCGACGACAACCCCGTGATCTTCTTCGAGCACAAGCGCCTGTACACGCTGAAAGGCCCCGAGGACGAGGGTCGGAGCTACGAGCTCGGGCGTGCCGCGGTCGTGCGAGAAGGCACTGACGTCACCATCGTGAGCGCGATGAAGGGCGTGCATGACTCGCTCGCTGCCGCCGACCTGCTTGCCGCGAAGGGCATCTCAGCCGAGGTGATCGACCTGAGGACGATCAGGCCCATCGACCTCGAGACGATTTCCCAGTCGGTCGAGAAGACGAACCGCATCGTCGTCGTCGAGGAAGGCCCGCTGACGGGAGGCTGGGCGGGTGAGGTTCTGGCGCTGGTCACCGAGAACGCACTCGGCGACCTCGACGACGCCTGGCGCATCACGACCGCGAACTCCCCGATCCCTTATAGCCCTCCCCTCGAAGATGCATTCCTGCCGGACGCGGCGCAGATCTCCGCTGCGATCGCGAACCGGCTATGACTCACGACTCGTAGTAAAGACGACGAGCAGAGGAGCGAGCGTGACGGCAACCGAGGACACCCAGGTCCTGATCGCCGGAGGCAGCCTCGTCGGCCTCTCCACCGCGCTCTTCCTCGGGTTGCGCGGCGTCCCCTCGCTCGTCGTCGAGCGTCATCCCGGCACCGCAATCCATCCGCGCGCCGCACTCTTCAACCAGCGGACGATCGAGCTCTATCGCGGCGCGGGCCTCGAGGAGGAGATCACGGTCGCCTCGGAGGCGGAGTTCGTCCAGAACGGCGCGATCGTCTCCGTCGAGTCGCTCGGCGGCAAGGAGATCGACTGGTACTTCCGCAACATCAACGAGGGAGTCGAGCCGCTGAGCCCGTGCCCGCGGCTCTTCGTGACGCAGATCGGCCTCGAGCCGATCCTGCGGAAGCGAGCCGAGGCGCTCGGCGCGCAGCTCGAGTACAACACCGAGCTCATCTCCTTCGACCAGGACACCGACGGTGTCACCGCGCGGGTCAGGAGCAGGGACGACGGCGTGGAGCGCACCGTCCGGGCCGCGTACCTCATCGCGGCCGACGGGAGCCACAGCCCCATCCGCGAGCAGCTCGGAATCGGCCTCGAAGGGCACGGCTCGTTCTCGAACAGCATCACGATCTACTTCCGTGCCGACATGCGCGCCCTGATCGGAGAGCGCAACCTCAGCGTGATCTACGTCTTCGGCCCTGGGCTCCAGGGGTTCTTCCGCTTCTCGAAGGCAGGCGACGCGGGCTTCCTCGTCGTCAACACGGTGATCTCACCCGACGGCGTCCGCTCGACGGATCTCTGGGACGACACCTCCGACGACCAATGCGTCGCGTACGTGCGCGAGGCGCTCGGCGATCCCGAGATCGCGGTCGAGATCGAGAACGTCCAGCGGTGGAACGCGTGCGCCCAGTGGGCCTCGCGACTCCGAGACGACCGAGTGTTCATCGTCGGCGACGCCGCCCACAACATGCCGCCCACGGGCGGCTTCGGCGGAAACACAGGCGTTCAGGACGGGCACAACCTGGCCTGGAAACTGGCCGCCGTCCTCGACGGCTCGGCCGGCCCAGCGCTGCTCGACACGTACGACGTGGAGCGATTCCCGGTCGCGGAGCTCACCGTCGAGCAGGCGTACACGCGCTACGTGCTGCGGCTCGCGCCCGAGCTCGGCAAGGAGAACCTCCAGCCGATCGTGCCAGAGGCAACCGTGGAGCTCGGCTACATCTACCGCTCGGACGCGGTGATTCCCGAAGGCGACGACGACGGAGGGATGGTCGAGGACCCGCTGGCACCGACGGCGCAACCCGGCACCCGAGGGCCCCACCTCACAGTGGTGAAGGACGGCGGCGAGATCTCGCTGCTCGACCTCTACGATGGCGACTTCGTCCTGCTGGCGGGAAGCAACGGCGGTGACTGGTGCGGTGCCGCCCGTGATGCGGCGACGACCCTCGGAGTCGCGATCGCCTGCTACCGGGTCGCCGCCGACGGCGATCTCGTCGACGCGCGCCGGTCGCTTCGAAGAGCTGTACGGCACCGGCACCGACGGCGCTGTCCTCGTGCGACCCGACGGCTTCGTCGCCTGGCGGGCTGGAGAGGCCTCCGACAGCGCCGAAGCTGTCGTCACCAGGGTGCTGACGCAGGTCCTCGCTCGCTGACCGGACCGACTCGACGGCCGCTAGGCCGCGAGGAGGAGCTCGAGTGCGGCCTCGTAGTTCACCCTCCCCGCGCCGCGCGTCGTGAGCCAGCCCGCGACAGGCGGCTTCGTCGACCAGCCGGGCAACCCGACATCGACGACGATTGCGTCGGTCGTCCGTGCCAGGATGGACGATGCCGCGGCGGCCACCCACTCGAACCGGCCGGGATCGTGCACGACCATGACGAGCTGGTCAGCGCCAATTTCGGCTGCCGCCGGCTCTGCCGGATCGCCCTCGCGAAGACGCACCGATCGTGTCTGCGGCTCGCGCTGCTTGAGCATCGTCGCAAAGTCGTGGGAGGCAGGGCCGGCCGCGAAACCCGGCTCGGGCAGCAGTTCGACGACGAACGGTGTTCGCGCAAGCCGCACGTTGCCACTTGCATGCAGCGCGCGCCGGGCAGCGACGAGCCCTACCTCGTCTCCGCTCTCGGCCGCCACCGGAGATGAGATAGGGCTCGTCCATTCCTGGAGTCGCGCTACGCGCGCCGCGGCCTCGTGCAGCCGCGCGTCGGACAGCCGCCCGTCGCGCACGGCGGTGACGATCGCGGCGCGCAGGCGCGCAACGTGACCCGCGTCGATCCTCGCACCGAGGCAGAGTGCATCAGCGCCGGCAGCGAGCGCCCGTACCGCGCTCTCTTCCATCCCGACGGTGTCGGCGACCGCGCCCATCTCGAGCGCATCGGTGATCACCACACCGTCGTATCCGAGCTCGTTGCGCATGAGCCCGGTGAGATGAGCCGCGCTGAGTGTCGCCGGTTCTGAATCGATCGACGGCACAACGAGGTGTGCGGTCATGATCGACTGGACTCCGGCGGCGATTGCCGCCCGGAACGGCACGAGCTCGCGCGCCAGCAGCGTCTCGCGGTCGACGTCGACCACAGGGAGGCCCACATGCGAGTCGACCCGCGTTGCGCCGTGACCCGGGAAGTGCTTTGCGCAGGCGGCAACTCCGACCCCCTGGAGCCCTTGCGTGAACGCCACCACGTGACGGGCGACGAGCTCTGGGTCGTCGCCGAACGCGCGGATCCCGATCACCGGGTTCAGGGGATCCGAATTGATGTCTGCAACCGGAGCGAGCTCGAGATCGAGCCCGACCCTGGCAAGGTCGCCGCCCACAGCACGGGCAACCGAGCGGGTGAGCTCGGGGTCGTCGACTGCGCCGAGTGCGTTGGCGCCGGGGTAGGAGCTGCCCCGTGCGAGCTCGAGACGCGTTACATCACCGCCCTCCTCGTCCAGACCGATCAGCAGGTTCGAGCTTTCGGCGCGGAGCCCGTCCGTAAGGCGACGCGTCGTCTCCTCATCGCGGATGTTGCGCGAGAAGAGGATGACCCCGCCGAGCCCGGCGGCGAGCTCACGAAGGATCCAGTCCGGTGCCACGAGACCCTCGAAGCCCGGGAACAGGCATGTGGTCGCGAGTCGTTCGAGCTCGGCGCTCACCCTTACTTGACGGCTCCGGCCGTCAGCCCGAAGACGATTCGACGCTGAACGATGAGGAAGAAGATGACCACCGGGATCGCGGTAAGCGTCGAGGCGGCCATCAGCCCTCCCCAGTCGGTGTTCCTGCCAGTGCCGTAGAAGTAGGACAGCCAGACGGTAAGCGTCTGGTTCTGCTGGTCGCTCAGCAACACCGCCGCGAAGATGTACTCGTTCCACGTGGTGACGAACGCGAACACCGACGTCGCCACGAGCCCGGGAGCGACGAGCGGGATCAGGATTCGCACGAACGCACCGAGACGGCTCGAGCCGTCGACCATCGCCGCCTCCTCGAGGTCGCGAGGGATCCCGATGATGAACCCGCGCAACGTCCACACCGCAAACGGCAGAACGAACGTCATGTACGTGATGATCACGCCGGTCAGCGCGTTCGTCAGGTGGTATCGCGCCAGGACGACGTACAGCGGGATGATCAGCCCGGCGGGCGGCAGCATGAGGATCCCGATCATCAGCACGATGAACAGCTTGCGGCCCGTGAAGCGGTATTTCGCGAGCGCGACCGCGGCAAGGAAGGCGAGCACCATCGACGCCGCGACGGCCACGACGACGATCACGAGGCTGTTCTTGACGGCGTCCCAGAAGTACGGGCGGTCGATCGCGTCGCGGAAGTGCTGAAGCGTCGGATTGAGCGGGAACCAGGTGGGGTCAGCGGCGTTGACCTGGTCTTCCGGCTTGAAGGCGGTCGAGATCATCCAGAAGACCGGGAACACCATCACCACGAAGACCGCGATCCCGATCACGTTCCACCCGCCGTTCCGGGCGCGGCCCCATGACTTGCGCCGGTCCCGGATCGGGGCCGCTGTGTCCGGCCTCATGCCGCATCCTCCATGTTCACCATGCGCCGGACGTACGGGATGCTCAGTATCGCGACGAGGACGAGCATCAGCAACGAGATCGCGGCACCGCGACCGAAGTTGGAGTGCCCGTAGCCCTCGATGAAGACGTAGACCCCCATCAGGTAGTTCGTGGCGTCGACATGCGACGCACCGATCAGCAGGTAGGGCTGGGTGAAGACCCCGAAGTCCCAGATGATCGACAGGCTGGTGAGGATCAGCAGGACGGGCTTGAGGATCGGGATGGTGATATCGCGGAAGCTGCGCCACGCCCCGGCACCGTCGATCTGCGCCGCCTCGAGGAGATCCCGTGGCACCTGCGAAAGCCCCGCGTACAGCGTCAGCGTGACGAACGGGAGGGAGCCCCACAGGATGAGCAGCGTCACCATCGCCAGCTTCGAGAACGTCGTGTCATACCAGTCGTGTTGCTCGAACTCGCCGAGGTGAAGATCGGTGAGGATGCTGTTGATGACCCCGTTCTGAAAGTTCGTCATCCAGTACCAGACCTGGACGGCGACGACGACGGGCATCGACCAGACGAGAACGAGCCCGGAGGTCACGAGGACGCGGACCCAGCTCGAGACGCGCACCAGCAGGAGTGCGAAGAACATCCCGATCACCATCACGAGTGAGACGTTCGCGACCGTGAACACGAGCGTTCGCAGGAGCGTGTCCCAGAAGATCCGGTCGTGAAGAACAGCGCTGTAGTTGTCGAGCCCGATCCACTCGCCGGAGCGCTGGATCAGCTGCGGCAGGCCGTACTCCTGAAAGGAGAGCTCGACGAGTTGGTAGAGCGGGTACCCCAGCACCGCAACCATCGCGACCGCAACCGGCGCTAGCAGCCCATAGGGCTCGAGCCTCCGGACACCCGGGCGACGACCGCCGCGTCGTCGAGGCCCTGGGGCCTCGACGACGCGGCTATCGACGGTGCTCTGCTTCTCGTGCAGAGCGTGCTTCCTTATGAGGCGTTGAGGACGGAGCTGATGTTGTCGCTGGCTGACGATGCCGCCTGCGGGATCGTCAGCTTCCCGGTGAGGATCTGGGAGAGCATGTTGCGGAGGATGTTGCCTGTCTCCACGTTCACCCAGTTCTTCGCGGTGGGAACGAACCAGCTCTTCAGGGCAGCCCGCTCTGCGATGCTGCTACCGAGGAGGCTGGTCGTGTTGGGGATGTTCCCGATGCCGCGAAGCTTCGTCATCGAGGCCGTGTCGGTGTACGCCGTGATCCAGGCGGCGCCGAGGGCCTTGTCGCCCCCGATTGGCACTGCGAGATCCGAGCCGCCGAGGAAGCCGGGCATCGGCTGACCCTTGGTATGGCTCGGCATCACGAACTGAGCGGTGACGCCCTTGAACTTGTCGCCCACGCAACAACTAAACCACCCGGGGCCGACGATCGAGGCAGCACCACCCTGCGCGTACACGTCGTACGGCGCCGGCCGGTTCTCGTCACCGGTCTTGCTCGCCCGTGAGGCGGCGGTGTAGAAGTTCTTGAACGCGGTCAATCCGGCGATCGCCTTCGGTGAGGTCAACGTTCCCTTCCACTTGCCGCTGACGCGAGTCGCGATCTTCCCACCGTAGTCGGCGACGAAGCTCATCGCGATGTACCAGTCCGTGCCGGCGATGTAGACCGGTGAGAAGCTCTTGGCAGGGTTCTTCGCTGCCAGCTTCTTTGCATTCGCCGTAAACTCGGCGAGGCTCGTCGGCACCTTCACCTTCGCCTGCTTGTACAGGTCGGTGCGGTACGTGACGACGCGCGAACCGGCGTAGTACGGGACACCGTAGAGCTTGCTTGCATAGCGACCGGAAGCTGCAAGGCCCTCGAGCCAGGTCGACTGATTCGGGAACGAGATCCCGTTCAGCTCCTGGAACGCTCCCGCGGCCATGTACTTCGTCATCTCGGTGTTGCCCATCTCGATGACATCCGGTGTGCTACCGCCGGCCAGCGTCGCGTCAAACTTCTGAAGGTGCGTCCCCCACGTCTGGTACTGGACGTCGACGGTCACACCGGGATGATCCTTCTCGAACTGAGCGTTCGCCGCCTTCACGATCGGCACCCAGTTGTCCGACTGTGCGTCGGTCTGCAGCCAGACCGTGATGGACTTCGATGCAGCCGAGCTCGTTGTCGCGATCGCGGCGAACGCGACCACCGTGACGATCCCGGCGATAAGGATGAAACGTCGTTTCATGATCGCCCCCCAAAAGGCGTAGGTCGACGGGGCAGTCGCGCGAATGCGCTTCCGGTGACCGCGGAAGCAAGGTCGACGACGCCGTCGATTGGTTCAGACCACTTGGTCACGGCGAGGCAACAGTGGCACAAAGAATTCACCATGTCAAGACCACTTCGAGAGTTCACCCAATCGGTTCGGCAGCGGCACAACGGCAGGTAATCCGTTTGATCATGCCGGGTGGTGGGTGAACCGGTTTAGTTCTGCCGCGGTCGGCCGCCACGAACGATTGAAGCTTTTTGGTACTGACCAGAACCTAGGAGCCGCGCGTCCTGGTGCGACGATTCAGCGTGGTGACAAGCCGGTAGCGGTCGCCGCGATAGATCGAACGCACGTATTCGATGACCCGGCCGTCGTCGGCGTTCGTCGTTCTCTCGAACACGAACGCGGGCGAGTGCAGCGGCACGCCGAGTTCCTTGGACTCGTGCTCGCTCGTCACCGTAGGCTCGATCGTCTGCGTGCCGCCGACGATCACGATCCCGTAGCGATCCTCGAGGAGCTCGTAGAAGGAGCTCTGCTCGAGATCCGCTGCGGTAAGCCCGGGAACGAGCCGCTCGGCGACGTGCAGGGTCTCGATCGCCATCGTCTCGCGGTCGGCAAGCCGAAGGCGCTCGATGACGACGACCGACTCCGAGGGCGATACGTGGAGGAGCCTTCCGAGATGTGCCCCCGCGGAGGTCTGCCGCAGATCGAGAGTGCGCGAGGCCGGCGTCATCCCCCGGCGCCGCATGTCCTCGGTGAACGACGTCATCGTGAGCTCCTGCGCGATCTTCGGCGCGCTCACGAACGTGCCACTTCCCTGCCGTCGCACGAGCTGGCCCTCGCGCACGAGCTCGTCGAGCGCGGCCCGCACA
Source organism: uncultured Actinomycetes bacterium (assembly GCA_963724655.1). Classification (GTDB taxonomy): domain Bacteria; phylum Actinomycetota; class Thermoleophilia; order Gaiellales; family Gaiellaceae; genus Gaiella. Next base: position 489,437 of record CAVRVG010000005.1, on the reverse strand, counting down.
GTGAGCCGTGACACGTGGAGGTCGGCACTGAGCAACCGCTCGGATGGAATCGCGTCGCCCACGGCAAGCTGCTCGACGAGGTCGAGCACGCGGTTCCGCGTCTCGCTCTGTTTTGTCAGTCCTCGTTCAGGTGCAGATGCCACGGCTCTAGGATCCTACGCTCTCGAGCCGGGTGGTCAAGACCAGGGCGCAGCCGAGCAGGCTCGAGCTGCGCGGCTTGGTCTCTTGCGATTCCGTGTGATGACTGCGCTTTCTCATAAATTGGTCTTGACCATTCTACTACTGACACCCTAGACTCTCCGCATGCCGCAGGAGTTGTCACCCCACGGAAACCTCGACGACCTCACGACCGAAGCCTGGGATCCGGCCGCGGCAGATCTCGATCTCCGCACGACAGAGGCGCTGGTGAACCTCATGAACACTGCGGACGCAACCGTGCCGGTCGCAGTGGCGGCGGCCGCGGCCGCTATCGCAGCCGCGGTCGACGCGATCTCCGACAGGCTTGCAGGCGGCGGTCGGCTGATCTACGTCGGTGCGGGCACGTCCGGCCGACTCGCGCTGCTCGACGCTGCAGAGGTCTCGACGACGTTCGCCGTCCCGCCGGGCACGGTCCTGGCGCTCATCGCCGGTGGCGCCGCCGCCGCCGCGGCCGCCCAGGAGAGCGCCGAGGATGACGTGGACGCGGGTGCCGTACAACTCGCCGCTCTCGGCGTGACCTCCCTCGATGCCGTCGTCGCCGTCAGCGCAAGCGGGCGAACGCCGTACGCGGCGGGCGCACTTCGTGCAGCACAAGACGCGAACGCCCTGACGGTCGCCCTCGTCTCGGTCCCGGATTCCGAGCTCGGGGCGCTCGCCGACCACGAGATCGCGGTGGTCGTCGGACCCGAGGTGATCACCGGCTCGACCCGGCTCAAGGCAGGCACCGCTCAGAAGCTCGTGCTCAACATGATCTCGACGATCGTGATGATCAGGCTCGGGAAGACCTTTGGAAACCTCATGGTCGACGTCGTCGCAACGAATGACAAGCTTCGGGCGCGCGTGCGTCGTATCGTCCGGCTTGCAGCGAACGTCTCCGAGCTCGAGGCCGACGCGGCCCTCGACGCGGCCGACGGGGATGCGAAGGTGGCGATCGTGTCCCTCATTGCAGGCGTCGGCGCAGAAGAGGCCCGCTCGAGGCTCGCCGCTGCGGGCGGAGTCGTCCGACTGGCGCTCGAGCCATGAGACTCGGGGTCGAAGCCGCACTCGTCGACGGGGTACGAGTGCCCGGGGACGTCGAGGTGAGGGACGGCCGAATCGCCGCTGTCGGGGTGCCCGGGCGCGAGGGGGCCGGTCTTGCCGTACCGGGGCTCGTCGATCTGCAGGTCAACGGGTTTGCGGGAGTCGACCTCCTCCACGCCGACAGCGACGGCTACGCGCACGCCGGCGACGCGCTGCTTGCGACCGGCGTCACCTCCTATCTCCCCACCTTCATCACGTCACCCGAGGAGCGCATTGTCGCCGCCCTCGGTCTCGTCGCCTCACTCGATCTTCCGGGCCCGCGGATCCTCGGCGTGCACCTCGAAGGACCGTTTCTTTCGAGCCGTCGGCTCGGCATGCACCAGGCGGAGTGGCGCCGCGATCCCGACCCTGTCCTCCTCGATCGCCTTCTTGCAGCCGGGCCCGTCCGGCTGATGACGATCGCACCCGAGCTCCCGGGCGCGGAGGCTCTGATCGACCGACTCGTGGACGCCGGCGTCACGGTCTCGATCGGACACACCGATGCGACGGCCGAGGTGGCGCACGAGGCGTTCGCCCGCGGCGTGCGATCGGTCACTCACCTCTTCAACGCGATGCCCCCACTCGCGCATCGCGCCCCCGGTGTGGCTGGCGCTGCGCTCGCTTCGAACGACGTTGTCGTCCAGGTGATCGCGGACCGGATCCACCTCGCAGACGACGTCCTGCGCATCGTCCTCGCCGCTGCCCCGGATCGCCTGGCTCTCGTGACCGACGCGATGGCCGGCGCCGGGGAGGGCGACGGGACGTACCTGCTCGGTGAGGTGCCGGTCACCGTCACCGACGGAGTCGCGCGACGAGCCGACGGAGCGCTCGCAGGCAGTGTCCTCACGCTCATCGAGGCCGTCCGCAACCTCCACGCGCTGGGTGCTCCGCTCGAGCGCGCGATCGCAGCTGCGAGTGCCGTTCCTGCGTCCGTCATCGGCCGGAGCGATGTGGGCCGGCTGACGGTCGGAGGCCCCGCGGACGTCGTCGTGCTCGACGACGGCCTCGAAATCCTCCGCGTCCTCGTTCGAGGGGAGGAACGTGTCGCCCGCTAGCGACGCGCTCGACGAGACCGTGCCCGGGAGCGTGTTCCGGCACGAGATCGCGGAGCAGCCCGAGGCACTCCGCAGGCTGGCAGCGACGACCGCGGCATTTGCGGAAGTCGTCGGCGAAGCGCGTGCCCACAAGGCGACGCTCGTACGACTGGTCGGACACGGGTCATCGGACAACGCGGCCTCGTACGGTGTGTACGCATTCGGGCTCCTTCCCGGGTGGACGGCGCTCCGCGATTCGATTTCGCTCACGGTGAACTACGGGGCGCAACGCGACCTGAGCGGCTCGTTCGTCATCGCGCTCTCACAGTCCGGGCGGACGCCTGACGTCGTCCAGTACGTCGAGCGGACGCGGGAGCAGGGCGCATTCACGGTCGCGGTCACGAATCACACGGACTCCGAGCTTGCCGATGCGGCGCATGCGGTGCTGGACCTCTCCGCCGGCACGGAGCATGCAGTGGCTGCCACGAAGACGTATCTCAATACCGTTGCCTCGCTTGCGCTCATCGCAGCTCATGCCGCCGACCAGGGCGCGCGATACACGGAGGGCCTCCTCGAGGCTGCCGACCTCCTCGAGGGGCTTCTCCCCGAGCTCGAGGCGGTGATGCCGTCGATCGCCGTCCAGTTCGCCTTCGTCGGGCGGATGTTCGTCATCGGACGTGGGCACGAGTTCGCAACCGCCGGGAGATAGCGCTCAAGCTTCTCGAGACCTGCTACATCGCGGCCGAGCCGTTGACTGCGACCGACCTCGCGCATGGGCCGGTTGCGGCCCTTGACCCGCTCTTTCCCGTCTGGGCCGTCTCCTCGCACGGCGAGATGCTGCCGGCAGTCGCCGAAGCCGCCGCCCGCATCCGTGCGGCAGGCGCGACCATCATCGCGAGTGGTACCGCTGCGGACCAGCTCGCCGACGCGAGGTACGCGTTAACCGTGCCGCCGCCATCGCTCCCACTGCTCTCTCCCCTCCTCTCGGTGGTACCCGGCCAGGTGTTCGCACGAAGCCTGGCGCTCGCTCGTGGGCTCGACCCGGATCGACCACGTGGTCTGAGCAAGGTCACGCTCGCGTTGTGACCCGCTTGAGCTCGAGGATGCGTTCGTAGCTTCGCTCCAGTGGGGCGCGCCTCAACTCGCCGATCCTCGCGTCGTTGACGAGAGCGTCGAAGGCGCGGGCGCTCGCCGCCTCGCTGCCGGTGAAGAGGAGGAGGTCGGTGCCGGCGCGAGCCGCACCGGACGCAACCGTTGAGAGCGGCACGCCTCGAACGGCCGCCACCGCGTCGAGGGCGTCGCTGATCGTCGTGCCGGCGAACCCGAGCTCCTCATGGAGGAGGTCATGGACGCGTGGAGACAGCACCGCAGGCTGTGCCCCATAGGCCGGATAGACCGCATTCGAGAGCATCACGAGCGGGATGCCGTCCTCGACGAGCCGGCGGAACGGGACAAGATCGGCGCGGGCGGTTCGCGCATCGGTCGGAATGGTGACGCGCACGAGATCGGTGTTGCCCACGGCTCCGCCGAGCCCCGGAAAGTGCTTCGCCGTCGCAAGGATCCCGCCTTCGCGTAGACCATCCGCGAACGCTGTCGCGAAAGCGCCCGCCTTGCTCGGCGTGACGGAGAACGCACGATCCTGGGCGGCGATCGTCGAGCCGGGCACTCGTGGAACGTCAGCGACAGGGGCGAGATCGACATCGACGCCGAGTGACCTGAGCGAGTCTGCGGTCTCCCGACCGACCGACCGCACGGCAGCGATGCTGCCGGATCCGAGCTCCTCTGCCGAGCGCCGAGGTGGCGCCCAGCGGAATCGGCGGACGATCCCTCCTTCCTGGTCGACCATGATGAGGAGGCGGGGCTGTCCAGCGTCGTGCGCTGCACGGTGGAGCGTGCGAGTGAGCTCACGCACCTGAGCGGCCCGTTCGATGTTCAGCCCGAGGAGAAGCACACCGCCGATCTCACCCTTGCGGATGCGCGCGAGTAGCGATGCGGACGGGACGGTGCCGGAGAACGAGACCACGAGCCGCTGGCCCACGAGCTGTCGCAACGTCGGCGCCGGCGCGACGTCCTTCCCCTGCGCGATCGTCGTCGTGGCCGCCGTGCCGACGACGACAAGCGCTGCGGCAAGGGCTACGGCGAGAGGCTTGCTATGAGTCATCCACGTCGAGCGCTAGTGCGGCGTCTCATGGCGTTGCATCAGGAACGCCGGCGCGCGGAGCGCGCTCTTCAGGATCACGCCTGACAGCTGTCTCAGCAGCTGACAGGCGTGCAGCAAGCAGAGTAGTGCGGCGTCTCACAACGATCATTTGCGGTTCCTCGTTGTGAGACGCCGCACTAGAAGACTTCTGGACAGAACGGTGCCCGGTCGACGCGGAAGAGCGCATCGGCTCGAGCGAGCCCGCCGCGCGAAACCTCCTGAAGGAGCTCCGCACGCGCGAGCTGCGTGAAGGAGAACCCTCCGAGCATCGCCGAGGCCAGCGCCTGAACGCTCAGCTTCACGTCGGGGCGCCGCGAGCTCCGCCGAACGGTGCCGCCGTCGATTGTCCAGGTGGCAATGTTGTCCGGGAACGTCGGGTCGGCGGTGACCTCGAGCGTCACCCGTCCATCAGTGGCGTAGCGTCGGGCAGCGAGCGCACCCGGTACGTCGACGAGGCGCAGCCAGAGACCGTCGAACAGCTTCGGCCCGAGCTTGTTGAGTCGATCAACCTGCAGCAGGAGAGGATCGTCGACGGCGGTGTCCAGTAACGAGACGCGGTCGATCCAGTCGATCTCCAACAGAAACCGCCACAGCTCGCGCGAGGCGCGGTCGTCGATCGCGACGACCTCCATCACCTTGACGATCTTCTTCCAGTCGTCGGGGCCGGACCCGTCCTGAGCGATGCGGTAGAGCGCGTACCCAGCGGGGCGACCCTCCCGTTCGAAGAGTGCACAGTTCAACGGTCCCGCCCCGCGGCGACGCTCGGGGTCGTCGCGAAGCGTCCTGACCTCCCACCAGGCGGGCGAGCGGCTGATGAAGCCGGTCGTGACCCGGGCAACACGGTCGTAGAGCTTCGAGCACACCTTGGCCGCCTCGTCGAGGTCGACGAGCCGAAGCGACCCGTCACGCGGCAGGTCGCCGCGAATGCGCACCGCGGTCTGCTCGACGTCGAGGAGAAGCGAGAGCGCGGCCATTCCGTAGCCGAAGCGGCCGTAGATCCCCTCCTCCGACGCCCACAACGCGGCGAGCGGCTCGCCACGCTCGCGGATGTCGCGTAGCTGCAACTCCATCATCCGTCGTAGCAGGCCACGCCGGCGGTGAGAGGGCAGCACGCCGACGACGGTCACACCGGCACAGGGCACAGGCCCACCGGGGATCGTGAGAGTGAACGGGACCGCGCCGGCCCCGCCGACGATCGTCGGGCCGTCGAAGACCGCATGCATCCGCTCGAACGGAAGCAATCGCGAGAAGCGCTCGGCGTCCTCTTCGGTCGGTTGCCAGGCGAAGTAATGACCGATCCCGCTGATCGCGGCGCGAAACTCGCCGAGGTCGCGGACGGGTCGGACGCGGTAGGTCATGGAACTGATCCTAGAGGCGTTCGAGCGGTGCGTATTCGAGCATCAGGCGCCGCTCGCTCCCATCCGCTGCGAAGCGCACCGTCACGACGCCGCCTGCTTCGATGCGCGTGACCACTCCCTCACCGAGTGAGCCGTGCCTGACCGAGTCCCCGGTTGCCAGGTGTGGAACCTCGACGCGGTCTCCACGAGGCGGAAGCTGGCGCGGCGAGGAGGCATAACCTGACCAGGAAGTTGGTTGCAGCCGCTCCCGCGCCACGTCGGCCGGCAGCTCGTCGAGGAAGCGCGAGGGGAGGTTGTAGTCACGCCGTCCGTAGAGTGACCGCGCGGTCGAGTGTGTCAGCGCGAGCTTCTCCATCGCCCTGGTCATCCCGACATATGCGAGCCGACGCTCCTCCTCGATCTCGTTGTCCTCGATCGACCGCGAGTGCGGAAAGATTCCCTCCTCCATCCCGATCAGGAAGACGCCGCGGTACTCGAGCCCCTTCGCATTGTGGATCGTCATCAAGGTCACCTGCGCACCGTCCTCGGCGAGGGTGTCCTGGTCGGACTGGAGCTGGATCTCCTGGAGGAACGCGTCGAGCGTCGGCTCCTCGCGCTCGGCTCGAAACTCGCGCGCGACTCCGACCAGCTCCTCGAGGTTCTCGATCCGGCCACGCGCCTCGATCGTGCGCTCAGCCTCGTACGCGTCGATCGTCCCTGATCGCTGGAGCACCGTCTCGAGGAGGTCGTCCAGCTCGAGCTCCTGCGCGGAGGACATGAGTGACTCCATCACCGTCCGGAACGAGCGGACGGCCTTCACGCCTGCGGTGCCGACCCCAGCTGACTCCGGGTCTGCCATCGCCTCCCACAACGAGATCCCGAGCGCGGCTGCGTGGGCAACGAGCCGCTGGAGCGTCGTGTCGCCGATCCCGCGGCGCGGACGGTTCGCGATCCGCGTGAGCGAGACCGCATCCGCCGGGTTGTTGAGCACGATCAGATACGCAATCGCGTCCCTGATCTCGGCGCGCTCGTAGAAGCGCGGACCGCCGATCACCTGGTATGGGATCTGCTGCCGCACCAGAACGTCCTCGAGCACGCGCGACTGTGCGTTCGTCCGATAGAAGACTGCGAGCTCGTTCGCCGACCAGCCCTCGTCGACGAGCCTCGCAATCTCGGCCGCGACGAACCGAGCCTCGGCGTGCTCGTCCTCGGTCTCCACGACCTCGACCGGATCACCTTGACCCAGATCCGACCAGAGCTGCTTCGGCTTGCGCTCGCGGTTGTTGTCGATCACCGCGTTGGCGGCCGCGAGGATCGAGTTGGTCGAGCGGTAGTTCTGCTCGAGCGCGATCGTCCCCGCGCCCGGGAAGTCGCGCTCGAAGTCGAGAATGTTGCGAATGTCGGCGCCACGGAAGCCGTACACGCTCTGATCGGGATCCCCGACGGCAAACACGTTCTTGTGCCTTTCCGCCAGAAGCTGCAACAGCCGGTACTGCGCGTGGTTCGTGTCCTGGTACTCGTCGACGAGGATGTAGCGGAAGGCCTCTTGCCAGTGCTTCCGCGCCTCCGGGAAGCGCTCGAGCACCTCGACCGTCAGCATGAGCATGTCGTCGAAGTCGACAGCGTTCGAGCCGTGGAGCTTTCGCTGGTACAGCCCGTAGACCTCTGCGACCGTCTGATCCCAGAACGATGAGACACGGGAGGCGTACTCGTCGGGGCCGACGAGCTGGTTCTTCGCGTTCGAAATCTGCGAGTGGATCCCACGTGGGGTGAACCGCTTGGGATCCTTCCCGAGCTCCTCGAGACAGGCCTTCACCACCCGAACCTGGTCGGACTGGTCGTAGATCGTGAAGCTCGACTTGAAGCCGAGCCGCGGTGCCTCGGCACGGAGAATGCGACCGCAGGCCGAGTGGAAGGTGAGGATCCAGATCGCGCGCGCCATGCCTCCGAGCATGGAAGTCAGGCGGTCGCGCATCTCTCCCGCCGCCTTGTTGGTGAAGGTGATCGCGAGAATCTCGTTCGGCTTGACACCGTGCGCACGGATCAGGTGGGCGACCCGGTGAGTCAGCACGCGCGTCTTGCCCGAGCCCGCACCCGCAATCACGAGGAGAGGGCCGTCGACGTGGAGCACTGCCTCGCGTTGAGCGGGATTCAGCTCGGCGAGGAGCTCCTCGTGCGACGTCAGAGACACGCTCCGATGCTAGCGGCGCCCTCCACCGGGCAACGCTTGCGACGGTCCGTCACCAGGCTCCGGTACCTTCGGAGGTGACGAGCGGGCAGGGAACGGCACCCTCGAACGCGAAGCAGACGCGTATGCCCACTGCGCCCTACGCAGCACGAGCGTTCTGGAACAACCTCACCCCACTCCGCGCGGTGCGACTGATCATCGTCGTGGCGACGATCCTGGCGCTCATCGCTGCGACCCTCGAGCGGCTCGTCGACCCTGCCTTCAAGACGTTCGGCAGCGCTTGCTGGTGGGCTGTCTCGACCGTCTCGACAGTCGGTTACGGAGACATACTCCCCGAGAGCGCGCTCGGTCGCTGGATCGCGGCCGGCCTCATGCTGCTCGGCATGAGCCTCATTCCGATCCTGACGAGCGTCATCGTCTCCGTGCTCATCTCCAACCGGAGCAAGGCACTCGAAGCCGATGTCAGCGTCGAACGGGCGGAGTTGCTCGAGCTCACAAGGCGAATCGAAAAGCGACTCGAGCGTCTCGAACGGCTCAGCGAAAAGCCCGACTGACTCTTCGCGCCCCTACAGCGTGGTCTCGTCGCCGGGCCGGAGAACTCTGACCTCTATCTCCGGCGTCCGAGCCGCAACGCTCTCCGCGAAGGCGGCCGCGGGCGCCTCGAGAAACGACGGCCTGCCTCGGATCGTGTGGTGAAAGGGCGCGTACGTGCCCCAGTGGATCGGGATCGCAATTCGAGGCTGGAGGAGCTCCACCGCCTCGGGCTGCCGCTGCCGGGTCGAGATGACCACCGCGCGCCGAGATTCGGCCCCCACCCCCAGATCGGCACGAGGGCGAGATCGAGCTCCGGGACGAGCCCCGCCATCGCATCGAACAACGACGTGTCACCCGCGAAGTACACCCGCCTGCTGCCGAGGATCGCGAACCCCAGCGCCGCCCCCTTGGTTCGGGAGACCGGGTCGCGACGCCCGCTGTGCACAGCCGGCAGAACGGCAACCTCGACGCCCCCGACGGAGATCGAGTCGCCGACGACGACCTCCATGACGTTCGTGTGGCCCTTCCGCCGAACGAGCGCACCGACGCCTCTGGGCACGACGATCAGCGACTCAGCCGGAAGCACGGCAAGCGAAGGGAGGTCGAGGTGGTCGCGATGGGCATGCGAGATCAGGACCACATCGACCGCGGCCACGGCTTCCAGCCCGGCGCCGGGATCACGACGGAGGTGAGCGACGCGACGTCGGAGCAACGGGTCGGTGAGCACCTGCACGCCGTCGATGTCGAGCAGCACGGTTGAATGACCGCCGAAGCGGACGCGCGTCGGTGGGCTCGTCGGCGCGGCGCTCACGACGCCCCGAAACCGGGCCGGAAGCGCCCGGTGACCTCTTGTACCGACTGATCACCGAGAGCAACGAGGGTCGCGACTGTGACGTGCACCTTCCCCACCGCGACGCTCACCGTCGCTGTCGCAGTTCGAAGACTGCCTCAGAGTGTAACCCTCGCGTTCTTACCAGCTGAGGTTGAGCTCGAACCGGCCGGCGACCGCAGCGTCGTGGCGGATGCGGAACGTGTACGTCCCCGGGGGAAGCGGCTCGTACGCGCTGGAGCAGACCCACGACCCGGCGGCCCCACTGCACGCGCCGCCTTTGGTGTCGACCAACGGCGAAATGCCCTTCGGCGCAGTTGCGCCGGTCAGAAACACACGAGTCCTGCCGCTGGTCGGCGTCACGCGGAGCCTCACCGAGAAGCCCGCCGACCTGTGAACGACGATCGTCACCGAGGTGGTCGCATGAGCGGCGATTCGATCTTCGAAAGTGAGCTTGCCCGGCTGAGCTCCCAAAGCACCCACAGCCGACGTGAGCACAACCGCGACGATCAGGGCGAACGCGATGACTGAGCGCCTCACCACGGGAACGCTAACGAGCCATCATGCACAGCGCAACTCGAGGGGCCGGGCCCGGTGACCGCAGAGAGCCTGGCCGAACTGCGCAGCTCACCTGCGGCTGGGGACGACCGCGACCCGATCGTTGACCGTGACGACGCTGATCGAGGCGCGGTAGTGCCTCGAAATGGTCTCCTCGGTCAGCACCTCGGCCGGCGTCCCGTCCGCGACAATCCTGCCTTCGTCCATCAGCACCATCCGGTCGGCGTACTGTGCGGCGAGGGTCAAGTCGTGCGTCGCCGCGATCAAGGTGAGACCCGAATCGGCGCGCAACTCGTCGAGTAGCTCGAGCGCCTGTTGCTGATGGCCTATATCGAGCGCCGCAGTCGGCTCGTCGAGAATCACGATGCCGGCCTCCTGAGCGAGCGCGCGGGCGACGACGACCCTCTGCCGCTCACCGCCGCTCAGTGTCCCGAGAGTGCGGTCGCGGAATGGCATTACGTCCAGACGCTCGAGTGCCTGGGCGACCGCATCCCGATCCCTCTGCCCCTCGCGCGCGAGCGAGCCGAGGTAGGGCGTGCGCCCCAGCAAGACGTACTCGGCGACCGTCAGCCACGCGGGCGTCACCGGATCCTGGGGAACGACCGCAATCTGCTGCGCCACCTCACGGCGGCGCATCGACGCGGCATCGCGATCGTGCAAGAACACGATCCCTTCGAAGCGCGCGAGCCCGGCAATCGCGCGGAGCAGGGTCGTCTTGCCGGCGCCGTTCGGGCCGATCAAGGCGACCCACTCCCCTTCGCCGACGGTCAGGTCGACGGCGTTGACAACAGCCTTGCCGCCGAGCCTCACCGTGACCTGATCCAACGCAATCGCGCTCATGCGCCACCCCGGGTAGAACGGAGCACCAGTGCGAAGAACGGCGCACCGACGAACGCTGTGACGATCCCGATCGGGATCTCGGCAGGTGCCAATGCGGTACGCGCAACGACATCGGCGAGGACGAGAAACCCCGCCCCCACGAGTGCCGACAGTGGCAGCAGGCCACGGAAGCTCGTGCCTGCCATGAGCCGAACCGCGTGCGGGACGATGATCCCGACGAACCCGATCAGCCCGCTGACCGCAACCGCCGCGGCGGTGCCGACAGTGGCGGCGACGACCAGCACGATGCGAACGCGGCGCACGTCGACCCCGAGGCTCGCTGCCTCGGCGTCGCCGACGCTGAGGACGTCGAGCACGCGTCGGTGCGCGAGGATCACCGCCGCGGAACCGAAGATGTACGGAGCGACAAGGGTCACGTCACTCCAGCCAGTGCTGGGAAGTCCGCCGAGGATCCACGAGTAGACCTCTTGAAGCGTGTCGGTGTTCTGCTGTTGCACGAACGTCTGCGCAGCGGTGAAGAAGCTTGCGACGGTGACGCCCCCGAGCACGAGTGTCGCCGCGTCTCGCTGACGCCCGGCGGAGCGACTGACGGCGTAGGTCAGAGTGACCGCGGCGATGCCCCCGAGGAACGCTGCCGGTGGCAGCAAGGTCTGCCCGTGGAGTGCCCGTGGGAGGTAGGCGATCGCAAGGGTGGCGCCGAGCCCTGCCCCGGCCGCCACGCCGAGGAGATACGGATCGGCGAGCGCGTTTCGGAAGACGCCCTGGTAGGTCGCGCCGGACAACGCCAACGTCGAGCCCACGAGAGCCGCGAGCACGACGCGCGGCACCCGGATATCCCAGAGGATCGACTCCTCGATCGGGTCGAGCGACGAGACGCCTGGCAGCCCGAGCTTGGCACCGACCGAGTGGAGGATGTCAACGAGCCCGAGGTCGACGGGACCGGCGACGATGCCGATGAGCAGCGAGCCGACGAGAAAGCAAACGGCCGCGGCCGCCCAGCCCGGCGTGACGCCGCGAGGACGGACGAGCGAGGCGGGCGCGGCGTTTGCTTCCATGCTCAGCTCACGGCTTCAGCCGGACGAGCGCGCGGGACATCGCCCGGTAGAAGCTGACGAGTCGTGGGCCCCAGCGGGAGGCAACGGAGTCGTCGATTCTCACCACCGAGCCGGTCTTGACGGCGGCGATGGTGCTCCACCCCGGCCGAGCGGCAACCTTGCCGGCCGTCTGACCGCAGCACACGGAGTCCGCGAGGACGATCAGGTCGGGGCTCGACTTGACGATGTACTCGCTCGAGAGCTGCGGATAACCGAAGCCTGCGCTGTCCGCGGCGTCGGCGATGTTCTTCAGCCCGAACTGGGCGTAGACGCGGCCGATGAACGTCTGTGAGGTGGCGGAGTAGTAGTCAGGCCCGAGCTCGTGGTACACCGTGAGCCCGGCCGCCCGCGACTTCGACGCCTTGAGGATCGCCGCGATCTGCTTCTGCATCCGCCCGACGACCGTGCCGGCCTCCTCCTGGTGGTCGGTCACCTTCCCGAGCTGACGGATCTGCTGGTAGGCACCCTTGAGCGACTTGGCTCCGTCGTGGTGGACAACCGGGATGCCGAGCTTCCTGAGGGCGTCCGAGAGGCCCTTCGGGTCGTACGCGATCACGACGAGGTCAGGTCGGTAGGCAGCGATCGCCTCCACGTTCGGCGTGAAGCCGGAGAGCGTTGTCTTCGGTGCGCTCTTGGGGTAGTCCGACTGCTCGTCGACCGCAACGACCTGCGGTCCTGCGCCGATCGCGAAGAGTGACTCCGTGGCGGTCGTCGAGAGCGAAACGATCCGCCTGGGCTTCTTCGAGAGCGTCACGTTGCCGGCGGGCGTGGTGATCGTGACCGGATACGAGGTGCCTGTGTGTGCTGAGAACGCACCGGCTGCTGAAACGAGCGCGGCGACGAACGTTGCCGTCGCTACGGCGAGACGCCTGGACACAGCTCCATCTCCTTCTCCCTTCCGCGAGGGGTGTTGGGGTATGTCGGAGACCGGCAGGTCTTCTGACTCGGGGCTCCCTCCCCCGCCGCCTTCCCAACCGTCCGGTTCCCCGGGTGGCCAGTGGCGTCGTGGCGGGAGAGCATCTCCCCTTACAGCGGCGGGACCGTCCCGGATTCGCACCGGGTTCCCTCACCGTGCTCCGTTTGCGGGGCAGACCCTACCATGACCGGATGAGTGGCTCGCAGGTCCGCGCGTGGTTGCCCGTCGTCGCGTGGTGCGCTGTCATTTTCGCCTTCTCGGCCGTCCCGAGCCTTGGCACTGGCCTCGGTACCTGGGATCTGGTCATGCGCAAGCTCGCACACGTCATCGAATACGCGATTCTGGGCGTGCTCCTCGTCCGCGCGACCCAGCGACCAGCTGTTGCGGTCGCGCTGGGAACGCTGTACGCCGTCTCCGATGAGATCCACCAGACGTTCGTTCGCGGTCGGGAGGGTCGCCCTCGAGATGTCGTGATCGACACCGCGGGCGTCCTCATCGGCGTGATCGCCGTACGCGTTTGGACGGGTCGACGAATGCCTGCGTGACCACGACCGGGGCGCGCGTGGGTTGGCCGCCGAGAATGCTGCTGGTTCGACCCTTTCCCTCGCAGCACAATTCCGTCTTGTGCCGGTCGTACACTCGTTGCGATGGAGCGTCGCGACGTCCCGGACCGCCAGTTCGATGCCCTTCTCGAAAGGCTCGATCGGATCGCACTCGAGCTCGAGCGGATGAACCGCGTGAACGAGCGCGGCGAAGGCTTTGCCCTGATCGCCAGTGAGCTCCGAAGCCTCAATGAGTCGCTCAATGCCCTTGCGTACGCGGCGCTCGGCCAAAGCCCGCACGTGCGTCGCCGCGCCAGCTAGCGCACGATCCGGTACACGGTGCCCCGCTGGGAGACCACGTACAGCTCTCCGGCCAGCGATTCTCCGAACGAGTTCACGTTCTGCACCTTGAACGGCTCGACCCGGGCCGCACCGCCCCCTGCCGGGAGCGACCAGATCGTCCCTGAGCAGTAGTCGCCGAACATGTAGCGCCCGCTCAGCGTGGGAATCGCGCGTCCGCGATAGACGTAGCCACCGGTGATCGAGCAGCCTTCGGCGTGGGTGTACTCGAAGATCGGCTTGACCAGCGTGCCCGGTCCGAGTGGCTTGCTCTCGAACTGCAGGCTTCCCTCGTATACGTCCCAACCAAAGTTGACGAGCCCCTTCGTGCCCGCAGGGAGCACGTCGACCTCCTCGATCTCGCCCTGTCCCACATCCCCGATCCAGAGATCCCCCGACACCCGATCGAACGCGTAGCGCCATGGGTTCCGAAGTCCGAGAGCGACCATGACCGGACGAGGCGACTGTCGCAGAGGGTCGAGCCGAAACAGCTTGCCGAGGAGGACTCGCGGATTTTGAGCTCGTCCTTCGGGGTCCCCGCCGGAACCGCCGTCACCGAGCCCAACCCAGAGCTTCTGATCAGGGCCGAGGATGATGTTCCCGCCGTTGTGATTGGCGTAGGGCTGCACAACACGGAGAAGTCGACGTTCGCTGCCCGGGATCGCGGCGCCGTTCTTGACGCGGTACTCGGCGACAACCGTCGCGCCGCTCGGGTCGGTGTAGTTGACGTAGACCCGCGGGCGATGCACATAGTCAGGCCCGAAGGCAAGTCCGAGAAGACCTTGCTCGCCTCCGCTCACGATGCGCCCGCGAATGTCGAGGAACGGTCGTCTGCGGAGCTTGCCCGCCTCGACGATCCGCACGAGACCACCTTGCTCGACGACGTAGACCCGTTTGGGCTCGCCGGGCGCTTGAGTCGCGAGGAGCGGCTGCTCGAGCCCGCGCGCGACGACCATCAGCCTCGGAGAGCCGGCGCCGGCCCCAACCGCCGAGGAAACGGCAACCGCCGTCGTGAGGACGGCCGCCCCCACGCCGACGCGCCGGATCAGGCTCTATCCCACAAGGGCGCGCCTCACGTCGTCCTCGAGGCCGGGTTTGAGGATCGCGACCACCTGATCGCCGGTCTGGATCACTGTCTCACCGACGGCGATCTCCGCGGTGCCTTCCCGCATGACGGAGACGAGGCGCGACCCTTCGGGGAAGCTCAACTCTGCGACTCGCTTTCCGGCCGCCGGAGAGCCGGCGGGAACCTCTACCTCGACAAGCGAAAGTCCCTCGCTGCGCATCTCGAGCAGGGTCACGAGGCCGTGCTCGGGCACTGCATGCTCGACCATTCCGAGAAGGCCCGACGTGGCGCACACGGTCTGTCGGATTCCGAGCAGATCGAAATGCTGCTGGTTCCGGGGATCGTTCACGCGCGCGATCGCCCGCGATACCTGGTAGCCCTCTTTTGCGATCTGGGAGATGATGATGTTGTCCTCGTCGTCACCCGTCACTGCGGCGACCAGGTCGGGTGGCCGTGCGATTCCCGCGCGCTCGAGAACGTGGATCTCCGTTGCATCGCCGTTCAGGACGCTGGGGCCGAACTCCGCCTCGAGTTGCTCGAACCGATTGCGGTTCTGCTCGATCAGCGTGAGCTCGTGGCCACGCTCCAGCAGCGTGCGGGCGACATTGGTCCCGACCTTGCCGCCTCCCGCGACGACGATGTACATCAGGCCACCACCTGCCCGGCGACGTTGCAGGCGCGCACGGCGTCGAGCATCGTCGCTTTCGTGGTCTGTGTCGGGCACACGGTCCGCAGGCCGCGGTCGGCGTAGAACTGCGCCCGCGCGGGATCCTGGACGCGCACCACGACGCAAATGGGGTCCCAGCGGCGTTGGATCACCTGCCCGATCACGAGGTTCGAGTTGTCTCCGTCGGTGGCCACGACCACCGCACTGGCGTCGTCGATGCCCGCGTCCTCGAGCACATCGACGTCCATCCCGTGGCCGACGATGAAACCGCCCTTCCAGGCGCCGAGCCGCGCGAGAGCGGCCTCGTTCTCGTCGATGCACGTGACATCCCAACCTTCGCCCGCCAGGTCGAGCGCGACCGCCGACCCGACGCGTCCGCAACCCACGACGACCGCCTTCATCCCTTCACCATACCGGTCACTGCTCCAGTACTCCGGCAGGAAACGCGACCACGAGCACCTCGCAGGGGGCATGGAGCAGGACGTGATCGACGGTCGGCGAGAAGAAGCGTGACTGGCGACGCCATCGCGGTGAGGAGCCGAGCACGATCAGATCCGCGTCTCTCTTGATTGCCTCCTCGACAACCGCGTGGCCAATCGAACGGGCTCGAACGATCTCGGTGATCACCTCGACGCCGTTGTCCTCGCCGAGAAGGCGTGCTTCTTCCATTGCCGCGTTGGCGCGTTCGCGAACGTCGTTCGGAAACTCACCCTCGAGCGGGTATCGGCGCGGCACTCTGACCACCGTGATCGCCTCGACCGTTGCCCCCTGCTCCGTTGCGATCGCGATTGCGGTCGCAATCATCTCCTCGCCGATCTCACCGATCTTCATCGGAACGAGGATCCTCTTGAAACCCGCTCCGACCGGAAGCGACGCAAGCGGATCGATGTCGTCGAGGACGCTGCGGTCGTTCCACCAGCGCGTCACCCAGAACACTCCAAGGCCGATGGCGAGCCAGGCAGGGCCCGCGTAGCGGGCGCCTGGGTGGGTCGCCATCGAGAGAGCGAAGGCGCCAAGTGTCAGCGGCACTCCGAGCAGTGCGGCGATCGGAACCGGCGTCCCGCGCAGGCGAATGTCAGGCCCTGCCCGGAACGGGCGGGGCAGGTTGGGCTCGGTGAAGCGAAGCCGGATGACGGCGAGCTGCGCAAGCGTGAACGCAATGAGGACGCCGAACGAGTAGACGCTGGCGAGAAATCTCGCGTCGCCCCCGTGGATCCCGGTGGCGATCACAACCACGATGGCGGCGATCGCAATCACGAGGATCGCCTCGCTCGAGACGAGGGAGCGACGCTCGAACCGGCCGAATTCGCGCGGGAGCATTCCGTGCGCGGCCATCGAGTGGGAGAGCCGCGTGCACCCCGAAACCGAGGTTGTCGCGGCGCCGACAAGGATGAGCGCACCGGAGAGCCCGATCATGACGCGGAGCGCGTCTACCACTATCGCCGGTAGCTCGCCGTCGAGCGCCGTCACCACCCCGGCCATGGGCGCCTCGAGCCAGTTCTCGGTCAGGGCGCTCGAGCCGTTCACTGCGGGGAAGGCGGTGACCGCGATCGCCGCGATCGCAACCGTGAGGGTGACCACCAGGCCGATGCCCAGGAACATCCCCCGGGGCAGGTCGCGCTGAGGATCCTCGACCTCCTGTGCGTAGTTGGCGACTGTCTCGAGGCCGGTGTAGGCGAGCATCGCCAGAGGGACCGCGAACAGAACGTCGTGCCACGACTGGCCCTCGACGAGTGTGAACCCGTCGATCAGGGTCTCGTGAGAGAACAACGCCGCGAGACCGAGCAGGAGCAGCGTGCCCTGCACCACCAGGTCCAGTGCCGCGATCGCGAACAATCCTCCGTGAATGCGGGAGTGTCTCAGCAGCCTCGCAATTGCGATCGCGGCGATCACGAACGCGGCCACGACGATGTCCCAGGGGGACTCCCGCAGATGCGGCACCCCAAGCGCAACCCCGACGTAGTGAGGGACGAACAACGCGGACAACGCAATGACGATGAGGTAGTCGAGGAACAGCACCCAGCCCGTGACGAAACCGACCAGATCGTTGAAGGCGCGCCGTGTGAACGTCTCGGCACCGCCTGTCTCGGGTAGCGCTGTCGCTCCCTCCGCATAGGACAGCGCGACGAGGAGGAACAGCGCCCCCGTCCCGAGCAGGACCAGTGGGGTCAAGCCGAGCGCAGCAGAGATGACGATCCCGAGCGCGAAGTAGATCGATGACCCGATCTCACCGTAGGCGACGGCGAAGAGCTCGCGGGAGCCCAGGACCCGCTCGAAGCCTATGAGCTTGCGGGCCATCAGCCGCGGCCCCGCTTGCGCTCCAGGACGATCCGGGCGGTTCCGAGAGCGACGAAGAGACCGCCGAGCACGTAGCCGATCGCGCCGCCGCCGGCGGAAGCGGTCCGCACCAGGAGGGAGATCCCAAGCCCGATGAAGAGCCCGGAGAAGACGAAGACGGTTCGGCGATACCAGTTCACGCTGTGGCCTCCTGGCGCGACGCGGTCACCATGACCCGGCACGGGGCGTTGCGCATCACGCGATCGACGGTCGCTCCGAAGACGCCGCGACGCCGCTGGACCAGCGCCTTCGGGGGCGAGCCGAGAACGATGATCTCGGTGTCGCGCCGGTATGCCTCGGCGACGATCTCGACCGATGCGCTCCGCCCGCGAACAAGGCGAGGGGTGACGCGCACGCCGTAGCTGTCTCCGATCCCAACCGCCTCGTCGAGCTCGCGGTTGGCAATCGCTTCGAGCTCCGGGAGCTCGGCATCGAGCGGCTTGTCGAGCGGCACCTCGATCACCGTCAGCGCAATGACCCGCGCGCCTCGCTCTTTCGCGAGCCGAAGCGCGACGTCGAACGCGTCATCGGATGGGCGCCCGGGCACGATCGGAACGAGGATCCTCTGATACTGCAGCGCCAGAGCGGCGCCCATGGCAGGCGGGGCCTTCACCATTTCACGCAGGCTCACCCCCACCACGCGCCGCCGGTACAGCCAATAGCCGATCAGGCCGAGCACCGTCCAACCGAGCCCGACCCAGCGCGTCGTCGGATTCTGAACGACGATCACCGCGAAAGAGATCCCGGTGGCGATCCCTCCGAAGATTGCGAACACGGGCCAGTCGACAGCTCCGACCCTCAGGTTCGGGCGTGCGCGGTACGCGGGTGTGCGCCCCTCGGCGGCGTCGGTCATCCGGAGGCGAACCAGGGACGTGTGGGCGACGGTGAACGACAGCGTGGCGCCCAGTGAATAGAGCGTGCCCACGAAGTTCACGTCGCCCGGGAGCAAGACAACGATCGGTGCGATCCCGGCAAAGATGACCAGCGAGAGCCAGGGTGTCTTGAACTGGGGGTGGAGCCGCCGGAAGATCTCGGGGAGTTGCCGGTAGCTCGCCATGGAATACGTGATCCGCGACGCGCCGATCACGCCGGCATTCGTCGCGATGAACAGGATCGTGGCAGCGAGGATGCCGACGTAGTACTCGAGGCCGGAAAGCATCCAGCCCTCGTCCAGCCCGATGTTCTTGACGAGTCCGAGGATCGGATCGTTCGCGTAGCCGCCCTCCTCGGGTGGGAGCGCCAGCAGCGTCGTCCACTCGCCGTCGACGAGCTTGACCGGGAGTGCCGAGAGGGCGACCGCCGGAAGCGTGAAGTAGATCGCGAAGACCGCGAGCGCGACGAGCTTGTACGCGGCCGGGACCGTCCGCACCGGGTCGCGCGCCTCCTCGGCGAGGTTCGACACCGTCTCGACGCCGGTGTATGCGAGCATCGCCACGGGGATTGCGATCGCGAGGTTTCCCCAGGTCGGCGCCACGCCCCAGTGGACGTTCGCCCGCAGGATGTCCGGGCTCAGGACGAGCGCGAAGCCGATGACCACCAGGAGTATCTGGGTCGCGAAGTCGACGACGGCGAGCGTAATCGAGAGCTTTGCCGCTTCGGTCACGCCGACGATATTGAGCGCGACCAGGATCACGATGACGATCGCCCCACCGACGATGTCCCACGGGTTTGTCCGAAGCGGCTCCCAGAAGATCGAGAGGTAGTGGGGGACGAAGAACGCAGACACCGCGACGGTGACGACGTAGACGAGCATCTGCGACCAGCCCGCGACGAAGCTCACGATCTCGTTGGAGGCATGGCGCGCGAAGCTCGCCGATCCGCCCGCCTCCGGGTAGCGGGCCGTACCCTCGGCGTAGGTAGCCGCAGTGGCAGCGAAGACCACTCCAGCGACCAGGAACACCACGGGTGTCAGTCCGAGCGCGTAGACCGCGGTCAGCCCGAGGGCGTAGTAGATCGACGAGCCGACGTTTCCATACGCCGTCGCGAAGAGCGCCGGGGTTCCGAGGACTCGCTCGAGCTCGACCTCGCGTCTCCTCCGGCTCCCTGGCACCGAGGAGTGTACGCGCCGTCTCGACGCACCGGAGAGCGACCCCTGCGACGAGTGCGGCTTCTACGCCGAAGGCGCGTCGCCCGGTCCCCGCCCGCCGTACGCGGCAGTCGGATCACCACCGTCGTACCGCCGCCCGGCGTCTCCTCCGCTCGAAGCGACCGCGCATGGCCAGGACGAACGCCTGGGCAAGGAACAGCCCCGCTCACCGTCAGCGGTGTCGTCACGGCGTCGCGTCGATGATCCGGATGTCGATGCCCGGTCCGCACGACGCCGGCCGCGACTCTAACACGACCGCAGGGTCAGAGGCAGCGATCGCCTCGACCAGCGCCTCGACCAGGCCCGTACGTAGCAACGCCTCGTCCGCACTCACGCTGGCAACGTCGACGCCCCTGGAGCGCGACCCGGCGCGATCGACGCACCGATCGTCGAGCGGCGTCGCAAGCACCTCTTCGACCGACACGTCGGAGACGCCGACCGTCGAGCTCGCCGCTCTCGACGCGGCCGAGATCGACCAGGTCGTCGCCGAGCAGCTCGAGCCGGTCGACACTCGTGCGGGCGACGATCACGGTCGGATGCTCGCTCGAGGCAGCCAGTGCTTCGCGAAGCCCACCCCTGTCTCGAGGAGGCGATGGCCGGTCGATGCGAGCAGCGCCGTACGCGCGTCTCCGGGCCGCGACGAGCGTGCTGACCGTCCGAACCTCCTCGGTGAGCTCTTCGACGACGAGGGCGGCGGCGATTTCGGCGACGAACGCGTCGAGGATCGTCTGGTCGTGCGGCATTCGTGTCTCCCTGGAGCAGCAGCTCGTGTCCATCGTCGACCACAACCCGCCGGTCGGGTGCCGCGCCATCTCGGCGACGCCACCGACCGTCGCTTCCGTCACCCAGCCGGACGAGGTCCGGCGGACGAGCGCGGCACCGTGGAACGCCAGCACACGGCGCATCGTGTCGAGCAGCGCGGGAACGCTTGATGAGCCGCCGAGCCGGACCAGAGCGTCGCTCTCTGCGCGCGCGCGGATGCCCTCAGCGGCTCGTCGCGACGCCAGCGCGACGTAGCCGCTCACGACCGCTGCGACGACGAGGAACACGACGAGAGCGACGAGGTTGTCTCCCTCGGCGATCGTGAAGCGTGTGGACCGGCGGCGTGAAGTAGTAGTTCGCGAGCAGGAACGCCCGCCACCGCGGTCGCGAGCGCCGGCCAGATCCCACCGACAGTCGAGATCAGGACGACCACGAGCAGGTAGATCAGCAAGACGCTCGGCAACCCGAGATCCTCCCCTCGGAGCTGCGCAAGAACGGCGTCAGGGCGGCAGACCGACAGCCGCCAGGCCAAAGGCGATCGCCACACGGCGCGCAGGCAGCGATGCGGGCCGACGACGCGATCGCGCAAGCTCGGTCGACGCGTCGGATTCCTCCCTGCTGATGACGTGAACGTCGATCCCGATGCCCGAGGCCCGGATGACGCTGTTGATTACCGAACCGCGCATCAGCTGTGCGTAACGCGAACGGCGCGTTGCGCCGAGGACGATCTGGGTCGCGTTGAGCGAACGTGCGGCGGTCACGAGCGCGTCGCCGACATCGTCGCCGACGACCTCCTTGAACGTGCCTCCGAGCTGCTCGACCAGCAGCTTCTGCTGGTCTAGCAGCTCCTCCGTTCCCACCGTCCCCCCGTCGAACGACGAGACGTGCACTGCGAGCAGATCGCCGTGCGCCCGCGCGGCCATGCGGGCGGCACGCCGGATCAGTCGATCGCCGTCCAGGGAGCCGGTGACCGCGACAAGGACGCGCTCCCGGGTCTCCCACGGGCGATCGATGCCATGCCGGTCGCGGTAGGCGGCCAGCCCTTCCTCGACCCGGTCAGCGACCCAAAGGAGAGCGAGTTCCCGCAGGGCTGCCAGGTTGCCCGGACGAAAGTAGTTGCCGAGCGCAGCATCGATCCGCTCGGGTGGATAGATGTTGCCGTGCGCCATCCTGCGTCTGATCGCTTCGGGTGCCATGTCGACGAGCTCGACCTGGTCCGCCCGCCGCACGAGCGCGTCGGGAATCGTCTCGCGCTGCTTCACCCCCGTGATCTGCTCGACAACATCGTTCACGGACTCGAGGTGCTGGATGTTGAGGGTCGAGATGACGGTGATGCCGGCCTCCAGCAGCTCGGTGACGTCCTCGCATCGCTTCGCGTTCCTTGACCCGGAAATGTTCGTGTGCGCGAGCTCGTCAACGAGCGCGACCTCCGGCGCGCGGGCCAGGATCGCGTCGACGTCCATCTCCTCGAAGGTCGAGCCCTTGTACTCGACAATCTTCCGTGGGACGATCTCGAGATCGCCGATCTGCTCCGCCGTCGACTCGCGACCGTGCGTTTCCACGAAGCCGACGACGACATCGGTGCCCCGCGTTCGCCCGCCGCCTCCCCTCGCTGAGCATTGCGTACGTCTTCCCGACACCGGGCGCTGCGCCGAGGTAGATCCGGAAGGTGCCGCGCTTCATGGGCGTAGCGTGACGGATGACCCGGCGTCGCGCTTCAGCGAGAGAGCAAACGAATCCGGACGATCCCGGCGACGTCGCCCCATGAGTCTTTCATGACGTGATCGGGACTCGGCCGTAGCACGAGTGCCTCGATCGGCGCATGGGTCAGGATCCAGGTGAGATCCTTGGGAGTGAATCCGGTGGAGTGCGTGGTCGGGGCAGGGGCGATGACCCGGTCGAAGGGCTCGACGTCCCAAAGCCGGCTGAGCGCGTGGATCGGTGTTCGACCCTTCTCGATGCGCGCGTCGACCGGGACCCCGGCTCTGAGCGCCTCGAGTTCCACGGCTTCGAGCAACGGCATCGCGAACGCGACCTCCTGGGTCGCAGGCGCATCCTCGGCGATGCTCCGAGGGAGGACGAGGAGGTACGCCGGCACGAGTGTCGCGTTCTCTGCTCGGGCGATCCTGATCGCCGCGGCGAGAACGGTCGGGTCGAGCCCGTCGCCGGTGAACGGAACGAGCAGGCGGCGCTCCGAGCGCGCAGGGACATTTTGCGAACGACGCGCGCGGATGGCGGCGACGGCGCCGATGAGTACGACGCCGGCTACTGCAGCTGTCAGGACCGCGGCCATCACGGCGCAAGCTGCCCTCTGTCGGCCCGGTTCGCGACGACCCTGATGTCGACTCCCGGAAGCGCGCGAACGAGCGCGGAGATGAGCGAACCTCTCAGGATCTCGGTTCGGCGTCGCTCGTCTGGCGTGCCGACGAAGACGTACGTCGAGCCCCGCTCGTAGACGACCCGCCTCACCGTCTGGACGAGGTTCTCTTCTTCCTCCTCGACGAAATGGGCACCGAGCACGACGGTCAGCCGGCGGAGCGCGGAGAGAGCGATCGCCTCGTCGTCGCCAAGCACACGGCCCGGCCTGCGCACCCAAAGGACGTCGAGATCCGCATCGAGTCGCTGCGCCGAGCGCCACGCGCGGCGGAGAAGCCTCTGTGACCGCGGCTCGGGCGTGACGAGCGCGAGGACTCGTTCCAGCACCGCCTGCTGGCTGAGAGGGTCGAGCACCCCGGTCTGACGACGCTGCACTGAATCGTCGGCGACCTCGCGCAAGGCAAGCTCGCGGAGTGCGCCGAGATTGTCGAGACGGAAGAAGTTTGCGATGGCGGCCTCAGCGCGCTCCGGCGGATACACCTTCCCGGCGAGGAGTCGTTGCTGGAGCGCCTCGGGCGAAAGATCGACAACGACGACCTCGCTTGCCTCGTCGAGGATCCGGTCGGGAAAGGTCTCGCGGACGCGAACCCCTGTGAACTCGAAGACCGCGTCGTTCAGGCTCTCGAGGTGTTGAACGTTGACCGTCGAGATGACATCGATGCCCGCCTCGAGGATCTCGTCGATGTCCTGGTATCGCTTGTCGTTGCGCGAACCGGGAGCGTTCGTGTGCGCGAGCTCGTCGACGAGCGCGAGCTCGGGCGTGCGGCGAACGACAGCATCCACGTCCATCTCACCGAGCATCAGTCCGCCGTGTGGAACCGTCACGCGCGGCATGAGCTCGAGTCCCTCGGCAAGAGCGGCCGTCTCGGGCCGGTCATGAGGCTCGAGGTAGCCGATCACCACGTCACGCCCGTCGAGATCCGCCTGCCTGCCCTCCTGGAGCATTCGGTAGGTCTTGCCGACACCCGCCGCCATTCCGACCAGGATTCGGTAGTGGCCACGCACCGTCAGTGTCCCAACGGCCGGAGAGCGGCGACAACCGCTCTCCGGGCCAACGCCATCTCGCCCACGGCTTTACGCCCCGAAGACGTTGTGGACGATCAGATCGATGAGCTTGATCCCGACGAACGGAAGGATCACGCCGCCGAGGCCGTAGATGAGCAGGTTGCGACGAAGGAGCGCCGTCGCGCCGATCGCCCGGTAACGGACACCACGGAGCGCAAGCGGGACAAGTGCCGGGATGATCAGCGCGTTGAACACGATCGCCGAGATGATCGCGCTCTGCGGGGTCCCGAGGTGCATCAAATTCAGGCTCTCGAGCGGCCCTCGCTCTCCAGGCGTGCTGGCGTAGGTGTACGCGAAGATCGCAGGCAGAATCGCGAAGTACTTCGCGACGTCGTTCGCGATCGAGAAGGTCGTGAGCGAGCCGCGCGTGATGAGGAGCTGCTTCCCGACCTCGACGATCTCGATCAACTTCGTCGGGTTCGAGTCGAGGTCGACCATGTTGCCGGCTTCCTTCGCCGCAGTGGTGCCGGTGTTCATCGCCACACCGACGTCGGCCTGTGCGAGCGCCGGCGCGTCGTTCGTACCGTCGCCGGTCATCGCGACCATACGACCCTTCGCCTGCTCCTCCTTGATCAGGGCCATCTTCGCTTCGGGCGTCGCCTCGGCGAGGAAGTCGTCGACACCGGCCTCCTGCGCGATCACCGCCGCGGTCACCGGGTTGTCACCGGTGATCATCACGGTGCGGATGCCCATCTTGCGAAGCTCGGCGAAGCGCTCTGTCATCCCGCCCTTGACGATGTCCTTCAGATGGACGACACCGAGGGCCCAGTTGTCGCGGGCGACGACGAGCGGCGTCCCACCTTGCTCGGCGACCTGCTGCACGAGCTGGTCGAGGCCGGCGGGTGCGCTGCCACCCTGCTCGACGATGAACGCCTTGACCGCATCGGCCGCACCCTTCCGAATGACGGTGCCGTTCATGTCGACGCCGCTCATCCGCGTCTGCGCAGTGAACGGGACGAAGACGTGCTCGCCGAGATCTCGCTCGCGCAGGTTGAAGCGCTCCTTCGCAAGAACGACGATCGATCGGCCTTCGGGCGTCTCGTCGGCCAGCGAGGCGAGCTGCGCCACCTCGGCGAGCTCACGCTCCTCGACGCCGGCGACCGGGAGGAACTCGGCCGCCTGGCGGTTTCCGAGCGTGATCGTCCCGGTCTTGTCGAGCAGCAGCACGTCGACATCACCAGAGGCCTCCACGGCCCGCCCGGACATCGCGAGAACATTCCGCTGTACGAGCCTGTCCATCCCAGCGATGCCGATTGCGGACAGCAGGGCGCCGATCGTCGTCGGGATGAGCGAGACGAGCAACGCGATCAGCACGGTTTGCGACAAATCGGTGCCTGCGTAGATGGCGTACGGCTTGAGCGTGACGACGGCCGCGAGGAACGTGATCGTCAACCCCGCAAGCAGGATGTTGAGCGCGATCTCGTTCGGCGTCTTCCGCCGCTCGGCACCCTCGACGAGGGCGATCATGCGGTCGAGGAACGACTGACCGGGCTCCTGGGTGACCTCGATCACGAGCTGATCGGAGAGGAGCCTGGTGCCGCCGGTGACGGCCGAGCGGTCGCCCCCCGCCTCACGGATGACCGGAGCCGACTCACCGGTGATTGCGGATTCGTCGACCGATCCGACCCCCTCGATGATCTCGCCGTCGGCCGGAATTACCTGACCGGCCTCGACGACCACCACATCACCTCGCCGGAGCTCGGGAGCCGGCACCTCCTCCAACACACCGGTCTCGGTGCGGCGGAACGCCGAGGTTGTCGTTCGAGTAGCCCTGAGCGCGCTGGCCTGAGCCTTGCCTCGTCCTTCGGCGATCGCTTCGGCAAAGTTCGCGAAGAGAACGGTCAGCCAGAGCCAGACCGTAATCACGCCGACGAACCACAGGTCGCCGTAGTCGCCCTGGACGAGGTTGATGAAGAAGATCCCCGACGTGATGATGCTGCCGAGCTCGACGATGAACATCACGGGGTTGCGGATCTGCAACCGCGGATCGAGCTTCGGGAACGAATCCCTGACAGCTGCGAGGGCGAGGTCGCGCGAGAAGATGCTCGACGCCTGGCGTGCCATTACTGTCCTGTCTCCTTGTCGAGGGCGAGGTTGAGCTCGAGAACGTTGACTCCCGGCTCACCGAGGAAGCCGAGCGACCGGTTGTCGGTCGCCTCGTCGATGAGACGGTTCACCGTTGTGAGCGGCAGATGCCGGACGGCCGCAATGCGTGGCGCCTGCATGGCCGCGTTTGCCTTTGAGATGTCAGGGTCGATTCCGGAGGCGGACGTCGTCACGGCGTCCACCGGGATCCGACCGAGGGTGAGGCCCGGATTGTGCGGCCCTTCGAGCTTGAGGATCGCGTTCGCGCGGTCCTTGACCGCCTTGGCGAGGTCAGCGCTCGTCGGGCCGAGATTCGCGAACGTCGTGGCGCCGGCGTTGTACTCGGGCGCGGTCGCCGAGGGACGCGAGTGGAAGTACTCGGGCTTCGTGAAGGCCTGGGCCGCGAGGCTCGAGCCGACAACCTTGCCGTCCCGAGTGATGAGGCTGCCGCTCGCCTGGTGGTCGAATGTGAGCTGGGCGAAGCCGGTCATCGCCGCCGGATAACCGAATCCGAACACCGCGGTCAAGATGACGACGGCGATGACGGAGCGAATGATGGACGGGACGATCACGCTAGTGCCTCCACGATCGGGCCGAGTGTGAGCGCCGGGAAGATCATCAGGCCCGCAGTAAGGACGATCACGGCGACGAGCAGGAACGTGAAGGTCGCGCCGTCGGTGCGGAACGTTCCCGCCGAGACCGGCGCCGATTTCTTCTTGGCGAGCGACCCGCCGATCGCGAGCGCCGCGATCAGTGGCACGAACCGACCGAGATAGAGGGCCACCGTGCCGAGCTCCGCGGAGAAGTTCGTCGCGCCGTAGCCCGCGAACGCGCTGCCGTTGTTGTTCGACTGCGACGTGTAGGCGTAGAGCGCCTCGCTGAAGCCGTGGGCGCCGCCGTTGAAGACGGACGCAAGCCCCGAGTCCGTGACGATGGAGATCGCCGTCAGGACGAGCGCCATCGTCGGCACGAACAGTGCCCCAAGTGCGGCGAGCTTGATCTCGCGTGCCTCGATCTTCTTCCCGAGATACTCGGGGGTACGACCGACCATGAGACCGGCCACGAAGACGGCGATCAGGATGTAGAACAGCATGCCGTAGAGGCCTGATCCGACACCGCCGAAGATGACCTCGCCCGTGAACATGTTCACGATCGGCACTGCCCCACCGCCAGCGGTAAGGGCGTCGTGGCCGCCGTTGACCGAGCCGTTCGAGGCGTTCGTCGTCGCCGTCGCCCAGAGGGCGGTGTTGGCGATCCCGAAGCGCACCTCCTTGTCGGACATGTTGCCGCCGCTCTGATCGCTCGAGGCGACGAGATCGACGCCCGAGCTTCGGAGCACCGACGAGCCATGCTGCTCGTTCGGCAGCAGGATCGCCACCCCGACCGCGAACATCACGAGCATTGCGGCGAGCACAGAGATGCCTTGGCGGAGTGCGCCGACCATCTTCCCGAACATGAAGACCTGCGCAGCCGGGATCAGCAGGATCGCGAGCACCGAGAGGAAGTTGGTGATGCCGTTGGGATTCTCGAACGGCACGGCGGAGTTGGAGTTGTAGAATCCGCCGCCGTTCGTTCCGAGCTGCTTGATGGCGATCTGAGATGCCGCCGGCCCGCGCGCGATGGTCTGCTGCGCTCCTTCGAGCGTGGTCGCGGTCGCGTGCCCGTCGAACGTCTGGACGACGCCCTGCGAGATGAGCACGACAGCGAGGACGATCGAGAGCGGCAAGAGGATGTAGACGAGTGAGCGGTAGAGGTCCTGCCAGAAGTTTCCGAGGCCGGAGCTCGACCGCCGCACAAGCCCACGGATCACAGCGGCCAGCACGGCCATCCCGACCGCAGCCGACACGAAGTTCTGAACGGCGAGGCCGGCCATCTGCGAGAGATACGACATCGTGTACTCGCCGCCGTAGTACTGCCAGTTCGTGTTCGTGACGAAGCTCGCGGTGGTGTTCAGCGAGATGTGCGCCGGAACGCCTTTCAACCCGTCCGGGTTGAGGAACAGGTGGCCCTGGAGCCGGAGCAGCGCATACAGGAGAACGGAGAAGACCGCGCTGAAGATGAGGACGGCTTTCGCGTAGCCCTTCCAGTCCTGGTCACGCTCGGGATCGACCCCGAGCAGCCGGTAGAAGCCGCGCTCGGGGACGCTGAGGAAGCGGAGTCGGCCGCGAGCGGCGAAGCCATCATCCGAGTAGACGCGGGCCATGTAGAGGCCCAGCGGATATGCCAGCGCCACGAGCGCGACGGTGTAGAAGACGATCTGGAAGATCCCTTGACCGGTCATCTAGAGGTTCTCCCCGCGGAAGAGCGCGTAGAGGAGATAGAGAAGCACGGCGATGGAGACGAGCAGGCCGAAGACGTCTGCCACGGACATCAGACACGCTCCAAGGCCCACACAAGGGCGAACAAGCAGGCAAAGCAGACGACGGCGATCGAGATCGCGGCAAGGTCGAACATCAGACAGCCTCTCTCAGTGGTTGACGGGTACCAGCCAGCGCGGACTGGATCTCGAGAAGCGCCGCAGGGAGCCGGTCGACCTGCTGCCGCGCATACAGCGGTCCGCCCCCGTCCGAAAGCAGGTCATGGACGAGCACCATGCTCCGCGGGGTAACGGGCTTCGACAAGTCGCTGACGCGCTCAGCGATGGAGGCGATGATGGCCGAGTAGGGCCGAGCACCTCGACGATTGAGCGGCACGGAACCCGGAAGCGTGTTGCCGTCGAGCTCTCTGACGACTCCGCGAAGCGACCGCGCGCACAACCGGCGCTCGCGAGCCGAGGTCAGCTCGGCGGCGCGCCAGACGAGGAGTTGCGAGTCTGGATGGACACGGGCGCCGCCGCGCAAGATACGGTCGGCTTCGTGCCGAAGACGCCGCCTCTCGAAGGGGTTCCGCGTGGGTGAAGGGCAGGCGGCGACTGTGGAATGCGCGTCCGTGCCCGAGTTGGGTTGGCGTACGAGTGCGAAATTCATGCCCCGACGGTAGAACCGCCGATATCAAGGCAGCCTCAGAGGTAGTGCCCTCGGCCTTAAGATTTCCTCAAGACGCCCCTCGGGCCGCGACCCTGAGGGGGCAGCCGGTTTACCCGGCTGGCGCGACCAACCGATAGCCCGCGCCCGGCTCGGTCAGGAGGTAGCGTGGCCGGGTGGGGACGGGCTCGATCTTGCGACGCAGCTGCGAGACGTACACATGCAGGTAATGGGATTCGACCTGGTACGCCGGCCCCCACACCTCACGCAGGATCGTCTGGTGGGTCAGCAGCTTGCCCTCGGCCTGGGCCAGGACGCGGAGGATTGCGAACTCGTGTGGGGTGAGTTGGACAGGGCTTCCGGCAACCGACACCGAATGCTTCTCGAGATCGACCACCAGCTCGCCGATGGTGATCACCGGATCGCCGGGGCGACCGGCACGACGCGTCGCAGCACGAAGCCGTGCGAGTAGTTCGTCGACACCGAACGGCTTGGTGACGTAGTCGTCGGCACCGGCATCCAGTGCGGCGACCTTCTCGTGCTCCTCCCCGACGGCCGAGAGGATCAGCACCGGGACGCGGGTCCACGTGCGGAGCTCGCGACAGACGTCCACCCCACTTCCGTCGGGCAGCACCAAGTCGAGGATCACGGCGTCGGGAAGACGCATCGCCGCCACAGCGAGAGCCTCGGCAGCCGTCGTCGCAGTGAAGACCTCGTACCCCGCGCCGCGAAGCGTGGTCTCGAGCGCACGCAGGATCTGTGGCTCGTCGTCGACGACGAGGACTCGCTGCCCGGCGACGTGCGTCGAGTCCGCACCTGCCGAAGATCGTCGGGCGGTCACCCGGGCACCTCGGACGGCGTTTGCACGACCGGCAGGGCGAAGGCGAATGACGCGCCCTGGCCGGCGACCGACTCCGCCCACACGCGGCCGCCGTTCGCCTCGGCAAAGCCTCGCACGATCGCGAGCCCAAGTCCGGCGCCGCGGGCACCGTCACCTTCGGCTCGGTGGAATGGCTCGAACACCCGCACGAGCTCGAGCTCAGGAAGTCCCGGCCCGGTGTCGACGACACGGATGACTGCCTCCTTTCGCGTGACGTTCACCCGAATGCCGACCTTCGACCCCTCGGGAGCGAAGCGCAGGGCGTTCTCCAGCAGGTTCACCAGCACGCGTTCGATCTGAACGGCGTCGACGCGGACCACCGGGACGTCAGCCGGGAACACGACTTCGACGCGATCCGCATCCTGCACCTGGTCGAGGGCCTGCGCCACGAGCTGGTCGACCGTCCACAGCTCCTGGGTCGGCGGCGCAGCGCCCGCCTGCAAACGCGAGAGGTCCAGGAGGTTCGCGACGAGCCGCTCGAGCCGCTGCGACTCGATCTCGATCGTCTCCAGGAGCTCCGCGCGGTCGCCTCCATCGAGATCGAGTTGCTCGTTGCGGAGGGCGCTGGAGGCAGTCGAAATCGCGGTCAGAGGCGAACGCAGGTCGTGAGAGACCGTCCGCAGCACCGCCGTCTTGATCGTATCGCTCCGGCGCAAGGCCTCCGCTTCGAGCGCCTGTTGAGAGAGCCGGTCGCGCTCAGCGGCAACAGCCAGCAGCGAGGCGAGAGCCGGAAGGAATCGCTGTCGCACGGCGACCGACGGCTCTTCGGCGACTGGGACGGAGATCACGCCGACGCGACGGCCCGACGACTCGAGCGGAAACTCCGATGGTCCCGCGGCGCCCATTTGGGCCTGTCCGAGCCGTAGCTCAACCGACGAGATCCCGAGCACCTCGGCCGTTCGCAGGGCGATGCGGTCGAGCTCCTCGTCCACCGGACGGCCTTGGAGCAGGTCACTCGAGATGTCCGCGAGCAGAGTCGCCTCGCGGCGTCGCTGCTCGGCTTCGATCGACCGGCGCCGCGAATGTGCTGCAAGCTCGCTCACGACGACCGCTGTGCCGAGATAGACGGTGAGCGCGAACCAGTTTGAACTGTCGGACAGCGTGAAACGATGTACCGGCTCGAGGAAGAAGAAGTTGAAGGTAAGCATGCTCGCAACCGCTACGGGTAGCGAGAACGCGAGCCCCCAGCCGATCGCGACCGGGAGCACCGCGAAGACGTAGAGCACGCCGAGGCTGAGCACGGGAACCCACTCCCGGAAGACGAAGATCGATCCGGTCACCGCGGCAACGGCGATCACGCTCGCGACCGCACCGAAGATCAGGCTCTGCTCAGCCCGCAGACGCAGGCGTAGGAAGGGGCTCATCGGCCTGGGACGCTACCCGCCCGCCCGGTCGGCTGGGACCTCGAGTTTGTTAGGGGCCTGACCGAGGTCAGGCCCCTAATAAGCACTACCCGTGAATCGAGGCGAGGAGCGGGATGATCAGGATCGCGACGATGTTCGCAATCTTGATCATGGGGTTGATCGCCGGGCCGGCCGTGTCCTTGTACGGATCGCCGACCGTGTCGCCCGTGATCGACGCTGCGTGCGCGTCAGAGCCCTTGCCACCGTACGCGCCGTCCTCGATGAGCTTCTTGGCGTTGTCCCAGGCGCCACCACCCGACGTCATCGATATCGCAAGGAAGAGGCCGGTGACAATCGTGCCGATCAGAAGCCCGCCGAGCATCGTGTAGCTGATGACTCCGACGGCGATCGGGATCGCGACCGGGATCGCGGCGGGAAGCATCATCCCCTTGAGCGCGGACGCCGTGACGATCCCGACGGCCTGAGAATAATCCGGTCTCGACGTGCCTTCCATGATGCCCGGGTCGTCGCGGAACTGGCGTCGAACCTCCTCGACCACCTCGCCGCCGACCCGTCCGACCGCGGTCATCGCGAGCGCGGCGAACAGGAACGGCATGAGCCCCCCGATGAAGAGGCCGGCGATGACGTACGGATCGTCGAGCGAGAACAAGGTGTCGAGACCCTCGAGGCCGACGCCGCTCTGGTACTCGTGGAACAAGATCAGTGCCGCCAGACCGGCGGAGCCGATCGCGTACCCCTTGGTCACCGCCTTCGTCGTGTTCCCGACTGCGTCGAGCGCATCGGTGACCCCACGGACCGACTCCGGCATGTCGGCCATCTCGGCAATGCCGCCGGCGTTGTCGGTGACGGGTCCGAATGCGTCGAGCGCGACGATCAGGCCCGCCATCGACAGCTGCGCCATCACCGCGACGCCAATTCCGTAGATGTTGCCTCCGGCGATCTCCCACGCGGCGATGACGCCGGCCGCGATCACGATCACCGGGAGGGCGGTCGCTTCCATACCCTTCGCGAGACCCGCGATGATGTTCGTCGCGTGGCCTGTGGTCGAAGACTCGGCGATCTTCTTGACCGGGCTCCACCGACTACCCGTGTAGAACTCGGTGATCGCGACGAGCAGGAACGTGATCAGGAGACCGACGAGCGCGGCTCCGTAGAGCTGCCAGAACGTGAACTCGCCGCCGTCGAACGCCTTCGTGACGGGGATGAAGCCAATCGCGGAGAGGATCGTGGCCGCGACCACGCTCTTGTAGAGCGCGTTGATGATCGCGTTCTCGCCCGTCCCGACCCGAGCGAAGAACGTGCCGATCACGGAAGCGAGAATAGACATGCCACCGAGTGCGAGCGGGTACAGCCAGAGGGATCCGGTCGGGTACGCGGTGCCGAGCAGCATCACTGCGACAGCCGTGACGGCGTACGTCTCGAACAGATCGGCTGCCATCCCGGCGCAGTCTCCGACGTTATCGCCGACATTGTCGGCGATCACTGCCGGGTTGCGAGGATCGTCTTCCGGGATGCCTGCCTCGATCTTGCCGACGAGGTCGGCGCCGACATCGGCGGCCTTGGTGAAGATGCCACCTCCGAGACGAGCAAACACCGAGATGAGTGAGCCACCGAACGCAAGGCCGATGAGGTCGTCGACCGCCGACTCGGGACTGTTCCCGAGTGCGCCTGTGAGGACCCAGTAGTAACCGGCGACGCCCAGCAGACCGAGACCGACGACCAGGAGCCCGGTGACCGAGCCCGCCCGGAAGGCGACCTTGAACGCGGGCGCCACACCCTCGCGTGCTGCCTCGGCGGTGCGCAGGTTCGAGCGAACGGCGACGTTCATGCCGATGAAGCCCGCGGCTGACGACAATACGGCACCGATCAGGAAGCCAAAGGCTGTTCCCCAGCCAAGCGCGTTGTAGAAGCCGATCAGGAGGATCGGTGCGACCGCAACGACTGCAATCGTCTTGTACTGCTTGGCGAGGTACGCGGCAGCACCCTCCTGCACGGCGCGAGAGATCTCCTGCATCCGCTCGTTACCGGCCGGCTGGGATAGCAGCCAGTACGTCAGATAGAGACCGAACGCGATCGCGACGCCTGCGCAGACGAGCGCGAAGAGCACGGCATGGTCAACAAAGAAGTCCACTCAAACCTCCGGATGAAAGCCCTCACAAAGACACGCCGAAATGGCATCGGCGCGCCGGATTATGCAGCACAAACTGCCGTCGTGCCTCCTTCCTACCACGGACGGAGGAAACAGAGGGCGCTGCGGGTTGCCCTAGCGGTGCCGGTAGACGATCCGACCGCGTGACAGGTCGTAGGTCGAGACCTGCACGCTGATGCGGTCGCCCGGTGCCATGCGGATGCGGTACCTGCGCATCTTGCCCGCGGTGTACGCGATGAGCTCGTGGTCGTTGTCGAGCCTGACGCGGAACATGCCGCCGCCCAGCGCCTCGAGCACTTCGCCGTCCATTTCGATCTTTGCTTCGGTAGCGATCAGAGCCTCCTGGGAGTCAAATCATGAATCAGGGTGACGCCTCGTCTCCGCGGCGCCACCCTGATTCAGCGAACGTTGGTCGTGCGTGGGGCGCTGCCGGGTGCCCGGGCAGCACGCACCTCACAGAGCCTGGACGTTGACCGCCTCGGGGCCCTTCTGACCCTCGCGGGCCTCGAACTCGACCTTAGCGTTCTCAGCGAGCGACTTGAAGCCGCTGCCGACGATATTGCTGTGATGCACGAACAGGTCCTTGCCGCCTTCATCAGGAGTGATGAAGCCGTAGCCCTTTGCATCGTTGAACCACTTCACGGTTCCGGTTGCCATAGAAAAAACACCTCCTCTCACCCAATACGAACGGGTAGAGGAGGCGTGGCCTCCGGTACTCGCTCTCGTTCTCGATGTTCGGCGGAAGCGTAGCTGGTTGTCGCGTGTCGAGGTGGAAATACCGTGTGCACTATCCGATGCGCGCAGGAGCCGTCGAACCGACCTGTTCTGCATAGATCGTCTCGAGCGAGGCGCCCTCCTCGAAGCGGGCTATCTGGCGCTCGGCGGGACCCACGACGGGCACCTGGAGGAGCCGCGCGACGTCGAGCTCGGCGGCAACGGGCTCGATCCACTCGAAGAGCCGTTCGAGCCGGGCGCGGGCCGGGAGCACGTCGCCTCGCGCGAGATCGATGAGCTCTCCCGAAAGGCCGTAGCGGATCGCGCGCCACAGGTTCTCCTCGAGCAGCCGGTGCGGTTGGAGCGCCAACGGCTCACCCTCGTCGTGAGCGCGAAGCACCCGTGCCGTCAGTGCCGCCACGACTGCAACCAGCGCCTGCGCCTCGGCCGAGTCGGGCTGCGCGTCGCAGATCCGGACCTCGACCGTCGGGAACGCGAAATGTGGTCGGATGCTCCACCACAGCTGGGTGTGCTCGTCGATCGATCGCGTCTCGTACAGAAAGCGGACGTACTTCTCGTACTCGTCCCAGTTCGAGAACGTATCGGGCACCCCGCACCGCGGGAAGAAGCGCGTGAAGATCTGCGTCCGGGCGCTGTGAAGCCCTGTATTGACGCCCTCCGAGAACGGCGAGCTCGACGAGAGCGCCAGCAACTCCGGAAGCCAGTTCCTCACCCCGTTGACGGCGGCGATGGCGCGGTCGGCGCCGCGGACGCCGACGTGGACGTGAATCCCGAAAGAGGTGTTCTTCCAGACGACGTACCTCAGCAGCTCATCGTTTCGCCGGTAGTGCGGCGTGTCGATGATCCGCTGCTCCTTCCAGCTGGCCCAGGGATGCGACCCCGTCGCCCCGAGCGTGAGCCCGAGAGGCTCCACCACAGCGAAGAGCTCCGCGCGCCGCTCCGGCAGCGCCGCCACAGCCTCGACGACCGACTCCTGACGCCCGGTCTTGATCTCCACCTCGGATGCGATCAACTCGCCGGCGAGGTTCGCGAGGAGCGGCGTGTCGGCCGCAGCCGCCTGCACGTCCTCGAACCGGTTGACGAGGTCGAGCGTGGCCGGGTCGAGGATCGCGAACTCCTCCTCGACCGACACGGTGAGATCGGTGCCGGAGTCGAACCGCTCACGCGCCTCGATCAGCAGCTGGTCGTACGGAACCTTCTGCGACTCGCCCATTTCACGGCAAACGTTAGTCGATACTTCAGAAGGGGAAGTAGTTGATGTGCGGGTCTTTCATCCGATCGAGAGGTGGAGGAGCCGCTCCGCAATGCCGGCCCAGCTCCAGCGTTCGACGACGACCGAGCGCGCCGCGGAGCGAAGAGCCGCCCTGTCCTCGGACGGCAGCGAAAGCAACCGTGCGAGCAGCGCGCGCAGCTCGACCGAATCGCCCGCTGGGAACCCAGCGAGATCCTGCAATCCCTCGGGATAGCCGGCCTCGAGACCCGCGGCGACCTCGGCGAGGCCGGAGTGGCGGGAGACAAGGGGCGGGCATCCTGCAGCCGCTGCCTCCGCGGCAACCATCCCGAAGGCCTCGGGGAAGATGCTCGGCACGACACACGCATCCGCAAGAGCGAGCAGGTGCCGCAGATGTCGGTGCTCGAGCGGGCCGGTGAAGAGCGCCTCGACGCCGAGCTCTGCCGCGAGGCGCTCGAGCGTCTTGCGCTCGGGGCCGAAGCCGACGACGACGACGCGCGCGTCGAGCCCGCTCATTGCCTCGAACAGCACCTGGACGCCCTTCTGGGGGATGAGCTTCCCGAAGTAGACGATTGTCGGCCGGTCGCCCGAGAGGAAGCCGGCAAGACGTGTCGCGTTGCCATCGTCGGGAATCCTCTCCTCGGCGTTGCCGGGGTTCGGTTGATCGTGACCGGCTTCCTCGATGAGAGCCTGCGGCCGCGACATCGGGAGCCTCGGGAAGCCAGAAGTCGATATCGACCCCAGGCGGTACCTCGTGGACGCGATCGACGTGCCCGCAGACCTCTTCGAGCACCTCGCGGATGTGCTGCGAGCCGACGAACGTCGCGGAGGCGCTCGAGAGAGCCGTTCTCCCCCACTCGGAGAGTGCGTCGTTCCCGCGCATCGCATACTCGAGCTCGGAGCCGTGGGCCTTGACCGCGTAGCGAGCGCCGGCCGCCGCACCGACCGGCCCACCGAGCAGGACGTGATTGGCGAACACGAGATCGGCCGGCAGCAGCTCCCGGATCGCGGCCGCGTTCGCCTCAACCCAGCCCTCGAGCTCATCCCGGCTGCAGTCGGGGACGCGCTTGACGACGTATCCCTCGTAGCGATCGAGCACGAACACGGGCAGCAACCCCCCGACATCGGGGCGAACCGTGGTTGCGGTCCCGAGGTCGAAGCGCGCTGGGTCGCCTTCCTGCGACAACACCGTGACGTCGTGCCCGGCCAGCGACCACTCTCGCG
This sequence comes from uncultured Actinomycetes bacterium, assembly GCA_963724655.1. Taxonomy (GTDB): domain Bacteria; phylum Actinomycetota; class Thermoleophilia; order Gaiellales; family Gaiellaceae; genus Gaiella. The sequence continues at coordinate 452,779 of CAVRVG010000005.1, read as the reverse complement.
CCAGCTGGCGGGTGTAGACGTTCGACCCCGTGCCACCAAGGAGGTAGCCGTGCCAGAGCAGGATTCTCAAGTCAGGTGGAAGTACAACGCGTACAACAGCTCGACCCCTGGGTTCGACGTGTGCACCTGCACATCCGACGGGGTGTCGATGAGAGCCGAGGAGTAGTTGAAGACGATCTTGATTCCGGCCGCGACGACCCGGTCGGCAGCCTCCTGCGCACGCTCTGCCGGAACGGCCAGCACTCCGACGACGATGCTGCGGTCGCGCGCGATGTCGTCGAGCTCGCTGAGCGAGCTGATCCTGATGCCTGCAATCGACGTTCCGACCTTTGCCTCATCCGAGTCGAACACCGCCGCGATGGTGATCCCGTGCTCGGCGAAGATCGGCGAGCTCGCAATCGCACCGCCGAGCCGGCCCGCGCCCACGAGGGCGATGTTGTGCTGCCCCTGAGTCCGCAGGATCTTCCGGATCTCGGCGAGCAACGCCTCGATGTTGTAGCCCACCCCGCGCTTGCCGAACTTCCCGAACGCCGAGAGATCGCGCCGAATCTGGGTCGCGTTGATGTTGGTGTAGTCGGCGATCTCCTGGGACGAGATGCGATCCTTCCCCATCTTGCGCGCCTGGGTCAGGACCTGGAGGTAGCGGCTGAGACGCGCCGCTACACCGACGGTCAGGCGCTCAGCCACAAGCGGATCCGGGTACGACGGCCGCGACTCTGAGACGACTTTGTGACATCCGCGAACATTGTGCCGCGCTACCTCAGGTCACGCGCCGATAGCCGTTCTCAGTGCCTCCGGATGGACGAAGTACGTGAACACGGCGGTGCCGTCGATCTCGATCACGGGTATCCGTTCGCGGTAGTTGCGCTCGAGGTCGGGATCGCCCGTGATGTCGACGATCGCGAACGCATCACCGCAGACGTCCCGAACCACGTCGAGCGCCGCATCGCACAGATGGCACCCCTGCCCGATGTACACGACGACTGCACCCATGTGCGCTCCAGGTCTCGCAGGCCTGCGGCTTACACCTATGGGTAGAGGCCTCGAATGGTCGTGGCCTCCGCGACCCGCTGGACTGCCAGCCCATAGGCCGCCGTCCGCATGCTGGTGCCGAGCCTCTCACGGGTGGTCCACGTCTCCTCGAACGCCCGCACGACGATGTCGTTGAGCTTTGCGTTGACCTCGTACTCCTTCCAGAAGTACTCCTGAAGACCCTGGACCCACTCGAAGTACGAGACGACCACGCCACCTGCGTTCGCCAGGACATCCGGGATCACGAGGATTCCGCGGTCCTCGAGCACCTCGTCCGCGGCCGGTGTGGTTGGTCCGTTTGCACCCTCGCAAACCATCCGTGCCCTGACCCGAGCCGCGTTCTCGCCGTTGATGACCTGCTCGAGCGCACAGGGAACGAGCACGTCGCAGTCGAGCTCGATCAGCTCGGCGTTCGTGATCTCGTCGGCGCCGGGAAGCCCGCTGAGTTGTCCGTGCTCGGCCTTGTAGATCGCCGCGGCCCCCACATCGATGCCGTACGGGTTGACGACTCCACCCTTCGAGTCGGAGACCGCGACCACGCGCGCGCCCTCCTCGGCGAGCAGGCGGGCGAGGTTCATGCCGACGTTGCCGAACCCCTGGATCGCGATCCGCGTGTCGGGGAACCGCTTTCCCTCCTTCTGCAAGGCGGTTCGGATGCAGTAGAGAGCACCGCGGGCGGTGGCTCCGTCCCGACCGACGGAACCGCCGAGCGACAGTGGCTTCCCCGTGACGACTCCGAGAACGGAGTGCCCGACGTTCATCGAGTAGGTGTCGAAGATCCATGCCATGACCTGCGCATCGGTCCCCACGTCAGGAGCGGGGATGTCCTTCTCGGGCCCGATCTCGTTGATGATCTCGGTGGTGTAGCGACGGGTGAGACGCTCCTTCTCCCCGAGCGACAGAGCCTTCGGGTCGCACACGACACCACCCTTGGCGCCACCGAACGGGAGGGCCATGAGGGCGCACTTCCACGTCATCCACATCGCCAGGGCCTTCACTTCGTCCTGGGTGACGCCCGGGTGGTAGCGGATCCCACCCTTGGCCGGGCCGCGGGTCATGTTGTGGACGACCCGGTACCCCTCGAAGACACGAACGCTGCCGTCGTCCATCAGAACGGGAACCGAGACGCCGACCGTCTTCTTGCATTCCGAGAGAACCCGGACGAGATTCGGCTCGACGCCGAACGCTTCGCCGACCCGCCGCAGTTGGGCGCGAGCCAGGTCGAACGGATTCTCGTGAAGGTGCGAGACCGTTGGCTCGGAGATGCTCATCGGATGCCTCTGGAAGCGCGCACGGCGACCGGGACTATATCCCTCGTCAACGGATACGCACGGCGAGCTCACGAATCGTGGGCTCGCCACCCCCGGTCGGTGTGCCGATCACGCGAAGGACGTACTCGCCGAGCGGGAGGCGGCCTCCCCGCGGGCCGCGTCCGGTAACCCCGAACGCGTACCGGCCCGGCAGCACGTCGCGGATGCGCGCGAGCATGCCGACCAGGTGCCCGTCACGGATCAGGTCGAGCTCGAGCCGATCGAGCGGTTGGAGTTGTGGGATCTCCTTGCTTCCGTCGACCCGCCCTGCGACCAGCGTCAGGACAACCGGGTCGTCGTCACTCGGTCTGAACGTCGAGGCAGAGAGAGCGACGTCCGAGATCGCCGGCTTGTCGACCGCGGGAACGACCGCGGCCCAGCCGATTCGGAGGGTCCCCCCTCGTCGAACCACCGCCCGGATGGCGCCGGAGAGCGCCGACGGGGCATCGGGAAGCGTCGCCGCCGACACCTGGATGGCCACCTGCTTCGCTGCACCCGGCAGGAGCGACAGCTCACCCCGCGAGACCGTCGCTGTCACACCGGGTTGGGAGGCGACGGCGGACAACCGCAGCGACAGCGGTCGGCGCGAGACGTTCCGAAGCGTGACGACGCCCGATCCAACCGGCGCATCCGGACGGAGGCTGCTGATTCCGATCGTGGGTGGGTCAGCGATGAGCTCCACAGCGCTCGCAGCTGACGGATCGACGCTCCCGACTGCCACCCCTGCGCGAGCCGCATGGCGCTGGGCCGAGGCAACGAGCGCCCCTCGCAGTCCCACCGCGTCGAGATCGGGGCGCACCTGTGCCAGCAATGCCGCCGACCCGGCGACCAGGGCAGCGGCAGCGCTCGATCCACTGATCGAGCCGTACCGCGCCGTGCCACCCTCCGTGAACCCCGGCTCGGAGGTTGCCAGCCCAACTCCGGGTGCGGAGAGCTCGGGCTTTTGCTCACCCCCGAACGGAAGGCCCTGGGACGAGAACGGCGCGACGGCATCACGCCGCTCGTTGGGCCCGTCGGATGACGCGCCCACCGAGATCGTGACGGGGACATCGGCGGCGAGAGCGGCGCGAGTGCGCGCGGCCACCGGCCCGTCGAGGCCAAGGATCGGAACCTCGATCGGCTCGTCGACACCGAGCGAGCCGGCGGGCACCGACCCGTCGACGACGACGACGCGGACGCCGGCTGCGGCGAGCTCACGAACGATCTCCGGCGTCGTCGGACCGGGCGGGAGCAGCGCTGCAGCGCCGGCGACGGTGCTGTACCCCTTCGGGCCGAAGAACCGCGAGAGCGGATTCGCATCGGCCACGACCTGAACGGGTCTTCGTCGCAGAGCGACGAGCGGAGCGGTCACGGTGCCCTCAGGCCCGACTGCCCCACCGAGCGGCTGCTCTCCTGCGAGAAGCACACCGAGCCCGGCACGGAGAAGCACATGGACGGTCGGCGTCACGCGTCGCGCATCAGACGCGGCCACTGCAAGAGCCGCCGGTGCTCCACCTGGGGCACCCAGGCTCCCGTATCCAGGCCCCGCCGCTCCGTCGTTGCCTCCTGGAGCCACGACGAGGGTGTCAAGCGCAAGTGCTCCAGCGGTCGCCCGTGCGAGCGGTCCGTCCGGGAACGACGCGAACGGCTCGACCAGCCCGATGAGCGCGATCCGGGCCGCATCGTGCGCGTCGCCGTCTGCGTTGGGATCGACCGCGGCCTCGAGCCCTGCGAGGAGCTGGTCGGTGCGGCTGTAGACAGAGATCCCGCCGTCCGCGTCCGGCTGCCAACCGGCGACGCGAATCGGGAGCAGGGTTGCGCCCGGCGCGACTCCGTGCAGGTCACCGGGCCCTCCCTTTCCCACGGCGAGCCCGGCAAGCTCTGTGCCGTGCCGCTCGGGTCGTCCCGGTTCCGTCGGGTTCTGGTCGGCGCTGGTGTCCGTCCCAGGATCGAGGATGTCGATTCCGCGGACGAGACGCCCGCTGACATACGGATGATGCGGGTCGACGCCCGTGTCGAGCAGTGCGATCGTCACTCCCGAGCCGTCGGCGCCCGGGATCCCGAGCTCCGGACGACGGCCGCTGCCGGGACCGAACGCCTCGGTCGTGAGGACGGACGAGCCGCCGGTCGACGCCGGATACGACGCACGCACCGGGTAGACCCCCGCCACCAGCGGGTCCCGCTCGAGAACCGCGATCACCCGCGGGTCGAGCGGGGCCGCGACCGCGTTGAGGACGCGAACATACGAGTGCTCCGGGTCCATGGGCGCCCCGTGGAAGGCCAGCTTGACGAGGACGTCCGCTTGAACCGTCTCGGCAGTCGCCGTCCAGGCCCTCATCTGCGCCTCGGTCGCGTGACCGCCGGCCCGCGCGACCCGATCGGCAAGAGACTGCGCCTTGAAGACGACGATCCAGCGCCCGCCGAGCTGTGGCGCCGGTCGGTTCCCGAGGAGCCCGAGCCAACCCGATGCCCCGTTCGGGTCCGCGACGAGCGCCGCGCTTCCACCCGCCGTGAGCAGCGCGACACCAAGAGCAGCTGCGATGAAGTTACGAACGCGACGCATAAACATCCAGGGAGAGAGAGTCTGCGGCAACGATCGGATCGACGTACCTCCCGGCCGACGCGATCATGGCCGCGTTGTCGGTGCAGAGCGCGAGCGGCGCGAACGTCGCCTCGGGAAGCGTGGCTCGCAGCTCGGAGTTCGCCGCAACTCCGCCGACCAGGGCCAGCGTGTCGCATCGGGTCGTGGCGGCAGCATCTCGAAGCCGCCGCGTCAGCGCCGCGATGATTGCCCTCTGATAGGACGCCGCGAGATCGGCGCGCCGTGCGGCGAGCTCGCCCGCGTCGAGATCGCGAACGGCGTAGAGCAGCGCCGTCTTGAGACCCGAGAACGAGAAGTCGAGCCCGGGCACCCGCGCGACGGGGAAACGATACGCCTCGGGGTCACCGCTTGCTGCGAGCCGATCGAGCTCCTGCCCACCGGGATACCCCAAGCCGAGCAGCCTCGCGCCCTTGTCGAACGCCTCTCCGGCGGCGTCATCGAGCGTCGAGCCGAGCACCTCGAAGGAACCGCGCTCGCGAACCGCAAGCAACAAGGTGTGCCCGCCGCTCGCGAGCAGGCACGTGAACGGGGGCGCGAGGTCGGTGGGCTGCAAGTAGAGCGAGGCGACGTGCCCATGAAGGTGGTCGACCGGCGTGAGCGGCACTCCTCCCGCCCAGGCGAGCGACTTTGCGAACGACAGCCCGACGAGCAGCGCGCCCACGAGGCCGGGGCCTTGGGTGACGGCGATCCGACCCACGTCGCCTAGCCCGACGCCCGCGTTCTCCAGCGCCTGGACCGTGACCGGGCGCACCAGCTCGAGATGACGGCGGGAGGCAATCTCCGGCACCACGCCCCCAAACCGGCTGTGCAGCTCGTTCTGGGAAGCGACCACCGACGCGAGAATCTCTCCGCTCTGGGTGACGACCGCAGCGGCCGTCTCATCGCAGGACGTCTCGATCCCGAGGACCAGGTCATTCACCGGCTCGAGCGTCCTTCCACATGATCAACGCGTCCTCGTGGTTGTCGGTGTAGTAGCCGGTGCGCACTCCATGAGAGCGAAACCCGAACCGCTCGTACAACTCGATCGCTCCGAGGTTCGAGACCCGTACCTCGAGGGTGTAGCCGTTTCGCTCATCCTCCGCCGTCGCAACGAACAGCTCCTGGAGGAGGCTCGACGCGATCCCCTTGCGGCGATGTTCGGGATGGACGGCGACGTTCATCACATGCCAGGCGTCGACGTAGCGCGAGAGGATGAGGTAGCCGAGTAGTCCGCCCTCGTCGTCAAATGCACCCAATGAAAGCGCGCTCGGCTTTGCGAGCTCCGAGGTGAACATCGATCGCGACCAGGGTGCCGGGTAGGAGACACGTTCGATCGCCTCGACCGCATCGAGATCGCCGAGCTGCAACGGCCGCAGGGAAACGCTCATGTCGCAGGCTTCGCGTCAGGCGCCCGGACGTAGATCGGGACGGTCGCATCAACGGATCCGAACTCCCGGGCGAGACGCGCATGATGGACGGCCCGCGGAACGTGGAGCGGGTCGCTGTCAGGGGGCACCTTCGCGCCGTTTGCTTCGAGGACGGCGCGGTACCGGACAGCTCCGTCGCCGACGTAGACGGCTCCAGCCGCGCAATCCACCTCCTCAGGCGGAACTGCGCGGGGCCCGGAGATGAACACCTCTCCCCGTCGGGCATCGATGACCGGGAAGGCGCCTTCCGCGCCGGCCTCGAGAGCGGCCAGGGTGGAGACGCCCGCAGCAGGGATGTTCACTGCGACCGCGAGACCGCGGGCGACGGCGAGCCCGATCCGGATGGAGGTGAAACTGCCCGGCCCCGTCCCCACCACGAGGCCTTCGAGATCGCCTGGTGCGAGGCCTTCATCGTGTAGGAGCGCGTCGACATCGACCAGCAGCGTCCGCGCGACGGACATGCGCTCACCCAGCAACTCGCCGTCGCGCACGAGTGCGCTCGTGGCGACCTCGGTCGCCGTGTCGAACGCAAGCACGAGCATTAGCTGCGGGTTACCTGGACGTGCCGGAATTGCCGATCAGTCATCAAGCTTCAGGTCTTGTAGCAGCGCCTCGTCGGTCGCATCGATCCGCAGCGTCCTCTGGGTGGGCGCGACGTGCCCGAGCGTCGCGGTCGCGCGAACAGGGGGGAGGTAGTCGATCCCGGCTTCAGGCCATTCGACAAAGACGACGGCTTCTTCGAAATACGGCTCGAGGTCACCCCACTCTGCTGCCGACATTCCGACATAGCGGTACAGGTCGAGGTGGGAGACAGCGACCGAGCCGCGATACCGGTGCCCGATCGTGAAGGTCGGGCTCGTGACCCGCTCGGTCACGCCGAGCGCCCTACAGGCACCGCGGACAAAGGTCGTCTTTCCGGCGCCGAGCTCTCCGCGAACCGCCACCACATCGCCCGGCTTCAGGAGTGCTGCGATGCGTGCGGCAACAGCCTCCGTCTCCGCCGCAGAGTCGGTCACCAGCTCGAAGGCCAACTAGAACAGCCCGAGCTGGAGCGCTGGCTCGGTCGGCTCCCCGTTCGAATCGGCGAGCTCCACGTCGACCGGCACGGGGTCGGGTCGACCGAGAAGCCCCGGGATGAGGGCAACATCGGCTTCCAGCTCGGCGAGTGTCGTCGGGGTGTACAGCGCAACGGCCGGGTGATAGAGCGGAAGCACGGTGAGCGTCACTCCTGCGAGCGTGAGCTCCTGCGGTCGCCCGTGAACAGCGGTGATCCCGTGTGGCCGGCCGGTGAGGAGCTGAGTGGCGAAGTTGCCGAGCGGAGCGACGACGCGCGGACGCACGAACTCGAGCTGCCGAAACAGGTGAGGCTCGCAGGCCGCGATCTCCTCCGGGAGCGGATCGCGGTTGCCCGGCGGGCGGCATTTGAGCAAGGTCGTCACGTACACCTCCTCGGCGGCCATCCCGATCCCTGCGAGCAGACGCTCGAGGATCTCCCCAGCCTGCCCGGCGAACGGCCCGGCCCCGCGGTCCTCGGCAAAGCCGGGCGCCTCTCCGACGATCATCAGCTCGGCGTCAGGATGCCCTCCTCCGACCACCACCCGCGTTCGTGACTCGGCAAGCCGGCAGGCGACACACCCGACCATCTCCGCCTCGTGCACACGCAGGGCGGCTTCGCGATCCGCAGCCTCCACGGTGGACAGTGTACGAGCGGCCACGGATTGCCCTTCGTGGCACCCACGTGCCGTCAGTGTGAGTCGCTCAGGCCCTGCCCGTCAGCTGCGACCCAGGTTCAGCCGCAACCGCAGGAGCCGCCGCAGCAACCGCCACCGCCGCCACCGGAAGGGCCGCTGAAGCTCGGCTTCGAGCTCGACCCGTGGACGGCGAACGAGGAGAGCTGCCTCCGCGCGTTCGTCGCGCCGCAGCTCGGACAGGCGATGACCTGCTCGTCGTTCCGCACGAGCTCGTCGAAGTGCTCCTCGCACTTCATGCACGCGTATTCGTAGATCGGCATGGTTGAGAGTGTAAACCTCAGCACATGACCTCGTCGGGTGCGACCTCACACAGCGAGACTCCCTGGGAGACGCCAACCCTCATCGGGAGGGACGTCCGGCTCGAGCCCATGACGGCGGACCACGCGGAGGGGCTCTGGGAGGCGTCGCGGGATCCGCGCACCTGGCGGTTGCTCACCCCGGTGCAGCCACAGACCCGCGCGGAGCTCGACCGCTGGATGGCCCAGGCTCTGGACGCGGCGGCAGCGCACGCCGAACTGCCGCTTGTAACGATCAGTTACAAGCGCGTGGTCGGCTCGACGCGCTACCTCGCGCTTCGGCCCGAGCATCGCAGCGTCGAGATCGGGTGGACCTGGCTTCATCCGGACGTCTGGGGCACCGGGGTCAACGTCGAGGCGAAGCTCCTCATGCTGGAGCACGCGTTCGAGGTCTTCGGCTGCAGGCGTGTGGAGCTCAAGACCGATGCGCTCAACGATCGTTCCCGCGGGGCGATGGAGGCGATGGGTGCCACGTTCGAGGGAATCCACCGCAACCACATGCTCGTGCGCGAAGGCGAGAATCGCGATAGCGCCTGGTACTCGATCCTCGACACCGAGTGGCCTGCCGTGCGCGACGGGCTCCTGCAGCGGCTCGCATAGCTCCAAGCCGAGCCAATCGATCGTGGACTGCGCCCGGGCAGAGCTTGATCCGCCAATAGATATCTGATATCTATATCGGCTATCTATGAAGTATCCGTTCCTCGCACTGCTCGCGTCCGGCCCGCGCTATGGCTACGAGCTGAAGCAGGCCCTCGAGCAGCGGTTCGGCGGAGCGCTCGCCCCGCTGAACGCGGGTCAGGTCTATACGACCCTGCAGCGCCTTGAACGGGACGGCCTCATCCTGGGCGAGGATGTGCCCGGCGACACGCGTCAGAAGCGCGTGTACGCACTCACCGACGGTGGACGCTCGGTGCTCGGCGAGTGGGTCGCCGCTCCGACCTCGGCGACCCGACTGCGAGACGAGTTCTTCCTGAAGCTCGTCCTCGCGGGGTTGTCCGGCATCACCGACCCAAAGGCCCTGATCGAACGACAGCGCCGCGAGACGCTCATGGCGCTCCGCGCGCTCGGCGAGTCGGTCGGCGTATCAACAGAACCGGTGGCTGCCCTGCTGGCGGAAGGAACGGCCCTACACCTCGAGGCGGACCTGCATTGGCTCGACCTCTGCGAACAACGACTCGTCCGGGAGGACACAGATGGAAACAGCACTGACAGCTAGAGGCCTGGCGAAGACGTACAGCGGTGACGGGATCGAGGTGCTTGCGCTGCGCGGCATCGATCTCGACGTCGTCCAGGGGGAGTTCGTTGCCGTGATGGGCCCGAGCGGGTGCGGCAAGTCGACCCTGCTTCATCTCCTGGGTGGGCTCGACCGTCCGACCGCGGGGTCGCTCATGCTCGGCTCAGCCCGCGTCGAGGCCCTGTCGGAGACCGCCTGGGCGGTGCTCCGGAGACGGGAGGTCGGATTCGTGTTCCAGTTCTTCAACCTGGTGCAGACGCTCACGGTCGCCGAGAACATCGAGCTGCCGGCACTCCTCGTCGGCACGCCGCGCGACGAGGCGCGACGCCGATGCGACGAGCTGCTCGAAAGGCTCGGAGTGTCGGTGCGTGCCGACGCTCTCCCGTCGCAACTCTCCGGCGGTCAGCAGCAGCGCGTCGCTCTCGCACGCGCGCTCGTCAACCAACCACGCGTCCTGCTGGCGGACGAGCCGACAGGCAACCTCGACAGCGAAAACGCCCGGGAGGTCGTCGCGCTCCTCCGCGAGCTTCGTGAGGGAGGGCAGACAGTCATTCTGACCACGCACGATGCCCGAGTCGCGGCGGCCGCCGACCGCGTGCTGCAGATGCGGGATGGGTTGCTGGTCGACGAGACCCGGCTCGAAAGCGGTGACAGCGCGACCGCGGTCGTCTCATCCCTCCTGCGGCTGGAGTTGTGAGATGACCGCGATCACTCTCAAGCTCGCCTTCGCCGGGCTGATGGCACGGCGTCTCCCGGGCCTGCTCTCCGTGCTCGTCATCGGCGCAGCCTCGGCAGCGCTCACGATCGCGCTCGCGGTCGGGACCGTCGCCGACCGTCCATTCGATCGGACGTTCGACGCGATGAACGGTGCCCACGTCACCGTCAGCGCCCCACCTGGCGGGCCGGCGCTCGACCGCCTCGCCGAGCTTCCGGGCGTCGTCGCCTCGACGGGGCTCGTGTCGGTCGCCTGGACGTCGTTCGATCGCGCAGACAAGCGCTACGGGCTTCGACTGGTCAGCCTTTCCCGAGGCCCTGCTCACGTTTCGCGGCCACTGCTCGTGAACGGGTCCTGGCCAGGGCCGGGCGAGGTCGTGCTCGAGCAGAGCTTTGCCCGGTTCCACCACTTCGGCCCCGGCGCGACGCTCGAGACGCCCGGCGGCCGACTCGTCGTCTCCGGCGTAGCCGTGATGGGTGCCGGCGAGGCCTACCCACAAGCCCAACCCGGTGTCGGGCTTGCACGCATCACGACGATCGCCCGGGTCGTGCCCGATCGATCACGCTGGGCCCACGCTATCGGCCTCCGGCTCGCTGACCCGGGCTCAACGGACGCGATCGCGACGCGCGTCCACGTCCTCCTCGGCGAGCGAGCGTTCGTGGACACGTGGCTCGACGATCGCGAGGCCGCCAGCGAGGCTACGCGCGTCGTCTCGATCATCATCTCGATCTTCGGCGCGCTCCTCCTGCTCACAGCGGGCGCCGTGCTCGCGACGCTCGTCGGCGGCCGCGTGGTCGCGCAGAGTCGCGAGATAGGGACGCTCAAGGCAGCGGGCGTGACCCCCGGCCAGATCACACGGGTGCTCGTCGTCGAACAGCTCGGCCTGGGCGTGCTCGGTGTCGTCATCGGCCTTCTCGCCGGCAGCGTGATGACGCCCGTCTTCACGACGCCGGCAGCGTCGCTGCTCAACGCTTCGCAGACGCCCGCGTTCGACCCGGTCCACGCAGCGATCGTGGCACTCGCGACGCTTGGCCTGGTCGCAATCTTCGCTCTCGTGCCGGCACTCCACGCGGCGCGGAAGACGACAGTCACCGTGCTCAACGGAGGGCGCCCAGGCGCCACTACCCACTCCCGACTCGGACGGGTGGCCGACCGCCTGGGAATGCCGCCCTCGATCGGCGTGGGCGCTCGAGGGGCCTTTGTTCGTCGTGGCCGGACGCTCCTCACCGCCTTCGCACTCGCTGTCACAGTGGCGTCGGCGGTAGCAACGCTCGGGATGGAGGCCTCACTCGATGTGGCCACCGATCCCGGTGTCGCTCCCGCGATCGCAGGCCTCGATACACCTGTCTTCGATCCCGTGAACGACGATGCCGGCGAGGAGGACATTCTGCGCCCTGTCGTCTACAGCCTCGATGCGTTGCTCCTGTTCATCGGGCTCGTGAACCTGCTCGCCACGCTTCTGCTCACGGGCCGCGAACGCCGGCGCGATTTCGGAATGCTGAAAGCGGTCGGGCTCACGCCCCGGCAGGTGACCGGATCCCTCGTCTCGGAGCAGATTGTGGTCGGTCTGCTCGCCGGCGCCGTGGGGCTACCGCTGGGACTGGCTCTCTTCCGGTTATCCGTCGAGCTGACCGGAGGCGCGGGCGAGTTCGCGTACCCCTCGTGGTGGTCTCTCGCGCTGCTGGTTCCAGGGATCGTGGCAGTCGTGGCTGCGCTGACTGCCCCAGTCGCCCGCCGAGCGGCATCGGGGACGGTCGCGGACGCCCTCCGCTTCGAGTAGCCAGACCGGAGGATCGCCGGTCCCCCAGCCGTTACACTCCGGATAGCCCGGCATCCCCTGGAGCTGGAGCCCATGATCATGATCGAGAGTGTCAAGGTAATCGGTGCGCGCGGGCGCGTCGGGAGCGCGATCGGCGCTCGTCTTGCCGAGCGCGGAATCCGACTCGACGACGCCGAGCCCGAGCTCGTCCTGCTGTGCGTTCCCGATCGTGCGATCGCGGAGGTCGCGGCAACGATCGAGCCTGGGCCATGGGTTGCCCACGTCTCCGGCGCGACGACTCTCGCCGCGCTGTCTCCCCACGGGCGCCGCTTCTCGCTCCATCCACTCCAGACCTTCACTCACCGCCGTGGGCCCGAGCAACTCGACGGAGCCTGGGCAGCGGCGACGGGAGACGACGGCGAGGCGCTCGCGGTTGCGACTTGGCTCGCGGAGACGTTGGGGCTTCGCTCCTTTGTCCTCACCGACTCGAGCCGTGCGCTCTACCACGCCGGCGCTGCAATCGCTTCGAACTACCTGGTCACGCTCCGACGGGCCGCGGGAAGCCTTCTCGAGACCGCGGGAGCACCAGCGGAGGCACTCGATCCGCTGATGCGTCGCACGATCGAGAACGACTTCGAGCTGACCGGAGCGATCGAGCGCGGCGATTTCGAGACGGTCTCCCGGCACCTCAGCGCAATCGCAGACGCTCACCCCGAGATCGAAGCGTCGTACCGAGCGCTCGCATCGCTCACGGCACTCCAGATCGGCTCAGAGGTGATGGCGTGAAGACCGCACGGACGATCGCCGAGCTCCGAGAGACGCTCGCTCCAAGGCGGAGCGGAACGATTGGCCTCGTCCCGACGATGGGGTCGCTCCACGATGGTCATCGCGCCCTCCTTCGAGCCGCCCGGTCGGCCTGCGACACGGTCGTCATGAGCCTCTTCGTCAACCCCGCGCAATTCGGTGACGCCGCCGACCTTGCCGACTACCCGAGAAACGAGCAACGCGATCTCGAGGTCGCGGCACTGGAAGGCGTCGACGTTGTCTTCGCGCCGACCGTGGACGAGCTCTATCCGTCGGGTTTCCAGACCTGGGTCGACGTCACGAGCCTCGGTGCGATCCTCGAAGGGGAGCAACGCCCTGATCATTTCCGCGGGGTCGCAACGATTTGCCTCAAGCTCTTCAACCTGGTCGAGCCCCAGCTTGCCTACTTCGGTCAGAAGGACGCCCAGCAGGTCGAGGTCCTGAGGCGGATGGTCACCGACCTCAATCTGAGACTCGAGCTGCGGGTCGTGCCAACCGTGCGCGACGCTGCCGGCCTTGCCCTGTCCTCGCGGAATGCGCGCCTGAGCGAAACCGATCGCGTGCAAGCCCTGTCCCTCCCCCGCGCCCTTGCCACGGGCGATCCCGAGCGTGCGCGCGCGATCCTCGCGAGCGCAGGGCTCGACATCGACTACGTCGCTCTCGCCCCCTTCACCCCGCCCGTCCTCGCCGCAGCAGTTCGCGTCGGCGAGACCCGCCTGATCGACAACGTCTCGCTAGAGGCAAAGGAGTGACCCCATGAGCATGCCCCCCGCCGGAAAGCTTGCGCTCCCGGAGCTCGCCGCGATGAAGAGCCGAGGCGACAAGATCGTGATGGTCACGGCGTACGACATGCCCGGCGCCCGGTTCGCCGAGGACGCGGGCATCGACATGATCCTCGTCGGCGACACGGCTGCGATGGTCGTGCTCGGGCACGAGGGCACGACGGTGCCGGTGACGATGGACGAGATGCTCTTCCTCACGCGCACGGTTGCCCGGGCGGTCCGGCGACCTGTCGTGGTCGGCGACATGCCGTTTGGCTCGTACCAGGTCTCGGATGAGGACGCTGTCCGCAATGCGATCCGGTTCGTCAAGGAGGCGCGTGCCGACGTCGTGAAGCTCGAGGGAGCGGGAGCGATGCTCCCGCGTGTCCGGGCGATTGTTCAGGCAGGGATTCCGGTTGTCGGGCACATCGGCCTCACCCCGCAGACCTCGACGATGCTCGGGGGTTTCAAGACGCAGGGGAAGACGGCGGACGCGGCGCGGCAGCTCGTCGCCGACGCCGAGGCCCTCCAGGACGCCGGCTGCTTCATGCTGGTGCTGGAGGCGGTGCCGGCCCCGGTCGCCGCCGAGATCACGCGCCGTCTGTCGATCCCCACGATCGGGATCGGCGCCGGCCCCGGCTGCGACGGCCAGGTGCTCGTCTACCACGACCTCCTCGGGTTGACCGAAGGGCATCTTCCTCGCTTCGTCAAGCGCTACGCGAACCTCTCACGCGAGATCCGCGACGCTCTCGAGGCCTATGCCGCCGACGTCCGGGGTGGCTCGTTCCCGGGTGAAGAGCACACGTATGAGATGGCTCGCGAGGAGCACGAGGCGTTCGCCGCTGACTACAAGGCGACTGCGACCGACGGCAGCCCGGGGGGCAGCGTGTCGGCGACGAGATAGCGCGTCATGCCGAGCGAGCCGACCGGCCGGCCGAACAGATAGCCCTGTCCCAGCTCACAGCCAAGCGCGGCGACGGAGTCGGCCTGTAGCTCGTTCTCGATTCCCTCCGCGACGACCGGCAGCTCGAGCGACGCTGCGAGGCGCACGATGGTCTCGACGAACACGGCATCCCGTTCCCGCTCGACGATCTGCTCGACAAACGGTCGTGCGATCTTGAGGAGGTCGAGGGGAAACTCGCGCAGATGCGCGAGCGACGAGTGGCCGGTTCCGAAATCGTCGAGAGCCAGGCGGACGCCGAGCTCGCGGAGGGCCAGCATTGCTCGCCTTGCCTGGTCGGGATTGCGCATCACCCCGGACTCCGTGATCTCGAGGATGAGGCGCGACGGATCGAAGCCTGTGTCCTCGAGGATTGCAGCGACATCGTGGACGAGCATCGAGTCCGAGAGCTCGGTGGGCGCGAGGTTGACGGTGACCTCGAGCTCGGCGCAGCTGGGATAGATCCGCTGCCAGTCGCGAACCTGACGACACGCGATTGCCAGCACGGACCGACCGATGCTCGGCATCAGGCCCGCCTCGTCGGCGACGCCGATGAAGCCCTCAGGCTCTGTCAGCGTGTGTCCCGGCCGGTGCCACCTGGCGAGCGCCTCGACCGCCACGAGCTGACGCGACTCGAGGTTCACGATCGGCTGGTAGTGCACCTGGATCTCGTTCCGCTCGACCGCCTTCTCGAGCGCGACGACCAGCTCATGCCGCGTTCTCACGCGGTCGAGCATCCGCCTGTCGAACCGGGCGTAGCGCCCCTTCCCGTCCCGCTTCGCTTCGTACATCGCAAGGTCGGCGTTGCGGAGGATCTCCTCGGTGTCGATGCGTCCCGCCGAGCCGTACGCGATCCCGACGCTCGCCCGCACGCTGACATCGCGGCCGGCGACGCCAAACGGCGTGTCCAGCGCCTCGACCAGCCGCATTGCAACTCGCTCGCCGTCGTTGGCGTCGATGCAGCGGACGAGAACGGCGAACTCGTCGCCGCCGAGCCGCGCGGCCATGTCGACCGGCCGGATCGCCGCCGAGACGCGACGCGCAACCGTCACGAGCAGCTCGTCGCCTGCCTGGTGACCGAGAAGGTCGTTGACGACCTTGAAGTCGTCGAGATCGAGGAAGAGCACCGCCACCGTCGTCTGCTGTTCGACCTCGGCGAGCGCCTGGGTCACCTTCATCGACAGCACCGTCCGGTTCGGAAGCCCGGTCAACGGATCGTGATCGGCGCGGTGACGGAGCTCGTTTCGCATCGTCGTCAGGTCGCGAACCGAGCGCTCCAGACGGTCAGACTCGAGCTGAGCCCCGAGCCGCTCCGCGACGAGTGCGAGCCTGTGCCTGTCATCTCGCCTCATGCGTCCACGCATGCGTGCAACCACGAGCATTCCGATCACCTCGTTCGCGTCCCCCTGGACAGGGAGCGCGGCCCCATGGACGAGGCCACGAGAGACGAGCGCCGCATCGAGGGTAGGCGACCCTCCGCGACCGGTCAGGACGGTGCCTCCGACGCGTCCCACCTCGGTTGCAAGGCGGCTGTACGCCGCCGGAAGGTTCACCTGCCGCAGATCGGTGGAGCCGGCCTTCGTGCTCTCCACGACTCGCACCGGGTTCGGCCCGGCGGCGCCGATCACCAGCAGCACAAGGTCGGCGTCGAGGGCCATTCGCACCGCGTCGAGCGTCCGCTCGAAACCGTCCGCTGCGGTCGCCTGCAGCGCATCCCGTACGTCGGCGTCGCCGCTGACACGTCGTGCAAGCGACCGTGCGACCCCTGCGATCGCAAGCGCTGCGAGCGCTACCAGCGCCAAACCGATTGCCTGGACGACGACGACTCCGAGTATCACCGAAGCCTCCCCGACCCGACTGGCCGCATCCTGTCGAGCACGTCGCTCATCTCCCTCTGAGGGCCGCACGCCCTCGCCGCTTGAGCACACTCTCCGCGCGAGGCGGGTCTCGCTCCATCCCCCTTCGGAGGGGTCGCGTCCCCCGATCGAGGGGCTGAGCTCACCCCTTCGCGCACTCAGAGGAGATCTGGCACGACGGCGCACGCCGCCACGAGCACGCCGGCCAGTGCGAGCGCCGTGAAGACGCCGAACCACGGCAGCCGAAACGTCGTTCGGAGACCGACGACAACCAGCCCAACCGCCCAGCCCACGAACACGAGCGCGATTGCCGTGATGACCCACCGAGGCGCGCCAACGTCGTCTCCACCGGCTCGGAACCAGTCGCCGCCCACCCAGGCCAGAAGCAACGGCACCGTGACGAACAACGAAAGCGCGATCGGAAGCGACGCAAACGCGACGAGCTGCCGGCTCAGCCTGAAGGGCTGATCGACACCCGCTCCACGCGCCCCGAGCCAGACAGCCAAGCCCGAGGAGGAAGTAGCCGGCCGCTCCATAGAAGGCGCCGCCGACGAAGGTGAGTACGGCGACAACGAGGCCGTCGACCTGGGAGTCGTCGAGGAGCCGACCCCAGGCAGGCGAGAGCAGGACTGCCGCCATCCCTGCGAGGATCACGATCGCGGTGATCGGCTCTGCGCGGGCGTCCACATCGACGTCATCGGTCTCACGGAGTGCCTCGAACACCGAAACCGGGTTGCTGACCAGCCGCGGGATTCGGCCCCACCAGGCGCGCGAGGCGAGTGCGCCGGCCGCCGAGCTCTCCTCGGCCTCCCGGTCTGCGACCTCAACGGGCTTTGGGTGAGGCTGGCTCATCGTCCCCGAGGGTATCCCCTGCCCCATGCAGCCGCGGTCGAGAAGACATGCGCCTCAGGCTGCGACGACGACAGCCTGCCGCGCCAGCACCGTCCGCAAGAACTGCCCCGTGTGCGATTCCTCCACCTCGGCGATGTCCTCGGGTGTGCCCACGGCGATCACCTCGCCGCCAGCGTCCCCTCCTTCGGGGCCGAGATCGATGACCCAGTCCGACTGCTTGATCACGTCGAGATTGTGCTCGATCACGAGCACGGTGTTGCCGGTGTCGACGAGGCGCTGCAGCACTTCGAGCAGCTTCTCGATATCCGCGAAGTGCAGCCCGGTCGTGGGCTCGTCGAGGATGTAGAGGGTTCGCCCGGTGGCGACCTTCGAGAGCTCAGCCGCCAGCTTGACGCGTTGTGCCTCGCCACCCGAGAGCGTCGTCGCAGGTTGGCCGAGCCGGATGTAGTCGAGCCCGACGTCGTGCATCGTCTGCAACCGCCGCTGGATCTTGGGGACCTTCGAGAAGAACTCCAGCGCCTCCTCGACCGACATCTCGAGCACGTCGGCGATCGACTTCCCCTTGAATCGCACCTCGAGCGTCTCACGGTTGTAGCGCTTGCCGTGACAGGTATCGCACGGCACGTACACATCGGGAAGGAAGTGCATCTCGATCTTGATCTGCCCGTCGCCCTTGCAGGCCTCGCAGCGGCCGCCGCGGACGTTGAACGAGAATCGTCCGGGCTTGTATCCCCGTACCTTCGCCTCCGGGGTGAGCGAGTAGAGATCGCGGACGTGCGTGAAGAGATCGGTGTACGTCGCCGGGTTCGAGCGTGGAGTGCGACCGATCGGCGTCTGGTCGATGTCGATCACCTTGTCGAAGGCGTCCACACCCTCGACATCGGTGTGGGCGCCGGGCTTCGTCCGCGTCTTGTTCAGTCGGTTCCCGAGCGCCTTGAACACGATCTCGTTGACCAGCGTCGACTTTCCCGACCCCGAGACACCGGCCACACACACGAACCTGCCGATCGGAATGTCGACGTCGATCCCCTTGAGGTTGTGCTCGCGTGCCCCGATCACCCGAAGCTCGCCGCGGTCGTCCGAACGCCGGGCCGGCACCGCAATCTGGCGCTGACCCGAGAGGAACTGACCGGTCACCGAGCCGGGAATCCGCATGACGTCGCCGGCGCTCCCTTCGGCGACGACGTATCCACCGTGCTCACCCGCTCCCGGGCCCATGTCGACGAGCCAGTCCGCCGTGCGCATCATCTGCTCGTCGTGCTCGACGACGAGCACGGTGTTACCGAGGTCGCGGAGCCTGTGAAGCGTCCCGATGAGCCTGTCGTTGTCGCGCTGATGGAGACCGATCGAAGGCTCGTCGAGGATGTAGAGCACCCCGACGAGCTGCGAGCCGATCTGGGTCGCGAGCCGGAGCCGCTGCGCCTCGCCACCGGACAGCGTCCTCGCAGCGCGGTCGAGCTGCAGGTAGCCGACCCCGACGTCGTCGAGGAAGGTGAGCCGCTCGCGAATCTCCTTGACGATGCGATGACCGATCAGCTCTTCGGTCGGCGTCAGACCGAGGTCGTCGAGGAAGCGCAGCGCGGCGCCCACGGACATGCGTGCGAACTCGTGGATCGAGCAGCCGCCGACCTTGACCGCCAGCACCTCGGGCTTGAGCCGAGCCCCGTGACAGTCGGGGCACGGGCGAAGGCTCATGTACTCCTCGATGCGCTCCCGCTGCTGCGACGACTCGGTCTCGCGGTAGCGGCGCTGGAGGTTGTTGACGAGCCCCTCGAAGGCCATCGCATACTGCCGCTTGCGTCCCATTCGGTTCTTGTAGGTGACCAGGATTCGGTCGCCGTTCGTCCCGAGGAGGAACAGATCCTGGTGCTCTTGCGTGAGGTCGCGCCACGGCTTGTGAGCGTCGATCTCGTACCGGTCGGCGATCGCCTTGATCACCGACTCGTAGAACCCCTGCCCACCCGTCGACCAGGGGACGAGCACGCCGTCGTCGATCGACAGCCCTGGATCGGGCACGAGCAGGTCGGGATCGATCTCGAGCTGTGAGCCGAGACCCGTGCAGCGCGGGCAGGCACCGTGCGGTGCGTTGAACGAGAAGATCCGCGGCTCGAGCTCGGCCAGCGAGACGCCGTGCTCGGGGCACGCGAAGTTCTCACTGAAGAGAAGAGGCTCGCCGTCGATGATGTCGATCCCGACGAGGCCCTCGGCGAGCGCGGTCGCGGTCTCGATGCTCTGCGTGAGGCGCTGACGCAGGTCGGGCTTCATCACGAGCCGGTCGACCACGACCTCCAACGTGTGCTTGAACTTCTTGTCGAGGACGATCTCGTCCTCGAGCAGCCGCTGCTCGCCGTCGACCTTGATCCGGGTGAAGCCGTCCTGACGCAGCTCCTCGAGCACATCACGGAACTCACCCTTGCGACCCCGCACGATCGGTGCGTTGACGGTGAATCGCGTCCCCTCCTCGAGCGAGAGGACCTGCTCGACGATCTGGTCGAGCGATTGCCCCGCGATCGGACGTCCACAGACCGGGCAGTGCGGCCGGCCGACCCGTGCGTACAGCAGGCGGAGATAGTCGTAGACCTCGGTGACGGTTCCGACCGTCGAGCGCGGGTTGCGGCTCGTTGTCTTCTGGTCGATCGAGATCGCGGGCGAGAGCCCGTCGATCGAGTCGACATCAGGCTTCTCCATCATCTGGAGGAACTGTCGCGCGTAGGCCGAGAGCGACTCGACGTAGCGCCGTTGACCCTCCGCGTAGATCGTGTCGAATGCGAGGCTCGACTTCCCCGAGCCCGAGAGACCGGTGATGCAGATCAGCCTGTTTCGCGGCAGGCGGACAGTGATGTCCTTGAGGTTGTGCTCGCGAGCACCGTGGACGATCAGCTCATCAGCCGGCATGCGCTGACAAGCCTATCTATAGAACGTATGTTCGTCTAGCGTCAGTCGGTGCGTCACGGGCGGCGCCGACGAAGCGCGTCCGGTGGGGACTACGTCTTGATCCGCCGGCGGCCGAAGACGAGACCGCCGAGGGTGAAGCCGAGACCGAATGTGCCCAGCGCGAACGCGCCGACGGCGATCGCCTTCCGCCACACGGAGAGCCGCTGCCAGCGACCGAGCGCCTCCCGCTCTGCATCGGTCAGCTCCTCCCCACGCCGTTGCTTGCGCAGCGCACCCCCGGCGTGCAGGCCGAGGTAGAGGTCGTCGAAGATCTCGGGGCCGTCGGACATCGATTCGAGTGTATAGCCTCGTTCGGCGGATGAGCGTGACGAATTCCGACGAGCCTCGCCGCATCGCGGCGTTCGATCTGGATGGGACACTTACCCGTCGCGACTGCGTGACCCCGTTTCTGCGACGTGCGGCGGGAGCGCGGCTCGCGCTCGTGATGGCACGACATCCCGTCATGCTCGTTCGCGCGCTGGCCCGACGAGATCGGGACTCGCTCAAGGAGATCGCGGTCAGTGCCCTTCGCGGCACCACCGTGAGCGAGCTCGAGCCGCTGGGCGCACCGTTCGCGCGGGAGGTGCGCGAGCGATGGATGCGCGAGGACGCTCTCGCTCGCCTCGAGTGGCACCAGCAGCAGGGCGACCTCACCCTCATCGTCTCGGCGTCGTTCGAGAACTACGTTCGCCCACTTGGCGCGCTGCTCGGCGTCGATGACATCCTGTCGACGCGCCTCGAGATCGACTCGGACGGGCGCTGTACAGGTCGACTCGACGGGCCGAACTGCCGCGGCCCGGAGAAGGCCCGCCGCCTGCAGGCCTGGCTCGCAGAGCGCGGCCTCGAAAGCGCCGTCCTGTGGGCGTACGGCGACTCTGCCGGAGACAGGGAGCTGCTCGCGATGGCAGACCAGGCCGTGTGGGTCGGCAAGAAGACAATCGCGCGCATCCCGGCGACCGCTGGCTAGGCTCCTGGTCGAATCGATCGGGAGGCATCGTGCCGGACGCACTCGCGCAACTGAAATCACGCCTCAAGGACATCAGCGACCTCGGGATGGCGGGGCGCCTTCTCGAGTGGGATCAGCTCGTGATGATGCCCCCGACCGGCGGCGACGGCCGAGCCGACCACGTGGCGACGGTGCAGCGTATCGCCCACGAGATGTTCACCGACGACGCGATCGGCGAGCTGCTGGAAGCCGTACGCCCGTTGGAGTCGTCTCTCGATCCGGAGAGCGACGACGCTTGCCTGATCGCAGTGACGCGCACCGACTGGGCCAAGGCGCGCAGGATTCCGGCCGAGCTCCAGGCCGAGCTGTCGCGCCACTCCTCGGCCTCGGTCGAGGCATGGGTCATCGCGCGCCAGAGCTCCGACTTCGCCTCGTTCCGACCCGTGCTCGATCGGACGCTCGAGCTCAAGCACGAGTACATCGCCTGTTTCGACCCGATCGAACCGTACGACGCTCTTCTCGACGATTTCGAGCCCGGCATGCAGACGAGCGAGGTGCGGCGGGTCTTCTCTCGCCTCGAGCCCGAGCTGCGTGCCCTCGTCGAAGCCGTGCCCCCGGAAGACGACGAGCCGTTCGTGCGCTCCCACTATCCACGACCAGCTCAGGAGGAGCTCTCACTCGAGATCGTGCGCGCGTTCGGCCTGGGCGAAGGGTCGTTCCGCCTCGACCCTACTGTCCATCCGTTCTGCCTGAGCCTGGGAAGCCGTGACATCCGCCTCACGACGCGCTATGCCGAAGATGATCTCTCGGGAACGTCGCTCTTCTCGACGATGCACGAGGTGGGTCACGGGGTCTACGAGCACGGAATCAGCGCGACGCTCGACGGCACGCCGCTTGCATCCGGGTGCTCCTCGGTCCTGCACGAGTCGCAGTCACGGCTGTGGGAGAACGTGATCGGCCGCTCGCTCCCGTTCTGGCGCTGGTTCTATCCGCGCGTCCA
The DNA here is from genome assembly GCA_963724655.1 of uncultured Actinomycetes bacterium. Lineage (GTDB taxonomy): Bacteria > Actinomycetota > Thermoleophilia > Gaiellales > Gaiellaceae > Gaiella. The sequence continues at coordinate 430,602 of CAVRVG010000005.1, read as the reverse complement.
GGAAGCGTTTCCGGCGGCACTCGCCGGGGTCGGGCTCGAGCGGTTTCACCGAGCGGTCAACCTGGTCCGACCCTCGCTGATCCGCGTCGATGCCGACGAGACGACCTATGGTCTCCACATCATCCTGCGCTTCGAGCTGGAGCAGGCTCTTCTCTTCGGCGGGCTGGCGACGTCGGATCTTCCCGGAGGCCTGGAACACGCGAATGCGCGACCTCCTCGGCGTCGACGTTCCCGACGACGCGAGGGGCTGTCTCCAGGACGTGCACTGGGCGGCCGGCATGTTCGGCTACTTCCCCACGTACCAGCTCGGAAACGTGGTGGCCGCCCAGATCTGGGAGCGGCTCATGCTCGATCTTCCCGATGCCTACGACCAGATAGAGCAGGGCCGTTTCGACGAGATCCATACGTGGCTTCGCGATCGGCTCTACGCGCTCGGACGCAAGTTCACCCCCGCCGAGACGATCGCTCGGGTCGCGGGTGGGCCGATCGACCCCGAGCCGTACCTGGCCTACCTCCGCGACAAGAGCGCGGCGCTCGCACGCGCCTAGCAGGAGGCGGGAACGGGAGTGGCAGGACTGACAGACGGGCGCGACCGTGGAGGGGGCCGGCACCGAGGCCGGTGCGCCCACCACCTTCGAGAGAGCCGCGATCACCTTGCCGTCGAACGTGCGGTCGACGCCGTCACGGAGGAGCTGCATCGCCTGCTCGGGTGACCAGGCGTCGCGGTAGACACGCGGCGAGACAAGCGCGTCATAGACGTCGCAGGCGCCAAGAATCCTGGCATCGAGCGAAAGCTCGGACGCGACGCGTCCTCTTGGGTAGCCGGAGCCGTCGAGTCGCTCATGGTGATCGTGCACGAGGGAGAGCACGGCGTCGGAGAAGCCACCGAGCTCCTGCAGACAGCCGGACGCCCGCGGCGGGATGGCGTCGAATCTCGGCGTACTCGGCATCCGTCAGCGGGGCCGGCTTCTTCAACACGGCATCGGGCACCGAAAGCTTGCCGATGTCGTGAAGCAGGCCGCCGGTCTGCGAGGTTGCGGAGGCGACCGGGAGGAAGGCCGAGCTCGTCTCCAACCTGTGCAGCGAGGAGCGCGACCCGCCGCGTGTGCACCTCGGTCGAGGTGTCCTTCTGTTCCAGTGCCACGAGCAACGCGCGGACATGTGACCCGAAGAACGCCTCGGCCGAGGCGACGAGATCCGCGCCTCGAAGATCCCCCACGAGGGGGCGCGAGCGGTGAGCGGCGCCGAGCCGGAGGTCGCGTGCGACCGGAATCCCGACCAGCGCGATACCGCAGATCTCGACGAGGTGACCGATCCACCAGCCGAGGTCGGTGTACCCGGTAGTGAGCGACATCGTCAACGCCGCCGCAATCCACACGATCCCGACCGCGACCGAGAGATCGGCGACCCGGTGCGTCAGCCGATAGGTGCGCACGGCCCGCACCTCGAGCACGAAGCAGGCCGCCCCGCCGAGGGCGAGCGTCGTCAGGGCCACCGGCCCACCCGCGCGAGGAACAGCGGGAACCAGCGTGGGGACGAGAATCGCGCTTACGCCAAGCACGATGATCGCGCCCGAGCCAAGCACGAGCGCGGCGATCAGGTGTCGAACGACCCCGGGGCGATTGAACACCGGCAGCGACCCGAGGGCCAGGATGGCACAGCCCACCGGCAGCGTCGCGGCGCCGGTGAACGCGACGACACCGTTCATCCCGACGATGAACCCAGGTGTCGCGGCGCCGTGAAGGCAGAGCAGCGCCGCCATCAGCGAAAATGCGAGCCCGGCGACGACGGCTCGGCCGTCACCTTCGAGTGCGCCGGCGACGGTGAGCGCGATCGCCGCGGCCGTCGCTGCCGCGGCCGCGACACCAACGCCTGCGAAGTGCAGCCATCCGGGGAAGTAGACCTGCGTATCCCACACACGGGCAAGAACGACGATCGGCGCGATCGCAACGATCAGGGCAACGCAGTTACGGATGACCAACCGGCGCTTCATTGAGAGCACATCGGCAGGAACCGCGTGGGAATTGAGTGGCTAGCCGGTGTTGCGGAGTGCCGCTGCGATGCCCGCGATCGAGCGCAGGAGCGGCCGCAGGGCGCTCTCGTCACCGCCGCGGAACCGTTGCAAGAGCTCGACCTGAATCGCGTTCATCGGATCGACGTAGGGGTTGCGCAACCGCACCGACTGCTGGAGCACGGGCTGGCGGTCGAGCAGGTCATGCGTCTCGACGATCTCGAGCACGCCGGCCACCGCGGCGTCGTGCTCCGCTCTGAGCTGCGAGAAGACCCGCGTCGCCAGGGCTTGATCCGGCACGAGCGGGAGGTAGCGCTCGGCGATCTCCATGCTGGTCTTGGCCAGCGACATCTCGAGGTTCTCCACCAGCGCGCGAAAGAACGGCCAGGTTGCGTAGAGACGTCGAAGCTCCGGGACCGGCACCGCCGAGAGACCCGCACCCTGCCCCGAGCCAGGCGGGAAGAATGCAGCGGGTCTGCGTCCAGCTGAAGACCCACGGGATCGCGCGCAGCGCTTCGAGCTCGGCTGACCCTGCAGCCTCCGGCCTCGACGACGGACGCGACCCGATCTCGAGACGACGGAGCTCGTCGAGCGGTGTGAAGCTCCCGAAGAACTCCTGGAACCGCGGATCGTCCCAGACGATGCTGCGATAGGTCTGATGGGCGGCCGCCGACACCGATTCGATCGCCTCTCGCGAGCCCTCGGGCGCCTCGTGGACGACACGATTCGGCAGCGAGGCGATCAACGTCGCCGCGACCGCAGCCTCCAGGTTCCGCCTGGCAAGACGTGGAATCCCGTACTTGAACGCGATCGTCTCGCCCTGCTCCGTCACCTTCAGGCGACCGTCGACCGCGTGCGGAGGCTGCGCGAGGATCGCCGCGTAGGTCGGCCCACCTCCGCGCCCGGCGCTACCACCGCGACCGTGGAAGATCGTCAGGGCAACGTCGTGCTCGCCGGCGACCCAGGCGAGCGACTCCTGCGCACGGAAGATCTCCCATTGCGCGGTGACGACTCCACCGTCCTTGCCCGAGTCGGAGTACCCCACCATCACCTCGAGCTGCTCGCGCGGGCTCTGGTCGAGCAGCTCCCTGACGAGCGCAGCGGCGCCGCGGAGATCGGCGACGGTCTCGAGAAGCGGCACGACCTGCAGCTTTGCCCCGGCATCCGCAACGAGTTGCTCGGCGAGAAGGATGTCAGCGGCGGTCCGGGTCATCGAGATGACGAGACCGTCGATGCACTCGGCGCCGTGTGCGCGCTGGAGCGCCGCCGCCTCGGAGAGCACCGCGGAGACACCTTCCGGGTCGCCGCGTAGCGCACTCGCGTGCACGCGCAGATCGAGCGAGGCGCCGTGCAACCCGAAGACGTCGAGTTGGCGCCGGAGGGACGCAAGCCCGCCGTCGGCGATCCTCTCCCCCCCGTGTGCGCGGAGGCTCGAGTCCACGAGCTCGAGCTCAGCCTGAACCTCGTTCACGTCCGCATAGCCCTCGGCGCCGAGCCGCTCCCAGATCGCGGTGAGCCGGCGTCGGTACGGCTCATCCGGATTCAGGTCAGGAGGGAGCGGAACGTCGCCAATGGACGGATCGACGTCGACAAGACCGGTCGACATTCCCCACGAGGCCGCGAGCGTGCGAATGTCGCGCCGGAGGAGCCGGGTAACGACCTCACGACTACGCTCGACCGCTTCGCGGACCGTCGCGGCTCCGGCGTTCGGGTTGCCGTCGAGGTCGCCTCCGATCCAGCTCCCGAAGCGCAACGGCACCCCGGGAAGGCGTCGCTGCCACTCCTCCACGAGATCGGGCGCAGCGTCCCAGAGGCTCTCCTCGAGGAACCAGAGCCCCTGGCGGATCTCGTCGACGACACGCGGGCGCGACGACCGCACTTCGTCGGTCTGCCACAGAATCGTGATCTCCTCGGCGAGGATGTCTTCGATCTTCTCCTGCTCCGAAGGCGTCAGGCGGGTGTCGTCGAGCTCGGAGAGAAGCGTCCCGATGCGACGGTGCTTCTCGAGCACCGTCCGGGGAAAGGCCTCGGTCGGGTGGGCGGTGAGCACGAGCTCGACCGACACCTTCGCTGCGGCCTCGCTGAGCTCGTCCTCAGAGACGCCGGCAACCTCGAGCTGAGCCAGCGCGTCGGCGAGCGACTCGCGCAGAACGCCGCCCTCGCGCTCGGTCTCGCGCCGTCGCCGCAACCGGTGATGCTGCTCCGCGATGTTCGCGAGGTGGAAGTAGACCGTGAAGGCGCGAAGCACGAGGGCCTGGCGTTCGACGTCGAGACCGGCGATCACCTCCGCCATCGCTCGCCTCGAGCCATCGTCGCCGCGCCGGCCGAGACGGCCAAGGAGGCGGATCCGCTCCTCGAGCCGGAAGACGTCCTCGCCCTCCTGCTCGACGAGCACGCGGCCGAGGATGGTGCCGAGCAGCCGGACGTTCGCGCGAAGCGCGGCGTCGGTTCGCGGCGTCACGACCCGGTTACCCGGCAGGAGCGAAGCGGCGGCGCGCCCGCTCGCGGGCAGCAGCGGCGTCTGCCTCGCGATCGCGAGGCTCGGCCGTCGTCACCAGCGACCCGAGAAGCCGTCTCGTGATGTCGGTGACCTCGTCAACCGCCCGGGCGAACGCGGCCTCATTGGCCTTCGACGGCCTTGTCGAGCCGCTCACCTTGCGGACGTACTGCACCGCGGCAGCGCGAATCTCGTCCTCGGTGGCAGGTGGCTCGTAGTTGTGGAGCGTCTTGATGTTCCGGCACATGCCGGGAACGCTACCCGACCGACGCCAAGAGCCCAGCCGAGGAGCATCAGGCCCGCTCCAGGAACGTCCGGCGAGCGCTCATCGCCCAGCCTGCAGTGGACCTGATACGCTCATGCAACCGGTTGCATGATGGTTGACAAATCCCCCCTCACAATCGCCGATATCGCCCGATTGGCGGGCGTCTCGAAGTCGACCGTGTCCCGTGCCTTGAACGACAGCCCGCTGATCGGAGACGAGACGAAACAGCGGGTGCGCGGGATCGCCGCACAGCAGCGTTTCCAGCTCAACGTGCCGGCCCGCAGGCTCAGCCTGAAGCAGAGCAACACGATTGCCTTCGTCACGTACGCCTACGCCAAGGACTCGCTCGTCCCCGACGTCTTCATGCTCGAGCTCATGAGCGGGATCTCGTCCGCGCTCCACGCGCACGGGTACGACATGCTCGTGGTGCACGTCGACCCCGATGACGACCAATGGGCGCGTGAGTACCTGGAGAGCGGTCGGGTCGACGGATTCATCCTGCTGTCGGCCACCTGCACCAAGAGCTACCTCGAGACGCTGGTCGACATGAAGGCCCCGTTCGTCCTCTGGGGTGCACCCGCGCCGAATCACGGCTACAGCTCGGTCAGCGGTGACAACGTTGCCGGCGGCAAGGTCGCAACGGAGCACCTGCTCGGAACCGGGAGGAGCCGGGTCGCATTCCTCGGCGGCTGGGCCGGGGCGCTCGAGGTGAAGGATCGTTTCCGTGGGTACGAGGTCGCGCTCCAGGAAGCGGGGCGCACGGTCGACCCTGCGCTCGTCGCGTACGGCGACTTCTCGGAGGCGTCGGGTGCGATGGCGATGCGTCAGCTGCTGCAACGCGCTCCGGACGTTGACGGCGTCTTCGTCAACAGCGACCTGATGGCGATCGCGGCGATGGACGCGATCCGCGACGAGGGCCGCCGCGTCCCCGACGACATCGCGGTGGTCGGTTACGACGATATCTCGATCGCACAACACAGCAACCCACCTCTGACCACGATCCGCCAGAACGGGCCATTGTCCGGGAAGCTGCTCGCGCAGGCCCTTGTCCAGTATCTCCAGACGGGTGTCGTGACCGAGGTTTCCATCCCTGCCGAGCTCGTCATTCGGACCTCAGCGTGACGGCTTTTTATTTCGATTTCTGTGCAACCGGTTGCATGAGCAACGACGGAACGGAGGACGCATGAACCCGCTGATCTCGACCATCCTGCTGTGGGAACGCCGACTCGAGCTGGGGCACCATCAGGCCCACCTCGCACGGCGCGATCGCTTCAAGAGCCGCACGAGCCCGACTCCGACCACGGACGGGCCTGCGGCTGTCGACGAGGTCGGGACCTCCGCACGGGCCGGCGACCGCTCGCCGGTGCCTGCCTGCGGCCGTGGGCAAGGTTCCCAGTCCCCCGCTTCCGGTTCCGAGGTCAGGGCCTGAGCACCGGGCGGGAGCCCGCAAGTCCCGACAACCCGGTGGAAGCGATGGTTCAAAATGTGCGAACATATGTTCGCTTGAAAGATGGGACGATCCTCCACGCCGATCTCGACGCGTTCTACGCGTCGGTCGAGCAGCGCGACGATCGTCGCCTTCAGGGCCGCCCGGTGATCGTCGGTGCAGGAGTTGTTCTCGCGGCCAGCTACGAGGCCAAGGCAGCTGGGATCCGCACTGCGATGGGGCTCAGGCAGGCACGAGCGCTGTGTCCGCGGGCAATCGTCGTCGTCCCGCGGATGGTCGCGTACTCGGAGGCAAGCAAGGCCGTGTATCGCGTCTTCGAGGACACGACGCCGCTGGTCGAAGGGCTGTCGATAGACGAGGCCTTCCTCGACGTCCGCGGGATGGGACGGCTCTCCGGATCGCCGCCGGAGATCGCGGCCCGACTCCGGGTCGCAGTTCGTGAACGGGTCGGTCTCCCGATCACCGTGGGGGTGGCGCGGACGAAGTTCCTCGCCAAGGTTGCGAGTGGCGTCGCAAAGCCGGACGGCCTCCTCGTCGTTCAGCCCGACCGGGAGCTCGCATTTCTCCACCCGCTTCCGATCGAGCACCTCTGGGGTGTCGGGCGGGTGACCGCGGAGAAGCTTCGCAACAGAGGTGTCAAGACGGTCGGAGACCTGGCGCGGATCCCGGAGGACGCGCTCGTTGCGATCCTGGGACGGGGGCAGGGCAAGCATCTCCATGCACTTGCTCACAACCGTGACCCCCGGCCGGTGAAGCCGCGCGTGCGGCGGCGTTCGATCGGCTCCCAGCGCGCCTTTCGCTTCCCGCCGGGGCAACCAGAGACCGTCGACGCCGTGGTCGTCGGCCTGGTCGACCGGGTCACTCGCAGGCTGAGGAGCGCGGGACGGGTGGGTCGCACGGTCAATCTCCGGCTGCGCTTCGACGACTTCACCCGAGCTACCCGCTCCCACACCCTCCCCTATGCGACCGCGAGCACCGACGCGGTGCTCAGTGTGGCTCGGCAGTTGCTCGCAACCGCCGAGCCTCTCATCGAGACGCGCGGTCTCACGCTGGTGGGCATCTCGGTCGGCAACCTCGACAACGGCGGTGCGGTGCAACTCGCCCTTCCGCTCGATGGTCGCGGCGACCTGAGTCTCGATGAGGCTCTCGACAAGGTGTGCGAGCGCTTCGGTCCGAACGCGGTGACGCGCGCCGTCCTCCTCGGTCGCGATCAGGGTCTGTGGGTGCCACTCCTCCCGGACTGAAGAATCGTGGAAGATGCGATGGTGAAAGGGCCACGGAGGAACTGATGACTGAGATCTCACTCTTCGAACACGCGGGTGGCGCGGACGCACTGCAGCGGCTCACACGTCTCTTCTACGGGAAGGTGAAACACGACGAGCTGCTCGCTCCGCTCTTCCAGGAGATGTCGCCGGATCATCCGCAGCGCGTCGCGCTCTGGCTCGGCGAAGTGCTCGGAGGGCCGAAGGCCTACTCCGAGCTCCGCGGGGGCTATCCGACGATGGTTCTCGCTCACATCAATCGCGACATCAGCGAGGAGCAGCGCGAGCGCTGGGTCGAGCTCCTCTATTCCACGCTGGACGAGGCCGGGATTCCCGCTGACGAGCTCTTTCGCTCACGCTTTGCGGACTACATCGAGTGGGGAACACGTATCGCCAGGCGCAACTCGCAAACAGGCTTCACGCCGCCGCGACATGCCGCAGTGCCGCGCTGGGGATGGGGCGAGACCGACCCGCCTGACGATCACTGAGCAGAGGAACGAGGTCGAGATCTAGACGCGCCGGCGCCAGCGGGCGAACACGTCCTCGACCTCCTGGCGCCTCGATCGAGGCGCCAGCACGAACAGGTGGTCTCCGGGCTCGACGATCGTGCTGCCACGTGGCGGGATCGAGTCGTCGCCACGAGCCACCACGGCGATGATCGCGCTCCGTGGAAGCCCGAGCTCGCGGACGGCGGCGCCCGAGATCGCATGATCGTCGGCCACGACAAAGTCGATCAGGTCGAGCTTGCTCAGGGCGCTGACCTCGATCGGAGCCTCATCCGGGGCACGAGCCGGAGCGAGGAGCCCGAGGCGGCCGGCAACCCACTCCAGCGTGGTTCCCTGCAGGATCGCCGACACGACGACGACGAAGAACACGACGTTGAAGATCGAGTTTGCGTGGGGAACGTCCGAGGAGAGCACGAAGGTGGCGAGCACGATGGGAACGGCGCCTCGAAGCCCGCCCCAGCCGATGAGCAATCGCTCGCGAGCGCTGAACTCGCTCAGAGCGGTCGAAGCCCAGACGGCGACGGGCCGGATCACCACGACGAGCAGCATTGCCAGCGCCAGTCCGGCCACGGCCACGTCGGGTAGCTGGCTCGGAAACACGAGTAGGCCGAGAACGACGAACAGCGCGACCTGCGCAAGGAACGCGAGCCCTTCGTGGAACGCGACGAGCTGCCGCCGGTACTGGGACGGGGTGCCACCGACTGCGAGGCCCACCAGGTAGACGGCGAGGAAGCCACTGCCTCCGATCACGTCTGCGATGCCGAACGAGAGGGTTGCTGCGGCGACCGACGCGACCGGTGCGAACGCACCGATCGAGTGAGGGAGGCGCGCGAATACCCAGGAAGCCACGATGCCCAAGGCGATGCCGACCAGAAGGCCGACCCCGAGCTGGCGAACGACGAGCAGGACGAGGTCGGGAAATCCGTAGCTGTGTGGTCTTTCGATCCACGCAATCAGACCGAGCGTGAGGGCGATCGCCATCGGGTCGTTGCCGCCGGACTCGGCCTCGAGTGTTCGCGCGACCCGACGGCGAATCCGCGTGAAGCGGAGCGTCGCAAACACAGCCGCAGCGTCTGTGGACGAGACCACGGCGCCTACGAGGATCGACTCGAGCCACGAGAGGTCGAAGAGGGCGTGCGCGGCGAGTCCCGTCAAGACGGCGCTCACGACGACGCCGATGGTGCTGAGCAGCGCTGCCGGAACCGCCACGTGGCGCAACCGCCGCCAGGACGTCTGCAGGCCACCCTCGTACAGGATCAGCGCAAGACCGACGATCCCCACCTCGCGGGCGAGCTTGGCGTCATCGAACACGACCCCACCAGGACCGTCGGAGCCGATCACCATCCCCAACCCGAGAAAGGCCACCAGCACGGGCAACCCTGTGCGGGCTGCCCCCAGCGCAACGACGATGCTGGCCGACAGGACCACGCCGACCAGCAGAAGCATCAGACCCTCGTCCACCGCCGTATTCTCGCTGAGCCTTCGGGCGGGTCCGGTTCTGGGCTGCGGCTGAGCGAACTATCCGCCGAAGCGACGCCGACCGCCGCGCATGCTCACGCGGGACGGAAGCTTGGGAATCAGCTCCCCCGACATCGCTCCCGGCCGAACTGTCCGACGCAGGGCGCGCGCGGCAGGATCTGCACGCGCGCGCCCCATCATGCGTCGGGCCGCAGCACACGGGTACGGGGGAACCGCGCTGCTCCGCGCAGCATCTCACTCTGACTCGAGCTCCGCAAATAGCGGCCTTCTCACGACAACTGCTCCCGACTCCCCATGACCGCTTCGCCCTGGATTTCTTGCCTACCGTCTCGCTCTAGCGGGCTCCGATCACCGACCGCAATCCGGCCTAGGCAGGAGCGCTCGCGCCGTTGGACTCAGGTGTGGATCGGGAAGGGACGGGGACGGCCTCAGGGTCGAGGAGGATCTCACCTTTGCTGATGAGATCGAGCGCGATATCGATGAGGTGCGGCTCCCATTGGTGGCCGCGGCCCCGGGAGAGCTCGGCCCGGATCTGCAGTGCCGAGAGTGGCTCGCGGTAGGGCCGTTGGGCGGCCATCGCCTCGATCGAGTCGGCGACCCCGACGATCCGGGCGAGTTGTGGGATGTCGTGACCTGCGAGCTGGTCCGGGTAGCCGCTGCCGTCCCAGTATTCGTGGTGGTGACGGACGACGGGGCGGATCTCGTCGAGGTCGAGGTGCCGGAGCATCTGGTCGCCGATGACGGCATGTGCCTTCATGATCTCGCGCTCGTCGGGATCGAGCTCGCTGGGCTTGAGCAGGATGCGATCGGGGATGCCGATCTTGCCGACGTCGTGGAGCACGGCGCCGAGCTCGAGCGTCTCCATGTCGTGCCGGTTGAGTCGGAGACGCCGCCCGATGACAAGCGCAATCTCCGTGAGGCGCTCGACGTGGCCTTGCATGCCGGCGTCCTTGACCTCGATCGCGTTCGCGAGTGCTGTCGCGATGGTCGGGCGAACGAGCCGCTCGCGGATCACGGCCTCTGCGTGAGACTTGTGTCTCAGGGTTTGATCGACCTTGGCGATCAGCTGGGAGGCGCCGAACGGCTTCGTGAGAAATCCGGCAGCGCCGCGATCGAGTGCATCGCTGACGTTCGAGCCGGTGCCGTCGCCTGTGACGACGAGCACGGGAACGGCGGGGTAGAGATTGCGGAGCTCCTCGAGCAGGTCGAGGCCGGAGCGGTGGCCCGGCATCCGCACATCGGTGAGCACGAGATCGACTTCCGTGTTCTCGAGCAGCGCCAGCGCCTCATCGGGTGAGGCGGCCGTGAACACTCGTTTGCCGCTCGCCGAGAGCAATTCGCGCGCAAGGATGAGCAGCGCCGGCTCGTCATCGACGACGAGGACCTGTGCCTGCGTAGCCGAGGCCATAACGACATCTGTCACATGCGCGTTTATCGGCAGCGGCCTGCAAGGATGAAGCCGAAAGTCGAGCCGCTGGGCGACTCTCCAGATGTCGACACGAGAGAATTCGGACACGACGCGCGCTGTCGAAATGAGCGAGCCGGGCATCGATTTTCGCGCCCTCTTCGAGGCCGTTCCGGGCCTGTGACTCGTACTTGATCCCGCGCTGCGCATCATTGCGGTCAGCAACGCCTACCTCGCCGCGACGATGACGATACGCCCGGAGATCGTCGGGCGCGGGATCCTTGATGTCTTCCCCGACAATCCAGGCGATCCCGAGGCCACAGACGTTGCCAACCTCCGCGCTTCACTCGACCGGGTACTGCGAGGACGCGTCTCAGACACGATGACGCAGCGGCCGTTCCTAGCCGGGGATTCCGGCCCGGCGTAAGCGGGCGAGAACGAGGCTTGCGGTTTCTCGATGACCGCGAAGATTCGCGTGCAACGTGCCGTACTTGCTGTGCTGGTTTCTGAGCGACTCCACAAGTCCGACGATCCAGGGTGTGCTGGAGCAGTAGCCGTGTGTGTGGAACCGTTGCGCCGCACCCCACACAGCGGTCCACCCGCGCTTCAGCGCGGCGTTCAGGACTTCGCGGTTGAGCGGTGCGAGGAGGCTCTCGTACGCCCACTCGGCCTCGGCGCGCGAGAAGATCTTTCCACCGACGACGCTCATGAGCGGATCGCAGAAGTTGCCCTTGGCGTCACGCGTAGAGTCGAAGTACGCCGTGATGAAGACGCGACTGGGTGGGATCTTCAACCGGTTGAGTCGGGCGGCCAACTGGTCGAAACGGCCCGGGAGCGCAGCCAGACGCTCCTTCGCGACGTCGTCGAGGGACGCTCCAGCCTCGAACGGCTGGTTGGGGCAATCAGGCGTGTTGAGACAGAAGCTGACAATGTCGCTGAAGCCGAGGTCGTTCACGCCGATGCTGATCAGCAGCGCATTGAGCTTGCGACCACCGATCAGGCGTTGCAACTGCGAGACCTGGGACTCGATAGGTGCACCGCCGGGATCGTTGATGCCGCGATACGGGCCGACCATGCCCTTGGGAATCGATGCCCCGGAGCAAGCGAGATGGACGAAGGTCACAGACGTCTTCTTGTCCCTCTGCTCGACCCCGAGCGCGGCTTGTGCCTGGAACGAGTTCACGGACCGGTCGCAGCGGAGATCCTGCCAGCGAACCGACAGGCCTGGAATATCGGGGTTTCCCTCACCCGAGCCGTTCGAATCTCCGAGACCGGCGATGAGGTAGTCCTTGAGCTCGACCTTGGCCGATCCGATCGCCTTGCCTGCGGCTGTCTGGGCCGTCACTCCGACGGCGTACGCTCGAAGCTGCGGGAAGTGCTCGAATGTGAACAGGCACGTTCCGGTCGGCTCGAATGCGGCGGCCCGACCGTCGATTGTCCAGGTGTACGTCGCGGTCGGGTCACAGCTCCTTCCCTTCCGCCGCACCTCGACCACCGCTGTCCACCCTCTTGGCGAAACCTGCGCCGGCGTGGTCACATAGTCGACCAGCCCGTCGTGGTTCGCGTCAAGACCGAACCGGGCCGGCGTGGTGTACGAGAGCACGAGTTGGCCCGACCCGCCGGTCGGCGGCGCCGAACCGGGGCCGAGCGTGAGCGAGACGTTGTCCGAATAGCCGTCGTTGTAGATCCCGCTCGAACGGCGCGCCGTGATCACGACCCGAATCGAGCGGGTACCCGAAACGACCGCCCCGCTTGACGAGCGCGGCAAGAGCACAGACTTTCCGCCACGATCGGCCGCCGTCACGGGGCCGATCGTCACGCTGCCCAACACCCCGCCAGAACCGCTGAGGAAGGTTGCCTCTACGTTGGCCGAATCCTCCTGCCCCTCCCAACCGCCGAGCAGAGCGGCCAGCGTCGCTCGTACCTGCCCCGCGTCGATCGACGCCGAGCTCGAGGAAACGTTCACCGTCTGCGTTGCGGTCGAAAGCGGCTCGCCCGGCCCGCCGGCAAACAGGTTGCTGCCGCCGCCCGGCGAGGCAGGTGGCAAGCCGGTCGCGCCGTAGCGCCCGGCCGTGAACGCCCCCGTCGTCGTCCAGCCGGGAGGGGGAATGACATCGTTGCCGGTAGCCCCTGCGCCTCCCTCGGCGTCGCCGTTCTGCAACAGGTTCCCCGCTGAGGGCAACGACACGGCTGCGGGCGTCACGACAAGGACAAAGCCAACGACAACCGCTACCACCATCGGTGCGATTCGCACCATGGTTGAATCGTAGTGCCGTTCCCGGACGCCGAGCCGGTCGTGTTCTTGGCTTTCCTCGTCACGGGCACTGATGACCGTTTGGCAAAGCCGCATCCCGATAGCTTCCCGGGACGACCCGTAGGCCGAACAGCGTTGCGTAGTTCGTATCGCGGCAACGCTCTCCCTCGAAAGGACCAGCCAATGAAAGCTGCAGTGATCAGCGAGCTCGGTAAGTCGCCGGTGCTCGCCGACCGGCCCGAGCCCACGGGCGAGACGATCTACGAGATCTCGGCAGTCTCCCTCAACCCGATCGACATCGCCGTCGGCGCCGGGCGCTTCTTCGGCGGCCACCCGGAGCTCCCCTTCGTCCCGGGCTGTGAAGGCGTCGGCCGCGCACCCGACGGCACCCGTGTCTACCTCTTCAGCGGAGGGCTCGGCCTCTCTCGCGACGGGTTGCTCGCGGAGCGCGCCTCCGCACCGGCCGACCTCGGGATCCCGCTCCCCGACTCGGTGTCCGACGAGATCGCGACATCGTGCGGCATAGCCGGCATGGCGGGCTGGATGCCGGTCGCGTGGCGGGCGCCCGTGAGAAAGGACGATCGCGTGCTGGTGCTGGGTGCGACCGGCACGGTCGGTCTCGTCGCGGTGCAGGCGGCCAAGCTTCTTGGCGCAGGACTCGTCGTCGCGGCAGGGCGAAACGCACAGCGGCTCGAGCGCGCAGCCGAGCTGGGCGCCGATGTCACCGTGAGCCTCGACGAGGATGACCTGGTCGCTACGTTCAAGAAGGCCACGGGAGGCGACGGCCCCACGTACATCGTCGACACCCTCTGGGGGCCGCCGGCGGCCGCTGCGATCCAGGCGGCAGCGCACGGCTGGCGCATGGTCCAGATCGGCCAGTCGGCAGGCGCCGAGGTGCCGATCGTCTCCGCCGCGATCCGCGGCAAGATGGGCGAGCTGTACGGCTTCACGGACTATGCGGTCCCGACGGACGTGTTTCGCGAGCACTACCTGCGCCTGGTCGACCATGTCGCAGCCGGCGACATCACGCTCGACATCGAGACGTACCCGTTCGAACGGGTCACCGAGGCATGGGAGCGACAGGCCGCCGGCGCCAACGCGAAGATCGTCGTGACGCTGCCGTAGGTCAGACCAGGCTTGCGTCTCGCTCGAGCTTCGAGACCAACGCTCGGATCGCCTCGAGCAACGCGTCACCCCGATCCTCGGGATCGGCAGGCAAGCCGATCGAGACGCTCCGCCAGCCAACATCCGGAGCCATCACCCCAACCCCAAGCGGACGCTCCGGATCCGAGCCGATCGGCTCGAGCATCCTCGCGCTCACCTTGAACTCCAACAACTGCGACCGACACGAGTCCCATCCGGCCCAGTCGGACACGCCCCACACCCCGGCCACAAGCCGCGCCAGCCACCCGGGCAATTCTCTCCACTCCTCCACCCCATGGACACTACGACCGGTCCAGCGCACGGCTGTCCCCCAACAACCGTGGAGCATCCAGCCGCCGGTTTGCGTTCCCCGCCGAAACAGGCATCCGACCACACGTTGACGACACCGAGCGTCCCAAGGCCACCGCGGTGTGATCTGGCGGATCCGATGTGAGACGCCACCGGGCGAAGGTTTGCCGCAGGTAGCAGTCGGTTGAACACAGAAAAGCCCTGTTTCCAGGGCTTTTCCAGTAGCGGGGGCAGGATTTGAACCTGCGACCTCCGGGTTATGAGCCCGGCGAGCTACCTGACTGCTCCACCCCGCGACGCGGCGTCTATCGTAGCACCGGATGGCTGGATTCTGGATCTCACTCGCCGTGCTCACGGTCGGCGTTCTCGGCGGGATCGCCTACGGCGTTCTCCGTGGACTGAGGCTCTGGCGGCTGTTCAAGCGCACCGGGCGGACGTTCGGGACCGAGGCGGACAGGATCGCCGTCGCCGTCTCCGGGATCTCCGACCAGCTCGATCGCGCGAGCGCCAGCGCCGACGAGCTCAGCCTGGCGAGAGAGCGCCTCGCCGCGTCCCGGGCAGTGCTCGACGTGCAGCTCGACGCCGTGCGCGAAGCCCGGGCCGCGGTGCGACGCGCGTTCTGGTTCGTGCCCGGCGTCTGAGCCTGGTCAACCTGCTGGACCGAGACCGGCTGCGCAGGACGACGGGGACGGCTGAAGCCATACCCGACGGCTGAAGCGAACGCTGACTCCACCTCGCCGCTGCCAGCAACCCCTGCAGGTAGCCGATCGCGTGGAGGCGCCCGAGTGTCGGGTAGCCCGGGACGTCCATGCTGTCTCCCGCGAGCGCCGGCGAGTGATCGGTGCGAACGGGCGCTTCCACCCCGCTCTCGATGTAGGCGCGGATGCACGCCGCCATGTCGGTCGGCCCCTCGTCCACGAAGGTCTCGACGAAGCGCTCCGGCGTCCCGAGGACGTCGCGGAAGTGGACGAAGTGGATCCGGCCGGCGGCGCCAAAGCGGCGGATCGCGGCCGGGAGGTCGTCTGTCATCAGGGCGACGTTTCCCTGGCACATCGTCATCCCGTTCGCAAGGCTCGGGGCAATCTCGAAGACGCGGTCGTACGCGTCGAGCGTGCGGATGATGCGGCCGATCCCGCGAAGCGGTGAAAGCGGCGGATCGTCGGGATGCAGCGCGAGCCGCACGCCCGCAGCCTCGGCCACCGGGACGGCACGCTCGAGAAACCAGGCCAGCGTCTCCCAGAGCTGCTCCTCGGAGACCGGTGCGCCGGGCGCCGGATCGGCGTCATCCCAGGCGGAGAGGTCGAACCCGGTCACCTGCGCCCCCGCCCGCCCTTCGAGCGCGACCGAGGTACGCGACCAGGAGACGACCGCCATCCAGTTGTAACAGAGCACCTCGATCCCGAGCCGGCCCATGTTCCGGATCAGCGTCAGGACGTCCTCGAGCTCCTCCTCCCGTCCGGGAAGGCCCAGCCGGAGGCGATCCATCGGCGGGTTGTCCTCGATCACCGAGAGCCGGAAGCCGGCATCGGCCACGTGCCGGCGATAGAGCGCGAGCGGGCCAGAGTCCCACGGCTGCTCGGGCGCGTGCGCGCGCCAGTCGCCGAACGTGCGAGGCAGCACACCCACCGCTTCGTCGATTCCGAGCTGACGCAGCTGCTTCCAGGAGGTCGCAGGACGCGGTTCGAGAAGGATCTCGGCGAGACGGAGCAGGTCAGGCTCCCTAGGGCCGCGGAGAGGTCGGCTCGATCGGGAGCGCGCCGCCGACCCGCCGAAGCTCGCGGAGGCGTCGGTCGCGCGCATATCCCAGGTGATCGCGGTCTCGGGGCGGATGAGGATCGCAATGTCATCCGACGCGAGCAGCGCCGTCGGCCCGGCAGCTTCCGGCTGCTCGGGGTCACGTACCGGTCGTGGACGAGCGCCACCAGCGGAGCGGCTGCTTCACCGCGCACGAACTCTGCGATCTCCGCGAATCGAGGCGCCGCAGACCTCGAACCCCGGGCGCGAGTCGTGAAACACGATCGTTGCGCGCGGATCGCGCTCGAGGTTCCTGACCTTGCGGCTGGCCGAACCGGTCGCGAGCACGATCGCGTCGTCGACGGCGGCGGCCCAGATGGCGACGGCGTGGACAGAGCCGTCGGGCTCGAGGGTCGTGAGCACCGGGACGAGCCGGTATGCGAGCAGCTCAGCCACGAGTGGATCGGCGAGCACGGCGGCGCCGCGAAGGGAGCGACTCGGCGCGGGCTCGCTCATCGGTCTGGCTCCGCCACCGGTCTCGTCAACCGACATCGGCGGTCGGCGTGTCTTCGTCCTCGGCCAGGCGCCGCTTGAGAACCGACCGCGAGAGGACGCCGACCAGCCGGCCACCCTCGACGACCGGCACCCGTTCGGCGTCGTGCTCTTCGAGAAAATGGAACGCCTCGTCGAGCGGAAGATCCGCGTCGATCGTGTAGTACGGCGGCTCGGCGATGGCGGCGAGCTTCACGCCGTTGGGGTCGAGCCCGGTGGCAACGACGCGTGCCACAAGGGTCTTGCGCGTGACGACTCCGCTGAGACCCCCGTTGTCGTCGACGACGTACACCGCCCGTACCTCAGGGGGCGAGAGCACCTCGCCTGCCTCGCGCGACGACGAGGTTGCGGGAAGCGACCGCGGCTCCGTGATCATCGCGTCGCGGACTCTGGCGGTCACGGATACAGCCCGCGTGCTTCGAGCGCAGTCGACACTTCACGGATCCCCGCCACCAACGCAGCTGTTCGCAGCGGAATGTCGCGCTCGTGCGAGATCGACCAGACCCGGTCGAATGCGTCGTTGAGCTTCTCGGCGAGCTTTGCGCGGATCTCGTCGCGTCCCCAGAAGAGTCGACCGAGATCCTGAACCCACTCGAAGTACGAGACGGTCACACCGCCGGCGTTGGTGAGAACATCCGGCAGGATCGGAATCCCGCGCTGGCGCAGGACCGCGTCGCCCTCGAGCGAGGTCGGCCCGTTCGCACCCTCGGCGATCAGCCTGCACCGCAGGCGCGCAGCGTTGTCTCCATGCACTTGATCCTCGCGGGCTGCGAGCACGAGGATGTCGCACTCGAGCTCGAGGAGCTCCTCGTTCGACACGCGCGTCCCGGTCGCCCAGCCCTCGAGCGAGCGGTGCTCGTGCGCGTACGCGCTCATCGTCGGGATATCGAGCCCGTTCGGGTCGTAGACCCCACCCGAGACATCTGACACCCCGAGCACGGTCGCCCCGCGGTCGACGAGCTCCTGCGCCGCGATCCCTCCCACGTTTCCGAAGCCCTGGACGACGCACCGCTGCTCCGAGAGCTTCCAGCCGAGGCGCTCACAGGCGCGCGCGATCACCATCACCACACCGGCGCCGGTCGCCTCGGGGCGGAAGACCGACCCCCCGATCGAGAGCGGCTTTCCGGTGACGATCTCGGGTACCGCATGTCCGCGCTGCATCGAGTAGGTGTCCATCATCCAGGCCATCGTCTGCTCGTTCGTGGCCATGTCGGGAGCCGGAATGTCCTCGCGTGGCCCGATTACCGGGAGAAGCTCAGAGGTGAACCGACGGGTCAACCGCTCGAGCTCGCCGAGCGACAGCTCTCGTGGGTTACAGCGGACACCACCCTTCGCCCCGCCATAGGGAAGCCGGAGCAGCGCGCACTTCCAGGTCATCCAGACGGCGAGGGCGGCGCACTCGCCGAGCGTGACCTCGGAGTCGTAGCGGATCCCGCCCTTCGTCGGCCCGAGGACACTCGAGTGCTGAACGCGGTAGCCGGGAAAGACGACCCGACGCCCGCTGTCGAGCTTGATCGGGCAACTGACCATGAACGCGCGCTCGGGGTGCCGCAGGCGCTCCGCGATTCCCTCGTCCACCTCGGCGTACGGAACCGCCTGGTCGAACTGCGCGATCGCGGTTCGGTAGAGCGGCGTGTCGTACTCGAGGTGTGCGAACGACGAGGCCTGATCGGTGCTCGGCATGCTGCGCGGAGTCTACTGACGGTTACGTCAAACGCCGTGCGGCGCACCGTCGTCGACGCGCGACTCTTTCGACGCAAACCCCGGGCGACGAGCACCCATTCCTGCAAGGACGACGACCATGATTCCGACCGCGATCACGATGTCGCCGATCGAGAACACATTGCCGACCGGGCTCCAATCCGGAACAGCCCACCGGTCGACGAGCCAGGCCAGATTCGGCGATGCGTCGAAGCTCGAGTTGTTCGCCACGACGTACGTCGGATCGAGGGCTGCCAGCGCCGAGGGGAGCGTCGGCATCGAGCCGCCGTTCACACCCACCGCCACGATGTTCGAAAGGAGCCCGGCGGCTACGACGGGGACGCCCGCCAGCTTCCTGTTGCTCCAGGCGAAGACGACGAGCAAGCCGAACGAGACGAGCCACAACGCGGTCGCGAGGGTCTCCTGCGTCGTCCAGGGAAGCCACTTGAAGGGAAAGGCGGCGACCTGAAGCGCGAACGCCGCAGGAACCAGCCAGCCGAGCTTCGGACGGAAGGCCGCGAGACGCTCGAGCCGCCCACCGAGCACGAGGCCAAGCGCAAGCGCGAGGAAGACGGGCACGACGAGAATCATCAGGCAACCAACCGGGAAAGCTGTTGAGGCTCGATCGGCTGCAGCGCGTGGGCAAGCGGATCGGCAGCCAATCGGAGGTGAGCCTCGAAGGCAGCGACAACGGTCGGGTCGAACTGGCGGCCGGCCGCGGCCCGGATCTCGGAGATCGCCTGCTCAGCCGTGAGGGCATCGCGGTAGCTTCGGTCGCTCGTGATCGCATCGAACGCATCGGCGACGAGGATGATTCGCGAGCCGAGGGGAATCGCCTCTCCGGCCAACTTGTAGGGGTACCCGGAGCCGTCCCAGTGCTCGTGATGGTGCTTGACCCATTCGTCCACCGGATCGACGTGCAGGCCGAGGAGCAGCGAAGCGCCCAGCTCCGGATGCGTCCTGACGAGATTCGTCTCCTCTTCCGTCAGGGCGGTCGGCTTCTGCAGGACCTCGTCCGCGAGGAGGATCTTTCCGAGATCGTGGAGCAAGCCCGCCAGCCGAACCTGCTCGACCACCTCGGGCTCGAGACCAAGCTGGGTTGCGATGCCGGCGCTTGCCACTGCGACCGAGTGGGAATGCCGCCCGGTGTACGTGTCACGCGCGTCAACGAGACGGATCAGGCTCTCGGCCACCTGGAGCCGCGAATGCATCAATGCCGCTGCCTGCTGCTCCTCGACCGAGCGCACCGAACGACGCCTCGGATCGTGTACCCGAACCCCGTTTCGGCCCTCCGCCTTCGCCTCGTAGAGAGCGGCATCGACAAACCGCTGGAGTGCCTCTTCGGACCCGGCATGAGCGGGGAACGCCGCCAGACCGGCACTGATCGTGACGGGCACCTCGTCCTGGAAGGTGCTCGTGGCGACCGTGTCGCGGAGACGCTCGACATAGGCCCGTGCCTCGGCAAGGGGGCGTTCGATGATCAGGGCAAACTCGTCGCCGCCGAACCGGAAAGCGCGAACGCCGCCCGTTTCGTCCGACAGCATCCCCGATAGCGCCTCGAGACAGGCATCACCTGACGGGTGACCAAAGCTGTCGTTGATCTCCTTGAAGAGGTCGACGTCGACGTAGCAGAGGGTGAAGCCGTGGCCATCGTCCTTCGAGCGACTGATCGTCTCCTCCAGGTCGAGCTCGAAGGCCCGATGATTGCCGAGCCCGGTGAGGCTGTCCGTATGCGCGGCTCGGTTGGCTATTCGCCAGTCGAGCGCCGAGCGCTGGTACAGCGTCAGCGCTGCGAGAGGCCCGGCAAGCAGAGCGAGCAGGAGGGGCTGGTTGGTCCAGAGGACAACCGCGAGCGCGGCGAGGGAGGCCATGGTGACGAAGGCAGCTCCCGCGTGCCGCATGTTGTCGACGAGCAACCCGCGGAATGCCAGACCAGAGTGAAAGCTGACCGCCAGGCACACCAGCCCGACGTTGACGAGGACGAAGAGCCCTCCCCGACGAACGCCCACACCGTCGTCAGGAGCGGAGAGATCTCATCCGAGTGGATCACGAGACTCGGCGCCGAAGCGGCAAACGCCGCGAGCGCATAAGCGCCGCCGTTGAAGAGCGTTCGCTGAATGGGCCGATGCTCGACCACCTGCGAAAGCGTGACGCTGACGGCGCCGACGACGACGCCGATCTCCCACCCGTAGAGGATCGTGGTGGCAAGCACGAAGACAAACGCAAGTGAGACGGACCTGTCCCGGTTCTCGTCGAGCGGGACGGGCTTCAGGTCCGCGAAGAACGCGAGCGAGCCAAGGATGCTCGCGCCGACGAGCACGCTGAGACGTACCTGACTCAGCGCGAGTGAGACGACCGCCCCGGCCACCACAGGCCCTGCGAGAGCAAAGACGCAGATGATGAGCCGGCGAAGCCGGGGCGGGTAGTCACGTTCGAGTTGGTTGCTCATGTGAGCTGCCGGACGTCGGGTGGATCTGGCCTCAAGCCTGACGTCTCGGAGAGGAGGCTCCTACCACCAGCGCTGGCCGGCGCCGGACGCGGCCGCGAACGCCGCAAGCATCGAGAGGACGAACAGGACACGTGCACCGAGCGGAAGCCACTTGATCATCGTGTGTCTCCTTTCAAGGAGGCCGCAGAACAATTACTACCGACACAACGCAGTCTTTCCAGGTGGGTTGGAGGAGCGTCCCCCTAAACGGGGAACCTCCATCACTCGAACGAGGGACACCTCGCTCTGACGCGCACGTCCTACGGGATGCCGGGGCTGGGGCTCGAACCCAGATGTCCCAAGAGGGACAGCCGCTTTTAAGGCGGCCGCGTCTGACCAGTTCCGCCACCCCGGCGGGTGACCACGGAGTGTAAGTGGCTACATGCCGGGCAGGAGCGAGGTCACCGGGAACCGCTCAGGGCCTTTGAACTGATAGGCGGCAAAGAACGCTGCGAACGCTGCCTGGTCGAACGTCGAACAGATGGCGAGGCGTGCAGTGCCGTTGCCCGACGCCGACCCCGAGCCGGTCGTCCACGCACCGAGCGCGATCTTCGAGCCGAGGCCCGGGAGCGGCGCGAGCAACGTCCCGTTCACGTGCTTCGCGTAGAACGCGGTCAGTTCGGCGATCGTGGCCGCGGAAACATCCTTGCCGTACTGGATGAAGATGCCTCCATGCTCGAGGTTGTGAACGAACTGGGCGGGGTTGAGCGGGTCGGTGTACGCACCCCACTTGGCAGGATCCTGGTAGTGCGGGCCGCTCGTCGGCGGCGACGTGTTCCACTTGCTCGATGTCCCCTCGGGCGTCGTGATCGAGTGGACTCCCGCGAGCGCGTCGACCGTCTTGACCGTGCAGCCGGCCGCCTCGAGCAGCTTGGGCGCGTCGCTGCCTGCATTCGAGCCGCCTCCGAGAAGCACGAGCCCGATTACGGCGACGACCACGAGGCCGGCGGCGCCCGCCATGGCGAGCAAGAGACGGCGTCTCGAGCCTTCACCGAAGGTCGCCGACCCCTTGGCATTCGCTTTCTGCTTCCCGCTCCGGGGTCGTGGAACCGGCGGCATCGCGTCAATCCTACCGGCACCATCCGACAGGATCGACTACCGTTCGGTGCCCTCATGGTCATCGTCACGCTCCTCTTCGGGCTTGTCCTCGGCGCCGTCGGCGTCTATCTCGTCGCTACACGCCGCGCGCTCTTCGACCGCGATCTCGCCGTCGCGGACGCGCGCGAGGCTCGCCGCGCCCTTGCGGAAACCGAGGGAGCGCTCGCTGCAGAACGAGGGGCCTTCGACACCCGGGTGGAGAACGCGATCAAGGCGCTGTCGACCGAGGCACTCCGCGACAACGCCAACGCTTTCACGGAGCAGGCCATGGGCCGGCTCGGTGAGTACGTCGAGCCGTTGAAGAAGTCACTCGAGAAGGTCGAGGCAAACGTGAGCCTCCTCGAGCAGAACCGGCAGCGAGCGTACGGCGAGATCCACAAGGAGCTCGAGATCGTTCGCCAGACGCACGAAGGGCTGCGTGCGCAGACCGGCAACCTCGTCAACGCGCTTCGCGGCGAATCGCACACGCGGGGTCGTTGGGGGGAGATCCAGCTGAAGCGGGTGATCGAGATGGCGGGGATGCTTTCCTACTGCGACTTCGATGAGCAGCACTCCGTCGAGGGGGATGACGGCCGTCTCCTGCGCCCCGACGTGATCGTCAAGCTGCCCGGCGGGAAGTCGATCGTGATCGATTCGAAGGTCTCGCTGGTCGGCTACCTCCGCGCGCACCAGGAGGGTGCCGATGACGAAACGCGACGCGCCGGTATGGCCGATCACGCCCGACAGGTCCGCGACCACATCCAGCGCCTCGGCCAGAAGGCGTACTGGCGGCAACTGCCGGCGACACCCGAGTTCGTGGTCATGTTCCTCCATGACGAATCGTCCTGGCGGGCCGCTCTCGACGTCGATCCGACGCTCGACGAGCTCGCGCTCTCGAACAACGTGATTACCGCGTCGCCCACCACGCTGATCGGACTGCTCCGCGCGATCCACTACGGATGGCAACAGGAGACGATCGCCGAAGGAGCCCGCCAGATCAGTGATCTCGGCCGCGAGCTGTACAAGCGGCTCTCGACGATGGGTGCCCACGTGTCGAAGCTCGGCCGGTCGCTCGACGGGGCGGTCAAGTCCTATAACGAGACGGTCGGATCGCTCGAACGCCAGGTTCTACCCCAGGCCCGTCGATTCGAGCAACACGGCATCACCGGTGTCGAGCCGCCAGAGCTGGCACCCATCGAGCGGCAGACCAGAGCTTTGACCGCACAGGAGCTGGTCGGCGATTCACCCGTGGTGCTCGAGATCCTCTCAGGCGACGCAAGCGCCGCCTGACAAAGGCGTTGCGGAACAGCCATGGCCTGGACTGCGTTTGTAATCGTAGACCGGTAATACGGCGCCGTACGAGTCCCGTGACTTGACATCAGCGAAGAAGTGGAGAACCCAGTGAGTGACGTTCGAGAGGTAATCGTGATCGGAGGCGGCCCGGCCGGGTACACCGCGGCGCTCTACACCGCTCGCGCGAACCTCAACCCGTTGGTGATCGAGGGCTTCAACTGGGGCGGGCAGCTGATGATCACGAGCGACGTCGAGAACTATCCCGGCTACGCCGACGGCGTGATGGGCCCGACGATGATGCAGGACTTCCGCAGGCAGGCCGAGCGCTTCGGAGCCGAGTTCGTCACCGACGACGTCACGAAGGTCGACTTCTCCGCACGGCCGTTCCGCGTGTGGGTCGACAAGGACGAGTACCTGGCGGAGACCGTGATCGTCGCAACCGGAGCCAGCGCTCGCCAGCTCGGGCTCGAGTCGGAGAAACGCTTCCAGGGACGCGGGGTCTCGTACTGCGCCACCTGCGATGCGTCGTTCTTCCGCGACAAGGTCGTCGTCGTGGTGGGAGGCGGCGATTCCGCGATGGAGGAGGCCACGTTCATCTCGCGCTTCGCGAGCAAGGTCTACCTCGTCCATCGCCGTGAGGAGTTCCGCGCCTCGCGGATCATGGTCGACCGCGCTCGCAACGACGACAAGATCGAGTTCGTGCTCAACAAGCAGGTCGAAGAGGTGCTCGGTGACGACAGCGTCACAGGCGTCCGGCTTCGCGACTCCGTCACGGGCGCAACCAGCGAGCTCGCCACCGACGGGTTCTTCGTCGCGATCGGGCACGACCCCACCACGTCGTTGTTCCTCGAGCAACTCGACCACGAGGAAGACACGGGATACCTCGTCACGACGGGCAGGACGACCGAGACCAACGTCCCGGGCGTCTTCGCTGCCGGCGACGTGCAGGATCACGTCTACCGCCAGGCGGTCACCGCGGCCGGCTCCGGGTGCGCCGCCGCGCTCGACGCCGAGCGATTCCTGGCAGCACAGCGCGACACGTAATCAAGCGAGGCTATGCCTCGGCCATCGCTCCCGTCAGCCGCCGCAGTTAGGCTCGCAGGGTGACCTCTGCGTGGCTCGACCTCGTCGATCCCTCGAGCCACGAGCTGCTCGCGCTTCTCCCCGACCTCGATCCCGAGGCCATCGAGGTTCTCGCCGCGGCGGGTGGTGACGGTCGTGACGCGCGACCCTTCCTCGAGAGCCACGGCGCCTACGTACTCGGCGTCCTCCTCTTCCCTGTGCACGACGATGAGGGGAACTCGTTCCACTACCGCGAGGTCGCGTGTGTCGTGACCCCCGAGCGCCTGCTGACCGTCCGGAAGGCGGACGCGCGCGGCGAGATTACGAACATCGCCCCGACCGTCTCGGGAGTGGTTGGTGGCTCGGTCGGTGGGTACCTCCTCCACGAGCTCTTCGATGACGTCGCCGAGCACTATCTCGAGCTTGTCGACGCTCTCTACGGGGAGATCGACGAGCTGGAAGATCACGTCGATGAGCTCAGCAGCCAAGCGACCAGACAGCGGCTCTCGGCACTGCGCCACGAGATGCTTCACGCCCGCCGAAACGTCAGCGCAACCCGCGCGGCGGTTCGCCGCATCGTCGATGGACGCCTGGATATCGGCGAGGACGAAGCGCTCTTTCCACGCGATATCGAGGTCGCGTTTTCGGACACCTACGACACGCTCGTGAGGACGATCGAGGAGCTGGACGTGGCCCGCGACCTGCTTGCGAGCGTCCGGGACTACCTCCAGGCCAAGGTCTCCGAGAGCCAGAACGAGGTCGTCAAGGTGCTGACCGTGGTTGCGTCGCTCGTCCTCGTTCCGACCTTGATCACCGGCTTCTACGGGCAGAACTTCGAACCGATATTCGGCGACCGGTACTGGAATGTCGGGACCTCCGTTGGCCTGATCGTCGTCACCACGATTGGTCAACTCATAGTCTTCCGCTGGCGGAAATGGATCTGATGCCTGCGCTGACGGGTGGGTGCGGCTGTGGAGCCGTCCGGTTCGAGATCGACGGCCCGCTCCTGGTCGCCTCGTACTGCCACTGCACACGCTGTCAACATCGCACGGGGGGTGGGTCATCGGCTCAGGTTCGCGTCACCCCCGGGTCGTTCAGCGTCGTCGAGGGCTCGCAACACGTTGGCGCGTGGGCACCCGAAGGTGGCTTCGAGAAGTGCTTTTGCGCGAGCTGCGGGTCGGCCCTCTTCTCGCGGAGCCCCGTCGACCCGAGCATTGTCGCGGTACGGCTTTCCGCCTTCGACACCGACCCAGGTGTCAGGCCGAGCTTTCGCCAGTTCGTCGCCTACGCGGCAGCATGGGAGCCGATTCCGGACGACGGCCTTCCCCGCTATCCGGAGCGCCCAACCGACGCAACCTGAGCGGACGGGCACAGGTCAGCGAGAACGCAGCGGTCACAGGCGGGACTACGGGCGCCGCACACTCGACGTCCGTGCCAGATCAAGAGGTGCGGGAACCGGGCCCAGTCGTCCCGCGGAACGAGACGAACGAGATCGCGCTCGATCTTCACCGGGTCTTCTTCGCGGGTGAGGCCAAGCCGCTGCGACAAACGCCTCACGTGCGTGTCGACGACGATTCCCTGTGGATCTCCAAGTTCCGAGGCCACGACGTTTGCGGTCTTTCGTGCGACTCCGGGCAGCCGGAGGAGCTCAGGAAGCGTCCGCGGCACCTTGCCGTCGAACTCGTCGAGCAGCACGCGCATCGTGCCGCGAATCGACTTTGCCTTCTGCCGGTAGAACCCCGTGGCGAAGATCGCGCGCTCGAGCTCCTCCTGCGGGACGGCCAGGTAGTCCTCGGGTGTCCGGTAGGTCTTGAACAGCTGCGCCGTGACCCTGTTGACGTTGACGTCGGTCGTCTGAGCCGAGAGCATCACCGACACGAGAAGGTCGAGGTCGGTTTCGAACCGCAGCGCGATCTCGGCGTCCGCATGCTCGACGGCGAGCCGCTCGACAATGGGCCCGATCCGGTCGCGGCGGCGGCCGACGCCCTTTCGGCGCGCCTCACGGACGAAGCTCCGGACGGGGCTACGGCGAAACTCGGGTTCGGTCGTGGGTTGGTCCACTACGCGGCCTCGGCACCGTCTCCGAGCCAGGCATCGCTGTCGCCGAGCCGTGGCCCGGCGCAGATGACGTCGAGAGCAGGGCAACCCGAGCACGCGTACGGGCTCGGAGTCGGTCGAAAATCACCGTCGCGAATCCCCGCGATGGCCGCTCCGAGCTCTGCCTCGAGCGCCTCGCGGTCGGCGGCCGTGTAACGCGAGGTGACGATCTTCTCGGGTGTCTCCAGGAACTGGTAGACCACCTCGACCTCCGTGGCGCCGGCGTGGAGGCAGGCAAGCGCGTAGACGGTTCGCTGGATGCGGTAGTCGGTCTCGACGATCTCGGCAGGGTCTGAGTCGCCCACGAGATTCGTCTTGTAATCGAGCACGAGTGCCGCGCCGTCGACGAAGCGGAGGACGTCGAGGCGACCGTTGAGCAGGACGCCGTCGAGCGTGAAGGCAAACGGGCGCTCGACCCGGGCGCCGCCGAGTGCTGCCAGTCGAGCTGCAAGCTCCGAATCGCAGAAGGCACGAACGAGCTGGGTCACCCTCTCGACCTCGTCGGGTGTGATCGTCGGGTACCACACGGTTGCGAGCTCGGCGAGGTCGAGCGGCACTCCTGGGGCATCGAGGTCGACACGCTCGAGGATCCTGTGTACGGCATCGCCAAGCTCGGTCGGGTGAAGACCTCCAAGGCCTTGCCCCGACGGTGCCCATTGCGTCGGCCGAAGACCGACGACCCGCTCGGCGAAGAACCGGTACGAACAACGCGAGAAGAGCGAGATCGCGCTGTAGGAGAGGCGCCCGACGCGGTGAAGCGGGGGGTCGGGAACGCTCGCAAGCTCACGCAGTCTCGGCGCCGGCGCCGGCAGACCCTCGCCAAGACCTTCGAAGAGGGCAAGCTGGCCCACCTCGGTGATCGGCTCGAGCTCCGTCGGCTCCTCAGCTGCCGATGCTGGGGCGGTAACGGCCGGTGCATGGCCGACGGCCTCCGGCTCGGCCGAACCGCGATCCACCCGAACCACCACAGCTGCGGCACCACGATCGACCTCGATCGGCTCACGACCGGCATCCGCCACGGACTCCATCAACCCCAGCCGCTCGAGCACCCAGGCAATCGGGGTCTGCTCGGCCTTGCCTCCCGAAGGGTCGATCGACCCGGACACGATGAGCCTCTCCATCGCCCGCGTCATCGCGACGTAGTAGAGGCGTAACCGCTCTTCGCGCTCCGCTTGCTCACGCGTCTCCTTGACGTCGATGTACGACGACGTTCCAACCCGCGAGCCGGTTCCGGGATGGGCGACCTTGAATCCAAACCGTCCGTCGGAGAGACAGAGGATGTCGGCGATCGGCGCCCGATCGCGGCCCGCGTCGGCGACGACGACGACCTTGAACTCGAGTCCCTTGGCCGCGTGAATCGTCATCAGCCGGACAGCGTCCGCACCCTCCTCCTCGGACACCGCGTCGCTCTCCCTGGCGCCGACTGCCTCCTGCTCGACGATGAAGCGGACGAACCCCTCGATGTCCGGGCCTCGAAGCTCCTCGTACGCTCCAGCGAGCCGCGCGAGCTTCCGGAGGTTCGCGTAACGTCGCTTGCCATCGCGCCGCGCGAGGACAGCGAGGTCGTAGTCGTGCGCGGTCAGGATCTGCTCGCAGAGTTGCTGGAGCCCCGAGCGTGCCGCCAGCTGGATGAGCCGGTCGTACCGCTGGCGAAAGGCCGCGACGAGCCGCTTGTCGTCGTCGCTGAGATCTGCGGGAAGCGAGCGCTCGATTGCCCTGAAGATCGGCTGGCGGGACGCATCCGCCCGGATCAGGACCAGAGCGTCGTTCGAGACGCCCACAAACGGCGAGGCAAGCACGGTCAGGAGTGCCTCGTCGTCGTAGCGATTGTGAAGCAGGCGGAGGTACGAGAGCAGGTCGACGACTTGCTGCTGGCCGTAGTAGTTGCTTCCGGCGGTTCGATAGGTCGGGAGCCCGAGCCGCTCGAGCTCCTCCTCGTACCACTCGGCGTCGGTCCCCGCGGCGAAGAGGAGAACGATCTCGCCAGGCGTGGCGGCACCGGAGGCAACGAGCTCGTTGACTCGCGCTGCTACACAACGAGCCTCGGATCTGCGCCAATGCTCGTTTGTATCCGAGAAGGCCTTCTTGTCGGTGACGAGAAGCTCGAAGGCCGCGCCGAGGAGAGGCGACGTATACCCATCGGCGGGCTGGAGTGGGCTGAAGTCGTCACCGAACTCCGCCCCGAAGAGCTCGTTGATCGCGGCCAACACCTCCGGTCGCGAGCGGTAGTTCAGGGTCAGCGGCAAAGCGGTGTCGGCCTGGCGCCGGCGCTCCCGGAAGACCGCGACATCCGCATGGCGAAAGCCGTAGATCGACTGGAACTCGTCACCGACCGAGAACAGCTCGATTTCGGCATCGAGGACGAGGAGGTCGAGCAACTCGGTCTGGAGCCGATTCGTGTCCTGAAACTCGTCGATCATGATCGCGCGAAAGCGCTGCGACTCGACCTCGCGAATTGCCGGAGCGTCGCGGAAGAGATCGCGCGCTCGAAGCTGCAGGTCTTCGAAATCAAGGGCCGCTTCGCGCTCCTTGGCCACCGCGTAGGCGTCACCGAACCCGGCCAGGAGCTCCTGAAGCAGCGCTCGATCTCGAGCAGCGAGCTCCTCGAGAGCCGCGGCGACGACGGCCACGCGCGCGTCGTTGAAGCCGGACGCCCGTGCGCCTCGCGGTTTCAGATCCTCCAGGTCGACCAGGCGCTCGGGACCTGCTGACGCCGCGAGGATCTCGAGGGTGTCCTCGGCTGCCGCTCGCTGCAACGCCGTCGCCGCCGCGTCCGCCAACAGCGTACGGGCGGCGTCCTCGAGCTCGGCGACCCGCTCGGGCAGGGGGTCGAGGGCGCCCTGCTCGAGGACGAGCTCCCGTCCGGCCGAGCGAAGCGTCCCAAAGACGCCGACGAGCATCGACCGGAGACGCTCGGCACCGTAGGTCGCGAGGAGCTGCCATCTCGCAGGATCGTCGGCCGAGCAGAAGGCTCGCAGCGCGGACGTGAACGCCTCACCCTGCAAGACCCTCGCCTGCGGCTCGGTGAGCACGCGGAACGCAGGGTCGACGCCGGCTTCGAGCGGGTGAGCCGCGAGGATCCGCCGGCAGAAGCCGTGGATCGTCGAGATCCAGGCCCCGTCGAGCTCGCGCGCGAGCTCCGCGCGGCCGAGCTCGACAAACCGCGCCCGGATGCGCGAGCGGAGCTCGCCGGCGGCCTTCTCGGTGTACGTGATCACGAGCAGGGACGTGACGTCGAGGCCGTCCTCGACCACGGCTCGAGTAAACCGCTCGACGAGAACGGTCGTCTTGCCGGTGCCGGCTCCGGCAGCGACGAAGACCGTGCCCCGCGCCATGATGGCTGCCTGCTGCTGGTCGTTGGGAGCCCGCGTCACGGTCACGGCCTCTCCTTCCGACACATCCGCCACAGATCGCACCAGACGGGGCACTCACCACCGTGCGGGTCACGGGTGATGTCACCCGCCTTGATCCGCCCGACCAACGTCACCGCCGTCGTCCGAGCCTCTTCGATCACCCGATCGAACTGCTCAGGCACGAGGTAGTCATCGGCGACGAACCCCGGCACGCGCTCATCCCCGTCCAGAAGCATGCCGCGGATCTTTCGCATTCCACCAACCGGGACGTACACCCCACCCATCGCCTCGAGCCCGAGCTGGTCCCGCAGCACGAGCATGTAGAGCGGGATCTGGAGGAGGTCGTCGCGCTCGATGTCCGTCGCCGAAGAGGCGCGGCCGGACTTGTAGTCGACGACGATTCCCCGCGCACTCATCGGGTCGCCGTCAACGCGGTCGATCTTGCCGCTGACGCGAACCCCGGGCTCGAGCTCGAAGCGAAACGGCACCTCGAGCTTCCGCGGGACAAACGTCGCCGGCGACGTGGCGGCCTGACGCAGAAGTTGCTCGAGGTCACGCACGAGACCGGCTTCGAGCTCGCGCCGCTCCAGCTCGTCCACGTCGATCCGCACGCCGGTCTCGATCGCCTGGCTGACGCAGTCGCGCATGAGACCGAGTGCCTCGTCAAGGTTGCCTTCTGTGACTCGCTCGGCGCCGGGAATGACGCTCGGTAGCGCCTGGTAGAACCGCTGGAGGGCGACGTGGAGCACGCTGCCGCGGAGCATCCGATCGACGGATCGGTCGATCGTCGCCGGCCGGAGGTACCGCTCGAAGAACCAGGCAGCCGAGCAGGAGCCCATCCGTTCGAGCTCGGAGACCGACCACGCCTCCCGAGCGCCGAGCAGTGCGAGCGCCCGCTCGCTGGTGATGCGGTTCGACCGCACGAAGGCGCTACGCGCCCGCCTGAGCCTCCGCTCCCATCCGTTGGCCAGAGCGAGCGCGTCGGCTTCGCTCCGGTGACGTGGTCGACAACGTCGCCAGCGAGCGCAGGCGCTCACGTTCGGTCGGCGCGGCTTCGAGCTCGCGCGTGACCGACGACAGCGCCCGCCTCGTCGTGAACCGGCGCACGTCGCTCTCGTCGAACGCCGCGCAGACGGCCTCCCAGAACGGGCTCGGCTCGCGTGGGCTCCCATCCTCGCTTGCTGCTTGCCGAACGAGCGTCAGGCGACGAGAGGCTCGGGTGCATGCGGTGATGAAGAGATAGCGATCGCGGCTGGCAGTGTCGGGCCGCTGAAGACGCGCGCCGCGTGACTCGTCGAGTCGCTTCCGTGCGTCCTCGTCGAGGAACGGCGACGGCCGGTCGCGCCGCGGCAGTGACCCCTGTTCGAGACCGACGACGAACACAGCCTCGAAGCGCCGCGTTCGCGCGCGCCGGAGGTCGACGACGGCGACGCGACCGGGCGACCGCGGCGCTGCTCCGCGGACGGTGCTGCGCTCGAGCGCGTGAAGCACATCGGCACGACTGCTTGCGATCCCTCCCGCCTCGAGGTCGTCGAGCTCGTCGAGTGCCCGCACCACCGCCTCGCGCGCGCGAAGGTCGTGCTGCGCGGCTGTGGTAGCGGGAACGCGCTCGGTCCCGTGGGCGGACCGGATCATGGCGTCGACGAGCGCTCGCACGATTGCTGCGGGTCGCCCTTCCTCCTGAGCGATCGCGACCAGGGTGAGCGGGCGCCCCGCGCGTAGCTCGGCCGTCAGCTCGAGCGTTCGCTCCGCCGTTCGCACGCCGCGGCCACGGAGCTTGCCCTCGACCCAGTCGACCTCGCGACGCGCAACCCCCGAGTACGGCGAGCGGAGATGCGCGTACAGCTGGCCCCGCTCGCCGCTGCCCCAGACGAACCGGAGGAGAGCGAGGAGCGACTGACCGAACGGCGTTCCCCGCAGCGGCTCGGGGCCTTCGATGGCGATCGGGACTCCGAGCGCGGCGAACGCCGTCTGAGCTGTTGCGCGAATCGAGTCGAGCGACGGGCAGATCACGCCGATCTTCTCGGGTGCGACTCCCGAACGAATCAGAGCCAGAGCGTCCTCGGCGACGAGCTCGAGAGTCGCGCGTAGCCCAGCGGCCTCGAGGAACCGAACGGAACCGTCGAGCGCGCCGCGAACGGGGTCATCGGCGAAGAGCTGCCGCTCGAGATGGGCGATCGACGACGGCAGGTACCGCGAGGCAGCCGGCGGCAGCTCGACGACCGCGCCTCAGCGAGCGTCGCAAGATCGCTCGGCGGTCCGGCTGAGCGACGCGTACGCCGCCCGCCCGGGCTCGTACGGAAGCGACACATGAACGTCGGTGCGGGCCGCGAGAGCCTCCAGCAGACGCCACTCGGCCATCGTCAGATCCTCGAAGCCGTAGGCGAGCACCGGGCTTCCCTGCCACGCATCGAGATCGCCTGTCAGTCGATCGATTGCGCGGCGCCGCAGTGCGCCGCGATCCCACCGCACCTGCGCATCAAGCAGCGCTCGATACTCGCGAGCGAGGCTCGACGAGCGGCTCGTCCAGCATCTCGGGGTCGAGCAAGCCACCCTCGAGCTCGGCGAGCGCACCCGCGAGCGAGTCCGCGTAACCCGGGAAAGCGAAGTGAAGCCCAGGGCGCAGCTGAATCGACGGTCGCCATCGCGCGCCGGACGAGCACCGTCCGAGCGGCCTCCCCGATCGG
The DNA here is from genome assembly GCA_963724655.1 of uncultured Actinomycetes bacterium. Lineage (GTDB taxonomy): Bacteria > Actinomycetota > Thermoleophilia > Gaiellales > Gaiellaceae > Gaiella. The sequence goes on along the minus strand of CAVRVG010000005.1, from coordinate 397,980 downwards.
TCGGTTCCCTCGACCATCTCCTGTCGCCAACGCCTCGAAGAGGCGATCGAACGTGCCGATCGTGCCCGCGAGCAGGCCTCCCGGAGCGTGTGACCAGCTCCCGTTCGACCACTTCGACATCCGCCTGGTTCGGAACGATCAACCAGGGATCGCGATCGAGGAGCTGGAGATAGCGCTCGTACAGGAGCGCCACCTTGCCGGCATGTGCCGGCCCGACTACGAGTGAGAGACCCACCGAGCCATGGTAGTCGGGCTACGCCGAAGGATTTCTCTGGCGCCGAGACGACGAGCTCCTCAGTCGGTGAGACAGAGCTCACGCGCTGCTGCTACTGCATCGACTTGGGCTTGCGGCCCCTCCGGGCGACTGCGACACCCGGTGTTGCTCCTGCGCACGTATCGCAGAGATCCGCCTGCTTTGCACCACGGCGCGCGTCGTTGAACGTGACCCGCATAACCGCGCCTTTGCCCTCTCCCATCTCAGCTCCACATCCGTCACAGACCAGAACCGTCTTTCGAGCCACGATTTCCTCCCGCGTAGAGTTGCCAGAGTCTGCATTCACGACGTTGCATTTCCTTCGTGAATCGGCGGGATGATACACGAACACAATCGAGATCTGGATCGAAAGCAACTCGTGCCAGAGAGGCCTGTAAGCCTCGGACATAGTCACCGAGCATCGAGTCTCTAGACTGCGCCGCGATGACTCCACGAACCATCGTCGTCCTCGAAGGCGACCAGACGGGGCAGGAGCTTCTCGAGGCCTCGCTCCGCGTGCTCGCCGCAGACGTCGTCGGGATCGAGCTCGCGCTCCCACGGTACGACCTCTCACTCGAACGCCGACGCGAGACCGACAATGCAATCGTCCACGAGGCGGCCCAGGCGATCCGCACGCACGGGCTCGGGTTGAAGGCCGCGACGGTGACGCCCGAGGAGGCGGGCGACGTCGGGTCGCCGAACAGAATCCTCCGTGAGGAGATCGGCGGCAAGGTGATCGTTCGCACCGGCCGGCGGATTCCAGGAGTTCTCCCTGTGGGTGGTGTCCATTCCCCCATCTCGGTTGTGCGGATGGCAGTCGGTGACGCCTACGGCGCCAAGGAGTGGCGTGAGGGATCGGGCGAAGACGAGGTCGCATACCGCACGGAGCGGATCGAGCGCCGGATCTGTCGGGCGGTGGCCGAGTTCGCCTTCAGACAGGCCGAACGAATGGGCGCCAAGGTCTTTGGCGGCCCCAAGTACACCGTCTCCCCGATCTACGAAGGAATGCTCAAGGAGGAGATGGATGCTGCGTCCGAGCGGCATCCCGAGGTCAAGTACGAGCCGCAACTGATCGACGCGACCTTTGCGCTTCTCATCTCGTCGAGCGGGGCTCCGATGGTGATCCCGGCCCTCAACCGGGACGGCGACATCCTCTCCGATCTCGTCCTTCCACTTTTCGGCTCGATTGCCGGTTCCGAGTCGCTTCTGGTCGCGTTCGGTGACGACTACGTGCCGTCGGCACTGATGGCCGAGGCGGCACACGGCACGGCGCCTTCGCTCTACGGCAAGGACGTCGCAAACCCGATGGCGATGATCCTCGCGGCAGCGGCCCTGCTCGCGCACTCAGAGGATGAGGCGGGCCAGACGGCGGGTCGCGCGATTCGCGAAGGATGCCTCGAGGCGGTTGCCGAGGGTGTCCGAACAGCGGATCTCGGTGGGGATGCCGGCACCATGGAGTTCACCGACGAAGTCATTCGCCGAACGAGATCAAAGCTCGAGATCTGGTCGTCCCTCTAGGCCGCAAACGCTGTGGAGCAATCGGCACACAGTTGGTGCAAAGGACATCTGGCTCCCCCACGCTCGCGCGACTAGGATCACAGTTGTGGGGAGGAGGCCGGTGGCCCAGGTGGATCACCACTTGGGACATGGCTGGAAGCGCCGCGGACGGGTCGCAAGGTCGGTGATTCGGGCGCCGCTGGACGACGACTCCGGTGACCGACGACCTCGGTGACCGACGACCTCCCGATAGAGGCCGCTTGACCCGCTAGGGCCCGCCGTGTCGCTCGCGACGGGCCGCACTACGCAGCGTGCGCCGTGACGTCACCAGCGTCAACTGCATCGAGAAGCGCAGCAGCGACCTCCGGATCGAACTGGCTTCCCGAACAGCGGCGCACCTCCGCGACCGCCTCGTCGAGGGTGAACGCCGGTCGATATGGACGCAGGCTTGTCATCGCGTCGAACGCATCGGCCACGGCCAGCACGCGTCCTTCGATCGGAATGTCGTCACCGGCGCGACGGGTCGGGTACCCGAGGCCGTCCCACCGCTCGTGGTGAAAGAGCACGTAGGGCAGCGCAGGCACCAGCGTCTCTATCCCGACGATGAGCCACATCCCCTCCACGGGATGCGCCCGAATCTCGGCGCGCTCGTCGTCGTCCAACGCTCCGGGCTTCGAGAGGAGATCCGCTCGGATGGCGACCTTGCCGACATCGTGAAAGGCCGCGCCCAGCCGCAGAGTCGTGAGCCTCTCCTCCGTCCAACCCAAACGATGGGCGATCGCCTCGGCATGCGCACCGACTCGCTCGGCGTGCCGGTCGAGTCCGGGATCCCAGGCAGCCATTGCCGTCTTCAGCGTCGCAAAACCGGTCACGAGACACGGTTCCTCCCACGGCGCCGAATCCCTTCCCGTAGATTGTTGCTGGATGAGAGTGTTCGTGCCGCGGGAGGTTTCGCCCGGAGAATCCCGGGTTGCACTGACCCCCGAGGCGGTCAAGAAGCTGGTGGCTGGCGGATTCTCCGTGGCAGTGGCTCCGAACGCGGGTCTCGCAGCGGGATTCGACGACGCTGCCTACGTCGAAGCGGGAGCCGAGATCGCCACAGGCCCTGCAGGGCGCGGCGATCGTCGCGTGCGTCGGCCGGCCGCCGGATGCAGAGCTCGCATCGCTCGCACCGGGCACCGTCCTCATCGCGTTTCTCCAGCCTCTCACCGACATCGCCGGCATCCAGCGGTTGCAGGAGGGCGGCGTGGTCGGGTTCGCGATGGAGGCAATCCCCCGAATCACTCGTGCGCAGAGCATGGACGCGCTCTCGTCACAGGCGACGGTGGCGGGGTACAAGGCGGTGTTGCTCGCGGCAGATCACAGCCCGAAGCTCTTTCCGATGCTGATGACCGCCGCCGGGACAATCGCGCCGGCGCGCGTGCTTGGTGCTCGGCGCAGGTGTCGCCGGCTTGCAGGCGATCGCAACGTCCCGACGCCTCGGCGCCGTCGTCTCGGCATTTGACGTGAGGCCGACCGTGAAGGAGCAGGTCGAGTCGCTCGGGGCCTCGTTCCTCGACCTCGGGGTCAAGGGAGAGGAGACCGAAGGTGGCTACGCCAAGGAGCTCAGCGCCGAGCAGCAGGCCGACCAGCAGCGCGCGCTCGACGAGAGGATTCCCGAGTTCGACATCGTGATCACCACTGCGCTCGTCCCCGGCAGGCCGGCACCGAGGCTCATCCACTCGAGTGCGGTGGCGCGAATGCGACCCGGCTCGGTGATCGTCGATCTCGCGGCCGAAGCCGGCGGGAACTGCGAAGCGACCGTCCCGGCGAGGTGAGCGTCACGGGCGGCGTCACCGTCATCGGTCTCCTCAACCTCCCCTCCCTCATGGCAGCAGACGCGAGCCGGCTCTACGCGCGGAACGTCACCACGCTGCTCGAGCACCTCGCTCCCGGAGCAGAGTTGACACTCGACTACGACGACCCGATCACGGCGGCTGCCTGTGTCACGCGACCGCAGGAGGTACCGGCGTGAACGACCTCTCACTCGTCGTCGAGCTGACGATCCTGGTGCTCGCGATCTTCCTGGGCTTCGAGGTGATCTCGAAGGTGCCGGCGATGCTCCACACCCCGCTGATGTCCGGCACGAACTTCATCCACGGAATCGTGATCGTCGGCGCGATCATCATCCTCGGCTTCGCGGACGACTCGTTTACGAAGGCGATCGGCTTTGCGGCAATGGTGCTGGCAACCGCGAACGTGGTCGGCGGTTGGTTCGTCACCGACCGGATGCTCGAGATGTTCAAACGTCGCCCTGACGCGAAGAAGCCGGAGCCCGACGCGTGATCTCAGATCCCGACGTTACGCGGCTTCTCTACCTCGCCGCGATCATCTGCTTCATCCTCGCGCTCCGATTCCTCTCCTCCCCCAAGCACGCGCGGAAAGGAAACTGGATCGGCGGCGTCGGAATGGCGATCGCGATCGCGACGACTCTTGCGCTTGACGGGATCGGTAACTGGCCCCTCCTGATCGCCGGAGCCGCGATCGGAAGCGTCGTCGGTCTCGTCGGGGCCCGCACGGTGAAGATGACCGCGATGCCGCAAATGGTGGCGCTGTTCAACGGCGTCGGCGGCGGTGCCGCTGCGCTCGTCGCGCTCGCCGAGTTCCACGAGGCGGGCGGTGACCTCGTCGCGTGACCATGCGGTCTCGACCGTGCTCTCGGCGTCTGATCGGCTCGATCTCGTTCGCGGGATCGCTCGTCGCGTTCGCCAAGCTCCAGGAGCTGATCAGCGGACGACCGATCACGTTCCCGGGCAGAACGTCTTCAACATCGGGTCGTCCTCGGCGCGGTCGGCGTCGGTGTCGCGATCGTCGCGGGCGCGGAGGAGCAGTGGGTGATGTTGCTCCGATCGTGCTCGCGCTTGCGTTCGGCGTGCTGTTCGTGCTCCCGATCGGCGGCGCCGACATGCCCGTCGTCATCTCACTCCTGAATGCGTTTACCGGTCTCGCGGCGTCGGCGACCGGCTTCGTGCTCGACTCGACCGTGCTCATCGTCTCCGGGATGCTCGTCGGCGCCTCCGGAACCATGCTGACGATCCTGATGGCCAAGGCGATGAACCGTTCCGTGTCAGCAACGTCCTCTTCGGGGCGTTCGGGCAGATTCAGACGACGACGGGCGGCGCCCGCGTCGACGACGGCCGCACCGCTGCGCGCGACGACCGCGGAAGACGTCGCCGTGCAGCTCTCGTTCGCGCGCAAGGTCATCGTCGTGCCCGGGGTACGGGCTCGCGGTCGCGCAGGCGCAGCACGACGTCCGCCAGCTCGCAGACCTGCTCGAGGAGAAGGGCGTCGACGTCGCGTACGCCATCCACCCGGTCGCGGGGCGCATGCCCGGCCACATGAACGTGCTGCTCGCCGAGGCGAACGTCCCCTACGACCAGCTCAAGGAGATGGACGAGATCAACCCCGAGTTCCCGCAGACCGATGTCGCGCTCGTGATCGGCGCCAACGACGTCGTCAACCCGGCAGCACGGAGCGACCCGTCGTAGCCCGATCTACGGAATGCCGATCCTCGACGTCGACAAGGCAGCAGAGCGTGGTCGTCATGAAGCGCTCGATGGCACCGGGCTTCGCGGGCATCGACAACGACCTGTTCCTCGAACCGCAGACGACGATGCTGTTCGGAAACGCGAAGGACTCGATCGTCAAGCTCATCGCCGCGGTGAAGGCGCAATGACCGAGCGCCCCGTGATCACCGACGAGGTGGCGCTGCGCGAAGTCATCGGTGTCAGCCGCTGCCGGTGACGCCGACGAAGATCGCCCGTCGCCTGAACGACCTCACGCGCCGATTCGTCGAGCTCTCGCCGTTCGTCTGCCTCTCGACGTCGGGCGCGGACGGAAGCTGCGACGTCACGCCGCGCGGCGACCCACCGGGATTCGTCAGGATCCTCGATGAGCAGACCCTGCTGCTGCCGGAGCGGCCCGGGAACCGGCTCGCCGACGCGTTCCGCAACATCCTCGAGAACCCCCACGTCGGGCTGCTCTTCTTCGTGCCCGGCGTCACGGACACGTTCCGGGTGAACGGGCGGGCCAAGATCGTCACCGACGAGGACCTGCTCGCACCGTCGGAGGTCGAGGGGAAGGTGCCGAAGCTCGGGCTCCTCATCGAGATCGACGAGGCGTACACGCAGTGCTCGAAGGCGCTTGCTGCGCTCACACCTTTGGGACGCATCCCGTCACCTCGAGCGAAGCGCGCTTCCCTCGAACGGCGAGATCATGGCGAGCCTCAACACCGCGGTCGAGGCCGAGACGTACGAGGCCGAGCGGAACGCGCGCTACGCGCGTCGCGAGGGCTTCTACTAGCAGCGCGCCAGTAGGCTGTCCCGCGTGTCGGTGACGGTGTTCTCGGGCGAGGCGGTACGACGGGCAGTGTCGCCCTTGGCAGCGTACGAGGCTGTTCGCGCAGCGTTCGTAGCTCATGCGACGGGGGCGTGGACGATGCAGCCCAAGGTCTACGTGACGAACTACCCGGCCGGCGACTTTCGTGCCATGCCGGCGCTTGGCGGCGGGTTCGCGCTACTGAAGTGGGTCACGTCGTTTCCCGGCAACCCGGCGAAGGGGCTCCCGACGGTCACGGGGCTCGTGCTGCTCTCAGATGCAGAGACGGGCGCTCTGCTTGCGGTGCTCGACGCCGCCGCCGTAACCGCCTTGCGAACCGCTGCCGCCGGCGCGCTTGCCGCCGAGGTGCTCGGCACCGGCGGAACGACGGCGGTGGTCGGTTGCGGCGTCAACGGCGCGGAGACCGTGCGCCTGCTCGCCGCGCTCGGACGGGCACCTCTCGTCTACGACCGAGACGCGGCGCGTGCCTCAGCGGTGGCCGAAGAGCATGGCGCGACCACGGTGCCGCTCGCCGACGCGCTCACGGCCGACGCCGTGATCACGGTAACCCCGGGTCGGGAGATCCTCTTCACCCCCGGCGCGTTGCGCGAGGGGCAGCACGTCTCGTTGATGGGCGCCGACGGGCCGGGGAAAGCCGAGATCGCGACCTCAGAGCTGTCGCGCGCCCGGCTCTTCTGCGACGACTGGGAGCAGGCGTCGCACGGCGGAGAACTGGCAGCCGGGGTCGCGGCGGGTGCGGTGACGCGGGAGCGGGTGACCGAGCTCGGGCGCGTCCTGACGAACGACGCCGAAGGGCGCCGTTCTGCCGACGACATCACCCTCTTCGACTCCACCGGCCTCGCGATTCAGGACCTCGCAATCGCTATCGCCGCGATCTCGAAGGCAGGGCGAGCTCGACCTCCCGCGGATCGATCTGTAGTCGGCACCTGTCGCACCCCCTGCCCAGAACCTGGACAGAGACGCATCGGCCTTTCGCGTTCTAGCGCTTGCGTGCCAGACGGATGACAACCCACGCGACGGCCGCTACACCGAGCGCAACGAGCGCGTACTGCCACTTGCCGAAGATGACGAGACCGACGAGCGCAGCCGCAATCCAGAAGAACACGAGATGCTCCGCCCGGCCGTGCGCCACGGCAGGCGATCGCCCGATCTTCGACGCTTCGCGGCTCGCGTCCGGGTCTCTCGGGGCTCTCTTGCCGGACATGAGCCCCTAGAACCTAGTCGCGACGGTCGCCGCGTGGCGGGGGGAGCCGCGAGGCTCCCCCCGCTCGCGCGTTGAGCCCTAGCCCACGTAACAGAGGACGTACACCATGAAGGTGCTGCCGTTGCCGCTGTCGTTACCGCCGGTCCCGCGGAACCCGGTGACGTTCGTGCCGGTGAGCACAGGCGTCAGCCGCTGTGTCCAGAGCTCGCGGCCGTCGACGTCGTCCGACCATCCGGTGCCCGCGGAGATCGCCTTCTCGTTCGGCAGGCAGTTGGCCGTGACAGTCGCGGTGTCGTAGGCGCCGTTCTCGGCGATGCCGCCGGGGACGGCCACGCTCTCCTGCCGGACGGTGATCGCACCGATCGTCCCGGACGGACCCTGTGGGTCCGGCGGCACCTGACGGTCCGGCGGGGCCGGCCGGGCCTGCGGGGCCGACGGGTAGGGAGCCCGCGGCGAAATCAGAGCTTCGTCAGCGAGCCGTTCCGCACCTTGGCGCCCGTGACGGCGCTGCCGGCCAGCTTTGCGTTGGTGACCTGCCCGTTCCTCAGCTTGGCCGTCGTGACCGCGTTGGCCTTGAGCTGGATGGTTCCGACCGTGTTCGGCCCGAGCGCCTGAACCGCGGCGACGCTCGTGCCACCGAGGGCGACGAGAAGCGCAATGCACGCAATGATCATCGCCGGAGACGGCCGTTTCCGGAGGAGTGTGCTCATGAGAATCGTTCCTTCCTGTTGATTGGCGAACGACGCGAAGCACGCTAGCGCCGCCTCGTAAGGGTCATGCGTACCTTTTGAGGGGAACGGGTAAACACCCGATGGCCAGGCGGACGCCTGAACGGCGCGACTAGTACACGACAGCTTGCCGATTCAGCTGCCGAGAAGGCGTGCGGGCGCGAACGTGTCGAGCAACGGGTCGTGCTCGCCGCGGATCGCCCTCGCGACGAGGCGTCCGCAGGCAAACCCGAGGACGTTTCCATGGCCCGAGTACCCACCCGCGACCCAGACACGTTCGCTTCCCGGGACGGGGCCGACGACGGGGAGGAAATCGAGCACGAGGCCGAAGATCCCGGCCCAACGGTGATCGATCCGCAGCTCCCGACCGGCGAGTCTGTTGACGAAACGGACGAGTGCATCCTGCACCGGGTCGGTGAGCGTTTCCTCGGCCGTGAACTCGCTGTCCATCGAGATATCCCGAAAGCCACCTGCGATCAGGCGCCCGTGCTCGTCCTGGTGCCAGTAGTCGAAGCCGTGACGGCCGTAGTGCGGCGTCTCGAAGAGACGCTCTGCCAGCGGCTCGGTGGCGATCACCTGACCACGCGTCGGAACGATCAGGCCTTCCAGCTCGCCGAGGAGCCCGCTCGGGTAGCCGTCCGTGGCGATCACGACGGTCGGATGCCTCGAGCTCGTCGAGTGACTCGACCCGGTGGTGCTCGACGAACTCGGCGCCTGCCTCGGCGGCAAGACCGGCGAGCCGCCTCACCCAACGTGCCGGCTGGAGCGCGCCGTCGGTCGGGTGCAGAAGGCCGGCCGAGAACGCATTCGCAAGCGGCCCGTTTGGCGCGTCTATCCACTCGACGGCGATCCCGTCGGTGACCATTGCGTCGTGCTCGGCACGGAGCTCATCGCGCTCTTCGTCGTCGACCGCAAGCCGAAGACTCCCGATCTGCCTGAAGGCGTCGCCGGCCAGCGACTTGAGCTCTTCGATCTCCGCCTCGGTCCAGCGCCAGATCGCGCTCGCTGACTCTCGCCCGATCGCCTCGACCATGACGTCGTACGGCGCTGCAGCCCCGCGCAACGCAAACCCGCCGTTGCGACCGCTTGCGCCCCCGGATACCTGCCGGGCGTCGTGGACACGCACCCGAAGCCCGGCGCTCGCGAGCGTGTGGGCGCAGGCACAGCCGGTGATGCCTGCCCCGACGATCTCGACGTCCGCGCGCCCAGAGAGCGGCGCCGAGGCGATTGGGGTCTCGTCTTCGAGAAGCCAGTACGGCGTCATCGCGGGATGGTACTTCGATACGCCCCTTCTCCCCCCGAGACCCGCCCCTGGAGCTCGAGCTCGACGAGTGCGGCGGCGACTGCTCCTGCATCAAGGCCGGTGGCGCGCACCAGCTCGTCCGTGGACAACGCCTGGTCGGCAAGCGCAACCAGGATCACGCCGGCCGCGTGACTCGGAGGTGATTGTCCAGCTGAAGCCGCAGGTGGGTCGAGGCCGAGCAGCTCCAGCACGTCCTGCGTCCGCGTCACCGGCCCGGCTCCCTGTCTCAGCAGCCCGTTCGAGCCTGCGCTCAGCGCACTCGTGATCTCACCGGGAACGGCCATCACCTCCCTCCCCTGCTCCAGCGCGAAATCGGCGGTGATCAGCGCGCCCGAGCGCTCGCGAGCCTCGATGACAACCGTCACCTGGGACAGCCCCGAGATGATCCGATTGCGAGCCGGAAACCGCCACGGTGCCGGTTCGACCCCGGGCTCGTACTCCGACAGGACAAGGCCACCCGACTCGACGATCGAGCGCGCCAGCTCACGATGGGTGGCCGGGTAGTCGCGGTCGATTCCGCAACCGAGGACTGCCGCCGTCACCCCACCCGCATCGAGCGCACCTCGATGCGCTTCACCATCGATTCCCCGCGCCAGCCCGCTGACCACCACCGCACCTGCGGCCGCGGCATCGCGGGCGAGTGATCGCGCGACCGCCCTGCCGTAGGACGAGCAGGAGCGCGCCCCGACCACCGCGAGACAGGGCCGCTCCAACACCGCGAGATCCCCATCGCCCCGGACCCAGAGTTGCGCAGGAGGGTCGTAGATCGCGGCGAGGAGACGCGGGTACCCGTTCGCTCCCCGGCGAACTCGACTCGCGCTCATCGAATCGCATCCCGCGGAGCCCTGTACGAGAGCGCCTCGGCGACATGCTCGGGGAGGACCTCGCCCGAGTCCGCCAGCGCCGCGACGGTTCTTGCGACACGGGCGACTCTCGCTCGTCCGCGCCCAGACAGCGGCAACCGCTCAACCGCCCTATCGAGCAACTCGGAGGCAGCAGCGACCCGCGACGGTCGAGCCTCGGCAAGCCGAGCGGCACCGAAGGCGACCCTGTCGCGGACGGCAGCCGAGGCCTCACCTGGAGGCGCCGCAAGCTCGGCTGCCAACGGGCGGGGCATCGTCACCGTGAGATCGAATCGGTCGAGAAGCGCACGCGACACGCGATCGCGGTAGGCAGCGATGCGAGTGGTGGTGCAGGCGCAATCGAGGCGAGGGTCGCCGCGGGCGCCACACGGGCACAGGTTCATCGTGCCGACGAGCCGAAAGCGGGCCGGAAAGAGAGCACGACCTCCGGCGCGGACGACGGAGACGACACCGTCCTCGAGTGGCTGGCGGAGGGCCTCGAGGACAGAGCGCGGGAACTCGGGCAGCTCGTCGAGGAGAAGAACGCCGCGATGAGCGAGGCTCACCTCCCCCGGTCGCGGCGTCGCCCCGCCGCCGATCACCGCTGCGGCCGACGCGCCGTGGTGTGGGGCGCGGAAGGGCGGCTCACTGAGCAAGCGCGTCCCTTCCCAGAGCAGGCCCGCGACCGAATGGATCCGCGTGACCTCGAGCGCCTCCTCGCGGCTGAGGGGCGGCAGGATCCCCGGCAGGCGGCGAGCCAGCATCGACTTCCCGGTACCTGGTGGCCCCTCGAGCAGCAGGTTGTGGCCCCCCGCGGCCGCGATCTCGAGCGCGCGCCGCCCGCGCTCCTGCCCGCGGACATCGGAGAGATCGACCCTGGCGGCCAAGGCGGCTGGATCTCGGCCTTCTTCACCCTGCGCCGGCCAGGCAGCGGGCGCAATCGGATCGTCTCCTCTGAGGTATGAGACCGCCTGAGCGAGATGCACGACCGGAATCACGACGATGCCGGCCAGCAACGCCTCGGGTGCCGCTTCGGCGGCGCACATGACGCGCGGGAGACCGCTTCGCAGGGCGCCTTCTGCGACCGCAATCGTCCCGGCGACGGGTCGAACCGCGCCGTCGAGCCCAAGCTCTCCGACGCACGCATACTCGGCGAGAGAGCTCGGGTGGAATCTGCCCCGACGCGGCGAGAATCGCCAGCGCAATCGCAAGGTCGTACCCCGAGCCTTCCTTGCGCAAGGCGGCAGGGGCGAGATTCACCGTGATCGTCTTCGGGGGCCACTCGAGGAGCGCCGAGATGATCGCTCCCCGCACGCGATGCTTCGCCTCCTGGCACGCACGGTCTCCCATGCCGACGATCGAGAAGGAAGGGACGTCGCTCGAAAGCAGATGCGCCTCCGCCTCGACCCGCTTCGGCTCGAGGCCGACGACCGCATACGTGAGTGCGCGCGCGAGCACACCTCGACGCTACGGACCGAGGCGTGACGAGTGTGTGCCGACTTTGCGCCGGGAGTGTGACTTCCTAGCCGAACGCGCGACAGACGAGCACGGATTCGTAGTACTCGCCCGCGCGACGTCCCGTGCGGCGGTTCACGTGCCGCTCGATGCGCTCCTCGAGCCGTAGCCCGGCCCGCGCGAGGATCTCGGGGTACAGGTCACGCCGGTCGTTGACGACGATGCACACGAGGGCGTCGACGTTGAGGTGACGGCGCGCGTTCGTGAGAACGTCGGCGATCCCGTCGACGTAGTGCGAGATCGCCGTCCGGCCTGTTCCACGCGCCGGCCGGCCAAGCTCCTCATCGCGTCGCTCATCGAGAGAGAGGAGCTCGTAGGCGTAGCGATGCTGCTCGTGGTAGTCGATCAGGCCCGGGTATGGCGGTGAGGTCACGATGCCGTCGTACGGGCCTCGAAGATCGAGCTCGCGCGCATCGCCGTGGAGCACCTCGGCCACATTCGCAGTGTCTCGAATCTCGGCAAACGTCTCGATCCGATCGAGCGTGTCGAGCGTGTAGCGCAACAGGAATCGCCGCGCGTCCTCGACCGGGCGACACTCCCGTCGGTGCTTGTGACACCAGTACGGACCGACCTGTGGCTCGCGGGGAAACTCGAGGTCGAAGTGGGCCGTCCTCCGGGCCGAGCGCGCGGATCGGGTGAGGACGATCCGGAGCACGTCGGCCGATGCAACCTGCTCGACGAGCGAGCGAAAATGCAGCAGCTCCTCGGCGGCACGCGGCGCAAACCAGGCGCGGATGTAGGCCGACGCGTCTGCCGGGTAGGCGCCCGTCGGCTCGAATGCCTCGACCTGAGCGTGGGCCCACTCGAGGTCACGGCGCAGCGCACCAAGGTTGTGCGGCCGTGTCTTCACCCGCATCAGGAGGCAGTTGAACCCAGCGATATCGACACCCGCCGCGTCGTAGCCCGATTCGAGCGCCTGCACGAGTGTCGTCCCCGAGCCCGCGAATGGGTCGAGCACCCGACCGCCCGCAGGCACGTAGCGGTCGAGCAGCGCCTCGACGAGCTGGGGGATGAACTTGCCGAGATACGGATGGAGCCGGTGCACGTGCTTCGTACGCTCACGCTCGGGGAGCGCAGCCTCGGACCACGAGAGGCTGAGATCGAGACCGTGGTAGAGAGCCTCCTGGGTCGCCATGGCAACCCATTCGCCGCCGATCGCTCAGGTCATCCCACCAGAGGTCCGCTCATCCTCGATCGGAAATGAGAGCCGGGTGACCTTCCCGGCGAGCACCGCAGCGACCTCGAGTCGCACGTCGAGCCCGCGCGGGACATGGTTCGCATGGAGCCAGGCGCGTGCCGCCCTCCGGACGCGGCGGCGCTTCTCGATCCCCACGGCTGCAACAGGGCCGCCGTAGGCGCTGCTTGCCCGCTCCTTGACTTCGACGAAGACGAGCGAACGACCTCGGCGCACGACGAGATCCAGCTCGTACCCGCCGATGTGGACGTTCGCCCCGAGAATGCGGTACCCGCGGAGACGATAGTGACGCGCGACCCGCCTCTCCCCCGCGTTCACGCAGCGTCGGCGGCGTATGCCTTCGCGTTGAACGAGAGCCGATGCTGACAGCACGGGCCCCAGGCCCGCACCGCGGCCGTGTGGGTCGGGGTGATGTACCCGACATGCGACGAGAACCCATAACGCGGATACACCGCGTCGACCCGTCGCATGAGTCGATCGCGCGTGACCTTGGCCACGATGGAGGCTGCCGCAATCGCAGCGCTCTTCGTGTCGCCGTCGACCACGGCTCGATGAGGTGGTGCAAGCGGCCCGAGCCTGAACCCGTCCACGAGGCACGCTTCGGCGGCATCGAGGTCATCGAGCACCGATCGGAGGCCCCACAGGTTCGAGCGATGGAGACCTTCGCGATCGATGCGCGAGGCTGGGATCACTCGAACGGCGATCTGCGTTGCAGCCGCAAGCACGGCATGAAACAGCAGCTCTCGCTCCTCGGGCTCGACCTGCTTGGAGTCGTTGAGACGGGCAAGCGACCGAACCCGAGCGCCGCGCAAGGCCGCGTAGTCGAGCATCACTCCGGCGACGACGAGCGGGCCGGCGAGCGATCCCCGACCAGCCTCGTCGGCCCCAGCTACGAGCCGGACGCCGAGCCTGCGATCGAACCGTAGGAGCCGCTGTCCGCTCGAGATCGCCATGGGCCGAGACTAGCGCCGAGTGACACGCGAATGTGTGCCAACTTCGTGACCGTCGGCTACACCGGCAACACGCAGCCGGCTCGCTCATCCCTCAGCTCGACCTTCACGCCGAAGTCGTCGACCTGCGCTGTGAACAGGTCGCAATCACCGTCGCCACGCGGAACCGCGCAGAGGTAGACGCTCGCCGCCTGCGGGACGAGCCACGGCCGGGGAGTGCGGGTGCAATGGCTTCGCTCATTCGGATAACGGCCGAGCGCGGCCGCCCGAGCATCGACGCGCTCGCGCACCGTGCGCTGCGTCGGATCCTCACCGGAGCAGCCCGCGCCAACCAGAGCGAGCAGTCCCATGAGAACGCCAAGCGACAACGCGCGCATGAGCCAAAGAGTAGTTCTAGGTCTTTCGCCCTAGGGCGAAAGACCTACGGGCGGAGCTCGCGGATGCGCGCCTTCTTGCCGACACGACCGCGGAGGTAGTAGAGCTTTGCCCGGCTCACGTCACCAACCATGGTGACCTCGAGCTTCTCGATCTTCGGCGAATGCACGGGGAACGCTCGCTCCACTCCCACTCCGAACGAGATCTTGCGGACGGTGAACGTCTCGCGGGCGCCGGAGCCCTGCCGCTTGATGCAGACACCCTCGAACACCTGCACCCGCTGGCGAGCGCCTTCGATGACCTTGAAATGCACGCGAAGCGTGTCTCCGGCCTTGAAGACCGGGACGTCGTCGCGCAACTGGCCCTGCTCGATGCTCTCGATGATCGTGCTCATGACAAAGGATCGGCCAGCGGCCGGGTGCGGATGATAGCGGACGCCAGCTGGTTGGTTGGTGATTGGGGTGCGTTCGTCATCCGGACGTGCCGCAATCGCCGATCAACCAGCTAGTGGAGGTGAAGCCGGTTCGGCGGCCAGTAGGTGGCGAACACCTTGCCGATGATGTTCTCGCGTGGGACCGTGCCCCACTGACGCGAATCGCAGGAGGCGGAGCGATTGTCGCCCATCATGAAGTAGTTGCCCTTCGCGATCTTCACGGGCCCGAAGGCGTCGATCGGTCGTCTCGCCTTCTCCACGTACGGATCTCGTAGCTTCTTGCCGTTGATGAAGACGTAGCCGACGCCCTTCGAGAGCCGCACCTCGAGGGTCTCTCCCGGAAGCCCGATCAGGCGCTTGACGAACGTCCCGTCGGCACCGCACTTCGCGAGAGCCGCGGCAGGTGTCTTGAAGACGACGATGTCGCCGCGGCGTGGATCCCTGAGGTGGTAGACGAACCGATTCGCAAGCACGCGATCCGAGAACCGCGCCTCGCAGCCACTCGCGGGCTGCGGCGCAATGGAGGGTCGGCTCCATCGAGCTCGACGGGATTCGGTAGGGGTTGATGACGAACGCCTTGACGATCAAGCACGATTGCGACTGCGCCCACGATGGTGACGACCCAGTCGGCGACAACACGCATCGGCTCGGGAAGGCCGCGAGTGACGCGATCGACGGGGTTGTGGGACGGCGGCCTGTTGCGGGCCTCGGCCTGGTCGCGAGTCGTCGTCTCGGGTGGAACGAGCGCGAGCAGCGCAACGCCAACCGCTGCAATCGCCCAGACAAGATCGAGTCGCTCGAACGACAGCCCGAGGTGCTCGATGAAGAGCCGCACCGTGTCGGTCGAAAGGGCTCCCTCCGAGAAGACGCTCGGGGGAGTCACCGGGTTCGGCGAGGGGATGTCGACCGTCTTGGCAATCGTGAACGCAAAGGTGAGGTACTTGCCGATCACGATCCCGAGGACGGTGAAGAACGCGGCAACGACATGAAGCGCGCCGCTGTCTCTCCCACGCCCGCCACCGGTTATCCGGACTGCCATCCCGACGAGCAGACCGACGCCAACCGCGGCCGGCTGCAAGGCGCTGTCCGTCCTCCGGACGAGCAAGGCCCAGATGACACCGGAGCCGATTGCGACACCGAATGCGACAAGAACGGCGAGGCCCAGCCGCGAGGACTGCGGAGGGT
This sequence comes from uncultured Actinomycetes bacterium, assembly GCA_963724655.1. Lineage (GTDB taxonomy): Bacteria > Actinomycetota > Thermoleophilia > Gaiellales > Gaiellaceae > Gaiella. Next base: position 382,123 of record CAVRVG010000005.1, on the reverse strand, counting down.
CTTGCGCCGGAGGTCCGGGCCACGGGCTCGTCGATCATCGGTAGGACGAATGGGGTCACCGGCTGAGAGGCCGGCCGAGGAGGGAGGGCGGGAACCAGGCTCGCTCCTACGTCCTCCGGTGTGGCGGGCGACTCATCGTCGTCCGCGGGCGGGCGGATCCAGTCCCCGCCGCTCACCCAGCGCTCCGGGCTCGGCTCTGCTCGCGCCGCCAGGCTTCGATCCGAGCGTGGTCACCGGAAAGCAGAATCGTCAGGGACGGCACGCCCCTCGAAGGTTGCCGGACGCGTGTAGTGCGGATACTCGATCCCACCCTCGAGCTCGTCCGAGAAGCTCTCGCTCTCCCCCGATCCCTCGGCAAGCGCGCCCGGAAGCCGGCGCGCGATAGCGTCGACCAGCACCATCGCGGGAAGCTCTCCGCCCGAGAGGACGTAGGGGCCGATCGACACCGAATCGGTGCAGAGCGTCTCGACGATCCGCTCGTCGAACCCTTCGAAGCGCGAGGAGAGAAGCGCCACATGTGGCTCCGCGGCGAGCTCCTCGACGAGAGCCTGGTCGAGTTGACGTCCCTGTGGGGTGAGCGCGACCACCCGAGCGGGGCGCGTCTCGCCGTACACCGCGGCAAGCGCCGCCGCAACGACATCGACCCGAAGCACCATCCCTGCGCCGCCGCCGTAGGGCGAGTCGTCCACCTGTCCCGAGCGCAGCGGGGTGGTATCCCGATAGTTGTGGAGGCGCAGCTCCAGCTCCCCGCCGAGAACCGTCGCAACAGGCTTTTGCTCGGTCAGCCAACCGAAGGCATGCGGCAGCTGCGTGAAGACGTCGAGGCGCACAGCCGAGGAGGGTACCGGCAGCCCTGTTCAGTTCCCGAGAAAGCCGCTGCGAATCACGATGCGCGCCCTCGGTGACGTCGACCTCTATCACCGCGTCGTCGATCAAGGGCACGAGCGTCCCGTCATCCAGCTCGACGTTGTCGTTCGCCACACCGGGATAGACGTCGACGACCTCGCCGAGCGGCCTTCCGTCGGCGTCTTCAACTCGAAGACCGACGAGCTGGAAGGCGTACCACGCGTCAGGATCAGGCGGTGGAAGATCGGCAACACGGACGTAGAGCTGCGCGCCGCGCGATACCGCCCGATCGAGCTTCACCGCAACCCGGCCCCTGCCGGCGCGACGGCAGAGAACAACCTTGGCAGGGGCGCCGGCGACGACAAGCGCCGCGCCGACGGCGAAACGCCGCGGGTCGTCGCTCGGGTGGTCTACGAGGAACGAGCCGTCGAGCCCATGAGGCCGCCCGACGCGCCCGATGACGACCAGGTCGTCAGTCACCGATCTCGAGCATCACGCGCCGGTCGCCGCGCGCGCTGACCGAACGCACGACAGTCCTCAATGCGCGCGCGAGCCGTCCTTGGCGACCGATGATCTTGCCCACGTCGTCGGGAGCGACATGAAGCCGAAGCACGATCGCGTCGTGCTCGTCGATTCGCTCCACCCGAACCGCATCCGGCTCGTCAACGAGCCCGCGAGCGATCCACGTGACGAGCTCCTCCACGTCAGGCGGTGATTCCGGAGATCTTGATCAGCTTCGCAACAGCCTCGGAAGGCTGTGCGCCGTTACCCAGCCACGAGCGCACCTTGTCGGCGTCGAGCTCGATGGTGGACGGATCGGTCTGCGGGTTGTACCGGCCGACGATCTCGATGAACCGGCCGTCTCGCGGTGAGCGCGAGTCGGCGGCAACAACGCGGTAGATCGGATTCTTCTTTGATCCGACCCGCGCCAATCTCAGTCGAACTGCCATTTCTCGAATGTCCCTTTCGTTTGCTAAGGGGGTAAGTGTGCCCGAAGGATGGGCTTCGCGTACGTGCGCTGCCTACCGGCGCGGCTTGCCGCGCCCGCCACCCGTGAGCTCGGGAGGGAGCGTTGGCAGCTTCCCCTTGCCCATGGCGCGCATCATCTTCTCCATCTGCTTTCGCGCTTGAAGCAGGCGATTCACCTCGGCGATCGAAGTGCCGCTACCGGCCGCAATGCGGTGACGGCGAGGCCCGTTGATCAGGTGGGGCACGCGGCGCTCCTGCGGGGTCATGGACAGGACGATCGCCTCCACGCGAGCCATCTGACCGTCATCGACGTCCACCCCCTGAAGCTCCCGTCCAAGCCCTGGGATCATCTTCATCACGCCTTGCAGCGGGCCCATCTTCTTGAGCATTCGGGTCGAGGCGAGAAAGTCGTCGAACGTGAACTGGCCGGCGCGCATTCGCGCCTCCATCTCCTCCTGCTCGTCGCTCTCGATCGCTTGCTCGGCCTTCTCGATCAGTGTCAGCACATCGCCCATGCCGAGGATCCGCGAGGCCATTCGCTCGGGGTGGAAGACCTCGAGCTGATCGAGCTTCTCGCCAACCGACGCGAACTTGACCGGCCGCCCCGTGATCGCCTTGACCGAAAGCGCCGCGCCGCCGCGCGCATCGCCGTCGACCTTCGTGAGGATGATCCCGTCGAACGCGATCCGCTCCTGGAACGCGCGCGCGACGTTGACCGCTTCCTGGCCGGTCATCGCATCGAGCACCAGCAGGACGTTCAAGGGCTTCACAGCGTCGCGGACGTGACCGAGCTCCTCCATCAGCGCCTCGTCGATCTGGAGGCGCCCGGCCGTATCGACGATGACGACATCGCAGCCGTCCGCAGTCGCCCTCTCGAGACCGGTACGCGCCGCAACGACCGGATCGGTCGTCTCGGTGCGGTAGACAGGGACGCCGAGCTGGCGCCCGAGCTGCTCGAGCTGGTCGATTGCGGCCGGACGCTGGAGGTCGGCTGCGACGAGCCCACACGACTTCTTTTCGTGCTTGCGCAGGTGCAGTGCGAGCTTCGCACAGGCCGTCGTCTTGCCCGCACCTTGCAGCCCCGCCATCAGGATCACCGTCTGCGAGCGGCCAAAGACGAGCTTCGAGTCGGTCGAGCCCATCAGCTCGGTGAGCTCTTCGTGGACGATCTTGACGACCTGCTGTCCGGGGTTGAGCCCCTTCAGCACCTCCACATCGAGCGCACGCTCACGAATTCCAGCGACGAACTGCTTGACCACCTCAAAGTCGACATCGGCCTCGAGCAGCGCGAGGCGAATCTCGCGGGTCGCCTTGGCGACCGTGTCCTCATCGAGCCGCGTCGCGCGGCCGAGATCGCCGAGCGCATCGGAGAGTCGGTTGGCAAGTGTGTCGAACATCCCTCGAAAGTCTACGGACGGCAAACCGGCGAACGGGCGGGATGACTATCCGACCAGGGCGCGCGCGAAGTCGTGGGCATCGAACGGACGCAAGTCGTCGATCCCCTCACCCACGCCGACGAGCTTCACGGGCAGACCGAGGTCATGGGCGATCGCGATGGCGACCCCTCCCTTGGCCGAGCCGTCGAGCTTCGTGAGAGCCACCCCGGTGACGCCGGCCGCCTCGACGAAGAGTCGCGCCTGTTGGAGGCCGTTCTGCCCGGTGGTGGCGTCGACGACGAGCAGGGTCTCGTGTGGCGCGCCCTCGACGCGACTTGCAATGACGCGACGAATCTTTGCGAGCTCCTCCATGAGGTTCGCCTGAGTGTGGAGCCGGCCTGCGGTATCGACGATCACCACGTCGGTGCCGCGAGCGCGTCCCGCCTCGACCGCGTCGAATGCAACCGCGGCAGGATCGGCCCCCCGTGAGCCGCCGACGAACGCCGCCCCCGCCCGCTCTGCCCAGATCTCGAGCTGCTCTTCGGCAGCCGCGCGAAACGTGTCGGCCGCGCCGACGAGAACACTGCGCCCGTGCAGCGAGAGCGCGAGAGAAAGCTTGCCGACTGTCGTCGTCTTGCCCGTCCCGTTCACCCCGACGACGAGGATCACCGTCGGCCCTGATGCGGCCCGCGCGAGCAGTGGAGGCTTGCCGAAGAGGCTCTCGACCTCCTGTGCGAGCGCCTCAGTGAGCGAGCCGAGCTCTCCTCTCGCTTCGAGTCGGCGCACGAGCTCGGCCGTCGCAGGAACCCCGACGTCGCCCCGAATCAGCGTCTCCTCGAGCTGCTCCCAGGCCTCCTCGCTCGATGCATCGAACCCGGCCGAGATCTCCGCGGTCAGCGCACGGCGACTCTTTGCAAGCGAATCTCGAAGCCTCGAGAACAACCCGCCTCGCTCATCGGTCTCCTCGACGTCCGCCGATGCGTCGTCTCCGAGAAGCTCTGCCCAGGTTCGCGCCATCGCCGCGCCGAACGTTAGCCAGCGCTGAGGTCGACTCTGTGCTCCCACTCTGGTAGATAGCGACGATGACCAATCCCGGCGACCTACGACTGACGCGGCGTGGCTTCGTGATCGGCGCCGGCGCCGCGGCAGCTGCGCTCACGGCACCGCCGGCCTGGCCCGGCCGAGACCTGAAGCAGGCCCGGGCCGCGACCGGGCGCGCGTACGTCTCCCGTCCCGATCTCCAGCCTCCCCTCGTCCACGTCACCGAGCTGAACGCTCCGAGCGACGGACGCGTGCTCCTTGCACCGTTCGATCTGGCTGCTTCCGTCACAGGACAGCCGAGCGCTGGTCAGTTCGGGGCGCTGATCGTCGACGACAATGGTTCTCCGCTCTGGTTCCATCCGAGCAAGCCGGGACTGACGATCATCGACTTCCGCAGACAGAAGCTCCGGGGCAAGCCCGTGCTGACGTGGTACGAGGGTCACGTCCTCGACAGCTACGGCGGCGAGTGGGTGATCGCCGATCAGAGCTACCGGTCGATCGCCCGCATCAAGGCGGGAAACGGCTATCGGGGCGATCTCCACGAATGCCTGCATCACCTCACGTGCGACCGCGCTGATCACGATCTATGCCGAGCTCGCGGCCGATCTCACCTCGATCGGCGGCCCGGCAAACGGCAAGGTGGTCGAAGGCGTGATTCAGGAGATCGAGATCCGCACCGGCAAGGTGCTGTTCGAATGGCACAGCCTTGCGGAGATCGCGCTCACCGAGACCTACACCCCGGAGGTTGGTGCCGCGGGCAACGTCGACTACTTCCACCTGAACTCGATTGGCGTCGACCACGATGGCCACCTCCTCGTCTCCGCGCGCAACACCTGCGCGATCTACAAGCTCAACCGCAAGACCGGTGCTGTCATCTGGCGTCTCGGGGGCAAGAAGAGCGACTTCGCACTTGGCCCAGGGGTCGAGTTCGGATATCAGCACGACGCCCGACGCCACGACGACGGAACGATCACGCTCTTCGACAACGCCGCCTTCGCGCCGGGTCCGAGCGGCGCACTCCGAACCACGTCGCGTCCGATGAGGCTCTCGCTCGACGACACGACGATGACCGCGTCACTCGTCGAGGAATACCGCGTCGGCGATCCTCGCATCGCCTTCGCAATGGGCAACCTGCAGCAACTCGCGGATCGTTCCGCCTTCGTCGGCTGGGGAACGGTCGGCTCGCAGTCGGAGATCGGACAGGACGGCACCGTGCACTGGGATTCGCATTTCGACCAGGGTGTCGCGTCGTACCGCGCGTACCGTTCGCGCTGGGTCGGCCGGCCCACCACGAAGCCGGACATCGTGGCCCGGTCCGGTCTTGACGGCGAGAGCTACGTCTACGTGAGCTGGAACGGTGCGACGGAGGTGCGCTACTGGCGAGCGCTCGTAGGTCCTGGGCTCTACGCGTCATCTCCGCACCGTCACGCGGCGCGGATTCGAGACGGCCATCGCCTTGCGCGGAGCAGATTCGGGTCGGGGTCGGTTTGGGTCGAGGCCCTCGACGCGAAGCGCCGTGTCCTCGGAAGGAGCGAGGCAGTCTCGCTCCCCGCCAGTTAGAGCTTCCAGACGACGACGCGCCGGCCGGGCTGATCGTCGAGGTGATGGTCGGGTGCGATGCGAGGACGCAGGAAGCGCGCCGCGGAGGTTGCGCCTACGCGGTTGCGGCGGCGCGCTCTTCGCGCGGCAGGCGGCGCGACACGATCTGTGAGATGCCGTCGCCACCCATCGTGACCCCGTAGAGGACGTCGGCGGCCTCCATCGTGCGCTTCTGGTGCGTGATCACGATGAACTGAGCCCGGTCTGCGTAGCGGCGAAGAAGATCGACGAAGAGAGAGACATTGGTGTCGTCGAGCGCCGCCTCGACCTCGTCCAGGAGATAGAACGGGCACGGCTTCGCGAGGAACAGCGAGAACAGGAACGAGATGGCCCCGAGCGCCTTCTCGCCACCGGAGAGCAGTGAGAGCCGCGTGATGCGCTTTCCGGCGGGCCGGAGCTCGACTTCGATTCCCGGCTCGCCACCCTCCTCGTCCGACTCGACCAGCCGAAGCCGGCCCTCGCCACCGGGGAAGAGCGTCGTCGCGACCTCCTCGAAGTTCGCGGCAACCATGGCGAACGTCTCGTCGAATCTGCGCTGGACGGTGGCGGCAAGCTCGTCGCGCAGCTTCTCGAGCTCGGCGAGCGAGTCTTCGAGATCCTTCCGCTGCGTCGCGAGCTCGTCGAGGCGCTCCTTCTCGGCCTCGTACTCCTCTTTCGCGAGCGGATTGACGCGGCCGAGCGCCTCGCGACGTGCCTCGAGACGCTCGATCCTCAGCGCCAGCTCATCGCGAGACGAATCGGTGTCGCTCACGTCCGCCTCAGGCTCTACCTCGCCGTCGGGAACGGAGACGCGAGCGTCCCTCAGGCGTCGCTCCGCCTCCTCTGCCTCGCCGTCGAGGCGGGCCAGCTCGACCTCGACCGCGGTCGCCCGCTCGGTCGCCTGGTCGGCGCGAGCCCGGATCCCAACCTCTTCGGCTCCGAGCCGCCGCAGCTCGGCGCCAAGCTCGGTTGCGCGCGCTGCCCCAGCATCGGCGCGGGCGCGCACCGGAGCCTCCAGCCGCTCGCCGATCGCCGCTGCGCGCCCGAGGTCGGCGCCCAAGGTGTCGACCGCCGCCAGGAGCCTGCCGAGCAAGTCGACATCCAGGCCCGTTCGGCGCGGAGCCCGCTCGACCAGGAGGGCCTCGGCTGCGCGGGCCCGGTCGGCTGACTCACGCGCGACACGTGACGCATCGTCGGCAAGCACGAGCGCGGCCGCTGCCTCGGCGGCAACGACGGTGCGATCGAGATCGAGCTCGAGCCCGATGGAGTCGATCGTTCCGCCGAATCGAGCTACAACCATCTCGGCGGCCTGCGCCGCGCCGGTGGCCTGGGTCGACTCCGCCTGGGCGGCTGCCTCGAGGGAGGCAAGGCGCCGCAGCTCGTCACCGAGCTCGGCGGCGACCCTCGAACCGGAGGTCACAGTGGCGGCGATCGGGGCCTCGAGACCCGAGACCGTCGACGCGACGCGCGCGAGCTGCTCGTCGAGCGCCCGAGCGCCGAGCTCGAGGCCCCGAAGGAGGTCGACATCGAGGACACGTTCGCGGAGATGCGCGACCTCGGCGTAAGCCGCCTCCGCCGTGCTCGCGACCGCCGCGGCTTCTTCCGCCGCCGAGGCAGCGGCTCCGGCGCGGGCGTCGAGCTCGACGACCTCATCAGCGAGCGTGCGCCGCCTGGCGTCGAGCTCCAGCAGGATCGCCTCCGCGGTCGTCCCCGCGAACCACAGCTCGCCTCTGTCCGCGTCGTAGCCGTGACCCGCAGGCGTGACGACGACTCCACGCGTCGGCTCGATCAGGCGCTCGTCGTCGATCAGCCAGATCCCGTCGAGAAGCCGCAGAGCCTCGTCCGGCCCGGTGGCGAGCTCGCGAAGCGGCTGAAGCCCTGCGAGCGGGGCGGCACCCGCCGCACGCTCGGGGCCGTCGACGATGACTGCGAGGGACCCCAACTCCTCGCGACGGGCCTGCTCGAGCAGCTCGAAGCCACGCCTCGGGTCCTTGGCGAGCACCGCCGACGCACGCCACGCGAGCGCGGCTGCGATCGCGCGCTCGTGACCCGGCTCGGCCTCGAGCGCTGCGAGCGCGATCTGCTCGCCTGCAGCACCGAGCGTCCGTGCGGCGGGTGGAATGCCCTCCCTGCTCTCGAGCGAGCGCTCGAGGGCGACGAGCCGCTCGCGGGTCGCGCGCGCCCGCTCGGCGACATCGTCGCGTTCCGTGGCGGCAGCACGTGCGTGCGTGAGAGCCGCGTTGGCCGCCTGCTCGAGCTCGAGCGGCGACGGGCCGGGGCGGCTGGTGAGCTTCCTCGCATTCTCGTGGTCGCGAGCGAGCCGATCGATCAGCGCCGACGTGTTCTCGCGCCGCGCAGCCAATCGCTCGCGTGCGGCTCCCAGCGCCACGAGGAGACGGTTTGCACCCGCTTGCCCCCCGGTGGCCTCGGCAAGACCGGCCTCAACCTTCCGGCGCGCCGAGCGGAGCTCGTCGAGCCGCAGCTCGGCCTCGCGAGCAACCTGGCGGTCGAAAGCGGCGACTCTTGCGTGAGCAAGACGCGCACGCTCGGTGGCTCGTCCGCTCTCGCTCGCGGCCTCGCGCGCCTCCGCTGCAGCACGACCGGCCGATTCCTCGAGCCCGCGCAGGGTCTCGTCGCTTCGCGCCGACAACGCCCGCTCGGCCTCGACGAGATCCTCGTCGAGGCGAGCGCGAACTGCCCCCGCCGACTCCCGGCGAAGACCCAGGCGCTCCGACGCGCTGCGAAGCCTGTAGAGGGAACCGAGGATCGCCTCGCGCTTTCCGGATGCGTCGGAAAGCTCGGTTTCGGTTTGCTCACGCTCCGCGAGCAGCTTCGCGAGCGACTCCTGGGTCGTCCGGCGCGCGAGCGCTGCCGCCTGACGGCGATCGTCTGCGGCCGCTCGACGCTCATTGATCGAGACGAGATCGAGCCTTGCGAGGCGCGCTCTGAGCCCGCCGAGCTCGACTGCCAGCTTCTCGGCACGCTCGGCTGCGGTCGCCTGCAACGCGAGCGGGCGCAGACGCTTGCGTACTTCCTCCTCCACGTCGCGGGCGCGCTCGACCTGGATCCCGACGCGCGCAAGCTTCAGCTCGGCGCGGTGCTTCCGGCGCTTGAACTTGCCGAGGCCGGCCGCCTCCTCGACGAGGTGGCGCCGGTCCTCGGGCCTGGACGCGAGAACCGCTTCGACCTTGCCCTGCGACACGATCGAGTGCATCGAGCCACCAAGCCCGACGTCGGCGAGAAGCTCGACCAGGTCGGTTCGTCGGACAGGGGCCTTGTTGACGAGGTACTGACCCTCGCCCCCTCGCACGAGGCGTCGCGTGATCGCGATCTCGCTGAAGTCGAGCTCCTCTCCGAAGCCGCCGTCCTCGTTGTCGAAGACGAGCTCGACCTCGCAGTTATCTGCCCCTGGGCGGCCCTCAGCGCCTCCGAAGAGAACGTCATCGGGCCGCTCGGCGCGCATCTCGCTCGGGGTGAGCGAGCCTGCGGCCCACACGATCGCGTCGGCGACATTCGACTTCCCGGAGCCGTTCGGGCCGACGACGACCGCGACTCCCGGCTCGAGCTTCACCTCGACCGCGTCGGGGAACGACTTGAAGCCGCGCAGGCGGATTGAGCGCAGGTGCATGCCAGCTTGACGCTAGCCGGACGGGCGGACGACGAGCGTGGAGAGTGCGCCCTCGGCGGCCTCCTGCTCGGCGGCCTTCTTCGTCGAGCCACGACCGATCCCGAGCTGCTCTCCGTCGATCGTCGCAGCGCAGACGAATCGCCTGTCATGGGGTGGCCCTTCGACACCCAACACCGTGTAGACAACCTGTCGCCCTGTCCGCGCAAGCGCTTCCTGGAGCTCGGTCTTGTTGTCGACGTGACCCGACTGGGCCCATTCGACCTGGCTGTGAAAAGCCGCTACGACTGCCGCCTCGGCCTTCTCGAACCCAACCTCGAGGTAGACCGCGGCAATCGCCGCCTCGAGCAGCGCCGCGAGGACGTTGCGGCTACGCGAGATCCGCTGCAGCTCGGGCTTCGGAACATCGAGCGCGTGCTCGAGGAGCCGCGCGCCGAGATCGAGCTCTTTCGCCACCGCCGAGCAGCTCTGCCGGGAGACGACGTGAGCCCGGATCTTTGCCAGACCTCCCTCCGAGGAGTCGGGGAAGCGGTCGTACAGCATGCGGGCGATCGCAAGCTCGAGCACCGAGTCGCCGAGAAACTCGAGGCGCTCGTAGGACGACTCCCGGTCGAGCGCCCACGAGGGGTGGGTGAAGACCTGAGCACTGCGCTCGGGAGGAAGGGAATCGATGAGACGCCCGAGAGCCGCCCCTCCCCCCGTGCGCTCGCCCTTACGAATGGGAGACGACGTAGTCGACCGCCTGGCCGACAGTCGTGAGCTTCTGTGCGTCCTCGTCCGGGATCTTGACCCCGAACTGGTCCTCGAGCTCCATGATCAGCTCGACGAGGTCAAGGGAGTCGGCGTCGAGGTCTTCCTGGAACGACGCGTCGTCGGTGATCTCGCTCTCGTCGACGCCAAGCTGCTCGCCAAGGGCGGACTTGACACGCTCGAGCACTTCATCGCGGGTAAGAGCCACGTGCGGAACCTCACTGTCTGCGTTGTTAACGGGTGAACCGAAGCGCGCCGACTTTACCATCCTGCGCGGGTGACGCTCTGTCAGCAGCGCTGTCAGCTGCTCTCCGGATCCGAGCGTAGTTGCTCTTGGACCCGCGGGAGGCGCTCGGCAAGCGTGCTCACGATGCCGTGATCGACGCCGACCGCAGCGGTTCGAATTGCGCTCGTGATCGCCCGTCGTGAGCTCGAGCCGTGCGCGATGACCATCAACCCGCGCAAACCCAGCAGATAGGCGCCGCCGTACGTGTCCGGGTCGAGCCGCTTTCGGAGTCGCCGGGTCGCCGGACGAATCAGCAGTCCGCCCAGCCGGCCGGGCACCGTCGCGGTGATCTCGTCACGCAAGGCGGTGAGCACGCTTCGGATCGTTCCCTCGAGCGTCTTCAACGCGACGTTCCCGGTGAAGCCATCGCAGACGATCACGTTGACGCCACCCTCGAGCAACATCCTCCCTTCGACGTTGCCGACGAAGCGGACGCCGCAGGCCGCGATCGCCTCATGTGCCTCGAGGGTGAGCTGGTTTCCCTTCTCGGGCTCTTCGCCGATCGAGAGAAGCCCGACCGTCGGCTCTGGCACGTTGAGCACGTCGTGCGCGAAGAGCGCACCCATGTGGGCGAACTGGGCGAGATGCTCGGGGCGAGCGTCTGCATTCGCGCCGGCATCGATCAAGACAGTCGGCCCCAGCCGACTCGGGATCATCACTGCGATTCCAGGACGAGCGACGCCCGGTAACCGTCGGATATGCATGAGCCCGGCCGCGAGCATGGCACCTGTGTTTCCTGCAGAGACAACAGCATCCGCTTCGCCATCGCCAACCGCCCGCGCGGCTCTGACAAGCGAGGCGTCGGGTTTTGCGCGCACCGCCTCGGCTGGCTTGTCGTCCATCTCGATCGCGCCGGCGGTGACGATATGGGTGAGGCCGAGCGTGTCGAGCCCGGCAGGGCCGAAGATGATCGGCTGGAGCTCGGGGGTCGCGGCGTCGTGGGCGCCTGCGACGATCTCCTCGGGCCCCCGGTCACCCCCGAGCGCGTCGACGGCCACGCGGACCGGCATCGACGGCCTTAGGGCGCTGGGGTGCGAAGGGGCTTGATCTCACGGCCCCGATACGTCTTGCAGCTCGGGCACATGTGGTGCGGCTGCTTCGGCGATCCGCAAGTCGCGCACACGTTCGGCCGTGGCGCCTCGATGTCGTGCTGGGCGCGGCGCTTGTCGCGACGGGCTTTCGAGGTCTTTCGCTTTGGGACTGCCATGAGCGGCTGGCAATGGTAGCGGACGCATCCCGAGCGAGTCGGATGCCGAGCCGGCCCTCAGTTGGTGTCGATGCTCCGCAGCGCCTCGAGCGCCGCCCAGCGTGGGTCGCCCGGCACGTTCTCGTGCTCGTGAGGCTCGAGGTTCAGGTTCTTGCCGCACAGGCCGCAGAGCCCAAGGCAATCAGGGCGACACAGGATCTGCTCTGGTAACTCGGAGGCGATCAGATCGCGTGCCCAGGAGGTCAGCAGGAGGTCGCTGGCCATGACGTACTCCGTTCGCAACTCGGGACCGGCTGTCGTGCTCGCGTCCTGGTACTCGGTGGCAGACACGTCGATCGACACCTCTGCATCCCCGAGACAGCGCATGCACGGTCCGCGAAGCGTCGCCGAGAAGCTGAGGTGGAAGACATCGCCGCTCGTCGCTCGTTGGACAATGAGCCCCGCGTCGGTCGCAACCCCCTGTGGGCTATACGTCTCACCACCGAGAAGGAACGGCTCGAGATCGACTGCAACGACCTCGCGATGCTCCTCCCCGGGTCGCAGACGCAAGCCCTCTGCAGCGAATAGCGTGCTCACGCTTGAAAGCGTAGCCCCGTGCGACCCGGAAGTCTCGGCGGTCATGGGTCGTGCAGGTCGCGATCCCCGGCAACGAGCTGGCCAGCCTCACATCTCGCCCACACTTCGCAGGTTCCGAACGGATCCCGTGAACCTTTCGTATGCGACGCGAATTCGGTCCCGTTAGCGGGTATCACGGGCGGGGACGCCACGTGGCGCCTCGGAAAAAGGAGCCCAGGATGGAGAGAACCCGCTCGACCTCGAAGCACCCCTTCCTCGTCGCGACCCTTGCGGCAGCGATCGCGTCGGTCGCGACCGTGCTCGCGCTTCCCGCCGGCGGTCTCGCACGCGCCGGCGCCGTTCCCGGGCAACAGCGCCGAGCCGAGCATCGCGGGCGTCGCGACAGTCGGCTCGACACTCGTTGCGACCCAGGGATCCTGGACGCAGAGCCCGACGAGCTTCTCCTACCAGTGGGTGCGCTGCGGGCGCTCCGGCGGAGCGCCCGACGGCTCGAACTGCGCCGCGATCGGAGGCGCCACGACGACGAGCTACATCGTCGCAACGGGTGACGTCAATCGGCGTCTCAGGATCCGCGTCACCGCGACCAACGCCGACGGGTCGCGCACCGTCGCCTCGAATGCGACGGCCGTGGTCGCCAACCCGACGGCGGGCCGGCCCGTCAACACCACCTTGCCGACGCTGTCAGGCACTCCAAGCCTGGGTCAGACCCTGCGCGTCGAGCCGGGGGCCTGGAACGGCCGTCAACCGATCACGTTCACGTTCGACTGGCTCCGGTGCGATCCGGCAGGGAACAACTGCATCGTCCAGCAAGGATTCCATGACGACGCCTATGTCGTGCGCGAGGGCGACCTCGGTCGAACGCTGAGGGCCAGGGCGAACGCACGCAACTCCGCCGGCACAGGCAGTCGACTCACCGTTCCCAGCGCCGTCGTCACGGGCGTTCAGGAGCCCGGCGGGGTCATCACGCTCCCGAACGGCGAGCGCTCGATCCCCGTCACCAGCATCCCGGCGAACGAGCGGCTGATCGTCGACCAGGTGCAGTTCTCACCCAACCCCGTCCGCTCGCGCACCGAGCCGATCACCGTGCGGATCAAGGTCAAGGACACGCGCGGCTACGTCGTCCGAGACGCCCAGGTGTTCTTCCGCTCGACCCCGCTCGTGACGCACAACGTCCAGGATCAGAAGACCGGCCAGGACGGCTGGCTGCAACTCGAGACGGTTCCCGAGAGGGACTTCCCCGAGATCCGCGGCGGCTATGCCGTGCAGTTCTTCGTGAAGGCCTCCCGAACGGGTGACCCCGAGCTCGCCGGCGTCAGCGGCACGCGGCTCGTGCAGGTCCCACTGTCGCGTTAACGGTCGGCATCACAGGTCGGCGGAGCGCGTCACCTCCGCCGGCCTCGGTGCCACTCCTCCCCTCGACGAGCGGTTATCGTCTCCAGGCGGCAGTCGATGCCGACCGGTGGCCTCTGTCCGACCGCAGGCCGGCTCTCTTGGCCCATCGAAGCAGGAGGAACTGGAATGAAGCGCACCGTCATCATCTCGGCCCTCGCCGCGATCGCGCTCATCGTCGCCTCACAGGTCGGGGCGCGCACGAATGCCGGTCCGACGAATCTCGTGGATCCGTCGATCGAGGGCGCAGCCATCGTCGGCACGACGCTCACGGCAGACAAGGGAACGTGGAGTGGTGCCGTCAACACCTACAAGTACCAGTGGCTTCGGTGTAAGCCCGAGGGTGGAGACGACTCGTCCTCGGCGACGTGCGCGACGATCTCGGACGCCACGCAGCAGACGCATGTCGTCGTCTCGTCCGATACTGGCAAGCGTCTCCGCGTTCGCGTGACCGCGACCAGCGGGGGCGGCAACACCGTCGCCACCTCCGCTGCAACCTCGGTCGTCTCGACAGTCGACGGTATCCCTGCGAGCTCGGGCCCACCCACGATCTCCGGCTCGGCGCTCGTCGGATCGACGCTGACGGGCACGACCGGAACCTGGGTCGGAGATACGCCGATCACGTACTCGTACTCGTGGCTCAAGTGCGACCGCGACGGCAACGCCTGCTCGGCGATCTCAGGGGCGACCAAGTCGCAGTACATCATCGCCAAGGGCCTCGCCGGGAAGACGGTCCGCCTCCGCGTGATCGCAAAGAACGCTCGCGGCAAGCAGGACGCCTTCTCGACCGCGACCGACGTCGTCGAGGACACGGGCGGCGGTGGCGGTGGCGGTGGTGGCGGCGGCCAGACCGGGATCATCAACCTGCCGAACGGCGAGAAGTCCGTCGAGGCCAAGGATGTGCCCAGAGAGCAGCGGTTGGTCGTCGACCAGGTTCAGTTCAAGCCCAACCCCGTGACGTCCCGGAACAGCACGATCACGGTGAGGATCAAGGTGAAGGACACCCGTGGGTACGTCGTTCGCAACGCGACGGTCTTCATCAGATCGACCCCGAAGGTCACGTCCGGAGGAGATCACGCTCCGACAGCCACGGATGGTTGGGTCTCCTACTCGATCGTTCCGACGGACGCAGTTCCCCATCAAGACCGGATACAACGTCCAGTTCTTCGTGAAGGCCTACCGGGCGAGCGATCCGACGCTCGGCGGGATCTACGGCAGCCGGCTGGTGCAGGTGGCCACCAAGAGCTCGTAGTCGGCCATCGGCCGGCCTGTCCCATGGGGCAGGCCGGCCGAGGACATTGGAGCGTTTCCGCTCTCGCGGAACCGGACGTGGCTAGAGGTACGAGTCGTCGTCGTCGCCGTTGCCGCGATCGACCGGGCCGATCCCTGCGACCACGGTTTCCTGCGAGCGCTCGTGAAGCCGCTCGCGACCGCGCCGAACTGCGACAAGGAACTTGTCGAGATTGACCTCGAGGGTCGAGAGGATGCCATCGGCCCAGTCCTCCATCTCGAGACGCGTCTCGCGCGCTTGGCGGCGGGCATCCTCGACGATGTCGGAAGCCTGACGCTCCGCGATCTTCACGATCTCGGTCTGTGACGCTTCGCGGACGGCCTGCTCGCGCGCTTCTCCGATGAGGCGGTCGCACTCGCGCTTCGCCTCGGCGAGCATCTCCTGGCGCTCCTTCACGATCCACCGTGCCTGCTTGATCTCTTCAGGGATCGTCGCGCGCATCTGGTCGAGGAGGTCATAGATCTCCTCGCGCTCGATGCGAACCTGGTCGGTCATGGGGACGGACTTGGCGTTGTGCACCAGGTCGTCGAGTTTGTCGATGAGAACGAGGACATCCATGGTTCGAGATGGTACTCGCGACGGCGGATGCGGGGCGGACGGTCAGCCCGTCGAGCTAGTCGGCGGGGCTCAGAGGAGCGCCCGGGCGGCCGTTCGGGTACAGCTCACGGAATCGCCTCGCAACCGCTTCCGGGACGAGCTCGTCGACCTTGCCGCCGAAGGCGGCTATCTCCTTGACGCCGCTCGAGGAGACGAACGCGAACTGCGGGCCGGACATCACGTACATCGTCTCGATCTCGGGAGCGAGCAGGTAGTTGAGTCGATTCATCTGCACCTCCCACTCAAAATCGGCAAGCACCCGAAGCCCCTTCACCATCGTGCGGGCGCCGTGACGACGGGCGAAGTCGACGACCAGCTCGGCGAAGACGTCGACCACCACGTCCTTCTCGCCGGACAGGGCATCCTCGAGGAATGCGACCCGCTCCTCCACGGTGAAGGTCGTCTGCTTGTGGAGTGGCTCACGGACGACGCCGACGATGACCTTGTCGAACACCGACGCCGCCCTCCGGATCACATCGACGTGACCGAGCGTCACCGGGTCGTAGGAGCCGGGACAGATGGCGACGATTGGGCGTTTGTGATCAGTCATGGTTCTGGGTCGGCCATCGGAGCAAAGAGCGAGATTCGCGCAGAACCGTACCGCCGCGTCATCACCAGGTCGAGGGGAAGCTCCGGCTCGATCTTCGCGCCGGTCTCGACGACGACGAGCCCGCCCTCTGCCACGACCGGTGGCACGAGCGCGGCGACACGCGGCTCGACCGCCTCCCAACGGTCGTACGGGGGGTCGAGCAGCACCAGCTCGTGACGCCGCTTGGCGTGCGCCTCGTCACGGAGGACCGAAAGCGCATCACGTTGGAGAACGAGGGCTCCCGTCAATCCGAGCGTCTTGACGTTCTCGCGAATCACGCGGCACGCAGCGCCGTCCGTCTCGGCAAAGACGCATCGCCTGGCGCCGCGCGAAAGCGCCTCCAGCCCGAGCGCACCCGATCCAGCGAAGAGGTCGAGTACCGAGGCGCCGTCGACCGGGCCAAGAATCGAGAAGAGAGCCTCACGGACACGATCGCTGGTGGGACGGATCGCGTCCCCCTTGGGCGACAGAAGGCGCCGGCCGCGATGTGTGCCCGCGATGATGCGCATCGCGCCAGCCTACGCTCTCAGCTTTCGCCGACATGCTCGGAGCCGCCGAGCAGCCGGTCGACCTCGAGGTCGAGCAAGCCTTCTTCCTGGAGACCTGCGGCAAGCTCGCGTGCGTGCTCGAGCAGGTCGCGGTCGGCGCGGAGCCGGGTGAAGTGGAGATCGGTGAGCCCCGACTGACGCGCACCGAGGAGTTGACCCTCACCGCGGATCTCGAGGTCGCGCTCGGCGAGCTCGAACCCGTCGGTCGTCTCGACGAGAGCTTCGAGCCGCTCGGTGGCCCCCTCCGAGAGCTCGTCTCGATGCCGGGAGATCAGCAGACAGTACGACTGCTCGGCACCCCGCCCGACGCGCCCGCGAAGCTGGTGGAGCTGAGCGAGCCCGAAGCGATCGGCCTCCTGCACGATCATGATCGTCGCGTTGGGAACATCGACCCCGACCTCGATCACGGTGGTCGCGACGAGCACGGCGATCTCGCCTGCGCCGAACCGGGCCATCACGTCGCGACGCTCAGCCGTCTTCAGTCGTCCGTGGACGCAGCCGACCGCGTACCCCGCGAGCTCACCGGCCCGTAGCCGCTCTGCCTCATCCTCCGCGGCGCGCGCGACCATCGTCTCCGAGCCCTCGACGAGCGGGCAGACGACGTACGCCTGGCGCCCGTCGTCGAGGTGACGACGCAGCCGGGTGTACGCCTCGGAGCTGCGCTCCTCGGTGACCCAGGCGGTGATGATCGGCTTGCGATCGGCAGGTGGCGCCGTGATCTCGGACACGGAGAGATCGCCGTACACCGTCAGCGCGAGCGTCCGCGGGATCGGGGTCGCGGTCATGTGGAGGACGTGGGGGGCGCGATTGTCGGCGAGCGCCGCGCGTTGCTCGACGCCGAAGCGGTGCTGCTCGTCGACCACGGCGACGGCGAGGTCACGGAACTCGACGTCGCTCTGGATGAGCGCGTGCGTGCCGACGGCGACATCGACGTCGCCGGAGGCGAGCAGCTGGTGGACGACCCTACGGTCGCGCGCCCCGAGCGAGCTCGTGAGCAGTGCGACCCGCACACCCAGCTCGGCACAGAGCCCCTCGATCGTAAGAAAGTGCTGCTCAGCGAGCGTTTCCGTCGGCGCCATGAGCGCGCCTTGGCGGCCGTACTCGACGGCGCGGAGCAGCGCGTAGAGCGCAACGACGGTCTTTCCCGACCCGACATCGCCCTGCAGGAGGCGCTGCATCGGGGTCGTCGTCGCGAGATCGGCATCGATCTCGGCGATGGCCTGCTCCTGCGCATCGGTCAGGGTAAAGGGAAGCACGGACCGGTAACGCGAAACGAGCTCACCCGGCGTGCCGAGCGCCTCGGCGACCAGCTTCTCCCGGTCGTCGGCCCGTCGGCGGAGTGCGAGCTGAAGCGTCAGCAGCTCGTCGAGGGCGAGGCGACGGCGGGCCAGCTCCGCCTCGTCCTCGGAGCGCGGATGGTGGAGCGCACAGAGCGCATCTGCGCGGAGCGGAAGTGATTCAGCCAGTCCGCAGCCCGGCGCCGAGCGGGTCGCCGCCCGCACGGACGTGGCGCAAAGCGTGGTCGACGAGCCCACGTAGTTGCTTCTGAGCGAGGTCGGCGGTCGACGGATAGACGGGCGCGAAGTCGGCCGTCTCGGATGCGTCGCCGAGGTCGTACGACTCGACCTGAAAGCCGTAGCGATTCGACTTCCCGCGAATGCGGAGCCGCGTCCCCGCGGTCAGCTTCGCCTCGAGCCAGGGTTGGTTGAACCACGTCGCGCGGAGCTCCCCGGTTCCGTCGGCAACCTGCGCGGTCAACAGATGGAGCCGGCCGCGCGCCCGCCGGCCCGACGCGCGCCGCACGACGACGTCGAGCGTCGCCTCCTCGTCACCGAAGAGCTGGGAGATCGTCCTGTCGGGTGCCGCGTGCTCGTAGCGCCTCGGTCGGTGCGCCAGCACGTCGGCGACAGTGACGAGACCGAGCCGCGCCAGCCGCTTGCGCACCGTCGGCCCGACTCCCGGCAAGGTCTCCACGCCGAGCGCAAGCGCCTCTGGTCGAGGACCGCCTCGAGCACGAGGCCACCGTCCGGGCGGGTCCGCACCGCCGAAGCCGGCCGGGAGCCGGGGATTGGGCGTCGCGCGAGGCACGGGGCCGAGTGTAGGGGTCTAGCTAATCCTGGAACCAGAAGAAGCCGACGGCGCCCGGCCCGGCGTGGGTACCGACCACGGCGCCGAGGATCTCGACGAGCTCGAGCGTTGCCTTCGGGCGCGCCTTCTCGGCGAGGTCCGTGAGCACGTCGATCCATTCGGGCGCGCTCGCGTGAGCGATCGCAACCCGGAGCCCGGCACCATCGGGAGCCTCAGCGGTTCGTGCGGTGAACAGCTTGCCGAACTCCTCGAGCGCCTTCTGCCGGCCGCGCACCTTGGCGATCGGCTCGACGACACCGTCCGCAATCGAGAGGATCGGCTTGACGTTCAACAGCGTTCCGGCCAGCGCTTGCCCCTTGCCGATGCGCCCGCCCTTCTGGAGGTAGTCGAGCGTGGCGAGGGTGAAGACGACCCCGTTCGTGCGCTTGAACCGCTCGATCAGCTGCTCGATCTCCTCGTCCGTTGTCCCGGCTTCCAGACGTCGCTCGATCGCAAGGGCGAGCATTGCGTTTGCGAGGGACGCCGTCTCGGTGTCGATGACGCGCACGCGATCGCCACCGGCGAGCTCGGCGCCGAGACACGCAGACTGGAACGTCCCGGAGAGCTTCGCCGACACGTGGAGCGACCAGATCCGGTCGTAACCCGCTGCCATGAGCTCCTGGAAGCAATCGGTGAAGTCCTGCGGCGTGGGCTGGCGTGTTGTCGGCAGCGCCGGCGCCGCAGCGAGGCGCTCGTAGAACTCCGACGGACCGATGTCGACGCCGTCGCGAAAGCTGTCGTCGCCGAAGAGAACGTAGAGCGGGACGATCCGCATGTTCTCGAACCGCTCGCGCGCCTCAGGGAAGTCCGAGGTCGAGTCCAGCACGATTGCGGTGTTCTGCTTGGTCAGCTGCATAACCGGGGAGACTATCCAGACCCCGCAGCGAGGATGACGATCCGGGCGACCTCGTCGACGGGGGCGCCCTTCTCGATCACCGCGACAGCGCCTCCCGCCAGACCGCGTCACGCTCGGCGGAGGTCGCCTCGGCGGTGAGGCAGACCACCTTCACCTCGGGGTGGAGCCGGCGAAACTCAGCCGCCGCTTCCGCCCCGTCCAGGTCGGGAAGACGGAAATCGAGAAGCACGACCTCCGGCGAAAGTGTCGCCGTGAGAGCAAGGGCCTCGGCAGCCGTCTCGGCCGACCCCACCACTTCGAGACCGGGCTGCAGCGCGAGCAGCAGCTCGAGCGAAGAGCGATAGACCTCGTTGTCCTCGACGAGGAGCACCCGGACGCCCGAGCTCACGGCTCGGACCAGAGCAGGAGCGGGTAGTGCGGCTGCCCGCCTTCGTGCACCTCCACGTCGACTCCCGGATGAAGCCCAGCAAGCCGTTCGCGGACGTCGTTCGGATCGGGCCCGTCCTCACCGACGAGAGCGCCGAGCACCGATCGTCCTTCGTCCAGCAGGGAGCCCGCGACGACGTCGACGACGCTGTCGAACTCCTGTGCGCTCGCGACCGCCCGGCCATCGACGAGCCCGAGCCACTGCCCCTCGACGACCGCCACCCCGTCGAGCGACACCGTCCGCGACGCCAGCGTCACCTCACCCGTGCGAACGGTCGCGATCGCCTGCTCCATCCGCTCGATGTTCGGATCGGCGGGATCGTCTGCCACGTACTCGAATGCCGCTCGTAGCCCCTCCTGCACCGTCCGCGTCGGGACGACGTCGACCTGCTTGTCGGTGACGAGCTGGGCGGCCTGCTCGGCGCTGAGGATGACGTTTCCGTTGTTCGGGAGCACGATGATCCTGGTGGCCGGAGCCGATTCGATCGCTGCGGCGATCTCGCCCGTCGAGGGGTTCATCGTCTGCCCACCCTCGACGACCCGTGTTGCACCGAGGTTCTCGAAGAGCCGCCTCGTCCCACGACCCGGCGCGACCACGACGAGCGCAGTCTCGAGAGTGGGGATCTCACCCAGGTCGTCAGCTGCGCCCGCCGTGAGACGCTCCGAGCGCTGCTCGGTCTGGAGATGCATGTTGGCAATCTCGATCCCTTCGATCGTCCCCATCCGGGTCGCAAGGCTGAGCGCTGCTCCTGGGTCATCCGTGTGGACGTGCACCTTCAGGAGCTCGTCGCCGCCGACGACGAGCAAGGAGTCGCCGAGCTGCTCGAGCTCCGACTCGAGCCAGGCCACGTCGAGCCCTTCACCCTCGACGAGGAACACGGTGCAGTAGCGGAACTCCGAAAGCTCCTGATGAATGGAGTCGAGACCGACTTCGTGCGCCACGACCTCGCCGGTCGGCATGCCCTCCCCGGCGATCCCGGCTGCCAGCCCCCGCACGATCTCCAGCAGCCCGGCGCCACCGGCATCGACCACGCCCGCCTCGCGAAGGACGGAGAGAAGCTCAGGAGTCCTGGCAACGGCCTGCTCGCCACGCTCCACCACGCGCCGGAGAAGCTCCTCTCGAGGAAGAACGCGGACAGCAGGTAGCTCGGCCTCCTCCGCCATCTCGCGAATGACGGTGAGCATGGTTCCCTCGACGGGCCGGCGGACTGCACGGTAGGCGCTGTCACTCGCGCTCCGAAACGCCTCCGCCAGAACCGGCCCGTCGATCAGCTCGTGCTCTCCGAGAACGTCCGCAAACCCTCGGACAATCTGACTGAAGATGACACCCGAGTTGCCGCAGGCTCCTCGGAGGGCCGCGTCGGAGAGCTCCTTTGCGACCGCCTCCGCGCCGGTGGCGTCGGAGCGTTCGAGTGCCTCGACGATCGCGCGGACGGTGAGCGTGAGATTCGTCCCCGTGTCGCCGTCTGGGACGGGGTACACGTTGAGGTCGTTGATGCGTTGCCGGCTGGCCTCGAGCCAGGCGAGCGACGACGAGGCCAGCTCGCGAGCGCGCCCGACGTCGATCACGACTTGCGCGCTCCGTCGATGTGCACGGTGACAGCGGAGACGGGGAGGCCGGTGATTCGGCCGACCTCGTAGCTCACCCGTGAGCTCACCGTCGAGGCGATCTCGGCGAGCTTCAGGCCATACTCGACGACCACCTTGACGTCGATCTCCAGGCCGTCATCGCCGCGCCGGATCGTGACCCCGTCGGTGAGCTTCGAGCGGGCAAGGAATCGCGGAAGCGACCGTCGCCCGGACGTGCCGACGACGCCGTAGCTCTCCGCCAGAACATGCCCGACGATCTGCGCGACGGCGTCCGCTGTGATCGTGACCAGACCGAGGTCGGTCTCAGCGAGAACGTGGGCGCCCTTCTCCACAGCGCGAGGTTAGACGAGTCGGTGGCGACGCGGGTTACAGGCGCGACTAGACGGCTTTGGTGACTTTGCCGGCCTTGAGGCAGCGCGTGCAGACGTAGGCGCGCTTTGGCGACCCGTTGAGGATCATGCGCACCTTCTGGAGGTTCGGCTCGAAACGCCGCTTCGTGGCAACCATCGAGTGGCTGCGGTGGTTCCCAGCCGACGGCTTCTTCCCACACAGAGAGCAAACGCGTGACATGCGGCTGGGGATGGTACCTGACACCGCGACGGGCGACCTCGCCGCTGCCGCCCGGCTATCTCGCCGCTGCAGCTCGGAGGTTCGCGAACACGTCGGCCATCTCGAGACCCGTGCGGACGGCCTCCGCGCCCTTGTCGTAGCGGGCCTCGGCCTGGTCCGAACGGTCGAGCGTGAGCACTCCGAAGGCAACCGGCACCCCGGTTTCGATCGCCGCGAGCTGAAGCCCCGAGGCCGCCTCGGAGGCGACGTAGTCGAAGTGCGGCGTGTCGCCGCGAATGACGCACCCGAGCGCGAGAATGCATGCGAACCGCCGGGTCTTGGCCAACGCCATCGCCGCGATCGGGAGCTCGAACGCGCCCGGAACGGGCATGACGGTGATCGACGACCGTTCAACGCCCCGAAGCTCGAGCTCAGCCAGAGCGCCTTCGAGCAACTTCGAGGTCACATCGCCGTTGAAGCGGCTGACCACGATGCCGACCGCTCGGCGCTCGCCGCGGGGCTCGCCCTCGAGCACCGGGACGCCCGAGGGGATCTCGAGGTCGCCAGGCGCGTGCTCAGAGGAGCCCATGACGGACTCGACCGAGCCGCTCCCGGCCTCCTCCAGCTCCTCGTCGACCTCGACGGCCACGGACTCGAGAGAATCGTCTTCCCACCCCCCGGCCTCCGGCTCGGGCTCGCTCGGCGCCGGCTCAGGGCTCGGCTCCGACACGATCACGGTCGACTCGGTCGCGCTTGTGGTCGAGGTCCAGGAGGACGGGGTCGGGCGCATCTCGTCCGCCTCATCGTCGGGCGGGTCGTCGAGCACAGGCGTCGGCCAGGTGTCGAGAACGTTCTCAGCTGCCCGCTCCAGGGACGGCTCGTCGTCACCCTCCGCATCTTCCGCGAGGGGTGAGTCGTCTGCGCTCTCCGAGTCCGAGCCTCGGCTGCTGCCAAAGCGGTCGCGATCGTCATCGAACGGCCGGTCGCTCATGCCTCAGCTCCCTGGTAGTCGTCGTCGGGGAATCGGACCCGCTGGTGGTGCACAGGACCCGTCAGTGTGTGTCCGAGCTTGTCGCGCTTGGTGTCCAGGTATTGACGGTTCTCGGAGTTCGCCGCGACCTCGATGGGCTCCTGCGAGACGACGGTCAGGCCGTGACTCGAAAGTCCGAGCATCTTCTTCGGGTTGTTCGTGAGCACTCGGATCGTGGTGAGACCGAGGTCGACGAGGATCTGCGAGCCGATGCCGTACTCCCGTGCGTCGGCCGGGAAGCCGAGCTCGAGATTCGCCTCGACAGTGTCGCGCCCTTGCTCCTGCAGCTCGTAGGCACGGAGCTTGTTCAGAAGACCGATTCCTCGGCCCTCCTGCGAGAGATACAGCAGGACGCCTTGTCCCTCCTGTTCGATGCGGGCGAGAGCACGATGGAGCTGTTCTCCGCAATCGCAGCGTTGGGAGTGGAAGACGTCCCCCGTGAGACACTCGGAATGGACACGAACGAGGACGTTCTCAACGCCCTCGACCTCGCCCTTGACGAGCGCCATGTGCTGCTTGCCGGTAAGCAGCTCGCGATAGGCAATCGCCTGGAACTCGCCTTGGTCGATCGGCATGCGGACCGAGACGACCCGCTCGACGAGCTTCTCGTGCCGCCGCCGATACGCAATCAGGTCGGCGACGGTGACCATCTTGAGCCCGTGGCGCTCGCAGTAGCCGACGAGATCGGAGACGCGGGCCATCGTCCCGTCGTCGTTCATGATCTCGCAGACGACTCCGGCTGCCTGCAGGCCTGCGAGTCGCGCAAGATCAACCGCCGCCTCGGTCTGCCCCGACCGCTGCAGCACTCCACCTGGCCGCGCCCGGAGCGGGAAGACGTGACCCGGCTGGACGAGGTCGCGCGGACCCGAGCCGTCGGCGACGGCGACCCGGATCGTCTCCGCGCGGTCGGCCGCGCTGATCCCGGTGGAGATCCCGTCCCGCGCCTCGATCGAGATCGTGAAGGCGGTGCCGTACGGTGTCTCGTTCTGGTCGGTCATCTGCCGGAGGCCCAGCTCGTCGCAGCGCTCGGGCGTGAGGCAGAGGCAGATCAAGCCACGGCCGTGCGTCGCCATGAAGTTGACCGCAGCTGCGTCCGCGTGCTCGGCGGCGATGGTGAGGTCGCCCTCGTTCTCACGATCCTCGTCGTCGACGACGACCACGAAGCGGCCGGCGCGGATCTCCGCGATTGCCTCCTCGATCGATGCAAACGGCGATATCACGGGCGTCTCCGCGGTGTCGATGCTCACCCGGGGATCGTAGCCACCGAGCGTGGCGTCGGCAGCGCGCACGGGAAGTTGCGTCTCAACGGCAGGTCGATGTGTCGGCGACGCGCGCAGACGTCAGCGCGCGGCAAGCAGCCGCTCGACGTACTTCGCAAGCACATCGACCTCGAGGTTCACCGCTCCGCCCGGCACGAGCGACCCGAGCGTCGTCACCGCGAGCGTATGCGGGATCAACGCGAGCCCGAAGCCACGTTCGTCGAGCGACGCGAGCGTGAGCGACACACCGTCGACGGTGATCGAGCCCTTCTCCACGCAATAGCGGAGCAGCTCGACCGGGGCGTCGATCAAGACCCGACTCCCCTCTCCCTCCGGCGCGACCGAGCGCACCGTCCCGACGCCGTCGACGTGACCCTGGACGATGTGGCCGCCAAGCGGCTCTCCGGCGCAGAGGGCAGGCTCGAGGTTGACAGCGTCACCCTGCTGGAGCCGGCCGAGCGTACTCCGAGACAGGGTCTCCGGGACCGCCCGGAACGTCAGCAAAGCTCCCATCACGCTCTCCGCGGTGAGACAGACCCCGTCAATCGAGACAGAGCCGCCAACGTCGATCGACGGCGCGATCGACGGCGCCTCGATCGTGACCTCGAGCCCGTTCGTATCGAGCGCTGCGGCCGCGATCCGGCCAATCTCTCTCACGATCCCGGTGAACATGTCCTAGACGCTCAATGGGGGAACGGAGGGCACCGGCTCCGGCCGGACGACGTCGGCCTCGATCAGTGCGTCGGCGCCGCACTGCGTCGTACGCAGATTCTGAAGGTCGAGCGGGAACGGGCAGCGGTCCGAGTGCCGGCACACCCCCACCCGCGAGCACAGGAGCGATGAAGAGAACCACCCGGTCGACGAGGCGCTCCTTGACGAACGAGGCTGCGATCGTCGGGCCGCCTTCGAGCAGGAACGACTGGACACCCTCTCCCGCAAGGCGTTCCAGCTCAGGGCGCAGCGGGCCGCTGCACAGCTCGAAGGGCGAATCGGGTGGAAGCGGCCCTCGCCCGAAAGCGAGGCGGCGCGGCTGGCGAACGACGTGAACGTCACGCGCATCGAGCTGGGGCGCATCCGCGCGTACCGTGCCCATCCCGACCGCGACCGCGTCGGAGACGGCGCGCAGCTCGTGCACGCGGCGGCGTGACTCCGCGCCGCTCACCCACCGTCGACCGGGAACCGTCACCCGGCCGTCGAGTGACATCGCGAGCTTGAGGGTCACAAACGGACGACCGAGAGTGATCCACGTCATCCACGCTTCGTTCTGGCGGTAGGCCTCGGCGACCTCGGCGATGTCGACGACGATGCCGGCCCGACGAAGCGTCCCGACGCCGTCGACCTTGTCGGTCGGGTCAAGCGCCGCGATGACGACCCGCCCGACTCCCGCGGCGATGATCGCATCGGTGCACGGCGGCGTGGCCCCGTAGTGCGAGCACGGCTCCAGCGAGACGTACAGGGTCGCTCCCCGAGCGCGCTCACCGGCGACTCTGAGGGCGTTGACCTCGGCGTGGGCCTCACCCACGCGCTCGTGCCACCCTTCGGCCACGAGGAGCCCGTCGTTGATCAGGACCGCGCCGACGACAGGGTTTGGCGAGGTGGTGCCTCTCCCTCGCTCGGCGAGCTGAATCGCTGCGTGAAGCCAGAGCTCGTCGCTCACCGCGTAGCCGCTTTGATCCGCTGGTAGGCCGCAACCGGATCCGGGTCGCCGAACACGGCGTTGCCGGCCACGAGCACGGTGGCCCCGGCGGCGTGTACTGCCGGCCCGTTTTCCTCGCCGACGCCGCCGTCCACCTCGATCGGCGTGCTCGTGAGCGCTCGCAAGGTGGCGATCCGATCGAGCGCCTCGGGCATGAACGTCTGGCCCGAGTATCCCGGGACGATGCTCAGGCACAGGATCAGCTCGGCCCGTGCGGCTGCGGCGAACGCCACCGCCTCCTCCGGGCTCGTGCCGGGGCTGAATGCGATCCCGACCGCGAGACCGTGCCCCCGCGCGGCCTCGGCGACGCCGCTCGGGTCGTCCGTCGCCTCGACGTGGAACGTCACCGAGTCGGCTCCCGATTCGGCGAACTCGGCGAAGTGGTGGGCGGGGTCGTCGACCATGAGGTGGCAGTCGAGGATCCCTCCCGCCGCACGGATGGAAGGCGCGATCGAACGAAGAACGATCGGCCCGATCGTCACCGGCGGGACGAAGTGCCCGTCGCCACAGTCGAAGTGAAAGACCCGACAGCCTGCTGCGAGCAGCGCGTCGACCTGCTCGCCGAGGCGCCTGAAATCGGCTGCGTACAGCGAGGGAGCGATCTCGACCTCGCCGCGGATCCATTCGGCCCAGCTCACGGGCCGACCGTACCTCAGAGCACCCGGAGGCGCGCGACGAAGAAGCCGCTCGTATGGTGCACGTGCGGGAGCGTCAGCAGGAACTCGGGGCGGGTCGGATGACGGAACCGCGGCCATTCGTCGCCCAGGCTCTCGTCGATCTCGAGCCGGGTTTGGGCCAGCACCGCATCGATCACCGCTTCGCCCTCGTCGCTATTCGGGGTGCACACCGCGTAGACAACCGTGCCTCCGGGTCTCACCCTGGCGATGGCCGCGCGCAGCAACTCTCCCTGCAGTCTCGGCAGCGGCTCGGCCTTCCACCGCAGGTCAGGCCGGGCAGCGAGGACACCCAGCCCGGAGCAGGGTGCATCGACGAGCGCGCGGTCGAATCCCGTGAGCTCGACGGGAAGGTCCCGCCCATCGGCATGCACGACGCGAACATTCGTTGCTCCAAGCTGGAGGACGTTGCGTTCGAGCTCGCGCGCGCGACCTTCGTTCACCTCGACCGCGGTCACCTCGCCTCGAAGCATGGTCGTCTTCCCTCCCGGCGCCGCACAGAGGTCGAGGATCCGCTCGCCCGATCGCGAGGCAACTGCGAGCCCGACGACCTGGGAGGCACGGCTCTGCGGCCATACCCGCCCGGCGGAAAGATCGTCGTGGTCGACCCGCGCAACGCGCAGCGCTCCGGGGACGTCGGTCGGTTCGCCCGCGATCTCGCCGCGGACCACCCGCACCACCGTTTCGAGCGGCTCGTTCTGTGCCTCCATGCAGGCGAGCGCTCCCTCGGGGCCGAGGTCACGCCAGAAAGTCTCGGCGACCCAATCCGGATAGGAGTGCCGCAATGCGGCCTGCCCCGGAGTGCCCTCGGGCAGCGCGGCGAGCAGGGGCAGAATCCCGTCGGCAACCCTGCGCAGCACGGCGTTTGTGAACGAGACCGCCCGTTCGAGGTGCGCGCGCCGCACGAGCTCGACCGACTCGTTCACGGCCGCGTAGCGCGGGACGCCGTCGAGGAACCCGAGCTGGTAGGCGCCGAGCCGAAGCGCGGCGCGAACGGGAGGGTCGAGCTTCGCCACCGGGCGCTTGCCGAGCTCCTCGATCGCGTGATCGAGCGTCCGCACCCGTTGCACTGCACCGTAGGCGAGCTGGGTCGCAAGGGCGCGGTCGCGCTCGTCGAGCCGCTCCGTCGCCGAGCGGGTTGCCCGATCTGCGTAAGCGCCCTCCTCGAAGACGCGCAGCAGCACCGCGTAGGCTGCGGCACGAGCGGGCGAGATGGTGGCCACCGTCATGAGGCCCGGAGCCCTCGCAGCCAGTCGGCGACCGCCATCCGGCGCCCACCTTCCGGTTGCACCTCGACCGGCTCGAAGTCGCCGTTCTCGTCGATTCGGGCACGCCAGATGGTCATCGGCCGATCGTGCCACGTCGCGCGCGCACCGATGTGTGGCGAGAGCGCCCGAACCCGCCGCACGAGCTCCGCAGCGGGACGCGCGAGGTCGAGCAGTCTGTCCTCAGCGCCGATCTTGTCTGCGTAGGTCACTCCCTCGGCCGACTGCGGGACGAAGGATCCCGCAAGTGACAGGCTGTTACCTGCGAGGTCTGGCCGAGCGAGCACGTCGTCGAGCAACTCGGCGGCGATCTCGGCGGCGCGCGCAAAGACCTCGCCCGCGTCAGACTCCCCCACAGGAAACGCTCGCTGCGCGGCGATTGGCCCGGCGTCGAGCTCCTCGACGGTCTGGTGAATCGTCACCCCCGTGTCGACATCGCCGGCCAGGATCGCACGCTCGACCGGGGCAGCACCACGCCACCGGGGGAGCAGCGAAGGGTGAACGTTCAGCCACAGACGTTCCGCAAGCAGGTCAGGTGGCACGAGAAGCCCGTACGCGCAGATGACAACGACGGGTGCACCGAGCTCGAGCCCCTGTTCCGGACGCTCAGGTTGCAGGACCGGAATCCCGAGGCGATCGGCAACCAGCTTTGCAGCGGGAGCTGCCAGCTGCCGGCCTCTTCCCTTCCGCGCATCCGGACGAGTGAGGAGCGTCACGATCTCGTGCCGCGACGCGAGCCGCTCGAGCACATCCGCGCCGAACGGCGCAGTCGCCGCGACGGCAATTCGGCTCATGCGGCTACCTGAGCGCGAGCCTGGGCCGGAGCCGACCGAGCGCCTCGCGTCGCGACGCGGGGTCGGTGCGATCAACCGTCAGCGTCCCGTCGAGATGATCGAGCTCGTGCTGCACGATCCGTGCCGCGATCCCGTCGAGCTCCAACTGGAGCGAATCCCCATTGACGTCGACGCCTTCGAGCGATACCGCTACGGGCCGTTCGACCGGAACCCTGACCTCACCGAGCGAAAGGCATCCTTCGTCGTCGATGTCGGTCTCGGCGTCCGCCTTGGTGATTCGCGGATTGGCGATGGCCCGGTCCTCACCGTCGAGGGTGCAGACGATGAGTCGCCGAACGATGCCAACCTGGTTTGCGGCAAGCCCGATGCCGTCGGCCTCGTGCATGAGGCTCGTCATCCGATCGGCAAGCTCCCTGAGCTCCTCGTCGAACGTCTCGATCTCCCGTGCGCGCATCCGCAACGCCGGATCGCCGTACTGCCGGATCTGGCCAAGCGCACGTTGACGACGGATCGCGCGCTCGGCGTGCGCGCGTTCCTCTGCTTCGGTCTCGAAGTCGTGGTCATCAGCGTGACCGTCACCATCGTGATCGTGGTCGTGCTCGTGGTCGTGAACGTGGCTCACAGGGGCGATTGTAACGGCCTCCCCGAGCCGGCACTTCTCCTTCGGATGAAGGGGCCGCTACAGGCTTTGCGGGTCGACATCGACCACGGCGGTGATCTCGTCACGCCGCAACGCCGGCGTCGCGGCCGCGAGGAGACGCGAGATCTCCTGCGCGACCCGGCGCGGTTGGGCCGTCTTTGCGAGGAGCTGTGCGCGATGGCGACCGCGCAGGCGTAGGAGCGGCGCCGGCCCGAGGAGCGTTGCCTCGATGCCCTCGAGCCGGGTGCGAAGCTCACGGAGGGCCTGCAGCGGCGCGTCAGGCGCAGGCCCGGCAGCGATCACCGCGACCAGGTGCCCGAAGGGCGGGTACCCGAGCGCCTCGCGTCGTTCGAGCTCGCCCGCGAGGAACCCCGAGACATCGTGACGCATCGCATGAAGGAGAGGCGTCGTGTCGGGCTGAAACGTTTGCACGACGACCAGGCCCGGTGCATCGCGACCTGCTCGCCCTGCGAGCTGCGTGACGAGCTGAAACGTCCGCTCCTCAGCCCTGAAGTCGGGGAGTGCAAGCCCGGTGTCCGCGTCGATCACCGCAGCCAGCGAGACGCCGGGCACATGGTGGCCCTTTGCGACCATCTGCGTGCCGATCAACACCGCCGCCTCCGTGGCACGAAACCGGCCGAGCGCCTCGCGCACGGCACCCGGCTTGGACGCGACGTCCGCATCCAGCCGAATCCGCGAAAGCTCCGGGATCGCGCGCTCGAGCTCGGCCTCCAGGTGCTGTGTTCCCGCGCCGATACGCGCGATCTCAACCGAGCCACAGCCGGGGCAGACCTTCGGCACCGGCGTCGAGAAGCCGCAATGGTGGCAGTGCAGCAGCCCATCCCCATGAAGCGTGAGCGACACATCGCAGGCGTCGCACCTTCGCGAGACACCGCAAGCGCGGCAGTGGACGGCCGGTGCGACTCCACGACGGTTGAGAAGCAGGATCGCGCGGCCGCGGGTCTCGGCCACCTTCCCGAGCTCGCGTAGGAGCGGCGCCGAGAGGGGGTAGCCCGCCTCCCGCCGAAGGTCGACGACCCGAACCCGCGGGAGCGGCGCTCCAATTCGCGTCGGAAGCGAGACCCTCTCGAGCCGGCGCCAGCTTTCGGGGCGCGGAGTTGCGCTGCCGTACACGGCCACAGCTCCCTCGAGCGCGGCCCGTTTCGCCGCCACGGTGCGAGCGTCGTAGCGCGGGTCGGACTCCTGCTTGTACGCCGAGTCGTGCTCCTCGTCGACCACGATGAGCCCGAGCCGCCGGATCGGCGCGAACACCGCAGACCGCGCCCCGACGACGATTCGCGCCTCCCCGGATGCGATCCGATCGCGCTCGTCACGCCTCTCCGCATCGCCGAGCGCGGAGTGGAGAATCGCCACCTGATCGCCGAACCGCTGTCGGAACCTACCCACCGTCTGAGGCGCGAGCGCGATCTCCGGAACGAGCACGATTGTCCCGAGACCGCGGTCGAGGGCTTCGCCGCAGGCCTGGAGATACACCTCCGTCTTGCCGCTGCCGGTAGGGCCCTCGAGAAGGATGTGCTCGCCGACGCCCTCGTCGAGGGCCGCGACGATTCGCGCTACCGCCGCCTTCTGCGCCTCGGTCAGGGCCGAGGGCTCGGGCTCTCCCTCGAGGGACTCGCGTGGGCCCGGCGCGTCGCGCTCTCCTCGTGGCTTGCGCCGAATCGGCGCTACGAGCTCGAGCGCGCGAGAGGGGGTCGAGCCGTAGTACTCCGCAATCCAGAGGGCGAGATCCACGAGGGTTGCCGGAACGGCGTCCAGGATCCGGCCGACGGGAATCGGCTTGATCCCCATCGGAGCGACGACGCCGACCTCGACGACGACTCCACGGGTGTGTTGGCGTCCCAGGCGAAGGGAGACCACCGTCCCCTTCTGCACCTCGTCGGGAACCTCGTACGTGAACGGCCGTGAAAGCGACCGGGTGGAGACGATCGGATAGATCTCGGCGAGGCGCACCCAGCCGAGGGTAGTCGCCGTGCCGGTGGGCTACGCGGTTGCGACCGTCGGCGATCGCCGGAAGAAGAGCCAGAGCGTCGGCGCGGCGAGCGCAATGAATGCCGCCCAGAGCACCGGCTCGCTGTCCGGCATGACACCGGCCTCCGCAAGCTCCTCGAGCCCGCCGGCCACGAGCCAGCCGGCGAAGATGAGCAGCAGCCCGCTGGTCACCTGGAAGAAGCGGCGGAGATCGAGAAGGTGCGACCCGCGATAGAAGAGGTAGCCAAGGGCAAGCGCAACGACGAGCCCGATGAGCGCCGACACGGCCGAGGCGACCGGAGACGATTTCTCGGTCGTGGAGAAGAGAAAGAGGGCGGTCTCGACACCCTCACGGAGGACCCCGACGAAGGCGACGGCGGCGAGCCCGAGCGCCGAGCCGGAAGCGAGCGCGGTCGTGACCTTGCCTTCGAGCGAGCGGCGGATCGTCCGCGACTGGCGGCGCATCCAGAACACCATCCAGGTGAGCAGCGCGGCCGCGACGAGCATGGTGCAGCCCTCGAAGAGGTACTCGGCGTTCCCCTCCAGCTCTGCCCCGACGACGAACAGCGTCGCTCCGGCCGCCACGCTCAATGCGACTGCGGCCACCACTCCTGCCCACACCGCACCGAACCCGTCGCGACGGCCGCTACGGGCGAGGAACGCGAGCACCACGCCGACGACGAGCGACGCCTCGAAGCCCTCACGCAGCACGACCAAGCCTGAGCCCACGTTCATTCCTCTCGCAGATCACCGGAAACCATGCTCCGTCTGTAAGGCGAACCTTACAGCGGACGCCAATATAGTGACGGTTCGTCGTCAGCGCAAACGGGAGTGACATGGCACACGGGCACGGACATTCGGTGGACGACTACCTCGAGGTCATCTACTTCCTCGCCTTCCCGATCGGGGAGTACCGACCGGCGAGTGGCGCGAGCGCGATCGCCGCGCGGGTCGCCGAGATGCTCGGTGTCTCGCGGGCATCGGCGGGCGAGATGCTCAAGCGCCTAGAAGCGGACGGGCTCGTCGAGCGCGGCGAGCAGAAGGAGGCGATCCTCACCCCAGCGGGAATCGAGCGCGCGCAGCGGGTCGTGCGGAAGCACCGGATCATCGAGCGCTTCCTCACCGACTTCATGGGTTACACGGCCTCCGAGTCGCACGTGCAGGCGGATGAGATGGGCGACACGTTCACCGACGAGATGATCGAGCGCATCAACGAGCGGCTGGGGTTCCCCGATCGCTGCCCTCATGGCTGGCCGGTCGAGCCCGATGTCGAGCAAACGGAGAACGCGGGGCTCGTCTCGCTCGCTGCGCTCGCCCCCGGTCAGTCGGCAGAGATCGTGCGCCTTGCGGAGCATGACGGCGCGTTGCTCGACTGGTTCTACGGCGAGGGATTCGCCCCCGGCTCGAACGTCATCGTGCGCGAAGCGCAGCCGGCGGCGGGTCAGTTCAAGGTTTCCCTGGACGGGGCAGAGAAGTCGATCGCTGAGAAGGCCGCGCTCGGGCTCTACGTCCGCGTCTAGTCGTCGGCCCAGACGCTCTTAACGCGATTCTCAGCCGTGTCTGCGATCTTTCGTGGATGCGCCGCTTGCTTGTCGTCGACGACGAACCCGCCCTGCGGGAATCTCTCCAGCGCGCATTGCGGACGGAGGGCTTCGAGGTTACGGCCGTCTCGGACGGGGTCGCGGCGATTGCAGCGGTTACCGAGTCGGAGCCGGACGCGATCGTTCTCGACGTGCTCATGCCCGGTGCGGATGGGCTCGAGGTAACCCGCCGCCTGCGTGCCCGTGGGCACCGGGTGCCGATCCTGCTCCTGACCGCGCGCGACGCAGTCGGCGACCGCGTCGAGGGCCTCGACGCGGGGGCCGACGACTACCTGACGAAGCCGTTCGCGCTCGAGGAGCTGCTGGCTCGAATCCGGGCGCTGCTGCGTCGCGCGGCACCCGATGAGATCGGTGAGCTGCTTCGCTTCGCCGATCTCGCGCTCGATACCGGCTCGCGCGAGGTCTCGCGGGGCGGGCGCCGAATCGAGCTGACCCGCACAGAGTTCTCGCTGCTCGAGCTCTTTCTCCGGAACCCGCGCCAGGTCCTCCCCCGCTCCCTGGTGTTCGATCGCGTCTGGGGGTACGACTTTGGACCTTCGTCCAACGCGCTCGAGGTGTACATCAGCTACTTGCGGCGCAAGACGGAGGCCGGTGACGAGCCGCGCCTGATCCATACGGCTCGCGGCGTCGGCTACGCGCTGCGCGAATCGTGAGCTTTCGCGCGCGCATCGCACTTGCGTCTGCGCTCGCGGTCGCCGTCGCGGTCGGGGCGGTCTCCGTCGTCTCCTACGTGCTCGTCCGCGATCGCCTCGAGTCGAGCCTCGACCGCTCGCTTCGCGGCAGGATGGGGCAGGTACGCGGGGCTGAGCCGCACCTCGAGCCGAATCCCGCACCGCGCTTCGGCGGTCCCGAGGGCGCAACCCAGCTCCTCCTCGCGACCGGAAGGACGATCCGGCCGCTTCCCACCGAGCAGCCGTTACCGGTCTCGACCGCAGCCCTGGCGGTTGCGAGAGGCGAACAGGCGGAGGCGCGGGAGAACGCAACGGTCGAGGGCGTCCACCTGCGAATCCTCACCATTGCCGTGCGAGACGGCGTCGCCGTGCAGGTGGCCCGCCCCCGCGACGAAGTGGACGACGCGCTCGCGCGGACACGGAACGCGCTTCTCGCCGTCGGCTTCGGCGGCGTGCTGCTCGCAGGCCTCCTCGGGTTGCTCGTGAGCCGGGCGGCGATCGGGCCGCTCGCGCGGCTCACGGGTGCGGCGGAGGAGATCGCGGAGACTCGAGATCTCTCACGGCGAGTGGGGAGCACGGGCACCGACGAGGTCGGTCGGCTCGCGAGTCGCTTCGACGCGATGCTTGCTGCTCTCGAGGGATCGCAACAGGCCCAGCGCGCACTGGTAGCGGATGCCTCGCACGAGCTGCGCACGCCGATCGCGACCGTGCGCACCAACGTCGACCTTCTGACCAGGCATCCCGACCTGCCGGCCGCCGATCGAGAGGCTGCGCTGGCGACCGCGCGCAGCCAGCTCGAGGAGCTCTCGGAGCTCGTGACGGACATCGTCGAGCTCGCGAGAGACGGCACGGAGGCACCACCCGTGCTTGCCGACTTCAGACTCGACGAGGTCGTCGGCGCGGCGGTCGCGCGCGCGCAGATCGCATACCCGGAGCTGACCATTGCGGTGACCGCGGAGCCGACGATCGTCAACGGTGCCGCCGACCGTGTCCAGCGGGCGGCCTCGAACCTCCTCGACAACGCTGCCAAATGGAGCCCTCCCGCTGGACACGTCGAGGTCGAGGTTGCGGGTGCGCGTGTGACCGTCATAGACCACGGACCCGGGATCGACCCCGAAGACCGACCTCATGTCTTCGATCGGTTCTACCGGGCTGCAGCTGCGCGATCGCTCCAGGGCTCGGGTCTGGGTCTTGCAATCGTTCGGCAGGTCGCGCTGCTGCACGGCGGCGACACCGGTGTCGAAGAGACACCGGGAGGCGGCGCGACCGTGTTCTTCACCCTCGCAGAATGATGGCAGAGGTCTAATGAAGTTCTCAGGCTCTACTGGTTCCATGACCGGAACACGACCAAGGAGCGCGAATGAGTAGACGACGACGGACCGTGATGATCGGCGCTTCAGCGCTTGCTGCCTCGGCCGTTGCCATCGGCGGCGGAGTTGCAATCGCAGGCGGCGGAACCGCAACGGACACCGACCTGACCGCGCTCGCAAAGAGGATTCAGGCGAAGGACGCACTTGCGACGGAGGTCGCCGACAAGCTCGGAACCACCAGCGCAAAGCTGCAGGCGGCCATCGCCGAGGCAGCCGCCGATCGGGTCGACGCCGTCGAGAAGAGCGGCGGTCTCTCCTCGACCGATGCGGACACGCTTCGCTCAGCGCTTCAGGCAGAGCCGCGGCTGGCGATGCGGATCGCCAAGGGTGCCGAGGTCGCGACGAAACTCGGCGTCACCGAGGAGAAGCTCGACAAGGCATTCGCGGACGTCGCACGAGCGCGGGCGCTAGCCCGGGTCGACCAGGCCGTGAAGGATGGCTGGATCACCGAGAAGGTCGCAGAGCAGATGCGCACCCGCATCAACGCGGCCGACTTCGCCGGTTTCGGCGCACCTGGCCCTGGCGGGCGTGGCTTTGGCGGTGGGCACCGAGGCCACGGCTTCGGCGGTCCCGGTCTCGGCGGGCCTGGATCCGGCGGCCCTGACCAGACGCCGAACCCGACGGCGACGGCGCGCCGGTTTCGGAGGAGCCGCGTTCGGCGGACCCGGTGTCAGCCCGCTATAGGAGCGACTCCCGGGTCAACTTGCGAAGGCCGTGAGGCCGGCGGCGTCGCGAAGAAGGTCGGCCTTGTCGGTGAGCTCCCAGGTGAAGTCCTTGTCGTCGCGGCCGAAATGCCCGTACGCAGCGGTCTTGCGGTAGATCGGTCGTTGCAGGTCGAGGTCGCGGATGATCGCCCCTGGGCGCAGATCGAAGTGCTCGCCGACGAGCTCTTCGATGCGCGACAGCGGAACGGCCTCGGTGTCGAAGCAGTCGATCAACACGCTCATCGGGTGGGCGACTCCGATCGCGTACGACACCTGAACCTGACAGCGATCCGCAAGACCGGCCGCCACCACGTTCTTCGCGACGTACCGCGCCGCGTATGCCCCGGAGCGATCGACCTTTGTCGGGTCCTTCCCGGAGAACGCGCCACCACCGTGCGGCGCAGCACCGCCATAGGTGTCGACGATGATCTTGCGCCCTGTCAGCCCCGTGTCACCCATCGGGCCGCCGATCACGAAGTTGCCCGTCGGGTTCACGTAGAAGAAGTCCGCGTCCCCGAGGCGGTCGGGATTGAACAGGTCGCCGTAGTCCGCATGAAGAACCGGCCCGACGACGTGCTCGAGCAGGTCCGGCTTGATCGTGGTCGCTGCGTCGAGCCCCTCGCGATGCTGGGTCGAGATCAGCAAGCGCTCGATCTCGACGGGTCGCTGCCGGCCGTGCTCGTCCACTTCGTACCGCACGGTGACCTGCGACTTTCCGTCCGGTCGCAGATACGGAAGCACGTCGGACTTACGCACCTCCGACAAGCGCCTCGTCAGCTTGTGGGCGAGCATGATCGGTAGCGGCATCAGCTCGTCCGTCTCGCGGGTCGCGTAGCCGAACATCATCCCCTGGTCGCCCGCGCCGATCCGGTCGATCGGATCGTCGTCACCGTGCTGCGCTTCGAAGGACTCGTCAACGCCCTGGGCGATGTCCGAAGACTGGTCGTCGATGGCGACCATCACGCCGCAGGTCTCGGCGTCGAAGCCGTACTTCGCTCGCGTGTAGCCGATCTCGGCGATGGTGGAGCGCACGAGGGAGCGCACATCGACGTAGGTGTTGGTCGAGATCTCACCGGCGACGACGACAAGGCCGGTCGTGATGAGGGTCTCACAGGCAACCCGTGCCCTTCGGGTCGTCCATGAGGACTGCGTCGAGGACGCTGTCGGAGATCTGGTCGGCGATCTTGTCGGGATGACCCTCGGTCACCGACTCCGACGTGAACTGAAAGTTTCTCATCGACATCCCGCGGAAGCTTAGCCACCCACCAGGAAGCCGCACAGCGCCTCCGGCGCGATTCCCTACTCGACGGTCGGCTCGCGCCGCATGAGGCTTGCGACGAGCTCGCCGAGCGAGACGCCGCTGAGGACCTCGCAGACACCCTCGGTGATCGGCATTTCGATGCCGAGTCGATGCGCGAGGTCGCGCAGCACCGGAGCCGTCGTCAACCCCTCGACGACGTGACCGATGAGCGCTGCGGCGTCCGCCGGAGTCGATCCCTGGGCCACCAGCTCGCCGCAACGTCGGTTTCGACCGGAGGGCGACCAGCACGTCACGATGAGGTCTCCCATGCCGGCGAGACCCGAGAACGTCTCGGGCTTCGCTCCTGCGCTGTCCGCGAGGCGACCCATCTCGGCAAGACCCCGCGAGACCAGGGCGGCCTTTGCATTGTCGCCGAGGCGGAGCCCGTCGGCACCGCCGGCAGCGAGTGCAATCACATTCTTTGCGGCGGCACACAGCTCGACGCCGACGACATCGTCGCTCGCGTAGACCCGAAAGGCGCTGGAGTTGATCGCGAGCTGGAGCTGGACCGCCAACGGCAGATTCTCACAGGCGACGACCGCGGCGGCGGGTAGCCCTCTCGCAATCTCGTCGGCGATGTTCGGCCCGGAGAGCACCGCGACAGGCCTGCCGGTGACGAGGGCCGAGAGCCGCTCGCCCGAGCCGGGGTCGAGGCCCTTGGTCAGCGACAGCACCGGCGCACGGCCGGGGAGGTCCCGGACGACGTCGGCGAACGCTGCGCTCGGCACGGCCACGACGACGAGGTTGGCGCTCTCGATCGGCGCCTCGGCGAGGCTCGTGACCTCGATGCCGGTGAGCTCGACCCCCGGGAGCGCCCGGTCGTTGCGTCCGGTCTCCGTGATCATCGCGGCCTGCTCGGCGCCGTGGCAGGCGAGCACCACGTGCTCGTGCCCCGTGTCGCGTAGCACGGTCGCGAAGGCCGTACCCCACGAGCCGGCACCGAGGATCACCGTGCGCATGTGGATCAGACGCCGCTCGCTCGACGGAGGGTTACTCACTCTTGACGAAGTCGATCGACACGGGGACTCCTTCGAGCGAGAGCCGCTTGCGGAGCTCGTTCTCGACCCAGTAGCCGTAGTCTCGGGTGACGAGCTTGGGATCGTTGACGAAGATCCGAAGCCGCGGCGGCCGCGTTCCGGTCTGCGTCCCGTACATGAGCTTCAGCCGTCGTCCGCGCTCGCCGCTCGGCCCCGGACGCGCCTCCTTGAGCTCGCCCAGCGCACGGTTGAACTCCGGAGTCGGGACGCGTGCGATGTGCTTCTCGAAAAGCTCCTCGATGTGATCGAGCAGGCGCGAGAGCCCGCGACCGGTCGTCGCCGACACGGCGACCGCCGGAGGCCGCTGACGGAGGATGCGATTGAGGTGACCCTTCGCCTCCTGGAGGTCGGTCTCACCGATATCCCACTTCGAGAGAACGACGAGCGTCGAGCAACCGGCCTTGCGCGCGACATCGGCGACCGCAAGATCCTGATCGACGATGCCCTCGGCCGCGTCGACGAGCACGAGAGCAACGTCCGCCCGCTCGGCGGCCTCGAGCGCCCGAAGCTCCGAGTAGTAGTCGATCCCCTGGCGCTGGCGGCGCTTGCGTCGGAGCCCTGCAGTGTCGACCAGGACGAACGTCCGCCCGTTCCTGACCAGCACGGTGTCGATCGTGTCGCGCGTCGTGCCTGGAACGTCCGAGACGATCACCCGCTCCTGACCGACGAGCGCGTTCAACAACGACGACTTGCCGACGTTCGGCCGACCGAGGATTGCGACGCGAATCGAATCGTCGCCCGGGACCGGCTCGTCGCGACCGGGAAGCGAGGCGACCACAAGGTCGAGAAGGTCACCGGTGCCGTGTCCGTGGAGCGCCGAGAGCGGGAACGGGTCGCCGAGACCGAACCGGTGGAACTCGGCGGCCTCGCGCTCACGTCGCGGGTCGTCGAGCTTGTTCGCGATCACCACGACGGGCTTCTTGGAGGCGCGGAGCACTGCCGCGAGCTCCTCGTCACCCGGGGTGATGCCCGCACGTGCGTCGACGACGAACAGGACGAGATCGGCCTCGACGATCGCGATCTTCGCCTGCTCGGCGATGTGCTTGCCGAACGGCCCGTCGTCGGCCGCGTCGACGCCACCCGTGTCGATCACGCGAAACCAGGTGCCGCTCCATTCGCAGAGGAGCTCCTTGCGATCGCGGGTGACGCCAGGCGTCTCATGAACGACGGCAGAGCGGCTCTGCGTGAGCCGGTTGATGAGCGTCGACTTACCGACGTTCGGGTAGCCGACGATGGCCACCGTTCCCGAGACGGTGACGGGGACACTCTCGCCAGAGGCGAGACTGTCTACGGGGGAGCGCCGGCGTCTCATTGTTCCCCAGGCGAATTCGCCTCGAGCGAAGTCGCCCCACGACCACGTTCGTGCTCGATCACCAACGCATCGAACAACCGGCGAATCTCGACCTGGAGGTGCAGCGAAGCCTCCTTGTAGCCCTTGCCGCCTTTCGGGAGCCCGTCGAAGCTCATCGGCTTGCCCCACGCGATCGAGACGGGATGGAAGTTGCCGATCCGCCACGTCTGAGAACCGTGGATCGCCGCCGGGACGATCGGAACACCCTCCTGGATCGCGACCATCGCCGCCCCGGCCTGGACCACACCGGGGACGCCGCTGAGCTGTCGGGTGCCCTCGGCAAAGAGCCCGAGTGCCTTGCCCTCCGCGACCACCCGTCGCATCGTCCGGACCGCCTCGCGATCGGACTCTCCCCGTCTCACCGGGAACGTTCCGAACGCGCGGATGAGGCTCCCGAGGCCGGGAACGCGGTGCGCCTCGACCTTGGCCATGAAGTAGACGTTGCGCGGCGAGCCGATCGCCAGCACAGGCGGGTCGACCCACGAAAAGTGATTGCACGCGAGAACGCAACCACCCTCGACCGGCACGTTCTCCTTCCCGTACACCTTCACCCGGGCGAGCGTCTTGAACAGCGGGTGGATCGTCACCCGACCGACCTTCCAGGTCACGTCGACGACGTTCATCGCCGCTCCGCGACGAGGTCGCCGATCAGGTCGACGACCTGATCGAGGGTGAGCTCCGTGGTATCGACCTCGACCGCGTCGGGAGCGCGGTGCGTGTTCGCCGCGTCACGCTCATCGCGTCTCCGTAGCTCGTCTGCAAGCGCCGCGGCGGCTATTCCGTCGCGCTCGGCGTGGCGTCGCTGGGCGCGCACCTCAGGGGCGGCGGTGAGCCAGATCTTCAGCCCTGCGTCAGGGACGACGACGACGCCGATGTCGCGACCCTCGATCACGACGTCACCAAGCTGCCCCAGCTCGCGTTGGCGCTCGCGCATCACCGCGCGCACCTCCTGGTGACGGGCGACCACCGGAACCGACGCGTCGATCTCGGGCTGGCGGATTGCATCGGTGACGTCATTGCCGCCGATGCAGACTGCCCCTTTGCCGTCAAACGTGACGGGCTGGTCAACGGCGAGCCGCGCGAGACCCTGGACGTCGTCGAGCGCGACGCCCTCGTGCAACGCAAGCCACGTGAGCGCCCGGTACATCGCGCCCGTGTCCAGATACCGGAAGCCGAGCCTGGCTGCGACCGTGCGCGCGACGCTGCTCTTCCCGGCCCCTGCGGGACCATCGATCGCGACGATCATCGGCGCTCGTCCTCGACGAGCGACGAGGCCGACTCGGTTCGAAGTGTCTCGAGCATCTCGAAGAAGCCAGGGAAGCTCACGCTGACGGCGGACGCAGCCTCGATTCTGACCCCATCGGCCGACGCAAGGCCCGCGATCGCGCCGAGCATCGCGATGCGATGGTCACCTCGGCTCGCAACGCGCCCACCGCGGAGCCTCGTCGGGACACCGGTCACGACGAAGCCGTCGTCGGTTGCCTTCGCGCGTGCCCCGAGCGCACGAAGCGCATCGACGGTCGCCTCGATCCGGTCGCTCTCCTTCGCGCGCAGCTCGGCCGCGCCATGCAGGGCACTTCGGCCGCGCGCGTAGGCAGCAGCAAGGGCAAACAGTGGCAGCTCGTCGATCGCGATGGGAACCTCAGGCGCCTCGACCGTCGTGCCGACGAGACCCGCTGAGTGGATCTCGAGGTCGCCCCCCGGCTCGCCGCCGATCTCGCGCTTGTTGTACACCGTGATGTTCGCCCCCATCCGCCGGAGGATGTCGAGGAGGCCGGTGCGGCGCGGATTGAGGTTGATCCCGTGAAGGTGCAGCTCGGAGCCCGGGAATGAGCGTGGCCGCCACGATGAACGGAGCCGCCGAGGAGAAGTCCCCGGGAACCTCGATCTCGCCGAGCGACAGCCTCTCTGCCGGCCACACGGAGACGTTCGACTCCCGACGGACGACGGTCGCGCCCGGCCGCCTCGAGCATGCGCTCGGTGTGGTCCCGCGTGGGTGCCGGCTCGACGACCGTGGTCTCACCGTCGGTCGCATAGAGCCCCGCAAGGAGGATTGCGGACTTGATCTGAGCGCTCGCGACGGGCAGGACGTAGCTGATCGCCTTGAGCGGCCGCCCCTGGATCGCGAGGGGCAACGTGCCCTCGGTCGTCTCGACTCCCGCGCCCATCGACGTGAGCGGGTCCGCGATACGACCCATCGGGCGTGAGCTCAACGACTCGTCACCGATCAGCTCGAACTCTTTCCACTCCTGCCCGGCGAGGATCCCCGCGAACAGCCGCACCAGGGTGCCGGCGTTGCGACAGTCGATCGGGCCAGCCGGCTGAGCTGAGCCCGCGGAGACCGACCCCGAACACGCGCAGGGTGTCGTGGCCGTGCTCGTCCACCTGCACCCCGCAGGCACGGACGGCCTCCAGGGTCGCCTCCGTGTCGGCCGAACGGCCGAAGCCGGTGATGTGGGTCTCCCCTTCGCAGATCGCGCCGATCAGCACCGCTCGGTGCGAGATCGACTTGTCGCCCGGGACCTCGAGGTGCCCGACGAGGTGCGGGACGGGCTCGATCACAACCGCGTCTTGCGTGAGCTCGCTCATTCGTCGATCACCGGCGCAACGACGGCGCCATAGCCCTGCGCCTCGAGAAGATCAGCGGTTCGCTGGGCCTCGTCGGCGCCCGCCACGAGAATCGTCAGTGTTCCGCCTCGCTCATGTGAGAGATGCTCGAACTCGAAGTCGGCGACGTTGATCCGCTCGGCGCCGAGTGCCTGGAAGATGCCGGCGAGTACGCCGGGGCGGTCGGGAATATGCACGCGGAGCCGTTGCAGCGCTCCCGGATCGTCATACGCCGTTGCAAGCATCCGTCGGCGATTGCCGCCCGCCTCGCCTATCCATCGCGCGATGAACCCTGCATCTCCGTCGCGCAACGCGGCCTCGAACTGCTCCATACGGCGGCGATGCTCGCCGAGCGCTGCGAGGACGGCTTCCTTGTTGTCGAGAAAGATGTCGACCCAGATCCGCGGGTTCGCCCCTGCGATCCGGGTCATGTCGCGAAGCGAGCCACCCGCTGCCTGCAGCGGGTCGTGACCGTCGATCCGGGCCTCGCCGGCCTGGTTGATGAGCGCGTTGGAAAGAGCGTGCGGAAGGTGGCTGGTCACGGCGACAAGACGATCGTGCGCACCTGGATCGATCGCGACCGGGCGTGCACCGAGGCCTGCGACGAAGGCGTGAAGCATCCGAAAGCGGGCCGGCGGGGTCGCCGCGACGGGTGTGAGAAACCAGGTCGCGCCGTCGAACAGCTCGGCGGTCGCGCGACCAGGCCCGCGGGTCTCTGCGCCGCAGATCGGGTGACCTCCGACGAAGCGCACGTCGCCCGCAGCAGCGGCGACGATCGAGCCCTTGGTCGAGCCGACATCGGTGACCGCGCAGTCGGCGGGAGCGCTCTCCAGGACGACCCGCACGAGCCCGGGTAGCTCGGCCACAGGCGCTGCCACGAGCACGAGCTCGGCGTCGGCGAGCGCCGCGTCGAGGTCGCTCGCGGCGGCGACCGCCCCGTTCTCGGCCGCGATCGCCAG
The DNA here is from genome assembly GCA_963724655.1 of uncultured Actinomycetes bacterium. Classification (GTDB taxonomy): domain Bacteria; phylum Actinomycetota; class Thermoleophilia; order Gaiellales; family Gaiellaceae; genus Gaiella. Next base: position 338,960 of record CAVRVG010000005.1, on the reverse strand, counting down.
TGCGTCGGGGTCGGGATCCCAGCCACTGACAGCGTCGACACCGGCGCGCCGCGCGGCAAGCGCCGCCGACGCTCCGATGAGCCCCGTCCCGATCACGCACAACCGCCGAATCATCTCCGCCGCACCAGGCTTCCTCTCGAGGTCTTGCCGACCGAAGTCGTCAAGAGCCTCGCATGAGCTCGGCGACGCGGAAGGCGAGATCGAGCGACTGCCGGACGTTGAGACGGGGATCGCAGAGCGTCTCGTAGCGATGCTCGAGTTGCTCCTCGCTCACCTCGTGCGAGCCACCGAGGCACTCGGTGACGTTCTCCCCGGTGATCTCGAGGTGGACACCGCCCGGCCAGGTTCCGACCGCGCGATGCGCTGCGAAGAACCCCTCGATCTCGCGGAGGATGTCGTCGAAGCGTCGCGTCTTGTGCCCCGACGCCGACACGAACCCGTTCGCGTGCATCGGGTCGCAGATCCAGAGGACGGGGATGCCCGTCTCGCGGACCGCACGCGCCAGGGGCGGCAGGAGCTCGGTCACCCGGTCGGCGCCGAGTCGTGCGATGAGCGTGAGCCGGCCGGGGATCCGGTCGGGGTTCAGCCTCTCGACGAGGGCCACGACCTCGTCGGGCGTCGCCTCCGGGCCGACCTTTGACCCGATCGGATTGTTCACGCCGGAGAGGAACTCGACGTGCGCACCGTCTATCTGCCGGGTGCGCTCTCCCGCCCAGAGGAAGTGGGCCGAGCAGGCGTACCAGTCGCCGGTCGTCGAATCCTTGCGGACGAGAGGCTCCTCGTAGTCGAGCAGGAGCGCCTCGTGGCAGGTCCAGATGTCGACCTCGTGGATCGAGCGCTCGTCACCGAGATCGATCCCGATCGCCTGCATGAAGCGCAGCGCACGGCCGATCTCGTTTGCGATCACCTCGTAGCGCTGGCCTGCGAGAGACGACGAGACAAACTCCTGGTTCCAGGTGTGCACCTGGGTGAGGTCGGCGAAGCCCCCTTTCGTGAACGCTCGAAGCAGGTTGAGCGTCGACACGGCTTGGTAGTACGCCTGGATGAGCCGCTCCGGATCGGGTTGCCGTGCCTCAGGGGTGGCCTCGTCGGAGTGGACGGCGTGCCCGCGGAACGATGGCAGCTCGACGCCGCCGACGATCTCCATGTCTGACGACCGCGGCTTCGCAAACTGACCGGCGATGCGTCCGATCTTGACCACCGGGAGGGTGGCGCCGTAGGTGAGCACGGCGGACATCTGCAAGAGGACCTTCAGCCGCTCACGGATCGCGATTGCAGATACATCGCGAAACGACTCGGCGCAGTCGCCGGCCTGCAGCACGAACGCGCGCCCCTCGGCAGCTTCGCCGAGCGCGCGCCGCAGCGCCCGTGCCTCTCCGGCGAACACGAGCGGCGGCAGCTGGCCCAGCCGGGTGCGGACCGCGTCGAGCGCGGCCTGGTCGGGCCACCCTGGCTGCTGGAGGACGGGGTGCGACCGCCACGAGCCAGGCGTCCACGTCGATTCGGTCGTCGCCATCACGCAAGTCTAGATGCCGCTGTTTTGACGCTTCGCTGGAAAACGGCTAGAGGTTTGCTGTGGGTTGAGAGTGGCGCGGGGAGCAGATGCACCCCGCGAGCCTCTGCTACCACCTCTAGTACTTTGGAGCGCGAGGCAATCGAAAGGGCGACGTGAGGATCTTTTCCGGAATCCAACCCACGGGTGACAAGCACCTCGGCAACCTGATCGGCGGCTTTCGTCAGTACGCGCGGACGCAGGAGCTCGGGGAGGCGTTCTTCTGCATCGTCGACCTGCACTCGATCACGATCGAGCACGACCCACGCGATCTCCACGATCGGACGCTCGACCTGGCGGCGATCCTGTTCGCGACCGGCCTCGACCCGGAACGCTCCGCGGTTTTCGCGCAGAGCCATGTCGTCGCCCACTCCGAAGCGGCGTGGCTCCTGTCGGCTGTGACGAGCTACGGCCAGTTGGGCCGCATGACGCAGTTCAAGGACAAGGGCGAGCAGCGCGACTTCATCTCGGCCGGTCTGTTCACGTACCCGATCCTGATGGCAGGCGACATCCTCCTCTACCAGACCGATCGGGTGCCGATAGGTGACGATCAACGCCAGCACCTCGAGCTCGCACGTGACGTCGCCGAGCGATTCAACACGCGGTTCGGGCAGACGTTCGTCGTCCCCGATGGGATCTACCCCGAGGTCGGAGCCCGGATCATGGATCTGCAGGAGCCAACGCGAAAGATGTCGACGACGGGCGGAACCGAGCAGGGAACGGTGCGGCTCCTGGACGATCCGGACGTGATCCGCAGGAAGTTCAAGACAGCCGTCACCGATTCGGAGCGTGAGATCCGCCGCGCAGCCGACAAGCCGGGGATCTCGAATCTCATCGACATCCTCTCCGTGGCGACCGACCGAACGCCAGAGGAGATCGAGCGCAGTTACGACGGCGCCGGGTACGGGCAGCTCAAGACGGATGTCGGCGAGGCCGTGGTCGAGCTCTTCACGCCGATTCGCGAGCGCTACGAGGCGATCCGGGGCGACGAGACAGCGTTGCTCGGGTTTCTCCGGAAGGGCGCCGACAAGGCGGCAACGGCTGCCGCGCCGACGCTCGAGGCCATGTACGAGCGCATGGGTTTCGTCCGGCTCGCGTAGGCTCCGGGCCGTGAATCCACGGATCCTCATCGGCATCGGCGCCTCGTTCGGCGTCGCCGCGATCCTCGGCGTGCTCCACTACGCGACCGACTCGTACACGCTTCAGTTCATCGTCGGCATCGTGGCGCTGGCGGGGCTCGCGTGGTCGGTCGGCGTCGGCACCGAGTCGGTGGGTGCGCGGTACGGCCCCTCGGTCACGGGTGTCCTGCAGTCGACCCTCGGGAACCTGCCCGAGCTGTTCATCGTCATCTTCGCGCTGCGCGCGGGCGAGGTTCTCGTCGCGCAGACGTCGATCCTCGGCTCACTGCTCGCCAACGCGCTGCTCGTGCTCGGCCTCGCGATCATGGCCGGAGCCTGGCGCTCGGAGGACGGGATCATGCGCTTTGCGAAGCGGCTCCCGAACGACACCGCGACGCTGCTGATCCTCGTCGTCTTCATCATCGCCGTGCTCGCCACGTCGGTCAGCCTCCAGGACGCAGCTGCGGACAATGCGATCGAGATCTCCGCGATCGGGGCGGTGTTGCTGCTCGGCGTCTACGGAATGTGGCTCGTCGGGTACCTGCGCAAGGGAGGCGGCGAGGGCGCAGCCCTCGAGCATGAGCCGCCGCTCCCCTTCCGCCCGGGCGTGGCGGTCCTCGCCGCCTCAGGCGTTGCGGCCGCGTTCGTCTCGGAGTGGTTCGTCTCCTCGATCGACCCTGCGGTCGAGGCCCTCGGCATCTCGAAGGCGTTCACCGGCCTCGTCATCGTCGCGATCGCCGGCAACGCGGTCGAGAACATCGTCGGGATCCAGCTTGCGCTCAAGCGCCGGTCGCGACCTCGCGATCTCGGTGGTGAAGAACTCGGTCGCGCAGATCGCTGCCTTCCTCTACCCCGCGCTCGTTCTGATCTCGCTCGCCTTCGACCAGCGCTTGACGTTCTCGGCGCCTCTCATCCTCGTCGTCGCACTCGCCTTTGCGGCGCTCGCGATCTGGCAGATCACCGGTGACGGTGAGGCCGCGGCCTACGAGGGGTTCGCGCTGGTCGCCCTCTACGTCGTGCTCGCGACCGTCTACTGGTTCGAGTAGGCCGGCGGCTTTTCGAACGTAAGCCGGCTTCCGTCAGGAAGCGGGCTCGTCAACGCCGGTCAGGACCCGCAACCGCTGCACCTCGACCGGCGTCAGATTGCGCCAGGCGCCCGGCTTGAGACTCCCGAGCTCGAGCCCGGCGTACCCCGAGCGGTGAAGCCGCGTCGCTGGATGACCGACGGCGTCGCACATCCGGCGCACCTGGCGGTTTCTTCCCTCGTGGAGCACGATTCGCAACCGGGTGAGACCGATGCGTTCGACCTTGGCGGGCGCCGTCTTGCCATCGTCGAGCTCGACCCCTCGCGCCAGAGCGCGAACCACTGACGCGGACGGGGACCCCTCGACATCGACGACGTACACCTTCTCGACCTCGAAGCTCGGATGCGCGAGCCTGTACGCAAGTGGGCCGTCGTTCATCAGCAGCAGGAGCCCCGTAGTCGTAAAGTCGAGCCGCCCAACCGGCACGACCCTCGTGTCCCCGCCGACAAGCTCCACCACGGTCGGCCGCTTCTCCGGGTCAGATGCGGTCGCGACCACGTATCGCGGCTTGTGGAGCATGACATGTCGCAGCTCCTGCCCCGCCACCGGCCTGCCGTCGACCTCGACCCGGTCACCCGGTTCGACGACGGTGTTGAGCTCCCCGAGCTTCCCGTTGACGACCACCCGACCCGCCTTGATCAGCGCGTCGGACCCCCGACGGGAGCCAACTCCCGCACGAGCCAGATACGCGTTGAGCCTCATCTCGCCATTGTCGCTGGCGTTCGTCGGCTCTGCCTCTATGCTCCGGCGGTGCGCGACTACGCCGACCTCAACCGCCGCCTTGCCGATCTCATTGTCGGCTTCGGCGCCAACGTCCAGCCTGGGCAAGTCGTCGGGATCACGACCTACACGGGGAAAGAGGCGCTGACGCGCGAGGTCACGAGGGCCGCCTACGAGCACGGCGCCAGATGGGTCGACGTCCTCGTGACCGACCCCTGGGTGAAGCGGGAGCGGTTGGTGCACGCGCCCAACGACACGTTGGAGTTCGTCCCGCCGTGGATGATCGATCGGCTGGAGTGGCTCTCGACGGAGCGTGCTGCGCGGATCGCGCTCAACGGGCCATCCTCCCCACACGCCCTGGACGGGGTCGATCCGGCTCGCACCGGGCGCGATCTCCTGCCGTACCTGCCGAACTCCGGAGACGTCGTCAACCGGATGACGACGAACTGGTGCGTCGCGCCCGCGCCGACTGTCGGCTGGGCGAAGCTCGTCTACCCAGCTCTCTCGGACGAGGAAGCCCTCGACGCGCTCTGGGATGCGATGGCGCATATCTGCCGGCTCGACGAGCCCGATCCCGCGGCCGCGTGGCGACAGCGAGCCGAAACACTCGAGCTCATCGCGTCTCGGCTCACCGAGCGGCGCTTCGACGCTGTCCGCCTCCACGGGCCCGGCACCGATCTCACGGTCGGCCTGTTCCCCTCGTCGGTGTGGCACGCCGCGGACTTCGTCACCGTCGACGGCCTCCGTCACTTCCCGAACATCCCCTCGGAGGAGATGTTCACGACCCCCGACCCGCTCCGAGTCGACGGCCACGTCACCGCGACGAGGCCTCTCGAGGTCTACGGTGCCATGATCGACGGGATCCGGGTCGAGTTCAGCGGCGGCAAGGCGGTCAGCCTCGACGCTGACATCGGTGGCGACTCTCTCCGCAGCATCGCGGCTTCGGATGAGGGTGCGTGCCGGTTGGGCGAGCTCGCGCTCGTCGACGGCGAGGGCCGGATCGGCCCGCTCGGAACGGTCTTCTCCGACACGCTGATCGACGAGAACTCTGCGAGCCACATCGCGCTCGGTAGCGCCTACGACCTCGGCGTCGAGAGCGCCGAGGACAAGGCGCTGATCAACCAAAGCCGAATCCACGTGGACTTCATGATCGGTGCGCCGGAGCTCGAGGTCGACGGGATCACCACCGACGGCGCGGTCATCCCCCTCCTGCGCGAAGGTTCCTGGCAGCTCTAGGTGAGGTTACGACGCGCGCGCTTCGGCGACCGCGATGAGCCGCTCACGGATGTCCTCAGGCCCCGCTCCGAGATCGTCGAGCCGCGGCAGCGCAGCGAGAGACTCGAGACCGAAGACCCGTTCGAACAGCGGGGTCACCTTGTAGCGCACCGCTCCGCCGGGCGTGCTCTCTCGACCTGCCTCGGCGATGAGCCCTCGCTCGACGAGAGCCGCGACCGTCGAGTCGGCGGCAACGCCGCGAATTCGGGCGATTTCGGGTCGAGAGACCGGTCCGAGGTACGAGACGATCGCGAGCGTCTCCAGTGCCGCCTGCGAGAGCCCGCGCTCGACCGGTCGCTCGAAGAGCCGCCCACACGCCTCGGCAGCCTCACGCGAGGCGCGAAAGGCATACCCGCCGGCGACTCGCTCGAGGACGATGCCGCTTCGCCCTTCGCGATAGCGCTCGCCCAGCAGCCCGAGGGCCGTCTCGACCCGCTGCTCGTCGTCCTGCGTCGCTTCGACGAGCTCCGCGACGGCAAGCGGCTGGGAGGCGACCACGAGCAGCGCCTCGACCGTGCGTGCGAGAGCGTCGATCGGATTCTCGGCAAGGGAGATCAGGCGGAGCGGGCGGTCCACGTTGGCGTCCTTTCGTCGTGGGCTGGATCGGGTGAGTCGGCTTCGTGAAGCGCGGCCTCGGATGCACGTGAAACGCGAATCGGCGCGAAGGGAGCGGCTTGCGCGAGCAGGACCTCACCTGCCTTGCGGAGCTCGAGGAGCGCAAGAAAGGCAACCGCCTGCTCGACGCGGCTGAGCTCTGCGACCTCGGTGTCGAAGTCGACGGTGCGTCGTCGGCGAAGGAGCGCGCGGAAGCGCTCGACGAACTGCGAAACGGGCGGGAAGCGAAGCGCCATATGCGAGAGAGACACCTTCGGCGGCTCGACCGTCAACCCTCTCAGCACTGCGGCAAGCTGCGCAGGATCCTGTTCGGAGAGCCGGCGCTCGGGGCGTGGCGCGAGCGGAGCCGGGCCGAGGCGGAAGAACCGCTCGCGCTCGTCGGCGAGCCGCTCGCGCAACCAGCCGGCGGCCTCCTTCATGCGACGGTACTCGGCGAGGCGCCGCGCAAGCTCCTCGGCCGCTTCCTCGGGCTCGAGATCCGAGAGCTCTGCCTCCTCCTCGGGGAACAGGTGCCGCGCCTTGATCTCCAGGAGCGCCGCGATGAGCACGAGGAACTCGCCACATGCATCGAGATCGAGCTCGTCGCGCTCCGCGAGGTGCGCGACGAAGGCGACGACGATCGAAGCGATATCGATGTCGGCCGGTGCGAGCTGGTCCTTGAGAACGAGCGTCAGCAGGAGGTCGAACGGCCCTTCGAAGGCGTCGAGGTCCAGCTCCAGCTCGCGCACGGAGGTCGCCATCACGCTGACCCTAGCCCGCCGATCGGACGCGATCAGCCGCGCTTCTTGCGTGGTACGGCCATCTTGGGAGGCGGCTTGCCCGCCACAGCTCCACGCTTCCACGGCAGCCTCGACGTCCCCGGCGGTTTCCGCGCCCGCCCCCGACGCTGGATGACGACGTAGGCAGCGGTTCCCGAGACGACCCCGAGCAAGGAGACCCACGCGTTGACACGCATTCCGAGGATGTCGCTCGCCTCGTCGATGCGAATCAGCTCGATCCAGAACCGGCCGAAGCAGTAGAGCGCGATGTAGGCGGCAAAGAGCGACGGCGGCCGCGGCTTCACCCGCCGCTCGAGCACGAAGACCAGGAAAGCGGCGACCAGGAGGTTCCAGAGCAGCTCGTAGAGGAAGGTCGGGTGAAAGGTCGGGCTGTCCAGGTACGCAAGCGGTCGGTTCACCTGGTCTATCTCGAGCCCCCACGGCAGGTCGGTCGGCCGTCCGAAGAGCTCCTGGTTCCACCAGTTGCCAAGACGACCCACCGCCTGCGCGAGCAACAGCCCGGGTGCGAGGCAGTCCGCGAGCACGGCGACGTTTGCACCCGAGCGGCGCGCAACGATCGCACCCGTGATGCAGCCCGCAGCGATCCCTCCCCACACGCCGAGACCGCCCTTCCAGATCGCGAACGGTCCCGTCCAGCCGTCCGGCACCTCGCCCCAGCTCGTCATGAGGTGATAGACGCGGGCGCCGACGATGCCCGCCGCCACACCCCACACCGTGCAGCGGAAGATGAGATCCCAGTCACCGCCCTGTGCCTGCCACCGGCGGCCGGTGACGAGGACCGCGACCCCGATCGCGGCGAGCAAGGTGAGGCCGTAGAGGTGGATCGTGAGCGGCCCGAGGTCGAGCGTGCCCGACGATGGAGACGGGATCGAGGCGAGGACCGACATGGCGGGCGCATTCTATTGACGGGACCGGGGACGGCTTCTACGCCTACCGGGAATAGCTCCTACGCCTGCCGGGTATGGCTTTAGCCGTCCCCGCCGTTCCGGACTGCGGCGACTCGCTCGACAGCAACTGCAGCCGTCGGCGAGAGGATTGCGCGCCTCCTTCGGGGACGGCTAAAGCCATACCCGAGACGAGCTCTACTCCGCTCGCTCCGCATGCCGCGCTTCGATTGCCGGCCAGAGGCCGGCGGCCTCGGGAAGGTCGAGATCGAACACCTCCGCGAGCGTCTCCACCAGCTCGGTGCCCGAGCCCAGCTCGCGTCGGGTCACACCGGCCTCGGTCACGCGCTTCAGCACCTTGCCGCGCAGCATCACGAGGCCGTCCTGCACGTGCCGCTGGGCAACCACGTTCTGGACGAAGCTCGACTCGAGGCTGGTCTGCAACCACCGGCACCGCTCGTCGAGCAACGCCTCGTCGGCGCGGTCGAGCTGAAAGTCGAACGACGACGCTGCGCCCTCTGGGTGGTTGTGGAGCCTCCACCACGGTCGCTCACCCCGCCCCTCGTCCAGCAGCTCCAATCTGAATTCGAGGAAGGTCTGCCGACATGCGCCTGGCACGAGCTCGATCGGCTCGAGCAGGCCGTCACCAAACCCCACGTCGCAGAGGTAGCGCCGGTCGAGCTCCACGAGCAGCACCAGGTGGTTCCCCACAGCCGATTCCCCGCGTGTGACCCGCTCGACCCCACCCGCGAGCGGCGTCACCGCAAAGCCGATCTCGCCGAGAGCCCAGGCGAAGAGACCGCACATCTCGTAGCACCAGCCGCCGCGCCGGCGGGTGACGAGCTTGTCGAAGATCAGCTCCGGGTCGCGCGACGCCCCGCGACCCAGTGCCACGTCGAACGTCTCGTACGGGATCGCCTGCAGGTGCGCCCGGTGGAGACGTTCGAGCGTGTCGAGGTCGACCTGCGGCTTGCCTTCGAAACCGATGCGCTCCAGATATGCGCCGAGATCCATCCTGCGATCCTAGGCGCTAAGGGAGAGTCGTCGTCCTGACGGCGATAGGGTCCTACCGCGACCCTACCGCCGTCCTGACAGCGGGCCTGGCGCAGCCTCGAGCGCACGCGAGAGCCCGGGCTACGCGTCTGCCTTCACGATGCCGATCGCATGACCCTCCGGGTCGGAGAACATCGCGAGCGTCACCATCGGCAGCTCCATGATCGGCATCAACACCTTGCCGCCGAGACTCACGGCCTTGTCGAGAGTCGCCTGGAGATCGGCAACCGCGACATAGAACGTCACGAGGCTCGGATCACCGTCCTGCGGCTCACCGATTCCGCCGCCGATCCCACCCTCCTCCTTCTCGACGATCGAGTAGCGAAGCTCGGGATGATCTTGGGTCTTCCAGCCGAAGAGGCTGGTGTAGAACGCCTTGAGGGCCTCGCGATCCTTGCCGAGGACCTCGAAGTGGACAACGGGATTTGCCATGGCTGCTCCTCTCGCGGGTGTCGTTGCTACATCTCTCGGTCGAGCCACGGGTCGCGACCGGCGTCCCCGCCGCCCGCGGTGGTCACCAGACGAGCGAGATAGTGATCCCAGCCCGTCTCGTGGCCTGAGGCGGCCTCAGCCGTCGGGAAGTCGCGATGGGTGAATCTCAGTCGCGTCCCGGCACCGTCCGCCTCGAGCTCGATCTCGACGACCGACGTGCCAGGCGGAACGCGGTTCGCACCGCCCTCGCCGGGCTCCCAGCCCCAGGTGAAGACGAGTCGCCGCGGCGCCTCGAGCTCGACGAACTGGCCGCTCGCGGTGTGCCCGGGAATCACCGCGCAACGGTACTCCCCACCCGGCCGGGCATCAAAGGTGGCCTTCGTCCCCATCCACCGCACCGCCTTGTCCGGGTCGACGAGAAACTCCCACACCGTCTCAGGGCGGGCGTCGATGTGCAGCTCGCGCTGCAGCGATGCGGTCTCAGCTGTGCTTGTCATGCTTCCTTCGCTCCTCTCGCTCGGCTTCTCGCTTGAGCGCCTCCAACCGGTCGCCCCACAACTCGTCGAGGAGAGCTCTCAGCTCGACAAGGCCTTCGGGTCGGGCGCGGTACAGGCGTCTGGTTCCGTTCCTCCGTTCGCTCACAAGACCGGCCTCCTTCAGAACGGAGAGATGCTGTGAAACGGCCGGTCGAGTCACATCGAAGTGGGAGGCGATCTCGCCGGCCGAGAGCTCCTCGTCACGCACGAGGCGGAGGATTGCGCGACGGCGCGGCTCTGCAATCGCTCGCATGGCTGCCTCCATGCCGTTATATAAGCATGTACTTACGTTAGCTGCAACTTACGTATCCAGACAGACTCAGCGCCGGCGCCTGGCGCCAGCGCGCCGGACGCTCCCTACAGCAGGATCTGAAGGGCGACCGCGACGGGACACCCGCCTTGAAGCAGCTCGACCGCCTCGTGAAGGTCGACCTCGTGTGAGGCGGCGAGCACAGACGCCGATTCGGCGTCGTAGCCGGCGCGCTCGAGTGAGTGAAGGCGCCACTGCTCGACGGCCTCGATCTCGGGCTCGAAGACGGGGGTGAAGTGTGTGGTGGACATATCGGGGTAAGACGCTAACGGGTCGTAATGGTTATTCGGCGTAGACGCGCGATCGGATGTCCTCTTTTTAGGTGATCAACACGAAGCCGATGAGGGGATTTGGTGAAGGTTCCGTGTGGGTCAGGCAACGACGGACCGCACGACAGGCAATCATCGCACCTCCGTCGGCTGGCGCCGGGGGCGCGAGCGCCCTCTGATCGTGGTAGTTCGACCGCCCGGAACTACCGATCACCCATCCTAGACCACCGCGGCGCCACCCAGAAGCGCCTTCGCCTCTGCGAGAAAGTCGGAATCCGCGCGCACTTTGAACTCAGGGCCGAGGGCGTAGGTCTTCGGGCCCTCAGAGGTGTCGAGCGAGAGAAACACAGGCGATTCGCCCGGGTACTCCTTGACGAGCCGCGCGAGCTCCCGGATGACACCGGCGGGTGCCTGACGAGCGTCGAGCGCGAAGCGCACCTCTCGGCGCTCTGCGACCTCCGCGAACGCCGACAGCTCCATCGCGATGACCTTGGTCTCGCCCGCTTGCTTGTGGTCGATCCGGCCCTTCACGATCACGATGCGGTCGGTGACGCAGAGGTCGCGGCCGTTGTTGTAGGCGGCGTTGAAGACCACAACCTCCGCCGAGCCGGTCGGGTCGTCGAGTGACAGAAACACCATCAGGTCACCGCGCTTCGTCGTGACCTGCTTGACCTCCGAGACGATCCCGCCGATCGTCACGATCTCGCCATCGCGGCGTCGCTCGAGCTCACCGAGGCTGGCATCGGTCTTCCGACGGAGTTGGTCGCGCACTGCGGCGAGAGGGTGCTCGGAGACGTAGAGGCCGAGGGTCTCCTTCTCGAGCCGGAGCAGCTCACTCTTCTCGAACTCACCCGGCGGAATCGCGGGATGGTGTTGCACCGCCGCCGACTCATCCTCACCAAAGCCACCATCGAAGAGTGACGACTGACCCATCAGGCGATCGGCGGCGAGCTTCTGTCCGTGCGCCAGCGCCTGCTCGAGCACTGCAAGCATCCCCATCCGCGAGGCGCCGGTCGAGTCGAGCGCGCCGCATTTCACGAGCGACTCGAGCGAGCGCTTGTTCACGACCTGCGGGTCGACGCGCTCGGTGAACTCCCAGATCGACGTGAACGGCTCGCCATCGTCACGTGCGGCAACGATCTTCGCTGCTGCGGCCTCACCGACGTTCTTCACCGCGTTCAGCCCGAAGCGGATCTTGCCCTCGACGACGGCGAAGTCGACGTGCGACGAGTTGACGTCTGGTGGGAGCACCTCGATACCCATCTCGTCGCAGGCATTGACGTAGATCGGTACGCGATCCTTGGTGTTCATGACGCTGGAGATGAGCGCGGCCATGTACTCGCACGGGTAGTTCGCCTTGAGCCAGGCTGTGCGATAGGCGATCAGCGCGTAGCACGCCGAGTGCGCCTTGTTGAACGAGTAGTCCTGGGAGGACTCCATGTCCTTCCACAGCTGGTCGGCGACGCTCGCCGAGACGTCGTTGCGCGCGCAGCCGTCGAGGAACTTGCTCTTGAGCGACGCCATCAGCTCGTGGATCTTCTTGCCGATCGCGCGTCTGAGCGTCTCGGCTTCCGCCGGCTCGAACCCGGCCAGCTGCTTCGCGATCTGCATGTACTGCTCCTGGTAGATGCAGATCCCGTACGAGTCGCCGGTGATCGGCTTCAGCCGGGGGTCGATGTACGCCACAGGCTCGCGACCGTGCTTGCGGGCCGCGTAGCTCGGGATGTACTGCATCGGCCCGGGGCGGTAAAGGGCGACGAGCGCGATCATGTCCTCGAACACCGTCGGCTTGACGGCGCGAAGAGCATCGCGCATGCCCGACGACTCGAACTGGAAGACCCCGGTCGAGTCGGCGCGCGCGAGCATCTCGTAGGTCTTGCGATCATCGAGCGGCAGTGCGCCGATATCGAGCCCGGTGCCGATCAGCTCGACCGCCTTGTCGATCACGTCGAGATTTCGAAGGCCGAGAAAGTCGATCTTGAGGAGCCCGAGCGCCTCGACGTTCTTCATCGAGACCTGGGTGACGACCTCGGCGTCGGCACCCTTCTGCTGCAACGGCACGACCTCGATCAGCGGCTGGGCGCCGATGACGACTCCGGCGGCGTGGATCGAGTCGGCTCGGGTGAGACCTTCGAGCGGCCGGGCGAGGTCGACGATCTCCTTCGCAACCGGATCGGCGTCGACGACCTTGCGTAGCTCGGCGCCGTTCGCCATCGCGTCCTCGAGCGTTTGGCCCGGGCCTTCGGGAACGAGCTTCGCGATGCGATCGACGACGCCGTAGGGAATTTCGAGGACGCGGCCCGCGTCGCGAATCGCTGCGCGGGCCGCCATCGTGGAGAACGTGATGATCTGGGCAACTCGATCGCGACCGTACTTCTCGGCGACGTAGTTGATGACCCGCTCGCGGCCGTCAACGGCGAAGTCGATGTCCATGTCGGGCATGTCCTTGCGGGCGGGGTTGAGAAATCGCTCGAACAACAGTCCGTAGCGCAGCGGCTCGATGTCGGTGATCTCCAGGCAGTAGGCGACAAGCGAGCCGGCAGCAGAGCCACGGCCAGGCCCCACCGAGACACCGTCACGCTTGGCGAACCCGATGAAGTCGGCGACGATCAGGAAGTAATCGGCAAAGCCCATCTCGTGGATCGTCTTGAGCTCGAAGCGCAGCCGATCGTCGAGCTCGGGGTTCGAGGCGCCGTACCGCTTGCGCAGCCCGGTCTCGGAGAGCTCGACGAGATAGTCGAACGCGTCACGGCCTTCCGGCACCGGGAACTTCGGGAGCAGGATGCGCCCCAGCTCCATCTCGACGTTGCACCGCTCGGCGACCTCGAGCGACCGGAGCATCGCATCCTCGTGCCCCGGGAAATCGAGCGCCATCTCGGCCGGGGTCTTGAAGTAGAACTCGTTCGCCCCGAACTTCCAGTGGTTCGGGTTCTTGAGCGAATCGGCGGACTGGATACACAGCAGCGCCTCATGGGCGTACGCGTCGGCCGCGTCGAGATAGTGAACGTCACCGGTGGCGACGAGCGGCAGGCCGCGCTTGGCCGCCAGGCCAGGCAGCTGGCTGAAGACGGGCTGCTGGACGTCAAGCCCAGCGTTTTGGAGCTCGACGTAGACGTTGTCGTGGCCGAAGAGCTGCTCGAGCCGGTCGAGCTCCTGCTCTGCGTCGCGGTCGCGCCCCTCGACGATCGCGCGGGAGACACGCCCCGAGAGGCACCCCGAGAGCGCGATCATTCCCGGCGCGTAGCGCTCGAGGAGCTCCCAGTCGACGCGCGGCTTGTAGTAGTACCCCTCGAGGTACCCCAGCGAGCAGAGCTTGATGAGGTTGCCGTACCCGATGTTGTCGGCCGCCAGCAGGGTCAGGTGCGCGTGACCCTTGTGCTGTTGCAGGCGATCGTCGACGACGTACACCTCACAGCCGATGATCGGCTTGACGCCCTGGGTGCGCGCTGCCTTGAAGAGGTCGACCATCCCGGCCATCGAGCCGTGGTCGGTGAGCGAGACCGCCGGCATCTCCAGCCGCGCGGCTTTCTCGGCCAGCGCGGGGATGCGACACGCCCCGTCGAGGATCGAGTACTCGGAGTGGACATGCAGGTGGACGAACGGAGCACTCACGGGAGGGCCATCCTACTTCGCCTGGCGGTCGACCAATCTTCGTGCGTCATTCACACGAACTGCGAACTCACTACGATCGGCGGATGGCGATCGTGACGGTCGACCGCACTCCGACGGAAGGTCGCGCCGGTCGCACGATCCGACTGCTCCTCGACGGCTCAGCCTGGCTCCGGGTCACTCCGGACGAGCTCGCAGAGCTTTCGCTCGCCGAGGGAGCAGACTTGAGCGAGGCTGCTCAGGCGCAGGTCGAGGAGAAGCTGAGCCGTACCCGGGCCCGCCTGTTCGCGGTGCGCTCGCTTGCCGCGCGCGCGCAATCCGTGGGCGAGATCCGCAAGAAGCTCGCGGCGCGCGACATTCCGCCCGGCCTCGTCGAGGAGACGATCGAGCTCATGCGCGGGCTATCGATACCTCGACGACGCCGAGCTGGCGGGTCAGCTGGCCCGTGGCTTCCGCGACCGTGGTTACGGTCCCCGTCGCGCGGCCCAGGGGCTCGCAACCCGCTTGCTCCCACGAGAGCTCGCCGAGGTGGCGCTGGCCGAGGCGTACGGCACGACGGACGAGGCCGCACTCGCCACGGCCGCCCTCGGCGCACGCTCGTTCGGTGACGATGACGCCGGACGGCGGAAGGCCGTCGCGTTTCTCGCTCGCCGCGGATTCTCGTCCGCCGTCGCCTGGCAGGTCGTTCGCGACCGCGGGCGTGACGGCTAGCAGGATGTAGCCTCCCGGCGATGCAAGGCGCAAACATCACCGAGGTGACCGAGCGATTACGCGCCGGTAGCGGCGGGTACGAGGTCGTCCACGAATCACCCGGGCTCGAGGTCGGCGTGTACGTCCCTCCGGTTCCCGACCCCCAGAGCCCGCATGCCGAGGACGAGGTGTACGTCGTCCTCGAGGGCTCCGGCGCGATCATGATCGACGGTGTCCGCCACGAGCTTGCGATCGGCGACCAGGCCTTTGTCGCCAGCCAACGTCGAGCATCGCTTCGTCGACCACACGGAGCTCGTCGTCCTCGTCGTCTTCAACGGGCCTCACACCGCTGCCCAACGGGCGTAGCGAGGATCACGCGAGTGGGCCTGCCGATCCGTGACTCGTACCGGGTTGCCGACGGCGTTCTCGCCGGCGAGTACCCCGGCGCAACCGATCCCGCCGAGGCCGCACGCAGGCTCAGTCGCTTTGCGGACTACGGGGTAACGACGTTCATCGATCTGACGCACCCAGCCGACCTGCTCGAGCCGTATCACCAGCTCCTGCGCGGAGGACGCAGAATCGCCCACCCGATCGTCGACATGGGGGTCACGACCATTCCGCACATGACCCGCATTCTCGACGACGTCGACGCGGTGCTGGCGAAGGGTGAGGGCGTCTACGTCCACTGCTGGGGTGGGATCGGACGCACCGGGACAGTGGTCGGCTGTTGGCTCGTCCGCCACGGGCTCGACCGAGGCGACGCGATTCGCACGATCGAAGAGCTTCGCCGGCTGGTGCTCGACTCGTTCATGCCGTCCCCGCAAACGACCGCGCAACGCGCGATGGTCACGACCTGGAAGCCCGGTCGGTAGGGAACGTCACATTGTTGCCACAAAGCTGACACGTCCTCGTCACGGTTTCTCTGCTCTGGTGTCTCTATGGACAACGGAGGACAACGAGAGAGCGACGGGTGGAGGTCGGCGGAGCCGCCGCGGTCGGAGCGGCTTCCTCCCACGGCCTGGTGCGCATCCCGGTCGTCGGCTGGCGACGAGTACGGCGCCGAGCTGGGACAGAGCGTCGATACCCGGTACACGATCGCCGAGCTGATCGCGCTCGTCCGCGAGGCAGGCGGGATGGTGGGCGGTCACGGGCTTTGGGACCCGAGGCACGAGGGCGAGGTTCGCAGAATGCTGACCACTGCACTCGAGCTGGAGGGCGTGCTTCCTCCAGGAAGCGTTGCGAAGCTGCAGGAGTGAGCCGCTCGAGGCGCGACGGGCTAGACGAGCTCGCCGTGGCCACCCCGGCGCGGATCGCCGGCGGCGCCGGCTCGCTGGCCCCCGAGCAGCTCGACAGCGCTCGTGCCGCCGAAGTAAAGGTTCGTGGCCGCCCACGGCACCACGTCCCAACCGGCCTCGACAAGCGCGCCCGCGACCCTCTCATCCCATCCGCCTTCGACGTGCACGACCATCCCGTCGACATGCAGCCTTGGACGGTCGATCGCCTCCCGGACCGGCAGGCCGCGACCGACGACGGAGGCCGTGACCTGCATGATCGCGCCGGCAAGCCTGACAGACCCCGCGCTCCCCACGACGAGGCGGGGGGAGTCGTCGACGAGGGCGATCGTCGGCGTCATCATGCTCGGCAGCCGCGTTCCGGGTGCCCTGGGATCGGTACCGATCACATCGAGCTCGCCGAGCATGTTGTTCAGCTGGAAGCCGTGACGGAACACACCAGCTCCCGATCCGAGCGTCGAGGAGAGCGAGACGACCGCACGGTCGGAGTCGATCACCGACACATGCGTCGTCCCGGTTGGCTTCGCGCCGCTCGCGGCGTCGGCGGGCGCTGTTGCGTAACCCTCTGCGAGTGCCGCGACGAGGTCGAGCGCCTCGTCGACGCTGCCGGCCGCGCCCCGAATGCCGTCCACCTCGAGCCGGTCGAGCCCTGCACGGACGATCGCCCCACCGCGAGAGGGAGCCGGTGTGGTCAAGACGGCCGCGCCGGCGAACGTCGTTGCAAGCGGCTCACGCTCGGTGACGACGTATCGCTCGAGATCCGAGCCGAGCTCGGGAAACAGCTCGAAGACCGACTCAGGCCCCGCGTCGCGGATCAGGCCCAACGTCGGAACGAGGACGTCGGTCGTGACCCGCCCCGGTGTCCCGTAGAGATATCGGCCACCCTCCTCGCGCTGCAGGATCGGAACCAGGATCTCGTGGAGGAACGCCTGCTCGGGTCCTACCGCGATCCCGGCCCGAGCCAACGCGAGCGCCGGAGTGACGAGATCCCGCCATGGGAGCCGCCCCATGCGCGCGTGGGCATGGAAGAGGCCCTGCAACAGGCCGGGGACGGCAACGGATGCCTCCCCGACATGGAAGACCTGGGTCGACGCGTCACCGAAGTCGATGACGACTTCATCCATCGCACCGCGCGCACCGGCGGGTACGGCAAAGAAGCAGTCGATCGCGACCGTCTCCCCGTCGCTTCCTCGAAGGAGGAGGAAGCCGCCACCGGCCGGCCCGGTGAGAGGCCCCTCGGCTACGAACCCGGCAAGCGCAGCGGCGACGGCAGCGTCGGTCGCAGTCCCCCCTTCCCGAAGGGCCCAGATTCCGGCCTCGACGGTGTGTCGGCTCCCCGCTGCGACTGCTCCACGCATGAGGTGAGCCTACGCCCCGCCGCGGGAACCGTCGGAGCACGCGATGGCTGAATGCCACGTGATCGATTGCAGGCGCTCGCGTACGCGAGCGCGAGATCCGACCGGTTTCAGATGGTTGGTCGGTAGTTCCGGCACGTCCGGATGACGCCCACGACGCGGCGCATCGCGCCGCGCTCGCCTACGAGAAGTACAACACCGGTACTACCCGCAGACGACCACGACACGCTGCTTGGTCGTGAACGCCCCCGAACGCACCCCAACTACCGACCAACCATCTACTGGAGGAAGCTCGGGAGGTCGCTCGTGTCACCGCTCGACGGTGGCCGCGAACTGCTCGAGCCGGTCGAAGCGGAGAACGAGGGTGAGTACGCGCGAGCGCGCACTCCACCGATCCCCGTCGCGATCACGGTCACCCAGACCTGGCCGTTCAGGCGCTCGTCGACCGTTGCCCCGAAGATGATGTTCGTCTCGTCGGTCGCAGAGCGCCGGATGACCTCGGCTGCGTCGTTGACCTCGAGGAGCGTCAGGTCATCGCCTCCCGCGATCGAAAGCAGGATGCCGCGCGCACCGGTGATCTCGGTATCGATGAGTGGCGAGCGCAGCGCGCGCTCTGCCGCCTCGCGGGCGCGATTCTCGCGGCCCTCGCTGTAACCGATCCCCATCAGCGCCGAGCCCGCGTCGGCCATGATCGTGCGTACATCGGCGAAGTCGAGGTTGATCAGACCCGGCATGGTGATGAGGTCGCAGATCCCCTGGACGCCCTGGCGGAGAACGTCGTCGGCGATCCTGAACGCATCGATCATCGACGTCGTCCGGTCGAGCACCTCGAGCAGCCTGTCGTTTGGAATCACGATGACCGTGTCACATGCGGCCCGGAGGGCCTCGACACCCGCTTCGGCTGCGGTTCGCCGCCGCGTGCCCTCGAAGCGGAACGGGGTGGTGACGATGCCCACGGTGAGCGCTCCGAGCTCGCGCGCGATCCGCGCAACGACGGGCGCTGCTCCTGTCCCCGTGCCACCACCTTCTCCGGCGGTGACGAAGACCATGTCGCTCCCCCGAAGGGCCTGACGGAGCTGGTCGTAGCCCTCCTCCGCGGCGAGCCGACCCACCTCTGGATCGGAGCCCGAGCCGAGGCCCTGCGTCAAGGCCTCGCCGATGTGGAGCTTGGCGGGCGCGTCCGACACCTCGAGCTGCTGCGCATCGGTGTTGACCGCGAGAAAGTCGACCTGCGCGATCCCCGCGTCCATCATCCGGTTGACCGCGTTGATGCCGGCTCCTCCGACTCCGACCACTCGGATCACCGCGAGATACGACGTGACGTCGCCCGCGACGTGAAGCCGGGGAGGGCTCTCGGGCATCGGCGCGACGAATCGGCTCGCAGGAGGCTCGTACGGCCGCCGCTCTGCGGGTGCCAGCGCTACGGGCGGCTCGGTCGGGGGCTCTTCGACGTCGGCAGGGGGCGGCGCGAGCCGGATCACGGGCTCGGTTGCGCTCTCCGGCGCTGCCTCTTCGAGAGGCGGCGGGGTCGGCTTTGCGGCGCTGCGACCGGCGCGTCGTGTTGCAGGGGCGTCGGCGACCTCGAAGTCGTAGACGTGCTCCACCGTCTCCTCCGAGACCACGGACTCGGCGTCGGTGACGGGAGCTGTGGGCGAGGGGATCTCGATGGTCTGTTGGTCGGCAACGGGGTCTGCCGTCACGGGCGAGGGATCCGCCGGCTTCGGGTCGCCACGCTTTGCCGCCTCCGTCGCCCTGAAGAGCTCGGCAAGCGGCCCCTCGCGCATGCTCGCTCGCTTACGTGCCACTTCGAGCCGCTTCCTTCGCGACAATCTCACGCGCGAGCGCGCGATAGGCGTCCGCCGCGGTCCCGGTCGGGTCGTACTTCAGTACGGACTGGCCCTTCACGGGCGCCTCGGCATATCGAACCGTCTTGCGGATCCGGCTCGAGTAGACAAGCTCGCCAAAGTTTTCCTCGAGGATCTCGATCGCCTCGCGCGCATGCAGCGTGCGACCGTCGTACATCGTCGGGACGATGCCCTCGACCGAGACGTGCGGGTTGAGGTTCTCACGCACCATTGCGAGCGTGTTTTCGAGCTGAACGAGCCCACGGAGGGAAAGGTACTCGCACTGCACCGGCACGATCACTCCGGTGGCAGCCACGAACGCGTTGATGGTGAGCAGGCCAAGCGAAGGCGGCGTGTCGATCAGCACGAAATCGTACTTCCCTCGCACCTCGTTGAGCGCCTTGTCAAGCGCGCGCTCGCGCCCGATCTGAGCGCTCAGCGCGAGCTCGGCACCGGCCAGGTCGATCGACGCGACTGCGATGTCGACCTCCGCCTCGGCGACGATCTCCGAGATCGGGACGCGATGGACGAGCACGTCGAACATCGACCGATCGATCGCATCCGGGTTCATTCCCTGGCTCATCGTGAGGTTGCCCTGAGGATCGAGGTCGATTATCAGGACGCGGTGACCCATCTCCTTGAATGCGACCCCGAGATTCAAGGTGGTCGTCGTCTTCGCGACCCCGCCCTTCTGGTTGGCAAAGGCGATCACCCGCGTGGCTGCGCTCGACGCTGCGAGCGGCGGCGTGACGCTGTCGACCGAGGGAGCCTGCGGGATCTCCGGCTCTGCCGGCGAGGGCGCCTCGTCGGCGGAGGTAGCCAGGAGAGCGGAAGGATCGAACGCGGCCGGGGGATCGGTCATCGCCGCGACGTCGGCGTCGACGGGAGCGGTGGACGACTTAGCGCCGGTGACGCGCGGAAGCAAGCGGACAAGACCCATGACCACGCCGTGTTCACCGCTCTTCCCCGGACTCCTTCAATACTCGACGATCGACCGGAGCCTCTCAGTCCTCGCCATCCCAGTACGGCACCTGCTCGACCCGGCCAATGACTCCGACGCCGCGAAAGCTGATCTTGCCAGACCTCGGGTAATGGGTGATGTCGTTTGGACGGCGCATCCCGAATGCGAGCAACCGCAGCCCCTCGGGACCCGACGACACGGCGTGGGCACGGCCGGTGCCCGCGGGGCGCGCGAACGTGGTTCCACGAGCAAGCGCGAACGTCTCCGTGTTTTCGGTGAACTGCTCCGGTTGGGTCGCTGCCCGTGGGTTCGGCCAGACCACGACGGTTCCGGAGCCGCTCAGGACGACGAAGATCTCCTCCTCCTCCGAGTGACAATGGGGCGGGTTCATCAGCATCCCCGGCGCGACGTCGTAGAGCGAGAGCCCCGTCTTCAGAGAGCCTGCGGCATCACCGAGATCCCTGACCCGCCGCGCGACGGTCTTCCCCTCCCTTGCGGTCGCCTGGACGTCCTCGGCGTTCACGATTCGCGAGGGTCGCTCGGAGAGCTCGCCGACGACGGGCGGGCCAACGGCAGCTTCTCGCGCCCAGGGGTGGTCGTCGGGAGCGCCGTCACGGACCCACGTCTGGCCGAGCCATGAGACCCCGGCTCGCGGGAGCCGCGTGTTCGCGGCGTAGTGCCGCTCGCCGAACGCGAGGACTTCGAGCCCCTCGGGGCCGGCGCCGATCGTGTGTGCGTGCTCGAGCGCGAGGTGGACGAGACAGTCCCCGGCTCCGACCGCAAATGCCTGCTCCTCGCCGCTCTCGTCGGTTTGCACCGAGACCCCCGTCCCGGAGAGCACGAAGAAGATCTCCTCCTCCGAGGCCTCGAGATGCAGCGGCGTGGCCCACTTACCCGCATCGATGCGCAGGCGTTGCACTCCGAGCCAGAGCGAGCGCTCGCCTGTCAGCGACTGCCAGTCGGCAGCGATGTGGCCCTTCTCCCGACGCACCCAGGGCAGCTCGTCCCAATACGTGATCACGTGTCTTGAGCTTCTAACACAATGACCGCGCGCTGGAGGAACGCGCTTCTCACCGGGTTACAGGCTCGTTGTCCCCGCCGTCACGTGCAGCGAGTCACGGAATCGCTCCAGTGCCGTGACGCTGGTGGCGTCTCCTTCCGTCGTCACCCAAACCTCGGCTTCCCGGAGGAGGACGCGCAGCTCCCCGAGCAACTCGGCCGGGCCCGCGTTCGCCCGTCGCATGGTCTCTATCCGGTCGAGTCGCTCGAGAACGCTGCGTGCCTCCTCCATGTCTTGACCGTACGCGGAGACCTGTCACGACTTCGTCACGGCTTTGTGCCAATTGTGTGACGCGGGACGAGCGGGAGGCGCGAGCTAGACGAGGCGGTCGGCAAGAGAGCTGGAGCCGGCCCCGAGCAACATCCCGTCGAGCTCGCGGGCAAGACCGATGCGGTCACCGTGGCTGAGGACCGCGACCAATGCCTTGCGGACGGCGTCGCCGGCACGCTCGCTGGCCGCGCCACCCTCGGCCAGCTCGGTCAGCTCCTGGTGAAGCGCCCCGCGCCGATCGGTTGACTCCTCGACCAGAACGGCAGTCCGCAGCGGCCAGGTGACACCGAGCAACGCGCCGAGGCTCGCGCGGAGCTGCTCCGAGCGGAAAGGATCGTGCTGAAACAGGGAAAGCTCCCACCGATCGAGCGCCTCGGCAAGGTGCGGATCGCCGTCTGCGAGGGTCAGCTGGGCGTGCAGCTCGGCCGCAAGAGGGCCACGAAACTCGTCGAGCCTGGTCGATTCACCCGGCGGCGCCGTCGCTGCGATCGGCAGGACCGGACGGATTCCGTACGGGCGGTTGTCGAGCGTCTCGAAGAGGACAGGCCCGGCCGCGAGCGGCGCAGCGGTCGCAAGCCTGACGGCGCTCACGACGTCGGCAAACTCCGCCGGTGCGTCCGGCGCATCGTCGGATGCGGTGAGGGCGCTCCGCAGCTCGACGACGCAGAACCGGTCGGGCTCCCTCCCGAATCCCGACGGCAGCAATCCCTTTGCTTCGGGCCAATGCCGTGAGAACTCTCCCTCCGCCGCGGCGCGGATCCGCAGTCCCGGCGAGATCTCCCGCTGGACGCCGATGCTCAGGCCGACCAGCGGAGCGACGGCGCAGTACGTCCTGCGCTCGCCGAAGAGCGACCGTTCGAGCTCGGTGTACGCGCGGTCGAACGCGTCGTCGTCCCAGTCGAACCCGCCACACGCCTCGGCCACCCGAATCAGAAGGTCGAGCAGCACCGTACGAAAGAGCGCATCGTCCGGCGTCGGGTGCGGGCCGGCGTGAGCACGCGCATAGATAGCCGCGGCAGGCTCGCGCAGGAGATCTTCGAGTGCCAGTTCGGCGTCAGGGCGAGCGCGAAGCGTCGCTGCCCGATCCTCGATGAACCCGCGTACGAGCGGGCGGTACTCGTAGAGGGCCGGCCCTCGCCGACGCTCGTGCTCCTCGAACGCGAACGGGAGCTGACCACCGGCCGCCTCGACCTCTCTCAGCAGGAGCGCGAACGCGCCGAGCGTGAACGAGCGAAGTGCGGTGTGGAGGGGGAGCGAGCGAACGTTCACCAGAGTTTTGGATACAAGGTGCGCAGGCGAATCCCTGCCCGGCGACCGAGAGGAGCGACGTGCTCGAACTGCGACCGATCTGTGAGAACTGCGGCGTCGCCCTGCCCCCGGACTCATCCGAGGCCCGGATCTGCACGTTCGAGTGCACGTTCTGTCGCAGCTGTGTCGACGACGTGCTCGAGAACGTCTGCCCGAACTGCGGCGGTGGCTTCTGCCCGAGACCGATCAGACCGAAGAAGGATTGGAAGGGTGGCAACTCGCTCGCCACCTACCCGGCAACTGTCGAGCGGCGTCATCGCCCGGTCGACACCGCGGCGCACGAATTGTTCGCCAGGCCCATCCGCTCGATCGCGCCCGAGCGCCGCTAGCTGACGGTCTAGGGCCGGAGGACGGCGCGCTTCGGCCCGATGAGGAACCCGGCCTCGCTGAGAAGTGCCGTGACGTCGGTCTCGGTGACCGCGATTCCGTCGAATCGCTCGACAGCCAGCCGTCGGCCGCGATCGGCGCGAACCCAGGCGGCAAGGGCCGTGAAGGCGATTCTCAACCATTCGGGCTCGGGCTCACGAAGCGGCACGAGGGAGCGCCCACCCCGTTCGACGAAGAGCACGGCCTCTCCACCGAGCAACACGACCTGGGCACCGGCGACGCGCGCCGCCCGCGCGCCTGCCCGTCGCGGCCACGGCAACGCCGAGCCGTACGGCTGCGCAGGGTCTGCGGCCGCCAGCACGAGCGTCTCCTCGTCCTCGGGTCGGCGAAGCTCCCGCAGGCGCTCGACCGCACCCGGAAGTGCGAACTGCGCGCCACCAAGCCCCTCGACGAAGTATCCGCGACGGCACGACCCGATGGTCTCGAGAGCCCGCAACTCCCCGTAGACAGCCCCGTAACCACCGGCAACGCCCTCGCCGCGCACCCCGTCGCGGGTGACTATCCCTTGCCGCTCGAGGAGCAATTCGGCCAGCGCGCGCCGGTCACCGGGCCCGTCGAAGAGCCTCGAAGCAAGTGACCAACGCCCCGCGGTCGCGCTCTGCGAGCCGATCCGGGATCGCGAGAACCGTCGTGGTCGACGCTCGGCCTGGGGGACTCCGTAGCGACGCTCGGCGCGCAACGGCGCCCACGCATCGTTCGTCACCTCGCCTGCCCAGACAAGCTCCCACAGCGCGGCCAGAGCCTCGGCCGCGTCGAGCCCGGTCGCGTCGAGGAGATCGAGCCAGAACTCGGCGCTGCGGCCTAGAGCGGCCCGGATCGCCGCTACCTCGTCTCCAGCCAGCGGCTCCACCGTCGACGGTGGCCCGAGCACCGGCGCGTCCTCGCGGAAGTAGAGAGCGACGCGGTCGAGACCGGCGCCGACCCAGACGACCTCGCCGGAAGCGCAGACGCCGTCGAGCCAGCCCGGCTGGTATCCGGGGACCCGCCGAGGCAGCACATCACGCTCCCAGAGCGCCACCGGGAGCGCAAGCCCCTGGAGCGGCACGAGCGCCTCGCGTAGCGTCGCGCGGCGATCGATCCCATGCCAGGCAGGCAGGAATCGACCGAGCGCAACCTGCTCCACAGGCTCGACCTCGCGACGCAGCACCGCAAGCGAGGCTCGCCGGATACGCCGCAGGACCTCTGGATCGCACCACTCGCGCTCGACTCCGCCCGGTCTGATCTCGCCGCGGACGAGGAGGTCGCGCTCTTCGAGCGAGGAGAGCTGCGTGACGGCCTGCGAGACATCGAGCGCGTACCGACCGGCAAGCTCGGCGGTCGTGAAGGGGCCGCGTGTGCGCGCGTAGCGAAGCAGCAGGCGCTCGACGGCATCGTCGACGGGCTCGAGGAACGCGGCAGGCAGCCCGCCGGGCGGCATCACGCCAAAGGCATCGCGGTAGAGCCCTGCGTCCTCAGCGGCGATCACGGTCTCGACTCCGCCGATGACGACTCGGAGCGCCCGTCGCTCTCGCACGAGGGTCTCGGCGAAGCCTGCGTCGAGCTCGCCCTCGCGGAGCTCCCCCACCCGACGGAGAAGATCGTGGAGCTCGTCCGCGTTTCGTGGCGTCCGCCGCAGCGAAGCCTCGACCTCGGCGAGCGCATCGGCGTCGAGCAGGTCACGGAGCTCCTCCTGGCCGAGCAGCTCGCGCAAGAGGTCGCGATCGAGCGACAGCGCCTGCGCCCGTCGTTCGGCAGCCGGAGTGTCGTCCTCGTACATGTAGGTCGCGACATAGTCGAAGAGAAGCGACGAGGCCATCGGCGAGGCAGACACGGTCTCCAGCTCGACCAGATCGAGCTCGCGCGTCTCGAGCCCGGAGAGGATCTCGCGCAGCCCCGGGAGGTCGAAGACGTCCTGGAGGCATTCGCGATAGGTCTCGAGGACGATCGGGAACGACGGGTACTTGCGCGCGACCTGAAGCAGGCTCTGCGCCTTCAGCCGCTGCTGCCAGAGCGGCGTCCGTTGCCCGGGCCTCCGACGCGGGATGAGCAGCGCGCGGCCGGCGTTCTCACGGAACCGCGCCCCGAAGAGCGCGCTCTGCCCGACCTCCTGGACGACGAGCTCCTCGAGCTCGGTCGGCGAGAGCGCCAGATCGCTGAGGGACGGCGCCTGATCGGCGTCCGGGAAGTGCAGCGCGATGCCGTCATCCGACCAGAGGAACTGCACCTCCAGCCCAAGCGCGTCGCGGATCCGCGCGGCAAGCGCCATCGACCACGGCGCGTGAACGCGCGCGCCGAACGGCGTGAGGACACACACGCGCCAGTCGCCGATCTCATCACGGAATCTCTCGACGACTACCGTCTTGTCGGTCGGGAGAGCACTATGGCGCTCCTGCTCACGAAGGAACGCCAGCAGGTTGCCGGCCGCCCAGTCGTCCAGGTGGTACTCGCCCCGCAGCCGCTTCCCGGCGGCCGCGTCGGAGAGCGCCGACAACGTCCGGGTCGCCTCACCGATCCGTCGTCCGAGCTCGTACGGGCGTCCGATGCCCTCGCCCTTCCAGAAGGGCACGGCGCCGGGAGCACCTGGGCGCGGGCGTGACCAGGACGCGATCCCGGGTGATCTCGTCGATCCGCCACGTCGAAGCGCCGAGCATGAAGGTCTGGCCTTCCCGGGCCTCATGCACCATCTCCTCGTCGAGCTCGCCGACCCGCCCCCCGCCACCCGACTGGAAGACACCGAAGAGCCCGCGATCGGGGATCGTCCCCGCATTCGTCACCGCGAGGCGCTGGGCTCCGGAGCGACCACGAACGACTCCCTCGGTGCGATCCCAGACGATTCGTGGACGCAGCTCGGCGAACTCGTCCGAGGGATACCGGCCCGCCAGCATGTCGAGGACGTTCTCGAGCTGCTGAAGAGAAAGATCGGAGAACGGGTGAGCGCGTCGCACGAGCCCGTGGAGGTCGTCGACGGCGATCTCCGTTTCGGCGCAGATCGCGACGATCTGCTGGGCAAGCACGTCGAGCGGGTTGCGTGGGATCTTCGTCTCCTCGATCGCGCCTTCGCGCATCGCCTTCGCGACGACGGCGCACTCGAGCAGGTCGGAGCGGAACTTCGGAAAGATGCGCCCCTTTGACGTCGCCCCGAGATCGTGCCCCGCCCGGCCGATGCGCTGCAGTCCGCGGGCGACCGACTTCGGGCTTTCGACCTGGATGACGAGATCGACCGCACCCATGTCGATCCCCAGCTCCAGGCTGGAGGTGGCCACGAGACACGGGATCCGTCCCGCCTTCAGGTCTTCCTCGATGAGAACGCGCTGCTCCCGGGCCAGCGACCCGTGATGAGCACGCGCGACCTCTTCCTCGGCGAGCTCGTTGATCCGGACCGCGAGTCGCTCGGCGAGCCGGCGGTTGTTGACGAAGACGATCGTCGAGCGGTGGGCCCTGACGAGCTGGAGGATGGCTGGATAGATCGAGGGCCAGATCGACTTCGCAGTCGGCTCGTAACCCGAGGCCATCTCGACGCCGTCCGGCATCACCGGCTGTGACAGCTCCCGGTTTGCGCCGAGCTCGCGCATGTCCTCGACGGGGATCACGACCTCGAGGTCGAGCTCCTTGCGAATCCCGGCGTCGACGAGCGCTATCTCGCGTCCAGCACCCGCGACGAAGCGTCCGATCTCCTCGAGCGGGCGCTGGGTCGCCGACAGGCCGATCCGCTGGATCGGCCTGTCGACCAGCCACTCCAGGCGTTCGAGCGAGACCGCGAGGTGGGCGCCGCGCTTGGTTCCCGCGACCGCGTGCACCTCGTCGAGAATGAGCGTCTCGACGGAGCGGAGCATCTCGCGCCCGCTCGAGGTGAGGAGGAGGAAGAGCGACTCGGGCGTCGTGATGAGGATGTCCGGGGGCGTGCGCAGCATCTGCGCTCGCTCGCGTTGGGTCGTGTCCCCGGTTCGGACACCGACCGAGAGCCTCGAGCCGATTCCGGCGAGTGGGCCGCGGAGGTTGCGCTCGACGTCGTAGTTCAACGCCTTCAGCGGCGAGACGTACAGAAGGCGCAGCCCCTCACCCGGGGTGTCAGTGAGCCGATCGAGGCCGAGCAGGAACGCAGCGAGCGTCTTTCCCGACCCGGTCGGCGCCTGCACGAGAACGTTCCCCCCGCAGCAATCGCCGGCCAGGCCTTCTCCTGAGCAGGGGTCGGCCCCGCGAACGCGCGCTCGAACCAGGCGCGAGTCCCGGGCGAGAGGGTCGCAAGCGCGTCCATCGGTCGAGGGTACCGAGTCGCCTCCGATCCGCGCCCGGCCCGGATCGCTCGACGCGCTCGCTGAACGCTCGCTCGGACGTCTTGCGGCTTCGCGGCACCCGACCGCGCACGCGTAGGATCGAGGCATGCCCACCAAACCGAAGGCCATCCATTTCAGCGGAGACCCGGAGGCCGACCAACTCCTGGCGGAAAGCCCACTCGCGCTGCTCATCGGCTTCGCGCTCGACCAGCAGATCACGGTTCAGCAGGCCTTCTCCGGCCCGCTCAAGCTGAAGCAGCGACTCGGCCATCTCGACGCGGCGAAGATCGCGGCCCTCGACCCCGAGCGGCTCAACGAGGTCTTCCGTGAGAAGCCCGCCATCCACCGCTTCCCGGGGAACATGGCGAAACGGGTTCAGGAGCTCTGTGCCGTCGTCGCAGGCGAATACCAGGGCGACGCCGCCCGGGTCTGGACAGAGGCGAAGGACACAGCCGACCTCGAGGCGCGGATCCGGGAGCTTCCAGGCTTCGGCGACATGAAGGTGGTCGGGCTCGGATCGACGCTCGCCAAGCGGCTCGGCGTGGAAGTGGCAGCCCCGCTCGTTCCCGACCGGATGTGCCTTGGAGACGTCGACTCTCCCGAGGCGCTCGAGGCGTACCAGGCCGCGAAGCGTGCGAAGAAGGCGGCGGCCAGGGCAGCGACAACCGCGTCTTGATCGACGTCAGGACACTCCGCGACGGCGGCCAGACCGCGGAGGAGATCGCCAGGCGCTCTTCGGCTTTCTCGACCGGGCCGAGCATTCGCTCGACATCGCGATCTACGACATCCGGATCCGCGAGGCGATCGAGCAGCGCGGCCGCGACGTCCTCCGGCGCGCGGTGGAGCGCGGCGTCAAGGTGAGGCTCGTCTACGAGCTGGAAGGGCAGGTTCGCGACCCGCTGCCCGCGCCGCCGGCAACGGATCCCACCCTGCTCGAGGCCGAGCCCTTCCCCACCCACGGCGTCTCGACCCTCACGGGGTTGATGCACCACAAGTACGTCGTCCGTGACGAGCGCACCGTCTGGACGGGATCGATGAACTGGACCGAGGACTCGTGGACGCGACAGGAGAACGTCGTCGTGGTGATCGACTCGGAGCAGCTCGCGAAGGCGTACACCCTCAACCTCGACGAGCTGTGGGACGCGCGCGACGTCGAGTCGACAGGTCGGGTCGAGCCACGACCGATCCAGGTTGGTGACGCCGAGGTTCGGCCGTGGTTCTGTCCGGGACACGGCGAGGCGCTCGCGCACCGGATCGCGAAGCACCTCGGGAAGGCGACAGAGACGCATCCGGATCGCGTCTCCCGTGCTCTCGTCCGGCCCGATCCTGGCGACGCTGGTCGAGATCGTCAACGAGGGTCGCTGCAACATCGCCGGAGTGATCGACGACACGCAGGTCGACCAGGTGTTCTTCCAGTGGAAGACAAACGGCGTCAGCGAATGGAAGATCCCATTGCTGCACACGGTTCTGACCAAGGGGAACTTCTCGGGGAAGATCACGACCCCATGGACGCCGGACTCGATCCACGACTTCATGCACGCCAAGGTCACCGTCGCCGACGACACCTCGTTCATCGGCTCGTTCAACCTCTCGCGCTCGGGCGAGCGGAATGCAGAGAACGTCGTCGAGATTCATGACGCCGCGATCGCCGACCAGCTCGCGGCCTTCATCGACGAGGTGCGTGGCCGCTATCCGAAGGCGACGCCGCCCGACGTCCGGCACGGGTGATCGCTCGATGCGCGTCGCGGCCGCCACCCTTGTCCTTCTCGCGCTTTCTCGCGGCGACCGCATTCGCAGGTCAGGTCGGCACGCCGACTGTTGCGGGGTGCCCGGTGTTCCCGGCCGACAACGCCTGGAACCGTCGCGTCGACAGGCTCCCGGTTGCCGTCAATTCGCAGCAGATCGTCGCGTCGGTCGGGCCTTCCGGCCACCTCCATCCGGACTTCGGCTCGGGCCTCTGGGACGGAGGGCCGATCGGGATCCCGATCACGATCGCACCTGCTGCGACCGCGAAGCGGCGGGTGACCTTCGAATACGCGGGCGAGTCCGACCGCGGGCCGTACCCGATCCCCGACTCGGTCAAGATCGAGGGAGGGACGGCGCTGACGGCGACCGCCATGCGCTCATCGTCGACCGAGCCACCTGCAAGCT
Source organism: uncultured Actinomycetes bacterium (assembly GCA_963724655.1). Classification (GTDB taxonomy): domain Bacteria; phylum Actinomycetota; class Thermoleophilia; order Gaiellales; family Gaiellaceae; genus Gaiella. Next base: position 309,152 of record CAVRVG010000005.1, on the reverse strand, counting down.
CTATGAGCTGTACGCGCTCCGCCGCACCGAGTCCGGCGGGTGGACAGCAGGCTCGGGCGCGATCTGGAGCCTGCGCTCGAACCACCTTCGTCCGGCGGGCTGGACGAGCGCGGACGCTGCAGGGCTCCCGATCCTTCCGGGCCTCGCCCGGTATGACGAGGTCGCGAGGGGGCGCATCTCGCACGCGTTGCGGTTCACGGTCGAGCAAACCCGCCGCTCGTACGTCTGGCCGGCGCGCCATTTCGCAAGCGACCTCGACGACCCGGCACTCCCGCCCATGGGGCTTCGGTTCCGGCTCAAGGCGAGCTACCCCATTGCGACCTTTCCCCGGCAGGCGCGGATCGTGCTGCGCGCCCTCAAGGAGTACGGAATGATCGTGGCGGACAACGGGTCGAGCTGGTTCATCTCGGGCGCGCCCGATCCACGCTGGTCGAACGATGACCTGCACACCCTGGGCAACGTCCCAGGCTCGGCGTTCGAGGTCGTCGACACCGCCTCACTCCGGCGGTAGAGACAGAAAGCGCAGCATCCGTTCGCGTTCGGCCTCGAGGGCGACCGCGAACTCAGCCTCGTCCGGCGGCCCGCCGGCCACATACCCGAGCTCCATCGACAACCTGTCGTCCTTCACCGTGACGTTGCCCCACCCGATGACCCGGTCGCGCCAGAGCAGCGGCAGGGCGTAGTAGCCGCGCACCCGCTTCGCCGCCGGTGTGTAGGCCTCGAACCTGTACGCCCAGCCCCAGAGCAGCTCGAAGCGGAGCCTGTCCCACACGATCGGGTCGAACGGCGCGAGCAGCCGAACCTCCCCGTCGAACCGGTATCGGCGCGACGCCGGGCTCTCGTCCGCCGGCCAGTACCACCGCACGCCATCGACTGTCGCGGACGAGAGCCGCTGCTTGGCGCGAGCGAGCGCCTCACGGCGGCCACCCACCCACTGCGGAGCCCCATTCCCGAGGTAGCTCAGCAGCTGGCCGAGCGTGCGTTCCGGCAGCGGGGCGTACTTTCGCACGACGACATCGACCAGCGCGTCGAGAGCAGCAGCCGGATCCTCGGCGGGCTCGTGTGACGGAGCTGCCGCGTACAGACGGACACCGCCGGCGCGCCCGGCGATGCGGACGAGCCCGCGGTAGTGCATGCCGTCGAGGAGCTGCGTGGTGGCGTTGCTCGAGCCACCGAACCAGTTCTTCACCTTGCCGTGCGCGAAGTGGGCGTCGACGTCGCGCGGATGGACGACGCCTCGGTCTCGCACGTACTCCAGCACCGCGTCCGCCTGCCGCCACCGTTCCTTCGACCAGGCAACACGCGGTTCGCGAGGATGCATCAGCGCCTGGGTGGCGCGCGGCAGGAAGCCGTAGTTGACGAAGAAGTCCTCCTCGATCCGGAGCCGCGGATAGCGGCGCTCCAGATCGCCGGCGCGGTAGCCCTTGACGCGATGGCGGAGCGTGAGGTCCTGCGCGCGAGCCGGGGCGCGGATCGGATCGGCCTGCACGAAGCCAAGACGCTCGATTGCCTTCGGTAGCGTCGTCGGCGGGAACAACGTGCGCGCGACCGCATGGCGTCGCAACTGGTCGATGGTGGTCGTCATCCTCACCGATCGTATGCACCCCAAGGGGCGGTGCAGCGCCACCACCTTGCTGCCGATACAGGAGCGATGAGGTTCCTGGCAGTCAGTCTCGCCGTGCCGGCGGTGATCCTCGCCTGGCAATGGTGGGGAGACGCGTCGACCGAGAGGAAGCTTGCCCCGATCGCCTCGGCGATCGCAGGGCGAAAGGTGAAGGTCGACTGTCAGACGCTCTGGGGAGCCCTCGTCGACACCCACCCCAGGAACGGCGAGGTGATGTTCGACAGGAGCGGTGTTCCGGACCCGACATCTTTCTCACCCACCAGACCTGCTCGCGCCTCGCCGACTTCGCGGACGCGCGCCATCACAAGCAGCTCGACTGCCTCGCGACCCTCGACTGGTCGTCGCAGGTGCCCCTCTCATTCGGGAATCCTTGCTACGCGAGCGCGTCGCGAACCATCTACGCGGTCCTGACCCTCGCGCACGAGGCGTACCACACCGCCGGTGTCCAGGACGAGGCGCTCACGAACTGCCTCGCCACCCAGTCGATGGGTTACGCAGCGCTCGCGCTCGGAGCCTCGCAGGACGAGGCGCTCCGGATCGCGGCGGCGATGAACGTCCTGCTCCCGTTCCAGCAGGGCAGCTACCAGATCTCGGGTTGCGTTCGGGACTCGGACCTCGACCTGAATCCGAAGACACCCGAGTTCCCGACGGAGGTGCCGATCGTGCCGCAATACGGCAAGGGGGGAAAGCCCGGCCTCGCGTCAGGCGCCGTGAGCAGCTAGCCCGCGACGCTACCCGAGGGAAGCTCGAACCAGCGGAGCGACTCGAAGTCGTCCGACAGGCCCGAGTCGCCCGCGGGCTGCAGCTCGTGGCCCTGCCGCTCGAGGAAGAGTGCCCGTGCCTCGTCGAGGTACCCCTCGAGTGCCGACTCCGGGGCCGATTCGCGTGTGTGCGGATAACGGAGCACGCCGTCGTCGGCGTCGAAGACGACGTCGTCGAGCCGAAGCGGCGGCTCGGGCGCGCCGTCGCGGTGGTGCCAGAGCCCCGTGACCGGGTCGAAGCGGTAGTCCTCGATCAGGGACCACCCCTGATCGGCGACGAGCCCGACCGCGTTGACGATGTAGCTGAACACCGCCTCGCTGATGAAGTAGTTGAAGTTGATCCGCACCCAGCCCGGCTTGATCCCCTCGCATCCGTGCGCGATCTCACGCTCGAACTCATGCGAGCGCTCGATGTCGATCCCGAGCAACCGGTGTCCGTACGGGCCGGCACACGAGCAACCACCCCGCGACTGGATGCCGAACAGATCGTTGAGCAGCGCGACCACGAGGTTGTGGTGGAGATGCTTGCCGCCCGGTCGCCGCACGACGAACGACACGATCGAGAGCCGTTCTGACTCGATGTTGCCGAGCACGTCGATGTTCGGGTGCGGAGCCCAGGCCGCAATCGCGCGGCGGAGGAAGTCCTCCTCGTAGGCTCGGATCACGTCGACGCCGACCGCCTCCTTGAGCTTGAAGACGAGACCGGCGCGGATCGACTCGACGATCGCCGGTGTCCCTCCCTCCTCGCGATGGATCGGGTCGGCGAGGTAGACGTGGTCCTCGGGATTGACGTACGCAACCGTTCCGCCCCCGACGACGTCGGGCACGGTGTTCTTGAGCAGCTCGCGACGGACGATCAGCACCCCGGGAGTGCTCGGCCCTCCGATGAACTTGTGCGGCGAGAGAAAGGCCGCGTCCTTGTAGGCGCCCGGGTGCTTCGTACAGCGCGGGGTGAACTCGATGTCGACGTACGGGGCCGACGCTGCAAGATCCCAGAAGGCGAGCGCACCGTGCCGGTGGAGCAGGTCGGAGATCCCATGGGTGTCGGTCACGATCCCCGTCACGTTCGAGGCCGCCGAGAACGAGCCGATCCGCAGCGGACGCTCCGCGTGGAGGGCGAGCTGCTCCTCGAGAATCGAGACGTCGATGTGACCGTCCTCGTCCTCCGGGATGACGACCACGTCGGCAAGCGATTCGCGCCAGGGGAGCTCGTTCGAGTGGTGCTCGAACGGCCCGATGAACACCACCGGGCGCTCGGCTGCCGGAACGTGCGCCGAAAGCCCGTAACGCCGGTCGAGGTCAGCAGGCAGCCGAAGGTTGAGGATGCCGATCAGCTTGTCGATCGCCCCGGTGGAGCCCGACCCGCAGAAGATCACACAGGTCTCGTCGTCGCCGTTGACCGCCTCGTGGATGACGCGGCGTGCGTCTTCCCGAAGCCGCGTGGTCTGGAGCCCGGTCCCGCTCGACTCCGTGTGGGTGTTGGCGTAGCGCGGCAGGACCTCTTCGCGAATGAAGTCCTCGAGAAAGCCGAGTGCGCGCCCCGAGGCGGTGTAGTCCGCGTAGGTCACTCGACGCGGGCCGTAGGGGCCGTGCATCACCTGATCGTCGCCGATCACCGACTCGCGAATGCGCGCGATGATCGGAATGCGGGGGAGTGACGCGCTCGGCGGCAGGATCGAGCTCACACTGCTCCTCCGCGCAGCAGCATCAATTCCCTCAGCGAGGGACGATCCCAAGACACGACGACGCAGTGTAGGGCGCGCCGGGCGCTCAGCCGTTTGCCAGCATCTCGGCGGGCACGAACTTGCTGACCTCGACGATGCTGTCGACCGGGACGTTCGCCCGCCTGGCCGCAACCACGATCGCGTCGGGTGAGGGCGCCTCGTAGAGACAGTACGACCGCTGCCTGTCGGCCGAGAGGAAGGAGAACAGCCAGCTCACGCCCTCGTCCGCGTTGACGTCCTCGATCAGGCGCACATCGTCTTTCGTGAGCTCGAGCTGCTCGGCGAAGGTGCGCTCGATGACGTACAACGGCATCGTCACGCGATGGTAGCGGGTCTCAGGCCGACACGAGGCCGCGTCGATGCGCATAGGCAGCGGCCTCGGTGCGATTTGCGCAACCGGTCTTCCGGAGGATGCTCCGAACGTGATTCGCAGCGGTGTGCTCGCTGATGAAGAGGTGTGCCCCGATCTCCCGGTTCGAGAGCCCCTGCGCGACCAGCCGCAGGACCTCGACCTCTCGCGCGGAGAGCCCGTCCGGCAAGGTCCGGCGCGACTCGACCGCGGCCCCGAGCGCTGCGACCTTTGCGAGGACGTTCGGGAGCCCGAGCGCCTCCGCCGCGGCAACGGCGTCTCCGAGCAGCCCCGCGGCCAGCTGACGGTCGGCGGGACCGCCGCGCAGGAGCACCATGCGGGCGTACTCCAGTCGGGTGTGCGCGAGCCACGTGCTTGCGCCGATTCGTGCGTTCAGCTCGAGCGCGGCCTCGAAGTGCTCCTCCGCAAGCGCCCAGTCGCCGAGGGTCGCGGCAAGCATCCCGAGGTACCTGTCGGACGAGCCGAAGCAGGCGACGAGATGCCCGATCTGGACGTTCGAGCCCCGATAGGGCTCGAGCTCCCCGTACACCTCGGCAGCGATGTCGGTCTCGCCGAGCGCCGAGCAGGCGTCGGTCACGAACGCCAGCGTCCCCAGCCAGAGCCGCTGCTGCCGCGGGTCGATCCCGTCTGCGCGAATCCGCTCCAGCTCGCGGCGTGCCGCGTTCCGCCATTCCCAGCTCAGCGAGAAGGGCGACGAGCCCTGGCGTCCAGGTCGCGTCGCGGGCGGTCTCGTCCAGCAGGCGCACGAGCGGGGCAAGCTCTGCGAGCCGGCCCTGCTCCCGGCGAACGGCGAACATCTGGATCCCGTGAACGGCTGATGCATCGCGGCCGGTCAAGAGCCGGCTCCACTCACGCGAGCGGAGCGCTGCCGCGTCGGCAGCGGCGACATCGCCGTCGCACAGCGCAAGAGCGGACGCGTAATGCTCCGCGACATGCATCCGGAAGGGCTCGTTGAGCGTGCGGGCGAAGTCGAACAACCTCTCGAGCGCCAGGTGGGCCGCCTCGTGGTCGCAGAGGGCGACATGGGACGGGACGAGCCACCACAATGCCTCGGCGACGATCTCGGCGTCACCGAGCTCCTCGCCGATCGCGACTGCTTCGGCGAGCATCGTGTTGATCTCCTCGTGCGAGCGTGCCCCGCGCGACCAGTACGACGACGAGAGCAGCCAACCCAAGGCGGAGCGGTCTGCGAGTTGACGCGCGATCACCGTCGCCTCGTCTCTCACGAGCGCGGCAGCGAGGTAGTCGCCTTGAAAGTCGAGCGCGCGGGTCAGTGCGCCAAGGACGCGAACGCGCAGCTCCGTCTCCCCACCCCCGACTGCGTCCACAGCCTCCTTCAGCAGCTCGACGGCGCCCTCGTCGTGGATCGCAGGTCGCCAGCACGCTTCCTCGAACCCGATCGCGGCCCGCGCCAGCAGGTCGCCGTCGCCGAGGGCGCGTCCGGCCGCAGCCGCGTCGCGAAAGGCTGCGAGTGCATCGAGCGACCGCCCGGCGCGGTGGCACGCGTAGCCGAGATCGAGGCAGACGAGGCCGCGTTCGTACCGATCGTCGACACCGAGCGCGAGTGCGGTGCTCAATCGCTCGACCGCCTCGTCGAACGCGAGTGCGGCCGTGGCCGAGTCCGCAGCGAGGAGGTTGTAGGAGACAGCCTTCTCGTGACCGCCGACCCGCGCAGCCTCCGCGTAGTGGTGGGCCAGCGCAGCAAGCCTGCTGCGAGCGCCCGCCGCAGTCGGCGTCTGCTCGAGGGCGCGGGCGACCCGCAGGTGCAGATCCGCGCGTCGCGCGACCGACACCCTGTCCGAGACCGACCGGCGGACGAGCTCGTGCGTGAAGCGGAAGACGAGACGGGGCCCTGCCTCCTCCTGCACGAGACCGCTCCGCACCGCCTCCTCCACCGCGGCGAGGACAACCTCCTCCGGCACGCCGGCTGCGAGCCGGACGGTCTCGAGCTCGAACGTGGCGCCGATCACCGCACCAAGTGCGAGAACGTCCCCCGTCGACGCATCGAGGCCGGCGATTCGGTGGCTCACGACCTCGCGCACGGTGTCGGGCGTTCCGATCTGGGCGACGTCCCGGCCGAGTCGAACGGCGGTCGGCCCGATCTCGACCGAGCCTTCATCGACGAGATCGCGCCAGAGCTCGGTCAGCAGGAAGGCGTTCCCGGCAGTCAGGGCACCGATTGCCTCCACGACATCACGACCGGCCCGGCTGCCGGTGGCGAGCTGGACGAACTCTGCCACCTCGTCATCTCTCAGACCCTGTAGGCGAATGCGCACGATCCCCTCCGACCGTGCGAGATCGGCGAGGGTCTCCGTCAGGACAGGTGACATGTCCGCCTCGAAGTCGCGAAACGTCGCTACCAGCAGCAGCCGGGCGTCCGCACCCGTGCGGACGAGGTGCCGAACCAGCTGCAAGGTCGGCGTGTCGGCCCAGTGGACGTCTTCGAGGATCAGAAGCACCGGTCGGTGCTCGCCGACCGCCGCCACGAGGTCGGCGACCGCCGCATGGAGGCGAAGGCGCTCCGCATCCGCGTCGGCCGCAACGAGTGCCGGCAGGTCGCCGAGGATCGCCGGCAAGTCCGGCAGGATCCGCGCGAGGTCGCTACCACCCGCCCCCACCGCCGCGCGGAGCGTTTCGCTGTTCGTCCCACGGACGAGCGGGGTCAACGCCTCGACGATAGGACCGTAGGGCGCCCGGACGACTGCGTCGCAGGCGCCGTACAGGACCAGGGCGCCCTCTTCGGCCAGCCGGCCCGCGAGCTCCCGAGCGAGGCGGCTCTTCCCCGACCCCGGCTCACCCGAGATGAGCGCAGCACGGCGACCCTCACCCGGTGCCCGTGGGAGCAGCGCGTGGAGGCTCAGTAACTCGCGCGTCCGCCCTGCGAACGGGAACGACGAAGGGAGGCGAAGAGGACCGGGGAGCGTCGAGACGTCAATAGTCAGTTCTGATCATGACAGGTCGCGGTGTCTGTTGAACAATGGATCAACGCCGGTCATGACGAACGGCCGCACCAGTCGTAAGGTCGAGCGACCAAACGAACGAGGAGGCAACCTTGAGCACGACCCTTTCGCCGGCCCAATCCGCCCGCACCGAGCTGAGCGCATTCAGCGGGGAGCTGATCGGGCCGGACGACACCGATTACGACGGCGCCCGGGCGCTGTTCAACGCGATGATCGACAAGCGGCCCGCGCTCGATTGCCCGCTGCGCCGGCCCCGAGGACATCGCCGCCGCCATCCGCTTCGCACGCACGCACGAGCTCCCGCTCGCGGTCCGCGCAGGAGGCCACAACGGCGGCGGCCTCGGCAGCGTCGACGACGGCGTTGTCTGCGACCTCTCCCTGTTGAAGGACATCGTTGTCGATCCCGTCACGCAGACCGTCCGCGTCGGTGGTGGCTGTCTCTGGAACGAGGTCGACGCTGCGACGCAGCCTCACGGCCTGATGGTCCCTGGCGGGATCATCTCCACCACCGGCGTCGCAGGTCTCACGCTCGGCGGCGGGCATGGCTACCTCAGCCGACGCTACGGGCTGACGATCGACAACCTGCTCTCGGCCGAGATGGTGCTCGCCGACGGGCGGCAGGTGACAGCCAGCGCCGACGAGAATCCGGACCTCTTCTGGGCGATCCGCGGCGGCGGCGGGAACTTCGGCGTCGTGACCGAGTTCACCTTCCAGGGGCGACCGGTCGACACCGTGGTCGGCGGCCCGACCTTCTGGGCACTCGAGGACGCGGACGAGCTGCTCGCCGCCTACCGCGAGTGGCTGCCCTCTGCGCCGCGCAACGTGATGGGGTTCTTCAACTTCCACACCATCCCGCCGGGGCCTCCGTTCCCGGAGGAGATCCACCTGCGCAAGGTCTGCGGCATCGTGTGGTGCATCGACGGCACCGACGAGGAGGCGGAGCAGGCGATGGCGCCGCTGCTCGGCGATCGCAGAGCCGCTGATGCACGGAGTCGGGCGGCTGCCGCTCAAGGATCTCAACGGTGCCTTCGACGGCCTCTACAGCCCCGGCGACCAGTGGTACTGGCGCGGCGACTTCGTCAACGAGATCCCGGACGAGGCGATCAGGCAGAATCGAGAGTGGAACGATCGCATGCCCGGGTTCAAGTGCGGGTCTCACCTCTACCCGATCGACGGCGCGGTGCATGACGTCCCAACCGAGGACACGGCGTTCGCGTTCCGCGATGCAAACTGGTCGCAGGTGTTCATCGGCGTCGATCCGGATCCGGCAATGGCGTCGACGCTCCGCGACTGGACGGTCGGCTACTGGGAAGCCCTGCATCCGCACTCGGCGGGCGGCGCGTACGTCAACTTCATGATGGAGGAAGGTCAGGCCCGGGTGAAGGCGACCTACGGTGGCAACCACGCGCGACTCGCTCGCGTGAAGGCCGCGTACGACCCGGACAACGTCTTCCGCGTGAACCAGAACATCGAGCCCGCGAGCTAGACCCGCGAGCCAGCCAGGAGCTCGAGGGCGGTGCCCGGCGCCGCCCTCGAGCCTTCAGGCCCGCCAGCGGGTCATCGCGACGGCCGCGAGTGACGCGAGTACGCTCTCGCCGTGATCCTCTCGAACGGCGTCGTACGCACGATGGACCCGTCGCTGCCGACCGCCGGCGCACTCGCGATCGCGGGTGATCGCATTGCCGGAGGTGTCGGGACCCACGAGTGGGCGCTCCCGACGCCAGACCGGATCGACCTTGGCGGCCGGTGTGTGGTCCCCGGTTTCACCGACAGCCACGTCCACTTCCCGACCTGGGCGCTCGCCCAGACCGAGATCGCGCTCGAGGGCGTATCGTCGCTCGCGGAGGCGCTCGCGCAGGTAGAGGGACGGTCGCGCGGCTCGTGGATCCGCGGGCGGGGATGGCGCGACGCCGACTGGGCCGAGAAGCCGACCGCGGCGGCGCTCGACCGGGTGACCGGCAACACGCCGGCGGCGCTCTGGTCGAAGGACTACCACTCGTTGTGGCTCAACACGGCCGCTCTCCGTCTCGCCGGCAACGATCTCGAGGTGCCGGGAGGGGTCGTCGAGCGCGACGAGGACGGTGAGCCCACGGGGATCCTGCGCGAGGAGTCGGCCTGGCGGTACCGCGAGCGCTTCGTCACCGTCCCCGACGACGAGTGGGTAGCGGCCACGCGGGACGGGATCCGGCTCGCGAACTCCCGCGGCGTCGCAGCGATTCACGACAAGGACGGCTGGCTCGGGGCGCCGCGAATCTTCGGCCGGATTCACGAACGCGAAGGGCTCACGCTTCGCGTGTGGCAATCGGTCCCTCACGAGCGGGTCTCCGAGCTGGTCGAGGCAGGAATCGGGCCGCGGCTCGGCGACGACTTTCTCCGTCTCGGATATCTGAAGGCGTTCATGGACGGGACGCTCGGCTCGCAGACCGCCTGGATGCTCGACGGCTCAGGTGTCTCGATCACGAGCGGCGAGGAGCTGCAGGAGATCATCCGTGCCGGTGCGGCGGCAGGATGGCCGGTGGGCGTGCATGCGATCGGCGACCGGGCAAACCGAGAGGCGCTCGACGCGTTCGAGGCGACCCGCGAGGACTGGCAGCCGCTTGGCCTCCGACACCGTGTCGAGCACGCCCAGTGTCTCGCGCCGGACGACATCCCGCGCTTTGCCGAGCTTGGAATCGCCTGTTCCGTCCAGTTCATGCACGCGCCCTCGGATCGCGATCTCGCCGACCGGTTCTGGGGCGAGCGCGCGAGCGGCGCCTACGCGTTCCGATCGTTGCTCGACTCGGGTGCGGTCGTGGCCACAGGTTCGGACGCGCCCGTCGAGGACCTCGATCCCCTTGCTGGAATCCGCGCCGGGGTGACGCGCACGATCGACGATCGGCCGGCCTGGCACCCCGACCAGGTGTTGACGATGGAGCAGGCACTCCACGCCTCGACGGTCGCGCCCGCCTGGCTTGCGGGTGATGAGCGGCGGCGCGGCAAGCTGCTCCCGGGCTACCTCGCCGATCTCGTCGTTCTCTCGCGTGACCCGGTTGCCTGCCCCGTCGACGAGCTCGAGTCGATCGACGTGGTGGCGACCATGGTCGGGGGCCGGTGGGTGCACAACGCGCCTCCGTGGGCTTGATCTCGAAATCGGTCGGTCGCGAGATCACCTGCGAGCCGTATGCTTCGAAGTGGTTTATGGGTGAGCTCACACACCGAACGATGCTTCCGGTGCACCAGGCCGGTCAGTGCTCGGTTGCAGCCTGCGCTGAGATCGTGGGATCGAAGTGGACGGTCCTGATCGTCCACGACCTCACCGAGGGGCCGCGCCGGTTCACCGAGCTCGAGCACGCGTGTGCCGGGATCAGCCCGCGCACGCTTGGCCGAGCGCCTGCGCTGGCTCGAGACCGAGGACATGGTCGTTCGGCGAAGCTACGCCGAGTCACCACCGCGAGTCGAGTACGAGCTCACCGAGAAGGGCGCCTCCCTGCGACCGATCATCGAAGCGATGCGCGACTTCGGTCACGGCTGGCTCGGCTGCGAAGTGCACGAGCACGAGCCCCACGGGTAACACGGGTAGCCGGGTGGCGATCGGCGTGGCTTCAGCCGCACCCGAGCCAGGCAAGATCGGCAGCGTCACTCACCCACCGCTTTCGGGTATGGCTCTAGCCGTCCCTGACGACGCGCGCCGCCACCTCGCCGGCCATCCTGCTGTGCGGCCCGCGCATCGCTGGGACGTGACCTGCTGTCTGCCAAGACCGTCCGCGCAAGCCAAGGACGACGGGGGCGGCTAAAGCCACACCCGCAAGGCGCCGTTGGGCGGGAGTCAGGCGGGAGGCCCGTCCGGCACCGCGCCGAGCTGCTGCATCATCGCGAGCGCGTCAAAGACGCCCCAGTGCTCGTGCGCCAGCCCGTCGTCACCGAAACGGATGATGTCGATCAGCTGAACGTCGATGCTCTTCCCCGTCGCCGGCATCCCCATGAACTCGCCCTGATGCGTGCCGGTGGCCCGGGATCGCGCGACCACCTTGTCGCCGCTCGAGAGGATGTCTTCCGCGGCCAGCCGCAGATCGGGGAAGGCGGCGATGTACATCCTGAAGAACGTCTTGACTCCGTCCTTCGTCGGCGCCAGGCCCGGAGTCTCCTCGTGCTCGACGAAGTCGTCGGAGAGCAGCTCGCCGAACCCATCGACATCGCCGGTACTGATCAGCTCGTACATGCGCCCCAACGTCGCCTCGTGATCCATCGTGCGCCTCCTACCGTCGTGGGAGTGCGAGTCTACGAAATCGCAGGCTCCGGAGAGAACCGGAACCGGTGACGAGAACGCCGGGATCCAGCCTCTCGTCCGAGGCCGTCACGATGGCGCCCGATGTAGAGACCGCGACCGATCAGTCCCTCCTCGTCGTGCTCGACGCCCAACCCTGCCGCCCGGATAGCCCTGTGTGGCGGCGAAGCGCGGACAGCTCCGGGCCTCACGGGTATGGCTTTAGCCGTCCCCGTGGTCGCATACGCCCCTCACGACAAGACAGGTTGCCAAACCAGACCCTCCCTCGAGCTCCCACCATGATCAGCGGGGGCGGCTAAAGCCACACCCGTTTCCGCCGCACCGGTTCTAGGGCGCTTCGGGCACCGGAGCGGGCTTCTCGCCCCACAGCCGCACCAGCTCGACGATCGTCGCAGCCGCGGCGCCCATGTCCTGCACCGAGGCCCACTCGCGCACCGAGTGATAGTCCTGGCCGCCGGTGAACAGGTTCGGGGTCGGCAGACCTCGCTCCGTGAGACGCGCGCCGTCTGTCCCGCCGCGGATGATCGTTCTCGATGGATCCGCCCCCGCGCGCCGGATCGCCTCCTCGGCAGCATCGACGACCTCGGGATGACGATCGAGGACGCTCCGCATGTTGCGGTACTGCTCCTCGACCTCGATCGTGAACGACGCTCGCGGCTCGGCGCCGACGACCTCGGCTGGCGATTCGACGGACGACTGCAACATGCTCCTCGAGCTTCGCGTCGTCGTGGTCGCGGATGATCCACCACAACGTCGCCTCGGTTGACCCGCCTTCGATCCGGCTCGGGTGGACGAAGCCTTCGCGATCCTCGGTCGTCTCCGGCGAGAGCGCGTCCCGCGGGAGCCCCGCGACGATGTCGGCCAGAAGCTTGAGGGCGTTGACGAGCTTCCCCTTCGCCGTCCCCGGGTGAGCCGAGACGCCGTGCACGGTGAGGACGAGCTGGTAGGCCGAGAACGTCTCCACCTCGAGCTCGCCGAGCCCCGAGCCGTCGAGGGTGTATGCGATGTCCGCGCCGACGACATCGAGATCGAGGAAGTCCGTGCCGGCGCCCACCTCCTCGTCGACGGTGAAGACGACGCGCACCGGCGCTCGGGGAGCGGCGTCGTGCACGAGGTAGGCAACCGCGGTCATGATCTCGGCAACCCCGGCCTTGTCGTCCGCGCCGAGCAGCGTCGTGCCGTCGCTCGTCACGAGATCGTGACCGATGCGTGACGCGAGTGCAGGAATCTCAGCCGGATCGAGCACCTGCGCCGGATCACCCGGCAGGGTGATCCGCGACCCGTCCCAGGCGCGATGAACGATCGGCTTGACGTCCGCGCCGGAGGCCTCGGGGCTCGTATCGACGTGCGCGATGAGGGCCACCGTCGGCGCCTCGGCGACCGTTCCGGGCAAGGTCGCGAGCACGTAGCCGTGCTCGGTCAGCTCGACGTCGGCCAGACCGATCGCGCGAAGCTCGGCGTCCAGGAGCCTCGAAAGGTCGAGCTGCTTGAGCGTGCTCGGATACGTCGTCGACGAGTACGACGCCTGCGTGTCGACGACGACGTAGCGGAGGAACCGCGCGAGTGCTTCGGGCGCCAGCTCCTCGGCCAGCGGGCACGTAAAGCGGGCGTCAGCCAAGCGAGGTGGATCGGGGGAGCTCGCCGAACCGCGAGAGCGTGGCAACTATCGCCTCGACCCCCTCGACCAGCGCGGAGGACGGGAGGTTCTCGTTGGGGGAGTGCAGCTGCGCGCTGGGGCGCGAGAAGCCGGCGACGATTGCCGGGATCCCTTTCGCGCCGAGCGCCGCGGCAACGGGAATCGATCCACCGCTCCGCGCGAGCACGGGCCTCACCCCCAGGACAGACTCGAAGGCGTCCTGCGCCAGTCGAACCGCCGCTCCGTCGGGATCGATCCAAGCCGGTTCGCCGGTCGACCAGAGGGCGAGATCGAGCTCGGCGCCGGCCGGAAGGGCGTCGCGGAGAAGCCGTTCGACGATGGGGGCAACCACCGCGGAGGACTGACCCGGAGCAAGACGTACGGAGAGGTTCGCCTGGGCCTCGACGGGCAGCACCGTCTTCTGAAGCGTCGGCGACCCACCCGTGATGCCGTTCAGCTCGACGGTCGGCTCGCTGGTCGTTCGGAGCCAGAAGTCACGCGCGGCGGTGGCATCCATCGGCTTCGCTCCCGATTCCGCGAGCTCCTCGTCACCGCTGCGAAGCGCGGCCCACCCAGCGACCTCCCCTTCGGTCGGGGGAATGATCCCAACGCGCATCGGCTCGGGCACGCGGCCGTCCGGGCCGGCGAGCACCGCCTGCACCGTGGTGAGCAGGGCATGAACGGCGTTGAGCGCGCCCCCGCCGAACATCCCGGAGTGAAGGTCGCGCTCCCCCGTCCTGACGATGAGGTGGAAGTAGCAGAGCCCCCGCAGCGCGTTGCAAAACGAAGGGAGGTCAGGTGTTGCATAGCCTCCGTCGAGCACGAGCGCCACATCCGCGCCGAGAGCGTCCTCCTCGACCCAGTCGACGACCGAGTGCCCGCCGATCTCCTCCTCGGCATCGATCGCAAAGCGCACATTGACCTGCAGCTCCCCGGCGGCAGCCAGCAGCTCTGTCGCCTTGAGCAACATGAACAGGTGCGCCTTGTCATCGGCGATGCCGCGGGCGAAGAGCGACCCTTCCCGCTCGGTCAGCTCCCAGGGGTCGGTGTGCCACAGCTCGACCGGATCGGCGGGCTGCACGTCGAGATGCGCATACACGAGGACGGTCGGCGCGGCTTCGCCGGCGGCGGAGGCCGGTACCGCGCCGAGCACGAGCGGCCGTCCGTTGCGCTGCTCGATCTCGACCGTTCCGCCTGACCGCTTGATTCGCTCGGAGACCCACCCAGCCGCACGTGAAAGGTCGGCTGCGTGTGCTGGATCGGCACTGATCGACGGAATCGCTATGAGCTCGGCGAGCTCGGCGAGCAACTCTGCATGGGCGGGGGTCGTCGGCACGCGCGACAGCCTACCGACCGACAATCCGCCCGCCTCACTACACCGTGCCCCCGGCGACCTGCCTCCTAGGCGACGTCCCGCACGTCCTTGGCCTCTGCCAGCGCACGGAGCTTCTTGAGACTCTGGTGCTCTATCTGGCGGATCCGCTCTCGCGTGACCTTGAACGCGCGCCCCACCTCGTCCAGGGTCTGCGGCTGCTGCCCGTCGAGGCCGTAGCGCATGACCAGCACCTCGCGCTCACGGGGCGCGAGAGAGTCGAGGATCGAGCGCAGCGCTTCGCGCTGAAGCGAGACCTCCGCCGCCTCGTCAGGAAGCGGCGCTGTCTTGTCGGTGAGGAAGTGCCCGAACTCGGACTCGTCGTCGTCGCCGACCGGCTTCTCCAGCGACACCGGTATCTGGGCGCTGCGACGAATCTGCTCGACCTCCTCGACCTCCAGCTCGAGCTCGGTCGCGATCTCGGTCGTGGTCGGCTCCCGTGCCAGCTCACCGCGCAACTTTCGCTCTGTTCTGTTGATCTTGTTGAGCTTCTCGACCACGTGAACCGGCATCCGGATCGTCCGGCCCTTGTCGGCGATCGCCCTCGCCACGGCCTGGCGGATCCACCAGGTCGCGTACGTCGAGAACTTGTAGCCCTTTCGCCAATCGAATTTCTCGGCCGCGCGCACGAGCCCGAGCGTGCCTTCCTGGATCAGGTCGAGGAACGGGAGGCCCTGGTTTCGGTAGCGCTTCGCAATCGAGACGACAAGGCGGAGGTTGGCCTCGACCATCGCCTGCTTCGCAGAGTGATCTCCTTGCTCGATGCGCTTGGCGAGCTCGACCTCCTGGGCGGCGGTGAGCAACGGAACCTTTCCGATGTCCTTGAGGAAGAGCTGCAGCGTGTCGGTCGAGATCTCGGGCTCGCCGTCCCATTCCCAGACCTCGGGTACTTCCGGTGAGGCGGCGACCACCTCGATCTGCTCTTCCTCGATGGTGGTGTAGAACGCGATCAGCTGGCCTGGATCGAGGTCGAGCTCATCGAGGGCGAGGGCGAGCTCCTCTGCGTCGAAGCGCCCCGCGAGGCGGCCGCTTTCCAGCAGGGAGAGGGCCTCGTCCGACGCAAGCGCGCCTCCCGGCACGTCGGTTGCGTCCTCCGGCTCGCGCCTTCCGCTCAGGACAGTCCCTTTCGTCGCTGCGTGGACACCGTAGCCACCGGATGAGATGGCGTCAAAGCAACCGGAGGCCCCAGCGTAAGGCGCCGGCTCCGGCCAGGCTCGCCAGGTACTTCTTCGCCTCGCGGGCGAGCGGCGAGCCGGGCTCGACGCTCTGTGCCAGTCGAAACTGTCGCTTTGCCTCGGTCACGGATCCCGACCAGAGCAGAAGCAAACCAAGATGGAACCGCACCGTTGCAGCCCTTGGAAATCGCCTGGTGAGCGGGCCGAGCTTCGAGAATGATTTCGCGGGAGCTGCCTTGTCGAAGAGACCTACGGCAGCCGCCACCTGTGCCTCCGGGTCGGCGGGCGCGAGCACGGCAGCCTCACGAAACACCGCCTCTGCCGAGACCTGGTGTCCGAGCCCCTGGAGCGCCGCGCCATAGCGCAGACGGCCGTCGACGGACTGCTTCGCCTCATGCTCGAGCTCGAGGAGCTGCCTTGCCCTCGGCAGGAGCGAGAACCGCTCGGGCAAGCGGGAGCTGGGAACGAAGACCGGAAGCTTCGGCGCAAACCGAGGGTAGAGAAGCGTGTCGGCGGTCACGGCGTACGAGGTGTCCGGCTCGACCCTCGCCGCTGTCTGCCACGCGTCGGTCGCCCCTGCCTCTCCCAGCCAGTAGAGCGCCAGCCCGAGATGAAGCTGGACGACAGCACTCTTCGGATGGAGCCCGGCGAGTCGATTGAGCCGATCGAGCGTCCCCTCCGGCCAGACCGCGAAAGCTGCGCCAACACGAGACTCGAGCGAGTCGTGGGCGCCGAACAGGCGTCTCGCTTCGACCAGCTTGCCCGCCGCATAGAGCTCCTCGCCACGGCGGAGGTCGCGCGCCTCGGCGTCGTCGCGCACCCCAAGGTCGAGCGCGAGAGGAGGCCGGCCAAGGCGAGCCACGACCGTCGGTGCCGTCGCCGACCCTGGTCGATCGCCCTGCAGGGCACCGACCGCGACCGCGCCGCCTGCGGCAAGAACCGCCGCGATCACGGTCATGGCGAGCACCCGGGTACGCGCCGTCATTCCTCCACGTTCCACGAGCTCACGGTAGCCGGGAAGGAACCATGGCAACCCGCGTTACAGGAGATGACCCCCGCGTTCGCACGGGTTGACGTGTCGCTATATTATTGAAAGTAATGCCGACCTACAGGGAACTTCTCAACGAGGTGAGGAGCGGGATCGTCGAGGTCTCGACGGCGGATCTGCACGACCGCATCGTCGAGGGAACGCCGCCGCTCGTGCTCGACGTGCGCGAAACGGACGAATGGCAGGAAGGTCACGTCCCCGGCGCGCTGCACGTTCCGCGCGGGAACCTCGAATCGCGGATCGAAGCATTGCTCCCTGACCGCAGCACTGAGATCGCAGTGATCTGTGCCGGTGGCAGCCGTTCCGCCTTCGTGACGAAGACCCTCAACGAGCTCGGCTACGAGAACGTCGTCAACGTCGCCGGCGGCTTCTCCGACTGGAAGCGCAACGGCTTCGACTTCGCGACGCCGCGTTCTCTCACCCCGGCGCAACGCTCACGCTACGCGCGGCATCTCCTCATTCCAGAGGTCGGCGATTCAGGCCAGCAGCGGCTGCTCGATTCGCGCATTCTCCTGATCGGAGCCGGGGGTCTCGGGTCACCCGCCTCCCTGTATCTCGCCGCTGCCGGCGTCGGCACGCTGGGGATCGTCGACGGCGACGTGGTCGACGACTCGAACCTGCAGCGGCAGATCATCCACTCGACCAACCGGCTCGGCGAGCCGAAGGTCCTCTCGGCCAAGGCGACGATCGAGGCGCTCAACCCCGACGTCACGGTCGTTCCCTTCCAGGAGCGGCTCACGTCGGAGAACATCGAGGCGATCCTTGCGCACGGCTGGGACGTGATCGTCGACGGAACCGACAACTTCCCCACCCGGTACCTCGTGAACGACGCATCGGTATGGCACAACATCCCGGTCGTTCACGGTTCCATCTATCGCTTCGAAGGCCAGGTCACCGTCTTCGATCCGCGTCACGGCCCGTGCTACCGCTGCCTCTATCCGACGCCCCCGCCGCCCGAGCTCGCTCCGAGCTGTGCCGAAGGCGGCGTGCTTGGCGTGCTTCCCGGCATCGTCGGATCGCTCCAGGCGAGTGAGGCGCTGAAGCTCGTGCTCGAGGTCGGCGAAACGCTCGCCGGTCGCCTCCTGCTCTTCGACGCGCTCCACACCACCTTCGACGAGGTCTCGATCCGCAAGAGCCCCTCGTGCCCGGTGTGCGGAGAGGAGCCGTCGATCACCGAGTACATCGACTACGTCGAGTTCTGTTCTCCCCCGGCGAGAGCCGAGGCGCCCGCATGACAGCTGTCCGAATCCCACCCACTCTTCGAAACGAGGTCGGTGGCGCCCGTCAGGTCGACACGACGGGAACGACCGTCCGCGAGGTGCTCGACGATCTCGCAGCGCAGTTCCCCGCACTGGGGGCCCAGATACTCGTCGACGGTGAAATCGCCCCCTTCGTCAACGTCTATCTCGGTGGAGAGGACGTTCGAACCCTCGACGGGCTCGACACGTCCGTCGCCACCGACCAGACGGTGATCCTGCTCCCGGCGATGGCGGGGGGAGCGCCGCGACCTGCGTCGGGCTTGCGCGTTGCAGCCAATGTTCTCGACCTCATCGGTGACACGCCGCTGGTCGAACTGCCGAAGCTCTCGCCGAAGCCCGAGGTGAAGCTCTACGCCAAGCTCGAGGGACAGAACCCCAGTGGCTCGATCAAGGACCGCGTCGCAAAGGCGATGATCGAAGCGGCCGAGACGACAGGTGAGCTCGAGCCCGGTCGCCACCTACTCGAGCCGACCTCGGGCAACACGGGGATCTCGCTCGCGATGATCTCGGCGATCAAGGGATACCCGCTCACGTGCGTGATGCCGGAGAACTCGACCGAGGAGCGCAAGCGGCTGCTGCGGCTCTACGGCGCTGAGATCATCTTCTCGCCCGCAGCGGAGGGCTCGAACGGCGCGGTGCGCCTCGCGCTCGAGCTGGCTGAGAGCGACCCGAAATGGTTCATGCCGTTCCAGTATGCGAATCCGGCCAATCCACGAGCGCACTACGAAGGTACGGGCGCCGAGATCGCCGAGGCACTCGACCGCGTCGATGTGCTCGTCGCCGGGCTCGGGACCGGCGGCACGTTGATGGGCACCGGCGAGCGGCTTCGCGAGAGCTTCCCGGACATCGTGATCGCCGCGGCCGAGCCCATGCCGGGCGACCCCGTGATGGGCCTGCGATCCCTCTCGGACGGGTACGTCCCGCCGATCCTCGACGTGTCGAAGCTGGACCGCAAGATCCTCGTCTCGAACGAGGACGCGGTGTACGCGGTGCGCGAGCTGCTGCGCCGCGAAGGCATCTTCGCCGGCGTCTCGTGCGGCGCCGCGGTCCACGTGGCCCGTCGGATTGCAAGCGAGATGGACGAGGGCGTTGTCGTGACGATCCTGGCGGACGGCGGCTGGAAGTACATCAGCGCCGATTTCTGGGAGGCGGAGGACAGGTCGCTCGAAGCGACGATGGAGCGCACTCTCTGGTGGTGATCCCGGCCGAGGTGCGGGCGGCAATCGTCGCGCACGCGCAGGCCGAGGTTCCGAACGAGGCCTGCGGGCTGATTGCCCTCGAGAACGGCGTCGCCACGCGCTACCTCCCGGGAATCAACGAGGCAGCTTCTCCCTATCGTTTTCTCCTGCGCCCCGGTAACCCCGACGACTTCTTCCTCGAGGACGAAGGGCTCGAGCTCGCGGTGTTCCACTCGCATCTCTCGTCACCGCCACGACCATCGCGGACGGACGTCGAGAACATCGGACACTGGGATGGCAAGCCGTACGTCATCTACACCGTCCGCACGGCCGAGTTCGCAGCGTGGACGATCAGCGGACGAACGATCGAGCCTCTCGCTTTGAGCTAACGGCCTGTACCGAGGGGCCGCACCCTCGGTACAGGCCGAAGCTGGACAGGCCTCGACTACTTGATCGTGAACGAGCCGCGCATCGAGCTCGCGTGCGGGTCGCAGATGAACACGTACTTGCCCTTCTTCAGCGTGACCGTGAACGTCTTCGTCCCCTTGGCGCCGACGCTCGTTGAGACGTTCACGCCGGGGCCGACGAGGTGAAAGTTGTGGTTGCTTGCCTTGTCGGTGACGACCAACTTGATCTTTCCGGCCTTGGTCGGCTTCTTTGCCATCGAGATGGTGTAGCCCGGGCCGACGGTGCCCTTGAAGGTCGGCGTGGCGGCAACGGCCACCGCCACGACGCTCAGGGCGGCGATCGCAGCGACTGCGAGCGTGGCGACTTTCATACCTCTCAACGTTCCTCCTCCAGATGCGTTTCCCTTGCTCTTCGTAGTGTGACGACGATGGTGCAGCTGCCGTCGCACCTGCCCAAACTAGACGCTGATCCGCCTGCCCTCGGAGACGGACTCAAAGAGCGCCTCTATCGTCCGCACCTGTCCCATTGCGTCGTCGCGGCCGAGCAACGCGCCACGCTCGCCGCGGATTGCCGCGTTGACGTCCTCGAGCTCGAGCCGGTAGCTGTTCTGACGGTCGACCTCGATCCGGTCGACGACCTTGCCGTCGCGCCGCACCTCGATGACCGGGTTGTTGCAGTGCCAGGGGTCGTCGAGGAACAACGATCCCTCCGTCCCGATCGCCTCGAGCTCGTCGCGCGGAGTGAGGCACGTGGCACAGTCGAAGGTCGCGAGCACGTCGTTCGGGAACTCGAGGATCGCCGTGAAGAGCCAGTCCGTCCCCGACGGGCCGGTGTACTGCCTGCCGGTGACGGCGGTCGGCTCACCCCCAAGGAGTCGCGAGCCCGAGATGCAGTAGCAGCCGACGTCCATCAACGACCCACCCTCGGCGTCCGGGCGCAATCGGATGTTGTCGGTGTCGAACAGCGCGTACGAGAACGTCGAGCGGATCAGGCGAAGCTCACCGACCGCACCACCCGCCACGAGCTCGGCGAGCTTCTTCGTCTGCGGGTTGTGACGCCACATGAACGCCTCCGACAGCACCAGGCCGGTGCGGTCTGCGGCGTCGAACGCGTCCGCCACCTCCTTCGGGTGCATGCTGAACGGCTTCTCGCAGAGAACGTGCTTCCCCGCCTCGAGCGCTCTGATCGACCACTCCGAGTGCATGTTGTTCGGCAGCGGGTTGTAGACCGCCTGCACGTCAGGGTCGGCGAGAAGCTCGTCGTAGGTGCCGTACGAGCGCTCGATGCCGTGCTCCTTCGCGTACGTCGCGGCGCGGTCGGCGTCGCGACTGCCGACGGCGAGAATCTCGACGTCGTCGGACTCGGCCGCGCCCGCGAGCAGCTTGCCATTGATGTCCGCAGTCGAGATGAGCCCCCACTTGACGGCCATCTATCCCCAGCTCCCTTCGTTCACCGTTCGGAACGCCATCTCGAGAATTCGGTGCCCCCGCGGACGGCTGAGCACGAAGAGCGCGGCGGCTGCGACGTCCTCGGGGGACATCATTCCGGCCAGCTCCGGCATGTCGGGCGTCCGCCCGCGACCATCGCCAATCGCGAACTCCGTCTGCACCCCACCCGGGCACAGGTTGGTGCACCGGATCCCGTGGGGGCGCAGCTCGTGATCGAGCGCCCGGGTGAAGCCGACCTGAGCGAACTTCGAGCCGCAGTAGACGGCCTCGTCGGGCAGGCCGCGCCGGCCGGCCTCGGACGCGATCGAGACGAAGTCTCCACCGCCGCGCGCGATCAGGTGCGGGATCGCTGCGGCGGCGACGTACATGACGCCCTTCACGTTCGTGTCGATCATCTCGTCCAGGTGTGCGGGCGGCAGGTCGACGAGGTGGCCATACGACCCGACCCCGGCGTTCGCGATCACGATGTCGATGCCGCCGAATCGATCGGCGGACGCGTCGACGAACGCCTGAACCTGGGCGCGGTCACGAACGTCCGTCGCGACGCCGAGCGACCGCTCGAGACCGAGGTCGTCGCCCGATCGCGAGGCAAGACCCACGCTCGCCCCCTGCTCGTGCAGTGCGCGCGCGATCGCCGCGCCGATCCCCTTGCTGCCGCCGGTGATGACGGCGACCTTGCCCGAAAAGTCCTCCACGGTTCTACTCCTTCAACGTGTCGAGTGCGGGATACAGCTTCTTGAAGCGCTGACGTGCGCCGCGGTAGATGCCGACCCATTGTGGATCAGGCTCGGACCTCTCGTCTGGGTGAACGCACCGAGCGACCGCCGCAGGGACATCGGCGAACATCGTTCCGGCGACGCCGCCGAGCAATGCGGCCCCGAACGCAGAGCCCTCGTCCGCCGTGGTCGAGGTGATGGGAACCTCGAGCACGGAGGCGACAATCTTCGGCCAGAGCCCACCGCGGGCACCGCCTCCCGAGATCAACGCGGCGTTCGCCTCGACCCCGAGGTCGCGGAGCAGGTCGTACGAGTCGGCAAGACCGAATGCGACCCCCTCGAGCACGGCTCGCACGAGCGCGCCGCGGTCGTGTCTCAGCTGAAGCCCGACGAAGGCTCCTCGGGCGTCGGGGTCGGCGTGTGGCGTTCGCTCGCCGGCGAGGTACGGCGCGAACAGGAGCCCCTCCGCTCCCGGAGCCCAGGCTTCGGCCTCCGCCATCAACGTGGAAAAAGAGACGTCGGGCGCCACCGCGTCGTGGAGCCACTGCAGCGAGCCGGCGGCGGAGAGCATGACCCCCATCGCGTGCCACGTCTCGGGGACGGCGTGGCAGAACGCGTGCACCCGTGCGCGTTCGTCGGCGACGTATGACGGCAACGTCGCGAACACCACGCCGGACGTTCCGAGCACGATCGAGAGCAATCCGGGCTCGATCGCTCCGACCCCGACTGCCGCCGCCGCGCAGTCCCCCGCGCCTGCCGCCACGGGAAGTCCCGCCAACGCCGCGAGGGCCGACGCGTCTACGTCCACGTGTCCCGACACGCTCGGGGACTCGAGCACCGGCGGGAGCCATGTGACTGGGAGGTCGAGCGCGGCGAGGACGTCGGTCGACCAGGTTCGCCGGGCGACGTCGAGCAGTAGCGTCCCGGACGCGTCGGCAACATCCGTCGCCCACTCGCCGGTGAGCCGGAGCCGCACGTAATCCTTGGGAAGCATCACCCGCTCGATGCGGGCGTACGACTCGGGCTCGTGGTTGCGCAGCCAGAGGAGCTTCGGTGCGGTGAACCCGGTGAGAGCCCGGTTACCGGTGAGCGCGATCAGGCGCTCCAGCCCGACGCGCTCCTCGATCTCCTCACACTCCGCGCCGGTGCGCTGGTCGTTCCAGAGGATCGCGGGCCGGATGACCGAACCGGCCGAATCGAGCGCGACCAGGCCGTGCATCTGCCCGGAGAGGCCGATGCCGATCACCTCCCGACCGGCCGACACCTCCGCAAGCGCGGCCTCGGAGGCTGCCCACCAGTCCTCCGGATCCTGCTCGGACCAGCCCGGCTGGGGGGTCGACAGCGGATATCCATGCTCGGCACGAGCTACGACCACTCCCTCGGGTGAGACCGCAATCGCCTTGACGCCCGTCGTCCCGACATCGAGCCCAACACAGACTGACGACATCTCGATCCCGTCGGCTTAGGCGCCGAGCGCGGCGTACACGAGCTCGTAGGCGCGGACGGCGTCCTTGCGTGACTGTGCCTCACGCAAAGCCGGCTCGTCGATCTTGGCTGCAATGCCGTCGATGAAGTTCCACTGCAGCACCGAGCGCTTCACCGCCGCGACCGCGTCCTCGGTGTACGGGTACAGGTCGAATCCGAGGCGCCCGCCGTTGGCGCCGTAGTTCGCGCGGCGCAGCTCGAGCGCGAGCTCGAGCGTCTCCATGAACGCGGTCGCGCCGACCATGTTGTCGTCGTCGAAGGTGCCCCAGCCCGAGTTCGCATGCTGATGCCCCAGCAGGCCTTCTGCGGCGAGCATCGCTGCGTACTCACCGAGGGATTCGCCGTTCATGATCAGGTGCTGCCAATCCATGTTCACCTGCACGTTCGTGATCCCCCGCTCCTTGAGCTTGTGGATCACGTGCAACGTCATCCCGATGTTGCGCATGAAGATCTTCATCGCCGGCTCGGAGTTCTTGTGCTCGAGGAACAGCTTCACTCCATGCTTCGCACAGACCTCGGCGGCCTCGGCCATCCCGTCGATGAACCACTCCCACGCCTGCGCGTACGAGGTCTGGAACGGATAGTTGTAACCCTCGATCCCCGGCCAGCAGATCATGTTCGCCCCGACCTCGCCCGCCAGCTCGGCGGTCTCGCGCGTCAGCTGCCGCGCGATCTCACGGACAGCCGGATCGGGTGCCGTGAGACCTCCCCGCCCAAACCGGGGATCGGTGTGGAGACCCGTGCACACGGTCGCAATCCCGTGCCCGTCGAGCGCGTCGCGCACCGCATCCAGATTGTCCAGGTTCAACTCACCCGGGTAGTGAAACTCGTAGTCGTCCATCAGGTCGCCAAGCCCGTCGATCGCACGCCGAACCTTCACCACCGTCGACTCGTCCGTGTGCTCGGGCTGATAGCCCGACGGAACGAAACGCGTGATCATCGGGCCAAGAGCCCAGATCCCCAGACTTGTGCGCATGCTTATCTCCCGGCCTTCGCCTGGCGGCGGCGGAGGATCGTGTCGAGGGTGACGGCGAAGAGCAGGATCGCACCGGTGGTGATGTAGATCACGCCCTGCGTCAGGTTGAGGGTGTTGAGGCCGTTGGCGATCGTCGCGATCACCAGCGCACCGAAGACCGCATCGCGAACCTCGCCGCGACCGCCGAAGAGGCTCGTGCCACCGATGACGGCAGCGGCGATCGCGTCGATCAGCAGCGTGCCGCCGCCGGCGTTGAGGTCGACGCTGTTGAGGCGAGCAGCGAGGATGACGCCCCCGAGACCCGACATCGCCCCGGCGAGCGCGAACACCAGAACGCGGACCCGAGCCACGTTGATTCCCGCGCGCCGCGCCGCTTCTGCGTTACCACCGACTGCATAGACATGGCGTCCGAAGGTCGTGCGCTTCGCAAGAAACGTCAAGACCAGGAGCATCACGATGATCAGGATGAGGACGAACGGCACCCCTCGATCACGGCTACAGATCGCAACCGTCACGAAAGCCAGGACGGCGACGCCGACCATCTTCGCGATTGCGAGCCCTGGGTCGCGAAGCGCAACCCCGTGTCGCCGCGCGGCCAGCATTCCCCCAAGCGTCGCGAGCGCGTAGATGCCCGTTGTCACTGATGCGAGGATCCAGCCCATCCTGTCGGAGAGGAAGTAGTTCGCGGTGTCGTTCACCAGGTTCTCCTGGATCACGATGACGCCCTTGTCCTCGATCGACTTCTGAATCACGCCCTGCCAGATTTCGTAACCGGCCAACGTGACAACGAACGCGGGCACGCCTATGTACGCAACGATCGAGCCCTGAAACACGCCGATCAGCGCGCAGACCGCGATCGCGATCAGGATCGCGATGACGGCGCGATTGCCGTGGAGGTCGAACCTCGCGTCGGGAAGCGTCAGCTTGGCGACGACGACACCGGCGATCCCGCTGATGTAGCTGATCGAGAGGTCGATCTCTCCGATCAGAAGGATGAAGACGACGCCGAAGGCGAGCATCGTCATCCCGCCCATCTGCGTGATGATGTTCGTGAAGTTGCCCGGCGTGAAGAAGTTGTTCGCCTTGAACGAGAAGAACAAGACGATGAGCGCGAGGCCGATGATCACCGGCCAGCTGCCGAGGTTGCCGGCGGCGATGTTGTCCTTGATTCGCTGACGGAGCCCGACGGGGGCTGCTGCCTCGGGAGCAGCCGGCGCCGCGGCGCTCACGTGGTCATCTCCGGGGCGCCGGGGGCGATCCCCGAGACCTTCGTCGGGACTCCGGCGGTGATCGCCTGAACGACCTCCTGCTGGGTCGTCTCCGACCGTTCGTAGACGGCGATGTCGCGACCGAGTCGCAGCACGGTGATCCGGGTTGCGACTTCGAAGACGTCGTGAAGGTTATGGGAGATCAGCACGACCGCGAGGCCCTGCTCCGCGAGTCGGTGCACGAGCTCGAGCACCTGCGCGGTCTGCGCGACGCCCAGCGCAGCGGTCGGCTCGTCGAGGATCACGAGCCTCGAGTTCCACATCACGGCGCGCGCCACGGCAACCGACTGGCGTTGCCCCCCCGAGAGGCTCGCGACCGGCTGGCGGATCGAAGAAATCGTGGTGACCCGAAGGCTTGCCATCGTCTCGGCGGTCTTCGCCTCCATCACCGGCTCTGTGAGCCAGAACCACTTCTTCGCCTCGCGGCCGAGATACATGTTCTGCACCACGTCGAGGTTGTCGCACAGCGCGAGGTCCTGGTAGACGACCTCGATCCCGAGCTTTGCCGCGTCCTTCGGCCCGTGGATGTGCACCGGACGGCCTTCGAAGATGAACTCGCCGCTGTCCGCACCGTGGATCCCTGCGACGCACTTGATCAGCGTCGACTTGCCGGCGCCGTTGTCGCCGACGAGCGCCATGACCTCACCGGCGCGAACCTCGAAATCGACATCGGTCAACGCCTGGACCGAGCCGAAGCTCTTCGAGACGCCTCGAAGCTCGAGGAGTGGTTCTGTGGCGGTGGCTGTGATTCCCATGGCGTATATCTATAGAGCATTCCGGGGGCCGCCCGGATGGACGGCCCCCAGAGAACGCTCCGGTGGTTCTACTTGCAGTACTTCTTGTACTCGCCGTTACAAACGTCGCTCTTCTTCAGATACCCGTTGAAGAGCTGCTTGTAGTTGGCCTTCGTGATGGCCACCGGCGCGATGATGTACGCGGGAAGGTTCTTGCTCCCGTTCTTCACGAACCCAGTCCGCTTGGGCTGACCGCCCTTGGCAAGCTGGACGGCTGCGACGGCCGACTTCGTGGCCAGCACCCGCGTGTCCTTCCAGACCGTCATCGTCTGCCAACCAGAGATGATGTTCTGAACGCCCTGCGGGGTTGCATCCTGACCGCTGAGCGGGATCGGCTTGAGCTGGTGCGCCTTGAGCGCAACGACGACCGCGTTCGCGAGACCGTCGTTCGCCGCGGCAACTGCGTCGATCTTGTTGCCCGTCTTGACGAGCATCTGCTCGAAGATCACGCCGGCCTTCTGGTTGTCCCAACCAGGCGTGAACTGATCCGGTCCCTTCTTGAACGTCCCGTTCGCGTACAGCGGCTTCAGGATCGAGTCATACCCGCCCTTGAAGAGGAACGAGTTGTTGTCCGTCTGACCACCGTTGAGCTCGGCGACGACCGGCTTCTTCGAGTACATGCCGTTCGCCTTGAGCCCTGCGACGACGCCCTTGCCCTGCAGCACGCCGACGGCCCTGCCGTCGAACGAGATGTAGATCGCGGCGTTACCACCGATCACCTGACGGTCGTACTCGATGACCTTGGCACCGGCAGAGGCGGCGGCCTTCTCGATCGCGATCGACGAACCAGCATCGAGCGAAACGAGAATGACGACCTTCGCGCCGTTGGACAGGCACTGGTCGGCCTGCGTCTTCTGCTTCTGGGCATCGCCGTCAGCATTCGTGATCACGTAGCTGGCCTTGGCCTTCTTGAAGGCCGAGACGAGCGCGGGACGATCCTGCGTCTCCCAGCGAACCGACGACTTCGGGTCCGGAAGCAGGACACAGATATCCGCGTCCGCAGCCTTCTTCTCGCTCTTCGCGAGCGCGCCGCCGACCATGACGGTCAAGGCGACGACGCCGGCGAGAAGCGCGATAAGGGTCTTCTTCACGTGCTGTCCCTCCTGTGTAGTCCGTTTCTTCGGTGCGCGGCAAGGCTACAACCCGCACCGCTTCATCACAACTTCACCACTTCGTCGTGGTCGCTGTCGCGATCGCCTCCTTTCGCGCCGTGACGTTCATGACGCTGCCACTCGTACGTCATCTCCGCGCCTTCTTGCCGACCACGGGTCGGCAAGAACGGAGCGGAGAACAATTGCCGCGGCACCGTGAACCGCCGCCGTCTCGCCAAGGGTCGACGCCCGCACGGCGCACGACGACCACTCCGCCGACAGCACCCGCGATTTCAGTGCCACGTCGACCCCATCGACGAGCCACGGTGCAAGTGGGCCAAAGCATCCAGCAAGTACGACGCCGTCGAGGTCGAGAAGGTTAATGGTGGAGGAAAGCGCGACCCCGAGTGCCTCCGCCGCAGACGCCAGCGCCCGGAGCGTCTGCGGGTCGTTCGCAGTCGCACGCTCGACGAGCTCCTCGGTGAGCGAGGCCCCTCTGTCACCCGAGTTCGGCACGAGGCCGGCCGCCCGCGCGATCGCCTCCTGACCCACGACGGTCTCGAGACAACCCCGATTCCCGCAGGCGCAGACCGCGCCATCGGGATCGAGCAGCGTGTGCCCGATCTCGCCGCCGTACCCGCGGCCTCCGCGAAAGAGCTCACCGTCGACGTAGACACCGCCGCCGACTCCGATCTCGCCAAACACGCAGATGAAGCTCTGCAGGCCCTGACCTGCGCCGCGCCAATGCTCCGCCAGAGCAGCCGCGTTCGACTCGTTCTCGACGTGGAGCGCACGCGCCGTGTTGAGCTTCGCGCCGAGCAACTCCCCGACGGGCACCTCCGACCAGCCGAGGTTCGGGGCTCGCAGGAGCATCCCGCTCTCGCAATCGACAAGTCCCGGGACGGCAACCGCGATGCCGGCGACCTGCAGCCCTTCGTTCTCGGCCATGTCGAGCGCATCATTGGCGAGGCGGGCAAGCCGGGCGATGACCGGTGCAACGCTCGAGCTCCGGTTGTCGCAGAAGACCCGGCGCTCGTACCGGACTCGGCCTCGCAGGTCCTCCACGCAGACTGCGAGGTAGTCGACGTTCACCTCGAGCCCCACTCCCACCACGGACTCGCCGAGCTCGAGGGAGACGCTTGGCCGGCCGACTCTCGGCGGCTCGGTGATCCCGCCTTCTCGGAGAAGCCCGAGGTCGATGAGCTCGGAGACGAGCGACGAGACCGTGCCCCGCGTCAGCCCGGTACGGGCCGCAACCGTGGCCCGCGAGCAGGGTGCGTGACTCGCAACGTGGCGCAAGACGACCCCGAGGTTCGCCTGGCGCACCGAGGTCTGGTCGGCCCGGACCGCCCCGGCCCTCCGCGCCAGAGCCGTCGTCACCGCTCCACGCCGGGGGAGGAGGGCGAAGGGGTATTGGCGGTCTGGGCGGAGGACATCGTTGAGCGGGCGGTTTGTTCGGAGGGCGTGCAAACGAAATACGCTGGCGGCCCCGTTGTCAAGCACGGGGTGCGGTCACCTTCGCCCGGACCTGACGACCGCTTGCGTGGCGCGACGGCAACATTCGGCGCGCGCTCGGGGCGGCTACAGCGAGACGCCGCCGTCGACCAGAATCGTCGACCCGGTGACGTAGGAGGCGTCATCCGAGACGAGCCAGGCGACGGTGGCTGCGATCTCGGCCGCCGCTGCGAGTCGGCCGAGCGGCACTTCCGCGGCGAGCTCCGGTAGCCGATCCCCGGCCAGCTCGTGAACGGTTTCGCCCTCGATCGTCCCCGGAGCCACGGCATTGACGGTCACCAGATGCGGCGCGAGCGCTGCCGCCGCGCGGCGCGTCAACGCAATCAGGCCCGCCTTCGCAGACGCGTAGTGGGCGCCGGTCACGCCCCGTCCCTTGAACGCGGAATCGGAGGCGATGTTGACTATCCGCCCACCGTCTGATTCCTGAAGTCGTCGCCCCACAGCCTGGATCCCGAGGAGAGGGCCCTTGAGATTGACGCCGAGAACGTCGTCCCATTCGTCCGGCTCGATCTCGAACAGGTCTCGAACGATCGTGACGGCAGCACAGTTCACGAGGCCCCACGGATCGCCGGCCGCCTCCAGCGCGGCCACAGCACGTTGCCAGCCGGCGGGATCGCGGACATCGAACGCGACGTCACCGTGCAAGAGGTCGGCGCGGACCACTCGATACCCGTCGGTTTCGAGGCGGGTGGCAATCGCTGCACCAAGCCCCCGACCTGCCCCGGTGACGATCACCGACCTCAACGGATCAGGAGGCTCGCGCCGATCGCGCCGCCGAGATCGCCGAGCTCGGCCATCCGATACTGGGGTGCGTCACGAAAGAACGTGTGCGCCCGGGCCGCCTGCTCGATCCTCCCGAGCCATGCCGGGCCCAGCCGCTCACCAAGCCCTCCCCCGATGACCACCGCGTCGACGTCGAGCAGGGTCACGGCAGCTCCGATCCCGACCCCGAGCGCCTCGACGGCGTCGTCCAGCAACGCGTGAGCAAGCTCGTCGCCCGCTTCGAGCGCGCGAAGCCAAACCCCGCTCGTGAGCTTGTCACGACCGCGCTTCCGCTGAAGCTCGAAGAGCATGGTCTTGCGCCGGCTCGACCGGGCGCGCTCCTCGAGCGAACCGCGGCCCGCGTATGCCTCGACACAGCCACGCAGACCACAGTTGCAGCGTCGCCCACCGGGTTTTGCGCAGACGTGACCGACCTCTCCCGCCGACCCTCGCCCGTGGAGCAGGCGCCCGTCGACGACGATCCCACCCCCGACGCCGGTTCCCCAGAAGACGCCGAGGAAGGACGACACCCCACGGCCCGCGCCGTAGCGGCGCTCGGCCTCGACGGCGACGCTCACGTCGTTTGAAACCGAGACGGGAACCTCGAGCTCGGCGGAAAGAGCAGGCCCGAGCGCGAACGGCTCTAACCAGCCATCGATGTTCGCAACCTGCATCACGGTGCCGGTCGCCGCATCGATGGCGCCCGGTGCCCCGACCCCCACCCCGCGCACGTCGGCAGGCTCGCCTCCGGCTGCGGCGATCGCCGCGCGTGCGGCTTTCGCCATCTCCACCGCGACTGCCTCAGGGCCGCCGATCGTAGGCGTCTCACGTCGTGCAGCCCCGTCGACTTCTGCGCCTCGGCGGATTGCGACAGCCTGGATCTTGGTTCCCCCGAGATCGACCCCGACCCTCATGGGAGGCTCCGCACGAGCTCCTCGAGCGGCCGGCGATTCGCCCGCGCACTCCATTCCGAAACGCTCCGAGCCTCGGGATCCCGTGGCTTCTCGGGAACGCCGAACGAGAGCACGATCGCGACCCGCTCCTCATCCCCGGCGAGGAGCAGGGCCTTGGCCGTCTCCTGATCGACCACCCCGTTCGGGCACGAAGCGAGCCCTTCGTTCCACGCGGCGAGGAGCATGTTCTGCGCTGCCCGGCCGGCGTCGAAGGTCGCGCTCCCCCCGCCGCGGACGACCAGCGCGACGACGAGTCCCGCAGAGGTCACGTTCTCGGGAACAGAGACCGTCGCAGCGAGTTGCTCGATCCGCTCCGGCCCCGACGGCACCACGAACGTCCACGGCTGCCCGTTCCGGGAGGAGCCGGCGAGGCGGCCGGCGTCGAGGATCCTGTCGACGACCTCGCCAGGGATCGCAGTGACCGCATAACGGCGTTCGTCCCGGCGGCTGGCGATCGCAAGATCCGTATCCATTGCAAGAGCCTACGCGGCACACACCGCCGTGGCTCGCAAAGCGGCTCGGGAGTAGTCTGGTGGCATGATCCAAGGTGCTGATCAGGCCTCCGTGAGCCTGTTGCGCTGGTTACGACGCCAGCTGCGCCAGGCAACGCCCGTCCGTGAGCACCTCGAGGCCGCAGTCGCAAACGACGACCCGTCCGAGGCCCGACGTCTCCTCACGAAGATGCCCTTCACCCCCGAGCAGCGGCGTCACGTTGCGCTCCTGATCGAGCGGTGGGAGTCGTCGCGTGAGCGCGGCTGAGAACGCTGCTCTCGTCCGAGAGATCTTTCATGCCTTCGCGACAAAGAACGGGTTCGCGCTTCGCAGCGCCTTCTCGGAAGACGCGGTCTGGCGCGTTCCAGGAAGCGGAACGATGGCTGGGACGTTCGTGGGACGCGAGCAGATCTTCGCGTTTCTCGGTCGACTGCCGAAGGAGACGGGCGGAACGTACAGCTCCGAGCTGATCGATGTGCTCGCGTCCGACGACCGGGCCGCTGCCTTGTACCGGGCGCGGGGGCAGCGCCACGGGCGGACACTCGAGCTCGATCAGGTGTTGCTCTTCGACATCGCAGACGGCCGCGTCCAGGAGGTGCTGGCGCTCCCGAGCGATGCCGCCGTGTTCGACGCATTCTGGAGCTAGGGGAGCGAACGCTCGAGGTGAATCTCCTCCGACGTGAGTTGTGACATTGTGGAACAATCTTGCTCGTGTCTTCAGCTCGTCTCCAGGTACTGGTCTCGGCGGTCCTGTTCGGCACGACCGGGACGGCGCAGGCGCTCGGGCCCGATAGCTCGTCACCGTTGACCGTGGGTGCGGTACGGATCCTGATCGGCGGGTCGCTACTTGCAGGTTTCGCTCTGGTTGCCGGAGGGTGGCGTGGCCGCTGGCCTCTGCGGCTCGTACTCATCGCAGGTGTCGGAGTCGCCCTCTACCAGATCGCGTTCTTCGAGGCCGTCGCCCGGACGGGGGTCGGCGTCGGAGCCGTCGTCGCGATCGGCTCGGGCCCGATCTTCGCCGGTGGGCTCGAGCGACTGACGGACGGAGTGTGGCCCGGCAGGCGCTGGCTCGCTCGCGACCTCACTGGCGACCGTCGGCGTCGCGGTGCTCACGCTTGCTGCGAGCGGCGACTCCTCGCTCTCGACAGCCGGGATCGCCTTGGCGCTCTGCTCCGGGCTCGGGTATGCGACATACACCGTCGTTGCGAAGCGCCTGCTCCGTTCGGGGCGGGAGCCCCTCGCGGTGATGGGGGCTTCGTTCGGGCTCGGCGCGCTGCTCTTGCTTCCCGTCGCGGTGCTCGGCGATACGTCGTGGTTGCAGACGGGCAACGGAGTGGCACTGGCGCTGTACCTCGGACTGGTCCCGACTGCGCTGGCCTATGTCCTCTTCGCCCGGGGGCTGAAGCGGCTCTCCGCGGCAGAGGTGACGACGCTCGTGCTCGCCGAGCCCGTCGTCGCGCTCGCTCTCGGCGTCATCGTCCTCGACGAGAGAATCGGACTTGCCGGAGCAGTCGGAGCCGGGCTCGTCGTCGCCGGACTGACGGCGTTGGCCGTGACGGCCGGCGGCATCCGGGGCACGAGGCAGCTGGCAACGTGAGCAAGGACGTCCAGCTCGCACGCGTCTCCGTTGTCGACGAGCTGGCGAGCGCGCTCCGCACCCGCATCCTCGACGGCGACCTCGAGGCTGGGGCACCCCTTCGCGAGGTCGAGCTGAGCGACGCGTACGCCGTTTCGCGACACACGCTCCGTGCCGCTGTCCGCGTGCTCGCGGCGGAAGGGCTCCTTCGACTCGAAACGAACCGCGGCGCTCGGGTCGCGACGCTTTCGCCGGAGGAGCTAGCCGACCTCTTCGAGCTACGCGTTGCCCTCGAGCTCGAGGCCGCGCACCTCGCTCTGACGCGAAACGAAGGACGCGTGCCGGAGCCCGTGCATCGAGCGCTCGCAGCCCTGACCACGAGCTGTCGCGCAAAGCGGCCCTCATGGCGGCGGGTTGCGGCCGCACACGCCGACTTCCACGGCTCACTGGTCGAGGCCGCAGCGAGCCCCCGCATCACGCAGGCGTACGGTCAACTCGCCTCGGAGCTGCGTCTCTTTCTCCTCCAGCTTCGCCCGGTGTGGCCGCTCGAGCGAATGGTGACCCATCACGACGAGCTCGTGGCCGCGCTCGAACGTGGCGAGCTCACCGCCCTGCGGTCGCACCTCGAAGACGGGCTCGAAGCGGTTCGTCCACACGAGAGCTAGATGGTCTAGGCCCCCCACCCTGGCTCGCGACCCGCGGCCCCCAGTGTCTCGAGGACGACCTCGATCAAACGATTCGACGAGAGGACGTGCTCGCGGGCAAGGATCCGTGCCGCCTGTGCGCTTCCGACTCCGATTGCCTGACGGATCGCGCGATGCTGGAGGTCGTTCTTCGCGTAGAGCTCGTCGAGCTCCGCGCGCGCACTCCACACCCGGTCGCCGATGAAGGTGCGCCTCGCGCCCTTCGCAATGCGCTCGACCAGCGGGAGCTCGGCGACGCGGTAGATCACATCGTGGAACGCGTAGTTCGCCTGCATCCATTCGACGAACAGGCCGGCGTCGCGTCCCTCGCCACTGCGCGCCTGTTCGCGAAGCTCGAGAGTGAGCTCCGAGAAGCGCCGTTCGATTGCATCCATCTCGGCGAGATCGTCGGGTCGCATCCTCGGCGTTGCCACCTCCGTCGCCAATGCCTCGAGCTCCGCGCGGACGAGGAATGCCTCGCGAAGCTCATGCGGCGAGATCGACCGGACGCGCACTCCGCGATTTGGCTCGAACGTGACCAGCCCGAGGGCAGCCAGACGACGAAGCGCTTCGCGCACAGGGGTGCGGCTCACGATGAACCGCTCGGAGAGCTGCTCCTGCCGCAGCACGGTGCCCGGCGCAATCGACCCACCGACGATCTCGTCCTCGAGAACCCTGGCGATGTCGTCGGCCTTGGTGGAGAGAGTCGTCACTTGCGGAAGTCTACGCTCGACCAGTTCGCATCCCGTTAATCCTATCTTGGATCCGAAATAGCCATAAACTCGCTCTTGCGTGCGCTATTTTCTTCATCTAGGATCCAATCCTACCTATTCTGGATCCGAAAGAGGCTCAAGATGCGTTACACCCCCGAGGTCACCCGTCCGTACTCCAGCGTCGATGTCACTCGTCTTCGCGGCTCGGTTGCGATTGAGCACTCGCTCGCCAGGCTCGGCGCAGAGCGGCTCCGCACGCTGCTCGCACACGAGGACTGGGTCCCGGCGCTCGGGGCGATGACCGGTGGACAGGCTGTGCAGATGGTGCGAGCCGGTCTCAACGCGATCTATCTCTCGGGCTGGCAAGTCGCCGCCGACGCCAACCTGGGCGGCGGCACCTATCCCGACCAGAGCCTCTACCCTGCGAACTCCGGGCCGGCGCTGGCGCGGCGGTTGAACGCCGCGTTGCTGCGGGCGGATCAGATCGCGCATGTCGAGGGCGACGACGAGACCTACTGGATGGCGCCTATCGTCGCCGACGCCGAGGCAGGGTTCGGTGGCCCGCTGAACGCGTTCGAGATCATGAAGTCGTACATCGAGGCGGGCGTCGCGGCGGTCCATTTCGAGGATCAGCTTTCATCCGAGAAGAAGTGCGGGCACCTCGGCGGGAAGGTGCTGATCCCGACGAGCCAGTTCATTCGCACGCTCGTGGCAGCGCGGCTCGCCGCAGATGTGCTCGACGTGCCGACGTTGATCGTCGCCCGCACCGACGCTCTCTCCGCCGCGCTGCTCACAAGCGACATCGACGAGGCGGATCGCGAGTTCGTGACCGGTGAGCGGACACCCGAAGGCTTCTTCCGGGTCCGGGACGGAATCGATGCCGCCATCGCGCGCGGGCTTGCGTACGCCCCGTACGCCGACCTCATCTGGTGCGAGACCTCGACTCCTGACATGAAAGAGGCCGAGCGGTTCGCAGAAGCGATCCGCGAGCAGCATCCCGACCGGTTGCTCGCCTACAACTGCTCGCCCTCGTTCAACTGGCGGCGACACCTGAGCGAGAGCGAGATCGCGGGCTTCCAGCGCGATCTCGCGGCGATGGGGTACCGCTTCCAATTCATCACGCTCGCCGGCTTCCACTCGCTGAACCTCTCGATGTTCGAGCTCGCGCGTGGATATCGCGACGACGCGATGACCGCATACGTCTCACTCCAGGAGCGTGAGTTTGCGCTCGAGGACCACGGCTACACCGCGACAAAGCACCAGCGTGAGGTCGGTGCCGGCTACTTCGACGAGATCATGCAAACCGTCACGGGAGGGATCTCGTCCACGCTGGCCCTCACCGGCTCGACCGAGTCAGAGCAGTTCGACGCAGAGAGGAGCGCCGCATGACGATCCTGAAGATCCGCAAGCGACAGGCCCGAGAGCGGCCTCTCCTGCTTCGGCCCTCACCGCCCTCGCGGCCGCAGCCGATCGTGACGTGGGCCGAGAGCGCAGAGTGCACGTGCCCTGAGCATTGCGAGCGCGACCACGAGCACGATTAGGCGATCAGCTGCAAGGTCAGACGATCAGCTGCGAGACTAGGGCGGTGCAGACCAACGACGTGCTCACACCAGAGGCGGTCGCGTTCCTCACCGACCTTCAGCGAACGTTCGGCGAACGACGAGCAACGCTCCTCGCCGACCGCAGCGACCGGCGGAAGCGGCTGATCGCGGGCGAGCTGCCGGACTTCCTCGCCGCGACCGAACCGATCCGCGCAGGAGACTGGCGGGTGAGCGCCTGCCCGGCCGAGATCGCCGATCGTCGCGTCGAGATCACAGGCCCTGTCGACCGCAAGATGGTCATCAACGCCCTCAACTCGGGGGCCCGCGTGTTCATGGCCGACTTCGAGGACGCGAATGCGCCCACCTGGAAGAACTGCATCGAAGGCCAGCGCAACCTCACCGACGCGCTCGACAGGACGATCTCGCTCGACACGGGCGAGAAGAGCTACACGCTGAACGACGAGGTAGCCGTCCTCTTCGTCCGTCCCCGTGGCTGGCATCTCGAGGAGCGGCATTTCGAGGTCGACGAGGCGCCGATGTCGGCGAGCCTCTTCGACTTCGGGCTGTACTTCTTCCGCAATCACGGGCGCAACGGGCGGTACTTCTATCTTCCGAAGCTCGAGTCACATCTCGAGGCCAGGCTCTGGAACGACGTCTTCACCTGGGCCGAAGAGCGCCTCGAGGTCGACCACGGGACGATCAAGGCGACCGTGCTGATCGAGACCATCCTTGCGGCGTTCGAGATGGACGAGATCCTCTACGAGCTCCGCGACCATTCGGCCGGTCTCAACGCCGGGCGCTGGGACTACATCTTCAGCGTGATCAAGAAGCTCGGGCATCGGCCCGAGTTCGTCCTACCGGATCGCGCAGCGGTGACCATGGCCGTTCCGTTCATGCGCTCGTACTGCGAGCTGCTGGTGAAGACCTGCCATCGCCGCGGGGCCCACGCGATGGGCGGAATGGCGGCGTTCATCCCATCTCGACGCGACCCCGAGGTCAACGCGATCGCGCTCGCCAAGGTGCGGGAGGACAAGGAGCGGGAAGCCGGACAGGGTTTCGACGGGACGTGGGTGGCACATCCCGACCTGGTTCCCGTGGCCCGCGAGGCGTTCGACGCGGTCCTCGGTGAGCGTCCGAACCAGCTCGAGCTTCAACGCGAGGAGGAGACCACCGCGGAGCAGCTCCTCGACATTGCAGCGACGCCCGGCGAGATCACGGAGGAGGGGCTGCGTGGCAACGTCTCGGTCGGAATCCAGTACCTCGCTGCGTGGCTCGAAGGCTCGGGTGCGGTCGCGATCAACAACCTGATGGAGGACGCTGCAACCGCCGAGATCTCGCGCTCCCAGATCTGGCAGTGGTTGATCCACGGAGAGATCGACAAAGCTTCGGTCGTGCGGGTGACCCGGGAGGAGATGGACAAGCTCGGGCCTGGCTTCGAGGAGGCCCGTACGATCTTCGAGCGGATCGCCACGCAGCCGGAGTACGTCGAGTTCCTGACGCTCCCCGCGTACGACCGGCTCGTGGCCCTCGAGTCACCCTGACGGGTGACTCAACTCAGGGGGTCGTGACGCCGATACCTCGTGCGTGACGCTGACGACCGGACGCATTGCGCTGCTCCTCGCCGCCGCCGCCCTCGGCTTTGTCGGCTGGCGGGTTGTCGCTCCCGCCGAGAAGCAGGCGTCCACAGCCGTGGCAACGACCGCAACGACGCTTCTCACCCAGCCGGATACCGCCCGCTTCACGGTGGCGAGCGCGAACCTCGAGCTCCAGCGGCAGACGACCGGCTCGTATGTCGGTGCGGCGATGCCGCCCGGTCTCGCGCTGATCCGCGCCGACGCGGCGACCTACTGCGTGCAGCTGGCCGACGGTGGCCCCGTCAGCCACCTTCAGGGCCCAGGCGGCGTCGCAACCGCCGGCGCCTGTTAGCCCAGCTCGTCGAGAAACGCCACGACGGCGTCGGCCGTTTGCTCGAAATCGTCCCAGAGGACGCTGTGCCCGCCGGGCACGGTCGCCGTCCGGATCATCGAGGCTGCGGCTCGTGCGGATGACCCCAACGGGCGGCGCGGGATCGGCGGCGGCGCGATCCACGACCTCTCTCCGAGCACGAGGAGCGTCGGCACCGTCGTCGGAACGCCTGCGCCACGTGCGCTCATGATGCTCCAGGCGCCGATCGCGGCCGGATGCGAGAAGCGAAACCGCCAGCGCCCATCGCTGCCCTGCTCGAGATGCGCGGCCATCTCCTCTTCGAGGATCGCGCGTGGCGTGGTGAAGACCGAGCCGTCGGCGAGGCGGGCTTCAATCGCCTCGTCGGGGCTAGCGAAGGAGATGTCCGTGCAGAGACCCTCGGCTCGCGGGCGCACGACCTCCGGCTCGATGTAGAGGGCGGGATCGAGGAGGACGACGGCGGCCACCCTCTCGGGATTGCGCGCAACGAGCTCGGCGGCGAGACGACCGCCGAAGCTGTGCCCAACCCATACCGCACGGTCGATGCCGAGAGCCGTCGCCGTCTCGACGAGCGCCTTGAGATGCGCGTCGAGATCCCACGGAGGATCCCAGGAAGAGCTGCCGTGGCCGAGCAGATCGACCCCGACGACCCTGCGATCGATCCGCGCAGCGAGCTGCGCAAACCGTCCGCCATGACCGGTCACTCCGTGAAGACAGATGAGTGGCGTGCCGCTTCCCGACCCCCACTCCTGCGTGTTGAGGATTACCCCCGCAGCGACGCCCACGGCTCTTCACCCGACATGTCCACCGTCTCGTAACCACCCTCTCCCGACGGCGGCGCGAGCACCACCTGCAGCTCGGCGTCGGAGTCCGAGTCGTTGTAGGACGCGTGAACGACATCCTTGTCGATATAGACCGAATCGCCGACTGCGAGTGTTCGCGACTCGCCCTCGAGGAACTGGGTGACGTTGCCGGCCTTCACGATGATGATCTCGTCCTGGTCGGGGTGGCGATGGAACGGATGCCCACCGCCTGGCCCGAGGGTGACGTCCATCACCACGAACGTCGAGCAGCCGGTGGTCGGTGGGTCGACGCGCATCCCGGCGCTCCCCCAGTCGAAATCCGCGATCGCCACGTCACCCTTCATCACGAACTTGCTCACGTCATGCTCCTTTCGGATGGTTGGTTTCGAATTGGCGTGCTGTCGGGGAGTGTCTGCGCCGAGCAGCGTGGTCGCCGGGACGGGAGGGAAGGCTGGTGGCCTTTTCGGACGTTCCGGCGGCCACGATGCGACGTGCGCAGGCGCTCATCCGGCAGTGCGTGAATTCGGAATCAGCCATTAAACCGGGATCGACTTGAATCGCTTCATGTTCTCGGTCATCGCGACCTCCGTCGGCAGTCGCTCCATCGACGAGGCGCCGAAGAACCCGACGATGCCCTCGGTGTTCGCGATGACGTAGGCCGCGTCGTCCGGCTCGGCGATCGGGCCACCGTGGCAGAGCACGATGATCTCCGGATTGACGCGCTTCGCGGCATCGCACATTTCCTGGATGAGCGGGACGCAGCTCTCGAGGGTCTTCGCGGTGTCGGCTCCGATCGTGCCGCCCGTGGTGAGCCCCATGTGCGGGACGAGCACGTCGGCACCCGCGCCGGCCATCGCCTCGGCCTCGCCGACGTCGAAGACGTACGGGGCCGTGAGGAGATCCTTCTCACGTGCCTGCCTGATCAGGTCGACCTCCAGGCCGTAGCTCATGCCCGTCTCCTCGAGATTCGCCCGGAAGGTGCCGTCGAAGAGACCGACGGTGGGGAAGTTCTGGACACCGCTGAAGCCGATCCGCTTGATCTCGTCGAGGAACACGTCCATCAGCCGAAACGGATCGGTACCGCACACCCCCGCGAGCACGGGCGTCTCGACGACGATCGGGAGAACCTCGCGCGCCATGTCCACGACGATGGCGTTGGCGTCGCCGTACGGAAGGAGGCCGGAGAGCGACCCTCGTCCCGCCATCCGGTAGCGACCCGAGTTGTAGATGATGATCAGGTCTGCACCGCCCGCCTCGGCACACTTGGCCGACAGCCCCGTGCCGGCTCCCGCGCCGACAACGGGCCGCCCGCCGTCCATCTGCGCCCGGAGGCGCGCGAGGGCCTCGCCTCTCGTCACCGACCGCGCCTCGATCAGCTCATGAAGACGGTTCGCCATGGCCAGCGCGAACGTCGGGTCGTTCACGTCCGTGTCGAGCTCGTGCAGCTCGACCTTCGAGGTGTCGACTGTCGCGCGTATCGTGTCGAACAGCGCCGCATCGGCCTCCGGGTCGTGGAACACCTGGCCTTCGGTCGCGATCGCCGACACACCGCGCAACGGCACGAAGAGCACCGTCGGCCCCGAGGCCGCGTTCAGCTTCTCGCCGATGATCCGCCCGATCTCACGGCACTCGTCGGGTGTCGTCCGCATGAGCGTGATCGTCGGGTTGTGCACGTAGAGGTTCCGGTCGCGATAGCGCTCCGGCACCGTGTCCAACGGACCGAAGTTGACCATGTCGAGGGCACCGAGCGAGACGACCTGGGGAATTCCGCGCTTGCCGGCCGACTCGAGCCGCTCGGGCACCGCGACGAGAGCACCCCCCGCGACAAGGTCGCAGAACTCGGTCGTCGTCACGTCGAGCGACCCGGCGATGAAGCCCGCCTCGATCAGCGCTTCCATCGAGCCGCCGCCGGCGCCCGTCTGATGGAAGACGAGCACCTCGTAGCCGAGCTCCTCGAGCCGCTCCCGCGCCGTCGTGACCGCCGCGGTCGTGACGCCGAACATCGAGGCGGTGATCAGCGGCTTCTCCTCGCCGAGCGGCGGCACGGTCGCCTTGGCCATGCCCGCAAGCGCCGCAGCCGCGTTCGTCATGATCTGCGCCGAGACCCGGTTGATCCCCGCGATGTCGACGACCGAGTACATCATCGTCACGTCGACCGAGCCGACGTACGGGCTCGTGTCGCCTGAGGCCACCGTCGACACCATCAGCTTCGGGACGCCGATCGGCAGCTGCCGCATCGCGTAGGTGGCGATCGACGAGCCGCCCGAGCCACCGAGGCCCCCGATCGCGTCGAGCCGGCCCTCGGCGTGCAGCCGCTTGACGACCTCGGCTGCGCCACGGGCCATCGTCTCGACCGCGGCGCCGCGATCGCCCGCGGCTGCGAGCGCGTGCGACGTCGGCACCGACCGCTGCCGCCACCTCCTCCCGTGTCACGTCCGGATCGCGAGCGGCTCGCCGACGATGCCTGCGTCGACGAGCACGACGTCGACGCCGTGCTCGCGCAATCCGATCGCGCGAGATACGCGTACTCCTCGCCCTTCGTGTCGAGGGTTCCGACGAGAACCACGGTCGGCATGACGTCCCCATTTCCTGCCAAATCGGTCTCCTCGCCAACGCTAGCCAAGGCTACGTGTGACTTGCGAGCGGCTCGACTCCGAGATAGCGCCGCTGCGCGTCCGGGTCGGACGCGAGCACGTCGGCGGTCGTCTCGGTGAAGATCGAGCCTGCGACCATCACCAGCTGCCGGCTCGCGAGCGACGTCGCGACGCCGAGGTTCTGCTCGATGAGCAGAATCGCGAGCCCCTCGGTCTCGAGCGTCCGGAACACGTCGATCAGGTTCTCGATGACCGCCGGGGCGAGCCCCTCGGAGGGCTCGTCCATGATCAGGAGCTTCGGATTCGTCAGCAGCGCCCGCCCGATCGCGAGCATCTGCTGCTCGCCGCCCGACAGCTGCGCACCGCCGTTCCGCTTTCGCTCGGCGAGGCGCGGGAAGAGCTCGTAGATGCTGCGCACGTCCCACTTCCGCGGCGCGTCCGAGCCGCGACCGCGGATCATCCGGAGGTGCTCGTCGACGCTGAGCGAGGGGAACAGCCGGCGGCCCTGCGGCACGTAGCCGACGCCGAGGTTCGCAATCCTGTTCGACGACTTGCCGAGAACCTCCTCGGCCTCGAAGCGGATCGAGCCTCGCGCCCGCGGCGGCGAGATCCCCATGATCGCGTTACAGAGCGTCGTCTTCCCCATGCCGTTCCGGCCCACGATCGCGACGGACTCCTTGCCCATCTCGAACGCGACGTCCTCGAGCGCCTGCGCGGTCCCGTAGAAGGCGCTCAGACCCTCGACTGCGAAAAACGGGACGTCAGGCATCCGGCTGGTGCCCCGTCCCGAGGTACAGGTCGTGCACCATCTGGTTGGCGCGGATCTCGTCCGGCGTGCCCTCGACGACCTTGCGGCCGTCGTGCATCATCGTCACCTGGCCGGCGACGCGAAGCGCCACA
This sequence comes from uncultured Actinomycetes bacterium, assembly GCA_963724655.1. Lineage (GTDB taxonomy): Bacteria > Actinomycetota > Thermoleophilia > Gaiellales > Gaiellaceae > Gaiella. Next base: position 267,119 of record CAVRVG010000005.1, on the reverse strand, counting down.
TCCATGTCGTGCTCGATCAGGATCAGCGTGATCGACGGATCGAGGTCGAGCAGGAGATCGGTGAGCGCCACGCGCTCACCGCGCGAGAGACCGGAGGCGGGCTCATCGAGCATCATCAGCTTCGGGTTGCCGGCTCTTGCCATGCCGACCTCGAGCTGGCGCTGCTCGCCGTGCGACAACGAGCCAACGAGCGTGCCGAGGGTCGCCGTCATCCCCACCGACGCCGCGAGGGCCCGCGCTTCCTCGCGGATGGCGCCGTCCTTACCGGGCAGCACGACGGGGCGCATATGCCCGGCGCGCACGCCGAGCACGGCGAGATACAGGTTGTCCTCGACCGTGAGGCCGAGGAAGAGCCGAGTCTTCTGGTAGGTGCGTGACATTCCGAGCTTCGCGCGCTGCCGGGCCGGCGTGACCGTCGTGTCCCGCCCAAGGAACTCGATCGTGCCGGACGTCGGGGCGACGTCGCCCGAGATGACGTTGAACAGGGTCGTCTTCCCCGCACCGTTCGGCCCGAGGATGGCGCGGCGCTCGCCGTGAGCGACGTCGAGATCGACGTCGCTCACGGCATGAAGGCCGCCGAAGCGCCGGCCGACCCCCCGCAAGCGGAGGATCGGCTCGGCGGTCTCGACGTGTGCGGTCTCGGCCAACCGTCTTCTCAGCCGGTGACCTTCGGATGCTGCGTCTTCCGATCCACGGCAGGCTCCGCTTCACGCACTTCGGGAAGGTACGTCCCGGAGCGGGAGTGGAAGCGGAGAACGTGCCGCCGAACGTCTGGTCGACCTTCGGGATGTAGCCGACCGTCTTGACCGCCAGCTTGCCGTCCTTCTGGTAGAGCTGCTGGTAGTAGACGGGGATGATGCCCGCGCGGTTCTTGTCGAGCTTGATCGTCGCCGTAGCCGGTCGGAAGGACGACCTTCGCGAGCGCGTGCCTGCAGCGGCTTCTGGCCGCCGGCGAGGTCACCCTTGACCGCCTGCAGGCCCTTGATCAGGCCCCAGGTGTCGGCGAAGTAGCCGAACGTGAACGTGCTCGACGCCTGCGGCGCGGCTGCGCCGTAGGGCGGGGATCGTCTTGAACCACTTGCCGATGATCCGGTTCGCGTAGTGCTGGGCCTTCGCCGTCGCGAGGTCGCCTGCCGTGCCGGCACCGCCGACGTAGGCACCGGTGACCCGCGTGCTCAGCTGCTCGAACTGGCCCGGGGTGCCCCAGAACAGGTTGCCGATGAACTTCTTCCCGTCGATCGGGCCATGCGCCTGCTCGTAGGCCTTCAGGAACGGGATCAGACCGGCACCGCCGACCGCGACGAAGGTGCCGTCGACGTCCGTCGGCATCTGCTGCGCGTACGACGGAGTAGTCGGTCGTGTTCAGCGGCGGGAACACCCGCTTCGTGACGTTGCCGCCCACCGCGCAGAACTCGGCGATGAAGCCGGCGGCCGACGTCCATGCGAAGCTGTAGTCGTCGGCGACCACGGCGGCCGTCTTCCAACCGAGCTTGTTGTAGGCGAGGTCGCCGAGTCCGGCGTTCCACTGCGCGCCGTCACCGTGGAAGCGGAAGAAGTTCGGCGCTCGCACCTTCAGGGTCGTGTCCTGCGCCCCCGAGGAGCCGTCGACGAACGTCTTCGTCGGGTGCAGCTTCGCGTAGTTGGCGACCGCGATCGACTCGTCGCCCGACAGCGGCCCGATCATCACGTCTGCATCGAGCTGCTCCATGAGCCGCTTGGTCTCCTTGATGGCCGTGTCGGCGCCGGTCGTTCGAGCAACCGATGCCGACCAGCTTGAGCGGGTGACCACCGATCGAACCACCCGTCCAGCCCTTGCGCGGGTCGTTCACGTTGACCGGCTTGGCCGCCGGCGTACTCCGACATCGCGGAGACGACACCGGCCAGGTCCTGCCCGTCGAACGACGCCGAACGCGCCCTGACAGTCGGACAGAACCGCGACCTTGATCGGCGTGCCCGCCGCGGACTTTGCCTTGCCTGTCGATGGCCGCAAACGCGCCTGCGGCCACGATCACCGCAACGAGTGCGGCGCCGGCGAGCGGAAGCGTGAACTTCCGGCCTCGCCTCATGAGATGACTCATGTATTGCCCTCCTCCTTCGTGGGTTGGAGCAAACGACGTACCACCTGAGACGCGTCCGGACTCCGATCGTTCGGAGGCTCTCAATCCCGACTCACGCATCGCCGCCGCGCCGGGAGCTCGGCGATCGGCTCGCGCGGCCCGCTCCGCCGCCTGCCGTCGTGACGAGATCGAGGAAGCGCTCCCAGAGCCCGATCAGGCCGGTGGGCGAGACGAGCACGATGGCGAGAAAGATGACGCCGATCAGCGTGTGGAACCGAGGCCCGACGAAATCGATCCTGCTGCGAGTAGTTGTTGATGATGACGAAGACGAAAGCGCCGAGCCAGGCGGCCTCGACGCGGTAGAGGCCGCCGATCACCGCGATCACGAGCACGTCGATCATCGCGCTGAGGTCGATCGAGGCCGGGTCGATGTGCCCGTTCCACCAGACGAAGAGCACGCCGCCGAGCGATGCGACGAACGCCGCGAAGCCGAACGCGAGCGTGCGGTGGAGCACGACGTTGTAGCCCAGCGAGCTCATCCGGACAGGGTCGTCGCGGACGCCCTGGAGCGCGAGACCGAACGGCGTCCGGACGACGTAGCGCAGCAGCACGAGACGACGAGCGACGACGCCGAGCGCAACGTAGTAGAGACGGTTCGGGATGCGCGTCGACGTTCCCGATCAGTCCCGGCGCGCCGATGCCGCTGATCCCGCCGAAGCCCGAGAAGGTCGTCACCTGGCCGAAGAAGAGGTTCGCGATGACGCCGAACGTGAGCGTGATCATCAGGAAGTAGATCCCGACGCTGCGGCTCGCGAGGGCGCCGAAGAGCAGCCCGAAGGCGGTCGCGATCACGATCGCCAGCAACACCCCGAGCCAGGGGCTCCAGCCGAGGTTGAGCCCCTTCGTGTTGCCGTTCGTGACCACGTTGCCGAAGAACGAACCCGGCGATCCCGTAGATCGCCACCTGGGCGAGCGAGACCATGCCGCCGTACGCCGAGAGGAAGATCAGGCTGGCCGCGACGATGCCGAGCAGCAGCATCTGCGTCAGCAGCGCCGACACCCAGTAGGTGCTGAACAGGAGCGGCGCGAGAGCGCGACGACGAGCACAGCGACACCGACCACCCGCTCGATCAGCGAGCGGGTCGTCATGCCGGTCGCCCGAACAGCCCGAGTGGCCGCACCGCGAGAACGATCGCGAGCAGCACGAACGTGAAGATGATCGAGTAGTACGTGTAGTCGGACGGCAGGTAGGCCGCGGCGAAGTTGGTCGTGAGCCCGAGGAGCAGCGAGCCGACGGCTGCGCCGACGAGCGATCCCATGCCGCCGATGATCACGACGACGAGCGAGTTCGAGCAGCCAGTTGGAGTCGACGCCGGGGCGCGAGGCTCGCGAACGAGCCGCCGATCACGCCGCCGAGCCCGGCGAGCGCCGAGCCGACGAAGAACGCGATCGCGAACGTGAGCTGGATGTTGATGCCGAGCGCGCTCGACCATCTGCCGGTCGTCGACGCCGGCGCGGATCACCATGCCGGTGCGGGTCTTCTTGAGCCAGACCCACAGACCGAGCCCGACCGCGATCGCGACCCCGAGGATGAAGAGGCGCGTCGTCGTGTACTGCACGCCCGCGACGCGGAGGTTCCAGAACGTGTCGAGCTTGCCCGGCCAGGCGATGTCCTCGGCGACCCCACCGAAGTGCGCGAGCATCTGGTCGGCGAGGATGATCGCGATCGCGATCGTGATCAGCGCCTGGCGCAGCTCCTGCCCCTGGTTCCAGCGCAGGAAGACCTGCTGCATCGTCAGGCCGACGAGCCCGACGAGGACCGCGCGCCGATCAGCGCCGGCAGGATCCAGTTCCTCAGGTTGACCTGCTCGCTCGTGAGCCCGAAGGCCGAGCCCTGTCCGACCCAGTGGCGCTGCAGCTTCAGCGCGATGTAGCCGCCGAGGAGAAAGAACGCGCCGTGCGCCATGTTGACGACGCGCATGAGCCCGAAGATGAGCGTGAAGCCGCTCGCCACGACGAAGTAGCAGCCCCGCGGCGGTGAGCCCGTTGAGCAGCGTGATCAGGAAGTCCTTCGGGGTCGTCCATCGCGGAGCCGAACGTCGTTCCGCGGGCGATGAACAGGACCCAGATCAGCATCAGCGACGATCAGGATCGCGGTGATGCCGAGCCGAGTACCTCGCCGGAGACGCCGCGGGCGCTCACGCGCCGCCTCGAGAGGCAGCGTCGGCGCCACCTATGTCAGGAAGTCCTCGGAGACTCACGAGGGCGGAACCTACCAGCCCGTCTAGACGGATTCAACGTCGAGCCACCGATAATCGATTAGCTTCGGCTGCCGACTTGATGCGCGGTCGCGCTACTCGAACGGTCGCAGCGCGCACTCCGGTGCACCGATCGTCTTCGCCGCGGTCTCGGCGTTGCCGAGGTTCGCGAGTCGCCCCGTCCACGATCCGGACGAATGCAACCTGGTTGTTCTGGGTGGTGAAGAACTCGTAGGCGTACTCGAGGCCGTCGTAGTACAGCGCCGCTGCTCGAGAAACGTCTTCGCCGCCGCTGCCTGCTCGGGCGGCGGGTCGAGCGCCCGCGCCTGCTCGAGGAAGGCACGCCCGATCTTGACCGTGCCGGGGTAGAGCTTGCTGATCGGGATCTCGCTCGGCTGGCCGAGCGCCTCGACCTGGGTCCGCGCGTCCACGCATAGTTCCGAGAGCTGCGAGGCGAAAGTCGTCTGCGTCGGCCCGTCGTCCCCGCGGAAGACGAAGAACGCGCCGACCCCGAGTGCGATCACCGACACCCACTGCAACACCGATCAGCGCAGCTCTCATCGGGGCCGAGTGTAGACGCTCGAATCGTCTACGCTCGTCCCTGTCAGTACCGACCTCCGGAGGGATCATGAGCGCGACGACCCGTGTTGTCATCCCGTACGAGTCGATGGATCCCTTGGCGATCGGTGCCACCGACGACGACTCGAAGAAGCACCGCGACACGCTCGACGCTCGATATTCCGACGGCGAACCTCGTCGCAGACGTGTACCCCGACGAGCCTGCGCCGGTCGGCGACTCGACGGCCGCGGCTCGCGAAGCGCTGACGCGAGCCGTTCGACGGACCGACCTTCGCCGAGATCCTCGCCGGCAAGACGAGCATCGCAGTCGATCATCGACAACCAGTTCCGACCCACGCCGTCGTCCAGGCTCCTCCCGCCCGTGTTCGACGCGATCGAGACGGCGGGAATCACGCGACGTCCGCGTCGTCTGCGCGAACGGGAAGGTCTTCCCGATGTCCGAAGTCGGACATGGAGCAGAAGCTCGGCCGCGACGAACCTCGCGCGGATGGAGGCGAACGGCTGGGCCTTCCACCAGAACGACCCGCAGAACCCCGACGCCTACACGTTCGTCGGCGTCTCGTCGGGTGGCACCCCCGTCTGGCTCCACACCGAGGTTGCGACGAGCGAGCTGAAGATCACGATCGGTCAGGCGCAGGCGAACCACTGGGGCGCGGGCGGCGGCGGCAAGCTGATCCTGCCGGGCGTCGTCTCCGACGCGACGATCGAGTCGAACCACTGCGCCTTCGTGCACCTCGCCACTGACGCACTACGGCGCCTACGCGGGTCCGATGCGATCGGACATCGACGAGGTCGCGACGATGTGCGGCCTCGACTGCACCATGAACGTCATCCTCGACACGCATGGACGCGTGATCGACTGCATCTTCGGCTCACATCCCGAAGCCCACCGCGAGGCGATCCGGCGGTTCAACGCGATCTACGCCTACGACAGCTGGGTCGAGGAGCAGGGACAGGCTGACATCGTGATCTGCGGCGTCTTTGCACCGACGGACCATCTCTTCTTCCACACGGGCTGGGGCTGCATGTCGGCCGATCTCGTCCTGAAGGACGGCGGCACGATCATCTACACCAGCCCGTCGCCCGGTGTCTCGACAGCGATCGGCGACTTCCCGGGCTTCGCGCTGATGGACCTGATGAAGCCCTACATGCCGCCGACCGCCGAGAACTACCAGCGGGTGCTCCTCGACATCCACAAGCGTGAGATCCAGATGTGGGCCGGCTGCATCTGGGTGCCGATCTACGAGGTGATGACGCGGAAGCACCTCACCGTCGTCACGCTGGAGGAGAACCTCGAGATGGCGGCCGACATCGGGCTCGACGCGACCACGTCGCTCGACGACGCGTTCGCGGCGGCGATGAAACGGCATGGACCGGAGGCGAAGGTCGCGGTGCTGCCGTACGCCCGCTACCAGCTGCCGCGGAACGCCGTCCGAATGGCATCCGAGGAGCCGAGCCCGACTGGCGCACCTGGCGGTGTAGGCCGGTGCGGGCTGAGGCGTCGCGCACGTCGATCCCGGGGTTCCAGCCGGCGGACGGCGTCGCCGACGGCGACACCGTCCTCGGCCGGATTCGAGGCTCGACGACGATCCTCGAGATCCTCCGCATGTACCCCGACGGGCGGGCTGCCCAGCTGATGTCACGGATCTACTGGCCGTGTGCGCACTGCGGCGGAGCCGTGCGAGAGCCCTTGACGATGGCGGCGCTTCGTCACGCTCGTGACCCGCGAGCCGTCCTGGAGGCGTTTCGGGCGCTCGAGCACGGTGGGCCGGGAGACGACCAGGTGGCGCTCGCCGCAGAGCGGCACCCGCGCTAGGCAACAGTGTTACGTTCGCGCGGTGGCACCGGCTGATCGCGCGAGCACCGAAACCCCGTGGGTGGGCCGCAGCGTGCTGCGCGTCGAGGACGATGCGCTGCTGCGTGGCGAGGGCAGGTTTCTCGACGACCTCACACCCGTGGCGCACAGCTTCCACGCCGCCGTCGTGCGATCACAGCTCGCACATGCCCGGATCGAGGTCGACGCGAGCGCGGCCCTCGCGATGCCCGGCGTCGTCGGCGTGCTCACCGGCGCGGATGTCGCCGCGCTGTCGCGACCCTTCCCCGCCGGGATCGAGACCGGGACGCCGCAGTACGCGGCCGCGATCGACACCGTCCGGTACGTGGGCGAGCCGATCGCGGTCGTCGTCGCCCGCGACCGCTACCTCGCCGAGGACGCCGCCGAGCTGGTGGCGGTCGACTACGACCCGCTCGAGGCTGTGCTCGACCCGGTCGCAGCGGCCGCCGGCGCCGTGCACGACCGGACGTTCTCGTACGGCGAGGTCGAGCAGGCGATGCGCAGACGCCGACCTCGTCCTCAGGCAGACCTTCCATGTCCCCCGCTTCACCTGCACACCCGTCGAGTGCTACGCGGTCGTCGCAGACTGGGACCCGGCCGCCGGGCGCCTGACAGCCTGGGCGAACTTCCAGGGGCCGTTCACGCTTCACGGCGTCGCGGCGGCGGCGCTCGGGCTGAAGGGTGACCGCCTGCGTCTCCTCACGCCTTCCGACTCGGGCGGCTCGTTCGGCATCAAGGCGGCCGTGTTCTCGTACATCGTGTTGATCGGCCTTGCCTCCCGTCACCTCGGGGTGCCGGTGACGTGGGTCGAGGACCGGCTCGAGCACCTTGCGGCGAGCGCCGCAGCAACGGGTCGCACGACCGAGGTCGAGGCCGGCTTCACGGCAGACGGCCGGCTGATTGCGCTCCGCTACGACGCGATCGAAGACGTCGGCGCGTACGTCCGCGCCCCGGAGCCCGCGACCCTCTACCGCATGCACGGGTCGCTTACAGGGGCGTACCGCGTACCGAACGTCGGGGTTCGCAACCGCGTCGTGCTCACCAACACGATCCCGTCTGGCCTCAACCGCGGGTTTGGCGGGCCGCAGCTCTACTTCGGGCTCGAGCGGACGATGGCGATCGCAGCACGGCGCCTCGGCCTCGACCCGGCCGAGCTGGCGCGCCGCAACCTGGTCACGGCCGATGAGATGCCCTACCGCACTCCGTCGGGCGCGCTGTACGACTCGGGCGACTACGGTGCCTGCCTCGACACCGCGCTCGAGCTTGCGGACTACGACGCACTGCGCGCGCGCGTCGATGCAACCCGCGCCGAGGGTGGGCTTGCCGGGATCGGGCTCGCCTGCATCGTCGAGCCGTCGATCTCGAACATGGGTTACATCACCCTGGCGCAGACGGCGGACGAGCGCGCCCGCTCGCTGCCGAAGTCCGGGAACGCCGAGGGCGCGTCGATTGCGATCGACCCGCTCGGTGGAATCACCGTGCGACTCGCAACGACGCCACAAGGGCAGGGCCACCGTACGGTTTGCGCGCAGGTCGTCGCCGACGTCCTCGGGTGCACCCCGGACGACGTGACGGTGCTGGCCGAGATGGACACTGCAAGCGTGCCGTGGACCGTTGCGTCGGGCAACTACTCGTCGCGGTTCTCCGGCGTTGCCGTCGGGGCCGTCCAGGCCGCTGCGCTCAAGCTTCGGGCGAAGATCGACGCAATCCGGGCGCATGCCGGCGATGAGGCGCTGTCGCTCCGCCGTGTGGCCGGGATGGCGCACTGGAACCCCGAAGGGCTACCCGAGGGCGAAGAGGCCGGCCTGGCAGCAGTCGCGTTCTGGGCGCCGCCGACGCTGGATCCACCAGACGCAGACGATCGCGTCGCTTCGTCGGCCGCCCACGGCTTCATCGTCGACGTGTGCGCGGTCGAGGTCGACCGCGAGACCGGGAAGGTGCACGTGCTGGACTACGTCACCGTGCACGACGCCGGCCTTCTCCTCAACCCGCTTCTCGCCGACGGCCAGGTGCGCGGTGGGTTCGCGCACGGCGTTGGCGCAGCCCTCTACGAGCGCCACGTCTACGACGAGTCGGGCAACCTGCTGACGTCGTCGTTCGTCGACTACCTCGCGCCCACCGCACCCGACGTCCCGGCACTCCGCATCGGCCATCTCTCGTCGCCGTCGCCTGTCACCGCACTCGGCGCCAAGGGAATCGGGGAGGGAAACACCATGAGCGCTCCCGTCTGCATTGCCAATGCCGTCGCGGACGCGATCGGCCGGGACGACGTCGAGCTGCCGCTGACTCCACCGCGGGTCTGGGATCTTCTCAACCGGGAACCCCACGCATGAAGCCGGTCGCGTTCGACTACGTTGCCGCGCATTCGCTCGAGGAGGCCCTCGAGGCTCTGCAGCGTGGCGGCGAGGACGCGAAGCCGATCGCCGGCGGCCAGAGCCTCGTCCCCGCGCTCAACATGCGCCTCGTCCGTCCGACGCTGCTGGTCGACCTCAACCCTGCAGGTCTCGACCTGATCGAGGTGGACGAGGTCGTGCGGGTCGGCGCCACCGTCCGTCAGGCCACGGTCCAGCGGGACCCGAATACACACCCGCTGCTGCAGCAGGCGCTCCCTTACGTCGGCCATTTCGTCACCCGCAACCGTGGCACGGTGGGTGGCAGCCTCGCCCACGCTGACGGATCCGCCGAGATTCCGCTTTGCCTCGCAACCCTCGGTGGCACCCTCGTGGTCGACGGGCCGAACGGGCGCCGCCAGATCGCGCCGGACGAATTCTTCGTCACGCACTTCCTGACGACGCTCGCACCCGGGGAGCTCGTCGTCGAGAGCAGGTGGCCACAGCCGGTCGCAAACGAGGGGTCGGCGTTCCACGAGCTGGCGCTGCGGGCGGGTGACTTCGCGCTCGCGATGGTGGCGGTCGTGCTGGTGCGTGTCGACGGTGTCGCACGTGACGTCCGGGTCCGCGTGGGCGCTGTCACCGAGCGGCCCACCGCCCTTGCGGAGGTCGAGCTGGCGCTCGAAGGCGCTCCCGTCACCGCGACGTCGGCGCAAGAGGCGGGCTTGCGGGCCGCCAGGGCGATCGAGCCGGTGGGCACGATCCATGCGTCGGCCGGCTACCTTCGGCAGCTCACCGGGACGCTCGTCGAGCGAGCGCTGTTGAGCGCCTGGGAGCGAGCAGCATGATGGAGATCTCGGTGACCGTGAACGGACGGGTCGTCACAGAACGGGTCGAGCCGCGCCTGCTCCTCACCGACTTCCTCCGCCACCGACTCGGTCTCACGGGCACCCACGTCGGCTGTGAGCACGGCGTCTGCGGATCGTGCACCGTGCGCCTCGACGGCGTCTCCGTCCGTGCCTGTTGCCTGCTCGCCGTGCAGACCGACGGGTCGGCGGTGGAGACCGTCGAGTCGCTCGCGGGCGACGCCCTGCTGTCGCCGCTCCAGGCCGCCTTCAAGCGCCACCATGCCCTTCAGTGCGGCTTCTGCACGCCCGGGATCCTGATGGCCGCCGGCGACCTCCTCTCCCGCGGCACGCCGTCACGGGAGGAGATCGTGGACATGCTCTCCGGGCACCTCTGCCGCTGCACCGGCTACGCGCCGATCGTCGAGGCCATTCTCGAGTGCGTCGAGACCGGCTAGAAGCGCAATGAATCTCGCAGCATCGCTCCTTGCGGCTTGTGAGCGCCACCCTGAACGGGAGGCCTTCCCGGGGATTCGCTACGACGAGCTGCTCCCTCGGATCTCGCGGATCGCGGGAGGACTGGGCGCAAAGCCGGGAGTCGCGCGTGGCGGTCGTTCTCGACAACCGGCTCGACACGGCGCTTCTCTACTGGGCGACCCAGTGGTCAGGGGCCGTCTTCGTCCCTCTCTCGTGGCGCCTCTCCGCCGAAGAGCTCGACTACTGCATCGGCGACGCAGGTGCCGAGATCGTGATTCGCGACGGTGACAGCCTTCCCGATGGGCCGCTCCACAGCGGTGCGCTCGATCGCGACGACCGCGAGATCTCGCTGGTGCTCTACACCTCCGGCACCACGGGACGACCGAAGGGCGTTCCGCGCAGCCACGCAGCCGATCGGGCAGGCGGTCTCAGCCAGTCGCTCCAGCACGGCTACCGGCAGGGCGACCGCACGCTGGGCGCGATGCCGCTCTACCACACCATGGGCATCCACTCCCTTCTCGCGATGCACCTCATCGGCGGCTGCTTCGTCCCTCAGGCCCGCTGGGACCCGGACGAGGCTCTACGCCTGATCGCCCACGAGCGCATCACGTCGCTCTACCTCGCCCCGACGCTGTTCCACGACCTGGTCACGCATCCGCGGATTGGCGAGCACGACGTCTCGAGCGTTCGAGCGCTCGGCTATGCGGGTGCCGCGATGACCTCGTCGGCGGTCGCCCGGTGCGTGGAGGTCTTCGAGCCCGAGGTCTTCGTCAACCACTACGGCTCGACCGAGGTCTATACGTTCTCGATCGGCCGCGACCAGGCCGGCAAGCCGGGGTGCGCCGGGACGGCCGTCGCTCAACACGCGCCTGAAGCTCGAGCCGAGCGGTGAGATCTGCGTCGACCTGTCCGGTGACGAGGCCTTCGGCGGCTACTGGAACAGACCGGATGCCGACGCGAAGGCAATTCGCAACGGCTGGTATCACACAGGGGATACCGGGCATCTCGACGCCGACGGCGACCTGTGGGTCGACGGGCGGCTCGACGACATGATCATCTCCGGCGGCGAGAACATTCATCCGGTCGAGGTCGAGGATGTCCTCGCAAGCCATCCCGGTGTCCGCGAGGTGGCGGTCGTGGGAGCGCCCGACGACCGGCTCGGGTCACGGGTCGTCGCGGTCGTCGTCGGCGAAGCCACCGCCGACGAGCTCGACGCACATTGCCTCGCCTCGACGCTTGCCCGCTTCAAGCGCCCGCGTGAGTACAGGATGGTGACGGCGCTTCCGAAAAGCTCTGCAGGAAAGATCCTGCGCAGAGTCCTACGAGACGAGTCGAAGGAGAGCGTGTGACCGAATACGACGGCTTCCGGGTCGACCGCGACGCCGACCGCGGCGTCGCCACGATCACGCTGGACGTGCCCGGGAAGCTCAACCGGGTGTCGATGCTCGCCCGCGACCAGCTGGCGGAGCTCTTTGCTCAGCTCGACGGCGACGAGTCCGTTCGATTCGTCGTGCTCACCGGCGCAGGCGGCCAGTTCACCGCCGGTGGCGACATCGCCGGCTTTCTGACGAAGTCACCCTGGGTCGTCTCGCAGCTCGCGAAGAACGTGGCTGCGCCCGAGCGCTGCGCGAAGCCGGTGATCGCGCAGCTCGAGGGCTACGTGTTCGGCGTCGGTCTCGAGCTTGCGCTCGCGTGCGACTTCCGCATCGCTGCGGACGACGTGCAGATGGCGCTGCCGGAGGCGACGATCGGGATGATCCCCGGCTCCGGCGGCACCCAGCGGCTCGCGAGACTCGTCGGTGTCGGCCGTGCGAAGGACATCATCATGCGCGGCCGCCGGGTGAAGGCCGAGGAGGCGCTCGCGATCGGGCTCGTGACCGAGGTGTTGCCGCCGAGCAGCTCGACCGGGGCGGTCGCAGGCGCTGATCGACGAGCTCGCCCGCCACTCACCGCTCTCACTCGCGATGGCGAAGCGCGTCCTCAACACGGTGTACGACGGCCCGCTCCACGTCGGGCATCGAGCTCGAAGGGCTCGCGTACGGGCTCCTCCAGCAGACGCACGACTTCCACGAGGGTGTCTCGGCCTTCGTCGAGAAGCGAAAGCCCGAGTTCGACGGGACGTAGCCGTCGGCCGCTAGCGGTCGGGGAACGGACGCACGGCGCACTCGGGTGCGCCCATCGTCGTCGCAAGCGCCTCGGCGCTCTCGAGCGACGGCTTCGCGCGGGCGAGGGTGATCGTGTACACCTCCGAGTCGCTGACCGCGTACAGCTTCACCGCCGCAGCGAGCTCGTTGTAGTAGAAGCCGAAGTCCTTGGCCAGTGCTGCGAGCTGCTGCTTCTCGGAGCGGTCGTGCCCTCGAGCTTCCCGATGTCCTTCGCGAGACGGATGCCGATCGCCGCAGTCGGCTTCATGACGACAAACCCCTTCTCGGCCGGCAATCCGAGCGCCTCCGTGTCGGCGCGGCCTGTCGCAGAGCTGGCGAGCTGCTCGGCGAGCGCCGAGCGCGGAGGCTCGTCCTTGCCGCCGCATCCCGCCGCGAGCACGGCCAGGCCGACGATCACCATCGCTATCCCGACCCGGCGCACGGGCGCCTACGTTACCGACGCTCCCAGGCCAGCCCGGCCGCGATAACAGTCTCATTACGCGGCGCGACGAGCTGGAGATTGCCGATCGCGAGCCCTGCCCAGCCGATCAGGTTGACCCAACGGAGGAACGACGAGAGCGGCAGCCTGATCTCCTGCTCGTCGACCTCCTCTGCCGGCAATCCGATTCCGATGCACGGGCTCACGTAGAGATCGACCTCAGGGACGAAGTTGCGCCACTCGAGCAGGGCGCGATATCCGGCCGTTACGGCTTCCGGGTCGACGAGCGCCGCGAGCTCGAGCTTCGACCGCATTCCCGCTCCGTATTCGTCGGCGCGCGACGGGAACGTGCTCGCGTGTGAGATCGCGGCCTCGTGGAGGAAGACGGGCCACGTGTCGGCGGACGCATCGGGAAGCGTTGCCTCGACGACCTTCGCCCCGAGCTGCTCGAGCTCGCCACCCATTGCTCGCCGGCGTCACTCGTTTCCGTGGTTCGCCCGTCACCGACTTGCGGCGGCTGACGCAGCAGGCCGATCGTCAGCCCGCCCAGCCGCGGGGTCGGGATGACCGTCTCCGAGAGCACCGACCAGAGCGTTGCGGCATCGGCGACGGTGCGCGCCATCGGGCCGACCGTATCGAAGCTCGGAACGAGCGGGAAGATCCCATCGAGCGGCCCCGTGCCCCACGCAGGCTTGAACCCGACCACATCACAGCAGGCGGCAGGCAGGCGGATCGAGCATCCGGTATCGGTGCCGATCGCGAGGTCGCAGAGGTCACTCGCGAGGGCGGCAGCGTTGCCGCTCGACGAGCCCCCGGTCGTCCGGCCCGGATGGACCGGGTTGTGGCAGGTCCCGTACCAGTCGCTCGTCCCGAGCACGCTCCAGGCGAACTCGGGGAGGTGCCCCTTGCCGACCATGCTGGCGCCCGCCGCGAGCGCCCGGGTGACGACGGTCGCGTCCTTCGAGGGCACGTGATCGGCGTAGAGACCCGAACCGTACGTCGTTCGGATGCCGGCGGTGTCGATCAGATCCTTGACGAGGAGCCGCTTGCCGGCGAGCGGTCCCGTGGCACTCCGCTTCACCGGCTCCTCGAGCCAGGTGATCACGGCATTCATCGGATCGCGCATCCGCGCGAGCCTACCGTGGGGCCGCCTCGACGGGGCGCTACCTCTGGACGAGCGCGAACGAGCGGGCGACATCGAGCGCGTCCGCGACAGTGCCGGCGTCGGCCTTGTCACCCACCATGACGTTCACCTGGAAGTCACGGCCTCCGCGCGTCACCTGCGCGACGGCGCCGCGACCCGCGAAGCACTCGAACGTGCTGCGCCGGAGCTTCAACCCCGAAAGTGGGAGCGAGCTCACACCACCGATGCTTTCCCGCCAGCCGATCACGACGACAACCGCACCATCGACCGGAACACGATAGGTCGCGACCTGGCAGTCGGAGTCGATCGCCCGAGTGCCCTTGGTCCCGACGACGAGCAGCGTCCGCGGATCGCTGATCGCCGACGGCGCCCGGTCGACCTTGCTCCACCCCGCCGGGACATCGAGCGACACACCGCCGTTACGGATGACCTCGACTGTACGCGGCAAATGCCGGCACGGCAACGAGCGCAGCGAAAACCGCTGCAAAGACCGCAAGTCTCGAAAGCCGCATGGTCATGCTCCTACCCACATGGTAGGCAAAAGCCGTTCATTGTGAAGACCCTGCCAGACGGAGTGGCGACTCCCTCATCTGGGGGACTCATCGGCACGTCGCAGAACGGCCTTGAGCCCGGCCGCTGCCTCAATCGGCCTGAGCAGCCTCACGGATCTCGCTGAGCGTTGCGCGAGGGGTGAGCGCCTCGGGATCGAGCACCAGCTGGACGACAGCCGGGACCCCGGCGGCCAGTGCACGCTCGATTGCCGGGCCTGCGGCAGCGGTCGTCTCGACTCGTTCACCGTGGGCGCCGAACGCCCGGGCGAGCTCCACGAAGTCGGGGTTCCGCAGCTCGGTGCCGCTGACGCGCCCCGGATACAGCCTCTCCTGGTGCATCCGGATCGTCCCGTACATCCCGTTGTCGAAGATCACGACGACCACCGGCAGCTCGTACTGCACAGCGGTCGCGAGCTCCGGCCGAAGACATGAGAAAGTCGCCGTCGCCGGCGATGCACACCACCTGACGCTCCGGGTGCACCAGTTTCGCTGCGATCGCGGCCGGGAGACCGTAGGCCATGGCGCCGCTCAGCGGCGCGAGCTGCGTGCGGTAGTGCCGGAAGGTCCAGAATCGATGCGCCCAGACGGTGAAGTTGCCGGCCCCGTTGGTCAGGATCGCGTCGTCATCGAGTCGCTCGGCGAGCACCGCCATGACGGCGGTCGGGTCAACCCCACCCGGAAGCTCCCGTCCCTCGAGGTTCTCGAGAAACTGCGCGTGCGCCTCGCCCATCTCGGTGCGATCGGCTGCGGCCGCAAGCGGGGGCGTCTGCGCCAGCGCCGTGGCGAAGCTCGGCCCTGAGGCGACGATTCCGAGGGTCGGTGTGTACACGCGACCAAGCTCCTCCGGTGCCGGGTGAACGTGCACGATCGCCCGGCCGTCGCCCGGGGGCACGATGCTCGTGAACCCTTGCGTCTCGATATCGCCGAGTCGGGTGCCGATCACGAGCAGCGCGTCGGAGACCTTCAGCCGTTCCGTGAGCCGCGCGTCGGCGGCGAGGCCAAGGTGGCCCGCGTAGCACGGCGAGAGGTTGTCGACGTAGTCCTGGCACCGCCATGCCGCCGCAACCGGGACACCGCTCGCCTCGCACCACGGCGAGAGCGCCGCGTGCGCAGCGGCCGTCCATGGTTGACCGCCGACGATCACGAGCGGTCGCCTCGCCCGGTCGAGAATCGCTCGAGCCCGCTCCACGTCCGACGCGCTCGGATCCGCCTGCGCAGGCACGTAAGGCGCCGCATCGGACGCATCGGTGAGCTCGGTCAGCATGTCCTCGGGGAGGGCGAGGACGACCGGGCCGGGCCGCCCCGACGTCGCCGTCGCGTAGGCCCGGGCGACGAGCTCGGGGATCCGAGCGGGATCGTCGATCTGCGTGACCCATTTCGCCATGGTTCCGAACACCGCGCGATAATCGAGCTCCTGGAACGCCTCGCGACCCAGCTGCGCCCGCGGCACCTGCCCCACGAGGAGCAAGAGCGGCGTGCCGTCCTGGTACGCGGTGTGGACTCCCACCGAGGCGTGCGTTGCTCCCGGCCCTCGCGTCACGATGCACACTCCCGGACGCCCTGTGAGCTTGCCGTACGCCTCGGCCATGTTCGCTGCGCCGGCCTCGTGACGGCAGGTCACGTAGCGAAGTGCCGGTGTGTCGTGGAGCGCGTCGAGAACGTCGAGATAGCTCTCACCCGGGACGCCGAACACGAGCTCGGCCCCATGCACGACCAGCTGGTCGACGAGGATTCGCCCTCCGCGTGCGTTGCGGCATCAGCGCGGGAGCTCGAGCGGGTGCTCGCAGTGGACGATGGCGCGCTGCAGCTTCGGCCGGTCCTCGTCGGCGGGGTCGACGTAGCGGATGGTGCGCTTCCCGGCCCACTCGGCGGGAACGACCAGCGCTCGGACGAACGACGTCTCCAGATGCGAGGAGGCGTAGGCCTCAACCGGATCCGGCCCGCTCTCGAACCATGCTCCGCCCGGGCCGTAGAAGGAAGACGAACCGTGCGTTCGGATCTCGAGCTCCCCCCCGAGGAGAAACCGGATCCCGGGCCCGGGGTGCGTGTGCCGGTACGCGATCCCACCGAGAGGAAAGGCCACCGTGTCGCACCGCATCACCCAGTCGGCGAATGGGTCGAGATCGACCCTGGCCGACAGGAGGGCGTCCTTCGCGTCGTCGTGGTCGTGGTCGAGCTGCCAGACGAGCGCGCGCGCCTCGACCGTCGCAGCGCCGAACCACGCCTCCTGTTTCGCGACGTCGTAGACGACCCGGTTGCCGCCGATCGTCTCGACCCCGGTCGCGAACTCGTAGAGCGAGAGCCTCATGCGACGGCGACTCTATCGCGCAGGTGAGCCGCTGATCCACGCGAAGCGGTCGGTCGGAGCACCCGTGCCAACGCGCAACCCGACGGCCATGTCTCCATGGCCCGCGGGCGGGCCTCTTCAGGATCACGCGAAGCGTGCAGCAAGATCAACGTTCCACTAGCCCACGGAAGCCGCGGTACGCTCTTCCACCGCTGCTTCCATGGGCTAGTGGAACGTTTGGCCGCCGTCGATGACGATGGTCTGCCCGGTGACGAACGAGGACGTCGGGCCGGCGAGGTACACGACCGCGCCGACGACATCTTCCGGTTCCTGATCGCGCTGAATGGTTCGGGCCGAGACCGACACGTCGCGCAGCTTCTCGACCACCTCCGGGCTGTCGAGCACACCCTGCGACATCGTGAACCCCGGTGCGACGCAGTTGACGCGGACGCCGTCCTTGCCGAGCTCCTTCGCCAGCGCGCGCGTGAAGGCGACGATCGCACCCTTGCTCGTGACGTAGTGCAAGAGGAACGGAACGCCGCGAAACGGCGTGCCCGACGAGATGTTGACGATTGTCCCACCCCCCTGTGCGCGCATCACCGGAACGGCCTCACGGCAGGTGAGGAACATCGAGGCGAGGTTGACATCCATCACGCGACGCCACTCCTCGAGCGGGATCTCGGTGAAGGGACGCATCGCCAGCGTCGCGTACAGACCCGCGTTGTTCACGAGAACGTCGAGCGAGCCGCAACGGTCGACGGTATCGGCGACCATGCGCGTGACGTCATCCTCGGACGCGACGTCGACGGTCAGCCCGACCCCCTCTGGATACGACGCGGCCGCTTCTTCCGCTCCCTTGAGGTCGGCGATCACGATCCGGGCTCCGGCTTCGGCGAGCCCGTCGGCGATCGCGCGCCCGATGCCCTGCGAGCCACCCGTGACAACGGCGACCTTGCCCGCGAGAGGTGTCATTGCAGCGGTGAGAACGCCGTTGGAGTCAGAATCCGGCTCTGCTGCGTGTGGATCAAGGGAGAGATCTTCGGGAGAAAGGCCTTCCAGTCGGCCCGGGCCTGGAGGGCAGCGCGTCGGGTCTCCCGCTCGGCGAACGAGTCGTAGCGCCACATGCTCGTGTACGTCGAGAGCGCGCCTATCTCGGTCGTGAAAGCACCGACGAAGCCTCCGAGAACCTCCTTCTGGATCTCGATGCCTTCGCTCTCGTAGAGAGCTACAAGCTCCGGCAGCTTCCCGGTATGAACGTGGTAGTCCCGTTGCTCAAGGATGATCATTCGCTTCTCGCTTTCAACCGCGGTAGGCATCCCAGCTCACAATCCCAATCCACCAATGGCCCAGTACTTGAGCTCGACCCAGTCGTCGACGCCGTAGGACGAGCCCTCGCGGCCGATGCCCGATTCCTTGACACCGCCGAACGGGGCGACCTCTGTCGAGATCAGCCCTGTGTTGACGCCGAGAATGCCGTACTCGAGCGCCTCCCCGACCCGCCACGTTCGGCCGAGATCGCTCGTCATGAAGTACGCGGCCAGCCCGTACGGTGTGTCATTCGCGATCGCGATCGCCTCTGCCTCGGTCGTGAACCGTGCGATCCCCGCAACCGGTCCGAAGGTCTCCTCGCAGGACATCTCCATTGTCGCGGTGACCCCGGTGAGGATCGACGGCTCGAAGAACTGCCCTTCGAGTCGGGCGCCGCCGACAATCAGCTCGGCGCCCTCCGACACCGCATTGGCAACGTGGCGCTCGACCTTCGTGATTGCGGGCTCGTCGATGAGCGGGCCGACCTGCACGCCTTCGGTGAAGCCGTCTGCGACCTTGAGCGACTTGACCGCCTGCGTGAAGCGCTCGACGAACGCGTCGTAGATGCCGTCCTGCACCAGCATCCGATTCGCCGAGATGCAGGTCTGCCCGGAGTTGCGGAACTTGCACATCAGCGCCGCGGCGATCGCGATCTCCAGGTCCGCATCGTCGAAGACGATGAACGGCGCGTTGCCGCCGAGCTCGAGCGACACCTTCTTCACCTGGGAGGCGCACTGACGCATCAGGAGCTTGCCGATCTCGGTCGACCCGGTGAAGCCGAGCTTGCGGACGACCGGGTTCGAGGTCAGCTCGGCGCCGATCACGGGGGCGTCCTCGCCGGCTCCGGTGACAACCGAGAAAACGCCATCCGGGACCCCGGCTTCGTGTGCCAGCGCTGCGATCGCGAGAGCAGAGAGCGGCGTCTGCTCAGCGGGCTTCAACACCATCGTGCAGCCAACCGCGAGGGCCGGGCGCGGACTTACGGGCCGGCATTGCGGCTGGGAAATTCCAGGGCGTGATCCCCGCGGTGACGCCAATCGGCTCGCGGGTGACCACGATGCGCTTGTCCGGCCACGTCCCCGGGGATCACGCGCCCGTCGAGACGCTTGGCCTCCTCCCCGAACCACTCGTAGAAGGACATCGCATAGTCGACCTCGGCCAGCGCTTCGGCGAGCGGCTTGCCCTGCTCCGTCACCATCAGGGCCGCGAGCCCGTCGCGCCGTTCGTCCATCAAGGCGGCGAGCCGACGGAGGATGCGGGCGCGGTCCCGAGCAGGGCGTGCCTTCCAGCTGGGAAGAGCACGCTCCGCCGCCTCGATCGCCCGCTGCGTCTCAGCCGCGCCGAGCCGTGGCACCTCGGCAACGACGTCTCCGGTCGCCGGGTTGTGGACGGGGAACGTCCCGCCGGAGTCGGCGTCGATCCACTGGCCGTCCACGAAGGCCTGCCGACGCAGGAGATCGGTCTCGATGGCGACCACGCGCTGACGATACCGAGGAGTAGAGTTGCTCCGTGGAGCCGACCTTTGCCCGTCTCGATGAGGTTCCCCCGTTCGCGCTTGCCGACGGCGTGACCGGAAGGCCTCTCTTCGGCGAGGGAGTGATGATGAACCTCGTCGAGTGCGCGCCCGGTGCGGTCGTCCAGTTGCACAGCCACCCGCACGAGCAGCTCGGCGTGATCCTGCGTGGCTCGCTGACGCTCGTGGTCGACGGCTCGCCACACGAGCTCGGGCCGATGGATGCCGTAGCGCTTCCCGGCGGCATCGAGCACTCCGCCGTCGCCGGCCCGGACGGCGCCGTCATGCTCGACGTGTTCCACCCTGTCCGCGAGGACATCCGGGCGAAACTGTCGCCCTGAGGCGAGTCCCTACGCGGTCGCGAGGACCTTGGCCAGCAGGATCTTGTGGAGGCGCTTGAACGACGGGTCGACCTTCGGCTCGGCGCCGTAGCGCCAGACCACGAGGTTTGCGCCGTAGCGCTTCTTGCCGAGCCAGTACGTCTGTCCACCGAGATACGTCCCTTGCTCCCAGTAGATCCCTGCTGCACCGGGAGCTCCGAGCAGGCCGGTGTGAACGTTCGTCAGTAGCCGGGCGATGTCGTCCTCGAGCGTCCCAGGCGCGACGACCCAGAGGGTGAAGTCGCCGTAGAGCGCCGCGTTCGAGACGGACTTGGCGAGGCGCAGGGCGCTGTAGTGACCGGCATTCCCCGACCGAGTGTCAACCACGAGCCTCTTCCCGGTCGCCGCCTCGAAGCGCTTGATCACCTGGGCCTGCGTCAACGCGACCTGGGTCAGCGCGTTGGCATGAGGAGCGGTGGTCGCGGCTCTGGCCGGACCGATCGCCACCAGCGTGATGACCGAGAGAAAGGCCGCGGAGAGGAAGCGTACGTCCACGCACTCATCGTCATCCCCCAGCGGGGTGAGGCAATCCCTCGTTCGAGTGAGCCGCTGACGCGAGTGCGATTTGTCGATTCGGCGGCTGCTTGCTCGTTCTCTGAGCACACGCCCACTGGTGGAGGAGGCTCATGCACTACCTGCTACTTGTCTGTAACGCGCCGGCCCTCGTCGTCGTACCCGAGTACGGCGACGCAGTTCCACACGCGAAAGAGTCCTTTCGCACCGGCACGAAGCTGATCTCGATTCGACGAAGCTGTGCTCGTTGGCTCGCCACCCACCCAAGCGAAGGAGAGGCTCATGGAGTTCCTATTGCTCATCTGCAACGACCCGACGGGCGAGGAGTACGTGCCCGAGGAGGACAACATCGTCGACTGGGTCGAGGAGGTGACGAGCTCGGGAGCTCGGACCCACGGCAACCGCCTCCACCCCATGGACCGCGCGAAGACGGTGCGGCGCCGACGGGGAGAGCTTGCCGTCACTGACGGCCCGTACGCGGACACGAAGGAACGGATCGGCGGGTTCGACCTCATCGAATGCGACGATCTCGACGAGGCGATTGCGATCGCGGGCAAGCACCCGATGGCGCGGTTCGGGTGCGTCGAGGTCCGGCCTATCTGGCCGTTCGAGTGACCTGGCCGTTACGGGTATGGCTTTCGCCGTCCCCGCAGGATGGGGCCGCAGCGCAAGTTCCCCAGCTTGAAACCTCGCCCGGGAAGAGCGGGGCCGGCTAAAGCCACACCCGGAGCTAAGCGTCCTGGGTCATCGTCGCCCAGAGCCCGTGCGCGTGGAGGCGCGAGACATCGTGCTCGGCCTTCTCGCGCGTCCCCGAGGAGACAACCGCCTTGCCGTCGTTGTGCACCTGAAGCATGAGCTTCGTGGCCCGCGCGCGGCTGAAGCCGAAGAGCTTCTGCAGGACGAACGTGACGTAGCTCATGAGGTTGATCGGATCGTTCCAGACGATGACCACCCAGGGGTGATCGTGCAGCGGAACCTCGTCGAGGTCCGGCTCGCCGGTTTCGAGGGGTGCTTCCGTGAGTGAGATTCCCACACGTGCATTGTCGCGTGCCGTAGCGTGCTGCGCATGACCAGGATGGAGAGCGGCGCGTGAGACATGGCGTACGCCGCGAACGCGACGGCACCTACCGGGTGGCGCTCGATGAGGTCGAACGGGAGATGCTGGCCGCGCTTCCGGGGCAGCTCGCGGAGGCGCTCGATGCCGACGAGCCAAGCCTCTACCGGCTCTTCCCCCCTGCGTTCACGGACGATGTTGCAGCCAACGTCGAATACCACTCGCTCGTCGGGAAGTCACTCGAAGACGGCAAGCGGGCGGCCCTCCGCGAGCTCCAACGGACGGCGGGTGAGGAGCGGCTGACCCAGGAGCAGCTGGAGTCATGGCTCGGCGCGCTGGAGAGCCTTCGCCTTGCCATCGGTACCCAACTCGACGTGAGCGACGAGTCGTACGCCACGGTCCTCGATCTCGACGATCCCGAGCTCGTGCGTCACCACGTCTACCACTGGCTCAGCTGGCTGCAGGATGAGGTCGTCGAGGCCCTCTCGTCCGGTCTCCGACGAAACCGAGGCGACTAGCTAGGGGTGGAGCATCACGCGCCCACCCTGCGCACGGAGGCTCTCGGCGACGGCGGCATCGACATCGGCAAGCGGATAGGACGTTCCGAGGAGGGGCTCGAGCACCAGGCGCCCGGCTCGTACGTGGTCGAGCAGGATCGGCAGCGCGACCGTGGGATCCTCGGAGCCGTAGAGACAGCCCGTGAGCCACTTCTCCTTGCGGATCAGGTCGACCGGATCGAGATCCAGCCGCCGACCGGCGGCCGGGAGACCGACGATCACCGTGGTCGACCCGCTCGCCGCGAAGCGCATCGCGTACGAGGTCGTGCTCGGATCACCGACCGCATCGAAGGCGAAGCCGACGCCCTCGGGCGCAACGCCCTCGAGCAACTCCGCCAACCCATCCGGGTGGGCGGCATGCGTTGCCCCGAGCGTCATCGCCTGCTCGCGACGGGCCGGTTCCGGGTCGACCGCCACGATGAGCGCCGCACCGGCGATCCGCGCGCCCTGGACCACGAACTGACCTACACCGCCGGCACCGACGACGAGCACGCTCGCGCCGGCTGTCACGCCGGCGGAGAAGAGGGCGGCGCCGACACCGGTGAGGGCCGCGCAACCGAGCAAGGCCGCTTGCTCGAGCGGAATCCCGCCACCTGTGGGCAGCGCCGCGCGGGCCGCGACCACCACCCGCTCGGCCATGCATCCGGTCGCGGTGCCGCGATAGAGCGTCTCGCCGCGCAGCGAGAGGCCGGTGCGACCCGAAGGAAGCGACGAGCCTGCGATCGCCTTGTTGAACGCCCGGCAGCGCGCGGGTCTGCCGGCTTCGCAATCGGAGCAGGCGCCACAACCGGGAGCCCAGGAGAGGACGACCTCGTCCCCCACTGCGAGGCTCGTCACGTCACCTCCTACCCACTCGACGACGCCGGCTCCCTCGTGCCCGAGGACGACAGGCGTGGGTCGCGACCATTCGCCCTTGACGCTGTGGAGGTCGGTGCCGCAGATCCCGACCGCGACCATCCGCACGACGACGTCACCTGCCCCGGGCTCGTCGAGGTCGATCTCCGTGACCTCGAACGGCTCGCCCGGTGCGTGGAAGACCGCCGCTCGCGTCTTCACCGACGCACCTCAGGGTCGGGGAGACGAACCGAACTCATCCCCCCGGCCCCGTGCCCTACGTTGCGTGGCCTTCACGCCAGCGCAGCGATAACGGCATCCACATCCGTAACGGTGCTCACGTTCTGGAGCGCGAAATTGATCGACGCGTTGTGCCATTCGGCATTCATGGTCGAGCACGCGTCCTCCGGGACGACCATGGCGTAGCCCTTGTCGGCCCCCGTGCGGGCGGTGTGCTCGATCGACATGTTCGTCCAGGCTCCCGTGATGATGATCGTGTCGCGACCTGTCCCCTCGAGCAGGTTCTCGAGGCGCGTACCCTGCCAGCCGGACATGCGCATCTTCTCGACGACGAAGTCGCCGTCCTTCGGTTCGAGCCCGTCCGCCGGAGCGGCGCCCCAGGTTCCGCGAACGAGCGCGTTCAGATCCTTCACGCCGTTGAACAACGGCGCATTGAGCTTGAGCCCCGGCGCGCCCGGCTCGACGACGTACCAGACGTGGATCACGGGAATGCCCTTGCCTCGACAGACGTCCGCCAGCCGCTGGACGTTTGCAACCACGTTCTGATCCTTCGCGTGCTGCGGCGAGCCTGACTCGGCGAACGCACCGCCGTCGATGATCACGTCGTTCTGAAGGTCCTGGATGATCAGGGCACAACGGCCCGCAGCGAGTGTGAGATCGTCGGACATCTTCGCCTCCTACCTCCGCATGTAGGGCTCGCGGCGAGGACCGACGAGCGTTCGGATGGTGTACACGGACGTGCACGACGGGATGAACAGCGTGTGCCAGTCGGGCCCACCCCAGGTGTGATTGCCGACGTTCTCGGGCACGCGCGATCGTGCCGAGATGCTCGCCGGCGGGCGAGATGACCCAGACGCCGCCGGGCCCCGTGACCCAGATGTTCCCACGCTCGTCGCATTTCATCCCGTCGGGGATGCCCTCCTCGATGACTCCGGTTCCGACGCCCTCGAAGAACATCCGACCGTTGGCCAGGGTGCCGTCCGCGTTGACGTCGAAGACCTTGATGTGCGCCCGCGGCGTGTCGTTGATGTACATCAGCGACTCGTCGGGTGAGAAGCAGAGACCGTTCGGCATGTCGAACTCGTCCTCGGCGACCGCAAGGTCGAGCTCGGCCTGACCACCACCGGGCGGAATCCGGAAGACTCCCTGCCAGCCAAGCTCGCGCGAGCGCTCGATCCCGAAGCCGGGGAAGCGGCCGTACCACGGGTCGGAGAAGTAGATCGTCCCATCCGAGCGCACGGTGACGTCGTTGGGGCTGTTCAGGTACTTGCCCTGCCAGTGATACGCGAGGGTCTCGTGGACGCCGTCGGCGCGCTCGCGCACGAGAGAGCTCGAAACGTGCTCGCAGACGAGCAGGTTGAGGTCGGCGTCGAGCACCATCCCGTTGCACTTGCGCGCGGGATTCAGCACCTCGGTCACGGTGCCATCGAGGGTGACCTTGCGCCGGATGTCTGCCGGCATGTCCGAGAAGTAGAGAACCTGCTCCGAGGGATGCCAGACGGGCCCTTCGGTGAAGGTGAAGCCGGTCGCGAGCTGACTCACCGCCGAGCCCTCTTCGACGAGCTCGTAGATCGCATCCGACTTCGCGTCGATACCCGACAAGGCGTTCTCCTTTCATCAGCGGGAGCTGTCGCAGCGACGCTAACACGGGTCGCCTAGGCTTCGCGACGGATGCCGAACAACGACACGATCGTTTTCATCCCCGCCTGGAACGAAGAGCTGAACCTGCCCGATGTTCTCGCGGAGCTGCGCGCGGAGATCCCGGACGCCGACGTACTCGTCGTGGACGACGGCTCAACGGATGGCACGGCAGACGTGGCTCGCGCTCACGGCGCTGACGTTCTGTCATTTGGCGAGAACCGCGGGTTGCGGGCCGGCATCGCGGCGGGGTACCACGAGGCGGCGGCGCGTGGATACGCGTTCTGCGGTCGCGTCGACGCGGACGGACAGCACCCGGCTCACGAGCTCACCCGTCTTCTCGAGCTGGTGCGCTCAGGCACGTGCGATGCGGCGATCGGCTCGCGTTTCGCCGAGGGCCACGGCTATGCCGACGATCGCTACGAGCCGAGCGCGTCGCGCCGGTTCGGGATCGGCCTCCTCCAGAAGGCGATGCACGTGCGGCTCGGTCGCCCATTCCATGATCCGACCTCGGGAATGGCGGCGGTGAACGCGAAGGCGATGGCGGTGATGGCAGAGCCGTATCTGAGCGGCGCACCCGAGGTCGAGGCGCTGTTGCGCCTGAAAGAGGCCGGGCTCGTCGTGGAGGAGGTTGCCGTCGACATGCGCGAGCGGCAGAGCGGCGAGTCCAAGCTCCAGGGTCGAAAGGCAGTGAAGCTGGTGCTCACGGTGATCGGGACGCTGCTCTTCTTCCGCTGGCTCGGTCGTCGTCGGACATGACCCGCGTCGTGGTCGTGCTCGGTTATTCGAACGGAGGCGTTGATGCGCTCCACCCGATCTGCGCCGCACGGCTCGAGGAGGCAGCCGAGATCGCGCGCCCGGACGACGTCGTCGTGCTCTCGGGCTGGGCCCGAAGCGGAAACGGTCGACCCGAGGCGGAGCTGATGAGGGAGGCGTGGCAGGGCACCGCCGCCGAGCTGGTGGTCGACCCGGACGCGCGAACGACCGTGGAGAATCTCGCGAACGCGCTCAACGACATTCTCCGCGTCGGTGCGCAGGAGGTCGTGGTCGTCACGTCCTCGTGGCACGCGCCGCGCGCGAAGGCGGCGATGCGATGGCTGCTGATGCACACGGGGATCAAGGTGAGGTCGGCCTCACCCGAGGGCGGCTCGTCGCAGGCGTTCCTCCGCGAACTGATGTTGTGGCCGCTGCTGCCGTTTCAGCTCTGGCACGCCGGGCGCAAGAGCTGGGCTATCTAGCCGGCGGCACGACTTACGACAGCTCGACGTGAATCCGCTGCGTCGCCTCCCGCAGCGGCCCGCCGCCTCGCTGTGCCCGCACGGCCAACACCTCCGCGAGCATCGAGAGCGCCGTCTCGGCCTGTGTGTCGGCCCCGATGTCAAGACCACACGGGCCTTGAATCCGCGCAAGCTTCTCTTCGCTGACGCCTGCCTCGAGCAGCCTCCCCCTCCGGCGCTCCTGGTTGCGACGCGACCCGAGCGCGCCGATGTAGAACGCCTCGGTGTCGAGCGCCGCGATCAACGCAGGCTCGTCGAACTTGTCGTCGTGGGTGAGCACGATCACAGCCGTCTGGTGGTCGAGCTCCAGTTCGGCAAACGCCTCTGCCGGCCACTTCGGGATGAGCTTGTGTGCAGACGGGATGCGCTCGGGTGTGAGGAAGGTCGAACGCGCGTCGGCCACGATCGCCGTCCAGCCGAGCATCCGGGCGCCCTGACAGAGCGACTCGGCGGTGTCGACGGCGCCATAGACAACGAGTCGCGGGGGTGGCCCGTACCACTCCGAGAACACGCGCGTCCCGTCCGCCAGCTCAACGAGGCGGTTGCGTCCCCGACGAACCAGCTCATCGAACTGCGCGAGCGCTTCTTCGGGAACACCCTCGCCAACCCGCTCCCCCGTCTCGAGGACGAGCACCTTCCCACCGGTGCTCGCACCCTCCACGACGGTGAACAGAACCCCACGATCCTCGCTCGCGCGAAGCTCGGCCAGTCGCGCGACCAGACTCACTCGACGCGCTCCAGAAAGACGTCGATCTCGCCACCGCACGGAAGCCCGACACTCCAGGCCATGTCATCCGTGATCCCGTAGTGAACAAGCTTGGGCTCGCCGCTCGCGAGCACCTCCTTCGCGTGCTCGTACACGTCGGACTCGACGCAACCGCCCGAGACCGAGCCGCACATCTTCCCCGACTCCGATACCGCCAGGCTCGTACCGACGGGACGCGGTGCCGAACGTCGCGTTGCGACGACGGTCGCAACCACGACCTGCTCCCCTTCGGAGCGCCACTTACCGACCTCGTCCAGGATCTCCTTCACGCTGCGTGCCTCCTTTCGATGCCGGCGAGCACAGCCGCCAACTCTTCGAGACTTCGTAGATTATGACCGGAGAGGAACCGGTCGATCGACGGCAAGGCCGCCCGCATCCCACCGGCCAGCGGCTGATAGGCGGGATTTCCCTTGAGCGGATTGACCCAGACGACCGCGTACGCGGCGCGCGCGAGCTTCGCCATCTCCCGCCCGACGAGGTCGGGATCGTCGCGCTCCCACCCGTCGGAGACGACCACGATCACCGCACCACGCGAGAGTGCCCGCTTGCCGTACACCTCGTTGAACTCTCGCAGCGATGCGCCGATCCGCGTCCCGCTGCCCCAGTCGACGACGGCCGCGGTACACGCGTCGAGTGCCGCCTCCGGGTCGCGCGTCGCCAGCGCCGGTGTGAGCCGCGAGAGCCGCGTTCCGAAGGCAAAGGCCTCGACCCCACGCCCCGTTCCGACCACCGCATGGAGGAAGAGCAGCAAGGCCCTCGCGTAGCTGTCCATCGACCCCGAGACGTCACACAGCACCACGAGCTTGCGTGGGACCTCCTTCCGAGCACGGTACGGGCGGTCAACCGGGTCACCGCCGGTGCGCAGGCTCTTGCGAATGAGCCTGCGCATGTCGAGGAGATCTCCCTTGGGGTCGGCGACCCGCCGCCTCGACGTGCGCTTCGGCCGCTGGCGGGCGATCACCTGGATGAGCCGGCGCACGCGGCGGAGCTCGTCACCCGTCAGCTCCGCAAAGTCCTTGTCCCGAAGCAGCTCGTGCTCCGAAGCGCCGAGCTCGATCGGATCGCCGCCCTCCTCCTCCTCGCTGTCGGCGGCGCGAAGCCGATCGACAGGCGACTCCCCGACGCTGATCGAGTCGGCACCCGTTCGCTGCCGCGTCGGTGGCAGAACCGGGGCACGCAGAAACCACGCACCGAACGCACGGTCGAAGAGCTCGAGCTCGTCGCGGCGGGAGACGAACGTCTGACGAAGCGCGAAGTAGACATCCGACTGACGGGTGAGGTCGACCGCGTCAAGCGCGCGCAGCGCATCCGCGACGCGGCCCGGGCCGATCTCGAGCCCTGCCTCCCGCAGGACCCGGCCGAAGGTGACGACGTGCCGCGTGATCGCGTCACCGCTCGCCATGACTCCGCCTACCCGGCCGACGACGCGCGTGCGGTGTCGACGAGCCGGGCAAGCGTCTCGTCGCGCACCTGCTCGATGTCCTCGCGGTACTTGAGCACCGAGCCGAGCGTCTGCTCGACGACCTCTGCGTCGAGCTCCTGACGACCGAGTGCGTTCAGCGCCATCGCCCAGTCGATGGTCTCGGCAACGCCGGGCGGCTTCGCCAGATCGAGCCCGCGTAGCTCACGAACGAACGTTGCCGCCTCGGTCGCGAGCCGTTCGGGGATCTCCGGCACCCGTAGCCGGACGATCTCGATCTCACGATCGATCGAAGGATGGCCGATCCAGTGGAAGAGAGCGCGACGCTTGAGCGCATCGTGAAGCTCGCGCGTGCGATTCGAGGTCAGGATCACGTAGGGGCGACGCTTTGCGGTGATCGTCCCGAGCTCCGGGATCGTGATCTGGAAGTCGGAGAGCACCTCGAGGAGAAACGCCTCGAACTCCTCGTCCGCACGGTCGATCTCGTCGATGAGCAACACCACCGGCTCGTCGCTTTCGATCGCCTCGAGCAGTGGCCGCCGGATCAGGTACTCCGGACCGAACAGCTCGCTCTCGGAGACCGTCCCCTCCTGCGCTGCGCGGATGTGGAGAAGCTGTCGCGGGTAGTTCCACTCGTACACCGCATGGGCGACATCGAGACCCTCGTAGCACTGGAGCCGGAGGAGCCGCGCGCCGAGCGCCGTCGCAAGCGACTTCGCCGCCTCGGTCTTCCCGACCCCTGCCTCACCCTCCAGCAGAAGCGGCTTCTCGAGCGTGATTGCGAGGAAGAGCGCAGTCGAAAGACCGCGATCGGGGAGATAGTCGGCGGCCTGGAGCGCCTCCTCGAGCTGATCAATGGTGCTGAACGTCACCATTTGAGCGTACTAGTTAGACGCCGAGCAGCTTCGTCGACCTCTCGCAGTCGACCGAGACTGCAGCCCCGTTACGGGTGGGACGGGACGCGCACCGAAGCCTCGCGCGCAGCGCACCCCGTTTGAGATACAACCGTTGGCGTGTCACCATCGGCTATCTCACCCACGTCATGGAGGTTTTCCCAATGCCCGTGATCGAGGTCAAGCTCTACGACCGCCGCGTCACCGAGGAGTCGGTTCCCAAGATGATCACAGCGCTCACCGACGCGCTGGCCGAGTCGAGCGGAGCCGCCAAAGAGCACATCCAGGTGGTCATCACCGGTGTCGATCCGAAGCACTGGGGGATCGCCGGGCAACAGCAGTCGTAGGCGACTGCGTGCTGACAGACCAACGCCAAATGATTGATAATCGATTCTTTGGCCCTGCAGGGTTAGACTCAAGCGCACCCCAATCCCGAGTGAAGGAACGGCGGCAATGACGCAAGCACCTACTGTCCTGTCCCCCACCTCGAGCGACGAGGCCGTCGCTGCATTCGGTGACGGGTCTGGCATCACGCTGATCGGAGGCGGCACCATCGTCGTGCCGGAGCTCACCGACGGGCGACGAGCTCCGTCGACCGCGATCCTGCTGCAGCACGCCGGATTGAGCGGCATCAGCCGGGAGGGCTCCCGCGTGACGATCGGAGCGACGACACCGATCGCCGAGCTCGTCGGGCTCCCCGCCCCGGTCGGCCAGTGTGCCGCAGGGATCGCCGACGGCGAGATCCGAAGCCAGGCGACAGTTGGCGGCAATCTCTGTGCCGGCGAGGGCGCCGAGGTGCCACGCGGCGATCTCCAGGGCGCGCTCCTCGCCGTCGGCGCTGTCGTTCGCTCGGCCGGAGCGGGTGGGGTAAGCGAAGACCCGCTCGAGGAGTTTCTTCCGAAGCGGGAATCTCGACTCGTCCTCTCGGTCTCCTACGAGGAGCCCCAGGCCGGGGCGTTCGCCGCCTACCAGCGACCGCATACCCACGACTACACCGCATTGGCCGTCTCGGCGGCGCGACTCGCGGACGGCTCGACGCGCGTAGCCGTGACCGGCGCCGGTTGGCACGGCGTGCGACTTCCGTCGGCGGAGGCGAAGGCAGCCGATCCGGTTGCAGCAGGTGCGGCCGCGACGGCAGACGTCTCACCGCACGACGACGCGCTCGCGTCGGCCTGGTATCGGACGAAGATCATCCCGGTGCTCGTCTCGCGCGCACTTACGGAACTCCAGGGGGCAGCATGAATCTCACCGTCAACGGCGTTGCGCACTCGATCGAGTGCGATCCGCTCACCACCCTCCTCGACGTGCTTCGCGAGGAGCTTGGGATTACGAGCCCGAAGGCCGGCTGCGAGCAGGGTGGCTGTGGGGCCTGCACCGTCATCATCGACGACCAGCCGCGTCGTTCCTGCCTCACCGCGATCGCGACGCTCGATGGCAGCGACGTGACGACGGTCGAGGGGCTCGGAACACCCACCGAGCTCTCGCCCATCCAGCAGGCATTCACCCACCACTACGCCGCCCAGTGCGGCTTCTGCACGTCAGGAATGCTCATGGCGGCACACGCGTATCTCGCCGGAGGCGGCGGTGACGACCCGCACGACATCCAGCACGCGCTCGCCGGCCACGTCTGCCGCTGCACCGGGTACGTGAAGATCATCGACGCGGTCGCCGCAGCGGCTCGCGGTGACTCGTTCGACCTCGCGCTCACCGCAGCCGGCTCGAGCATGACGAACATCGGAGGCGCGCAATGAAAGCCGTCGGAGCCAGGCTCCCCCGCTATGACGGGATCGAGCACGTCACCGGAAATACCGTGTTCGTCGATGACGTACGCGTTCAGGGAGCGCTCGTCGCGAAGGCCCTTCGCTCGCCGCTGCACCGCGCATCGATCACCGGCCTCGACACGTCGAAGGCCGAGAAGATGCCCGGCGTCAAGGCCGTCATCACGTGGAAGGACGTGCCACTGCTCGAGTACGGCCACCTCTCTGCGCTCGGGATCCCGGCCGACGAGCCTCTCCTGGCCAAGGACGAGGTGCGCTACAAGGGCCAGCCGATAGCCGTCGTCGCCGCCGAGGACGAGGACACGGCGATGGCTGCGGTCGCCGCCATAGAGCTCTCGCTCGAGGAGCTTCCAGCGCTCTTCGATGTCCGGCGTGCGTTCGAGCCGGACGCCCCAAAGATCCATCAGTGGGGCAACTGGTATCCCCACTTCGAAGGCGAGATGGACCGGCGACAGATCCGGAAAGGGTCTATTCAGGAAGCGTTCGACCAGGCCGACCTGATCGTCCAGGGCGTCTATCGACCTGCCGCGATCGAGCACGTCCCACTCGAGACACAGGTCTCGCTGGTTGTCCCCGAGGCGAACGGGAGACTGACGATCTACTCCTGCACGCAAGCGTTGTACTTCTCGATGGGCGTTGTCGCGGCCCACCTGCAGCTGCCGCTCAACAAGCTGAAGGTCGTCGGTGGCACCGTCGGGGGAGGATTCGGAGGCAAGGTCGACACCGCCACCGAGACCATCTGTGCGCTCCTCGCTCTGAAGTCGGGCAAGCCGGTCAAGTGGCGCTGGACGCGCGAGGAGGAGTTCCTCTGCTCGTCGACACGGGCGCCGTGGCACATCGAGATCGCCGACGCCGTCACCAAGGACGGCTGGATCC
This sequence comes from uncultured Actinomycetes bacterium, assembly GCA_963724655.1. Lineage (GTDB taxonomy): Bacteria > Actinomycetota > Thermoleophilia > Gaiellales > Gaiellaceae > Gaiella. The sequence goes on along the minus strand of CAVRVG010000005.1, from coordinate 235,127 downwards.
TCGGGCGCAAGATGCTCACGCTCCACGACTCGGGCGCGTACGCCCGGTTCTCGCCGTACGGGCTGACGAAGCACTCGTTCCACCACACCGGGGCGTACACGATCCCCAACCTCGAGTTCGACGGCTACGTCGTGTTCACAAACCGTGTGCCCACCACGGCCATGCGGGGCTTCGGCGTGACCTCGGTCTCCTTCGCGACCGAGACGCACATGAGCCGGATCGCCAAGGAGCTCGACCTCGACCCCTACGAGGTGCGTCTGAAGAACGCGAACCGGATCGGCGACACCTCGCCCAACAGGATCGTGTACACCGACCCATCCACCGTCCCGGTCGTCAAGGCGCTCGCGGACGGAATGGGCGTCACTCTCACCGATGATTTCGCCGCGATGACCCGCACGGAGCGCACGGGCGCCTTGCTTCCCGAGCATCTCGTCGGTCAGCTCGCCGACCCGGAGGATCACTAGCCATGACGATGCACGCCGGCCGCGGGATCGCGGCGATCGAATACCCGACCGGGATGAACCAGAACGGCGATCCGTCTCAGGCGTGGATCAAGGTCAAGCCTGACGGTCGCATCGACGTGTTCGCGGGCACCTCGGACATCGGAAACGGGTCGAAGACGATCCAGTCGCAAATCGTCGCCGAGACGATCGGCGTTCCGTACGACTGGATCACGTACGACAACTCGAACACCGACTCGTCGCCGGTCTGCACAGGCACCTTTGCCTCGCGGGCCACGTTCGTCGCCGGCAAGGCGGCCGAGAAGGCGGCAGTGAAGGTGCGGGAGAAGATCCTCGAGATCGCGGGCAAGGAGCTCGAGATCGACCCGGCCGACCTCGAGATCATCGACGGTGAGGTGCTCGCGAAGGGCGCGCCGCAAAAGAAGATCAGCGTGCCCGATGTCGCGGCGGCAGCGACCTGGACGTACGGGGAGCTGATCACCGGAACCGGCGCGCAGCTGAAGCCGTACGCAGCGATCGTCGACCCCTCGAGCGGCGAGGTCGACCTCCCACCCCACTCCGCGATCTCCTACGCGGCGTGCGCGGCCGAAGTCGAGGTCGACGACGAGACGGGGGTCGTCCGGGTCACCCGGCTCGTTCAGGTATACGACGTCGGCCGAGCGCTCAACCCGACCCTCGTCGAAGGCCAGATCGAAGGTGGCGCGGTGCAGGGGCTCGGGCTCGGCGTGCTCGAGGAGTGCTATCCGTACTACCCCTCCGTCGAGCATCGCGGAGCGCAGTTCGGCTCGTACCTCGCGCCCGGCATCGAGGATCTTCCGAAGATCGACACGATCATCATCGAGAACCCCTCCGCAGACGGACCGTACGGTGCGAAGGGAATCGGCGAGATGGCAAACAACGCGCAGCCGCCTGCGATTGCGTCCGCCGTGCACGATGCCGTCGGCGTGTGGGTGACCGAGCTTCCGATCACCCCCGAGCGAGTGCTGCGTGCGCTCGAGGCGAAGGCCGCGGGAACGAGCGAGCCGAAGCGCGAGGGAAAGACCGTCGTCTACGACGACGCGTTGTCGGTGAACACGGTCGCCACCGGAATCAGCTTTGGAGCTGCGTGAGCGGCTTCCGCACGTTCAACGGGCTCGACCCCTGGGCGATCTTTCCCGGGGTGCAGCTTCACGGGATCGCCGGCGATCAGCTCTTTCTGGGTCGCGTGACCTACGAGCCGGGCACGACGGTCAAGCGCCACAGCCACGAGCACACCGAGCAGATCATGCTGGTGCTGGACGGCTCGGTCGAGATGACAATCGGCGACGAGACACGCGAGCTCGGTCCCGGCGACACGTGCGTCGTCAACCGCCTGGTCGAGCACGAGCTGCACTCGCCGAGAGGCGTCACGTTCATCGAGGCGCTTGCCCCCGTGCCGCTCGACCACATTCCCGATCGTGATCGCGACCTCGTGCTCGGCGATCTGCAGGGCTCGCTCCACGTGGAGCGCTGAGTTGGCTCCCACGGCTCCGCTTGTGACTGATCGTTACAAGGTCGGCTTGTGACGGCCGATCAAAAGGTCGCGCTCGTCACCGGAGCCTCGAGCGGGATCGGGGCGGCAACCGCCGAACGGCTCCGGCGTGACGGGTGGCGGGTGGAGACCGCCGAACGCTCGAGCGGGGTCGACCTCCTCGACGCCGACGCCGCCAAGGCCGCGGTCGACCGGCTCGAGCGAATCGACGCACTCGTCGCCAACGCAGGCACGATCGTCCGCAAGCCGATCACCGAGCACTCGCTCGAGGAGTGGGATCGCGTCGTCGGCCTGAACCTTCGGTCGGTGTTCGTCCTCTGCAAGGCGGCCGCCCCTCGAATGATCGAACAAGGATCGGGCTCGATTGTGCTCGTCGGTTCGATGACGTCACTCAACGGCGGCTACCTCCAGACCTCGTATGCAGCCTCGAAGGGCGGGGTCGCCCAGCTCGGGAAGGGGCTCTCGAACGAGCTCGCCGGACACGGCGTCCGCGTGAACACGATCGCGCCGGGCTTCATCGAGACCGAGATGACGAAGACGATCGAGCCGTGGCGCCGGGAGCAAATCGACCAGCGGATCCCCGCGGGACGATGGGGTCAACCCGACGAGATCGCAGACGTGATCGCATTCCTGCTCTCCGACGCCGCGCGTTACGTCACCGGGGCGGTCATTCCCGTCGACGGAGGGTTTTCGGCGCGGTAGCTCTACCGCTCTAGGCGCGCGCGGGTCGCGTCGCCGCCGGCAGCGGTCGAGCAGGCCGGCGCTCGGCAGGCGGTGCGGGTGCGGCGCGGGCCGCGAGCAGCTCGACGACAGCCTGCGGGACGAGCGGCTTCGAGTAGTGGAAACCCTGGGCGAGGGTGCATCCGAAGTCGCGCAGTGCGGAGCCCTCTCCGGGCTCCTCGACGCCCTCGGCGACCGAGACGAGCCCGAGCGAGTGCCCCATCTCCACCACGGATCGGAGCAGCGCCGCACGATCCTCGTTGTCGAGAACGCCTTCGAGGAAGGAACGGTCGATCTTGAACGTCTGGACCGGGAGATGGTTGAGCTGGCTGAGGGACGAGTAGCCGGTGCCGAAATCGTCAATCGCGAGGCGCACGCCGAGGGCGGCGAGTGCGTCGAGACGCTCGGCGAACATCTCTCCGCGATCGACGATCACGCTTTCGGTGATCTCGATCTCGAGGCACGCAGGCTCGAGCCCTGATTCCGTCAAGGCATACAGGACGTCGGCGACGATATCGGCGCTCTGAAGCTGCACCGGTGAGACGTTGACGCTCACCGAGAGGGGCGGCTCCTGCGGGTACTCGATCTGCCAGCGCTTCACCTGCCGGCAGGCCTCGATCAGGACCCAGCGGCCAATCGCCGCGATCACTCCCGTTTGCTCGGCGATCGGGATGAAGATGGCCGGTGCGACGAACCCACGTGCCGGATGCTCCCAGCGTGCAAGCGCCTCGACGCCGACGATCGCGCCCGTCTCGAGCTTGATGATCGGCTGATAGTGCAGGGCAAGCTGACCGCGACCGAGGGCCTCACCGAGGTCCTGCTCGAGCTCGAGCCGGTCAATGAGCTCGAGGTGCATCGACGCTTCGAAGACGGTGACCCTGTCCTTCCCTTGCTTCTTGCCGGCGTACATCGCGAGATCGGCATTCCGCAGAAGGTCTTCGACGTTGGACCGAGCGTCCCCGATCGCCCAGCCGATGGTTGCGCGCACACGAAGCTCGCGACCTCCGATGACGAACGGCTCTGCGAGCACCGACGAGAAACGGCTCGTCAGCCCCTCGATGCCGGGCACAGCCTGTACACCTTCCACGAGAACGGCGAACTCGTCGCCGCCGAGGCGAGCCACGGTATCGCTCTCGCGCGAACACTCGTCGAGACGCTTCCCGACCTCGACGATCAACGAATCCCCGGCTGCGTGGCCAAGGCTGTCGTTGATCAGCTTGAAGTCATCCAGATCGAGAAAGGCCACGGCAACGAGCTCCTCGCGTCGATGAGCGAGCGAAAGAGCATGGGCCGCGCGGTCAAAGAAGAGAGCGCGGTTCGCGAGCCCCGTGAGCGGGTCGTGGTACGCACGGTGGGCAACGCGGCGTGCACGCTCGTAGAGACGGAAGAGCAGCGCGACGAACAGGCCGGCCGCGATGAGAATCGCGAACGTCCCGAACGTCGCGACCTTCGTCGCGCGCTCAGCGCTCGCCTTGTGAGCGTCGACTTGCTCGTCGAGGTCGAAGGCGAGGCTGGCATACGTCGGTGAGACCACGAGCTTGTCCATCGCGAGCGCCCCGGTGACATCGCGAATCGCAAGCGCGTCGAACATCAGCTTCGAATCGGTCAGGTATCGCTCGGCCTGGGCGCCGAGGCCTCGTTGGGAGCCCTCCTTGGCGATGAGCTCGTGAAGCGAGGTGCGAACCTGGTCCGAGATCGCCGCTGCCTTCTCTGTTGTCCGAACGTCGGCGACACGCTTGGCCACCGCCCGCCACAGGAGGGCGTCGAGCTCCGAGTTCAGCTCATCGATTCGGGTCACAAGCTGTTCGCGGCTCGCCGCGTCTCGGGCGCGATAGTTCACGGCGCTGATCAGGAACGCAACCCCAACAGCAAACGCCACCGCGCTCACGAGGACAGCCGGTGTTCCGAAACGTTCGATACCCATGAGCCGCCGCGGCGAGTTCACAGTCCGTCTATCGGCAATTGCGGTGCTTTCTGCACTCGGCGGCTGTGAGAGGATCTCCGGTCATGAGCGGCAACGGCACCGGTAGCGACACCGATGTCGTCGTCGTCGGTGCGGGGATCGCCGGTCTTTCCGCCGCGAGCGAGCTCAGGCGCCAGGGACTCGAGGTGGTTGTGCTCGAAGCGCGCGACCGAGTCGGCGGGCGGGTGTGGAACACCGAGATCGGTGGCCACGCCAACGAGCTCGGCGGCCAGTGGGTCGCGCCCTACCAGAGTGCCGTGCGCGAGTTGATGGGTGACCTGGCACTCGAGTTGTTCCACGCGTATCGCGAAGGTGATCGCATCTACCTCGACGCGTCGGGCACCGCCCATCGCTATGCGGGTCACGACGCCCCCCTCGGGGCAGCAGCCGACCGCGCCTACGCTGACGCGACCGCGAAGCTCGACTCGCTCGCCGCGGAGCTCGACCCGGAGGCTCCGTGGGATCACCCACGCGCCGCCGAGCTCGACGCGATCACGTACGAGTCATGGCTCCAGCGTGAAGTGCCCGACACGCTCGCACGCGATCTTCTTCGCGCCTATCTCTCGGGCGGCTACATGACGAAGCCGTCGCACACGTTCTCGCTCCTCGGTGGCCTCTGGACGATCGCAGGCGCAGGCGGCGTCGAGAACCTCTTCGAGCCCGATCTCTGCCTTCACTCCCGTGTCGTCGGGGGCTCGCAGTTGATTCCGATCCGCCTTGCCGAGCGGCTGGCCGATCGAGTGCTGCTGGATGCTCCCGTTCGCGGCTTCCGCTGGAGCGAAGAGGGCGTGGTTGCCGAGACCGAGCAGGGGAGCGTCTCCGCCCGGCACGCGGTGATCGCGATCCCGCCGAACCTCACCGCCGGGATCCGTTTCACACCCGCGCTACCCGCCTGGCGGATGCGAGCGCAGCAGGGGATCTCGCAGGGCAGCGTCATCAAGGTGCTTGCCGTCTACGACCATCCCTTCTGGCGTGAGGACGGTCTCGCGGGCGAAGCGTTTGCGCCATACCAGTTCGTCCGCGAGGCATACGACAACTCGCCGCCCGGGGGCGAGCCCGGTGTTCTGGTGACCTTCCTCGCAGCAGAGCGCAGCGAGGAGGCCGGGCGGATGGACGCGCGGGAGCGACGCGCCACGATTCTCGCCGATCTCGCGCGACTCTTCGGCGACGAGGCGCTCAACGCAGTCGACGTGATCGAGGTGGACTGGTCCGCCGAAGAATGGACGCGCGGCGCGTACTCGGCGACGTTCGAGATCGGTGGTCTCAGCCGATTCGGCGCCGACCTCCGCCGACCGATCGGACCGTTCCACTTCGCGTGCACCGACATCGCAGGGATCGGGAACATGCACATGGAAGGAGCGATCCGCTCGGGGCGAGCAGCGGCGGAAGCGATCGCTCGCAGTCTCTAGCGAAGCGGCCTGGCCACCGTCGGCAGCTTCGATCCGATGTCCTGCAGCGCCGGGTACGCTCGCCCCTTGGCGCCGCTGGCCGTCACACCCGTGCATGAGCTCTGGACGGCGTGGTCGCCCGACCCGCTTGCGCTTGCCGGAATGGCGATCGCGACCGGCTTCTTCGCCCAGGGGTTCATACGCCTGCGACGCCGCAACCCGGCGCTCGCACCGTGGTCGCGCGCCTGGCTGTTCGTCGCCGGTATCGCGGTGATCACGCTGGGGATCGTCTCCCCCCTCGACACGATCGCCGAGGAGTACCTCCAGTCGGCACACATGCTTCAGCACGTCCTGATCGCCGACCTGGGTGTCGCGCTGACCCTGCTTGCGGTTCGAGGGCCGCTTGCCGTCTTCTTTCTCCCACGCGACCTGCTCGTGCCGCTAGCCCGGACGCTCTGGCTCAGACGTGCCCTCTCCGTTCTGCTCCGGCCGACGGTCGCGATCTCGGCGTGGCTGGTGGTCCTCATCGCGTGGCACATCCCGCGACTCTATGAGGGCGCGCTGACCCATCCCGTCGTCCATCGCTTCGAGCACCTGTCGTTCGTGGTCGTGGGAGCCCTCATCTGGACGTTGATCATCGACCCCACCCGGCATCGCCGGCTCAGCATCAGCGAGCGGATCGGCGTCGCGGCAGTGGTGTTCTGGGCGAGCCAGATCCTCTCCTACGTGATGGTCTTCAGCTTCGAGCCGTTCTACGACATCTACTCCGAGCAGCCGGAGCGCCTGTTCGGGCTGAGCCCGCTGACCGACCAGAAGCTCGCCGGAGTCGTGATGATGGTCGAGCAGACCGCCACCATTGGTGTCGCGATCCTGCTTCTCGGCCGCGCCGCACGCCGTGATCGGATCGCTTCCGCGGGGACCGCGAAATGAGACCCGCCGAATCGTTCACCTTCGAGCCTCTCTTCATCGCCCTCGCCGTGGGGGCGGGCTGGCTGTGGCTCCGCGCGTGGCGCACCGGCCCCACACCGCGCCCTCGATGGCGTGCCGCGGCCTTCTGGCTCGGCGTCGGGCTCGTTGTCGCGGCGTTGAACTCGCCGCTCGAGACCATCGCCATCGACTATCTCGTTCTCTTCCATCTCTTTCAGAACGTCATCATCGGCGACTGGGCGCCGGCGCTGCTCATCCTCGGGCTCACGCCCGAGATGCGCACCGCGCTCGCACATCGGTTGGGGGCGCGATTCGCCCTTCTCACGCGACCCCAGGTCGCGTTACCGGTCTGGCTCGTCGGCTGGTACGTCATCCACCTCGGACCGGTCTACAACGCCGCCGTCTCGAGCTCGGCGCTTCTCAACCTCGAGCACCTGTTTCTGATTGCGATCGGGCTGTTGTTCTGGTGGCCGGTGCTGGTGGACACACCAAATGACGTCCCGACCCTCGGACGGCTCGGATACGTGTTCGTCGCCTTCATCTCATCCGCGTTCCTCGGGCTCGCCCTCACCTTTGCGCCACCGATCTACGACCACTACGAGAGGCTCACAACACGCCTGTGGGGGATCGGCGCCGCCAAGGATCAGAACCTGGGCGGGATTCTCATGTCCACGCGAGCAGGCGCTTGTGTTTGGCGCTGCGATCGTCTGGCTGCTCCTACGGCTGCTGCGCGAGGAAGCGGAGGCAGAGGAGCGTCTTGCGGAAGAGCAACGCGCCGCCGGGCTACGAGATCATTGAGCGTGCGCTGACGAGCTCTATCGGCGGCGCGCCCACCACGACCGCGCGCGTCTCGCGGGCATGGAGCAGCGTGGTGCGGACGATGAGCTTCGCCCGAGCGAAGTTGTCGAGCTGCGTCGGCACAGGCCCCACACTACGGCCGAGTGCGTAGCCCGCCGCGTTGCGGCCCATCGCCCGATAGCTCTCCAGCGAGTAGAGGGGGCTCATCCCGAAGAGCTCGAGGTTGTCGAGCGGCTGGAGGTCGGCGCGATGGATGACCGCAGTTCCCTTCGATTGGATGCCGAGAGCGACGCCCGAGCCCGAGAGGCACGCACCGTCGTGGGCGATGAACGCAACGTCGGAAGTACGACGCACGCGCACGAGCCGGGCGCGGCCACCCGCCTCACGGATTCCGTCGCACACGGCCTCGATCACGTCGCTGTGCTGCAACCCCGCGATCGTCTCGGAGATCTCGGTGCCGAACGCAGGCCCGAGCGCAACCACGACCTCATCCTCGCCACTCCCGCGCACCGCGACGCCAACCTCCTCGAGCAGGATCGCCAGGCCGTCGGCTCCGGTCCCGAGCTCGCGAGGGTCGATCACGTGCGGCAGGCGCTGTAGCAGCTCCCACCTCTCCCCTTCGAGCCGGTAGCCGGTCCCGGGCCCGAGATAGATGTTGGGGTCGTTGATCGCCGAGCGGACCAGCCCATCGGGCTCGATCACGGCCGACGTCTGCAGGTAGTCGCCGGCCACACGTTGACGAAGCATCGAGAACACCGCGTGCGCAACGTCTGAGAACCCGCGGCGGTCGAGCGCCAGTGCGACGTCGAACGCAGAGGATCCCGAGGCGAGGAGCGCGTCGGCGGCCGCGACATCGGCCGCACGATCGCGATCAGGAACCTCGCCCGAGTTGTGGGCGACCATCGCGCTCACGACCTCCTCCTCGGTGATCGGCGGCAGGCCAAGCTCCTCGAAGACGACCTGGATCGCACGTGCGCCGCGCTCGCGAACGCGCAGCACCTCGGCCTCTGCGACCGGCTCGATCCCACCGTCCACCTGCCAGTCGCGCTGGATCGTGAGCCACTCGTCGAGATCGTCGGCGTCGTAGTTGCCACCCCCGAACGTGTTGTCGCTGCGCGGCATCACCGAGTAGCCCGACGTGACGAAGTCGGTTCCCGGAAGGAACTGACCCATCAGCTTCGCGGTCTTGCGGATCGGCGAATGCGACGCGATCGCATCGTTCCCCGAGGCCACCTCCAGGTCGAGCCACGCGGCGATCACGTTCTCGGCCAGGATCGCGCGAGTTCCACCCGGTACCGACAGGGCGAGCGCAACACAGGAGATCGAGCCGTTCTGCACACCCTGCGAGCCTGCCGCCCGCACGACCGCCACACAGCGCGCCTCGAGATAGAGCATCGACATTCCCTGCGCGTGTCCCATCAGGGCCTCCGAGCCGGTGCCCGACGTGAAGCGGACCTTCACCCCACGCGACGCGTACGCCGCTCCGAGGAACGCCTTCGACCACGGCGTGTCGTCTCCGTCGACGAAGACGGGCTCCGTGCCGTACACCGAGAGCGTCTCGGCGTACGTCACGAGCCCGCGAATCGCGAGCTCGAGGTTCCGTCGCTCTTCGACCGCGCACTGCGTCATCACGCCGGGTCGGCCGACCTGTGAGCCAACGAGCAGGGCAAGCGCGTTGAGTGGCGCATAGCGAGCTACTCCCACCGTGGTCTCGAGCTCGTCGAAACCACGCCGCGCGGCCTCGGCGGCGTCCGCAGCAAGCAGCGCCGGGTTCTCCTTGAGGTTCGTCACGTGCGCCTGATTCCCGGGATCGCGGCGCGCGCGGAGCTTCTTCAGTGCGAGCATCAGCTCGACCGGGTCGAGCAGGGTGACGACTCGGGTCAGCTTTGCCGGCGTCAGCCCACGCGCAAGCCGGACGAGATCGCTGCGCGGTACATCGATGTCGACGAGCATTCGCGCCAGCCGGCTGTCCGACAGCGCCATCGCCTCCGCGGCGACCCCGAGGTCGAGGCCGTGCTCGACCAGGAAGCGATCGATGAGATCGAACTCGGCCGCGGGGCGCCCGTCGAGCCGGGTGACGACACCGTCCTCGACGACGAGCTCGGGGTCGGGATCGTTGGGCCCGTCGAGGGCAACGAGGCCGAGCTCGGCCCACGGCTCGATCAGCAGCTCACGCCGGAGGTCGCTCGCTGCCCGCGCGGCGAACCGGCCGGACTCAGGCACGGAGGAGCCCTCTATCGGCGTAGACGACGGCCGCCTCACGGATGAAGGCTGCGTTCAGCGTCGCGCCAAGCGCATCGAGCCGGGCCGCAGCCTCCTCGAGCTCGACCGCGGTCGAGCGCCCGGGACGGAGGGCCGTGTAGATCGCAAGCAGGTCGGTATCGGACACGCCGACAAGCTCGGCAGCCCGCGCGAGGTTGTCGGCGAGTTGCGTGCGACCGGCTGCGCGCGCGACCTCCGATTGGCGTTCCAGCGTGCCGGGGGTGGCGCGGAGATCGTCAGCCGAGACGTCACCTGTCCTGGCCGCGTCGAGGGTGAGCTCGGCAAAGGGCCGCCCGGATGCGGTGCTGATGAGATCGGGGCGGCGCGTCCCGAGCGGGTAGTCGGTGATGGGGTCGAAGCCCATGGTGAGAGGTTAGGGTAGGCGGATGGGGAACACCAACGATCACCGATTCGAGGGCCGAACGGCGCTGGTCACAGGAGCGGCGAGTGGCATCGGCGCGGCGGTCGCGAGACGTCTTCTGAGCGAGGGCGCACGCGTCGCGTCGTTCGACCTCGGGACAGACGTTCCGGAGGGCGTGAGCGCATTCACCGGTGACGTATCCCGTTCGGTCGACGTCGATGCTGCCGTTGCGCGCATCACGTCCGAGCTCGGGCCCATCGACATCCTCGTCTGCTCAGCCGGCATACCAGGCAAGTCACTGAGGACGGTCGACGTCACCGACGACGAGTGGCGGCGTGTCCTCGCGATCGATGCGGACGGCGTCTTCTTCTGCAACCGCGCGGTGCTGCCCGGGATGACCGAGCGCGGCTACGGCCGGATCGTCAACGTCGCGTCGATCGCAGGCAAGGAGGGAAACCCGATGGCGGCTGCCTACTCCGCTGCCAAGGCCGCCGTGATCGCGATGACGAAGTCGATCGGCAAGGACGTCGCGCGCACCGGGGTGCTCGTGAACTGCATCGCCCCCGCCGTGATCGAGACGCCGATCCTCGGGGGGATGAGCCAGGCGCACATCGACTACATGGTCGAGCGCGTGCCTCTGGGTCGCATGGGCGAGGCCGACGAGGTTGCGGCGCTGGCGTGCTGGCTCGCGAGCGACGAGTGCACCTTCTCGACGGGCGCGACGTTCGACATCTCCGGCGGCCGCGCTGTCTACTAGAGAACCGCGCTCGTCGTCACGAGCGGTCACCGGACCCGCTGAGCACATCGTCGAACTAGGCTAGAGCCGTTGCCGCTCTTCGATCTCCCACTTGCAGAGCTCGAGACCCACAGGACGTCGACGGTCGAGCCGCCCGGTCTCGATGAGTTCTGGGCCGGGGCGATCGCGACCGCGCGGGCGAGTCGCTTCGAGCCCGTCATCGAGCCCTATCGGACGGACGCGTACGGCGACCTCGCTGCGTACGACGTCACCTTCTCGGGGGCCGACGGCGACCCGATCAAGGCGTGGTATCTGAGACCACGAGCGGCAGGCAACGCCCCGCTCGCGTGCAGGGTGACGTTCATCGGCTACGGCGGAGGTCGCGATCACCCAGCCGCCCATGCGCTCTACCCGGCCTGCGGCCACGCCACATTGGTGATGGACACCCGTGCCCAGGGTGGGAACTGGTCGGCAGGCGACACCTCGGATCCGGGCGCCGGGACGTCCGGGCCGGAGCATCCCGGCGTGATGACCCGCGGAATCGCCCGCCCGGAGACGTACTACTACCGCCGCCTCTATGTCGACGCCGTACGCGCCGTGGAGACGGCCGCCGAGCTTCCGGGCGTCGATGCGGAGCGGATCGGGGTAGGCGGCGGAAGCCAGGGCGGAGCGCTCGCGCTCGCCGCCGCCGCGTTGGCGCCCGACCGCGTGCGGCTCTGCCACGCAGACGTCCCCTTCCTCTGCGACATCGAGCGCGCCATGGACATCACCCCCGATGCGCCGTACACAGAGCTCGTCGCCTATCTCGCCGTGCACCCCGAGCTGGACGAGGCTGCACGCCACACGCTCCGGCACGTCGACAACGCGTTGCTCGCGACGCGAATCCGCGCCCGGACGCTCGTTTCGGTCGGGCTCCGCGACACCATCTGCCCTCCGTCGACCGTCTTTGCCGCCTTCAACGCCATCTCGGCACCCAAGGAGATCGTCGTGCTCCCCTACTCCGGCCATACCACTACCGCCGCGCACAACGAGCGCCAGCTCGCTGCGTTCCAGGCCGAGCTCGGTTCCTGAGCCATGAGAGTCGTGCGCAGAGCAACTGCGGACGGGGGCACACTCGTCCTCGTCGAGGATCACCTCGGAGCCTGGAGCGAGCGAGACGGGTCGGTGCTCGATGCGCTGCGCGATACGCCCACCCTGGGCTCGGAGACGTACGGTCGCGCCGAGGCTCCCTCGGAGGGGGAGCTCACCCGCCCGCTCGACCCACCCGAGGTGTGGTGCTCGGGCGTGACCTACGAGCGCAGCCGCAACGCGCGCATGGAGGAGAGCTCCGTCGCAGACGTCTACTCGCTCGTCTACGACGCCGATCGTCCCGAGCTCTTCCTCAAGGACGCCGCGTGCCGGCGAACGGTCGGGCCCAACGAGCCGATCGGGATCCGAGCGGACTCCGCCTGGAACGTCCCCGAGCCCGAGATCGGGCTCGTCCTCGGCGACCGTGGCACCATCCTCGGCTACACGATCGGAAACGACGTCTCATCACGCGACATCGAGGGCGCGAATCCGTTGTACCTCGCCCAGGCCAAGGTGTATGCAGGTGCCTGCTCGATCGGCCCGGCGGTCTTCGTGCCCGACGATGGCGTCGTACCGGTGTTCGAGATCGCGCTTCGCGTGGTCGGCGCGGACGGCGAGGCGGTGTACGAGGACGCGACCTCCACCTCGCGAATGACGCGATCGTTTACTGAGCTTGCGAGCTGGCTGGTGCGCGACAACCCCGTCCCGGCGGGCTCGGTGCTGCTCACCGGGACGGGGCTCGTGCCGCCCGACGCGTTTACGCTCCTCGCTGGACAGACCGTCGAGATCTCCGTCCCCCAGATCGGGATGCTCGTGAATCCCGTCGTCAGCGCCTCGTCGCTCGTCACCGCCGAGCACTCGTGAGCGAAGCAGTTGAAGTCGAGGTCTTCGTCGACGCCAGCTGCCCCTATTGCCACTACGGGCTTGCCACGATCCGCCGGTTGTTCGACGAGCTCGCAGCCGATCCGGACGCTCCCGCGATCGTCCTCTCGTGGCGGTTTCTGCGCCTCTACGACCTCTCACCCCCGGAGGGCCTTCCGCGGGTGGACTACCAGGCGAGAAAGGGTCGCTCCGCCGAGCAGATCACGGCGTCGAATGCGGAGCTCCGAGCGCGAGCAGCCGCGGTCGGCATGAGGATCGACCACGAGCGGTACCTCTTCGTCGGCAACCCGCTGCTCGCCCATCGCCTCCTCGCCCTCGCCCGCGACGACGAGGGTCAGGACGTGCCGGACATGTGGGCTCTGACCGCAGCGATCTGGGCGGCGAGGTTCTCGCGAGGTCTCGATGTTGCCGATCTTGCGACGTTGCGCGCCGCATGCGAGGACGCCGGTCTCGAAGTGCCTGAACGGCTCTGGAGGCGGCTCGGCGACCCGAACGACCACCTGGCCGAAACCCTGGCCGACCGTGCCTACGCGCAGTCGATCGACCTCGACGGCGTCCCGCGTCTACGCGTCGGAGGCACCATCGTCCCAGCGTGGCTCCCACTCGCCGAGGTGCGGACCGCATTTCGAAGCGCTCTGGAGGCTGTCGCATAGTGGCCGAGCGCGTTCTCGTCACCGGCGTTCTCGGCTGCCTCGGCGCATGGGTCGCGCGGGTTGCGATCGACCGCGGAGACTCGGTTGTCGGCTACGACCTCGGCAGCGACCGTGCCCGCCTGGAGCTCGTCCTCGGCGACGACGAGCGACGCGTGACCCTGGTCAAGGGCGACATCACCGATCTCGATCAGCTGGAACACGCGCTCGACGAGCACGAGATCACGAGGGTCGTGCATCTCGCCGCGCTGCAGGTGCCGTTCGTTCGGGCGAATCCCTCGCTCGGCATGCGGGTCAACGTCCAGGGAACCACGAACGTGTTCGAAGCCGTCGCCCGACGGGTGGATCACATCCCAAATGTCGTCTACGCAAGCTCGGCCGCGGTCTACAACATCGGCGATCCGACTCCCGCTCCGGAAGCCGGCGGCACTCGGCCGGCATCGCTGTACGGCGTGTCGAAGCTCGCGGACGAAGGACTGGCGCGCGTCTACTCCACGGAGCGAGGGCTTCCCTCGATCGGGTTGCGCCCGCTCGTCGTGTACGGGTTGGGCCGCGACCAGGGAATGACCTCGGGGCCGACAACTGCCATGCAGGCGGCAGTGCGTGGGGAGCCTGCAACGATCGGCTTCAGCGGTACGACCCAGTTCGACTACGCCCCTGATGTCGCCGGAGGCCTGATCAACGCAGCCGAGGCCTCGACGAGCGTCGCGGCGGTCTACAACGTCCCCGGCATCGTCGCCGACGTCACCGAGATAGTTGAGGCGATCCAGCAGAGCATTCCGGGCGCCGAGATCACGATCACCGGCGAGCCACTCCCCTTTCCGACCTCACTCGAAGCCACCGGATACGAGCGGGAGATCGGTCCGTTCCCGCAGACACCGCTCGCCGACGGCATCGCCGAGACGATCGCGCGCCTCCGGTAGGTGACGCTCGTCCAACACCTCCACCGCGACACCGGATGACAACCTGTTTCCGCGCTGCTCACGCCAAAGTCTCGGCTAGGTTGAGCGTCCCTTGACCGCCCGGAGACATGTCGATATCCGAGAGCTTCCCGGCTCGAGCGAGGCGGACGAGCGCGCCACGCGCCTCGCCTGGGGTCTTCCCGACGAGCTCGCGCCTCTCGCGCGCATTGCGTTCAACTACCGCTGGTCGTGGGAGCCGGGTGGACCGGAGCTCTTCCAGTCCCTCGACCCGCACGCCTGGGAGCTCAACGGGCGCAACCCTGTCCGTCAGCTCGAGGATCTCTCCTCACAAGCCGCTGTCTCGGTGGCGACACCTGCGACGATCGAGGCGGTACACCGGCTCGCCGAGACGATCGACTCGGATCTCGAACGCCCCGAGACGCGGATCCACGACCTCGACGGGCCTGTCGCCTTCGTCTGCGCCGAGTTCGGCATCCACTCGTCGTTGCCGATCTACTCGGGCGGGCTGGGCGCGCTTGCGGGGGACATTCTCAAGCAGGCAAGCGATCTCGCGCTTCCCATGGTCGGCGTCGGGCTGCTGTATCGCAAGGGCTACTTTCAACAGCGGGTCGACCGCTCCGGTTACCAGCACGAATACTGGACGCAGACCGTCCCGGAGCATCTACCGACGGTCCAGGTGCTCGACGACCGTGGCGAACCGATGCGTGGCGAGTTCCCGCTCAACGGCCGTAGCGTCGCCTTCCACGTTTGGCGAGCCGAGATCGGACGGGTGCCGCTGTACCTGCTCGACGCCGAGCTCGACGAGAACGATCCGATCGACCGCTGGATAACGGCCCGGCTCTACGAGGGGAACCCGCTCACCCGGCTCGGCCAGTACGCCCTCCTCGGAATGGGCGCAGTCCGCGCCCTGCGAATGCTCGGAATCGAGCCGGGGGTCTTCCATTTCAACGAAGGCCACCCCGCGCTGGCAGCCCTCGAGCTCGCAGCCGATCGCGTCGCAAGCGGAGCGTCGCTCGACGAGGCACTCGCGCAAGCCCGCGCGCAGTGCGTCTTCACGACCCACACGCCTGTGCCCGCCGGCAACGAGGCATACGAACCGCAATCGCTCGCGAACGCATTCGCAGATCTCCCGAAGCGCCTCGGAATCGACACCGACCGATTCCTGGATCTCTGCCGCTCGCACCCGGGCACCGAAGAGTGGCCGGGGATGACACCGCTCGCGCTTCGACTGGCCCGTCACGCCAACGGCGTGAGCCGGTTGCACGGCGAGGTCGCCCGAGAGATGTGGCGTCCGCTCTTCCACGACGTCCCTGCCGCTGAGGTCCCGATCGGGCATGTGACGAACGGTGTTCACCTGCCGAGCTTCCTGAGCGGGCCGATGCGCGAGCTGTTCGACGACCACCTCGGCGAGGGCTGGCTCAGGCGCGCCTCGGATCCTGCAACCTGGGAGCCCGTCGCCGACATTCCGAACGGCGAGCTCTGGGCCGCGCGGCGTGCATCGCGAGAGCAGCTCGTCGAATACGTGCGCACGAAGAGCGTTCAGGACCGGCTGCTGCGCGGTGAGGATCCCGCGTACGTCAAGCTCGCGGCCGAAAGCTTCGATCCGAACACGCTGACGATCGGGTTCGCGCGACGAATCGCGACCTACAAGCGGCTCTTTCTCCTCACCTACGACCCCGAGCGGGTTCAGCGGATCTTCGGCGAAGGGCCACCTCTCCAGATGGTCATCGCAGGTAAGGCGCACCCGATGGACGAGAACGCGAAGCACATGCTTCAGGACGTCTTCGGGCTGCGCCGCCAGATTGGCCTTGCCGCCAGGATCACCTTCCTGGAGAACTATGACCTGTCGGTTGCCGCGCCGATCGTGGGTGGCTGCGACGTATGGGTGAACGTCCCACGGCCGCCGCTCGAGGCCTCCGGGACGAGCGGCATGAAGTCGGCCGCCAACGGCGGGCTCAACCTGAGCGTGCTCGACGGGTGGTGGGCCGAGGGCTACGACGAGACAAACGGCTGGGCGATCGACGGTGGGCATCCCGGCGAGAACGAGCAGGCGCAGGACGCGCGCCATGCGCAGGCGCTCTACGACCTGCTCGAGAACGAGGTCGTCCCGCTCTACTACGACCGCGGCGAGGACGGTATCCCCCACCGCTGGCTGGAGCGCGTGAAAGCATCGCTCCAGACGAACGGCCCCCGATTCTCGGCCGCCCGCATGGTCGAGGAGTACGCCTCCTCTGTCTACCCGCGCTGAGCAGCAGCCGGGGCGCTGTGCCGCCGCGTCGAGCGTTCGAGGAGCCCCACCCACAGGATGAGCGACACGATGAGGCCGACGACGACCCACAGCGGCCCGTCGAACGTCCCGGTGACATCGCGCACGGCGCCGAGGATGAACGGGCTGAGCGCGGCGAGGGTGTAGCCGAGCCCGAGCATCATCGCGACGAGGCCTCCGACCCGCGAGGGCGTGTGCTCGAGATCGAGCGGAACGGTCATCGTGAGGGCGAACATCCCACCCTGCGAGACGCCTGCGAGCAGGCTCCAGCCGAGCGCGTAGCTCGGAAACGCGACCAACCCGATCGCGCCCGTGAGGAACCCGAAGCTCAGCACGAACATCCAGCGCAGGCGGCTCCCGAACCTGTCCGAGAGCCAGGGGATGACGAACGACGCGGGGATAGCGGTGAGGTTCATCGCCACGAGCAGCCCGCCTGCGTGCCCTTCGCTCCAACCCCGCTCGCCGTACGCGTCGGGAATCCACGCATTGAGCCCGTAGTACGCGGCCCCCATCGAGGCGAACACAGCGACGAGCAGCCAGGCACGGCCGCTCCGCAGCGGGAAGTGAGGCAGCGTCGCCGTACGCACGTGCGGGCTTTCGCCGCGCATCATCACGAGCCAGGCGACAAGGATCACGCAGGTCACCACGGAGAAGGTGATGAAGGCTGCGCGCCAGCCGCCGAGGAGCCCTGCGAGAGGAACGGCAAGCGCAGCCGAGCAGGTTGAGCCGATCTGGATCCCGGTTGTGTAGACCCCGGTCCCGGTCGCCGGCCGGTCAGGCACCCGCTCCTTCACGGCGATGGGCGAGATGGCATTGCCGATACCCATCCCCATCCCGACGGGGACCGTCAGCAGCACGAGCAGCCAGGCGCTGGGGCTCACCGCACGGGCCAGCCCGAAGAAGCCGATGCAGGCGAGCGCGATCGTCATCGCCCGGCGCGTTCCGATGCGTCCGGCAAGAATCGCCGCGACCGGCGCGAAGATCCCCATGCACAGCACGGGGATCGTGCCGAGCAGCCCGACGACCGCGTGCGACGTCCCGAGCGCCTCCTCGACCTGCGGAAACAGCGGCGCGACTCCGACGATCTGAGGGCGCAGAGTGAGCGCAGCGAGGAACAGGGCGGCGAGCGCCGTCATTCGCGTGCCCGGCCCGGCGGACCTCAAAGCGGCTCGAGGTACGTCCGCACGCGCTCTTCGAGAAGGTCGAGCGCCTCGCCGAAGACGAGCTCCTGCACGTGGGCGGAGGCAGTATGGGCAGCGAGCGCCTCAGCGCTCTCGTAGGACTCGACGAGATAGAAGGTGCGAGGATCGTCCGCGACCCGAAAGACCTCGTAGCGAAGCACGCCAGGCTCCGCACGGCTTGCGGGAACGAGCGAGTCGAGGATCTCCGCCACCCGCAACTCTGCGCCGGGCTTGGCAACCCAGCGCACGAGAAGATCGACGCTCAGCGCTTGCCCTTGCTTACGGCCGCCGACGAGCTTCGCAAAGTGCTCAACGTGCTTCCGAGCCTCACGCCCGGCCGCGTTCGCATTACCCGCCCGGATCGCCTCGAGGATCGGCCCGTGGAGCTCGGCGGCCTCCTCGGGCAGAACGTACGTGTCGTACAAGGTCAGCGTGATCCGGCCCTCGACGCCGAGCAGCTTCCAGCACTGGGTCAGGATCTCCATGTCGGCGGCTTCCACGATGAGGCGATGGAAACCGAAGTCGTGCTCCACGAGGTCGTGGATGTCCTGCCTGCGCGCTGCCTCGCGCATCCCTTCGACCTCGGCCTCGAGCGCGGCGACGTCACCTGCCAGGTTGACCGCCGCAAACTTCGCCGCAACCTCCTCGAGGGCCGCACGAACGGGGTAGACCTCGACGAGCTCACGGTCACCGAACGCGCGCACCCGGGAGCCGCGGAACGGCTCGGACTCCACAAGACGGAGCAGCTCGAGATCACGTAGCGCCTCCCTGACGGGCGCCTGGCTGGTCCCGAGCTCCTGGGCGATCCTCGTCTCGACGAGCCGCTCGCCGGGCTGAAGCTCGCCGCTGATGATCCGCTGCAGGAGGATCTCCTTCACCTGCTCTCGCAGCACCGTGCGGGAGATCGCGCTCATCGCGGGGAGGTCGTCGCGGCGGGTCGCACGAGCCGGGCCGGGGTCAGCCGGCGGCGACCGGGTTGGTGAGCTCGCCGACACCGTCGATCTGGATGGTGATCACGTCGCCCGGTGAAAGCAGCCGCTGGGGGTCACGAAACACACCGACGCCCGCAGGTGTCCCGGTGAGAATCAGATCGCCAGCTTCGAGAGTCGAGGTCTGCGAGGCATAGCTGATGATCTCGTCGATCCCGAAGATCAGGTTCGCGGTCGTCGAGTCCTGGAGCGTCTCACCGTTCAGAATCGCTCGGATCGCGAGAGCATGCGGGTCGCCTACCTCCGACGCCGGAACGAGCGGCCCGACAGGACAGAAGGTGTCTGGTGACTTTCCCCGTGTCCACTGACCATCCGCGAACTGGAGATCGCGCGCGGAGACATCGTTCGCGACCAGATAGCCGGCGACCGCCTCGAACGCATTCTCCTTCGACACGTTCCGAACGGTCGTGCCGATCACGACGCCGAGCTCGGCCTCGTAGTCGCACTTGTGGACGACCGGCGGAATCAGGATGGTATCGCCCGGGCCGATCAACGACGTTACGTACTTCGCGAAGAAAAGCGGCGCTGCGGGAAGCTCGACACCCTGTTCCTCGGCGTGGTCGCGGTAGTTGAGCCCCACGCAGATGATCTTGCCGGGGCGAGGGATCGGCACCATGCCGCCGACCTTACATCACACCTCCCGGCACACGCGCCGGTGTGATCGATGATCGATCATTCGGTCTCTACACTCGGGAGGTGCCCGTCACGGATGCCTTTGTCGAGGAGCTACGCGAGGCCGTTGGAGCGGCCCACGTCATCGTCGAGCCTGAGGCGTTGCGAACCTACGACTGCGACGGCCTCACCGGCTGGAGGGCGACGCCGGCCGCGGTTGTCCTGCCCGGTTCCGCTTCAGAGGTGCAAGCCGTGGTGCGACTCTGCTGCGCGCGATCACGTGCCCTTCGTCGCCCGTGGTGCGGGAACCGGCCTGTCCGGCGGGGCGCTGCCGATCGTCGAAGGCATCGTCATCTCGGTCGCGCGGCTCAACCGCATCCTCGAGGTCGATCTCGAGAGCCAGCGGGTCGTAGTCGAGCCCGGGGTTGCGAACCTCGACGTCACCGGCGCGGTCGCAGAGGATGGTTTCTTCTACGCGCCCGATCCCTCCAGCCAGCAGGTCTGCACGATCGGCGGGAACCTCGCCGAGAACTCGGGTGGCGCCCACTGCCTCAAGAACGGGTTCACCGTGAACCACGTCACAGGCGCGAAGCTCGTCTTGCCCGACGGCGAGCTTCTCGAGCTCGGTGGAACGACCGTCGACGAGGATGGTCCCGACCTCCTGGGTGTCATCGTCGGCTCGGAGGGGACGCTCGGGATCGCGGTCGAGGTGACCTTGCGGATCATGCGAGCTCCGGAGGTGGTCACCACGTACCTGGCTGCGTTCCGGTCGCTCGAAGAGGGCGGGTCGGCGGTCTCCGCGATCATCGGCGGCGGAGTCGTTCCCGCGGCGATCGAGATGATGGATCGGTTGACCATCGAGGCGGCGGAGGCTGCGTTTCACCCCGGCTACCCCGAAGGCGCCGCCGCCGTGCTCATCGTCGAGCTCGACGGCGTCGCGACGCAGGTCAGTGCCGACGCGACAGCGGTTGAGAGGATCTGCGAGGAATCGGGCGCCTTCGAGGTGCGGGTCGCAAGCAACGAGGTGGAGCGAGCTCTGATCTGGAAAGGGCGAAAGGGTGCGTTCCCCGCGGTTGGGCGGATCTCGCCCGACTACTACGTCCAGGACGGTGTCGTTCCGCGCACGCAACTACCGGCAGTGCTGCGAAGGATCGAGGAGCTCTCGGTCGAGTTCGGCCTCCGGGTCGGCAACGTCTTCCACGCCGGTGACGGGAATCTCCACCCCCTCGTGCTGTACGACAGCGCCGCCGACGGCGAAGTCGAACGGGCGAAGGAGCTTGCCGAGCGAATCCTCGAGGCATGCATCGAGGCGGGCGGCTCGCTGACGGGTGAGCACGGCGTTGGAGTCGACAAGGCGTGCTCGATGCCGAAGCTGTTCTCCGATCGCGATCTCGCAACCTTCGCGAAGCTGCGCCTCGCCTTCGATCCGGACGGGATCGCAAACCCCGGCAAGGTGCTTCCGACCCCCCGCTTGTGCGGCGAGGTTCCCGGCCCGCATCGGGCCCACCCACTGGAGCTCCTCGGTGTCGCAGACCGCTTCTAGCATCGTTCGTCCCACGTCGCTCGAGGACGCAGCGGCGTTTCTCGCCGATGCCGGCCGACGCGGCATCACGGTTGCGATCGGAGAGGAGCTCGACCCGACGGGGCTCGACCGGATCCTCGAGCACGAGGCGGGTGATCTCACCTGCACGGTCGAGGCAGGGGTGCGGCTTTCGGCGCTCAAGAACGCGCTGGAGCCGTTCGACCAGCGGCTTGCCCTGGACCCTCCGGGCGACCCCACGGTCGGAGCCTGCGTGGCCGCCGCGCTGTCCGGCCCGCTGCGGCACCGCTTCGGGACGCCTCGTGACCTGGTGCTGGGTGTCACGCTTGTTCTCGGTGACGGAACGGTGACGAGCTCCGGTGGCAAGGTTGTGAAGAACGTCGCCGGCTACGACCTCGGCAAGCTCATGTGCGGCTCACACGGGTCGCTGGCGCTCATCGGGCGTGTCTCGCTACGACTTCATCCGATCCCGCAGGCAGCTGCGACGCTTGTCGTCGAGAGCGGCGATGTTGCGGGCACGGTCGCAGCGCTGCTGCGCTCGCAACTGCAGCCGAGCGCGCTCGACGTCCTCCACCCCGGTCGCGTCGCCGTCCTCTTCGAGGGTGCCTCGGAAGCGGTCTCGGCGCAGCTGGAGGCCGCTCGGGCGCTGGTGGGAGGCGCCGAGAGCGACGGGACAGTCTGGGAGGAATCGCGTCAACGTCAAGCTGCCTCGCAAGGGCGGCTCCGCTTCGCGGCGCGCGATCTGCGATCGACCCTCTCCACCTTGAGCGAAGCCGTCGCAAGGCCGGCTGCCGGGGTCGCGTACGTTCCTAACCTCGTCGGCGGCGTGGCGAGCGGCGTCGAGCGTCGCCTCCAGCGAGCGATCAAGACCCAGTTCGACCCCCAGGGTGTCCTTCGGTGATCCAGGAGCTGACCAGGGACTGCGTGCACTGCGGGTTCTGCCTCCCCAGCTGCCCGACGTACGTGCTCGAGCAGGAGGAGATGGACTCGCCCCGTGGCCGGATCCAGCTGATGGAGGCCAAGCTCGACGGTGCGCTGGCACTGAGCCCCACGATGGTGATGCACTTCGACCGCTGTCTCGGGTGCCTCGCGTGCGTCTCGTCATGCCCGTCGGGCGTGCGGTACGACCGGCTGATCGAGGAGACGCGCCATGTGGTCGAGCAGGAGCATCGCCGCCCTCGCGGTGAGCGCCTTCAACGCCGGGTGCTGTTTGCGACCCTGCCCTACCACCGCCGGATGCGGCTCGCACTTCGTCTGGCGCCGATCGGTCGGATGCTGCCTTCACCCGGCTGGGCGCGGCCGCTGCTCGACGTCGCGCCACCGTGGCGGTCGCGGTCGCAGGCTGTCGCGATCTCGCCGCCCGAAGGTGTTGCGCGAATCGGTCGCGTGGGCCTGCTCGCCGGCTGTGTCCAGCGAGCGATGTTCGGCGACGTCAACGCAGCCACTGCCCGCGTCCTTGCGGCGGCGGGGTACGAGGTCGTGGTTCCGCGTCAGGGTTGCTGCGGTGCGCTTTCCGCGCACGCCGGCCGCAAGCGCGAAGCCGAGCGTTTCACGGGCTCGCTCCGCTCGGCATTCGCCGAGGTCGACACGATCGTGGTGAACGCGTCCGGCTGCGGCTCGCATCTGAAGGATCACGACGCCCCCGCAGTCGATCTCAGCGAGACGCTCCAGGCAGGGCTGCTCCCCACGCTTCACCCGCTCGAGCTGACGGTCGCGTACCAGGACTCCTGCCATCTCCGCCACGGGCAACGCCTTCCAGCCGCTTGGACGCCGTTGCTCGCCGCCATCCCCGGGCTGCGACTGGTCGAGACCCACGAGCAGGATCTCTGCTGCGGCTCGGCCGGGATCTACAACGTCACGCAACCCGACGCGGCGCGGTCACTTGGCGACCGAAAGGCCGCGCACGTCCTCGCGACGGCACCGGACGCGTTCACAAGTGCCAACCCCGGCTGCCTGGTGCAGATCTCCCTGGCGCTCGGACGCGCCGGCTCACCCCTCCCTGCACTGCACCCGGTCGAGCTCCTCGACGCGTCGATTCGCGGCGTGAGTGCCGGCGACCTCGTCCGGGAAGCTCGGCGTTGAGCCACCTCCCGGATGCCGTCGGCGCTGTCGCGGTTCAGGTAGCCGAGGCTGCCTCGCGTGACCTCGACCTGATGCTCGCCGACCTTGCGGCCTGGGTGGACACGGACTCACCGGGCGGCGATGCCAGCGCGGTCGACAGGATGGCCGCGATCATCGCGCACCGCCTCGAGGAGTTCGCGCTTCACTCCGAGCTTGTGCCGGCAGGTGACACGGGCCTGTATGTCCACTCGACGCTCGAGGGCTCGGGAACCGCGCGGATTGCGCTGATCGGCCACCACGACACCGTCTTTCCCGCCGGCACTGCAGCGGTCCGCCCATTCTCTCGCGACGCGTCGCGCTGCTATGGGCCGGGCGTCGCCGACATGAAGGGTGGGCTCGTGGTCGCCGCCCATGCCGCGCGCCTGCTCGCGCTCGGCGACCGCCCGTTCGCCCAGCTCGAGGTGATCTCCTGTCCCGACGAGGAGTCCCGACCGGCAGCGCCGGCGACGCTCGATCGACTGCGCGGCTTCGACGCCGTCCTGTGCCTCGAATGCGGTCGGCCTGACGGTGAGGTCGTCTCGGCGCGCAAGGGGGCGTGGTGGACGCGGTTCATGCGCTCGGCCATCCCGCACACGCCGGAGTCGAGCCCGACACGGGACGCAACGCCGTCCACGCGACGGTCACCGAGGCCGCCCGGATCCTGCAACTTCACCACAGCCGACCGGGGCTCACCGTTCAGCTGACGGGCCTGGAGGGTGGCGAGGGCCTCAACACCGTTCCGAGCAGCGCAGCGACTGACGGTCGACATGAGGGCGATCAGCGAGGCCGATCTTGCCTGGGGGCGAGCCCAGCTCGTCTCGTTCGCGGACCACGGCGGGATTACGTTCACGGTCGAGGATCTCGGCGGGCCTCCGCCCCTCGAGCGAACGCCACGCGTTGCCGCGCTGGCGGGCGCCTCGATCGAGCTGGGAGGGCTCCTCGGCCACGCCTTCGGCGAGGCGCTGACGGGCGGCGTGTCGGACGGATCCTGGACCGCACACGCGGGGATCCCGACGCTCGACGGGCTCGGCCCGGTCGGGGGGCTCGACCACGGGCCTGACGAGTACATCGAGACGGCGACGATCGTGAGCCGGTGCGGCATCGTCGCAGGGCTCGTGGCCGCGATCGACGCGGGATTGCTTCGGGACGTGCGCTGACCCACGCCCGCCGACCGGAGCGGATTCAGACGGGGACTTCGACCGGGCGGAGCTCAGTCGAGGCGATCGACCTGGGCGAGCCCGGGGAACAGCCGCCACCACGTCTGCGGCGATGACGATCGTCGCCACCCCGCCGATCACCACCGCCGGGACCGCGCCGACGAGCGCCGCGGCAACGCCCGACTCGAACGCACCGAGCTCGTTCGACGCACTGATGAAGACCATCTCGACGGCATTCACCCGGCCGCGAAGCTCGTCCGGCGTGACGAGCGGGAGGATCGTCTGCCGGAGCACCATGCTCACCATGTCGACCCCCCCTCCAGCGGCGAGCGCGAGCAGTGAGAGCCACATCGTGCTCGAGAGGCCGAACACGATGATGGTGACGCCATAGAGGGCAACCACGGTGAGCAAGGTCTTCCCAGCACGTTCGCGCACCGGGTAGCGCGTCAACACGATTGCGGCAATCAAAGCGCCGGCAGCCGGTGCCGCGCGCAGGAAGCCGAGGCCTGCGGGGCCGACGTCGAGCACGTCCCGGGCGAAGATCGGGAGCAGTGCGACTGCGCCTCCGAAGAGGACAGCGAACAGGTCGAGCGAGATCGCTCCGAGCAGAACCGGCGTGCGCCGGACGAGCCTGACCCCGCCGAGCACGCTGGCGAGATCGGGCGATCCCGCCCCCGCGCCGTCGCGGCCGGCCCGGAGCAGGAGAATTGCAAGCAGCGAGACGACGGAGAGCGCCGCGGCGACGCCGTAGACGAGCTCCGGCTTCACTGCGAACAGCAGTCCGCCGAGCGCTGGCCCGCCGATCACCGCGGCCTGCACGACCGCCGACCGCATGGAGAGGGCGCGGACGAGGATCTCGATTGGCACGAGCGACGGCGTCAACGCCCGAGACGCGGGCGAGCCGACGGCGGTTGCGACCCCGGTCCCGAACGCGAGCGCGAAGAACGGCCAGGTTTGGTCTGCTCCGTTGTGCGTGACCGCGAGCAGCCCGAGGACGACGGCGCAGTCGACCGCGAGCGCAACCGCGAGGATCGTCCGTCGGGGAAAGCGATCGGCGAGATGGCCCGCCGGCAGCGCGAGCAAGGGCAGCGGGATGAACATCGCCAGACCGACGAGCCCGAGATCGAGCGGATCCTTGTGGATCCCATAGACCTGCCAGCCGATCGCGACGAACGACATCTCGATCGCAGCTGCCGTTGCGACCGCGCCGACGAGGTAGAAAACGAAATCGCGATGCGCGAGCGGGGAGTCCCCGCTTGGTCGTGCCACGCGCTAGAGGTTCGACATGGGTCGCCGGTGCGCCGGAGCACGTCGGAGGGTGAATCCGACGTCGACCATTCAGGCAGCCTCGGGCGTGTGGGCGTTCTCGCCCTCGACCTCCGGCCTGAACTCGATCTCGATCCGGTGGATCCGGGAACCACTCGTTTCGAGCACGCGGAAATGCAACCGCCCCGCGTCGATCTCGTCACCCGGCTCGGCCGCACGGCCAAGGTGCCCGAACACGAATCCCGCCACCGTGTGAAAGTCCTCGTCGTCGAGCTCGGTTCCGAACTGCTCGTTGAAGTCGTCGATCGTGAACGTGCCGTCGATCCTGATCGTCACCTCGTCGATCCGCTCGATCGACTCGTCGGGGAGGTCGAACTCGTCCTCGATGTCCCCGACGATCTCCTCGAGAATGTCCTCGAGAGTGACGATTCCCATCGTCGCCCCGTACTCGTCGACGACGATTGCCATGTGCTGGTTCGTCCGTCGGAACTCCCCGAGCAGCGCCCCGAGATCCTTCGTCTCGGGCACGACATGGGCGGGTCGCAGCAGCGAGGCAAGCCCGTCGACAGGCGAGTGGGCCATCGCCGCTGATGGCAGCGACCAGATCGCGGATATGCATGATCCCGGCGATATCGTCAAGCGTTTCGCTGAAGACGGGATACCGCGTGTACGGCGCTTCGAGAACGACCTTGAGTGCGTCGTCGGGGGACAGGCCGAGAGCGATCCCGATCACGTCGGGCCGAGGGACCATCACGTCGACCGCTTCCTTCTCGGCAAAGTCGAAGACCTTGTAGAGCATCTCCTCCTCGGCGGTCTCGATCTCCCCCGAGTCCTCGGCGGCTGCGACCGACTGACGAATGTCCTCCCGGGTGAAAGCGATCATCCCGGCCGGGGCCGGCTTCACCCGGAACACGCGTAGCACCGCGTTCGACGAGTGCTGGAGCACCCAGACGAGCGGGGCGAAGAACCGTGAGAGCAGATCGAGCGGAACCGCGAACGTCAAGGCGATCCGCTCGGCCTTCTGAAGCGCGATGGCTTTTGGCACGAGCTCCCCGAGAACCACGCTCAGATAGGTGAGGATGATGAACGACCCTGCGAACGCGATGCCGCGGGGTAGGAAGTCGAGATACCTCGAGACGAGCGGTTCGCCCACAGCACCGAGCGCGATCCCGAACACGGTGATCCCGACCTGAAGCGTCGAGATGAAACGCACCGGCTGATCCATCAGGCGGAGTGCAACGCGCGCCGAGCGGCTACCGCTCTCGCTGCTCTCCTCGAGTCGGCTCCGACGAGCGGTGATGAGCGAGTATTCGGCCGCAACGAACACGGCGGTGCCGAGGACAAGCCCCAGGATTGCGATGATGCGTGCCGCGTCCGTCACCGGGACTCAGTGCCTCGAAGAAATGCAGACGCCCCGACAGGCGGGGCGCAGATACTGGGCGGGAACTCGCCGTCCACTCACGCGGCAGTATAGGTCACGAGCCCGACGGCCTCGCTGCGTGCGACCGTTCCGGCGAGCACGAGGTACTCGAGGTGCGAGAGCGTCTCGGCAATCGCGAAGCGCCGCGCCGCAGGCTTCAGCTCCTGCCCGAACAGGTCGAGCGAGACCTGAAAGGCGCTGTGGGGATCACTACCCACGAGGATCTGCAGCGTCGTTTCGAGTCGCTCGCGATGGTGCTCGATGATCTCCAGCGCGCGCCCGGCGGGGTCCAGAATCGGGTCGCCGTGACCCGGCAGCGCGATCGCAGGTGCCCGGGCGACGACGGTCTCGAGTGCAGCAAGGTAGTCCCCGAGTGGATTCGGGCGGCTTGCCGGCCAGAGCCCGACGGTCGGTGTGATCGGGTCGAGAACGTGATCGGCAGCGAGCAAGACTCCGTCGCGAAGCAACGTCAGCTGGCCGTCCGCGTGGCCGGGAGCAGCGACCAGCTCCCAGCCGTCGAGCCAAGGCCCGGGCTCGACCGGCGTCGCCTCACGCACGAACCGGATGAACGGCGTCCAGTACGAGCCGGAATCGATGAGCTCGCCCGTCACCTCGGCCGGCGCGCCGTGTGACCCGAACCACGCGGCCAGGACGTCCGTCCAATCCTCGCCGCTCCAGACGCGAACACACTGCTCGAGGTCGACGGAGCCCTGAAACACGGTCGCGCCCGTGAGCTCGACGACGTCTCGGGCTGCGCCGACGTGGTCGGGGTGAAAGTGAGTGATGAAGAGCCGCGTCACCGCGCCGTCGAGCCCGTCGAGCTCGTCCTTCCAGCGTTCCTTCGCGTCGGGCAACCCGAGGCCCGTGTCGACGAGCATCCAGCCCTCGTCCGTGGGGACGAGGTAGGCGTGGACGTGACCGGGCCGCATGGGCAGCGACAGGGTGACGCGCCGAATCCCTGCAGGAAGCTCCACGGTCTGCGGTGAGGCCCCCACGGAGGCAGCCTACCCCTGGCGGTGTCCGCGGAAGAACCGGCAGGGACCGAAGCAGTGAGCGGTGTCACTCATCCAGACCGTTCGCTTATTTTACGTATTAGAAATGTTCATGAGTGGTAGGGTTCTTCCAGAAATGCACGCGGCGACGGAACTCATCGGCACGACGGATGTCGAGGGGCTTAGCGCCGATGGCGTCATCGAGGTGATGCTCGAGCGACTCCATCCGAATCTCGCGCTCGCGTGCTCGTTCCAGAAGGAGGAGAGCGTCATCATCGACCTCCTCCTGAAGCGCGAGCCGAGCGCCCGCATCTTCGCTCTCGATACCCACGTCCTGTTCCCCGAGACATACGCATTGTGGCGGGAGATCGAGCAGCGTTACGGAACCAAGATCGAGGTCTTCGAGGGCCCCTCCCTTGGGCGGCAGGCAGCCATCCACGGCGACGCTCTCTGGGAGAGAAAGCCCGACCTCTGTTGCGCGATCCGCAAGGTCGGCCCGCTGACAACCGCGCTGGCGGGTCTTGACGGATGGATCACGGGCGTTCGCCGCGACCAGTCCGCAACGCGTGCCGAGACCCAGAAGATCGGTTGGGACGAGCAGCACGAGCTGTGGAAGGCGAGCCCGCTCGCCGACTGGACGGACGACGACGTTTGGGTGTACCTCCGCGAGCACGAGCTGCCGGTCAACCCGCTCCACGAGCGCGGCTACGCTTCGATCGGCTGCACGCACTGCACCCACCCGGGTATCGGCCGTGAAGGCCGCTGGGTCGGGAACGACAAGACCGAGTGCGGCCTCCACTCATGACCCAAACACCATTCCTTTCCCACCTCGACGCCCTTGAGGCCGAGGCGATCCACATCATGCGCGAGGTCGCCGCCGAGCTCGAGCGACCCGTGTTGCTGTTCTCGGGCGGCAAGGATTCGATCGTCCTGCTTCGCCTCGCCGAGAAGGCCTTCCGGCCCGGCCGATTCCCGTTCCCGCTGATGCACGTCGACACGGGACACAACTTTCCCGAGGCGATCGAGTATCGAGATCGCCGGGTCGCGGAGCTCGGCGAGCGGCTCGTTGTCGCCTCGGTGCAGAAGTCGATCGACAACGGCCGCGTGGTCGAGCAGACAGGCCCTCGCGCTTCGCGCAACCAGCTGCAGACCACCACGTTGCTCGACGCGATCACCGAGCATGGATTCGACGCTGCGATCGGTGGCGCTCGCCGCGACGAGGAACGCGCGCGCGCGAAGGAGCGCATCTTCTCGTTCCGCGACGACTTCGGCCAGTGGGACCCACGCGCACAGCGACCGGAGCTCTGGAACGTCTACAACGGCAAGATCCGGAAGGGCGAGCAAGTCCGGGTCTTCCCGATCTCGAACTGGACGGAGCTCGACGTCTGGCAGTACGTCGCGCGTGAAGAGCTCGAGCTTCCGTCGATCTACTTCGCCCACGAACGCGACGTGTTCGAGCGCGACGGGATGCTCTATGCGGCAAGCGAGTTCATCGAGCGCTACGACCACGAGGTGCCGTTCAACGCTTCTGTCCGCTTCCGCACGGTTGGCGACATGAGTTGCACGGGTGGCGTTCGCTCACACGCCGCGACGATTCCCGCAGTGGTGGCAGAGATCGCGGCCACGCGGATCACCGAGCGCGGCGAGACACGTGCCGACGACAAGGTTTCCGAGGCGGCAATGGAGGACAGGAAGCGTGTCGGATACTTCTAACGAGGCGGCGGAAGACGACCTTGGCGCGCTGCTGACCGGCGCCGCCGGCCCCGCCGACCTCCTCCGTCTCGTGACCTGCGGCTCTGTCGACGACGGCAAGTCCACCCTCATCGGGCGACTGCTCTTCGACACGAAGCAGGTCTTCGTCGACCAGATGGAGCAGGTGGAAGCGACGTCGGAGCGGCGTGGAGACGGCTACGTGAACCTCGCCCTCCTCACCGACGGGCTGCGCGCCGAGCGCGAGCAGGGAATCACGATCGATGTCGCGTATCGCTCGTTCGTGACCCCGAACCGGCGCTTCCTCCTGGCCGACGCGCCGGGTCACATCCAGTACACCCGCAACATGGTCACGGGGGCCTCGACCGCCGACGTCGCCGTCGTCCTCCTCGATGCGCGCAAGGGCGTGATCGAACAGACACGACGTCACACCTCGATCGTGCGGCTCCTCGGTGTCCCCCATGTCGTCTTCGCCGTGAACAAGATGGATCTCGTCGACTACTCCGAGTCGCGGTTCCGCGAGATCGAGGCCGAGCTGGATGAGCTGTCGGCGACGCTCGGCGTCACCGATGCGGTTGCGTTCCCTGTCGCGGCACTCCCTGGTGACAACATCGTCTCGGCCTCGGAGAACATGCCGTGGTGGCAAGAGGGCCCGCTCCTCGTGTACCTCGAGTCGATCGAGCTCGCTGGTGACCGCGACGTCAAGCACCGCCGCTTCCCCGTTCAGTGGGTCGTGCGGCCCATGTCGGACGACCATCACGACTATCGCGGCTACGCGGGCCAGGTGGCGGGTGGAGAGTGGCGGGCAGGAGACGAGGTCGTCGTCCTGCCCTCGGGGCTGACGACCCGGGTCGCCGCCCTCGAGACGCACGACGGCGAGCTCGAGGTTGCGGTGCAGGGCATGTCGATCGTCGTCCGCTTGGAGGACGAGATCGACGTTCCCCGCGGAGAGATGCTCGTCGCCCCGGACGATCAGCCGGTCTGCGCACGATCCGTGACCGCGACCCTGTGCTGGATGAGCGAACGCACGGCACAACCCGGCGGGCGATTCGCGATCAAGCACACGACGCGCTGGGCGCGCGCGGTCCTCGACACCATCGAGTCGAAGCTCGACGTCGCGACGATGGAGCAGGTTCCGGCCGACAGACTCGAGCTCAACGACATCGCCACGGTGCAGCTGAGGCTCTCGACTCCCCTGATGCTCGATCCGTACTCCGAGAACCGCGTCACCGGCGCGTTCATCCTCGCCGACGAGGCGAGCAACGATACGGTCGCCGCCGGCATGGTGATCAGCGCTTCTGCCTGAGCAGAAGCGCCCCGCGTCGTCCCCGCCGCCCCGTAAGATCCGGCGCGTGTCGGAAACACCCGTGATCAAGGAGATCACCGTGCTGCTCGCCGACGACCACGAGGTCGTTCGCGAGGGCCTGCGGTTGGCCCTGCTTCGCTCTCCACACATTCGCGTGGTCGGAGAGGCGTCTGACGGCGAGATGGCCGTTCAGCTCGTCGAGCGACGCAAGCCCGACATCATCGTGATGGACCTGCGGATGCCGCAGATGGACGGGATCGAGGCGACCGAGGAGATTCTCAAGCGCGTCCCCGACGCGAAGATCCTGATCTTCACGGCGTACAGCGAGCGAGCGCTGCTCCAGCGCGGGCTCGAGTCGGGGGCGAAGGGTTATGTCCTCAAGGAGGCGCCACACGAGACGTTGCTGCGCGCGATCGAGCGTGTCGCCGGCGGCGACACCTTCGTCGATCCGTCGCTCATCCCGTCGCTCGCCACAGGTCGGGACGGGCAGGAGATCCTCACGGCGCGCGAGCGCGAGATCCTGCAGCTCCTCGCGGACGGAATGTCCAACGCCGACGTCGCCACCCGTCTCTTCATCTCCCAGGAGACGGTGAAGAGCCACGTTCGCCACATTCTCGCGAAGCTCGAGGCCGAAACCCGCACGCAGGCCGTCGCGATCGCACTTCGCGAGGCGATGATCGATTGAGCGACCCGCTCCGCGAGCGGTTGCTCGCCGAGCGCGACGAGCGACGGCGCATCGCGGAGCTCGTCCACGACGGGCCCGTCCAGTACATCTCCGCGCTGATCCAGATGGTCGAGGCAACGGTGCGGTCACTCGAGGCCGACGACACCGAGGCAGCACGGGCCATCGGAGTTCGGGCTCTGGAGGTTGCGCGCGAGGCGGCCGCCGAGCTGCGGGAGATCGTCCAGGGTCTCGAGCCCCGCACGCTCCACGAGCTGGGATTCGCCGCGGCGGTCAGCGAGCTGGTCGAACGCACGCTCGTCCCTCGCGGTGTGCGGTGTGAGCTCGATCTCGAACGAGGGCCGCACCTCGGCGAAGGCGCAAGCTCAGGCCTGTACCAGGTGGTGCGTGAGATGCTGGATCAGGTCGTCCGCCGTGGGCCCCCTGACGCGGTACGGATCAACGCTCAACCCGACGGAGAGCGGCGGGGCTGAGCTGACGATCTCGGACGACGGTGCACCCGAGCGCCGCCAGACGGTCGTCGACGGGCTGTCCGAGCGGGTCGGCGACCTCAACGGAAAGCTCTCGACGTCGCGCGAGGGCGCGTGGACGACCGCGAAGGTCGTCCTCCCGCCTTCGGCTCTGCTGCTCGTAGAGGTAGGGCTAGCGCTCGTCGAGCGGCGTGTTCTGGACGTTGTGCTCGGTCGCGTACTGCTCAACGAGCTCGTTCATGACCGCCGGGCCTTCGGGGAACGCGTAGTTGATCTTCACGAACGGCGCCCACTTGTCCGGGAGCGCATCCTCGGGGAAGATCGCCTCGACCGGGCACTCTGGCTCGCAGGCGCCGCAGTCGATGCACTCGTCGGGGTCGATGACCAGCATCCGGTCGATCTCATGGATGCAATCGACGGGGCAGACGTCGACGCAGGACTTGTCCTTGATGTCGATACAGGGCTCGCTGATGATGTACGTCATAGGTCATTCGAGCCTACCAGCGAAGCCCGACACCACTGAACGGTTCCCGGAGGCTCGTTTCGGCGTCAGGCAACGGACACGTCGAGCGGCGGCGGCGAGCCGTTGAGCAGCTCGTCGACCACTGACGGCGCCCGTTCGACAAGCGCCGACTTGACGATCACCCTGTCAAACCCGGCTGCGCGTGCACGCTGTAACCCGTGCGTGTCGGTGTGGTTCGTAAAGCCCAGGATCGGGATCGCCGGCCACGCCGCCGCGACGTCCTCCGCGTCGACTCGCGCGATGTCGCAGATCACGAGGTCGGGATCGGCAACGGTGTCGCTCGTCACGAGGCGATGTTCCGGGAGCACCCCTTCGAGTCGTGCGCGGAAGAAGAGGTCGACCCCGGAGAGCAGGATCGTCGGCACACAGGACGTATACCACGCCGCCCGCGATACTTCTCGAAGTGAGCCTCGAGCGTGGTCTTGAACTGCTCCACGAATGTGCCTGGTTCGACGCGCACGAGGCGTTCGAGGATGAGTGGCGCGACGCGACCGGCGAAGACCGCGACTTCCTTCAGGGGCTCGTCCACGTCGCCGTCGCGTGGCACCACGCGGCGAAGGGCAACCAGCGCGGCGCAGCGGGTCAGCTCGAGAAGGCCGCGAGAAGACTTGCCGCCTACGCGCCCGAGCACCGCGGGGTTGACGTCACGCAGATCCTGGGACGGGTCGAAGCCGCCCGAGCACGGGTTGCGGTCGGTCTCCTCGACCTGCTGCCGGTCATGCAGGGCAGCCCGGAGGCGCAAGCGCTCCCGCTCAGAACGAGTCGAGCCCGATCCACTCCAGCGTCCGATTGAGGTAGATGCGCAAGGGATAGAAGCGCCCAAAGAAGAGCAACAGCCCGAGAACGACCATGACCAGCCCTCCGGTGAACTGGATCGCCCGGTAGTGATCGCGTAGCCACCGGAAGGCGCCCATCGTCCGCGTGAACGCCGCCCCGACGATCACGAACGGGATGGCCAGACCTACGGAATACGCGAACAGCAGAATCGCGCCCTCGAGAGCCGTGTTCTTCGCGCTCGCGAGAATGAGGATCGATCCCAGTACGGGACCGATGCACGGCGCAGCACACACGGCAAACGCGCCACCCAGCAGCAGTCGCGAGCCGCGGCTGCGTGCGCTCTCCAGGAGCCCCGCTCCGAGGAGCCGCTCCGGCCAGGGAAGCAGCCCCATGAACGCCAGGCCGACGACCACGAGCACGAAGCCCGAAACCTTCTCGAGGAGGAACTGGTCCCGAAAGACGCCGTTGCCGACCACCGTGGCGGCAACCCCGAGCGACACGAACACGGCGGTGAAGCCCGCGACGAACGGGAGGCTCGAAGCAACGACACGGCGGGCGTTGCCCGGCTCACCGAGCCGGTCCGCCGAAACCGCCGAGACCGCCGACAGGTACCCGGGCACGAGCGGTAGAACGCAGGGCGCAAGAAACGAGACGAGCCCTCCCAGCAGCGCCGTGAGAAGCTCGCCCGGCCCCGGCACGGCTCCGAGCACGATCATTCGTCGACGCGTTCCAGCTCGCGGTCGATGCGCCTCTCAAGCTCCGGATCGATCACGGCATCGCGTGGAGGTTCGCTCGGATCCGGCGCTCGACGGCTCCAGGTGAGTGCCAGCACTCCGAGCGCGACGGCCCCGACCGCAACGCCGACGAGCGGCAGCAACCAGGCGAGCAGGTCGAACCCGTGCTTCGGCGGCTCGGCCAGGACTGCAGGCCCGAACTGGTCGACGAGCTCCGCCTTGATCTCAGCGGCACTTGCGCCGGACGCGACCCGGGCTCTGATGATCGCCTTCATCCGCCTCGCGATCGGCGCATCCGACTGATCGAGCGTCGTCTTGCAGGTCGGGCAAACGAGCTCTGCCTCGAGATCGGCGACGTTGGGGCGGCTCTCGGCAACGGCAGGTGTTACGGCGAGCAGAGAGATCGTGAGCGCGACCAGCGCCGCGAGAGCGAGCCTCACGGCGTGTTGCCGAGCGCCAGCGCCAAGCTGCGCTCGAACACCTCGCGGTTCCGCTCGAGATCGACACCGCCCGCGATCCGCTCACCAACGAGCTCGCCCGTGCGATCGACGAAGAACGTCTCCGGGAACCCCGTCACCCCCCACTTCCCGAGGGTCGAGCCCTTCCCGTCGTACACGACCGGGTACGTCAGCGCATAACGCGCGATGAAGCGCCGAGCATCCTTGCGAAAGTCCTGCGCGTCCACCCCGAGGACCACGAGCCCCTTGCTCTTGTACTGCTCGGAGATCCGCTGAAGGAATGGTGCCTCCTTCTTGCACGGGATGCACCAAGAGGCCCAGAAGTTGACGATGATCGGCTTTCCCTTGAGGTCGGCGAGTGAGAACTGCTTTCCGGCTCCGCCGCTGTCGAGACGTTCGAGGCTGAACGCCGGTGCGGAAACATGATCGCCGCGGGCGAGCGCGTCCGCAGCCCCGCCCCGGTCTTCGGCAACGACCTTCCAGACCAGCAGCCCGAGAAGACCGACGACGCCGGCCAGCGCGAGGATCTGGGCGACCCGCTGCACGCGACCGGAGTCCCGCTGCCCGTCGCCGATCGGCGCGTCAGGCGTCTCGCTCATGCCGAGACGATGAACACTGGCGTCCCGAGCTCGACGTGCTCGAAGAGCCACTCGACCTGTGGGATCAGCATCCGGATGCATCCGTGCGAGGCCGAGTAACCGATCGAGGCCGCATCGGGAGTGCCGTGGATCCCGACGAGTGGCGCGGAGAGCCCCATCCACCGTGTCCCGAGTGGGTTCCCGGGCCCGGGCGGCACCGGCTCCTTGCCCTTCGCCCAGGCGGACGTCTGCGGTGGATACCACCAGGGGTGGCGCTGCTTTGTCACGATCTCGAAGCGGCCGAGAGGGCTCGGGTAGGACGACTGGCCGGTGGCGACCCGGAAGGTTCGCTTGAGCGTCGGCCCGTTGTAGAAGTACAGCTGGTTCGACCCGCGGCGGATCACGATCACCTTGCCGAAGTCGTCCTCGGTCACGGTGGGCTTGATCGTCTCGAACGGAAGCTGGTACGGCTCACGCACGTGCTTACGCAAAGCCAGCGAGAGCTCGTAGAACGCGACGACCTCCTTCAGCCTGCGACCTTCGACGGATGCTGTCCCCTCGGGTACGAGGTGGACGAGCCGCAGCTTTGAGTCTCGGGGCTTGCGCGCCGTCTCCCTGCCAAGGCGGGCGAGGAGCCCACGGAGGCGAGCTTCGTCGATGTCGACCGTGAGCGGGATCGCCGCCCCCTCGGTCCGAGCGCGCATCGCTGCTTCGACCGCCTTGCCGACTCGCGCTCGCGCTCCGAGCTGCCACGGGAGGAAGCGACGCTTCCACGTCTTCGAAATCACCAGCTGCTCGGATCGGTCGAACCTGCGGTCCACCGCCGCGACCGCCTGCTTCGAAGTAAGCCCGCCCACGTCCTGGCCGCCGATCGTGACTCCGGAGAGGATCGTGCGTGGTCCGGCCGGAGCAGGAGGAGGCGGTGGCGGCTGCGTTGTCTCGGTGGGCGGCGGCTCCGGTGGCGGAGGGTCGTCCGCGAGCGCGGGTCCCGTTAGGAACAGGAACGACGCGATAGCGCCCGCACAGCAGACCATCGTAAACATGCCGAAGCTGGCCTGCTGCCTCACGTCGTTGAGTGTAGCCACCGGCTCGAGCGGCCTCGCTAACCGTCTGTTACGTCGCAAAGATGCGCGGGTCGTTCGTGACGACACCATCGACACCGGCAGCGGTGACTCGATGCAGGTCGTCCATCTCATCGACGGTCCAGGCGACCACGGGAAGCTCGAGCCGGTGCGCCCGGGCGACCACGGCGGGAGTGACGAGCCGGTGCTGAAGCATCATCGCCGAGGCGTCGGCGCGCCGCGCGAGTCGCTCGAGACGGTACGGGAGGGAGACGCGCATCGCCTTCAGGGTGGGCGTGACGAGCGGCCACAGCCAAGGACGCCGTGAGATCGAGAACCGCTCTTCGGGATACGTCAACCCGACGCGCAGCCCCGGAGCAGCACGCGCGACCACCCGGAGGCTGTGGGCCGACACGCCAGAGACGACACAACGCCTCACGAGCCCGTGCGAGACGATCGCCAGAGCGAGCTCGTCGAGCCGCACGTGCAGCTTGAGATCGACATGCAGCCCGACGTGAGGCGCCTCCTCGGCGAAGAACGCGAGTGCCTCGTCGAACGTCGGCAGGTCGGGTGCGACTTCTCGAAGCTCGACCAGCGACAAGGCGCGCACCGACCCGTGGGCGCGCCCATGGCTCACCTCATCGAGGTGATCCGAGTGAGCGACGACGAGCGGCCCGCGCGGCAGGTCGAGCACGTCGAACTCGATCAGATCGACGCCGTGCGCGACGGCAGCGCGAAAGGCGATCAACGTGTTCTCGGGAGCGAGGGCAGCCGCGCCGCGATGCCCTATCCGCAGCGGCCGCCCCGGCGACCCCGAAATGTCGATCACGCCGCACCCGCGACGCGCCGGTGCCAAAGCATCGCCAGGGGCACGAGCAACAGGGCCTGCAGGATGACGGTTGCCGCGATCACACGAGACGTATCGATCCAGAATCGTTCCGGATAGATCCGCAGCAGCGTGTCACCCCGCGCGAAGCGCCAGGAATCCCCCTCGAAGAACACCCCGTGAAAGGATGCGAAGAACCCGTCGAAGCCCAGCAGGATCACGGGGATCGCGACGAGAGCAACTGCGAGCATCCCGAGCGCGCCGACCATCAATCCCCGAGGGACGACACTCCGATACTTCGTCCTGGCCAGTCCGAGCGCGGCCGCCCCGAGCCCGATCGCGAGCACGATCTGCAGCCATAGCACCCGATCGAAGAGCCGACGGACGTCGCCCATGTGGGTGAGCTCACGGCTCCTGAAGGCAGGCGAGCCGTCGGGCAGCGTCGCCTCCTCGAGCAATCGGATCCCGGCGGTTCGCGGCCTGATCGCCGAGAGCCCTGTAAGCGCGAGCGCGCGTCGCTGCGACAGGGAGAGCCCCGAGTCGACAGGGAGCTCGGCATGACCGTACTCGAAGCGCACGAATGTCTCGGTGGCGGTGAGGCGGAAGGCATTGACGATGATCACGACGACGACCGCAAGCGCGACCAGGACAACGAGAACGAGGCCCACCGGGGAGCCGCGACCCAGCTCGGCGACCATCGACCCGCCTCCGGTGCTGCCGTCACCGGTCAGAGGCCGAACAGCTGCCCGATCTCGCGCCACGTCGTCAGGGCGAGTAGGCCGAACACGACCACCAGCAGGAGAAGGACGATCCAGAAGCGTGCCCCGGCCCGTTTCATGCGCTTTCGGTGCTCGAGCTTCGCCCGTCTGAGCGCCCGCTGGCGCCAGTACTCCTCACGCACCGCCTCTGGGTCGATCACAGGCGCATCGTCGGGGATGAGGTCGGGGACATTCCGGCTGCTCACACCCGAAGCATACGATCGTGCGCCGTGAACGCGCGTCGGAGATACTCTTCAGCGTCATGTCATACCGCGAGCGTGGATCGGGTCTCGTGCTCCCCGGAATGGGCGAGCGCCTTGGCATTCTCGCCGGCACCGTGCTGGCCGCCTCGTCGTTCACCGGCTGGTACACGGGCGAAGGCTCCGACCAGGGCGTCACGATCTCGGTGCTCGGCTGGAACACTGGCTTGCTCGGCAAGCTCATCCTGTTCATCGGACTTGCCGTCGTACTCATCCTCGCGCTCCGCGAGCTCGGGGTCCAACCACCTGCGGCGCTGCCCGAGAGCCTGGTGACGATCGCCCTCGGTGCGATCGCGACCATCTTCGTTCTCGTCAGGGTGGTCACGATCCCCGACGACTTCTTCTTCGCCGGCCGCGGGGTCGGGCTGTGGATCAGCCTCGCCGCGGCAATCGGAGTCGTCGTGGCCGGCCTGCTGCAGGCCTCCGAAGAGCTTTGAGCCAGAACGCCGTCTAGGGCGAGCGCTGAGGCAGCGGGTCGAGCGTCCGCACGAGAGTCTGGGTGCCACCCGGCTCGGGACGATCATTCAGCGCCATACCCAGCGCCAGCCCGATCGCAAAGAGCGCTGCCGCCGTTGCGACGAAGAGCACCGGCCGGAGCAGGGGCCGACGGCGACGGGAACGACGCCCGCTGAACGGATCGAGGTTGGTCACGGCGAGTAGTCGATTGCGCCGCGGCTATACAGATGAAACGCCGCATCGATCGTGATCGCGAGCGTTCTTGGCCAACCGGGCGTAAAGGCCCTCTCCTCAACGGCGTTTCGTGACCACGCCTCCGCGCCACGGTAGGCCTCGCCGAGCTCGGCGATGGTGAACGTCCCGCCAACCCGGCGGCGGAGCTCGTCCGTCACCACCTCGAGCTCCTTGTGGCGTGCGTTCGCGGCTGCCGGCTCTGCCGCAGCTTCGAGAAAGCGGCGATAGCCGTCGTGCCAATCGCGCCGGGCGCTTTCGACCATGCTCATTGCGGCGATGGTACTCAGAGCTTCGAGCCCGATGAACAGCACTCCGCCGGCCATCGCTCCGGCACCTCGGCGAGGATGGCCTCACCAAGGGCGTAACCGGGCCGCGCGAGGGCAAAGGCGACATGCGCATGGAGACACTTGAGCTGCGCTGGAGAGCGCGAGCCGCCGATTCCGGTACCGAGCGACCTTCCCTCGTCGGTCCCTAGGCGCCCGGCGGCCAGCGCGAGCCGGATCGCGCGCTGCTCCTCGGTGGCGTCCGCGAGCGATGCTCGCAACGCAGGGTCGGCGGCGACCGCGGCACTCCAGCTCTCCACCCCGCCCGCGGCTTCCAATCGCGCGACCGCAGCCACGAGATGACGACACGTGAGGTAGTACATCGTCGGGAAGGGCTCGCCGTCCGGCCCGTAGGGCACCTGCTCGGTGACAGCGGGTGCGCCGAAAGGGCAACGAGTGACGACCCGGTTGAAAGCTCTCGGCGTGCGCCCGAGCTGACGAGTAACGGTCGCGAGATCGTCCACGCGTTCAGCCTAGATGGTGGTCAGCGCCGGCTGTGCTCGCGGCGCCAGGACGCGACGCCCTTCACGATGAAGAGTTGCTCGCCGGGCCGAACGCGGCCGATCTGACGGGCCTCACGCGCGAGCGCGTCGAGGCTCGTGGAACGGGCGACGCGGGCGTCGATACGCGCCTTCTCGACCCGAAGCTGGGCTACCTCTGCACGGCGTGCCTCGAGCGCATTCTTCGTCTCGAGATACGTCGAGAGCGGGCGGTAGGTCAGGAAGCCCACGAGCGCGACCACGCAGACCGGGAGCAGAACCCTCGCTCGAATGCGCGCGCGCCGCAGCTTTGCGCGCGGACGAGCCTTTGGCTTCTTTGTCGCCACGCCTACCAGTTCCGCACCCGAGCACCCAAACCTTCCGCAGCACCGTCGCCCCGGTCCGCGCGCAGGAGGCGGAGCTAGCGCGATATCGACCTTGATCACGTTGGTCGAGCCGGGAATGTTGACTGCAGTCCCCGCGGTGATCACGACGCGGTCGCCGGGATTCACGACACCGACCTCGCGCGCCGCGGTCACGGAGCGGGCCCAGAGATCCTCGACGTCGTCGGTCTCGGGGATATCGAGCGGGTAGACCCCCCACTCCAGCGCCATGTGACGAAGCGAATCGATCTTGTGGGTCAAAGCCACGATCGGCCGGCGCGGGCGAAGTCGCGCAACACCCGACGCCGTTCGGCCGGTGAAGGTCGGAACGAGGATCGCCTTTGCGGAGAGCGCCTCGGCGATATCGCACGCTGCATTCGACATCGCCTGACCGATGGTCGGCTGGTCGCTCGCCTGCGGTATCTCGTGCCGGTAGTCGAGGCTCGGCTCGACCGCGAGTGCGATCTTGTTCATGACATTGACCGCCTCGACCGGATACTCACCGACCGCGGTCTCGCCGGAGAGCATGATCGCCGAGGTCCCGTCGAGAATCGCGTTCGCGATGTCGGAGGCTTCTGCCCGGGTCGGGCCTGGCGAATGGATCATCGACTCGAGCATCTGGGTCGCGGTGATCACCGGCTTGCCGCGCTCGAGTGCACGGGCGATGATTCGCTTCTGCAGGAGCGGCACCTCGGCGGCCCCGATCTCGACCCCCAGGTCGCCGCGGGCGACCATGACGCCATGGGTCTCGGCGAGAATCTCGTCGAGCGCTGCGATCGCCTCGGCCTTCTCGATCTTTGCGATCACGTAGGCGTGCGAGCCGCGCGCCTCGATGAGCGTCCGGAGCGCCTGCACGTCGGATGCCGAGCGGACGAAGGACAGTGCAACGAAGTCCACTCCGAGCTCGAGCGCGAAGGTGAGGTCGTCGAGGTCTTTCCGGGTGAGTGACGGAATCGGGAGAGGCACGCCGGGCAGGTTCACGCCCTTGTTCGACGAGACCTCGCCCCCGAAGATCACGACGCAACGGGCGCGGCCGCGTTCGACGCTCTCGACCCGGAGGCGGACGTTTCCGTCGTCGATGAGGACGTCGTTCCCCGGCTGGAGCACCTGACCGAGAACGGAGGGGCTGACGGGAATATCGTCGCCGACCGCAGTATCCTCGCCGGCTATCACCACCGTCTCGTCCTGGACGAGCGTCAGCGGCGCGGGGAGCGTGCCTATCCGGAGCTTCGGGCCTTGCAGGTCGGCAATCAGCGCTATGGGCCGCCCGCAGGCACTCTCGGCCGCGCGCACCGCCTGCGCGCGCTTGGCGTGGTCGTCGTGCGTCCCATGAGACATGTTGAGGCGCGCCCCATCCATGCCGGCGTCGATGAGCTCCGCCAACACCTCCGGTGACGAGGAGGCCGGGCCGATCGTCGCGACGATCTTGGTGCGGCGTTGGGAGATACCCACGGACGGCAGCCTAGCGGCGGCCGAACGTGTTTGTTCGCCGGCCGACCGAACTCGCGGCTACGTGGTGCCCGCTCGGGGGAAGGCGCCCCAGCCGGGGAAGCTCGCGCGTTGACCGAGCTGTTCCTCGATGCGGAGCAGCTGGTTGTACTTTGCGACCCGATCCGACCGGCACGGCGCCCCGGTCTTGATCTGACCGGCATTCGTCGCGACGGCGAGATCGGCGATGGTCGAATCCTCGGTCTCGCCCGAGCGGTGCGACATGACCACCCGATAGCCGTTGCGGTGGGCGAGCTCGACGGCGTCGAGTGTCTCGGTGAGCGAGCCGATCTGGTTGACCTTCACGAGAATCGCGTTGCCCACCCCGGCATCGATGCCACGCTGGAGAAAGTCGACGTTCGTCACGAAGAGGTCGTCGCCCACGAGCTGTGTGCTGTCGCCCAGTCGATCGGTGAGAGCCTTCCACCCCGCCCAATCGCTCTCTCCGAGGCCGTCCTCGATCGAGACGATCGGATATCGCGAGGAGAGGTCGGCCCAC
This sequence comes from uncultured Actinomycetes bacterium, assembly GCA_963724655.1. GTDB lineage: Bacteria > Actinomycetota > Thermoleophilia > Gaiellales > Gaiellaceae > Gaiella. Next base: position 192,950 of record CAVRVG010000005.1, on the reverse strand, counting down.
AGGTCGATCATCCCCGCGGAGTCGAGCGTGCCGCCCTGGCGGTCGAGGCGGTAGGCACCATCTCGATGGAACTCACTGGACGCCGGGTCGAGTGCGAGCGCGACCTTGTCGCGGTAGCCGGCGCGCTCGGCGGCCTCGAGGATCGCGGCACAGGCGTCGTCCGCCGAGGCGAAGTCGGGGGCGAACCCTCCCTCGTCACCGACCAGGGTCGAGAGACCGCGCTCCTTGAGGATGCCCTTGAGGTGGTGGTAGGTCTCCGCGCCGATCTGTAGCGCTTCGGAGAAGCTCTCGGCGCCCGCAGGGACAAGCATGAACTCCTGGAAATCCAGTGAGTTTTCGGCGTGGGCGCCACCATTCACGACGTTCAGCAGCGGGACGGGGAGAACGTGCGCGTTTGTCCCACCTACCCAGCGGTACAGGGGGAGTCCGGCGTCGTCGGCCGCGGCTCGCGCGACCGCAAGCGATGCGCCGAGGATCGCGTTGGCGCCGAGCCGCGCCTTGTTCGGCGTGCCGTCGAGTGCGATCAGGACGCCGTCGACCTCTCGCTGCTCCTCGGCGTCGAGCCCGAGAAGCGCGTCGGCAATCTCGCCGTTGACGTTCGCGACGGCCTTCGTCACACCCTTGCCGAGCCAGGCGCTTCCGCCGTCTCGAAGCTCGACCGCCTCGTGCTCGCCCGTCGAGGCGCCCGACGGGATCAGCGCTACGCCGAACGCGCCGGACTCGAGCCCGACCTCGACCTCCACGGTCGGGTTGCCTCGAGAGTCGAGCACCTGGCGGCCGTGAACGTGAACGATGGTTCCCATGAGGATCGAAGACTAGTCACGTGCCCCGCTAGCAGCTCCACGAGCCGCTGATCGGGGGCCCGACGCCGTTCACCAACCCTGTGAACGTCGCCTTCCTGGCGCCTTTCGTCGCCGTCACCTTCATCGCGGGAGCTCCCAATGGGCTTCCGATGACGGAGTACGACTTGCCCGGCAGGAAGAACGTCACCACGAACTCTCCCTTCTTGTACGTCCCGGCTTTCGGCGCCGGACCGACCCAGGCAACGCCGAAGTACTTGAACTTCGGCTTCGCTGGAGCGACGGTGTACTTGCCGATGCCGAGGCCCCAGCCCGTGACCCCGAGCCGCCGGCAACGCCACAGCTGCCTCCCTTGAAGGTCACTGTCTTTCCGGCGAACTTGACCGTCGCCTTGGCTGGGCCGCAGTAGACCTGAATGGTTGCCGCACCTGAGGTGGTCTCGGAGCAAGGACCAGGCGCCTTTGTCGAAACGAGCTGCCTGCTCTCTGCGACGTGCGCAGCGGCAAGGGCGCTGAGCGCCCCGATTGCCAATGCCAGTGCTGATCTGGTCATCGAATCGTCTCTCTTGCTAAGGCGGCGGCGAGGGCGCAGGCTCGTCGGCGCGGCTGACTCGGAACGGAACGACCGGTATCCCGACGTTCCCGAAACGATACTCGACCGTATCTCCCTAGGCCTGGGTTTCGAGCCGGCGCTTCGCGGCCTCGTACCAGCGTTCTTGCGCGTCGAGGCCGAGCTCTGACCAGGTCTCGTCGTCGGCCGAGGCAAGAGCCTCGGCAAGCTCCACCCGCGCCCGGAAGCGCCCACTGGTGGCGCGCAGCGCCAGCTCGGGGTCGACATTCACGAACCGCGCGAGGTTGACGATCGTGAACAGGAGGTCGCCCAGCTCGGCCTCGACGCGCGCATCAGGCTCGGTCTCGGGTGCGGGCCGCCCAGCGCGCTCGAGCTCCACGAGCAGCTCGCTGAGCTCCTCGCTGACCTTTGCGATCGGACCAGCAAGTGACGGCCAGTCGTAGCCGGTCGCCGCCGCCCTGCGCTGAAGCTTGCGCGCATGGAGCAACGCGGGGAGAGCCGCCGGCACATCGTGGAAGATGCCCTCGCGACCCTCCTGCTCGGTCTTGATCGCCTCCCAGCGCTCGCGCACCCGACCGGCCGTGACGCGCCACCGCGTCGCCGAACACGTGCGGATGCCGCCGCACAAGCTTCTCCTGCACGCCCCGCGCGATCGCCTCGAGGTCACCAGCGCCTTGCTCTTCGAGCAGCAACGCCAGGAAGTACGTCTGGAAGAGGAGGTCGCCGAGCTCGTCGACGAGCTTCGCCGAGTCGCCGTCACGGGCTGCCTCGGCAACCTCGTACGCCTCCTCGACGGTGTGCGGGACGATTGTCAGAGCGGTCTGCTCACGATCCCAGGGGCAGTCCCGGCGAAGTCGCCGGGTCAGCTCCTGGAGCGCGAGCAAGGCCTCCGCGAGGCCCTCCTGCGGCTGCGCGTCAGCCAAAGCGGTGCGGCGGTGCGCTAGCCGTTGCCGTCTGTCGTCGTGCCCGTCGAGCTCGTCGGCGGAGGCGCGAAACCGGAGCCGTAGGTGAGCTTGTCCTTGTAGTCCTCGGTGAGCTGCTTCGACCACGTCTCGATCGCCGTCTGCTTGCTCTGTTCCCCGAGCTGCGACTTGATCTGCTTTGCGACTTGGGCAAACGGCGTGGAGGACGCGGGTGTGATCTCGGAGAGCGGCTCGATGACGTGGTACCCGAACTGCGTCTTGATCGGCTCGGAGACCTCGTGCAGCTTCAACCCGAAGGCCGCCTTGTCGAACTCGGCGACGGTCTCACCGCGATGGACGGTGAGCTTTCCACCGGCGTCCTTCGAGCCCGGATCCTGGGAGAGCTCCTTCGCGAGCGCACCGAAGTCCTCACCGGCAGCAAGACGCGCGACGACGTCATCGGCCTCTGCCTTGGTCTTCACGAGAATGTGGCGGACGTCCCGCGACTCGGCAACCGAGTACTGCGCCTTGTTGTCGTCGTAGTACTTTCTGACCGCTGCGTCGGTGACGGCCGAGCCCTTCGCGACCTGCGCGAAGATGCTCTCCGAGAGAATCTGCGACTTGATGTCTTCCCGGAACGCGGCGTCGGTGTATCCCTGCTGCTTGAGCTGCGCCTTGAGCATCGCCTGATCGCCCCCGAAGTACTGCTTGGCGACCTGCTGGATCCGCTTGTCGATCTGCGGCTCGGTGACCGCGATGTCGAGCTTCACCGCCTCCTTCGCGTACTCCTCACGCTGAACGAGGTACGCGACGGCCTGGGTCTGGAGCGACTGATACTCCGACGTCCCGGCCTTTGGGAACGTCCTCTTCTGCGACTTGTACGACGCTTTCGCGCGCCCCAGGAGCTCATCGAGGTCGGCCTTCGTGATGACGGTGCCGTCGACGACCGCGACTGCGTCTGTCGGGATGTCGTCGTCACCCCCGCACCCGGCGGCGAGCAGAGCGACGGCTGCGATTGAGACAACAGCGAGGAGCGGGAGACGCATCAGCTTCATGGGAGCCCTTTGTAGACGACGGTCGGTTGCGCGTTTGTTATGGCGTGGTCAAGATCCGCATGCGCCCTAAAAACGAGCCGCTTCAAGCGGCCCGACGAGCGGCAACGATAGCAGCGGTGAGCGTCAGCGCCTCTTCCAACGAGTCTGCCCGCAGCGAGACTTCGCGTTTCGCGGACGTGTAGACAGCGGTCTCGAGGAGCGAGCGTAGAGCCCGGAGCTCGTCCGACCCGAACGCGATCGGTCCGACGGTGACCCGGCCGCCACGGTAGATGAGGTAGTCGGCGCCCACCAGGGCAACCTGCAAGCGCGCTTCGGAAATCTGGAAGAGATGCTCGACGGCCTCAGGCACCGGCCCGTATCGATCCTCGGTGGCAATCCGCAATTCACGAAGCTCGTCGTCGTCCTCCACCAGCGCAAGCCGACGATGAAGGTCGATCTTCAGGGCCTCGGATTGGATGTACGTCGCCGGCACATACGCGTCGACCTTCGCATCGACCCGGACAGGCCTGGCGATGACCCGGGCCTGACCGGAGAGCTCGGCGACAGCCTCGTTGAGCATCTCGACGTAGAGCTCGAACCCGAGCGCAGCGACGTGCCCCGACTGCTCAGCGCCGAGAAGGTCGCCCGCCCCGCGAATCTCCAGATCGCGCATCGCGATCTGGAAGCCCGCTCCGAGCTCGGTGTGGTCGGCGAGCGTCGCGAGGCGCGCCCGGGCCTCGGGTGTCAGCTCCTGCGCGTCGGGGTAGAGCAGATAGGCGTGAGCAGTGACATCCGAGCGGCCCACCCGGCCGCGGATCTGGTAGAGCTGCGCGAGTCCCAACGTATCGGCACGCTCGATCACGAGGGTATTCGCCTCCGGGATGTCGATTCCCGACTCGATGATCGTCGTCGACACCAGCACGTCGGCGTCGCCCGCGATGAACGCGTGCATTCTCTCCTCGAGCTCACGCTCGGACATCTGCCCGTGCGCGACGAGGAAGCGAAGCGCTGGGCAGAGCTGCTGCAGCGCCACCGCACGTTCGTCGATCGTCTCGACGCGGTTGTGGAGATAGAACGACTGGCCTTCGCGGGCGTGCTCGCGCTCGAGCGCACCCTTGATCAGCTCATCGTCGAGCTCTCCGACGGTGGTTCGGATCGGTCGCCGTCCCTCCGGGGGTGTCTCGATGATCGAGATGTCGCGCAGACCGGAAAGCGACATGTGAAGCGTGCGCGGGATCGGCGTGGCCGAGAGCGCGAGGACGTCGACCTCGAGACGGAGCGAGCGGAGGAGCTCCTTCTGCTGCACACCGAATCGCTGCTCCTCGTCGACAACGACGAGACCGAGCTCGCGTGGGATGACATCGCGTGAGAGCACGCGGTGGGTGCCAACGAGAACGTCGACCTTGCCTTCGGCGAAGTCCGCAAGCACCTTCTTGATCTCGTCCTTGGTGCGGAACCGGGAGACGAGCTCCACGCGGATCGGGAAGTCGCGATACCGCTCGCGGAAGGTATTCCAGTGTTGCTCGGCGAGGATCGTGGTCGGACAGAGAACCATGACTTGCTTGCCGTTGACCGCGACGGCGAACGCGGCGCGAACGGCTACCTCGGTCTTGCCGAACCCGACGTCGCCGCAGACGAGCCTGTCCATCGGTCGCGTCGACTCCAGGTCGCTCTTGACCGCCTCGATCGCCCTCGCCTGGTCATCGGTCTCGCGATACGGAAAGGACGATTCGAGTCGTTCGATCCAGTCGACGGAGAGGTCGTACGCGACACCTTCCGCGCGCTGGCGCTGTGCGTACAGCTGAAGCAGCTCCCCGGCCAGCTCGCGGACAGCCGCACGCGCCCGGGTCTTGAGGTTCTGCCACGCCTTGCCTCCGAGCTTCGACAGAGTCGGCGCCTTCGCGTCGGCACCGATGTACCGCGACAGCTTCCCGAGTTGCTCGTGGGGAACGTAGAGGCGATCCTCGCCTTTGAAGGCAAGCTGGAGGTAGTCCCGCGTGACGCCGGCCACCGATTTCGTCTCGAAGCCGAGCAGCTTTCCTACGCCCTGGTCCTCGTGGACCACATGGTCGCCGATTCGGAGATCGGCAAAGCTCGCGAGCGCGCGTCCGAGCCGCACGTCCGCGCGCGCGGGACGCTTCCGGAAGATCTGGGTGTCCGGCAGGAGCACCAGCCCGAGCTCGCGCCAGACGAAGCCTCGGCGTACGGGCGTGACTGCGAAGCGGAGCGCGGGGTCGGATCCGAGCGGATCGCCGGGCTCGAGCGCCTCTGGGCTGACCTTCCGCAGCAGCGCGCTCTGACGCAACGCCTCACCTCTGTGCGAGAACGCAACAACGACGCGGTTGCCGGAGCGTACGAATCCGGCGAGCTCGTTCTCGGCCTCGGCAAGCCCTCGGGCGGCGATCGCCGGCCGCTGGGCCTCGAACTGATGGGCCTGGCCGTGTGGGAACGAATCGAGCTCCGCGGCGCCGGAGAAGTCGACAGGTGCTCGCTCCTCCTCCTCCCAGACTCGCCGCACGTCGTCGGGTTGCCACACGATGTCCGGGCTCCGGTCGAACGGGAGCGTTGGTGTCGGTGCCCGATCGACCGACCCGCGGTCGCTCGTGCTCGTCACCCGGTGTTCCACTGCTGGATGGACAAGCGCCGAGGTCACCGTGTGGAGCGCACGTTGCGTGAACGGCGAGAACGCGCGTACCTGCTCGATCTCATCACCGAAGAACTCGACCCGTAGGGGCTCACGGCCGGTTGTCGGAAACACGTCGACGATCCCTCCGCGAACCGCACAGTGGCCACGCTCTTCCACACGATCGACCCGGAGATACCCAGCGGCCGTGAGCGCGGTGACGAGGCCGTCGACGCCGACCTCGTCGCCCGCTGCGATCGCGACCGACGCGGGCCGGTCTTCGGAACCAGGCAAGCCTTCCGTCAGCGCGACCGCCGAGGCGCAGACCAGCCCACCCGCAGCAAGGAGGTCGAGTGCCCGGAAGCGCTCGCCGACCAGGTGGGGAGGCGGCTCGAGCCCGGACGCCTCGGTGACTCCACGGCCGGGGTAGAGCGCTACCCGATCCAACCCGAGGAACCACGCCGCGCCCTCGGCAGCGTCACGCGCATCGGAGTCCTCCGGGAGCAGGACGAGTAACGCCCTTCCGAGCTCAGCGTGCAGTGCCGCGAGCATGAGCGGGAGCGCCACATCGGACACGCGGGCGCGGGCCGGGAACGCCTTCGCGTACGCGACGAATCGATCGCTGCGCCGCAGCTCGTCGACAAGCGACGTCAGCGCCGAAGTGGCGGGCGTGAGCACGGTGGGTTGCGTGAGCACTCGGTCCATGGGTCTGGCGGGAACGCAGCCCGCGAGGGCATCGTAGACCTACGGTCGCAGCGCCATCCCTGTGGCAGTTCGCCAACGGCCTGCGGCAGTGTCGCCAACGTCCCCCAGGGGCACCCCCGGTGCCCCTGGATCCAGCCTAACGACCAGAGTGAGACGGCTTTGTGCCAACTCTGCGCCAACTTTGTGTCAACAACACGACCTCGGCTACCATGCTCCTCGGCCACATGCTCCCGCTCGGGCTGCACGCGCGGGCCATCGCAAGGGTCAGTTGAACGAGCGCTGTGCTTCGTCCAGGCCACGACTCGCGATGACCTCGACCGCGTCGGCCGCCGCGGTCACGATCCCGTCGACATCGTCCTCGGCCGCAAACGACGAGAGGACGTAGTCCGCGACGGGTCGCCGGTCGCCCCGACCCGGTCGACCGACGCCGATCCGAAGCCGCAGAAAATCCTGGGTGCCCAGCTCGTTCGCCAGCGAGCGGAGGCCGTTGTGCCCAGCGAGCCCGCCTCCCGAGCGCGCCTGGAGCCGAGCCGTCTCGAGATCGACATCGTCGTGCACGACCAGCACCTGCAGCGGATCGAGCTTGTAGAAGGAGGTCGCCGCCTTGACCGACGACCCCGACGCGTTCATGAACGTCTCGGGCTTGAGCAAGAGAAGCTTCGACGAATCGAGGCGGATGTCGGCGAGCCTGCCGCGAAACTTCGCCTTGAACGAGCCGTTGTGACGGCGGGCAAGCTCGTCGACGACCATCCAACCGACGTTGTGACGGTGTGACGCGTATTCAGGCCCCGGGTTACCGAGCCCTACGACAAGGAGATCCATGGTCGGGCGTGCCTCTCCGCGACCGAAGAGGCGGGCGAGCATTACATCTACTCCTCTGCGGCGCCGTCGGCGTCGGCGTCGCCGTCCTCGGCGTCTGCTTCGTCGCCCTCGGTGATACCGGCCTCGGCCGCCTCTTCCGCAGCAAGCTCCTCATCGGTGAGGCCGCGCGGCGCGAGACAACTCGCAACGAGAGCCTGCGGATCGTCGAGGAACGTCACACCCGCCGGAGCAGGAACTTCTTCGAGCCGAAGGAGGTCACCCAGCTCGAGCATTTCGACGCTGACCTCGATGTGCTCCGGGATCGAGGTCGGCAGTGCCTCGATCCGCACTTCGCGCAGGACAGCCTGAACGACGCCGCCCATGCGCGATCCGGGCGCCTCGCCCACCAGCACGATCGAGACGGTGGTCTCGATGGGGCGGTCGAGCCGGACCTCGTGGAAGTCGATATGCGTAATGGTGCCGCGGATCGGGTGCTGCTGGAAATCCTTGACGACGGCGTGGTGCGCGGTCTCCTGCCCCTCGATCACGACGTTGACGATCGCGTGCATTCCGGATGATCCCGTAAGCGCGTTGCGCAGATCGCGCTCACCGACGACGAACGAACGGGCCGCGCCCTTGCCGTACAGCACGCCGGGGATCAGCCCGTCGCGGCGGAGCCGGCGGACATTGCGCGAGCCGAACTGGGTGGCAGTTCGCTCCTTGACCTCGAGGACGACGCGATCGGTGGACATCGGCGGCGGATTGTAGCGGAGGGCTTTGCCTCGTCGGCCACTCGGCGGAAGTAGCATCGCGCGATGGACGCGATCAGGCGTGACGTGACGACGGCGGGTCGAATGCTCGAGGTCTGGGCGACTCCGGGTGCGTCGTCGGCTCTCCTCGTGCTCCCCGGTACACCCTGCGCTGGTCTGCCGTACCGTCCGGAGGTCGACGCGGCGTTGGCCCACGGCCTCGGCTTCGTAACCTACTCGCGCCCCGGGTACGCGTCCTCCACCCGGCAGCGCGGCCGCTCGGTGGCCGAGTGCGTGAGCGACGTCCGGGCAATTGCAGAGGCGCTCGAGATCCCCCGCTTGCACGTGGTCGGCCTGTCGGGCGGTGGGCCGCATGCGCTTGCCTGCGCAGCGTTGCTGGAAGGCCTCGTTGTCTCCGCCGCAACGATCGGCGGCGTCGCCCCCTGGGGAGCCGAAGGACTCGACTGGCTGGCCGGAATGGGGCCCGAGAACATCGAGGAGTTCACAGCCGCCGTCGACGGTGAGGACGTGCTGGACCGGCACCTGGCTTCCCAGGTCGAGGCTCTGCGGTCGGTCACGGCGGCGGAGGTTGCGGACGCACTTGGTGGGCTCGTGACCGACGTCGATCGCGCCTCCCTCACCGGCGAGTTCGCCGAGCACGCCGCGAAGATATTCCGAGAGGCGGTTCGCGAAGGGCATTGGGGCTGGCTCGACGACGACCTCGCCTTCGCCCGCGACTGGGGCTTTCGCCTCGACACGATCGAGACGCCGGTGACGGTGTGGCAGGGCGGTCAGGACCTGATGGTCCCGTTCGCTCACGGCGCGTGGCTCGCTCTGCACGTGCGTGGCGCACGCGCCGAGCTGCTGCCGGACGAGGGGCATCTCTCACTCGGAGTCGGCCGCTTCGACGACATCGTCGCTGACCTCGTTGCGCGCGCGGCCGGCTGAGAGCCTCTAGGACACCTCGAACTCGGCCTTCGCGGCCGGAGACCTCGGAAACTCGTCGGCGAAGAGAGTGAAGATCACCGCATCGCGACGCTCGGTCTCGCCGACGTTCGGGGGCAGGCGCCTCCGGAGCCGAGCTTCCTCCGCGAACCCGAGCTTGACCGGGATGCGGAGGCTTGCCTCATTCGCGGGATCGATGTGGATCTCCACCCGATCGACGCCGCAGATCGTGAACGCCACTGCCGTGAGCGCCGCTGTCGCCTCGGTCGCGAACCCCTCGCCCGTCCTCGAGGCGCGGATCCAGTAGCCGATCTCGAACGCGTCATCTCCCACCCGGGCGTGGAGCCCGGCGCCGCCGACGACCTCGCTCTCGTCTGGTGTGAAGATGCCGTAGACGAACGTTCTCCCGCTCTCGAAGTCGTCGCGAAAGGCTCGGAGAAGGGCTGCCTTCTCCTCGAGCGAGCTCGGCTCGGCTTGTGCCCACGGCATCCAGCGCTGGAGATGCTCGAGGCTCGTGTCGATCGCGAGCTTGAGAAGCGGAGCGTCGACAGCGTCCCAGCAACGAATGACGAGCCGCGGCGTCTTGATCCTCGGCGGCGCCGGGGCGCTCACGGCCGGTGGCATGCGCGTTCGCCTCGTCTGTTGCTAGAAGAGCTGATTCTCGCCGGCGAAGATCGCGCTCACCGAGTCGTCGGAGAACACGTTGTGGATCGTGTCCGCGAGGATCTTGTCCACCGAGAGCACCTCGATGTTGTCCGGCTTGTCGAGCGGGTTGACGGGCACGGTGTCGGTAACGACGAGCCGATCGATCTCGCTCTCTGCAATCCGCTCGAGCGCGAGACCGTTGAACAGACCATGCGTCGCAAGTGCGTAGACCTTCGTCGCCCCCGCTTCCTTCAGCGCCGCGGCGCCGGCGACAAGAGTGCCGGCCGTGTCGATGACATCGTCGGTCATCACGGCGATTTTCCCCTCCACGTCACCGATCACCGAGCTGACTTTCGCCTCGTTGTGTGCCGGGCGCACCTTGTTGAGAATGACAAGATCGCCGCCGATCATCTCGGCGAACTTGCCCGCGAGCTTCGCGCGACCGGTGTCGGGAGAGACGGCTGCGAGACCCTCACCGAGGTTGAGATCGCGCACGTACTGCGCAAACATCGGCACCGCGGTCATGTGGTCGACCGGGATCGTGAAGAAGCCCTGCACCTGTCCGGCGTGAAGGTCCATCGTCAGCACGCGGTCGACGCCCGCGGTCTGGAGGACATCGGCGACGAGCTTCGCCGTGATCGGCTCCCGCGGCCGGGACTTCTTGTCCTGGCGCCCGTAGAAGAACCAGGGAATGACCGCGGTAATCCGCTTCGCAGAGGCGAGCTTGGCGGCGTTCACCATGATCAGCAGCTCCCAGAGGTGCTGATCGACATTCGGGACGCACGTCTGGACGATGAAGACGTCGGCGCCGCGGATCGAATCCTCGTAGCGGCAGTACGTCTCGCCGTTCGCGAACGTCTTCAGGGTGACGTTCCCGAGCTCGCAGCCGAGCTGCTCCGCGATCCGCGCCGCCAGCGTGGGATGCGAGCGACCCGAGACGAGCGTCAGTCGCTTCTCCGGTGTCAGCCCGATCACTCCAGGAGAGATCACGGGGACGACGGCGGGCGGGGAATGGTGCCCCAACCCCGGGAGGGCCTGCTCAACCATCGCGCTTTCCACCCTTGCCCTCCTTCACCGTCTGTCGTGGCGAGAATCCGACAAGCGCTCCGGCCGGAACGTCATCGGTGACAACTGTTCCCGCCGCTGTCCATACGTCGTCGCCCAACTCGACCGGGGCGACGAACATCGTGTCGACAGCGATTCGGGCGTTCCGCCCGATCGTCGTACGACCCTTCGGCTCGCCTGGCCGGTGCGGGAAGTTCGCGGTAATCGACCCAGCTCCGATATTCGTCTCCTCGCCGATTTCGGCATCGCCGATGTATGAGAGATGCGGAATCTTGGCGCGATCTCCGACGCGGGTGTTCTTGAGCTCAACGAACGAGCCTGCCTTCGAGGACGCCCCGAGGACGGTTCGGGGTCGAACGTAACAGAACGGCCCCACGCTCGCACCCGGGCCGATTTCGGCGTCGATCACAACCGTGTGCGGACCGATCTCCGCTCCAGCCCCGACCGTAGTCGAACCTCGAAGGAGCGTGAACGGATTGATGGTGACGTCGGCGGCCAATTGCACCGCCGGTTCGATCCACGTCGTGGCAGGGTCGACAATCGTGACGCCGGCCAGCATGTGCTGCTGGTTGATCCGGTCACGAAGAGCAGCGCCGGCCGTGGCGAGCTCGACGCGGGTGTTGACCCCCTCGGTCTCGATCGGGTCGTGTGCGATGTGCACTGCGACCCTGTGCCCCTGCTCGGCAAGATCGCGGACGGCATCGGTGAGGTAGAGCTCGCCCTGGGTATTGGCGGGCGAGAGGCGATCGAGCGCAGGCCAGAGGAGTGCTCCCGAGAAGACGTAGATCGACGAGTTCGCTTCGCCGATCGCGAGCTGCTCGGGTGTTGCGTCCACCGCCTCGACGATCGCAACGAGGTCACCGTCGGCATCGCGGACGATCCGCCCGTAGCTCAACATGTCGTCCGGAGTAAAGGAGAGGACCGTCGCTCCGGCGGCCTTACGGTGGTGCTCGTCGAGAAGCTGTTCGAGAAGGTTCGTGGTGAGAAGAGGCGTGTCTCCGGAAAGCACGAGCACTTCCTCCGCACCCTCGAGCGCAGCTCGCGCGCACCGGACGGCGTCTCCCGTGCCGAGGGCTTGCTGTTGAATCACGACTCCTACATCTGAGTCGTCGAACGCCGAGGCAGTGTCGGGTGAGGCAACGACGACCAGCGGCTCGGGACCGAGTGGCCGCGCCGCTTCGAGCACCCAATCGACCATCCTGCGGCCGAGGATCGGGTGAAGATGCTTCGCGAGGTCGGAGCGCATGCGCGTCCCACGGCCTCCGGCCATCACAACGGCTGCAAGTGTAGGTGGCGTCACGGCGGTCAAAGTGGCTGGGGCGCCAGGATTCGAACCTGGGATCACGGGACCAAAACCCGTTGCCTTACCGCTTGGCCACGCCCCAGTGAACGGGTCCAGAGTCTACCGGTGATCGGCACGCGGGAGTCCGGGCTTCAATGTGATCTGGGTTCTCGAGTCGGGCGTGCGGAGTCTCTTCTCTCGATGCCAAGCGTACGTCGCTGAGGGTAGACGGTCTCGCCGCGGGCCAGCATTGCGACGAAGTGCTGGATGCGTCGGGCTCGCGTCTCGGCCCGCTTCGCGCTGTCGATGCGGAAGAGGACGGCGAAGCGGTTCTGGCTGGTGAGGATCTCGAACATCGCACCCGCTTGTGGGTCGGCTGCGAGAGCGACGGCCAGGTCATCAGGGACTTCGATGCTGCCCGGCCCAGCGTACGCGGCCTCCCAACGACCATCTGCCTTGGCCCGCTCGACAGCAGCGAGGCCAGAGGGACGCATCCGACCCTCGGCAAGCAGTCGCTCGACGATGCCGACGTTGCGCTTCGACCACGAGCTGCGAGCCGCCCGTGGTGTAAAGCGTTGCAGGTAGGAAGCGTCGTCGCGACGCCGTGTCTGACCGTCGATCCAACCCTGGCAGAGCGCCTCATCGAGCGCCTGGTCGTAACTCAGGCTCGTCGGCTCAGTCGTCCCCTTCTTCGCGAGAACGAGCCAGACTCCAGTCGGGTCCTGGTGGTGATCGGCCAGCCACGCACGCCATGCGACCGCATCCCTCACGGTGAGCTCCGGCAGTTCGGCAGCCATGGTTGCCAGCTTGCCTGCTCCGGCCTACCAGCGAGGCCTCGTCACCCAGGTTTTGGCGATACCCTCGAGCCCAACCGCCGCGGCACGGGCATCCTCGACTTGGTCGAAGAGACCGTAGACAGTCGGCCCGGCGCCGGTGACGTCGACGCGGAACGCGCCGAGAGAGCGAACCTCGTCCGCGAGAGCAGACGCTGCAAGGTCGTTGGCAGGGAGCGCCGCGAGATCCCGAAGGCCGCCGGGGGTGGAGACGACGTTCATCAGATCCGCCCGCCGCTGCTCGAAGCCCGCCGGCCCGTTGCGCTCGTCGAATCGCCGATAGACCGCTTCGGTCGACTCCTTCACCTCTGATGCCGGCAGCGCCAGGAGCACGGTGTAGTCCTGTGGAAGCGTGAGCGGCGCGAGGGACGAGCCGTCCCCCGTGCCGAGCTGCGGCCCGGAGTCGAGGAAGAACGGAACGTCGGCACCGAGCGCAGCCGCAAGCTGATGAAGCCGTTCGTGCGACAGGGGCTCGTCGAGAAGCAGGTTGCCGAGCCGCAGCGCCGTTGCCGCGTCGGAGCTCCCGCCACCAAGGCCGGCCGCGACTGGGATCTCTTTCTCGATTCGCGCGGCGAGCGGCGAGCCTTCCGCGGCGAGGAGGAGCTCAAGGGCAGCTCGCACGATCGTGTCGTCCTCATAGCCGTCTACCGCAACCTCCGTTGCGCGGCGCACCTCGACTCGATCGGCCAGTTCGAGTCGCTGGAGCACGGTGACGACCTCGTGCTTGCCGTCGGGACGAAGCGGGCCAACCACAAGCGCGAGGTTGAGCTTGGCCGGGGCGTCAGCCCTGAGCACGGCGTTCTCCTGTTTCGAGGTCTCAGCCATTCAGCGCCTTGCTGAGCTCGACGAACGCCTCAGGTGGGAGGGCCTCGGCGCGGATGTTCGGTTGGAACCCGAGATCCACAAGTGCGGAAACAGCGGCTTCGCGGGTGGCGATCCCCGCGAGCGACAGTCCGTTCGCGAGTGTCTTGCGGCGATGCCTGAAGGCTCCCTCGACGATCCGACGCACATCCGGGCCGGGAGGCGCGTGGTCGAGACGGCGAAATGCGACCAGGGCCGACTCGACGTTCGGCGGCGGGCGGAAGACCGTCCTCGAGACGGGATGGAATCCGGTTCTCTCCGCATGCAGGGCGATCATCACGCTGACGGAGCCATACGCCTTCGTGGAAGGTGACGCGAAGAATCGGTCGGCGACCTCCCGCTGCACCATCACACACCACTCCAGGAGCGACCCCACCTCGATGAGTGTCTCGACGACGAGCGGCGTGGCGACGTTGTACGGGAGATTCGCGATGAGCTTGGTCGGAGCCGGGTCGAGAGCGTTGAGATCGAGCCGGAGCGCGTCCCCGATCAGCAGGCGCACGTTGTCGTGGTCGGAGAGTGTGGCCTGGAGCTTCGGCTCGAGCGAGCGATCGATCTCGATTGCGTGAACGAAAGCCGCGCGCTCGGCGAGGTATTGCGTGAGGACGCCGAGCCCCGGTCCGATCTCGAGGATCACATCCTCCGCGGTCGGCGTCGCCAATCGCCCGATCACACCGAGGATGTTCGAATCGACAAGGAAGTGTTGGCCATAGGCCTTCTTCGGGACAACACGAGTCATCGGGCCCCCCAATCATTCGGGCGCCCCGAGGTAGCTCGACCACCGGGTGTCGGGCGCAGGTGGCAGGGGGGACGAGTCACACCAACCCAAACGCAACCCGTGCGTTCTCGTCGATCGCCGCGGCAAGCTCGGCGACATCATCGCCACGCTCGCGGGCGAGCACTTCGAGTGTGTGGAGGACGTTCGCCGGCTCGTTGCGGCGCCCGCGAACGGGTTGGGGCGCGAGATAGGGGCTGTCCGTCTCGGCGAGAACGCGGTTGGCAGGGATGGCGACGATCGTCGAGCGCAGAGCCTCGGCCTTCGGGAACGTGACGTTTCCTGCAAACGACACGTAGTACCCACGCTCGAGAGCGCAAGCGAGAAGCCCAGGCGACGAGAAGCAGTGGAGGATGACCGTTCCCTGGAACCGAGCGAGCGCAATGCGCGTCTCGTCGTCGGCTTCGCGACTGTGAATCACAACCGGGAGCGACTGCTCTTCGGCCAGAGCGAGCTGCTCGTCGAGGAGCCGCCGCTGGTCTTGCATCGTCGCGAAGGTGTGGAAGCCATCGAGACCCGTCTCGCCTACCGCGACCGCCTTGGGGTGGCTCAGCAGCTCCCGGAGCTCGGGGACGCGGCTGGCTTCGGGCGACGATGCTTGGTGCGGGTCGATGCCGAGCGCGGCAACGACCCCTTCGTGTGCTTCGGCTATCGCGAGTGCCCGCCGGCACGAGTCGATTCCGGTCCCGATGGTCACGATCCTGTCGACCCCGGCCGCAAGTGCTCGTGCGACGAGCACGTCGGCGCTCTCGTCGCAGGCATCGAGGTGCGCGTGGCTGTCGGTCACTCGAGCTGGGTCACGCGGCTGGTGCTGGCGCCTCGAGTCGCGGGAAGAGCGGCGCGGCCGGCTCGATTCCTTCAAGCGGGCCGGTGAGCCCATATGCCACTCGCTCCCAGCCGAGATCGTCCGGCTGACGGAGCGCAGCCAGGATCGCAGGAGCCGTCTCCGGCAGGTACGAAGCGAGCGCGGTCGCAACGACGCGAAGCCCGTCGACGAGGTCATAGAGAACCGCATCCAGCTCGGCGGCTCGGTTCTCGTCCTTTGCGAGCAGCCACGGCGCAGACGTTTCGACGTGCTTGTTCAACGCACGAACGACCTCCCAGATCCGCTCGAGCGCGCCGGTGAGGTCGTAGGCATCGAGGCGTCGCGCGACATCGCCGCCGAGCGGTTCGAGCACTGCCTTGATCGGCGAGATGTCAGATGGCACCGCCGGGAGAACGCCGTCCCGATACCGCGCGATCATCGCCGTTGTGCGCGAGAGCAGGTTCCCGAGATCGTTGCCCAACTCGCGCTCGTAGCGATCGTGGAGACCCGCGATCGATGCGGTCCCGTCCTGACCGAACGACACGCTGCGCGCGCACCAGAACCGAAGGGCGTCGGCGCCATAGACGTCGACGAGGTCGAGTGGGTCAAGGACGTTCCCGAGTGACTTCGAGATCTTGCGATCGTCGAGCAGGAGGTACCCATGCACGAACAGCTGACGCGGCACCTCGATGCCGGCGGCGAGAAGAAGAGCCGGCCAGTACACGCAGTGGAAACGCAGGATGTCCTTCGCCAAGAGGTGCCTCACCGCTGGCCAGTAATGCGCGCGGAGGTCCTCTCCCGCCCTCGCGTAGGTGAGGGCACTCACATAGTTGACGAGGGCGTCGGCCCATACGTAGGCGACCTGATCCGGATCCCAGGGGATAGGAATGCCCCACGGTTGCCCGGCACGCGAGATCGAGAAGTCCTGAAGCCCGCCTGCGATGAAGCTTCGCGCCTCGTTCGCACGGAAGCCGGGCAGGACGAAATCGTCGCGCTCGTCGTACAGCGCGAGTAGCGCATCCTGGTAGGCCGACAGCCTGAAGAACCAGTTGCGTTCTTCGATCCACTCCGGCTCGACGAGGTGCTCCGGGCACTTACCGTCGACGAGCTCGTCCTCGTTCTTGAATGCCTCACACCCGACGCAATACAAGCCGGCGTACGTGTCCTGGTAGATGTCCTCGCGACCGTTGTCACGGATTGCCTGCAGAAACTGCTGGACGAACGCCTTGTGTCCTGCGTCGCTCGTGCGGATGAAGAAGTCCGGAGCTGCGTTGAGCCGAGCGGGTAGTGCTCTCCAGACCTCCGCGATCTGGTCGGCGTACTCCTGCGGCGCCAGCCCTTGCTCGGCAGCGACCCGAGCGACCTTTGACGCGTGCTCGTCGACCCCCGTGAGAAAGAAGGTGTCGCGCCCACGCTGGGACTGGTGACGGACGAAGATGTCGGCCGCAATCGTCGTGTACGCATGACCGACGTGTGGCGTCGAGTTCACGTAGTAGATCGGCGTCGTGATGTAGTAGGGCTCCATCCCGATCGATTGTACGGCCCGTGGTACGGCCCCTCCTGACGACGGCCCCCGCCGTCGTCAGGAGGGCAACCGCGGCGAGCACCGCGAGCAGG
The DNA here is from genome assembly GCA_963724655.1 of uncultured Actinomycetes bacterium. Lineage (GTDB taxonomy): Bacteria > Actinomycetota > Thermoleophilia > Gaiellales > Gaiellaceae > Gaiella. Next base: position 175,938 of record CAVRVG010000005.1, on the reverse strand, counting down.
CCCGACGGCCCGAAGGCCCGACCGACCCCAGCGCGATGCCGCGTCGATCGCGCCGGAGCGCTTTCACCGGCGAGGGAAGCCGGAGGAACAGCTGCTCCGCGATGCAGGCCCCGCGACGATGTCGTCGCAATCGCCGGGACAGCTCTCCCAGCCTCTCCCGCATCCCCGGTTGGAGAGACGGCGGCCCCAGCCCCGGTCCGATCGACCTTCAGGTCGGCGATCTGGGGGAGCGACGTACCGCGTCTCAACGGCTGTCCGAGGACGGGAACGCCGAACGGGCCATTCGTGGTCGCGGATGCCCCCGTCGGGACGCCACCAGACGCGAAGGCATTGGTCGTTGGGGACTGCTTGCCGCCGGTCTCAGCCCGCTCCGTCGCGCGCGAGGTGCGAGACGACGATGCTGCAACCGGCCCGGCAGGTGACTCGGGTTCCCTAGCCGACGCTCGTCCCAGCGCTGCTCGCCTGAGCGGTGGTCGCCGCCAACGTCAGGCCGAGGCCCCTGCGCGGTCAGCGAAGACGAGCCTGAGACAGCGCTCGTCGGGGCGGGCCCGTCGGCAACCGAGGTTGCCGCCGAGGAGCTTCCGCTTGGCTGTTCGGGACCGTGTTTCTCATCGGCAGGCTGGGCTGGAACGATCGAGCCCGGCGTGTCGACGCGAGTCGGAGCGGCAACCAATACGGGCGATGGACCGTCGGTCGCCGGTTCAGGGGTAGGAGCAGCGTCGACCGCGCCTGCAGCGGCCACGGGCTCTTGGGCCGGAGCGGGCTCGGGGACCGCGGCAGGCTCGCCGGCTGCCGGTTGATCGAACGCCCTGACCGGCAGGAGCCCGAGTGGATCGACGTACCCCTGATCCTGAGTCGCTACTCGCACCCCGAGGTGAAGATACGCCTCGGTGTGCTCCGAGGTCCCACTACGGCCAACGGTGGCGATCACCGAGCCCTCGCGCACCGGATCCCCCTTCGAGACCTGAATCGTCCCGAGATGGGAAAGGGTCACCGAATACCCGTCGGCCGTGAGGATCGAGACGGTGCGGCCGGATGCAGGCACCGTTCCGGCAAAGGTGACAGAGCCGTCGCTGGGTGCGCGAGCTCCCTCCCCATCGGCGCCTGCAACGTCGATCCCGCGATGCTGCCCGCCCGCGTAGGGGTCGCTACCGAGCGAGAACGGACGAAGGACGGCCCCATCGACCGGCCATGACCAAGCCGACGCGATCCCGGGCAACACGAGGCTCGTCATCGCCGCGACAGCAACCGTCCCGGCGAGAACCACAAGGCGACGCCAGCGTAGTCCAGCGTGCATGGACACCTCCTGTTCTCGCGACGGGCAACGCGAGGGGAGGAACGATAGCGGGTTGGTCGGACGTCGTCAATCCAGACAACCGAGCGATGCATCGTACAACGTCTTGCGCGGCACACCGGTGAGCGACGAGACGACTTCTGCGGCGGTGCGCCGGGTCGCACCCGACTCGACCAGGCGGGCGACCGCCTCATGCGCCTCGGCCGTCGGCAGTCCAGGCGCCGACAGAGAGGCGCCGATGACGACGGTGACCTCACCGCGCGGCGGCTGTGCAAACCGCGTCGCCAGCTCTCTTGCCGAGCCTCTGACCACCTCCTCGTGCAGCTTGGTCAGCTCGCGACAGATCGCGACAGAACGCAGAGGATCGACCCGAGCGAGACTTGCCAGTGTTGCCGGAAGCCGCTTCGGCGACTCGAAGGCGACGACCGGGTGTGGCCAGCTCGCGAGCTCGGCCCAGAGCTCGACGAGCTCGCGCTCACGACGCGGGAGGTACCCGAGAAACCGGTACTGAGCTCCCGCGAGCCCACTGACGACGAGCGCGGTTTCGACCGCAGAGGCCCCGGGTAGCACCGTCACCGGGACACCGGCGGCGATCGCAGCCCGCACGAGAAGAGAACCTGGATCGTTGACGCCGGGAAGACCTGCGTCGGAGACGATGGCGATACGCTCGCCCGCCGCAAGGCGAGGCACCAGCTCGGCGACTCTCCGCGCTTCGTTATGGAGATGGTTACTGACGAGCGCTCGGGCGCGGATCTCGTAGCGACCGAGTAGGAGCGCCGTGCGCCTCGTGTCCTCGCACACAACCACGTCTGCCTCGCGCAACTCCGCAAGCACGCGAAGCGACACGTCCTCGAGATTGCCGATCGGCGTCGCGCAGACCGCCAGCGGCACAGCTCACCGCTCTCCGTCGAGCGCCTCGAACCCAACCAGCGCCGCGCCCACGAGCCCCGCCTCGTCTCCCAGCATCGCCGGAACGACGCGGAGCCTGGTGTCCGCCGGCGTAATCGCCTCGCGTCGTCCTGTGCTCTCGGCCGCCTCGAGCAGGAGTTGGCCCGCGGCCGCGCCAAACCCACCCCCGACAATGAAGAGCTCAGGGTCGAAGATATTCGCGAGCGAGCCCACTGCGATCCCGAGAAAATGCCCGATTCGCGTAACCGAGGCAACCGCGTCGACCTCACCCGCGCGCGCCCTCCGTACGAGCTCGTGGGCATCTGCGCCCTCGCCGTAGAGGGCCCGTGCGGCGCGGTCGGCAGCCTGACCCGAGGCGACCGACTCCAGATGGCCCCGACCGTGACAGGAGCCTTGACACGGCTCGCCGTCGGCGTCGACGACAACGTGCCCCAGCTCGGCCCAGCCTCGGTACAGCCGGCCGTCGAGCACGATGCCGCCGCCAACGCCCGTCCCGAGAGTGAAGAGGACGAGAGTCTTCACTCCCACCCCGGCGCCCAGGCGCCATTCGGCCAACGCAGCGGCGTTCGCATCGTTTTCGATTCCGACCGGAACGCCAAATCGCTCCCGAAGTCGGCCGGCGACATCAACGTTCTCGAGCGCAAGGTTCGTCGCCTTGTAGGCGACGCCGGTAAGGGGATCGAGGTTCATCGGAACACCGAGGCCGACCGCGGACGGGCCGTCCCCCAGAAGCTCGCCGACGACCCCGTCGATCTCTGCAAGGATCGCGTTCGCGTCAGCTGCGGGCGTCGGAACCTCGATTGTGCGCCCGACGGTTCCGTTGCGCGCGACGATACCGGCGAGGATCTTCGTCCCTCCGACGTCTACCCCGACAACGGTTTCATCGGCCACGACGGGCTACCATACCGGGCCTCATGGCACCGGACGGCAAGCCGTACCGCGTCTACAAGGGCGGGCGGGCAACGGGCCGCGTGCCCCTGCAGCGCGCGACTCAAGGAATACCGCCGGGCGGCTCCGCCACACCAACCGGCCCGCCCGGGCCCCGAAAGCCGCGTCGTGTCCGCCGCTACGTCCTGGTCGGTTTCATCCTCTTGCTCGTCATGACGGTCGTCTGGGCGATCACGTCATACCTCTCGGTCGCGCATGGCGTCTCCAAGGCGAACAAGCGAGTCCCGGCGGGCGTTCGCCGACAACTCGACCGCCAAGACGGCCTTCTCACGTCGGCTCCGACCACGATTCTCGTTCTGGGAACAGACGGTGGTGTCGCCGGTCGCGAGAGCGCCAACCGCTCGGACTCGATCATGCTCCTGCACACCGATCCCTCGCGAGGGAGACTCGCCTATCTGTCGATCCCACGAGACCTTCAGGTCGAGATCCCCGACTACGGTCTCGCGAAGATCAACGCTGCCTCCCAGGTCGGTGGCCCGGCGCTTGCCCTGCGCACCGTGAAGGAGCTCACCGGGCTCCCGGTGAACCACGTGGTGTTTGTCGACTTCGCGCGCTTTGCCGAGCTGGTCGACGCCGTCGGTGGGATCGACATCACGGTGCCGCGGCCGATCCGCTCCAAGCGGTTCGACTGTCCGTACAAGACCCAAGCCCGATGCCAGGCGTGGCCGGGCTGGCGGTTCAAGAAGGGGTCGCAACACATGGACGGTCGTCGGGCGCTCATCTACTCCCGGATCCGCGTGAACGAGCTGAACCCGAGCGAGACCGACTTCGATCGCGCGCGTCGGCAGCAGCAGGTCGTGCAGGCGACGCTCGACAAGGCAACCGGCCTCGGCACAGCGCTGCGACTGCCATTTGTCGGTGACGATCTCGTCACCCCGCTCTCCACCGACCTCGGCGCGGGCGCGCTCATGCAGCTCGGATGGGCGTACTTCAGAGCAGATGCGGCAAAGGCGCTTCATTGCCGACTCGGCGGCGACCCGGCGACGGTCGGCGGCGAGTCGGTGATCCTCGGCACGGAGGACAATGTCGCAACCGTGGCGATGTTCACGGGGCGCTCGACCCCGCTCGCACCGCCGAAGGGCTTGCCGTACGCGCCGGGATGCCGGGTCGGCGGGAACCCGTGAGGTGTCAGTCGCTTGACTTCTTGGGCGGCGGATCGCTCTTCGCGGCCGGGGTCTCCGACTTCGACTCCTTCTTCTCCGACGAGTCACCCGAGCTGCCGGAGCCGCCGCTGTCGCCGTCCTTGCTTGCCGCCTTCCGTCCGCCGCGCCCGTAGTCGGTCGAATAGAACCCCGAGCCCTTGTAGTGCACTGCAACCGGAAACAGGATCTTCTCGACCGGAGCGGCACCGCACGTCTCACAAACGGCCACCGGCTCGTCGGTCATCTTCTGGAAGACCTCGAAGGTGTGGCCCTTCGGGCAGCGGTACTCGTAGAACGGCATAGGTCGGCCAATCTAGCACTGACCCTGGGCACAATCCGGCAGTGACGCCCGGGTCTCACGCATCGGCCGAGCGCGTGCCCGATCGCCCCGCGACCGGGCTTGCCCGCCCTCGCCAACTGGCGATTTCGTGGTACGGAGCCGGGGTCATCGCGGTCACGGCAACCGCAGCAGCGTTCCTTCTGCATCAGCTGATGGCCTGGCCCCCGCACGAGGACGAAACACTCGCGCTATTCGTCGGTCGCGACAGCCTTCCCGGAGTGCTCGAGCACGTCACGCGCGAGCGCGGAGGAGCTCCGCTGCACTTCCTCATTGCCTGGGGAGTCGCCCATCTCGGATTCGGGTTGGGCGGCCTGCGGCTCATGTCAGCGTTCTTCGCCGTCGTGAGCCTGCCCCTCCTGGCCGCACTCGGCTCGCGGCTGGCCGGTCGTCGTGAAGCCGTCGTGGCGACCGCGCTCTTTGCGGGGAGCTGGCTCTTTCTCTTCCACGGGATCTACGGACGGATGTACAGCCTCTTTCTCGCGATCTCACTGCTTGCGACGCTGGCGTTGGTTCGCGCGCTCGAACGAAACGACCGACGCTCCTGGGCGCTCTGGATCATCGCCGGCCTCGGCGCCGTCGCCGCACACCCCTATGGGATTCTCATGCTCGCGGGCCACGGGCTCTACGTCCTCTCGTCACGGCGGGACCGCCTCGCCGCCGCCGCAGCCGCAGGAGGCGTCCTCCTCGTCCTCGGGACGCCGTTTTGGCTGACCGATCTCGTCCTCGCAGGACGCTTCGACGTCGGTGTCGGAGGGGGCGGCGCAAAGCTCGGAGGCCCACTCGCGGTCGCCGAATACCTCTGGTCGGCAGCCGGGGATGCGTCGGCCGGCTGGCGACCGGTGCTGTTCGTGGTGCTGGGGCTCGCAATCCTGGGTCTCGTTGCGCTTCCCCGCGACGGACGGCGGCTCGTCATCTGCGCCGTGGCGGCTCCGGTTGTCCGCGTTCCTGCTTGCTCGACTCGGCGGCGCGGCTGCGCCGGAGTCACGGCATCTGATCTTTGCTGCCCCGTTCCTCTCCCTCGCGGTCGGCGCAGGGCTCGTGAGGGTCACAAGGCGGCTCCCGGTCATCCTGCCTCTTCTCGTCATCGGATTGGTCGTTGCCGAGGTCTCCTGGGCCTGGCACCGGACGGCGCCACTCTTCGAGTGGGAGCCGGACAAACGCCAGACGACCCGCGCCGAGGCGGAGACCTGGCTCGCAGAGACCGGCCGTCCCGACGACGTCCTCTTCGGCTACGAGCCTTTGTACCTCGGGGCCTGGGAACGCAACTCCAGCTTCTCTCGGCGCGTCGTCCCACGCGCCGACGCAACGCTGGCGCTGCGGATGCTCGAGAGCAAGGTGCCCGTCGGACGCGGGGTTTGGATCCTCGACGCGAGCGAGCGAAACAACGTCAAGCCGAGGCTCGAGATCGACCCCGTCTCGCCGACTCCGGCAGCTGCCTTCGAGGTGCACGCGTTCGGGCCGTTCCTCGTCATCCGCACCAGACAGACGACGCTCACACCCGAGGCGTATCTGTACTACGCGGCGCGGGCCATGCTTGTGGGTCGATCACTCGGGATCGGCGACACGGATATCAACCTGTTGACCATCGAACGCGCGGCGCGGACGTTACGCGGCTACGGGCCATCGTTGCGCTCTTTCTCGAGCAACTCGAGATAGCACGGTGCACTTTCGAAGGCAGCCAGCCCGGCCGGCTGCCGCCGGCGACGGCGGGAACGCGAGCGACGGACGCTCGCGGCAACCGCCGAGGCTCCGACGAGCCCTCCGAGAACGAACGACCTCGCTCGACGGCGACGCCCTTCTGTTTCATCTCTCATCGGTCCCTGCCCTCCTCGCCATCACAGGATCGTACGCCCGGAAGCCGTCGGCCGGGCTCCTGATCGTGTTCAATGGCGCGGGTGCGCGTCGTCTCGTTCGGCGATCTCGTCCTTGACGTGGTCGTCCGTCTTCGCCAGCCACTTGCACTCGGCGCCGACGCGACCAGCGACACGACACTGACGACCGGTGGACAGGCGGCGAATGTCGCGGCTTGGGTCGCCGAGCTTGGAGGCACCGCCTCATGGCTCGGGAAGCGCGCCGACGACGGTGCCGGCCGGCTTGCGGCGGCCCGCCTCATCGAGCTCGGGGTGGAATTGCGCGGGACCGGTCGTCCCCAGCGGGAACGGCGTGATCGTCTCGCTCGTGTCACCTGGTGGAGAACGATCGATGTGCCCCGATCGCGGGGTGGCAGTCGAGTTTCGGCCGGACGAGCTGGACGAGGCGTGGCTTGCATGCGACCACCTGCACGTCTCGGGGTACTCACTCGCTCCGAGCCCGGTGCGCGACGCCGCACGCGCCGCGGTGGCGGGCGCTCGCCGCATGGGAGCCCGGGTGAGCGTCGATCTGTCCTCGTGGAGCCTGATCCGAGATGCCGGGCCTGGAACCTTCCGCGGCCTCCTCGAAGAGCTCGAGCCCGAGGTGGTGTTCGCGAACGATGCCGAGAACGACATCATCGGTGGCCCGATTGCCGGCGTCGACTGGATCCTCAAGCAGGGAGCCGACGGCTGCTCGTTTGCAGGTGACTTCCGTAGCGCACTCCCTGTTCCAAGAGTGGTCGACACGACGGGCGCCGGCGATGCTCTTGCCGCAGGGTGGATCGTTGGCGGGCCGGACCTCGCGCTCGAGGCCGCAGCGCGGTGCATCCAAGGTGTCGGCTCGATGCCACGCTGACGCCGAGTGAGGGCGGTCACACATTCGGCACGAAGCCGTGACTCTTTGGTGACACCTTCGGCGGTAGCGTGAACTCAGGGACGCCGAAATGCGCCCCCGGGGGCAGTTGGGAGCAGACCGGGGGCAGTTGGAGCAGTTGGGAGCAGACGGCGTCGGGCGGGCAGGTAGCGGCAGCTGGGAGACGGGCAGGTAGCAGTTGAGAATCCGCTCGTTCGCGACGACGGCTCGCGACGGTCGGGATGGGGCGTCCACTACGCTTGCGCGATGGAGCACCTGATCCGGGTCGGCGATGAGGTGGCTTCCGCGCTCTCCGAGGAACGCGCCGTCGTCGCGCTCGAGACGACGCTGGTTGCGCATGGGTTCCCGGCGCCTGCAGGAATCGAAGTAGGTACCGCGAGCGAGGCAGCGGTGCGTGCCGGCGGCGCGGTCCCGGCCACGATCGGGGTGCTCGATGGGAGGATCGTCATCGGGCTCACCGCCACCGAGCTCGAGCGGTTCACGCCCGAGGCGCGCAAGCTCGGGCCGCGCGATCTGGCGGTGTGCGCGACCCAGGGCGCGGTCGGCGCAACGACGGTTGGCGGAACGCTCGTCGCCGCCGCTGCCGTAGGGATTCGCTTCATGGGCACCGGCGGGCTCGGAGGCGTGCACCGTGGCTTTCCGGCTCCGCCTGACGTCTCGGCCGACCTTGGCGCGTGCGCGCGGATCGCTGCGGTCATCGTCTCCTCAGGCGTCAAGTCGCTCCTGGACGTTCCCGCGACGACCGAGCTCCTCGAGACGCTGGGTGTGCCGGTCCTCGGCTACCGCGTCGACACGCTGCCTCTGTTCTACACCGCAGAGGGCGGGCCGCCCGTCTCGGCCCGGGTTGAGAGCGCGAGCGAGATCGCGCAAATTGCCGACGCTCATTGGCGGCTCGGGGGCAACACGATCCTCGTGGGTCGGCCGCCGGACGAGAACCTCGACGCGACAGCGCTGATCGAGGAGGCACTCGCGGCCGCGGCAGCGCGAGGCATCTCCGGCCAGGCGGTGACGCCGTTCGTCCTCAGCACGATCCACGAGCGTTCCGGCGGAGAGACCCGACGCGTCAACCGCGACCTGATCGTCGCAAACGCCGGCCTTGCGGGCTCCATCGCCTCGGAGTTCGCCAAGCTATGAGCCTCTACTCCCGCATCCGTGAGCTTCCACTTCGAATCGAGAGCTACGAGCTCGAAGGCCTGGCGCAGGACGTCTCGAGCGGATTCCACCGGCAGGCAACCGTGATCCGCCTGAATGGAAGCGGGGAGCTCGGTGAGGGTGAAGACGTCACCTATGACGGCGCGGAGCACGACGCGCTCCAGAGCCGCGGACCCGATCTGCCGCTCGTCGGGAACTGGACTCTGCACACGTTCTCTCAGCATCTCGCGACACTCCCCCTCTTCGACCACGAGCCCGAACAGCACGCGTATCTCGACTATCGCCGCTGGGGATTCGAGTCAGCTGCTCTGGATCTCGCGCTGCGACAGGCGGGTGTCTCACTCGGAGAGGCCGTGGGGCTCGAGGCGCGCCCCTTGACGTTTGTCGTCTCATCGCGACTCGACGAGCCTGCGCGTACCGATCGAGTCCGCGCCTGGCTGACGCTCTACCCGGGGCTTCGCTTCAAGCTCGACGCCACACCGACGTGGACCGACGAGCTCGTGGGCGAGCTTGCCTCACTCGGCTGCGTCGATTCCGTGGACTTCAAGGGCCACTACACCGGGACGTCGGTCGACAACCCTCCGAATGCCGAGCTGTACCGCCGCGTCATCGAAGGGCTGCCGGAGGCGTGGCTCGAGGATCCTGCGCTGACACCCGAGACCATCGCGTTGCTCGACCCTGTCTCGGAACGAGTGACCTGGGACGCTCCGATCCACTCCGTCGAGGACATCGTCGCGCTGCGCTGGCCTCCGAAGACCGTCAACGTCAAGCCGTCCCGGTTCGGATCGGTGGAGCGGCTCTTCGCGGCCTACGACTACTGCACTGCACACGAGATTCGCGCGTACGGCGGAGGCCAGTTCGAGCTCGGAGTCGGCCGGGCGCACATCCAGCTCCTCGCTGCCCTCTTCCACCCGGAGACGCCAAATGATGTCGCGCCGAGCCCGTACAACGTCGAGCCGGTCGCGGGCCTCCCGGCGAGCCCATTACACGTAACTCCGCGAGCGACCGGGTTCGCCTTGACATGACCCTGGGCAACGCGAGGAAACGGCCTCGCTACCAGACCCGGCGCCACACCTGCCCGGCCGCAAACGCACGCGCCTCGATGTCGTCCGCCCACATCTCCGGGTAGCCGACGAGCGACAGGATCTCGCTGATCGTCTCGAGCGAGGTCCGCCGCCTCGGATCGACCTCCTCGGCCTTGACAGCGTGAGGCGCCGCTTCCACAACTGCTGGCATCGCGAGGCGAACGGCGCCGAGGATCGCTTCGTCCCGGTAGGGCTTCAGCACGACGGACGAAGCACCGGCGGCACGCGCCCGATCGACCAGGTCGCCTTCGCGAAATCCGGTGACCGCGACGAACGGGATGTTCCGCTCGGCCCGAATCTGGTTCGCAGCGTCGACACCGTCGAGGTGAGGAAGCGAGAGGTCCAGCAGGATGAGGTCCGGCCGGTGCTTGCGGGCGAGCCGAACGGCCTCCTCGCCATCGCGGGCATCGGCGCAAACGTCATAGCCGGCGGACTCGAGCACGAGCCGGAGCTCGGCGCGGATGATCGGGTTGTCTTCGGCAGTCAGAACACTGACACGGGCAGGACTAGCCATTACCCCTCCTTGGGCGTAGGTGCCGGCAACGAAAAAAGGCCCCGGGCAGCTGCACGAATGCAATTGCAAGGGACCACGAGGCCGACGCGATCAACACACTGCAATCGCTTCGCTCAGGGTAGCTGTTTCACCCAGGTGCGCAAGTGCCGCCTCCCAAAAGGCGCTATTCCTCCAGCGCGTCGAGCAGACGATCGACTGCGACGAGGGTCAATGTCTCGAACTTCACGCTGCCGCGTGCACCCAGCTTGACCGAGAGCTTGGCCATCGTGAGATCGTCCGGCACCTCGACGATCGTGACGAAGTCGTACTCGCCGAGGCAGGCCCATTGATGAAGGACGTGCGCGCCGAGCTCTTCGACGTCGGCGTTCACCTCGCGGAGACGGCCGGGGTTCGAGTTGAGCGTCTGGGTGCCCTTCTCGGTGAGCGTGGTGAGCATCAGGTATGTCGGCATCTGTCCTCCGTCGTATCGTCGGTGGGAATCTACTTTTCCCGCCCGACCCGTGCGGCGAGGTCTCGGTAGACGATGACTGCACCGAGGAAGATGACAGGCGAGAGCACGAGGTCGGCGATGAAGACCGAGACGCGTACCGTGTTGTCCGCCTGAGCTCGGAGGAGCCACGCCATCCCCGACCGCGTCAGCACGAACATCAGGACCAGCGCCGCTAGCCCTCCGATTGCATGGATCGGATCAGCCCGGAAGAGCTCGAGCGCCCGCCGGACGATCGCCGGGGGCGCGCTCAGCCCCTCGTTCATGGCAACGGGAACGACCCAGCCGAAGAGCGCGAGCCACGTCACTCCTGCGAGGCTGAACCAGCTCAACGTCGCCGCGGCGGGGATCATTGCGATCAGGCCGAGACCGGAGGCGACGAGCCAGCTCCGCCGCGAGCCAACCTTGCCGCTTTCGATCGCGCACGCGGCCACGTACGCGATCGTGAACAGCGGCGCGATCGCAACGAAGATCAGAGCCTGCTCCGGCCGGGAGTGCTCGAAGTTCAGAGGGCTCGCGATTGCGATCGGCAGCCCCAGCGGTAGCGACAGCCAGATCCTGCGACCGTAGAGCCGAATCGTCTCGGCGATGACCTGACCGACGGGGCGCGATTCGGGCGGCAGGGCCGCCGGCAAAGGGCCACTACTCGCGGAGTACTTCGGCCTGGCCACGTGCCGCCTACCGTACCGGGTTCAAGGTTGTGGTCTTGCCCCTCCTGCAGCAGCCGGCGACCGCACCGAACCGTGCGAAGGTGGAGCCGGCTGAAGGCGTGCGCAGCCCGCTCGGTTCAGCGGGGCTCGAGCGCGCCGCGGCCCACGCTGAGGCCTGAGCCCGAAAGCAGAGCGTCAACGCTGATGCGAAGCACGTCGAGCGCCTCCGCGACCTGCCACCGGTTCCGATCGACCTCGCCGATCTCGTTCGAGATCACCCGCACCTCCACCGCGGGCACGCCGGCCAGCGCGCAGGCACGCAGGACGCCGAACCCCTCCATCGCCTCGACCGCGGGCGTCCCATAGTCACCGCCAACGGTGGCGCTCGTGAGGATCGGCAGCGCCTGCGCGTGAGGCAAGGCGGTCTTGACTGCCGCCAGGAGATCGGCGGCAGGCTCGAGTCGCGAGACCACCGGGATCGCGGCTGCAAGGTCGGAGTAGACCGACTCGGTGCCGACGACCACGGCAAGAGCCGCAACCCCGCGACCGCCCGCGATCCCTATCTGAACCACGGCCGCCGGGGTGCGGACGGCGAGCGCAGCCGCCGTGGTCGCGGCCGCCTCGACCGGCCCGATCCCACACACGAGCCCCTCCCGCCCACCGAGCTCACCCTCGGTTGCGGCAACGAGGAGAACGTCCGTCACGAATCGGCCTCGGCAAAGTGGATCTCGCCGAGCTCCGCGTACGCTCGCACGGTGTCGCCCTCACCGAACCGGCCTTCGAGGAGCTGCAACGCAAGCGGGTTCTCGAGCAGCCGCTGAATTGCCCGCTTGAGCGGCCGCGCGCCGTAGGCGGGATCCCACCCGGCTTCGGTGAGCAGGTCGCGCGCGCCGTCGGTGAGCTCGAGCGCAAGTCCGCGCTCGGCGAGACGCGTGTTGAGCCGTTCGAGCTGCATGGTCACGATCGCGCCGAGCTGATCCCGGGTGAGTGGATCGAAGACGACGATCTCGTCGATGCGGTTCAGGAACTCGGGCCGGAAGCGATCGGCCATGTCCTCCGCGGTGCGGAGATTCGAGGTCATGATCACGACGGTGTTGCGGAAGTCGACCGTGCGTCCTTGCCCGTCGGTGAGTCGCCCGTCGTCGAGCAGCTGGAGCAGAACGTCGAACACCTCACTGTGAGCCTTCTCGATCTCGTCGAGGAGGATCACCGAGTACGGGCGACGCCGCACCGCTTCTGTGAGCTGGCCACCCTCCTCGTAACCAACGTAACCTGGCGGTGCTCCGACCAGTCGCGAAACCGTGTGCTTCTCCTGGTACTCGGACATGTCGAGCCGCACGATTGCGCGCTCGTCGTCGAACATGAACTCCGCCAGCGCCTTGGCTAGCTCGGTCTTGCCGACACCGGTCGGACCGAGGAAGACGAACGAGCCGATCGGTCGGTTCGGATCCTGGAGCCCTGAGCGGGCGCGCCGGAGCGCGTTCGAGACGGCCTCGATCGCGGCGTCCTGGCCGACCACGCGCGCGTGGAGCCGCTCCTCCATCTGCACGAGCTTCGCGACCTCGCCCTCGAGGAGCCGGTCGGTAGGGATCCCTGTCCACTGCGCGACGACAAACGCGACGTCGTCCTCGTCAACCTCTTCCTTGACCATTGGCTCACCCTGCGGGCGCGCTGCAAGCTGCGCCTCGAGCTCCGGCAGCAGGCCGTACCGGATCTCTGCGACCCGCGCGAGATCGCCTGCGCGCTCGGCGCGGTCGGCCTCGAGCCGCAGCTCCTCGATCTCGCGCATGACCTCCTTGGCGCGGTCGAGACCGTCCTTCTCCACTCCCCACCGGGCCGCGAGCTCGTCGCGGAGCGTCTTCGCTTCCGCGAGGTCTCGTTCGAGAGGTGCCCGCGTTCCCGGCTCCTCCTTCACCATTGCCGCAAGTTGGATCTCCAGTTGGATCACCCGTCGCTCGGCCTCGTCGAGCTCGACCGGCGACGAGTCGATCTCCATGCGCAGCCGGGAGCCGGCCTCGTCGATGAGGTCGATCGCCTTGTCCGGAAGAAAGCGATCGGCGATGTAGCGGTCGGACATCACCGCCGCCGCGACGAGCGCGGCATCGCGAATTCGTACCCCGTGGTGCGCCTCGTAGCGCTCCTTGAGCCCACGAAGGATCCCGATCGTCTCCGCCACCGACGGCTCGCCGACCAGCACCGGCTGGAAGCGGCGCTCGAGAGCAGCGTCCTTCTCGATGTGGAGGCGGTACTCGTCGAGCGTCGTGGCGCCCACTGCGCGCAGCTCACCTCGGGCGAGCATGGGCTTGAGCAGGTTTCCAGCCGAGACTGCGCCCTCGGCCGCGCCGGCCCCGACGATCGTGTGCAACTCGTCGATGAACAGGATGATCTGACCCTCGCTTGCGGTGATCTCGGCGAGCACCGCCTTGAGCCGCTCCTCGAACTCACCGCGGTACTTCGCGCCGGCGATCAGCGAGCCGACATCGAGAGCCCACACGCGCTTGCCCTCGAGCCCCGAAGGCACGTCGCCCGCAACGATGCGCTGCGCGAGCCCTTCGGCGATCGCGGTCTTGCCGACTCCGGGCTCACCGATCAAGACGGGGTTGTTCTTGGTACGTCTCGACAGCACCTGGATCGTCCGCCGGATCTCCTCGTCTCGACCGATCACGGGATCGAGCTTCCCTGCCTCGGCGAGCGACGTCAGGTCGCGACCGTACTTCTCGAGCGCCTGATAGCTCGCCTCCGGATCCTGCGAGGTGACGCGCTGGCCGCCACGAACCTGCTGCAGCGCGCCGAGCAACGCATCGCGCGGAACAAGGTCGAGCGCAAGCAGGAGGTGCTCGACAGACACGAAGTCGTCGCCGAGAGCAGTCGCCTCCTCGAATGCCTTGTCGAGCACCCGACGGAAGCCCGTGCCCGCGTTGGGTGCAGCCGCCGCGCCGCTCACCGAAGGTTGCTGTCGCAGCCTTTCCTCGGCCTCGCCGCGCAGCGTCGACGCTTCCGCCCCAGCCCGGTCGACGAGGGTGCGCGGCAACTCCTGGTCGAGAAGGGCGACCGCGAGGTGGTCGGGGGTCAGCTCCGGGTTACCGAGCCGACGCCCGAGCTCCTGCGCGGCCGCGACAGCCTCGCCACTCTTCACCGTGAGCTTGTTGAAATCCATCGGTTCCTCTAATTGCGTTGCGCAGGCGATTGCGGCTGGCGATACAGCACGAGATCCCGGCGGTACTGCCGGTGCGTCGAGCGGATCTCATCGCGAAGCTCGCGCTCGAGCGCATCCATCCGCGAGCGCAAGCGACGAAGCTCGTCTTCGAGTCGAAGCACGTGGTCGACCCCGGCGAGGTTGAGCCCGAGCTCGGTGGTGAGTCGTTGGATCAGCCGGAGCCTTTCGACATCGACCTCGGAGTAGAGACGAGTCCCACCCGGTGTGCGCGCAGGACGGACGAGCCCCTTGGCCTCGTACATCCGCAGCGTCTGCGGGTGAAGCCCGGCGAGCTCAGCCGCGACCGAGATCATGAACAGGGGGCGCCCGGTCATGACTCACCCTTCTCGAAGTGTGCGCGGGGCTGTTCGCGAGAGACCTTCCCGAAGGCAGCGAGCGCATCCTGCTCGGGCTTTGTCAGGTTCTTCGGGACCGTAACGACGACGCGCGCGAGAAGATCCCCCTTGCCGCCACCGGTGAGCTTGGGCGCCCCGCGGCCCTTCACGCGAAGGAGCTTCCCGCTCTGGGTCCCCTCCGGGATCTTCAGCGCAACCGACCCGTCGGGCGTCGGGATCTCGACCGTTGCACCGAGCGTGGCCTCGGTATACGTGACCGGAACCTCGAGCACGAGGTCGGCGCCGCGCCGCTCGTACAGGTCAGACGGCGCAACCTCGACGCGAACGAAGAGGTCACCCGCCGGCCCGCCCGCACGACCCGCTTCGCCCTTTTCCTTCAGGCGGATCCGCGTTCCATCCTTGGCCCCGGCGGGAACCTTCACGCTGTAGCGACGCGTGACCCGCTCGCGTCCGGAGCCGGAGCACTGCCGGCACGGCTTCTCGATGATCGACCCGTTGCCGCGACAGCGCCTGCACGGCTGCGACAACGCGAACAGCCCATGGCTGTCGGCGACCACACCCGAGCCCTTGCAATCGGGGCAGCTGACAGGCGAGGTCCCCGGCTGAGCTCCCGTGCCGGCGCACACGGAGCAGGCGGTCTCGACCTCGACCGGGACACGAACCTGCGCCCCCTTCAAGGCGTCGTCGAAGGAGATCTGCACCCGTGTCTCGACATCGTGGCCACGTTCCGGCTGCGGCCGAGCCTGTCGTCCGCCGCCTCGACCGAAGAACGATCCGAAGCTCCCGAGCAGGTCGGACAGATCGGTGAGGTCGGTCGCCTCGTAACGTCCGTTGCCAGGGCCCGGCCCACCGCGTGGCCCTGCCGCGCCGTAGCGGTCGTAGGCCGACCGCTTCTCGGCATCGGACAGGATGTCGTACGCCGCCTGCACGTCCTTGAAGCGCTCCTCGGCAGCAGGGTCGTCCGGATTGCGATCGGGATGTAGCTCACGCGCGAGCTTGCGGTACGCCTTCTTGACCTCGTCGTCCGACGCAGTCTTCGAAACCCGAAGCACGTCGTACGGGCTCTTCGCCGTGTTCTTCGCCATTGCGCGCCGCTACTCCGCGATCACCACGAGCGCGGGTCGGAGGACGGCGTCGCCGATCTTGTAACCCCGCTGCACCACCTGGACGACGGTGCCGCTGGCTACCCCTTCGGCCGGCTGCGACATCAGCGCTTCGTGGAAGTGGGGGTCGAACGCTCCCTCGACGGCGATCTCCTCGACACCCTCTGAGAGGAGCACACCCGCGAGCGCATCCTTCGTCATCCGCACGCCGTCGAGGACCTTGGCTTCCTCGTGCTGCTCGACCGCCTCGAGCGCGCGCTCCAGGTCGTCGAGCACCGGCAGCAGCTTCACGACCACGCGTTCGCCGGCACGCGCGACGAACGCCTGCTGGTCGCGCGCCGAGCGCTTGCGGTAGTTGTCGAAATCAGCGGCGAGCCGACGGAGATCGTCGAGGTACTCGTCGCGCTTCGCCTCGGCGTCCTGGAGCCGCGCGAGCAACTCCTCGACGTCCAGCTCGACCGCCGCGATGTCCCGTTCCACCGCCTCTGCGGCAAGATCGGCAGGGGCGCCTTGCGCCCCTGCCGTCAGGTCGCCGACTGGCTCGCTCACGTTGTCTTCGCCGCCTCGTCCTCATCGATGACCTCGAAGTCGGCGTCCTCGACAACCTCATCGTCCGCGGTCGCCGAGCCGTTGCTCGACGGTGCGGAACCGGCTGCCTGCTCGGCCTGCGCCGAGGCATACATCGCCTCGGCAAGCGGCTGTGCCGCTTCGTTGAGCGCCTCGGTCTTCGCCTGGATCTCGGCGAGGTCGTTCGTCTCGAGTGCCTGCCTCAGCTCCATCACGCGACCTTCGATCATCCCGGCGTCGGCACCTTCCAGCTTGTCGCGATGCTCCGACAGGGTCTTCTCGGTCTGATAGGCGAGGCTCTCGGCGATGTTCTTCGCATCGGCGAGCTCTCGCAGGCGATGCGCCTCGTCGGCGTGCGACTCGGCGTCCTTCATCATCCGCTGGACGTCTTCCTCGGAGAGGCCCGAGCCGCCTTCGATCTTGATCTGCTGCTCGTTGCCGGTCCCGTGATCCTTCGCGGTGACGTGGATGATGCCGTTTGCATCGATGTCGAACGACACCTCGATCTGCGGCGTCCCCCTCATCGCGGCGGGGATCCCGACGAGCTGGAACTTGCCGAGGGTCTTGTTGAACGTCGCCATCTCGGACTCGCCCTGGAGAACGTGGATCTCGACCGACGGCTGGTTGTCGTCGGCGGTCGTGAACGTCTCGGCCTTGCGGGTCGGGATGGTCGTGTTGCGATCGATGAGCTTCGTGAAGACGCCGCCCTTCGTCTCGATCCCGAGTGAGAGCGGGGTCACATCGAGCAGGAGGACGTCCTTGACCTCACCGCGCAGCACGCCGGCCTGGATTGCGGCGCCGACGGCGACGACCTCATCCGGATTGACACCCTTGTGCGGGTCCTTCCCGATGAGCTCCTTCACCTTCTCCTGCACGGCCGGCATCCGGCTCATGCCGCCGACCAGCACGACATGGTGGATGTCGCTCGCGGTCATGCCGGCATCGACGAGCGCCTGCTTCGTCGGCGCAACGGTGCGCTCGAGCAGGTCGTGCGTCAGCTCCTCGAGCTTGGCCCGCGTCAGCTGGAGGTCGAGGTGCTTCGGGCCTTCGGCGGTGGCCGTGATGAACGGAAGGTTGATCTGGGTGGTCATGGTCGACGACAGCTCGATCTTCGCCTTCTCAGCCGCCTCATAGAGCCGCTGCAGCGCCATCTTGTCCGCCGAAAGATCGATCCCCTGATCCTTCTTGAACTCCGATGTCATCCAGTCGACGATCGCCTTGTCGAAGTTGTCGCCGCCGAGGTGGTTGTCACCGTTGGTCGAGCGAACCTCGAACACGCCGTCGCCGAGGTCGAGGACGGACACGTCGAACGTGCCGCCACCGAGGTCGAAGACGAGGATGGTCTGGTCGGCGCCTTCCTTGTCGAGCCCGTACGCGAGCGCAGCGGCAGTCGGCTCGTTCACGATCCGCAGGACTTCGAGGCCGGCGATCTTGCCAGCATCCTTCGTCGCCTCACGCTGCGCGTTGTTGAAGTACGCGGGAACCGTGATGACCGCGTCGGTAACCGGTTCGCCGAGATACGCCTCGGCGTCGGCCTTCAGCTTCTGGAGAATCATCGCGCTGAGCTCCGGCGGGGCGTACTGCTTGCCGTCGGCGGAGACACGCGCGTCGCCGTTTTCGTCCTGCTCGACGAGGTACGGAACGATGGTCATCTCTTCCGAGACCTCGTCCCATTTGCGGCCCATGAACCTCTTGATCGAGAACACCGTGTTCTCGGGGTTCGTGACCTGCTGCCGACGCGCAGGCGTGCCTACGAGCCTCTGGCCGTCCTTCCCGAAGGCGACGACGGACGGCGTCGTACGGCCGCCCTCCGCGTTCGGAATGACCGTCGGCTCGCCACCCTCGAGCACCGCCATGCAGCTGTTCGTGGTGCCAAGATCGATGCCAATCGTGCGTCCCATGTGATGTGAGCTCCTTCTTGAGTCGTGACAGACCTAAAATCTCAGTCGGAGAATATCAGATCACAGGGAGCCTACTGGGAGATTCCGATCAGCACCCCACCCGCGACGATGAAAGCCCCGCCGATGACGAGCTTCCTTCCGACCCGCTCGTGCTGCCGGAGAAAGAGCGCGGAGAGCCCGATCCCCCAGAGCGACTCGGTCGCGACGAGCGGAGCGACCACGCTCAGTCGGCCGCGGTAGAACGCCTCGTAGAGCATGACGTAGGAGATCCCGAACGCGATTCCCGCCGGCAGGAAGGCACGCGCCTGTCGGAGGACGATCGGGCGCCGGGTGACGAGGAGCGCGACGAGCATCAGGCAACCCCCGCTGAAGAGCGTCGCCGAAATCGCAAGCTCGGGGCTGACCGCGGTGTCGACGGCGACGCTGCGGACAAACGTGTCGCGCGTTGCGAAGGCAAGCGCGGCACACCCTGCGAAGACCAACCCGATCCGCCGGACGTG
Source organism: uncultured Actinomycetes bacterium (assembly GCA_963724655.1). Classification (GTDB taxonomy): domain Bacteria; phylum Actinomycetota; class Thermoleophilia; order Gaiellales; family Gaiellaceae; genus Gaiella. The sequence continues at coordinate 157,070 of CAVRVG010000005.1, read as the reverse complement.
CGCGGGGCGCTCCGACTCCAGCGCAAGCATCACTCCGCCGCCGACGATGAGCACAGCCCCGAGGACGAGCCCGGCGACCGCCGGCTCGTCGAGCAGCACGACCGCGAAGACAACCGCGAACAGGGGCGCCATTCCCACCGTTGCCGAGGTGCGGCTCGGACCAGCCTCGCGAATCGCGAACGTAAACAGGACCTGGGAGATGCCCGGCGCGAGCAACCCGGCCAACAAGAACGGCCAGAGGCCGGACAGGCGCCACTCGCCCACCACCGTCGCCGCGGTGAGGGCAACCACGAGCGCCGGCAGGAGCGTCAGGAGGGAGCCCAGCAGCGGGTCGCCACCGCGCGCGAGCGCGGGCCGCAGGAGGACCGTCATCAGACCGAAGAGGAACGCGGAGCACAGCGCGAGGACGACCGCGTCCATCAGGCGCGCGCCGGCACGAGGCGACGGAGCACGGCGGCCGCAGCCGGTTCCGCGAGCACGATTCCGGTGAGCATCACCACGCAACCGGTCCAGCCGACCCAGCCGAGCCGCTCGGACAGCAGTGCGACTCCGAAGACCGCCGCGAACGGCGCCTCCAGCGTGAACACCAGAGCCGCGCGGGCCGCAGTCGTGCGCGATTGCACCCAGGTGGCGACGAGGTACCCGATCGCGCCCGCGAAGACCCCTGTGACGATGACCGCGTACCACGTCTTCCCATCCGGAGGTAGCTCGAGCTCGCCGAGCGCGACGACGATGGCGCCGAAGCACAGGGTCGACACCGCCATCTGCAGAAAGGTCAGCGCCCTCGGGTCGTACCGCGGCGCGAACCGTTCCATCGCGACGATCTGCAACGACTGCATGACGGCATTGCCGAGGACGAGCGCGTTGCCGAGGACCGATCCGCCCGGTATTCCGCTCAGCATCAGGAGACCGGCGGCCGACAGCACGACCCCGGCCCAGGCCATCGCCGGAACCGGCGTGCGGAAGAAGGCAAGCGCAAGCAGCGGCGTGAACACGACGTAGAGCCCCGTGATGAACCCGGTGCTCGAGACCGTCGTCAGGTCGAGGCCCGCAGTCTGGAGACCGTAGGCGGCGGCCAGCAGGCAGCCGGCGCCCGCGCCGGCGGCATATCCGGCACGCGGAAGCCGACGCAGCGGCCGCCATGCAAAGGGCGCCAGGACGGCGGCCGAGACCGCGAAGCGCATGGCGAGGAACGTGAACAGCGGATAGACGGCAACCGCCTTCTGGACGGGCACGAACGTGTACCCCCAGATCGCCGTGACGGCGACGAGCGCCAGAATCGGCGCGGATGGGCGACGACGCATCGCCGCAGGCTACGCGTCTGCGCGAACCGTCAACGCGCGGTGCGCTCGACAGCCGAAAGCCACCGCACGCGAATCAGCGCCGAGAATCTCCCGACGACCCGCCAGTACCGGCGGAACGCGCGTCTCGCACCGGCGTCGATCGGGGCGATCCGCGTCTCCGTCGAGAGCACACATCCGCCAGGGACGGGCACGGCGCGAACGTCGGTCGCGATCCGCACCGTCCCGGGATCGCCTGCGTCGAACGCCCGGATGCCACCACGAAGTCGCCAGGGCCGGCCGGAGGCGCCGACCACCACCTCGGTCGGTGACCGATGGAGCTCGGCAAAGCCCATGCGAACGAAGAGGTCGCCGATCGTGGCCTCGGTGCGCAGGCCGCGCAGCCGAAACAACAGCCGCACGGCACGATCCGGCGCCGCCCGCGCGGTGAAGAAGGCTGCAACCGCTTCCTCAGGAGCAATCGAGAGCGTCCGCTCGTGGCACTCGCGTCTGTCCCATTCACCCAGAATGTCGTCGAGCGCCTTCCCCACGTCTTCCAGGCTACGCTCCGAGTGAGATGAGCGTCGTGGACACCCTTGGCCGCCCCATCCGCGACCTGCGGATCTCGGTCACCGACCGGTGCAACTTCCGCTGCCAGTACTGCATGCCGCGCTCGGTGTTCGGACACGAGTACCGGTTCATGGACCGCGCCGAGCTTCTGACCTTCGAGGAGCTCGAGCGAATCGCCCGCGCTGCCGTTGGTCACGGGGTCGAGAAGATCCGGATCACGGGCGGGGAGCCGCTGCTGCGACGCGAGCTCGAGCGGCTGATCGAGCTGCTCGCCAGGATCCCGGGGCTCGACCTCACGCTCACCACCAACGCATCACTCCTCGAGCGCAAGGCAAAGGTGCTGAAGGACGCGGGGCTCACGCGCATCAACGTCAGCCTCGACTCGCTCGACGACGAGACCTTCCGTCAGATGAACGACGCCGACTTCGCCGTCGCGCGGGTTCTGGAAGGAATCGAGGCGGCGGCCGCCGTCGGGCTCCCGGTCAAGGTGAACGCCGTCATCAAGCGCGGCGTCAACGACGACGGCATCGTCGATCTGGCCCGTCATTTCCGCGGAACTGCTCACACGCTCCGGTTCATCGAGTACATGGACGTCGGCGCAACGAACGGGTGGCGACTGGACGATGTCGTGCCCGGGTCCGAGATCGTGGCCCGTATCTCCGAGGTGTTCCCGATGGAGCCGATCGACCCCGCGTATCGCGGTGAGGTAGCCCGTCGTTGGCGCTACCAGGACGGTCGCGGCGAGATCGGCGTGATCACGTCGGTAACCCAACCGTTCTGCGGCGACTGTACGCGCGCTCGGATCTCCGCCGAGGGGAAGTTGTTCACGTGTCTCTTCGCCGTGCGCGGCACCGACCTGCGGGCTCTCCTACGAGGCGGCGTGACCGACGCGGATCTCGGCGAGGAGCTCGGCCGCGTCTGGGCGGCGCGCACCGACCGTTACTCGGAGCTACGAAGCAAGAGCACCCCAGACCTGCGGCGTATCGAAATGTCGTACATCGGCGGGTAAGAGCGCGGCGCAGCCCACCTGCGGGAACCCCGTACCTTGATCGGCGGCCCCCCGGATGCCTTCCGCCCGGCTGAGCGCCAGGGTAAACACGTGCAGGTGAAATCGAGGGCAGTGATCGACGGGAACGAGGCGGCCGCCTGGGTCGCCTACCGCGCGAGCGAGCTCGTTGCGATCTATCCGATCACCCCCGCGTCGCCCATGGGCGAGCTTGCCGACACCTGGTCGGCGCAGGGGGTTCCGAACGCCTGGGGCGCGGTGCCCCGCGTCGTCGAACTGCAGAGCGAGGGCGGCGCTGCGGGCGTGGTGCACGGTGCGCTCCAGACCGGAGCGCTCGCGACGACGTTCACGTCGTCGCAGGGTCTTCTCCTCATGCTCCCGAACATGTTCAAGATCGCCGGTGAGCTCACACCGGCGGTGATCCACGTCGCTGCGCGCGCAATCGCGACGCACGCCCTTTCGATCTTCGGCGATCACACCGACGTGATGGCAGCCCGGACGACCGGCTGGGCCCAGCTCTGCTCCTCATCCGTCCAGGAGGCGCAGGACTTCGCGCTCGTCGCCCACGCGGCGACCCTCGCGACGAGAGTGCCGTTCCTCCACTTCTTCGACGGCTTCCGAACCTCGCACGAGCTCGCGACGATCGATCGCCTCAGCGACGACGACGTGCGCGCGATGCTGGACGAGCGGCTCGTCCTCGAGCACCGGGCTCGGGCGCTCCACCCCGAGGCACCCGTGCTCCGCGGAACCGCGCAGAATCCGGATGTCTTCTTCCAGATGCGGGAGGCAGCCAACTCCTTCCACGACGCGGTACCCGAGCGCGTGCAGCTGGAGCTCGACCGGCTGGCCGAGAGGACGGGGCGCCGGTACCGCCTGTTCGACTACTACGGCGACCCCGAAGCGGAACGCGTTGTCGTCGTCATGGGCTCCGGCTCCCATGCGGTTCACCGCGCGGTCGACGCACTGCGGTCGCGGGGCGAGCGCGTCGGCGTCGTCTCGGTGCGCCTCTTCCGACCGTTTGCCGCCGACGCGTTGGTTGCGTCGCTTCCTGCAACGGTGCTCAAGATCGCCGTTCTGGACCGCACGAAGGAGCCCGGTGCGCTCGGCGAGCCCCTGTTCCAGGATGTCGTCACGGCGCTCGCGGAGCGGGGTGGCGAGCTGCCGCTGGTGACCGGCGGACGGTACGGGCTGGCCTCGAAGGAGTTCACACCTGCGATGGCGGCCGCCGTGTTCGCCGAGCTCGACGCGCAAGACCCAAGACGCCGGTTCACCGTGGGCATCAACGACGACGTCACTCACCTCTCCCTCGACGTCGACCCCTTGGTCGTCGACGAGCCGGATGACCTGGTCAGCGCGGTCTTCTTCGGTCTCGGCTCAGACGGCACGGTGAGCGCCAACCGCAGCTCGATCTCGATCATCGGCGAGCAGGCGGGCCTGTACGCCCAGGGGACATTCGTCTACGACTCCAAGAAGTCGGGATCGGTGACGGTCTCCCACCTCCGCTTCGGCCCACACCCGATCGCAGCTCCGTACCTGATCGACCGGGCGAGCTTTGTCGCGTGTCACCACGCCGGACTGCTCGAACGGCTGGATGTCCTCGACAAGGCCGCTCAAGGGGCAACCGTCCTGCTGAACACCCCCGAGCTGCCCGAGGACGTGTGGGACACCCTTCCCACCATCGCCCAGGAGCGACTCGTCGAGCGTGGGCTGCGACTGTTCGTCGTCGACGCGACGGCGATCGCGCGCGAGGCGGGTCTCGGCCGACGCGTCAACACCGTGCTGCAAACGTGCTTCTTCGCGCTGGCCGGCGTGTTGCCGTTCGACGATGCGGTGGCTGCCGTCAAGATCGCAACCGAGCGAGCCTACGGAAAGCGGGGAGAGGTGATCGTCGCGCGGAACCTCGCCGCGATCGACCGAGCGCTCGATGGTCTGCACGAGGTCACGGTGCCCGCCGTCGTGACGGCGAGCCCGACCCCCGACGTGGCCACGTGGGAGCACGAGTCAGCCTTCGTGCGCACCGTCACCGCGACGATGCTCGAGGGTCGGGGCGATGAGCTTCCGGTGAGCGCCTTTCCACCGGACGGGACGTTCCCGACCGGGACGGCGCGCCTCGAGAAGCGCTCGCTCGCCGATGAGATCCCGATCTGGGATCCGGCATTGTGCATCGACTGCGCCAAATGCGCGCTCGTCTGTCCACACGCGGCGATCCGAATGAAGGTGTTCGCCCCGGAAGCGCTCGACGACGCGCCCGCAGGGTTCATCTCCAAGGAGTGGCGCGACAAGCACCTGCCGGGGATGCGCATGACGATCCAGGTCGCACCCGACGATTGCACCGGCTGTGGGATCTGTGTCGAGGCATGCCCGGCGCACTCGAAGGAAGAGGTCAAGCACCGCTCGATCGACATGCTCCCCAAGCAGGACCATCTCGAGAAGGAGCGCGACCGCTACGCATTCTTCCTCGAGATCCCCGAGCTCGACCGGACGCTCGTCGAGCCCTCGACGATCAAAGGCTCGCAGGCGCTTCAACCGCTCTTCGAGTACTCGGGAGCGTGCGAGGGCTGCGGCGAGACGCCCTACGTCAAGCTGCTGACCCAGCTCTTCGGCGATCGGCTCCTGGTCGCGAACGCCACGGGCTGCTCGTCGATCTACGGTGGCAACCTGCCGACCACGCCATGGGCGAAGGATGCGAACGGGCGCGGCCCTGCCTGGTCGAACTCGCTCTTCGAGGACAACGCCGAGTTCGGGCTCGGGATGCGACTCGCGCTCGACGTCCAGGCCGAGCTCGCACGCAACCTCGTGACTCAGCTCGCACCTGACCTGGCGCCCGCGATCATCGAGGCTGACGAGTCGACCGAGGCCGGAATCGCCTCACAACGCTTGCGGCTGGCCGAGCTCCGGGCGCGGCTCACAGAGATCGACGACCCGCAAGCTCGCCGACTCGAAGCGGTCGTGAAGACCCTCGGACGAACGAGCTTGTGGATCGTCGGTGGTGACGGATGGGCCTACGACATCGGTTTTGGAGGGCTCGACCACGTGCTCGCCTCCAGCGCCAACGTGAACGTGCTGGTCCTCGACACCGAGGTGTACTCGAACACCGGCGGCCAAGCATCCAAGGCGACGCCACGGGGCGCGATTGCCAAGTTCGCCGCAGGCGGCAAGCCGACGAAGAAGAAGGATCTCGGTCAAATCGCAACCGCGTACGGGCACGTCTACGTCGCGCAGATCGCAATGGGTGCGGACAACGCTCAGACCGTCAAGGCCCTGGCCGAGGCCGACAGCTGGGACGGCCCATCCCTCGTGATCGCGTACAGCCACTGCATCGCGCACGGGATCGACATGGCAAAGGGGATGGACCAGCAGCGACGAGCGGTCGACACCGGGTACTGGCCGCTGTGGCGCTATGACCCCAGAAACAGCGGCACCGGGGATCATCCGTTCCACCTCGACACGCGGGCTCCGAAGCTTCCTCTCTCCGAGTTCACCGGGCGTGAGCTGCGGTTCTCCGCCCTCGCGCGCTCACGTCCCGCGGAAGCCGAACGTCTTCACTCTCTCGCGGAGCACGACATTGCGGAGCGCCGGCTCGTGTACGAGCAGCTTGCGACCGTCGAGCACGAGCAACCGATCGCGGAGGATGAGACACATGACGACGCCTGACCTCTCAACGGTCTATCTCGGGCTCGAGCTTCGCAACCCCATCGTTGCCTCGGCGTCGCCTCTGACCGGTGATCTCGACGTGCTTCGCGAGCTGGAGTCGGTGGGCGCAGCGGCAGTCGTGCTTCCGTCGCTCTTCGAGGAGCAGATCGAGCACGAGGAGCTCGAGCTTCATGCTGCACTCGAGCACGGCTCGCAGAGCTTCGGCGAGGCACTGACGTACTTTCCCGAGCTCGACGACTACAACACCGGGCCTCGCTCCTACCTGACCCACCTCGAAGCCGCAAAGGCAGCACTCGGCATCCCGGTGATCGCAAGTCTGAACGGCGCAACCGGAGGTGGCTGGGTGCGGTACGCCCGGTACTGCGAGGAGGCCGGAGCGGACGCGATCGAGCTCAACGTGTACGCGGTCGAAGCGAACCCGTGCACCGAGGGGATCCACGTCGAGCATCGGCTCATCGAGCTGGTTCGCGAGGTTCGTGCAGCGGTGTCGCTACCGCTCGCAGTCAAGGTCGGCCCCTTCTACAGCGCGTTCGCGAATATCGCGCGACGACTCGCCGATGCAGGAGCCGACGGCGTTGTCTGCTTCAACCGCTTTCTCGGCCCGGACCTCGATCTCGACGCTCTCACGGTCGAGCCGAGCGCCACGCTCTCCACCTCGGAGGATCTCCGGCTCGTGCTGCGATGGCTCGCGATCATCCGGACACGGGTGCCAATCGATCTCGCAGCGACGGGTGGTGTCCACACCGGTCGCGACGCGGCGAAGGCGATCCTCGCAGGCGCAGACGTCGTCATGCTCGCCTCGGCTCTGCTCCGAAACGGCCCTCGGCATCTCGGGGTCGTGCTGAGCGAGCTCACCACCTGGCTTGACGACAACGAGTACGCATCGGTCGATCAGGCCCGCGGGAGCATGAGCCAACGCGCCGGCCCCGACCCCTCGGCCTACGAGCGCTCCCAGTACATGCGCGCCCTGGTCGGACACGGCCCCCGCCTTGACAGGGGGCGCCCGGGTTAGAATCCTCACTTCGTGGCGGAATACGCACACACACGGGACGGCCGTCTGCTACCGCGAGGATGGCAGCATCTCGCGCTCCAGTTCGCGATCTGGTTCGGCTTCTACGGCGCCTACCAGGTTGCTCGTGGCGCCGCCGACCGTGGAGTGGGTGAGGCGTTCTGGAACGGAACCCTCGTCATCGAGGCGGAGAACAAGCTCGGGCTGCTCTGGGAGCCCGCCGTTCAGCGCGTCGTCGAAGGCTCCAACTTCCTCATCACAGCGACCTCGATCACTTACTGGCTCTCGCAGTTCGCCGTTGTCGGGATCTCGCTCCTCTGGGTGTATTTCCGGCACCACCAGCTCTTTGACTCGTTTCGCAACTGGCTCATCGGAGCGAATCTCCTCGGTCTGGTCGGCTACGTGCTCATGCCCACGGCTCCGCCACGGCTCTTTCCGGAGTGGAGGTTCGTCGACACACTTGCCGAGCACGCGAGCGTGAATCAGTCAACGGTGTCGCTCCTAGCAAATCCGTATGCGGCGATGCCGAGCCTCCACGCAATGGACGCCCTCATCGTCGGGATCGTGATGGCAGGGCTGTGCAGGAGCTGGCTCGGCAAGCTCCTCTGGCTCGCGTGGCCCGTCTGGGTCTCGTTCGCTGTAGTCGGAACCGGCAACCACTTCTGGCTCGACTGTGCAGTCGGCTTCGCGCTGGCGCTGGTGACCGGCGTCGTGATCTTCCGCCGAGCATTCCCGACGATCCTCCGCCGAGCCGTCTCTGCGTGAGCGAGCCGAGCAACGGCTCTAGCGAGCCGAAGTTCAATCAGTTCGACCGAGTCAAACAGGAGTCGACTGCGGCCGCGCGAGAGATCCTGCAGCGCTCGATGCGAGGGGTCGCACGCACAAAGCTCACACCCGACATGCTCACGCTCGCCGGCGTGGCGCTGTGCCTGATCGGTGCCGTTCTCGTCGGCTTCGAGGCGCGCAACGAATATCTCTTCTTCTGGTCGGGTGGCGTGCTCTTCGTGGTCGGCTCGATTGCCGACATCCTCGACGGTGCGCTCGCCCGGGCGGCGGGCAAAGGCACGGTCTTCGGATCGTTTCTCGACTCGACCTTCGATCGAGTCGGCGAGGCAGCGATGCTCGGTGCCATCGGTCTCGCCTTTCACCGCGACTCGAACGAGGTCGCGCTCACCGCCGCGTTCGCCGCCGTGATCGGCTCGTTCCTCGTCAGCTACACGCGTGCCAAGGCAGAAGCTCTCGGGCTACGCGGCGATGTCGGGTTCGGCTCCCGGGTCGAGCGGGTCGTTCTCATCTCGGTCGGCCTCGGCCTCGCTCCGTGGGGATTGCTCCAATGGCCCATCTACATCCTCGCGCTCGTCGCCTGGCTCACTGTCGCTCAGCGCATTCTCTTCGTGAGGCGCCAGCTTCGCGACCTCGTCAAAGCCACCGACGAGACGTCGTCGTAGCTCGTTGGGTGTGCGGCGGCCGCCCGCACACCCAACGACAGGTGCGATCCCTAGGGCCAGCGGGGCCCGTAGGCAAGGAACGACGACAAGATCGCCGCAAGCGAAACAACAGACACGAGCAATCGCGACATCGGTGGAACCGCCTTTCGATACCTCTCGTTGACAGTTCCGGCGCCGGTGTTACAAAAGACTAGGCACCCCGCCGGATGTCGCGTATGCTGCTCCTCATGCCGCGCCAAGCGAACGATCACGTCGACAACGCCGCCGGCGTGGGGGCGCGCCTTCGCGCCGCCCGACGCGCGGCCGGCCTGACCCAGACCGACCTCACGTTTGACGGCTGCTCGACCGCGTACGTGTCGCGCATCGAGGCCGGTCAACGGGTGCCGTCACTCCAGGTCGTCCGTCGGCTGGCTGGGATCCTCGAGATCGACGAGAACTGGCTTGCCAAAGGATCCACGGAGGTCGACCCCGAACAGGAGCTGCTCGAGGCCGAGCTGGAGTTGCGCTTCGACGAGTTCGGCTCAGCCGAGGCGCGGTATCGCAAGCTTCTCGCCGGCAATCATTCAGCGAGTGTCCGCTCGCGCGCGGAGGTCGGTCTCGGTCAACTTGCGGCGTGCCGGGAGTTGACTACAGACGCGATCGAGCACTTCGATCGCGCCGCGGCAATCGACCCGGCCTCGATCGACGCCGGAGCCGCCGAGACACTCGGACGAGCCCACGCCATGCTCGGAGACGAAGCGGCGGCGATAGCGATCTTCAGGGATCGATACGAGGAGGCCCAGGCTGAGGGCAACACGCTCGAGGTCATTCGGTTCGGTGTCCTTCTCTCCAACGCACTGATCGACGTGCTCGAATTCGCGGCCGCGACGGCGACGCTGGGCGTCGTGATCGGAGCCGTTCCCGACGCAGACCCGTCGACATTGGCGCGCGTTCGCTGGTCGCAAGCACGGCTCGCGTCGTTCCGCGGCGAGACGGTCGCGGCGCGCCGTCACGCCGCGGCCGCACTCGCGCTTCTCGAGTCCTCCGAGGATCGCCGCCAGTACGCCTACGCGCACCATCTCCTGGCCTTCACCGAGCTCGACGCCGGGAACCCGGAGGAGGCCCTTGCGCTGATCGAGCGCGGGTGCGAGATCCTCGGCACTGACGCGAGCGAGTACGACACGACGACGTTCGACATCGAGCGCGCTCGTGCATACGTTCAGGTTGGACGGCTCGACGAAGCCGCCTCACTCGCGATGGCGTGCGCGGCTCGCTTCCGTAGCCTCCACCCGACCGATTTCGGTCGCACCTATACCGAGCTCGCGGCCGCGTTCCACGCCAAGGGCGATCGGGCGCGAGCCGGCGAGCTGTACGAGCTTGCGATCGAGTTGCTCGAGTCGCGGCCGACGCGGTTCCTCGCCGAGGCCTACGCGCGTTACGGTCAGTACCTCGAGCAAGAAGGCGACTCTGTCGGCGCGGGATCCGCCTACCGAAGCAGCGCACATCTCGCGGCCAACCAGTCGGACCCGCCGCCGAGACCATGAGCGCCGTCGGCGAGTCCTCCGCCACAGGGCCCGACCTCCAACTGCAAAGCCTCGGCCGACTGGCCGGTGGTCTTGCACACGACGTCAACAACCTGTTGCTCGTGATCCGCGGTTATGTCGATTCCGCGACGAGCGCGGTCGAGACCGGTGATCTCGGAACAGCGCGCGACGATCTGGCAGGCGCAGCCGAGACGGTGGAGCGTGCTGGCCGAATGACGCAAGGGCTGCTTTCAGCAGTCAGCCCTCGCCCAGCACCACCCATTTCGTATCACCTCAATGCGGTCCTGGAATCGATGGACATGTTGCTTCGAGACGTTGTCGGACCGGCGATCGAGCTCGTACTCGAGCCCGGAGCCGACGTGCCCGAGCTCGAAGGAGCCCCCGCACTGATCGAGCAGGTGATTCTCAACCTCGTGCTCAACGCCCGCGACGGCATCATCGGGCAAGGCCGGGTCGTGATCGAGACAGCATCTCTCTCGGCCGAGGGCACGCCGGGCGATTTCCCGGCGGGGAGCTATGCGATCCTCTCGGTGACCGACAACGGCGAAGGGATGGACGAGAAGACTCGTGAACGGGTCTTCGACCCATTCTTCACCACCAAGCCGGGAAAACCCGGGCGCGGCCTCGGGTTGACGACCGTTCTCGAGATCGCGCACCGTCACGGAGGCGACGTGCGCATCCGTGACGCGGGACCGGGGACAACCGTCGCCGTCATTCTGCCGGCCAGTGCAGTCAAGACCTCTGCCTGAGACGCAGCAAGCTCGAGATCCGCTCTCGTACCGAAGGTGCCGCGCGAATCGCAACGGGCACGAATGAGGCGACGTGATCGCCGTTTGACAGGGGTTCGGCGAGCGTCGACAGTGCTCCGGAGTGAGAACCTCTCAGACCAAGCTGGTCGGCCGCGACGCCGAATTGGAGGCGATCGAGGCGCTTCTTGCAGGCGCTGGGACAGAGACACCATCCACCTTGAGCCTCGAAGGCGACGCTGGGATCGGAAAGACGACCCTGTGGCGGGCAGGCGTCGCACTTGCCGAGGCAGGCCCGTACCAGGTGCTTGTCTCCCGGCCGACAGCCACCGAGACGGCGATGCCGTTTTCCGGGCTCAACGACCTTCTGAGCGGGTCGCTCGACCACGTCCTGACGCTGATTCCGGAACCTCAGCGGCACGCGCTCGAGGTAGCACTTCTGCTCACCGAGCCGGGCCGTGTTCCGGTTCAACCGCACGTGATCGCGGCGGCGGTGTTGTCGTGCCTGCGGGAGCTCTCTCGCCTCGACCCCGTTCTCGTCGCGATCGACGACGTCCAATGGCTCGATCCCTCATCTGCGGTCGCACTCGAGTTTGCCCGTCGCCGCCTTGGTGACGAAGGACGAGTCGTCTTCCTCCTGAGCCGACGAACACCCGGCGAGGAACAGCCTCCCCTGGGAGCCGACGACCAGGTTCAGCGAGTGGAGGTGGGACCGCTCAGCCTCGGAGCGCTGCATCGCGTCGTCACCACAAACCTCGGCCACTCGCTGTCTCGACCTTTGCTGACTCGGGTCCACGTTGCTTCGCAGGGCAATCCGTTTTTCGCGCTCGAACTGGCGCGAGTCGCGGAGCAGCGCGGCGGGCAAACTGCCGCCCTCGAGCTCCCTCTACCGGCAAGCCTTGCGGAAACGCTTCACGAGCGCCTCGACAGCATTCCAACGGATACGCGGGACGCGCTGCTAACCGTCGCTGCAGCTTCGACGCCGACTCTCGGCATGCTCGAGGAGGCAATGGGTTCATCGGCGCGCGCCAGGCTCCAGCCTGCTTTCGCCGCAGGGATGCTGGTGCTCGAGACCGATCGCGTCAGGTTCTCGCACCCCTTGGTCGCGGCGGCGGTGTACGCCGAGGCCTGGCCCGAGCGCCGGCGCGCGTGCCATCTCGCGCTGGCAGAGCTCGTCGTCGATCGTGACGAACGAACCCGCCAGCTTGCGCTCGGAAGCCGGGGCACAGATGCCGAGCTCGCCTCGTCGCTCGACGATGCAGCACACCGGGCCCGACTACGAGGTGCTCCCGAGGCCGCAGCCGCGCTTTGCGAGCAGGCCTGGAAGGTGACGCCACCCGAGGAGGCGGACAACGTGTGGCGACGTGGCGTGCTGGCGGCCGAGTACCACCTCTATTCGGGCGACCTCGCCCGATTTGGAGAGCTTTCCGAGGGGCTTCTCGCGGCGGCTAGAACGGGGGACGAACGATCGTTGGCCTGCATGATGATCTCGCTCGCCATGCAGGAGACCGAAAGCGTCAACCACTGGCTCGACCGCGCGCTCGAGGAGGCCGAGAGCGTGCATCAGCGTCAATCGGTGGAATCGGACTATGTGACGGTAGCCACCGTTGGTGGCGATCTCGTCGCGGGCACTCGCCATGCTCGCGAGTCCCTCCGACTCGCCGAGCAACTCGATGATCCCGAAGTGCTCGCCGATGCAATCAGCGCCGTTGCTCGCCACGAGCAGCTGCTCGGCCTCGGCCTACGTCGCGACCTACTCGAGCGCGTGGATGCTCTTCACCAACTGCGGCAAACGGATCGACTCGAGGAGACGGTCGGTCTCATCCGCACGACCATCGCCTCGTCATCCCTGCTGGCCACCGCCGACGAGTTCGCCGAAGCGCGGAGTCGATCGGGTGCGCTCCAGGACATCCTCGAGCAGCAAGGGCTCGTACAGCCCCTCCCGGAGGTGCTTCGATTCCGAGCCGAGCTCGAATGCTGGGCGGGAGCCTGGGATCTCGCCAGGGAACTAGCCGAAGCCGGGGACGAGCTCGCCGAGCAAACCGGCCGGAACGCCACGCGCGGGGATCTCCTCTACCCGCGAGCATTCGTGGCAGCGCACCGTGGTGACCAGGAGCTCGCGCATGCAATCGCAACGGAAGGTGTCGCCACCGCCGAGGCCAGCGACAACCATCGGAATCTCCTGCGGCACCTTTCGGTGCTCGGGTTCCTCGATCTCTCGTTCGCGGACCTCGCGGGTGCTGCCAGGCACCTGGAGAGAGCTGCAGAGGTTGCAACGGCGGCGGGTTATGTCGAGCCGAACTGGCTGCGTTTTCACGACGACCTCGGCGAGGTGCTGATCGAGCTCGGCCGGCTCGACGAGGCGGAAGCGCTCGTGGCCTGGCTCGCGGAGCGCGGCGCGGCGACCTCCTACCCCTGGACACTCGCCACGGTCGCGCGATGTCGCGGCCAGCTGCTGTCGGCCAGAGGGGAGCCCGAAGCCGCTCAAGCGCCCCTGTCCGAGGCGCTCCGTTTTGGCCAGCAGCTCGGGAACTCCTTCGAGCTGGCTCGCACACACCTCGAGCTGGGCCGAGCGTGTCGCCGTGCACGACAACGCGTGCGGGCGCGCGAAGTATTCGCCGAGGCGCTCGAGGTCTTCGAGGCCATGGGCGCAGCACGGTGGGCCGAAACGACGCGACACGAGCTTGGCCGTATCTCGGGAAGGCGAAGTGGGGATCCTGACCTGCTGACGGACGCCGAGCGACGGATCACCGACCTGGTGGCGGCAGGTCACTCGAACAAGGAAGCCGCAGCAGCTCTCCACCTCAGCGTCAAGACCGTGGAGGTGACGCTCACCCGCGTCTACCGAAAGCTCGATGTTCGATCTCGCGCCGAGCTCGCTGCCCGGTTCGCAGACCGGTCGAAACAGTAGGGGAACCTCTGTTTCGGGCACGTAGCCCGCCTCGTACCGTCGTTCAGGTGCCGAGCTTCATCCTCGAGACGTACGTCACCCGCCTTCCGACGGGTGGCCTAGATGACCTCGTGGTTCGAGCAAAGCAGGCCACGGCCGGAACCTCGGTCAGCCACATCCGCTCGTACTTCGTCCCCGAGGACGACATGTGCATGCACGTGTTCGAGGGGCCATCGGTCGCGGCGGTGCAGGAGATCGCTGACAGCGCCGGTCTCGAGACCGAGCGCATCGTGCAATCGGTCGGCGAGCTCGCCGACCCAACCACAGGGAGAGACACATGAGCTGGCGCATCCTGCTGGCAGCAGCGGTGGGTGCGCTGCTGCTCGCAACCCCACTCGCCGCGCGATCATCGGCGGTTCCAACGGGCAACCTCGTCGTCAATCCCGGCGCCGAGGACAGTCCGGGAACGGACGTTCCCACCGTCGTCAAGCCTGTCGGCTGGACGACGACCGGCAATCTCTCGACCTGGACGTATGCGGCGCGAGAAGGAGACCGACCCACGCAGGCGTTCTCGGCGACAATCGGCGGCGGAAAGAACTTCTTCGCCGGTGGCCCCGGCGACAACTCGGGGAAGCAGTCGACCCACACGGCGACCCAGACGATCGACGTGTCCGGCGCAGCGACCGAGATCGACGCCGGCCAGGTCGGCGCGACGCTCACGGCCTTCATCGGCGCCTACACCGTGGACGACGATTCCGCGACCGTCACCGCACGGTTCCTCGACGCCGCAGGTGCCGCTCTCGGCAGCGTTCGTGTCGGTCCGGTCAGCATCGATGACCGGAAGCGCCTGACCGTCCTTCTCAAACGCACCGCTCAGGCGAACGTTCCGCTGAACACCAGAAGCATCGCCGTGGTGATCACGGTCACGGCCAACGGCAACGGCGCGCACCACGCCTACATCGACAACATCTCGCTCACCCTCGGCAAGGCCATCGTCGTCGCCACATCCGAAGCCGACACTCGTCGTCACCTGCTCGGCGAAGACGCTCGTCGGCGACTGTCCGCCCGGCGAAGGGCGCCACGGTGACGTCGGTGACCTTCCTCGTCGGCAGCAAGGCCGTGGCGATCGACAAGAAGGCGCCGTTCACCGCGCGGATCGGAACGGCCGGCCTCCCGGCCCAGGTCAAGGTCTGCGCGCGGGTGACAGCGGATGGCAACGACCACTGTGCTCACCAAGTCGATCGAGAGGTGCTGAGGATGGACACGCTGACGCTCATTGGCGCGCTGACCCTCGTCGGAGTCTTCGGGATCGCTGGGATCGCAAAGCTGCTCGACTGCAGGAACCCGAACGGCCGTCCGGGCGTTCGGCAGCCCCGCTCGTCTCGTCCCGATCGATCGCGCTCGTACTCCCGCTCGCCGAGCTCGCGGTCGCGGGTGCGCTTCTCTTCCCCGCGACCCGGTTCGTGGGCGCGGTTGGCAGCGTTCGGCTTGCTCGTGCTGTTCACGGCTGCGATCGTGGCAAACCTGGCGCGCGGGAAGACGCCGGACTGCCACTGCTTCGGTCAGCTCCATTCTGCGCCAACCGGCTGGAGGACGCTCGCACGCAACGGACTTCTCGGCGCGATCGCCGCAGGTCTCGTCGTCGCGACTCGCAACGACGCCGGCCGATCGCCGTGGGGATGGGTGGCGGCACGTACCGCGACCGAGCTAGGCCTGATCGCAGCCTCGATCGCTCGTGATCGCGGTGATCTCGGCGATCGGCGCTTCCTTCCTCGCTCTGACGCGTGCCTACGGTCGGGTACTTATCCGCCTCGAGGCGACCGAGAAGGTGCTCCAGGAGGCCGGGCATCGAGATCACACGCGACGTCGGCGCTGAGATGTCCGAGCTCGGTCTCGACCCCGGCACGCCAGCACCGCAGTTCGCGATGCAGCTCTCCAATGCCGAGCACGATCACCCGAGACGAGCTTCTCGCCCCCGGTCTTCCACTGCTGCTCGTCTTCACGAGCCCTGGTTGCGGGCCGTGCCATGACACTTCTGCCTGCTGTGACCCGATGGCAGCACGAGCTCGCCGACCGTTTGACGGTTGCCGTTGCGAGTGCGGGGGAGCCCGAGGCGATCCGCCGGCTGGAGGTCGAGCACGGGCTTGCGGCAATGCTCGTCGACGCCGACCTGGCGCTCTCAGAGGCGTACCTCGCCACGGGGACTCCCAGCGCCGTGCTGATAGCACCCGACGGAACGATCGCAACCTACGTCGCGGCTGGTTCGGAGGAAATCGAAGCCCTCGTCGACCGTGTCATGACTGCGTCAGCCGATGAGGGGCTCCCGGTCGGGAGCCCCGCTCCGACACTCGAGCTTCGCGGAATCGAAGGAGCAGCCGAGCCGCTCATCGACCCATCGGGTAAGAACACGCTCCTCCTCTTCTGGAATCCGGGGTGTGGCTATTGCCAGTCGATGCTTCCTGGGTTGCTCGCGTGGGAACGGGAGACGCATGACGGTGCGCCGCGTCTCGTCATCGTCTCGTCAGGGGACACCGAGGAGACGCTCGAGGACGGCTTCCGTTCGACGATCGTCTTCGATCCGGAGTTCGAAGTCGGCCAGGCGTTCGCTGCGGGTGGGACACCGATGGCTGTGCTAGTCGACACGAACGGGAGGATCGCATCGCCGCTCATGGCGGGCGGCGATGCCGTGCTCGCGCGTCTCGCAGGTGCGCCGGCCGGGTTGGAGCGGTGATGAGCGGCTTCGACGATCTTGCACGCAACCTCGTTAGCCCGATGCCACGGAGGCGGGTGCTTCGGCTCGCCGTCGGCGCGCTTGTTGCGGTTGCCCTACCGGGTGGTAGGGCAACCGCAGCGTCTGCCTCGGGCGAAAGAGCCTGGAGGACGACCGGTTGCGGTAAGGGTGGGGGCGGGATCCCCTGCGCCGAGCAGTTCGGAAAGCTGGTCTCCGAGTGCTGCGGCCCGATCGACAAGAGCAACCCGGACTCGAACTACACCTGTTGCCCACCGGGGGAATGCTGGCACCACGGCTCGGGGCCCACCAGCAGCACGACGTGCTGCCCTGAGGCGTATCGGTGTAGCAAGCGCTGCTGCAGCGAGGGCGAGAAATGCGTGGATGGCGAATGCACCCGTTGCCCCGATGAGAGGGTCTGCGGGAAGGACTGCTGCGCGCCCAGCCAGGAGTGCGCCAACCCCAGGCTCAGCCTGTGCTGTGTGAAGACGTGGAAGAAATGCAACCTCGGTTCGGGCGTCGTGAAGTGCTGCCCACCCACCGACACGTGCTGTTACAACAAGACGACGAAGACGGCGATGTGCTGCGACGCCAAGCACCCGTGCGTGGACGGCAAGTGCAAGTGCCCGAAGGGGCAGATCCGCTGCGCCGACGGCCGCTGCTGCGACAAGGGCCAGTGCTGCGGCACGACCTGCTGCCGCAAAGGTGAGTTCTGCGCGTCGTCGATCGCCTACTCGAAGCCCAAGGTCTGCTGTACGAGCAACCGGATCATCGTGTCGCCATCCGGCAAGCCGGTCTGCTGCCCCCTTGGGACGGTCCCCAATTCCGAGGACACCGGATGCTGTCCTGCCGGAGCCCCGAACTGCTGCGGTGGCGGCGTCGACGGGTCCGACGCTATCGAGTGCCTCGGCAATCGCATGTGCGTGCGCGGCGTGTGCCAGAACGTGAGCTGAGGATCATGAGCAACCCCATGACAGGGAGGATGAGATGAGCAGCGCGTTCGATGACCTCGCACGGAGCCTCGTAGGCCCCATGCCGCGGCGGCGTGTCCTCCGGTTGCTCGGTGGTGCGGTTGCCATCGCGGCGGTGCCCGGCCTCCGCGCCCGTCCCGCCCAGGCCCGTAGCCTGCCGACGTGCTGGACCCACGACCGAGTTGTGCACGAACGGGAAGGGCTCGGACGTCTGCATGCCTCTCGGCGGAACGTGCTGCAACTTTCCCGACATCGTCGTGGGCTGCCGGCCTGGCTACCGGTGCGGCGATGGGAGGAATGCCCCCTGCCTCTGCGACGGCGAGGAGGAAGATGGGAAGTGCGTCAAGTGCGTCAAGGCGAGGATGTGCAAGGGCAAGTGCTGCCCGAAGAACAGCCGTTGCGTCAAGGGCTCGTGCTGCCCGCTCAAGCGGACGACCTTCGCACCGGGAACCAACGGCAAGGGTGCTGCCTGCTGTCCAGCGGGAACGATCGCCGTGCCGGGCGCAGTTGGGTGGTGCTGTCCCAAGGGTGACATGGACTGCTGTGCTCCCGTCTCGTTCGGCGGGGACGACGACCTCGTGAGCCTCCGACCGGCACCAAAGCGGGGGCAGCTGTGCGTCAAGGGCAAGAACCGGAAGGCATGACGGCACGGCTCGTGCTGCCACGCGTTCAGGTAACCGCTATACTGCTATCACATTGCGTGCTAGCACTTCACAACAACGGAAGGGCGTCCTGGTCAGGGCGCCCTTCGCGCTGAAGACCGCGCTTGTCCGAGAGACGGCACGCCGAAGCGTCAGCCTCAACGACGTTGCGGTCGGTCTGCTAGCAGATGCCTTCGGCGTCGACTACGAGCCGACGAATCGCAAGAGCACGCTTCCGGGCTCGAGCCCGGTCATCCTCCTCCGGATGCCGGAGGAGCTGAAGCGGGCGATCCAGGCGGACGCCTTCCGCTCCAAGTCGAGCACGAACGACGTGATCGTCCGCTCACTCGCGGACGGCCTCGGCATCCCGCATGACCCGAAACCACGTAGGTCGACTTCCCTTGGGAGCGGCCGCGGAAAGGACACCACCATGGCAGAAGCCAACGGCTCGAAAAACGGCGCCACGCGCCAGAAGGACAAGGTGCGCGTCGCCATCATCGGCGTCGGCAACTGCGCCAACTCGCTCCTCCAGGGCGTCGAGTACTACAAGGACGCCGATCCCTCGGGCGAGGTACCCGGGCTGATGCACGTGAACCTCGGCGGGTACCACATCTCGGACATCGAGTTCACCGCTGCGTTCGACGTCGTCAAGGGCAAGGTCGGCGAGGATCTCGCTGACGCTATCTGGGCGCACCCGAACGACACCATCAAGTTCGCCAAGGTGGCCAAGACGGGCATCAAGGTGTCGCGCGGGATGACGCACGACGGCATCGGCAAGTATCTCTCCCAAGTCGTCGAGAAGGCGCCGGGCGAGACCGACGACATTGTCGGCATCCTCAAGGAGACCGGCACCGACGTGGTCGTGAACTACCTCCCCGTCGGGTCCGAGGCCGCGACGAAGTGGTACACCGAACGGATCCTCGAGGCAGGCGTCGCAATGGTGAACTGCATGCCCGTCTTCATCGCGCGCGAGCCCTACTGGCAGAAGCGCTTCGAGAAGGCCGGCGTGCCGATCATCGGCGACGACATCAAGTCGCAGGTCGGCGCCACGATCATGCACCGCGTGCTGACGACGCTGTTCGGCGACCGCGGCGTGCATCTCGATCGCACGATGCAGCTGAATGTCGGTGGCAACTCCGACTTCCTCAACATGCTCGAGCGCGAGCGCCTCGAGTCGAAGAAGATCTCGAAGACGAACGCGGTCACGTCGATGATGGACTACGACATCGGCGCGAAGAACGTCCACGTCGGCCCATCGGACTACGTGCCGTGGCTCAGCGATCGCAAGTGGGCGTACATCCGGATGGAAGGCTCGGCCTTCGGTGACGTGCCGCTCAACTGCGAGCTCAAGCTCGAGGTGTGGGACTCGCCGAACTCGGCCGGCATCGTCATCGACGCCGTTCGGCTCGCGAAGCTCGCGCTGAACAACGGCCTCTCAGGTGCGCTCGAGGCTCCGTCGAGCTACCTGATGAAGTCTCCCCCGCTCCAGATCCGCGACGACGAGTCGCGCGAGCTGGTGGAGCGCTACATCACGAAGAACGCGGTCAAGAAGGCGAAGGCAGCGACGAAGTCGTAGCTTCGTCCCGGCTTCCCCGGGTCATAGCAACCGGGCGGCGGCGACCGTCGTCGTCGCCTCGGTTGCTCGCTCCGCGGGGTCGTTGTCCACCCGCGATTGACACAGCATCGGCGAGGGTCAAGAGTGGCGGTAGTGCACACTCCGCAGCCTGAGGTCGTCGGTCGCGACGCCGAGCTCGAGGTGATCGAAGCGTTTCTGTCACGTCGCGAGAGCAACGGTCCGATCGCCCTGATGCTGGAGGGCGAAGCCGGGATCGGGAAGACGACGCTCTGGCGCACAGGTTTCAGTCGTGGACGCGAGCTCTCGTACCGCGTTCTCGTCGCACGTCCGACCGGCGCTGAATCCGAGATGCCCTTTGCCGGGCTCGCCGATCTCGTACAGGATTGCGCGGCGGAGATCATGCCGCACCTGCCCGGGCCACAGCGTCACGCGCTCGAAGCGGCGCTTCTCCTCGCAGAACCCGACGGATCGCCTCCACAGCCGCACACGATTGCCGCTGCGGTGCTCTCGTTCCTCCGCGAGCTTTCCAGTCGGACGTCTGTCCTCGTCGCCGTTGACGATGTCCAGTGGCTCGACTCGCCTTCCGCCGCCACGCTCGACTTCGTGCTTCGTCGCGTCGGAGAGGATCGCCGGGTGACGTTTCTGCTCAGCCGACGGACGGACGGGGAGGGACACCACACGTTGGGCGCGGAGGGACTGCGCGACGGGAGTGTCGAACGGCTGGAGGTGGGTCCCCTCAGCCTTGGCGCATTGCACCGGGTCATCACCTCACACCTGGGCCACTCTCTCCCGCGCCCCGTCCTCGCACGCATCCACGCTGTCTCCGGTGGGAATCCGTTCTTTGCATTGGAGCTCGCGCGGGTCGCCGAGCAGCGCGGCGTCCCGGCCTCCGCCCGGGAGCTCTCTCTGCCCGCGAGCCTTGCCGAGACCCTGCGCGAGCGCCTCAACGCGCTGCCGAAAGCGACAAGGGATTCGCTCGTAGTCGTCGCTGCCGTCTCAACACCGACGCTCGAAATTCTTGAGAGTGCCCTTGGGGACGATGCGCGCTCGCGGCTTCAGCCTGCGGTCGAGACGGGAATGCTCATCCCGGATGACACGTCCATGCGGTTTTCGCATCCCCTCATGGCCGCAATGGTGTATGCGGAGGCATGGCCAAGCAAACGCCGCGAATGCCATCGCCGGCTCTCAGAAGTTGTCGAAGAACCTGACGAACGTGCCCGCCACCTTGCCCTTTCGAGCGAGGGGCCTGACAGCGAGCTTGCCAGTGCGCTCGAGGACGCTGCTCAGCGGGCCCGCCGGCGCGGCGCGCCCGAGGCCGCGGCGACCCTCATCGAACACTCGCTGAAGGCGACGCCGACCGACGATCTCGACAACGCGTGGCGCCGTGGACTCCTGACGTCCGAGTACCACCTGCAATCCGGCGACATGGATCGATTCCGCAAGATGACGGAAGAGCTGCTCCTTACGGCCCGGACGGGAGACGAACGGTCGATGGCCTTCGCTCTCCTTTCCATCGCGCCAACCGGCTCCGAGACCGGCCGCTCTTTGATGGAACGAGCCCTGGTCGAAGCGGAGAGCACACGCCAGCGCCAGTCGGTGGAGTCCGACTACGTCACGGAGGCAAGCCTCGGAGGTGATCTCACCGAAGGCGCTCGGCACGCGCGGGAGGCGCTTCGACTCGCTGAGGAGCTCGATGAGCCGGCGACGTTGGCTGATGCGCTTTGCGCCGTCGCACGACTCGAGCAACTGCTCGGTCTCGGGTTGCGTCGAGATCTCCTGGAACGGGCTGACGCTCTCCACGGACTCCGCGAAACAGACCGCCTCGAAGAGACAGTCGGTCTTGTCCGTACGACCGTCACGTCGGCCTCGTTGTTGGCGACCGCGGACGAGTTTGGGGAGGCACGCCGGCGTGCAGAGGCCTTGCAGCGCGTTCTCGAAATACAAGGCCTTGTTCAATCTCTACCCGAGGTAATGAGATTCCGAGCGGAGCTCGAGTGTTGGGCCGGAGACTGGGATCTCGCAGAGGCTCTCGCGGAAGCCGGGGAGGAGCTTGCCGAGCAGACAGGTCGTCTCGAAACACTCGACGACCTCCTGTACGCACGAGCGTTCGTGGTGGCTCATCGTGGAAATGACGGCGAGGCTCGACGTCTCGCGCACGAGGGCGTCTCCGCTGCAGAGGCAAGAGGCAACCATCGCAACCTCCTTCGAAATCTCAGTGTTCTCGGCTTCCTCGAGCTCTCGCTCGGCAATCCGAGCGACGCCTTCGGATACCTCGCCCGCGCAGCCGGCGTCGCTCAATCCGCCGGCTTCGTCGAACCGAATTGGCTCCGGTTCCACGGCGATCTCATCGAGGCCATGGTCGACCTCGGCAGGTTCGACGAAGCGGCAACTCTCGTCGACGAGCTCGAGAGCAGGGGCTGCGTGACCTCCTACCCATGGACTGCCGCGACGGCCGCCCGCTGTCGCGGCCTGCTCCTTGCCACAACGAACGAGCTAGGCCCGGCTGAGAGCGCACTCCTCGAGGCGATCACGGTCGGGGAGCAGCTTGCGAACCCGTTTGAGCTCGCTCGGACACACCTCGAGCTGGGGCGTACGTATCGGCGCCAGCGGCAACGTGTTCAGGCGCGCGAGGTGTTGAACGCCGCTCTTGAGCGGTTCGAGGAGCTTGGCGCCGCGCGCTGGGCCGAGACGACCCGACGGGAGCTCGGAAGGATCTCGGGTCGGCGCGTCGCCGAGCCCGAAGCGCTCACCGAAGCCGAGCGTCGCATCGCCGTCCTGGTGGCTGCAGGCTCCTCGAACAAGGAAGCCGCCGCTGCCCTCGTCGTCACTGTCCACACGGTCGAGGGGGCACTGACCCGCGTCTACCGAAAGCTCGGCGTCCGATCTCGCACCGAGCTTGCGGCTCGATTTGCGGGAGATTCGAAAGACGGGTAGCGACACCGGGATCGACTGCAGAGATTCCACGGTGGCGCGAGGTTCGAAACTGTAGGGGAATCCACCTTTCGGCGCGGTCGCCGCGCTGACAGCGTGGTGCCATGCCCAACTACCTGGTCGAGTCGTACCTGCCTCAGGCAGGAGATGTACTCGAAAGTGCGTCCGGACACGCCCGCACCACGGCCGAGCTTGCGGTGAGCAAGGGTCTTGGGGTCCGATACGTCCGCACCACGTTTCTCGAGACAGACGAGACGTGTTTCCACGTTTTCGACGCTGACTCCCTCGGCGAGCTCGAAGCCGCGCTCTCGGGCGCCGGTCTCGAAGCTGACCGAATCGTCAGAGCCGACGAAACCTCCGCGGCAGACGCCGCCCCCACAGAGGCCGCACCGGTCTCGACGAAAGGAGCAACGACATGAGAGCACGCGCGTCACTGAACGGCTGTCGGTCGACCATCGCAGCTTTGACGATCGCGGGGGCGACCATCGGTGCACTCCTCGTTGCGGGACCGCTGGAGGCAAGGTCGAGCGCGCTTCCCGTTGGAAACCTCGTCCAGAACCCAGGCGGCGAAACTGACCAGGGCGCCACCAACTCGAGCACGACGGTGGCCCCGCAGGGATGGGTGACGACGGGCACGTTCACCGTGGTGAAGTACGGCGCACCCGACTTCCTGACGGCGGCCTTCGCAGGCCAGATCGGCGGCGGCAGCAACTTCCTCGCGGGAGGCCGAAACGCGCCCGTCTCGACCGCGACCCAGGTGATCGACGTGAGTGGAGCCACGGCCGACATCGACGCGGGCGGCGTGCAGGCGAAGCTTTCCGCCTACCTGGGCGGTTATGCGAGCCAGAAGGATGCCGGGATGGTGGATGCCGTGTTCCTCACCGCGACGGACAGCCAGCTCGGATCGGTTCGGGTCGGCCCGGTCGG
Organism: uncultured Actinomycetes bacterium; assembly: GCA_963724655.1. Lineage (GTDB taxonomy): Bacteria > Actinomycetota > Thermoleophilia > Gaiellales > Gaiellaceae > Gaiella. The sequence continues at coordinate 133,170 of CAVRVG010000005.1, read as the reverse complement.
GCCGGCAGACAGGCAGAGCAAGACCACGTTGGTCATGCGCTCAGCAACGGCAGCCGTGCCGAAGGGTACGACGAAGATCAAGGTTGTTCTGACCTCGACCCGGGCCGACGGGACCTACAACGACGGCTACCTGGACAACATCTCTCTCGAGCTCGGCACCGCCCCGCCGCCGGGCAAACCGACTCTCGTGGTCAAGTGCTCCGGGAAGACCCTCGTCGTGACGCTTCGGCCGGGCGCCGGAACCAAGATCACATCGGTGGCGTTCCTCCTCAACGGCAAGGCGATCGCACTCGACATCAAGGCGCCGTTCACGCAGCGGTTCACGCCGAGCGGCCATCCTAAACACCTGACGGTCGGAGCCCGCGTACGAGCCTCCGGGAAGGTCACACTGCTCACCAAGACGGTCCGACCATGCTGACGGGCTTTGGCATCGGAGCGCTCGGCCTCGTGGCCGGGCTAGGCCTTGCTGTGGTCTTCGCGGCGGCCGCGGCCGGGAAGCTGGCCGACAGAGACGGGACGCGCAGGGCGGTCGGAGAGTTCGGCACACCCGACCGGCTGGTGGCGCCGCTGGCTCGGTTGCTCCCCCTCGCCGAGATTGCGGTGGCGTTCGCGCTGGTGTTTGCGGTAACGCGTCCCGCCGGTGCCGTGGGAGCGCTTGTCCTGCTCGTCGTCTTCTCGGCCGCAGTCGGCGTGAGCCTCGCCCGCGGTCGGACGCCCGAATGTCACTGCTTCGGACAACTGCACTCCGCCCCGGCCAGCTGGAAGACGCTCGCCCGAAACGCGCTACTGGCCGGGCTCGCCGTCCTCGCTCTCACCGAGGGCGGCCCCGGTGCGTTCGGCTGGATCGGAAATCTCGCCCCGGTTGGGCTCCTGGTGCTCGCAGCCGGAGTCCTTGCTGCCTGCCTGATCGTCGGCGGAACAGTTGCGTTCGGCTCCCTCATGCGCTCCTACGGCCGTGTCCTGCTGCGGCTGGACGCGGTCGAGGGCGCGCTAGGCGCGGCCGGCATCGAGGTCCCGGGTGACGAGCACTCGCTGTCGGGGCTCGGCATCGACCCCGGCACTCCGGCACCCGCGTTCACCGTGGAGACGGCGAGCGGCGGGCGCTCCTCACTCGAGGATCTACTCGAGCCCGCACTGCCTCTCCTGCTTCTCTTCACGAGTCCGACCTGCGGCCCATGCCAGGCTCTGCTGCCGGACATCGCTCGATGGCAGCGCAAACACGCGGATCAACTCACGATCGCAGCGATGAGCGGCGGCGAGCCTGAAGCAATCGCCGGCGAAGCGAAAGCCCACGGTCTCGAGCACGTCCTCATCGACCGTGATCTCGCCGTACTCGAGTCCTTCCAGGTCAATGCCACGCCGAGCGCCCTGCTCATCTCGGCCGACGGGCAGATCGCGAGCTACCTCGCTTCCGGCTCGGGGGAGATCGAGCAGCTCGTCGAACGCGTACTCGCGAGCGAGGAAGCCGAGACAGGCTTGGCGATCGGGACGACCGTGCCCGAGCTGGGCCTGCGTGACCTCGACGGCATGCCGGTGTCTCTCACCGATCCCGAGCGAGACACGCTCATTCTGTTCTGGAACCCGAGCTGCGGCTTCTGCCGTTCCATGCTCGAAGACCTCCACGCTTGGGAACGCGAGGACCACAAGCGTGTGCGCCTCCTCATCGCCTCGTCTGGAGACTCCGGTGACACGCAAGCAGACCGCTTCCGGTCTACCGTCGCCCTCGATCCCGGATCCAGCGCCGGCAACGCGTTCGGCGCGGGCGGGACACCGATGGCCGTCCTCGTCGATCAGCATGGACGTGTCGCGTCTGGCCTAGTCGCCGGCGGCGCCGCAGTCCTGAAACTCGCACAGGAGTACGGCGACCGCGTGGAGGCGACATCATGAGCGAGGGCTTCTTCGACGATCTTGCGCGAACCCTCGCGTCGCCCATGCCGAGACGCCGCGCGTTGCGATTTGCAGGCGCCGCGCTCGTCGCCGCAGCCGTTCCAGGTCTCCGCCCGCGATCGGCGTTCGGCTTCTCGCCGTGCGGGCCGGACACGCTCTGTAGCTCGCTGTGCCACTCGTCGCCGATCTACGTAGGAGCCTGTGGAGTCGAGACAAAGAACAACTGCGGACAGATCGGGTGCCGCCTCGAGGGTTGCTTCACCGAGAGGGAACAGTGCTGCAAGGAAGGAAACACCCAAGCCTGGCTCTGCCCCAAGAACTACAAGTGCGCAGCCAAGCGCTCCGCGGTACCCAACTGCATCGGTTGCCCCGAGGGCCTCTTCCCCTGTGGCAAGAAGTGCTGCAGCCACCGGTACGCCGAGCGGCAGGTGTGCTACCGCGGCGAGTGCCTGAAGACGTGCCCGCCGAACACGAGGGAGTGCGGCGGGAAGAACAAGTTCTGCTGCCCGCCAAACCAGGAGTGTCGGAACGGCAAGTGCTGCAACAAGTGCGGCGGTAACGGCACGTGCTGCGACCCAGAGACGACCTTCTGCTGCCGCGAGCCGGGCGACCCGAAGAGCGCCGGGCGCTGCTGCAAGAAAGGCAAGGAGTCGTGCTGTGGCGTCGGCCCGCCCGGCGCACAGAAGCGAATGTGCTGTCCGAAGCCAAAGAGCTGCGCGAGGGAATTGCCGAGCGGAATCGGCGGTCTCACCGCCACCTCACCGTATGTGTGCTGTCCACCGGAGCGGCTGGTACCAGGCGACGTCAAAGCGTGCTGTGCGCCGGGGCAGGTCTCGCTCGGCGGCAAGCTGCTGGTCGGTCAAGGCGTCCAGGGAGTCTGCTGTCCCGAGAACCAGCTTTGCGGCTCGGGTGCCGACCTCACGTGCTGCCAGACAGGACAGTCATGCATCGACGGCACGACCTGCGGCTGATGGCTTGGCCAACGGTCGCCGAAACAGTAGGGAAACCTCCGTTTCGACCAGAACCGGCTGGTCCTAGGGTGGCTTGCATGCCATCGAAAAGCATGCAACCGACATGAGGAGGACGATGACCCCGTCAAGAATGCTGCTCACGGCCGCTGCGTGTGCGGCAACCACCGTCGCGCTCGGGCTGAGCGCTGCAGCACCCGCGTCGGTGACGGCGACGCAGGCCGCCTGCGGAACGTTCGCAGGGCCTGCCTGGACGTTCTTCGACCCGATGCAGGAGCCCCACAATCAGCGGGGCACGACCTGGAAGGTGATCGCACGAGGCGTCCCGTGCTCGTACGCCACGACGATTGCCAAGCAACTCGTCAAGACGCCGTTCAAGGGTGAAGCCGGCACCAGGCTCAAGAGCCCGAAGGGCTGGTCGTGCCTCCCCGGCGGCGGCAGCGGCAACATCGGCAGCAAGGGAACCACCGGCTCGTGCTCCAAGGGCTCGAAGCAGTTCGGGTGGGGCCCGGCCACCAAGTAGGTGACGTTCGCTCTGGCAGTTCCCGCCTCAGGCGGAGCTGCCAGAGCGCGGCGCCGAATCCACAGGCGCCCACCCGATCGTGCGATGCGTTGCGTCGCAAAACGGCTTGTTGCCCGAGTGGCCGCAGCGGCACAACACGACGGCCGAACCCTCGGGGAGCTCGAACTCACGCCCCTCGGAGTCGAGGATCGTGATCGGCCCCGTCACCTTCAACGGCCCGTTCTCCCGCACGACGATCGTCACGTCGGTCATCAGGCGACTCTAGTGGCCCGACTAGACTCGCCGCAGTGCCGCTGCGTATCTGCCTCGTCACGCCCCACCTCTGGTCGCAAGCTCACGACGCGAACGAGCACGTGGCCGGCGTCGCCGAGGCGCTGCGTCGAAGGGGTCACGACGTTGTCATCCTGGCGCCGTCCGCACGGGCGCGTGATCTCCAGGCGGGTCGACGCGCGCTGCAGAAGGGAGAGCTTCGAGGCGTCGTGACGATCGCTCCCGCGCTTCCGTTGTCCTCGCGAAGCTCCATGCCGATTCCGGTGGGAGTGAGAGCAAGCGTCGCGACGGCTCTTCAGCGCGGTGCCTTCGATGTCGTGCACGGGATCGATCCCGGGGTTCCAGGTCTGTCGTACGTCGCGCTTCTCGAGGCAAGGACGACAACGGCGGCCACTTTCCTCGACCCGGAGCAGGCTGTCACACCCGCAGCGGCGGAATCTCCGCGACCGTCTCCTCGGGCGCATCGACACGCTCATCGCGCCCACCGAGCTGGTTGCGGCGCGATCGGCGGAGAGATTTCCCGGGACGTACGCGATCGTGCCGGAGGGAGTCGACGAGCCCCACGCCGAGACAGCCAAGCAGCGCACGATCGTGGTTGAGACCGGTGCAAGCGCGATTCCCGTCGTCCGGTCGGTTCTCCGCACGCTCACCGAGCTTCCCGACTGGGACGCGGTCGTTCTGCGAACGGCTCGGCTTGCCGCTCGCCCCGCAATCCCGAGTGGGCTCCGTAGGCGCGTGCACCTTCGGACGGCCGAGACAGCATCCGCGCGTGCCGACATCCTGCGCTCCGCCGCGATCGTTGTGCCCGCGCCGGGCGGCTCGACGCGGCTGAGACTCGAAGCTGCAAGTCTCGGCTGCGCGATTGCGGAGCCGCCGGGGCTCTCCGGTCAGCCGGAGCTCGCGGCGGCTGCGGTACTGCGACTCGCCGAAAGCCAGACGACACGGGACGTCGAAGCGGCGCGAACCCGCGCGGAGGTCGACAGTGCCACCTTCGACGATGTTGCAGCCCAGCTCGAAGGGCTGTACCTCGAGGCGGCGGGACGCAAGCGCCCGCAACGCCCACGCACGAGCGACCCGCTCGCTGACCGTGAGTGGGTCATCGCCGATCTGCACATGCACACGTACTGGTCGAGCGACTGCTCGACCGATGTCGACGCTCTTCTCGACCATGCCGAGGACGAAGGCCTCGGGGCGATTGCGATCACGGACCACAACATCTTCGGCGGCGCGCTGGAAGCGGTCGAGAAGGCACGCCATCGCGAGCTGATCGTCATCCCCGGAGAGGAAGTCAAGACCGACAACCAGGGCGAGGTGATCGGGCTCTTCCTCAGCGAGGAGATACCTCGCGGAATGACGTTCGCCGACACGATTGCTGCGATTCGTGAGCAGGACGGGCTTGTCTACGTCCCGCATCCGTTCGACCGAATGCACGCGATCCCGTCGCCCGCCACCCTGCATCGGCACCTTGCCGAGATCGACGTGCTCGAGGTCTACAACGCGCGGTTGCTCTTCGACGGCTACAACGACGAGGCACTGCGATTCGCCCGCAAGTACGGGTTGCTGGCGGGAGCGGGCTCGGATGCGCACGTCCTCCAGGGAGTCGGCACCGGAGCGCTGCGCATGCGCCGCTTCGAGGGGCCGGAGGAGTTTCTCCTCTCACTCCGCACCGCCGAGATCTTGCGCCGGCCGAAGTCCCTGGCGCTCCTGCAGTCGCTCAAGTGGGTGGCTCAGGTCAAGGAGAAGGTCCGTTAAGGGAGAAGGTGTCACGGCTTCCGTGTCTGCCGTGCCGACCGACGAAATCTACGAGCGCTACGAGAAGAGAGCTATCGCCGAGATCAATGAGCTCGGCAATGAGCTCCTCGCACTCGGCGACGCGCTCCACGTGCCGGTCCTCGGATCCGGTCACCCGCTGGGCGACATTTTCCTCCTCAAGCACACGCCCGCCCAGACGGAGATCGCGGAAGGAGTTGCCTTCTTCGGCCGCGCGGGCCAGGCCGTCCTGAAGTCACTCCAACGACTCGGCGTCGACCCGCTTGCGATCTACGGGACGAACTGCCTGAAGTTCGGGACGGAGGACCCCGAGGAAGCCCGGGGCTGGCTCACCCGAGAGCTCCACATCGTTCAACCGAAGCTGCTGGTGGCCATGGGCGAGAGCGTCGTGGAGTTTCTGAACGGGATCTCCTTCCCGCTCAGCGACCCTCTCGACGCGACGCGCGAGGGAGAGCTTCAGCGGTACACCCCGACGATTTCGGCTCTTGTGACGCCGGATATCGACGCGTCGCTGGACGAGCAGGATCCGAAGAACCGCTTCTGGAACGCGTTTCGGGCGCTCGGGCCGTGGTGGGCTGAGCTGCCACCGTACTAATGGACGAAAGGCTGGGCGCGCGCGCCGCGCTTCTCGGCGTGCTGCTCGTGGCGCTTGCGCTCTGGGAGTCGTTTGCGCTCCACCTCCCGGCCGTCTCGGACGGTTGGGATGTGGCGCTCGTGACGTTGGTGCTGCTGCCTGCGACGTTCGCCTGCGCCCTCATCGTCCTGCCGCTCTGGCGCTCCTCGGTGGCGCTGCCCCTGGGGCTCGGGCTCGGTGTGCTCGCGGCGGTGCTCCACCTCCTCGGGGCATCGGGGCTCTTCAACGTGGCGAAGCTTCTCGCGCTCATCCTTCTGGGGCTCTCGTTCCTGCGGCTCTTCGAGACCCTCTCGTTGGTCGTTCTCGTGGCCGCCATCATCCCCATCATCGACACGTTCTCCGTGTACCGCGGGCCGACGAAAGTCGTGATCGAGGAGAAGCCAGGCCTGTTCGACCAGATCTCGATCGCGTTCGCGCTGCCAGGCGAGAGAGCGTCGGCGAACCTCGGCCCACCCGACATCTTCTTCTTCGCGCTGTTTCTCGGAGCCGCCGATCGCTTCGGTCTACGCGTGCGCGCGACGTGGCTCGGCATGACCGGGATGCTCTCCGTCTCGCTCGCGTCGATCTACATCTTCGATCTCAACGGGCTCCCAGCGCTCCCGGCGATCTGCGTCGGCTTCCTGGCGCCGAACCTCGACCTGCTCGTCTCTCAGGCGCGCGCCTGGCGCGCCGGCCGCGCACAGGCGTGAGTGAGCGGGGAGCGAGCGACGAGGTCGTCGCCCGCTCCCACACCGGAGACGCTCTCCTACTTCTTGCAGTTCGCCTGAGCCCAGGCTTCGACGTTCTTCGACGCCGCCTGGAGCTCCGCGCTGTCGACCGATGCAAGAGCTGCCTGCATCTTCGCCAGCTGATCCGCACTCGGCGTTGCGCCCGAGGTCACGTCGATGCCCTTCATCGCCTCGGCCAGCGTCGCCACGCCCTCCGAGATCACCTGGAGGTCGTCCTTGATCTCGTCCGGAGCGTTTGCGACGAGCTCGTCGAACAGGTCGGCGGTCTTCGAGATGTCGCCATTGGTGCCACTCATCGCCTCGCCGATCTTCAGGCCGATACCTGCGAACTCGAGGCAGTCGCCCGAGAGGTCGCCCAGGTCGATGTCGTCGAGGTTGGTCGTGTCGGTGGACTCCGTGCTGGTGTCCTCGGACGTGGTGTCCTCGGTCATCGTGTCCGTCGTGGTCTCCTCGACGGTGGTCGACTCCTCGGCCTGAGTGTCGCTCGCGGCCTCGCTACTCGAATCGTCGCCGCCACACCCTGCGGCGGCAAAAGCCAACACGCCGAGAGCGAGCACGGCAAATCTGCGGTACTTCACTGATTCCCTCCTCCTATGGTCGAGCGCCCGGAACAGGGCCGCTCCCGTTCCCTTCTACGTCTATCGCGATCCTAATCGGCCAGTCGGCGGCTGACATTAACTCGACCGAATCGGAATGTTCACGTCGCCGGCCGTCTGACCCGCTCGAGCAGGCTCACCGACTCGATGTGCGGAGTGTGCGGGAACATGTCGACCGGGGTACAACGCCGGAGCTCGTAGCCGTACTCGTCGCGCAACACCGTCAGATCCGAGGCGAGGGTCGTCGGATTGCAGGAGACGTAGACGATTCGCTGCGCCTCGAGCGCGCCGGTGCGGCGGAGCGCCTTGCCTGCAAGACCCGCACGCGGAGGATCGACGACGACGACGTCCGGCTGACCGGAACGCTCGCGCAGCTCCTCGATGGACTGCCCCACGTTTCCGGCGAAGAACGACGCGTTGGTGATGTTGTTGGCTTCGGCGTTCTCGATCGCGCAGGCGACGGCCTCTTCCGAGATCTCCACTCCCCAGACGTGCTGTGCCTTCGCGGCAAGGCTCAGGCCAATCGTGCCGGTGCCGCAGTAGAGGTCGTAGACCGTCTCCGTGCCGGTAAGGCCCGCCGCCTCGATCGCGAGCCCGTACAACGTCTCAGCCATCTCGGTGTTCGTCTGCAGGAAGGCGTTCGGACGAACGCGGAACCGCAGGCCGAGCAGCTCCTCCTCTATCCACGCCTGCCCCCAGAGCAACCGCGAGGGAAGGTTGGTGACCTCGGCCACCGAGTCGTTGATCGCCCAGTGGATCGACTTGACCTCCGGAAATCGGCGCACCGTTTCGATGAAGAAGTCGGGATCGAACTTCTCGCCGGGACCCGTGACGAGCATCACGAGCGCCTCGCCCGTGTTTCGTCCCTCGCGAACGACGAGGTGGCGGAGATAGCCGGTCTGCGTGTTCTGGTCGTACGGCTCGAGGCCCTCGGCGCGGGCCCACGCCTTCACAGAATCTCGAATCCCGTTGCCCAGCTCGGTGGTGAGCAGGCACTCGTCGATATCGACGATCTCGTCCCAGCGGCCCGCGCGATGAAAGCCGAGCATGGCGCCGTCAGGCCCATCGGCAAAGGAGTACTCGAGCTTGTTGCGGTAATGGAACTGCGAGCGCGCGGGAACAATCGCTTCGAGCGGCGGGTCGGGGAATCCGCCGAGACGGATGAGCGCGTTGCGCACCTGACCGTGCTTTGCGTCGAGCTGTTGCTCGTAGGCGTAGTCCTGGAACCGGCAGCCGCCGCAGGAGCCGAAGTGGGCGCACGGAGCGTCGACACGATCCTTGCCCGGCTCGAGAAGCGCAGTACGGGTTGCTTCGGCAAACCCGCGCTTCACCTTCGTTGTCCGGGCCCGAACGAGATCGCCAGGAAGCCCGCCTCGAACGAATACGACGAAACCGTCGAGTCGCGCGACCCCATTGCCGCCGTAGGCGAGCGAGTCGACGCGAAGCTCGACCTCCTCTCCCTTGCGGACAGGCGCGGCCATCGCGGCTCAGCGTAGCGATAGACAGGAAACCGACGGCTACCGGCGTACTCCCCGCCGGCCGTGTGCCGTGGTCAACCGACGACACGACTCTTGGGGTAGGCGTACCGTTCAGTCGATGGCGACGGCAGTCGTACGCGCTGATCACGTCTCGAAGAGCTACGGCACCGACCGTGGCGTCGTCGATCTCTCGTTCACGGTCGAGGAAGGCGAGGTGTTCGGATACCTCGGCCCGAACGGCGCTGGGAAGACGACGACGATCCGCCTGATGCTCGACCTGATCCGTCCGAGCGCGGGACGGATCGAGCTCTTCGGGCTCGACGGGCGCCGCGATGGGGGCGAAGCCCGCAAGCGCCTCGGGTACCTGCCGGGTGACCTGCGCCTCTACGAGCGCCTCACACCACGCGAGCACCTGCGGTACTTCGCGTCATTGCGTGGAATGCGCGACCTCGGCGACGGGGAACAGCTTGCCTCGCGTCTGGAGCTCGAGCTCGACCGCCCGATCAGAGCCTTGTCGAAGGGCAACCGCCAGAAGGTCGGCCTCGTCCAGGCGCTCATGCATCGTCCCGCGCTCGTCGTGTTCGACGAGCCGACGTCCGGGCTCGACCCGCTCGTCCAGCAGGTCGTCTACGACCTTGTCCGCGAGGCGACCGAGGACGGGCGGACGGTGTTCGTCTCGTCGCACGTCCTCTCGGAGGTGCAGGAGATCGCCGACCGCGTCGCCCTGATCCGGGACGGTCGCCTCGAGCTCGTCGACCACGTCGAGACACTTCGACGCCGGGCTCTCATGCGCGTCGCAGTGACGTTCGCCGCTCCACCGCCGGTCGGCGCGTTCGATGCGATCCCCGGTGTGCAGGAGGTCGAACGGCGAGATGCGACCGTCCGGCTCACGCTCGGAGGATCGGCCGACCCGCTCGTCAAGGCGCTGGCGCAGTACGACGTCCAGGCGCTCGACAGCCACGAGGCCGACCTCGAAGACGTATTCCTCGATCTCTATCGGAGGCCGGCCGGTGCACCGTAGCGTGCTGCTGAAGTCACTCGCCGATACCAGGCGTAGCTTCGCCTGGTGGGCGCTCGGCCTCGTCGGCTACGTGGCGATGATCGTCTCGGTCTATCCGACGATCCGGGACAACCACGAGCTCGAGCGGCTGATGGAGCAGTACCCGGAGGCGCTCAAGGCCCTCTTCGCGTTCGGCGGCCAGCTCGACTTCACATCCGCAGCCGGATACCTGGGAGGCGAGCTTTTCTCGTTCATGATCCCAATCCTCCTTCTCGTCGTGTCGGTCGGGAACGGCGCCGCGTCGATCGCAGGCGAGGAGGAGCGGGGCACGCTCGACCTGCTCCTCTCGACTCCGCTCTCCCGGCGACGCATCGCGCTCGGGAAGCTCGGAGCGATGTGCCTCGAGGTGATCGGGCTGGGCGTCGTGCTCTGGCTTGCCCTCTGGGTCGGCTCGCGCGTGATCGGGATGGGGATCTCGAGCGCACACCTCGCAGCCGCCACCGTCTGCGCAGTGCTGCTCGCGATCGCCTACGGCGCCATCGCCTTCATGCTCGGCGCGGGCACGGGACGAAAGGGGCTTGCGATCGGGATCGCAATCGCTGGTGCCGTCGCCGGGTACCTCGTCAACTCACTCGCCGCTCTCGTGAGCGTCCTCGAGCCCTTCCAGAAGCTGTCACCGTTCTACCACTATGCGGTCGGCGATCCGCTTCGGCAGGGTCTCGATCCCTGGCACGCGCTCTTCCTCGTTGCGGTAGGGGTTGTCGCCGCGGCGATCGGTGTCACGCTCTTCCAGCGCCGCGATGTAGCGGTCTAGCGCCTACGCGAGCACGCTCACGTGCACCGAGCGCTTGCGCGGGCCGTCGAACTCGCAGAAGAAGATTCCCTGCCAGGTCCCGAGCGCCATCGTGCCGTCGTCGCCAAGAGGGACCAGCACGGACGGCCCCATGAACGCAGCCCGAATGTGGGTCGGCGCATTCTCCTCGCCTTCCTCGATGTGCTGCCAACCCCAGTTCACAGGGACGACGCGCTCGAGCGCCATCTCGAAATCACGCGCCACCATTGGATCGGCGTGCTCGTTGATGGTCACACCGGCCGTCGTATGCGGGACATAGACCAGCGCGGCCGAACCTGGCGTCGCGATGTCGGCGACGGCTTCGGCAACCTGACGGGTGATATCGACGAGTTGGCTCGGCCGCTCGGTCTGGAGCGTGAAGGTCTTCACCCGGTGCGTGAGCTAGAGGGCTCCGCCCGCGGCAGGCGGTGCCCCGGCCTCGAGCGGATTCTCACCGCCGGATTCGCGGGCGAGGAAATCCTCGACGAGCATGATGTTGTCCTTCGAGCGCTCGACCACCGTGAGGAGCGCCGACATCGACGACACCTCCTCGCGTTGCTCCTGGAGGAACCAGTGCATGAACTGCTCGGCGACGAGGTCACCCTCCTCGCGCGCGGTCACCGCGAGCTGCTGGATCTGCGCCGTGACGCGCTTCTCCTGGTCGAGTGCGAGCTGCACCGGGGCGACGACATCGCTGAAACCGTTCTGCGGTCCCTCGACGGCGGGAATCACCGGGTCAGTGTCCGAGTCGAGGAGGTACTGCACCATGATCATCGCGTGGTTCCGCTCTTCGACCGCCTGCTGGTAGAAGTGGGCCGCGAGCTGCGGCAGGGTCAAGGCGTCGTAGTAGACGGCGATCGCGACGTACTGCTGCGACGCACCGAACTCGTACGCGATCTGCTCGTTGAGTGCTTGCGTGAAGCGTGACATGCCGAGAGCTTACTCGCCGGAACCACTCCACCCGACAGTACGCTCTGCTCCATGGCCGGCATCCCCACCGACTTGAAAGGGCGCAGCCTCACGCGAATCGGCGACTGGTCGCGGGAGGAGCTCACGGTCGCGCTCGACCTCGCAGATGAGCTGAAGATCGAGCGTAGTCGGCGCAAGGAGCTGCGGGTTCTTCCCGGACGCACCGTCGGGCTGATCTTCAAGAAGCCGTCCACGCGCACCCGCATCAGCTCGGAGGTGGGAATCGCCGAGCTTGGAGGGCTCGCACTCTATGTCGCGGCCTCGGACCTCCAGCTCTCACGGGGCGAGAGCACGCGGGACACCGCGCTTGTCCTCTCGCGCTTTCTCAGCGCGATCATGATCCGGACGTCCGACCAGGCAGAGGTCGACGAGTTCGCCGCTCACGCTTCGATCCCCGTGATCAACGCGCTCACCGACGAGGCCCATCCTCTCCAGGCGCTGGCCGACGCGATGACCATCCGCGAGCGCTTCGGGCGGCTGGAAGGAATCAAGCTGACCTACCTGGGGGACGGCAACAATGTCTGCGCTTCCCTCATGCGCATTGCGGGACGGTTCGGGATGCACTTCATCGCGGCCTGCCCAGAGGGATACGAGCCGCGCGAGGATGTCGTCGCTGCCTCGCGGGCGGATGCCGAGCGAAACGGCGGCAGCGTCACTCTCACCTCCCAACCGACGATCGCCTGCGAAAGCGCTGACGTGCTCTACACCGACGTGTGGGTGAGCATGGGGCAGGACGATCAGCGCGAGCAACGCCTCCGCGACCTGGAGCGCTTCTCACTCGACGGCGAGCTGCTCGCCATCGCCGGCACGGAGGCGATCGCGATGCATTGTCTTCCGGCGCACGAGGGCGAGGAGATCACCGCCGAGGCGCTCTACGGCCCGCAGTCGCTCGTGTGGGATCAGGCCGAGAACCGGTTGCACGCGCAGAAGGCCGTCATGGCACTCGTGATCCGCTGACCGGTTTGCCTCGCGCGATGTCCTTCGACGAGATTGTCGGTGAGGCGCTCGACGAGCTTCCAGCTGAGCTCGCGGCAGGCCTGCGCAACGTCGCGGTGGTCATCGAGGATCGCAACGAGGACGACCCCGACCTCTACGGGCTCTTCGAGGGTGTTCCACTCACCGAGGGCGGCCCAGACGTCGGCGGGCTTCCGAGCAGGATCGCGATTTACCGCCTCCCACTGCAGGAGGACTTCGAGACCCCCGAAGAGCTGCGCAACGAGATCCGCATCACCGTTCTGCACGAGCTCGGTCACTACTTCGGGCTCGACGAGGATCGGCTCGACGAGCTCGGATACGGATGAGCGCGCTCGAAGCACTCACCTGGCTGGCGTTTGCCGCGGGTGTCGTGGTGGTCGCCCTCTTTCTCTTCTCGCGGCGGGACTGAGCGGCGGGAATCCCGGGCTGCCCAAGTGCGTTCTACCGGGTATGAACACCATGACGCTGATCCACGATGAGATCGACGAACTGAGCGAACGGCGGGTCGTGCTGTGGAATGCACTCTCCGACGGCCGCGATCCGGCAGTGATGACGCAGATCAAGGAGCTCGACACGCAGCTCGACACTCTCTGGGCCGACCTGCGACAGGAGCGGGCTCGGATCCGCTTCGGCGAGCGCCCCGAGATCGTGCGTCGCGCGCGTGCCGAAGAGCGTCTCGAGCGCGCCGCCTAATCGCCCGGTTCAGCCGACCTCGCGGGACCCCGCCTCGACGGCGGGTTCCTGACCGATTGGGGCACCGTTGCAGGTGTCGGTCGGCCGCCACCGTAAACTTGCGTGGGTGCGAAAGCGGGCAGACGATTCGATCGAAAGCGAGCGGCGTGCGCTCATCGAGCAACGCCAGGAGCTCGCTGCGCTTCAACGTCAGCTCGTCGAGCGCGTAGCCGCAGTCCGGGAGCGCGAGACGGAGCTTCGCAACGCGGCGGCCCACACACCCTCGGCCACGGCGCCCACCGACGGCTCAGCCCGCTCCGTCCTACCTCCGCTCGCAACGCAAGGCAGCAGCACCGAACCGGGCGATCGCGTGCGCGCGCTCGATGCCCGTGAGCAGGCGCTGATCGCTCGCGAGGAAGCCCTTGCCAAGCGAGCCGCACGGGTTGGTGCAAACCCCGACGAGGACACGGATGAGAGCGTGCTCGATGCCCAACGCCGACTCACGGAACTGGAGGCTCGAGAGCGCACGCTGACGGAACAGCTCGCCGCAGCAACCGAGCGCGAACGTACGCTCACCGCGGACCTCGCCGCTCTTCGAGCCGAGGTAGAAGCGCGAGCAGCGCTGCCTCCGACGCCGGCGGAGCAGACGGCAGCGCAAGCGGCGAAGCTGGAGACGCGTTTCGCGGAGCTCCTTGCGGCCGAGAAGGCCTTCGAGCGTACCCGCGAGGAGCTGACAGCTCGGAGCGAGGCGATTGCAGCTCGCGAAAGGCTCATTGGCGAGCGGGAACGCGAGGTCTCCGAACGCGCCGACGGTTGGGGTGCAAACGTCGAGCTCTACGAGCTCGAGTCACGCCTTCGCAGGCTCGAGCACCAGAAGGGCCCAACCCAGCCCGCGGGTTTCTCGAGTGGCGTGCGCAAGCTCGAGCAACAGGGCAAGCGCGGCAAGCAGGTGTGATGACCGCAGCCGCAAAGGCCCACTCCGATTCTCTCGCCCAGGTCGTCGACCCAACCGGGAGAGCTTAGGTTCGGGTTTGCAGGGCAGCTCGCCGGGGCAATAACTCACGATGGAGACTCCACTTCAGCACCTGCTCGATCAGGAGCGTGCACTTTCCCGAAAGCGACGGCAGCTTCACCTCCGAATCGAGTATCTGCGCGGCACAGGCGCGGGGGAGCCCGGCACGCAGGCGATGCTCGCGGAGCTGGTGAGCGAAGAGCAGGAGGTGTCCGCCAGCCGCCGCGAGCTCCACGCCATCATCGACACAGCAGCGTAGAGCCCTCTAATCCGAGACGTGAGGCGGGTCCTCACGCGCATCCCGGCACGAGCGTGCGCCGCCTCTACAATTCCGAGAGAGGGGCGTTAGCTCAGTTGGGAGAGCACCAGCTTTGCAAGCTGGGGGTCGCCGGTTCGAGCCCGGCACGCTCCATTCTATCCTCAGCAGATACGAGCGCGCACGCGTTCTTGCACGAAGAGGTTGTGCGCGTGGTCGCTGAGAGCCCAGCCTTGCGGAAGCGCGGGGGTCGGTTGAGTCGCACAAACCCGCCGATCAGCGATCACGGTCGATGATTGTAGTGATGGAACAGCTCAAGCTGAGTGTTCGTTCGTCGTAGCTGGCCCACCACTCGACACCGAGGTTTGTTCGGCAGCGACAGGTCGGGATCCCGAGATATTTGCGAGCCAGGCCATGTAGGCCAGCGTCAGGTCGTCCGGTCACCAACGAGGAGCAGCACCGAGCCACCTGACAAGTGTCATGACGCCCAGGCGCCACGGTTGGTTAATTGCCGGTCGGGAACGATGGCCAGCACCCTGTTGTCTTGATCCACGAGCAGTTCGCGAGACCGAGACCGGCGTCGCACAGGTGTTTGGCAGCGGCGCGCAACGGCTCGTTGTCGTCTTGCACCTGGCCGGCACAGCAGATCACTGATCGATCGCGGTTGCCTGCACGTCAGCGTCCCGAGGTCTGGCGACCAGCGCGGTCGGTGCCGGTGCGAGTTCGCCGCTTGCCTGAGTGTCCAAGAGTGGGTTGACCGATGCGAACCTGGCGGCGCCACCGCGACGTCGTGGTTGGCGAGCATGTCGCGCCAGGCACGGTGCGCAGCAGTGCGGAAAGCGCGTACCCGTCATTGACCGCGCGCACTGAGGCAGACAGAGAATGTGCGCCCAGAGCGCGCGCAGTTCGTTGATGACGAAAGAGCGGTCATCCTCGACGAAGGTTGGTGCCACCAGCAGGTCGAGCGAGAGGCGAAACGCGATGGCGTCAATGCGGACGCTGTTGACCACACCTCGGTGGCTGTTGCCGTCACCTCGGCGTCGACCAGGCGAGCGAATTAGCAGCGAAACCTGCCGCCGGCTTCTTCCAGTCGCACGCAACGGCGGCAGAGGTGGTCGGTGAACTCGTCACCGACCACCATGCTGTGCTGGTCACCGGCCAGACGCTGACGACCTCGTTCACGATCTCGTTCACAGCACGTCGCGGATCACGGATCCTTCAGGTGGTCGGATCGAAGTCGAACTCGACTTCGCGCTTGACGTACTCCCCGGAGATTCTCCAGCTCAAGCTTCTTCTTCTCGCCGCGGACGCGATCAGAGGTCCTTGAGCGGGATCTTGACGATTGGTCTCGTCGACCCACAACTCGTACTTCTTCTTGTCGGCCAGTACCGTCAGCTCGTGCCGGCGAGCCCTGCGCCGGTAAGCGCACCCACGAAGTCGGCGGCGCTAGCTCTCCTAGGACGGTCGAGAATGTCCGGTCGATAGCGGCTCTTGCGGCCATGCGGTCCTCCGATCAGTTGAAGCGACGTTCCACCGTGCTAACGCCGTTGCCGGCCGATGCTAGCCGCGAGATCGAGTGATCTCCGCACCAGAGCGTGTTGTTGAGCAGCGCGTTCTTTGGCGGTGGTGAGTGCCGCGAGGTTGGCGCCGCCGTTGCCGTCACGATCTGGCTTAGTAGCGCGTAAGGTGACGCCCTTGGTTTGAAGAACTGGGCCATCTGTTGGCCTGTTGCAGTCTGACAGTTTGCCCGCAGCAGTTTCGAAGGCCAGGTTGTTCTTGCGGCGCTGGTTCGGAACGTGAGGTTCGGCAGCGTCGCAAGCGGGTTGACCAGCTTCGTGTCGATTCGCATCGCGCGGTTGAACTTCGCTGCCGGGACAACCAGCGCGGCCGTGGGTCGGCGAGAGCTGTCCGAAGTTGTAGAGCCTGCGGAAGTCGGCGATCCAGATGCTCGGGATCGACCGCCGCTGAGCGCGCCGCTGAGATGCGAGAACTGAAACAGCTGAACCAGCGTTCCTGGTTCGAAGACGCTGTTCCAGCTGTACTGCGTCGCGCACCATGCTGTGCCCGAGCCGGAACGCGGCCACCGAGAACTCGATCGGCATCGTCGGCGTGCTCGTCGGCGCCGCGCTGACCTCGAACACCTTGCGGCCTCGGTGAACACGTTCCTCACAACGTCGGTCGCGCAGATCCTCGGGAGGTAGTCCGTGCGCACCATCCACTGGTAGTGCTTCGTGACGATCTTCCGCGCTTCGCGGAACTTCTGCACGCTGGCACCGCAGCCGGCAAGGTGTCCACAACCCGGTTGTGGAACCTGATGAACGCCGCGTGGTTTGCGCGACAGCGAGGTTCTCGTCGTTGCGTGGATCGGGATGATCGCCTCTCTCACATCCTAAGATCCGAGCCAACTGTCCGCCCTGCGCCTTCCCATCTTCAGATGCAGAGCGTCGGCCTCGTAGAACTTCGCCGAGGCCGCATCCTGCGGCCCGTGCCGTACAACGAATCAAGATCAAGACTTGCGAACGCGACTGGAGCAGCACTGGTGAAGTGCTGTTGACAAATGACGGATCGTTTGCAATAGCTTCCGTTCCCCGTTTTCGAGCTGCTCGAGGAGGCGGTAGCGGTGCCGTTCACAGTGATCTCTGGAACGTTCCACCTGGTCGGTATGACCAAAGCGGGAGCTGCGTCTGGGTTTGAGCCCGACGGGGACTCGATGCAGTTCAAACCGAACAACTCGAAGTTGCTCGACCGGCTCGAGACGCAAGGATCCAACTATCGCCTGACCACGATCGGGTCGACCCAGCTTCGCTTCGAAGGGATCGACGCGCTCGAGCTCCACTTCGAAGGCTCAGCCAGCCACGGCCGCTCGCCGACACCGCGCGCGACTACCTCACCGGGCGGCTCGGGATGAACCCTGTCCCGTACACGCAGCCGGCCAACCTTCGCGTCAAGCCGCCCGTCCCCAAGGACGGCACCAAAGGCTTCATCCTCTCGCGATCGCTCGATGTTCACGGTCGACCGATCAGCTTCGCCTACACCGGCGCATCACCCGTCTCGAGCGGCAGCAGCATCCGGCTCGACTCGCCGTTGCTGCGCAAGAGCCTCAACTACAAGTCGGTCGCCGCCGGCAACGCCTACCCGCTGTTCTACGACACCCTCTTTGGAGACCTTCGCGCCACCCTCGCGGCCGCGACCGTCAGAGCACGCGCTCAGAGCAAAGGCCTCTGGGCCAGCGACCGAACCAACAGCGGACTGACCGTCAGCACCCTCCCAGCGCTCGAGCAGGACGGGGTTCTTTTCCCAAAGCTCTTCCGACGGCTCGGGGACTACCTCAAGAACCACCCTGGCCCTGCCGGTTTCCTCGCCTGGCTCGCGCAAAGCCAAGAACAAGTCCTAGACCTCACCAACACGAGCTTCACCCACTTCGACAACCTCCTCACCGTCAGCGGGAACACGATCTCAATGCAACGACAACCCGAGCAGATCGTGTTCGTCAGCGCCAAAGCACTAAGCACAGTCGTCAACCCATGGCTCGCGCATTAGCTCAAACAACGATCACGTAGGGGGATCCTGCAATGCGTTTCACGCCCGACGTTGCGGTCAGGCCGCGGCCCGGTAACGAGCCACGGTATGTCCGCTCATACGTCTTCACCCGCTTCGCGATCGGGGTGCTCGGCTTTCTTCTGCCGTTGGTGCTCGTGTTTCTTGAGCCAGCGCTCTTCGACGGACTGCCGGCCCCGCGTGGCTCCCTGAGCGCGTACTACTACTCCGGCATGCGCGAGGTCTTCGTTGGCGGCCTCTGGGCGATCGGCATTTTCCTCATCGTCTACAAGTTCCTCGACTTCTCCTGGGAGAGCCTTCTCAGTTCGTTGGCCGGTGCGGCCGCCATGCTCGTGGCGGTCTTCCCGACCGAGCGGCCGGGCGATGGCGTGACGCCGACGCCGTTCCAGGTGAAGTTCGGCGAGGATGTCGTGACAAAGATCCACTACGGCTCTGCGATCACGTTCATTGCGTTGCTCGTCCCGATCGTGCTCTTCTTCGCTCGGATGAAGGCCGACGGCAACACCGGAAATGGCGTGGCTTCCACGTCTTCACCGCCGCGTTCATCGTGTTCGGTGCTGCTCTCGCCGCATTCGCGGGCATTACGGGCGGACCGGACGAAGGAGTGCTGTTCGGAGAGTGGATAGCGATCTGGGCGTTCGCAGCGTCGTGGCTGGCAAAGGGCGCAGAGTGGGAGACACTGTTCGGGCGCGTTGGCGCCGCGTCGGTCAGCGCGGAAACCGATCGTTCGCCGTGAGTCGAAACCGGCAACGGACCAACCCGCACGACTGCACTTCGACACGTCTGGGTCGCGACACTGGTCAGATTCTGGTCAGGTCACACTGACTCACCATGACCCTGACGTGACCTTGCGGACGTCGCGGAACGGCATGAAACCGCCGCTTTGGCCTCGGTGGACCAGCGACGACCATCCCTCGGTCGAGTTTGCAAGCTGGGGGTCGCCGGTTCGAGCCCGGCACGCTCCATCACAGTCTCCATCGCAGCGAGTGCGCAGGCACCTCCGACGCTTTCGCCGATCCCGGGAGCCGAGCCGATGGCTAGCGGCGCGTGACCAGCGAGAGCATTCGGGCAAGCCGTCCAACGCGCTTGGGCCGCACGACACCCGCGCGCGGGAGAAGCATGGGCTCGAAACCGGCCACCATCGAGATACGCGATCCGCTCATGACCAAAGCCTCAGCGACTGCGACGCCGCCAACAAGCACCCAAAAGGGGCACATCAGCGGAGCTCGGCGTCTACGGCGCATCCCCAAGGCTCACCGTTCGACCGTGACCTCGAGCGTTCGCGCGGCGAGAGCCTTCGCTGACGCGTCGCTCTTGGTCAACGCGAAGCGCACGACGGCGTGCCCGCGTCCGATTGCTCGGAAAACGATGACCGGCCCCGACCGGAGGTCCCCCTCGGAGACCTGCCGGAGCACCTTCGAGTCGAACACCCGCGCGATGCGCCACACCCTGCCATCGGACGTACGCGGAAGAGCCATCGACACCAGCTCGCCGCGCGCAACCTTGGTGGTCACGGTTGGGCCTACCGGAAGTGCTCCGATCGGCTGCGAGTCGGCGGACGCGAAAGCGGAAAACATCGCGAAGACGAGGCCAACGACGACGAGTGTCGCCAAGCAACGACGCTGGACGGGGGTGCTTTGCATCTCGGGCATTCCTTCTCGACGGCGCCGGACACTCACTCGACGCTGATCGAATCTCCCACCCGTACGACTCCAGGCTCGGCAACCCGAGCCTGGACGCCGAAGGGAATCGGCTCCTCGCTCTCGATCTCCCCACGGTAATGCTTGATCGCGCCGAGGGTGTCGAGGTCGGGTAGCCCGGTGTCGGGATTCTGAGTGGTGACCGCGCAGCGCCCGATGTGTGCGTGCGGGACGACGACCGCCTCGCCGATCCGAACGCGCCGGCCGAACCACTCGTCCTCCTCGTGAGCGCCCACACCGTCGATCCCGACGCCGATCCGAAACCGCCGCCGGTCGATCTCTGGGATTCCGAAGAGCCCGGCGAGATGCGCGAGCGCCGCCGTCGAGAGGAGCGAAACCGCTGCGTGCTTGTCGCGATCGAGCCCGGCACCTTCCTTATCGGTTGCGACGAGGCGAAGTGGAACATGGGCATATGACGCAAGTGCCTCCGACCACGGTCCGATCACTGCGCGACCGTATCTCGGGGTTCCGTAGAACCCGGTCTCGATCGCCCCACCCAGCGCGACCTCGTCGACGACCACGGCTCCGTCCGGGAACCGCAACTCGAGCGTCGACGTGGCCGGGTCGTATCCGGCTGTGACCAGGGCGAGGGTTCCGAGGCGCTTCCCGTTGACGAGCCTGCCGGTCTCGTCGATGAGATGAAAGCGGCGATCGCCCTCCAGCCCGCCTGGCCCGACCTGCACGGTCTCATGGTCGAGCAGTGCGAGACCCTTCACCGGCGCAGACGACAGCCAAGCGACCGTTCCAGCGCTCATACGGGGATGATGAACCATCCAACGGTCGTTGCGCGGCGCGAGTCTGGTACGAATCCTCGATGGACCAGGGATACACCGTTTGGCTCACCGGCCTCTCAGGGGCAGGGAAGACCACGATCGGACACGCTCTCGCGGCGGAGCTCGAGCGCCGCGGCGCACACGTCGAGGTGCTCGACGGCGACGTCGTGCGCAGGCACCTCTCAAAGGGACTCGGTTTCTCGCGTGAGGATCGAGACACCAACATCGAGCGAATCGGCTGGATCGCCTCAAAGCTCACGCGTCACGGAGCCGTAGTCGTGGTCTGCGCCATCTCTCCGTACGACGAGACGAGAAAGCGCGTGCGCGCGCTCGTCGAGGAGCACGGCCCGTTTGTCGAAGTGTGGGTCAAGGCGGGCGTGGAAGAGTGTGCGCGCCGCGACGTAAAGGGCCTCTACGCGAGGGCCTATGCGGGAGAGATAACGCAGTTCACCGGCGTTGACGACCCATACGAGCCGCCGCTCGACGCAGAAGTCGTCGCCGAGACCGAGTTCCAGACACCCGAGGAGAGCCTCACGCTCGTTCTCTCCGAGCTCGAGGCTCGCGGGTTGGCCTCCTAGCAGGTTGACCAGCTCAGGGCCGCCTTCCTTCGGAGTGAAGGCGGGGAGCTTGCTTACGGAAGCGGTTTCCCAGGCTCCGTCAATGCTTTGGCCATTCGGGGGACACCGTCAGGCTCCCTCCGACCGATTCTCCCAATAGCCAAGCGCCCCTGACGGAAGGCCCGAACGGTGCTCCCACGAAAGACCGAGTCAACGAGACGCAAGCTGCGCGTGCGCCGAAACCGGTCGCACCGGGAGAGTGACCTTTCAGCCTGGCCGTACGAAGCGACCGTTGCCGCGTTGGCAGCTGCGCTCGAGCTTCGTGACGACAAGACCGGCGACCATGCCCACCGGGTGACGGGACTGGCGCTCGCGCTCAGCCGGGAAGTTGCTCCGGAGCTTGCCGAGGATCCGCGCCTCCGGTTCGGATTCCTGCTCCACGACATCGGCAAGATCGGGATCCCCGACTCCATCCTCCTCAAGCCCGGTCCGCTCACCGAACACGAGCAGCGACTCATGGAGCAGCACACCATCCTCGGCGAGCATCTCGTTTCGAGAGTTCCGCACCTCCACGAGATCGCGCGCGACGTGATTCTCCACCACCACGAGTGCTGGGACGGATCCGGCTACCCCTGGGGTCTCGCGGGAACCGACATCCCGTTGCCCGCGAGGATCTTCGCACTTGCCGACGCCTTCGACGCGATGGTCAACAACCGTCCCTACCAGCAGGCGCGGCTCATCGGAACGGCGCTCGACGAGATCGTCCGCCAAGCAGGAAGCCAATTCGACCCGGAGCTCGTTCCGCCCTTCGTGCGGATCGTCAAGGAGCTCTACGGCGACCGTTCGGGCACCACCGCGTCGAGCGTATTGGTGCCGAATGGGTCATCGACGGCGGCACTAGCCTCTAGAAGGGACACCCGTCCCACCCGCGAGCTGATGCTCCTACACGCGAGTTCGCCGAGTCGATTGCGGATGAAGCTGTCCACTAGCGATCCTCCGCGTTATCAGTTCGATCTCGTCGAGAGATCGAAGCGGCCGCACGGGTCGGCCCCACCCTCCCTGCCGTCGGGCGGGGCAAGACCGACCACCGACAGTATCCCCCACCCTGAGGGATGCTCTGTGGCGAGGACGGGTCATGGGCTCAGCGGCGACGGATTTCAATTCAGCCAGGACGCCCGTCGACCTACGGCGGCTGTTGCACCGGTTGGACCTGATTCGGCCGCCGAGCACCGTGTCCGTCGCGCGACCGACGTCACGAACGCCACGGAAGCACCTGCGCTTGCCAGAAGCAGCGACAACGCTCCTGTGGAGGTGTCGCTGGCGCACCTTGTCGAGCGTGAGCGGGTGCTTTCTCGCGAGCGCCAAGTGCTCCATCGGCGCATCGAGTTCGCCCGCGGCACAGCGGCACACGAGCCCGCCGCGCAGGAACTGGTTGCGCGCCTGATCGCCGAGGAACGCGAGCTGTCCGTGGAGCGGCGCGAGCTCCACGAGACGATCGACCGACGGAACGGCAGCCGGTCGTAGCCTCTTGCCGACCTAGCAGCCGCGGGACTTTCCGAGGCGCGAAGCCCCATGAGGAGCATCACGCTCGCACGTACCCCAACAGGCGCATGGTGGCTCCGGCTTCGCGCTCGATGTCCGCGAGTTGCTCGGGTGTGAGATCGCGCTGCCAGCGACCGGATGAGCGGTCGTGGACATCCGAGAACGCGGCCGCCACCTCGGCGACCGACACGCCGAGCCTCTCGGCCACGGGCACGGCCGACGCAGCAGGGTCGGCGACGAGATCCTCGTAGCGCAGCGTCACCGTTCTCTCCGGCACGACCTGAGCCGCCGTGACATAACGCCGCCACGCCCAGGCGCACCTGGTCGCGTCGCTCACGCCGGCGAACTCCTCTTCACGCCCGGGCTCGACCCAGAACCGCGCCTGCGACCCGAACGCGAGCCCCGCGTCGTCGGCGCCGTCGCGGGCCTTGTTGAGCCAGCCGCGCTCGAGGAGCGACGTGGCCACATCGCGTCCGTCGCGTACGACATGGACCGCGACCGCTTCCGGATAGGCACGCAACGCCGCCGACAGGACGAACGCCGTCTCAGGAGTCTGCTCGACCCCCCGCAACCCACGCGCGAGCCCGAGCCAGCGCACCCGCTCGAGAATCCGCCGCAGCTCGCGCGCCGCCTCGTCCTCCCCGGTGCCTGTGAGCGATGGGATCGCGGCCTTCCACGGTTGGACCTCGTCGAGATCGACGAATCCGGGTAGCGAGCCGAGCGCGCTTCCGGTGAACGTCGTTCCCGATCTCGGCGAGCCCACGACGAACACGAGCCGCTCCTCCGACCCCAGGCGCCGAGCACGCGATGCGATCCGCAACGCGCTCCGGGCATACAGGCGGGCCGAGTGCAAAGACTTCATGAAGAAACCGTAGCGACCCCCCCTTCAGGGTGACAAAACCGACCTCGCCGACGTCGAAGAGAGAGACATGTCCTCGGATCGGATCTACCCACTCTCACTCGTCGCCGTTCTCGCGATGTGCGCCGCGATCGCGACCGCCTTCGTCGGCTCCAGCCGCGAGACGAACGACGCGCCCGGCCCCGTGCAGTCGGCCGTCTCCACGCCTGCGCAGCCGTAGCCGGCGCCTACTCGTCGACCTCGCGCTCGCGAACGGTGAACGGCAGGCGCCAATCCTCGTCACCGATGCCGTCGATCGTGAGCCGCCACTCGTAGACACCGGGCTCGAGTGGCATCGGCCCCGCGTTCACTGCGAGCGGAAGGTCGAGCGGGGTGCCGGGCTTGACGCCCGCGGGTCGGCCGACCTCGAACTCGACGTCGTCGAAGAACACCACCGACTCGGCTCCGTCTTCCACCTCGACCGCCACCGGCTGCCCGTCAGCGTCGAGCAGCTCCAGTCGCATCACGTGACGATGGTTCGCCTGATCCCACGGCACGCGGATGAGGATCGCGATGCCGAACGGCATCGGTTCGGGCCCGGTCATCGACCAGCCACCGCCGACCACGGTGAGCTTGCCGTCGCTCACCTGCGCGAAGTCGGCAAGAAGCATTGTCACCCTCATGGCGCCAACTCTCCCATACCGCGGCGACGCGCGACAGGACCGGTGTCG
Organism: uncultured Actinomycetes bacterium; assembly: GCA_963724655.1. GTDB lineage: Bacteria > Actinomycetota > Thermoleophilia > Gaiellales > Gaiellaceae > Gaiella. The sequence goes on along the minus strand of CAVRVG010000005.1, from coordinate 108,901 downwards.
AGCTCCAGCCTCAACCGCTCGAGAGCGCGATGCAGGGCGACCTCGACTGCCCCGGTTTTCATGCCGAGCAGCTCGACGATCCGGAGCGTGCGCACCCTTCAGTGCAGGCTAAAGCCTGGACTGGGGCTCCGGTGCTCGACGGCGCGCGTCACGCCGAAGAGATCGCTCGGCCGTCGCGCTCTTTTCGACGGCCGTTTCGTTGGGAGCACGGGATCGAGACCGTCATGCCGTGCTCGAGGTCGAGAAGGCTCAAACGGACCACGTCGGCGGTTACGCAGCGGCGAGCTCTCTGCTCCCCACGAGCGCGTTCACGGCGACACGCAACTCGGCGCGGAGCTGCGCATCGACATCGGCAAGGCGCTCGTCGAGCTTGCTCACGCTGAGCTCGATGTCGGCGACATGGGCGCCCATGATGCCGAGCACCTTGCGGAGCTCGCCGTGGCCCCACACGCCGCCGAACTGGCCCGGGCTCCCGCCGATCACCGCGACGCTCTTGCCACGAAGCGGCGCGCCGAGCGACTGCCGCGACACCCAGTCGAGCGCGTTCTTCAACTGGCCCGGCACCGACCCGTTGTACTCAGGAGAGGAGAAGAGCACCGCGTCCGCCGAGCGAATCAGCTCGGCGAAGGCCAGCACCTCGGCCGGCGGAGTCGTCTCGAGATCGGCGTCGTAGGGAGGGATCGAGCCTCAGGCCTTCCCAGAGCTCGAAGCCCTCAGGGAGCTCCTCCGCCGCGAGGCGGAGGAGCTCCGTGTTCAGTGAGCCCTTGCGGAGCGACCCTGAGATACCGAGGACTTGCGTCATCTAGCTCGCCGCGATGAAGACGAGCGAGGCGGTGAGCGTGACGTCGTCGCCGAGGATCGAGCCGCCACCCGGTAGGGGAGCATTCCAGCCGAGACCGAGCTGGTGACGGTCGACAACGCCCTCGAGCCTCAGCCCGAGCTTGCTGTTCCCGTACGGATCCGCGACCGGGTCGGTGATGGCGCCCGTGAGCGTCACGGGGGCGCGATTGCCCTTCACCTCGAGCGTGCCGTCGAGGCTGACGTCCGAGCCTGTGCGCCGGAACGTGCCGCCTTCGAAGATGACCTCGGGGTAGTTGGCCGTGTCGAAGAAGTCGGGCGAAGCAAGATGGGCGGCAAAGTTCTCGTCGCTGACGTCGATCGACGATGCCTTCGCGGTGCCGCGCAGTCCGTCGGCGTCGAGAGTCGCCGCAACCTCGGTGAACGTGGTCTCGAACGGGGCGAGCCCCATGTAGACGATCGAGAACCCGATCTTGGAATGGGTCGTGTCGAGGCTCCAGGTCCCTTCGAGGACTGACGGCTCGGCGGTGATGGTGCTCATTGGCTGATCCTTTCCTATCGATACTTGCAACAGCAATGGTTGTATATGCAAGTAAACGAGAAAGCGATCAGCGTATTCCCGGCCGGTGGACGCACTCGAGGGCGGCTCTATCTGAGGCGTGGCTCTAGCCGCGCCCCTCACCAGCGATACCAAGCAACAATCCCTCCACCCGCGCGCGATCCTCCGGCGCGATCGGGAACATCGGGCTCACGACGATCGCCTTGGCGCCGGCTCCGACCTCGACCGCGCGGGCGACGGCGTCGTCCAGCGTGCCGACCGACTCGACCCGGCCTCCGTGAGCCATGACGCCCTCGGCGATCCGAGCTCCGGCTTCGCCAAAGACGACGACGAGTCGCGCTACCCCAGCGATCACCGCGAGGGCCTGATCGAGGAGGGCCTCTTCCTCGAGCGACATGTGGACAGGAACACCCGCCGCCTCGAGCGCACCGCCGGCGACCAGGACGATCGAGGACGGACCAGACCCTCGGAGCACAGCGGCTGTCTTTGCCGGCGTCGCCGACATGCTGTCGTCGACGAGCGCAGCCGTGCCGTGCGATCCAACTCGCCGCGTGCGAAACGGGGGCGAGCTGGAGCTGTTCGACAGCACCGATGAGCGATTCCGGCGACACGCCCGATGCGACCACAGCGGCGAGCGCTGCAAGTGCCGCCTGAACGCGGATGCCGGTGGGCGCCTCCCCGACCTCGACCTCACCTGCGCCCGTGCGGACGATCAGCCGTCCGTCTCGCACGAACGCACCGCGCTCGGCGTTCGCGTCGGCAAATGTCCAGCGCTCGGCCGGGGTCAGCTCCGCGAACGCGGCCACCTCGGGATCGTTGCCGACGACCACGCGATCCCCGGGCCGCTGGTGACGCACGATCTTCTCCTTCGCGGCGCGATACGCGGCGAGGCTGCCGTGGAGCTCGAGATGGTCGGGCCAGAACGAGGTGACCACGGCGATCTGCGGGCTGTTCGCCATGAAGGCGAGGTGCGAGCTCGTGAGCTCGATGACGTGAGCACCGTCCTTCGCCTCGAGCGCGGCGAGCGATTCGTCGGTCGCCCAGAGGTTCCCGGAGCGGGCGTTGGTGCTTGCGACGACGGGGACACCGGCGGCGCGAAGCAACTGGACGATGAACGCGCACGTCGTCGACTTGCCCGCCGTCCCGGTGACGCCAATGGTGGGAATGGTCGTGCGCTCGAGGAGCAGGTCGCTGAGGCAGCTCAGTCGGGCACCGGCCGCGCGCAAGCGCGCGACGCGAGGCGCAACCTCGGGTGTCCAGACGTCGAGGTAGGCGATATCCGGGGTGCCGACGTCGCCTTCGTGGTCGAGATCCGCGAACTGAAGAGCATGCCCTTCTGCTGCGAGGAGCCGCGCGAGTGCAAGGGCGTCGGGCGCGAATCCCTCGACGAGGATGTTCATCAGGGGATCGTGCCCGACCGCGACGTTCCGAGCCCGCGGTTTGCTCGAGTCGCCGCCTACTCGTCGATAGCTGTCGGCGAGGTTCCGAAGCTCGTCATGCCCCCACCCACCATCCAGGAATGAGGATCGGCGGGTTCGGTCGGTTTCTCCCCGCCGAGAAGAACGCGGGTCAGCGTCGCCCGGTCGGAGAGGAGATCGTCGAGCACCACGGCGATGTCGTCATCTCGAATGTGCGCGCGATTCTCGTCGGCCGCGCGTAGCATCGCGGCCCGGAGGAGCTCCTTGATGAACGATGCAGTGACGCCGGCTGTCCGTTCCACTACGGCGGCCGGGTTCTCGAGGCGGAGCTCGAGCCCGCGACCGTAGAGCTCGAGCAGGCGCTCTCGCCCTTGCTCGTCTGGCAGTGGAATCTCGACCGCTAGATCGATCCGGCCCGGCCGAGCCGCAAGGGCGGGCTCGAGTGCGTCGGCTCGGTTTGTCGTGAGCACGAAGGCGATATCTGCGTCTCCGCCGAGTCCGTCCATCTGGTTCATCAGCTCGAACAGAACCGGGCTGGACGCGCCGAAGGGGCCGAAGGTGCGCTCCTGCGCGACGAGGTCGACATCCTCGAGAATCAACATCGACGGCTGCAGCCGGCGCGCCATCGTGACAAACCCACCCGCCATCCCCAGCGCCGGCCCGCTGATGATGATGACCGTCGCGTCGGTTCGAACGCTGGCGAGGTAGCGGACGGTGTGAGTCTTCCCCGTTCCCGGAGGCCCCCACAGCAGGATGCCCCTAGAGAGGTGCCTTCCCGCGGCGACGAGCGTGTCGCGATGCAGGCTCACGCCGACGACGTGCCGCTGGATCGAATCCATCACCCCGTCCGGAAGGACAAGCTCGTCGGTGGACATTTTCGGCCGCTCGACAAAGGAGATCTCACTACCGCGCATGGGGTCGACCAGCACGGTGAGAACCTGGCCGCGATAGACATCGTGCTCATCCATCAGCTGCTTGAGCTCGGCAACGAACTCGGTCGCGCTGCCCTCGCGAACGGCGGTCACTTGAATATCAAGGGTCGCCTCGCCCATTCCGGGATGTGCTTGCCCCCGCCGCACGAACAACACCATCGCCCCGGTAGGTGAATCGACGAGCAAGATCGCGAAGGTGAGACAGGCGAGCGTCCTGTCAGGACCTACCGCCGCGTTGACGTAGTCGGGTGGCCCAGCCGCAGCGCCCCACTCACCGCCGTGAATCAGGTCGCCGAGGCTGAGCCCGTAGTGACGCGCGTGCGCCGACAGACCGAGAATCCGAGCCGTCCACCCGTCGCGGGCGAGCACCGCGTCGAGGGCGAGCTGCAGGTTCGGCAACTCCCACGGCTGAAGCTCCTCCGTCAGGATCGGAAGATCGCTTGCTCCTTCGCCGAGGTGTGCCTGTAGGGCTGGTGCAAGCTTCTCCCCGTCGCCGTCTGTCGTGTCGCGCACGAGCTGACGAACGAGCCGTCCGAGCTGGACGCGGAGATCATCGTCCGTCATTGCCTGAGCCTAGTCGGATAGCGGGGTCGTTCAATCCCCTCTGAGGAGCTCGCCTCCACGAAAACAGGAGGCAGGGGCGGAGCCGCACGCCCGCCCCCAACCTCCTGAGGCACCGAGTATTACCAGGTTCGGCTCGTTCGGGTTAGCCTGTTTGGGGGAACCCGAGGTCGATCTTGCTCGTCGCCGGGTCGGGCCAGCGGCTCGTGACCACTTTGCCTCGCGTGTAGAAGTGGATCGACTCGGGGCCATACGCGTGGCTGTCGCCGAAGAGCGACGCATTCCAGCCCCCGAACGAGTAGTACGCGACCGGGACCGGGATCGGCACATTGATCCCGACCATGCCCGCCTCGATCTCGAACTGGAACTGCCGGGCCGCCCCACCGTCGCGCGTGAAGATCGCAACGCCGTTGCCGTACGGGTTGTCGTTCACGAGCCCGACCGCCTGGTCGTACGTGTCCGCACGGACGATGGACAGCACCGGCCCGAAGATCTCGTCGCGGTAGGCGTCCATGTCGGTGGTGACGTTGTCGAGCAGCGAAACGCCGAGGAAGAAGCCGTCGCCCGGGGGCGCGGTCTCGCGCCCGTCCGCGACGATCGTCGCCCCCTGCGCTGCACCCGACTCGATGTAGGACGCAACCTTGTCGCGATGGGCTCCGGTTACGAGCGGCCCCATCTCGACCCCGGGCTCGAGGCCGTTGCCGACCTTGATCTGCGGGAGCCGATCCTTGATCGCCTGCACGAGTGGGTCGGCGACCTCACCGACCGCGACGACGACGGAGACCGCCATGCAGCGCTCGCCGGCCGAGCCGTACGCGGCCGACACGGCCGCGTCGGCCGCCATGTCGATGTCCGCGTCGGGGAGCACGATCATGTGGTTCTTCGCGCCACCGAGTGCCTGCACACGCTTGCCGTTCTTCGTTCCGACCTCGTAGATGTACCGCGCGATCGGCGTCGAGCCGACGAACGAGACCGCCGCGATGTCCTCGTGCTCGAGGAGAGCATCGACCGCGACCTTGTCGCCGTGGATCACGGTGAAGACGCCGTCCGGGAGACCTGCCTCCTTGAGGAGCTCGGCGGTGAGCAGCGAGGCAGACGGATCCTTCTCGGATGGCTTCAGGATGAAGCAGTTGCCGCACGCGATCGCAGGCGCCCACATCCACATGGGGACCATCGCCGGGAAGTTGAACGGCGTGATTCCTGCAACGACACCGAGCGGCTGCCGGATCGAGTAGACGTCGATCCCTGTCGAGGCCTGCTCGGAGAAGTCACCCTTGGTCAGCGTCGGGATCCCGCAGGCGAACTCGATCACCTCGATCCCACGCGCAACCTCGCCCATCGCGTCGGAGAGCACCTTGCCGTGCTCGGCGGTGAGCAGGCGCGCGAAATCCTCGCGGTGGGAGTCGAAGAGCGCCCGGATGCGGAAGAAGAGCTCGGCGCGCCTGCCGACAGAGGTCGCACGCCATTCGGGCAGCGCCTTCTTGGCTGCTGCGACCGCTGCGGCTACCTCCTCGACCGACGCAAGGTCGACAGCACCGGTTTGCACGCCGGTGGCCGGGTTGAAGACCGGCCCGCTGCGCCCGGACGTCCCATCGACTCGCGCCCCGCCGATCCAGTGCGGGATCCTGGTGATTCCCGTCGTCGCGTCCTTCGCAGGTGCGTCTACAAGCTCCGTCATCGTCCCCTCCTCGCGTGGTGCCTGGAGGGTAGCGCGACAGTACGGCTACAGGTTCTCGACGTCGGCGAACGTGTCGCAGCTGTCCGGGTCGCCTCCGTCGAAGCCCGCGCGGAACCACTTCATCCGCAGTGCCGATGAGCCGTGAGTCCACTGCTCTTTGCTGCGCGCGCCGAGGCGGTCGTCGCCGACGGCGGCAGCGGCATTGAGGCCCTCATCGATATCGCCGTCCTCGAGGTATCCCTTGTTGCCGGCCGAGTTCGCCCAGACGCCCGCGAAGCAGTCGGCCTGCAGCTCCAGCGCGACCGACCACTTGTTTGCGTTCGCGGGCTCCTCCTGCTGGCGTTGGCGCACCCTTGCCTCGGTGCCGAGGATGGTTTGCACATGGTGGCCGAGCTCGTGGGCGATCACGTATGCCTGCGCGAAGTCGCCGGGAGCTCCGTACTGTCGTGAGAGCTGATTGAAGAACGCGAGGTCGAGGTAGACCTTGTGGTCGGCGGGACAGTAGAACGGGCCGGTCGCCGCCGAGGCGGGACCACAGCGCGTGGCCGTGCCGCCCGTGAAGAGGACAACAGGCGCGCGCTCGTAGGGCTCGCCCGACGCGGTGAAGATCTCGTTCCACGTTCTCTGCACATCGGTGTTCACGAACTTCACGAACTCGGTGGCGGTGTCGCCGCCAGGCGGCACGCCCGTGGCGTCGGCGCTCGGCCCCGGATCGAGGCTCGGTGTCAACCCGCTCGAGCCGTCACCCGCCCCTCCCAACTGATTGAGCAGGAAGAGAACCACGACCGCGAGCAGCACGATCGTCCCGACCCCGCCGCCGGCCTTGCCAAGCGGTGGGAAGCCGCTTGGGAGCCTGCCGCCACCAAGGCCGCCACCCGCGCTCGGCTCGCCACGGCGATCCTCGATGCCACCCGAGCCGTCGACCTTCTTCCAGCGCATGCGCGGAGACTAGACGAGCACGGAGGGCGACCCGATGCGGCTGTTCAGGTTCTAGGCGAGGCCGGCTTCGGCAAGGGGCCTGCGCGCCCAGGCGAAGCTCGTGACGTACCAGCCGGCAAGGGGTTGCAGCGTGACGCCGTTCCCCGACGAGTGAGCAAACCAGCCATTGCCGAGGTAGATGCCCATGTGACCCACCTGGGCCGGCGTCGACTTCGATCCGCGTGACCCGAAGAACAGCACGTCACCCGGCTCGATCGCCTTGAAGCCGATCCGCTGGGCGGGCTTCACCTCGCCGCTCATCGCGTAGGACGTTCGCCCCTTGAGCACGCCGGCCAACTGTGGCGCATCGACGAAGCCTTCGAGCTTGTAGACCCGCCACACGAATCCGGAGCAGTCGAACCCGCCCGGTGCATCGACGAGCCCCGTCGAGCTCCACAGGCGCTGGGTCTTCTTCTCGCTCATACCCGCGAACACGTACGGATACCCGACCAGCTTGAGCGCGCGCGTGAGGACGCGGCGCTGCCAATCGGTGTATCCGGGGTAGGAGAAGGTCGCCGGCAGGTTCGTCAGCTCGGCCAGCCGCTGCGGGTCGAGCGAGAGGATTCGAGCGAGCGAGTACGCCGCCTCTGCCCTGGAGGCCGGCTCGGACGGAAGTCGCTCGAGCTGGTCGCTCCCCTGCGGATGGTTGATTCGCAGACCGAGGAGGCGGGCGACCGTTTCGGTGCCGAGCATCCCGGTCGGCTCGAGCCCCGCATCGCGTGCGCCAACCCGGATAACGCCCGAAGACGAGATGAGCCCAAGCGCACCCACGAGCTGTGCATCGAGCTCGCGCATCGTGACGAGGCGGTCAGGATCGGCGGGTGCGCTGTGCGGCTTGCCGAGAGCGAGGATGGCCTCGTGCAGCTCTCCTCGGGTGAGCGGCTCGTCGGGTCTGAAGCTCGCGAGGTCCGGCCCCATGAGCCCGGCCGCGACGACCTGCTCGATCTGGGCCTGCGCCCAACTCGGCTCACTCGGGCTCGGGGCCGCCAGCGAGGACGCGGTCGCGACCACGCAAAGGACAGCCGAAGCCGCGAGGACCGCACGGAACCTCATATGACCCGATATCGGCAGCCTGGCGCCTGCCTTGATCCCACACCAGGTTCGGTTTGGCGCACGTCGGGCCATATCGGTCAGACGGCCCCGCGAAGGTGGTTGTTGGCGGCGGGCCGCAGCGCGAAGCTGGTAATGCTCACGCCGTGACCGACCTCGCGGCCCTCCTCCTCCCCTTCGCCGGCGAGCCGACCGACCAGCAGATCGTCGTTCTCTGCCACCTGGCTGCAGGCGCCGTGCCTCTCGACCCGGACGAGTTGAACGGCGCGCTCCGACGCGCGGAGCTTCTCCTGGCGACGGGTGGAGACCCCCGTCGGCCGCTCGAGCTCGACGGCCGCGCGGTCACCGCGCTCGCGAGGGACCTGGACTCGCCCGAGGGGCGCGGCGCATTACAGAGCGCACTCGCGACGCTCGTCCCCGAGGTCGCGGAGATCCCCGAGCTCGCCGCGGTGCTCCAGGAGCTCCTCGGCGACGGCGACCTCGCGTGGCGTGGGCTCTCGGCTGCGCTGCTGGCCGACGAGCTTGCGAGCTAGCTCCGTGGGAACCTTCTTGCCGGTCGTGACGTATCCAGGTTGTCCGTGACCCGACGCCTCATCGCGTGGACCGCGTGCCTCCTGGCGCTCTCACTGTGCGGCGCGCCCGCCGGATCGGCGCTCCCGTCGCGCGACCAGGGCCGCTGCCCGGTGACGATTCCCACCCGGAAGGTGCCGGTTGATGCCGGGTTCTCCGCCGCTGGGTTCAACCACGGGAACGGCCGCCTTCGGGCACAGCTCTACTGGCCGCGCGGCGTGGTCGCCGCCGGGACCCTTCCTGCCGGCGGCTCGATGGCGGTGGTCAACCCGGACGGCTCGATCTATCTCAAGCTCGGCTGGTGGCGTGGGACCACGGGCAACCTCGTCATTCGAGGACGCCGGCTCGACGGCTCGGCTCCGCCACTGCGGAGCTCCGTCACAACGGCTCCTACGGGCCTCGCGGGCTTCCATCCCGAGCGGGCTCACGTTCCCGACCGTCGGCTGCTGGCGGGTCGTCGGCAAGGTCGGGAGAGCAAGCCTCACGTTCGTCGTTCGGGTGACCAAGCTGCCCTGACGGCTGAGCTTGCGCGGGGTCTGGCTTCAGCCGTACCCGTTGCTGCGCCACAAGCACCCCGCCGTCAGCAAGCGGCTGTGCAGGACGGCGGACGCGGCTAAAGCCACGCCCGAACGAGAACGGCCGCTGCGCAGGACGAGAGGGCGCGGCTGAAGCCACGCCCGAGCGACGTTTAGACCGGCGCGCCGCGGCGGAGCCGGACATCGCCCGAGACGGTGCGGACGCGAACCTCGACCGCCGATCCCTCGGCGCCGACCTCCTGTGCGTCGCCGACGTCGAGATCGGAGGTCGTGTCACCGCTAACCGACGCAACGTCGAACCAGAGAGACTGACCCGGCGCCAGTCCGACGACGACGTCCCCGGAGACGCTCTGTAGGCGCACGGCGCCTCCCTCGACCGTTCCGATCTCGATATCGCCCGAGACGGTGTGCGCCGATACCCCACGGCGTGCGGTGGTGACGGCGACGTCTCCGGAGACGGTGTTCACCGAGATGTCCGCCAGCGCCTCGCCCACGACGACGTCACCTGAGGCCGTCGCGACGACCGCATCGCCCTGGACGGTTCGGATCTTGATGTCGCCGCTTGCGGAGGCGATGCGGCACGTGCCCTGCACGTCGTCGACGTCGACGTCGCCGCTTGCGGTCTTCACACCGAGATCGCCGAGCACGCCGCGCGCCTGGACGTCGGACGAACCGGACGAGCATTCGACGGCTGCTCCTTCCGGGCAGCGGACCGAGATCGTGATGTCCGCCGAGCGGGAGAACAGCTTGCGCGAGCGCTTTGGCTCGGCGATCCGGATCTCCGTCCGGTCGCGGAGCTCATGTGCCTCGACGGTGATCGCCGCCGCACGCTCTTCGGCGTCGCGCCCACTCGGCCTGATCGTGACCTCGGTCGTCGTCAGGGACGAAGAGGTCGCGATCTCGACATCGGCCGAGCCGAGCTCGAATCGGAGCGCGGGAGCGCTCGCGGTCTCGAAGGTGGTCAGAAGGGAATTCATGACCGGCCGTACCGCTTGGGAACAACGGGCCGCGGATCGACGCAGATGTCGCCGCGGCGACGAACCGGGCGGTCGTGGGCGGCCGGCAGGTCCACATGGCCAAAACTCGTGAAGACGAACATGAGGGTCCTTTCGTTCAGCTCCGGGCAAAGCCCTGGAGTCGATTGCCGGAACGGCGTGTCGCCGTTCGTGGCTCGAGCGCACGCGCAAGCGCCCTGACGATCCACGCGTTGGTCGAGATGCCGTCGCGACCCGCGGCGGTTTCGACCTGTGACTTCAATCCCTCGGGGAGCCGCAGGGTGATGCGGGCGCTGAGATCGTCGCCCGGCGCGGCATCGTCGGCGGCCTGGTCGGAGACGAAGACGAGCTCCGGGTCGCTGCCGACGAGACGCACCTCGACATGGGCGTCGCCGAGCTGACCGGAGAGGCCGAGCGCGGCGTCCGCGAGCACGTCGAACAGCCTGAGGCGCAGCGACGGCTCGATCGCGTCGGCGAGACGCCGTCCCGCCTCTGCAATCCCCTCGTCGCCGAGTGACGCCGACGCTTCGAGATCACGTCGGATCGTCTGGATGTGCAAGTTGATGTCCACGTGGTCAAGTATGACATCATTTTGATGTCTGTCAAGTGTCCGATTCGCATCACCGGAGTGTCACGCCCGTCGGCACTGATAGCGTGTGCCCTGTCCGGCTTGGGCCCGCGCCCGCCGGGCAACGTGTCGCTCGACGCCGCCTGATCCGCGGCCCGCGCGGCCCTTGGAGCAGAGAACGACCTGCAGTGCCATGAATTGCGACGACGTGCTGTCCGCACGTCAGAGGAGCCGCCGTCCCTCGTGACCAGGAACGACCCGTGAACGCGATCGAGCCCCAGCCGACGAGCCACGTCGACCCGCCGGATCTCACCCTCTGGCCGACGCTGCGCAACCTCTTCCCACTCTGGTGGGAGCAACGCCGTACGGTGTCGATCGGCCTCGTCTGCGCGCTCGCCTTCACGCTGCTCTCGCTGCTCATCCCGGTGGTGATCCAGCACGCAATCGACGACGCCATCGACACGGACAACGGTCGGCCGTTGAGCCTGTATCTCGGGATAGTGCTCGCCGCGGCGACCCTACGGTTCGCCGTCAACTTCACGCGCCGCTATGCGACTGCGCGGGTCGGCGTCGCGGTCGAGGCGCGGCTGCGCGGGATGCTCTATGACGCCTACCTCCGCTACCCGCGCGCGTTCTACGACCGCCATGCGACCGGCGAGGTGATCTCGCGGGCGACGAACGACATCTACCCCGTCCGGTACTTCATCGGCTGGGGAGTCGTGCAGGCGATCCAGAGCCTGATGATGCTGATCGGCGCGGGGATCGTGCTCGGCCTCGTCAACCTCAAGCTCACCCTCATCGCCGGGGTCGCGATGCCCGCGATCGCCGTGCTCACCTACATGTTCGCGATCCGGGTGTTTCCGATCTCCCGGAACGTGCAGAAGAGGAAGGGCCACCTCACCGAAGCCTCCGACGAAGCCGTGGTGGGGATCGAGATGGTGCAGGCCTTCGGCCGCGAGGACGACGTGCGCGAGCGGTTCGGAGGACGCGCGGAGGCGGTGCGCTCGGAGACGATGCGCCAGGCGACTGTCGAGTCGCGATTCTTGCCCGGGCTCATCTTTCTTCCGGCCGTCGGTATCGCGGCGGTGTTGTTCTTCGGCGGCCGGGACGCGATCGACGGGAAGCTGACGATCGGTGAGTTCACGCTCTTCGTCTTCCTCCTGCTGCAGCTCGTCTGGCCGCTCGAGGCGCTCGGCTGGATCATGAACCTCGGACAGCGCGCGACAGCCGCCGCGTCGAGGAGCTTCGCCTGGCTCGATGGGATCGCGCCGCTGCACGAGAACCCGGAGCCGACCGCGCTCCCCGACGGACCGCTGACGGTGAGCTTCGAGGATGCAGCCTTCTCGTACGACACGGGCTCCGAGGTCCTGTCGTCTGTGACCCTGACGGTTGCGCCCGGTGAGGTCGTCGCGGTGTGCGGCGCGACCGGCTCCGGGAAGACCTCCCTGCTGAACCTCCTCCCCCGCTTCTACGACCCCACCGCCGGCAGGGTGCTACTTGGCGGCGTCGACGTTCGCGACCTGTCCATCCGAGAGCTGCGAAACGCCGTCGCGATCGTGACGCAGAAGCCGGTTCTCTTCTCGGCACCTCTCCGCGACAACCTGCTCGGTGGGAGGCCGGATGCCGACTGGAGCGAGGTGCTCGACGCGTGCGAGGCGGCAGGCGTGGCAGCGTTCGTCGACGAGCTGCCGGACGGCTACGACACCCTGATCGGCGAGCGCGGGGTGAACCTGTCGGGCGGGCAGCGACAGCGGGTCGCACTTGCGCGCGCGCTCGTTGCAGGCGCGCGCGTGATCGTGCTCGACGATCCCATGTCGGCCGTGGACACCGAGACCGAGCGGCACCTGGTCGAGAACCTGCGCCCCGCGATGAAAGGCCGCACGGTGCTCATCTCCGGACAACGGCTCTCGACCGTGCTCGTCGCCGATCGCGCTGTCGTGCTTCAGGACGGCCGCATCGTCGAGGACGGCACCCCCGAGGAGCTGATCGAGCGCGGCGGGCCTTTCGCCGACCTGTTCGGCGAGGAGACCACCCTTGCCGCCTAAGGTCGCCCACCACCGGACGGGGCTCCTCCGCCTCGGCCGCTACACCGTCGGCCGGCGGAAGAGGATCAGCGTGGTCATGGCAATGGCGGCGGTCTCGGCCGCCGCGCCCGTGGTCGCCTGGACGATCGTCGGCGATGCGATCGACAAGGGCATCCGCGCAGAGGATCAACACCGCCTCACGCTCGACGTGATCGCGTACATCGCGGTGGGCGCCGCCGCGTGGATCATCGGGTCGACGACCTGGCTGATGCTCGCCGGGATCGGGCAGCGCATCGTCCTCGACCTCCGCCGCGACCTCTTCGATCACCTCACGTCGCTCTCGCTGAAGTACTTCTCGCAGCAGAAGGCAGGGTGGATCATCGCGAGGCTGACGAGCGACGTCGACGCGCTCTCGGACGTCCTCAATCAAGGGCTGACGACTCTGGTCGTGAACACGCTGACGCTCATCGCTGCAATCGGTGGCCTCTTCCTGCTCGACTGGAGGCTCGGCCTCGTTGCGTTGCTCGTCCTCCCTCCCGGGATCTTCGTCACGCGCTGGTTCCAGCACACCTCGCAGGCTGCCTTCGCGGACGTCCGCACGCGGATCGCCGCCGTGACCGCACAGCTCGCCGAGTCGGTGTCGGGGATGGCAGTGGTGCAGGCCTTCAACCGCGAGAGCGCCTTCCAGCGCGAGTTTGCCGACCTGAACGAGGCGAACCGCGTGTCGAACGTCTACGCGCAGAAGCTCTCGTCGGTCTTCTTCCCGGCGATCGAATTCCTTGGTGTCGCAGCGACAGTGCTCGTCCTCTACACCGGCTCACGGCTGATCGACGGCGGCTCGCTCGAGATCGGCACGCTGATCGCGGCGATAGGAATGCTGCAGCTCGTCTTCCAGCCGCTCCAGGAGCTCTCCGAGCTCTACGGTCAGGTCCAGGCAGCGAGCGCAGCGATGGACAAGATCTCCACGGTGCTCGACGCCGAGCACGACATCGTCGACGCGCCGAAGGCGAAGCCGCTCGGGCGCATCGACGGTCACCTCGAGCTCGACTCGGTCGTGTTCGCCTACGGCGACGAGCCCGTGGTCAAGGGGATCTCGATCGACGTTGCCGTCGGAGGCTGCGTCGCGCTCGTCGGCGAGTCCGGCGGCGGGAAGTCGACCACCGCCAAGCTGATCGCGCGCTTCTACGACCCGCTCACGGGGGCCGTGCGAGTCGACGGAATCGATCTCCGGTCGGTGCAGCTTCGTTCGTACCGGCGGCAGCTCGGAGTCGTCCTCCAGGACCCGTTTCTGTTCAGCGGGACGATCGCCGACAACGTTCGCTTCGGCCGCCCTGATGCAACCGACGAGGAGGTTGAGGCAGCGGCCCGTGCGATCGGTGTCGACCGCGTTGCGGCACGTTTCCCCGAAGGGCTCGAGCACACCGTCCGAGAGGGAGGAGCCGGGCTCTCGGCAGGCGAGCGTCAGCTCATCTCAATCGCGAGGGCGCTGCTTGCCGATCCGCGGATCCTCATCCTCGACGAGGCGACCTCCAACATCGACCGTCCAACGGAACGCGCGATCGAACATGCCTTTGACACGCTGCTCCGTGGACGAACCTCGGTGATCATCGCGCACCGCCTGACCACCGTTCGCCGAGCCGACGAGATCATGGTGGTCGAGCACGGTCAGGTCGTGCAACGCGGACGCTACGACGACCTTCTTGCGGAAGAGGGGGCGTTCAGGCGGCTCGCGACGACGATGCACGGCGCAATCGCGAAACAGCCCTAGCCCTGGGGCTTGGCTTCAGCCGCACCCCTCGAACGGGAGCAGCTGTATCGAGGGGCAGCGGCTAAAGCCACGCCCCAGTAGCCACGCCGCAGCGCCAGTTCAGGCCAAAGCCTGGACTGTGGCTACAGGACCCAGGCGTCCTCGCGGACGATTGGCGTCGCCCCGCCGTCAGCGTCGAGCCCGTCGACCTCGAGCTCGGGACCCCCGATCATGAAGTCGGTGTGCACCTGCGAGACGTTGACTCCGCGCTCGACGAGCTCCTTGGAGCCCAACCCAGTCGTGCCGTCGATCGCATACGGGAGCCCGCTGCCGTAGGCGATGTGGCAGCTCGCGTTCTCGTCGAACAAGGTGTCGTGGAACACGATCCCACTTCGACTGATGGCCGAGTCGCCGGTGACGAGGGCGAGCTCCCCGAGGAACGAGGCCTGCGTGTCGAGCGCCAGCTGGCGCTCGACGAACTTCGCACCGTCCCCGTCGGCCCGCGTCTCGACGATCCGCCCGTCGCGAATGGTGAACTCCAGGCCGCTGACGGTCGCACCCATTCCCGGAACGACGAGCGGGTAGGTCGAGCGGACGACACCTTCGGCACGTCGGAAGTCGGGTGTCGTGAAGACCTCCTCGGTGGGGATGTTCGGGAGATGCGTGATTCCGCGATCGGTGACGGACGTCGCGCTCAGCCATCGCCCGCTCGGGTGAAGACCCACGGTGAGATCCGTCCCGGGGCCGCGATACCGAATTGCGTCGAACCTCCGCTCGTCGAGTTGCGCCGCCCGCCCATTCAGCTTCGCGGTCATCGAGCGCCAGGCTTCGACCGGATCGGGCTCGTCGAGCCGCATCGCGGTTGCAACCGCCTGCCACAGCCGCTCGACATCAGGCTCGCCAAAGACCGTGCTCGCCCAGCCGGGGGTCGGAGCGCCGACGATGACCCAGTTCACCTGTCGTTGGGTGATCAGCGGCAGATACGTACGGCGGAAGTCGGTCGCATCGGACTTCGCAACCCGGGCGGGATCGAGATCGTCGAAGAACCCGGGCGCCGGGGCACCCGAGAGCGAAATCACCGCGGGTCGCGACTCATACCATCCGTTTGCCATCTCGATGACCCAGTGAGGCGAGATCCCGAGCGTCTCCTCAGGCCCGAATTCGATCGCCGCACGACGCACGTGGCGGTCGAGATAGAACGGGACGACCCGCGCGGCTCCAGCGCGGTAGGCCTCCCGGGCGAGCTCGCGAACGACCTCTGCCTGGTCGACCTGCGCAAGGATTGCCACCTCTTGTCCCTCTTGCACGTTCGCCCCGACCCGGACGGTCAGCTCGGCATGCTTCTTGAGGCGCTCGGCAGGCGTCATGCGCACCCGGTCCCGGCTCGTGCCTGCGCTGAATGAGGCACAGGAGGCTCGGAAGGCTGCCTCACTTCTCGGGCTGTGCACGCCTTGGCTCCGGCTGGAACCGGAACCGAGACGAGACCACTATTCACCCCAGTCAAAGTCCCGCGACTTGCCCCAGAGCCCTTCGTCGAGCGCCGGCCCTTCGGCGTCGTCCTGGCCCGGCCACGGAAGCGCCGGGGTCAAGGCCCTTTCGCGGGCGGGGGCGGGGGCGGTCGGCTCGGGCGAGTCGGCCGCCTCCTCGAGGTCGGCTCCGAACGGCTGCTCGGGCATCGTCTCGAAGGTCTCCTCGAGTCGTGCTTGCTCCTCGGACTTGAAGAGCGGGTGGTTTTCCATCGGATCGGCGCGCTCGTAGCGCTCGAGCGGCATCTCTCCGTCAAGTCCGGCGTTGCGCTTCTTCAAGGAGAGATGCTCCTCGATCGCGCGGGAAAAGGGCGTATCGGCGTCAATACTCAATGTGGCTCGCTTGAGTGAGGTTGTGATCAGAGGCCGAGCCGCTTGGTGCTCGGCTCGGCGGACACTCTCATTGTAGCCAGCAGGAAAAGACCTGCAAGCGGGTGCAACCGTGACCGGATCGAGAGCGCTACGCGCCGGAGGCGCCGAGCGCCATTCGCACGATGCGATCTTGCTCGCGCTGGTGGGCGGTCGGGTAGCCCTCGCTCGGGCTCGCCTTCCAGGTGCGCCCGACGTACGTCACCGATCCCACCGCCGACCCTGCGCGGGCCGCTTCGTCGAGCCGGTGGCGAATCGACCGCCAGGCTCCCATGTTCTGCGGTTCCTCCTGGGCCCACACGATCTCGGTGAGCGAGGAGTAGCCGGCGACGATGGCCGCCATCGCCTCGACCGGGAAGGGGTAGAGCTGCTCGACGCGGACGACCGCGACATCGGTCGCCGCGGCGCGGGCCTCGTGACCGACGATGTCGTAGTAGACCTTCCCCGAGCAGAGGACGAGCCGCTGCACCGCCGCGTGATCGGCCGAGAGGTCGTCGATCACAGGTTGGAATGCGCCTTCCGCAAGCTCCGGGAGAGACGAGCCTGCGGCCCTGAGCCTGAGCAGGCCTTTCGGGGTCATCACGATCAGGGGGCGCGCCACGGGGTCGAGCGCCTGCCGCCGAAGGAGATGGAAGTACTGGGCACCCGTTGTGCAATTCGCAACGCGGACATTGTCCTGGGCGCCAAGTTGGAGGAAGCGCTCGAGCCGGGCGCTCGAATGCTCCGGCCCGTTCCCCTCGTACCCGTGGGGGAGCAGCAACGTCAGTCGCGAGGTCTGACCCCACTTCGACCGGCCTGCGACGAGGAACTGGTCGATCACGATCTGCGCACCGTTCGCGAAGTCGCCGAACTGGGCCTCCCAGAGCACGAGGGCGTCTGGCGCCGCAACCGAGTACCCGTACTCGAATCCGAGTGCCGCGTACTCCGAGAGCGGCGAGTTGTAGACCTCGAAGGAGGCGTTCGCTCCCGGGAGATGCTGAATCGGCGCATAGGTCTCGCCCGAGGTCGGGTCGTGAAACATCAGGTGGCGATGCGCGAACGTCCCGCGCTCCGTGTCCTGCCCTGAGAGCCTGATCGCGATGCCGTCCTCGAGCAGTGAGGCCAGGGCGAGCGACTCGGCCTGCCCCCAGTCGATTCCGCCTTCCTCGATGGTCTCGCGGCGCCGCTCGAGCTGCCCGGCGAGCTTGGGGTGCACCGTGAAATCGGTTGGCACCGCGAGCAGCTGCTCGTTGAGGATGCGCAGCCTCTCGTCGTCGAAGCCGGTGTCGACGGTCACCCCGACCGCTGCCGTCGCCACCATCTCCGGGATCGTCCCTGCCGTCTCGCCGATCGAGGCCTTGAGGCGCTCGTGTGCAGCGCGAAGCCCCTCGGTCACGGCTTCGACCAGCGCTGCCGTCTCGTCTGCAGTGGTGACGCCCTCTGCGATGAGCTGCGTGGCATAGCGCTCGCGGACGGTGGGCTGTGCCTCGATCCGCGAGGCCATCAACGGCTGTGTGTACGACGGATCGTCCTGCTCCTGATGCCCGAACCGGCGATAGCCGACGAGGTCGATGACGAAGTCGTGCCCGAACTCGGAGCGGAATGCAAGGGCGAGCCGGATCGCGCTCAGCGCCGCTTCGGGGTCGTCGGCGTTGACGTGGACGATCGGGATGTCAAAGCCCTTGGCGAGGTCGCTCGAGTATCGCGTCGAGCGGCTCTCGACAGGATCTGTCGTGTAGCCGACCTGGTTGTTCGTGATCAGATGCAGCGTGCCGCCGGTCGAGTAGCCCTCGAGGCTCTGCAGGTTCAGGGTCTCAGCGACGATGCCCTGTCCCGCAAAGGCAGCGTCGCCGTGGATGAGCACCGGCAACGCGACGGTGGGGTCGTACAGCCCGGCGCCGCTCGAGCGATCGGTCTGCTCGGCGCGCGCGCGACCCTCGACGACGGGGTTGACCGCCTCGAGATGGCTCGGGTTCGGTGCGATCAGCACTTCGATCTCGCCGGCGCGCGTCTGCCTGCTGCCCGAGGCCGGCAGATGGTATTTGACATCGCCGCTCCCGCCCTCGGGGTCGAGCACGAGCGCGTCGTGCGAGCGCTCGCCTTCGAACTCGCGGAGGATCGACTCGTACGAGCGCCCCACCGTGTGGACCAGGGCATTCAGCCGGCCTCGATGCGCCATCCCGATGACGACCTCGTGGGCGCCGCTCTCGGCCGCGAGCTCGATCGTCTCGTCGAGCATCGGGATCAGGGCGTCGAGACCTTCGAGCGAGAACTGCTTTTGACCGAGAAACGATCGCCGGAGGTACTGCTCGAAGCCTTCCACCTGGGAGAGACGCTCCAACAGGGCGAGCCGTGCCGCAGGCTCCAGCGGTCGCAGGTAGCGCCGCGACTCGATCGACTTACGCAACCAGACACGCTCGGCATGGTCGGAGATGTGCTCGATCTCGTACGCGATCGAGCCGGAGTAGACGTCGCGCAGGTTCGGCAACGCCTCCAGCAGGGTCTCGCCGGGAACGTAGAGCCGCAGTAGCCGGGCCGGGAATCTGTGCCTGGACTTCCGGCGTGAGCGCCGGCTGCAGGCGCGTCTCGTCGAGGGTCGCGTCGCCCATCGGCTCCGACCCGAGCGGGTCGAGTCGGGCCGCGAGGTGACCGTGCATTCGGATCGCCTTCACGAGCGCCATCGCTGCGGCGACCGCGGCGAGCCTTCGCTCGTCGACCGGCAGGTCGTCGACTCCGCGGGCGTCGTCAGGCGGAGTGGAAGCAGGTTCTGACGGGGTCTCGAGCTCGGGCTCCGCAACCTCGCGCGCGGCGGGTACCGGATCGACCACCGTGGCTGCATTCGTCTCGTCGAGACCGGCGTCGACAGCACCGGTCTCGAGCGTCTTCACCGCGAGCACTTTCGCGGCGGGAACGACAGGCGGCGAAGCGGGCGCCGGCCCTGGCGGCGCCTCCTCGGGCATCGCAGGAGGCGGAACGGTGTCGAGCAAGCCGGGCATGAGCGCAGCCAGACCCGGCAGCGCCGTTTCCACAACGTGCTGGTCGGTCTCGAAGAGGCGTCGCCACTCGGGCGCGACGCTGCCCGGCGCGTCGAGATAGTCCTGCAGGAGCTCCGCGACGTACGCCGCGTTGAGCCCGTTCAACTCGATTGAAGCCATCGTGTTCCGGTTGCGTCTCTTCCGGTCGTGCTCGGGCTCAGAGGAACGGCGCTTCGGTGAGAACGGCGATCGTCATGCCTACGACGAAGGCGATCGACGCGAAGACCAGCGCCTTGAGCGCCATCGACTGGAAGCGTGCGCTCATCACACCCGCGACGATCGCCAGCAACGCGGCGATGGGGATCGTGCGACCCGGGTGAGCGTCCACCTCGAGCAGGAGCCCCGCTCCCATCCCGAGCCCTGACAGGACGACTGAGGCCGCAGCAAGCAGCCCGGCCACGACGTCGGACGCCGAAGCGCGATCGCGGACCGGCTCGACCGTGCTCATCGGCGCCCCTGGACTCTCGACGCGGACCTTCGACGAGGCGACGGTCGCCGCGCAGGCCCGCTGTCCGGACGCCGGGTGCGTGGCGAGCGTGGGGTCCACGCTGTTGGTGAGAGAAGGGGTGTATCGAGCACTGGGACCATGACCTCGGGCGCGGGTGGCTCCGGGTTGGCCCGAATCGCCCACCAGACGACAAGACCGAGGTACACCATCGGGATCTTGAGGATCACGAGTAGAAACAGCGCCTCGGACATGCTCGCGGATTCTACGTGATCGGTTCCCGGTCCCGGCGGCGACGCAACACGTGCGCCGCGAGCAGGTTCACCGTTCCACCGACGAGGGCGACCGCCAGCAGCCCCGACCCGACAACCACGGTCGTGGTCGATCCGGCGTCGTGCTCGACCTCGACCAGAACGAACGGGCCGAGCCCAAAGTGCATCGTGGAGCCACCGGCGGCGACGACGAGCGCAAGCGCCGCAACGAAGACGTACGTAACTGCTCCGAACGCGACCGCGCCGAGGAGAAACGCCCTCACAGCCCGCATGCGGCTCTCCCGTCTCGCCCCGCGACGGTGAGACCGAGGGCATGCGCGCCGAGCGGACACAGGAGCACAGCCAGCGCCGACCAGGCCGCTGCAGTCGCGACGAAAGCGCCAACGAGACCCACAAGTGCCGGCCCCGCAGGCCCGGTGAGCCCGACGAGTGCAGACCGGCGCGAAGGCAGCTTCGGATGAAGCACGTATGTCCGGAGCCCGTTGGTGATGAGCGCGGCTGGAACGCCGCGGAGCATCACCACGTGGAGGCCCTCGTGCAGCATCAGCCCCGCACCCACCATGCAGCCGAGGCCCAGCGACGGAAGAACGACTGCCTGCGGCTCCCCGGCGACGCTGCCGACGTGCAGGAGGGCACCGGTCGTTATCGCACCGAACGTGATAGCTCGCTTCGACGTCGCTCGCATTGCGGTAACCGCAGCCCTGGGGATGGTCGTCGTATCGAGCGAGTACCGCGTGCGCTGGAGTGGTGGAAGAACCCCCGCGGGCAGAAGCCTGAACGTGAGCCGGAGCCACAGCACAAGCCCTAGCGGCCAGCGCCGCCGGTGCTCGATGTTGGCAAGCAACGCGCGATTGAGCACCCACGCGAATCCGAGCACGTCCGAGCGCGCGCGCTCCAGCCCGAGCCCAAACTGTCGAGCGACCACGTCGGCTGCTGCAGAAAGCGAACCGCCCGCCATGCCGACGACGAGCGCGCCCGTCTCGTTGAGTGCGTACCGCTCCCCACGCACGTCGTCGACGAGCGCGCCGGCCTCGAGCCGGACATCACGAGGGAGGCGGATTCTGTCGTGGATGATCAGCATCAGCGTCGCCCGCTGATGCGTGTCGTCAGGCAGCCGAGCGCGGCGCACACGAGCATGCCGACCATGACCGAGGCCGTGACCGGCGTGGGCGCGCCAACGCCGGTGGCCCACGGGCCGACCCTCCCGGAGAGGAACGAGGCACTCGCCACGAGGAGGCCGAAGACGCCAAGCGAGACGCCCTGTTCGGCAATCCCGCTGCGGCGCCACGGCACAACGGCTCCGGCGCCGACCGCGCAGGCCCAGGCGCCGGTGCACAGTGCAAGCACCCGCAGGACGTCACCGAGGTACACCGCTCCTGTCTCGAGCGAGAGCCCTACGACCAGCGCCGAGGTCGAACCGACGATGGTGAACGAGGCAAGCAACCAGCCGAATGCGACCTCTGCGGCACGGCATGGCACGGTCTCCCAGACCTCCCGCCCGTCGACCGTGGCGCCGCTCACTGCGAGGCCGATCGGTGCAAGCGCCACCGCTGCACCCGCCGCCGCAAGCAGGGCGCCCGTCGGCGCGGGCGCGTCCTCGAGCCTGGCGACAGCGAGGCCTGCGCCGCCGATGACGAGTGCCCCTATCCCTGCCGCGCGAACGTCGCGTCGCCTTTCCAGCAGCAGGAAGGCCCCTTGCGCTACCGCGGTTCCCGGTCGGCGGGCAATCGAGCATGACCGACTTCGACCCGCGCGTTGGGGTGGCTCGCACTCTCCGAGCAAGACCCACGCCGTGAGCCCTGTGACCGCGGCGAGCGCGCCGATGAGGAGGCTCGAGCCTGGCGCTGTCGTGCCCGCAAGGGCTCGTGCCGCCGGGTCGAGAGGAGCGGCGCCACCCGCCACGAGCGCACCCGTGCCAAGCGCTAGCGCTCCCCGTGCAAGCGCCCCATCACGTGAGAATGCCAGCCGGAGAGCCGTCGCCCCGGCTGCTGAGCAACCGAGCACACCGCCGAGCGTGGCGAGGAGAGCCGGCGCAGAGGCGGCGCCACCAGGGGACGCTTTCGCGATCGGAAGGAGCACCGCAAGCGCCGTGGGAACGGCGAGAACGACGAGTGTTGCGAGGGGCGCAACGAGCGCCGCCACCGCTCTGTCCAGTGCCCGCACGGGTGCACTTGCCAGTTCGACACCAAGCTGCTTTCGCAGACCGGAGGAGATCGAGAGCGTAAATCCCGCTGCCACACACGGAAGAGCGGCGCCGAGGACGACGGAGCGCGCAATCTCAGGTCTGGCGAGCGCAGGCCCCAGGTCACCAGCCGCCACCATAGAGGCGCGGTAGAGCAACGGTGGCAATCCGAGCACCAGTGCAACTGCGCCGAGCGCAAGCGCGGGTGCGCGGCCGGCAGCCGAGATCAATCGACGGACGAGGCAGGTTACGGTGGCACTACAGAGCGGCAAGGAGGCGCTCCGAGTCCTCTGTCAGGGTGCTGCGGCCGACTGCATGGAGGAATGCGTCCTCGAGAGAGGCACATGCGTGCCGTTCACACAGCTCGCGCGGAGCCCCCGCGTCGATCACGACACCACGCTCGAGCAGCACGACCATGTCGCACGTTTCCTCGGCGAACGAGAGATCCTGAGTCGCCAGGAGAGTCGACGCACCGCGGCGGGCATGGGCTCGGAGGATCGACCGCACGACGACGACTGCCTCGGGGTCGAGCGTTGCCGTCGCCTCGTCGACCAGCACGAGCGGCGCGCCCAGGGCGAAGGCGCTGACAAACGACGCCTGCCGCCGCAAGCCACGTGAGAGAGTGCCGAGGCGAGTGTCGCGCCGTCCGGCGAGCGAGAACGCCTCGAGCAGCGCAGCCACCCGATCGGTCCACTCCGGCCCCGCGCCGTACAGCGAACGCAGCAATCCGGCCTGTTCGATCACCGTGAGCTCGTCGAACCCGAGCGGATCGTCCGGGACGAAGGCGAGCGACGATCGCGCCCGCAGCGTCCCGGCCGGAGCGCCGCAGACCAGCGCCCCACCGCCGTCCGGCCGCGTGAGCCCGGCCACAAGATGGAGAAGTGTCGTCTTGCCTGACCCGTTCGGACCGACGAGCCCGACGATCTCTCCTCGAGCAACGACGAGCTGCACGGCGTCGAGAGCGACGCGCGTCCCGTATCGCTTCCCAAGATCGCGCGCCACCAGCGGGATGGGAGGACGGCACCTCGCCGCCCTCCCGTCACGACTACTTGCTCTTGCAAGCAACCTTGAATCCCGACCAGCCGAACGAGATCTCGCCGTCACCGCCCTGATGTCGACACCAGGCCACGTACGCGAGCGCCACCGCGTACGCGAACCCGACGACGACGATCCACCAGACGACGTCCTCGCGCTCCGCGGTCTCGCCGTTGAAGGCGACCGCGGGCGCCGCGTAACCCGCAGACGACAGCCCCGCAGCCGGAAGTGCCAGTGCCGTGCTCATCCGTTCTCCTTTCGTTTCGTCTGTGACACCTGTCACGCTACGAGCCAAGCTGAAACGAGGGTGTGACGGCTTTGTGCCGAAAGTGTCACGGCGTGCGGACCTTCACAACCCCCTAACGAGGGGCGGGTACGGTGCCGCAGCCATCGCATTTCGAAGGAGGATCTGCCAGTGAATCTCGCCACTCGCCTGCTCGTCGTAGCCGTCACAGCCGCCGTGCTGCTCGTTCCCGCCGCCTCTGCCGCCGACCGGATGTGGCTTGGTTTCCACGACGACCCGATCCTGCGCTACGACGGAGGCCGTGCCGAGGCGTTCGACCGCGTGGCCACGGACGGCGCCTCGATCGTCCGCACCCTGGTCGAGTGGCAGCGGGTGGCTCCGCTCAAGCCGGCGAATCCAGCCGATCCGTTCGATCCCGCCTACAAGTTCGACGATCTCGACGAGTTCGTCAGAAGTGCACAGAGCCGCGGGATCGAGGTTCTCATCACGCTGTGGGGCACCCCGGGTTGGGCAAACGGCAACCAACGGCCGCAGCTCCTTCCGACGAAGGCTGCCGACTTCCAGAACTTTGCCCGCGCCGTTGCGTCCCGATATTCGGGGAGATACCCCAGCTATCCCTATGTCCGCTTCTACGGGATCTGGAACGAATCGAATCTTGCGACCTTCCTCAGCCCGCAGTTCGACATCAACGGCAAGATCGTGAGCCCGAGGAACTACGCCAAGCTCGCGGCTGCCGGATATGCAGGGATCAAGGCGGGCAATCGCTCCGCACAGGTTGCGATCGGTGAGACGTCCTCGAACGGACGCGACAAGGTCGTCCCCGGTCAGACGGACACGGTGCGCCCCGCGACCTTCATGAAGCTGCTCGCGCAGGCGAGCCCGCGACTGAAGTTCGACGCCTGGGCACAGCATCCCTATCCGTTCCCGGTCAGCCAGGCCCCGACGCAGAAGACCAAGTACCCGAACGTCACGTTCTCGACGCTCCCGCTCTTCGAGAAGGACCTCGACGCGTCGTTCAAGCGGAAGAACATTCCTGTCTGGATCACTGAGTACGGCAACGAGACGAAGCCCGGCGAGCCCAAGGGCGTGACGGAGAAGCAGCAGGCTGCGTATCTGCCGCAGGCGATCGCGTTGGCAAAGAAGGACCCGCGCATCCCGATGTTCATCTGGTTCGTGTTCCAGGACTCGGGCGGAAACCCGTGGCAGAGCGGGATCTACCGGACGGCCGGCGTACCGAAGCCGGCCCGCGAGCGGTTCGTCGCCGCCGCAGGCCCGCTGAACCCCGTCAACGGGAAGCTCACTGTCAAGGGTGGGACGAAGAATCCGAAGATCACGGTCTACGTTCGCTCGTACTGCGCGAACAACGCCGTCGGTTCGTCGGTGGGTATGACAATCCGAACCACGCTCAGGGGCAAGCTCGTTCAGGTCTCGCAGGAGGCGATGCCGCTCCTGGTCGACTGCACCGTAAAGACCGCCGTCAGTGGCCTCACGGTCGCAAAGGGCAAGACGTACGTCGTCACGGTGGATGCGAACACGCTGACGACCGCGCCTGTGAAGCGCACGATCACGATCGTCGGGAGCTAGAGCTTCGGTCATGCCGTGGGCCGGGCCTCTGCCCGGCCCACGGCGCGGTCCGATTCGCCGCAACCGGCGCAGCAACCGACCGCTTGCACCAAGATGGGATCAGTGCTCGCGTTTCGCAGGATCGACAGCCTTCCTCCGTACGTGTTCGCGGTCATCCGCGATCTGACACTCGAGCTTCGACGGGCAGGCGACGACATCGTCGACCTCGGGTTCGGAAATCCGGACCTCCCCTCCCCGGCGGTCGCAGTCGAGAAGCTGAAAGAGGCGGCTGAGAAGCCGCGCAACCACCGCTACTCGGCCTCGAAGGGGATCCCGAAGCTCCGGGCGGCGTGCGCAGACCTCTACCTGCGCAAGTTCGGAGTCGAGCTCGATCCCGAGACGCAAGTTGTCGCGACGATGGGTGCGAAGGAAGGGCTCGTCCACCTGATGTGGACGCTTGTCGAGCCCGGCGACGCAGCGCTCGTACCTGCCCCGAGCTATCCGATCCACATTCACGCACCGATGCTTGCCGGCGCAAGCGTCTTTCAGGTTGCGATGGGCCCGGACGAGGATCTCTTCACCAACCTCGCGGCGGCGTACGAGCGCGCGACTCCGCGACCCCGCGTCCTGCTGCTGTCGTTTCCCCACAACCCGACCACCGCCACCGTCGAGCTCGAGTTCATGGAGCACGTGGTCGAGTTCGCGCGCGAGCGCGGAATGCTCGTGGTGCACGACTTTGCCTACGCGGACCTCGCGTTCGACGGCCACGTTCCGCCGTCGATCCTCCAGGTACCGGGGGCCGACGAGGTCGCGGTCGAGCTCTACACGCTGACGAAGTCGTTCTCGATGGCCGGGTGGCGGGTTGGCTTCCTCGTCGGCAACGCCGCGGTCTGCCAGGCGCTTGCCCGCTTGAAGAGCTGGCTCGACTACGGGACCTTCCAGCCGATCCAGATCGCAGCCATCACCGCGATGAACGAGGCACCGGACACCCCGGTCGAGGTCTGCGCGATCTACAAGTCGCGACGCGACGCTCTCTGCGACGGGCTCGACCGAGTTGGGTGGTCGTTCCCCAAGCCGCGCGGAACGATGTTCGCGTGGGCTCCCGTGCCCGAGGCATTCGCCGCAATGGGGTCGCTCGCGTTCGCCGAGCTCCTCGCGCGCGAGGCGAAGGTCGCGGTGTCACCCGGCGTCGGTTTCGGGCCGGGCGGTGAGGGTTTCGTCCGGTTTGCCCTGGTCGAGAACGAGCATCGAATCCGACAGGCGGTTCGCGGGATCGGCCGCGTCCTCCGAGCCGAGCCACCGGACGACGCGTAGAGCCCTTGGCCGAGGGAGCCGACCTTCAGGAGCTCGCCCGAAACGCCGCCGCCGTGGCGCGAGATTGGGGGATCCAACTCGGGGAGCCGTTCGCGCTGTCGCGATTCTCCTACGTTGCTCCGGCAAGCGTCGACGCGGTGCTCAAGGTGACACCGGCCGACGACGATGAGGCGGACGAGGAGCCCGACGGGCTCGAGCTCTGGGACGGCAACGGCGCAGTCCGGCTGTTGCGACACGACAGGTCGCGACGCGCGGCACTGCTCGAGCGCGCACAGCCCGGTACGGATCTTTCCGAGGTCACCGACGACGAGGAGGCAACGGCGATAGCGATCTCGGTCGGAC
Source organism: uncultured Actinomycetes bacterium (assembly GCA_963724655.1). Taxonomy (GTDB): domain Bacteria; phylum Actinomycetota; class Thermoleophilia; order Gaiellales; family Gaiellaceae; genus Gaiella. The sequence continues at coordinate 82,181 of CAVRVG010000005.1, read as the reverse complement.
TGCGTCTGTGGCGACCCGCCGCTGCGCCCTTCCGTTGGATCGGCGACCACGTTCCCCGATGGCTCGATAACGCAGAATCCGCCGCGGGGCCGGAGAGCGAGCTCATTCGGCTCGCACGCAAGCTCTACGCGTCGCTCGAGATCGGGCGCTCAACGCTCGTCCACGGCGACTTCCACCATCACAACATCCTCGATGCGGGAGGCCGCTACGTCGCGATCGACCCCAAGCCGATGCTCGGCGAGCCGGAGTACGACGTGCCCTCGTTCCTGTGGAACCCGTACTCCTACCGCATGCGGTCAGACGTCACGGAGCGCCGCATCGCGGCATTCGTCGCCGCCGGGCTCGACGAGCAACGGATTCGAGCGTGGACCGTGATCAGAGGCGCCATCCTCCGCGCAGACAACGCGGACGTGGTGGCGGCCCTAAACCAGCTCAGGCTTTAGCCTGCAGTGTGGGTGCGCGCCGGGCGTGGCTTTAGCCGCGCCCACCATCCCTCCTCAGCGGCAACGCGTCGGGTGCGGCTGAGCTGCGTGGACGCAAGGCGAGAGGGCTGGACGCTTCAGAGGCGCGGCTAAAGCCACGCCCAAAACAGACCCCGCAGCCGTCGGGGTCTGTTTTGGAGCTCAGGCTCTAAACAGACCCCGACGGCTGCGGGACAATCCGAATGTACGGCCGGGGCTCTTCCCAGCCATCCGGGTACGTCTCGCGGGCTTCGTCGTTCGAGACGGAGCCGGCGATGATGACGTTGTCGCCCTGCTTCCAGTTCACCGGGGTTGCAACCTTGTGCTTCGCGGTGAGCTGTAGCGAGTCGATCACGCGTAGAACCTCGTCGAAGTTGCGACCCGTCGTCATCGGGTACACCAGAATGAGCTTGATCTTCTTGTCCGGGCCGATCACGAACACGTTGCGCACCGTCTGGTTGTCCGCCGGCGTTCGCTCGAGCGGATCACCGGACGTGCTCGCAGGGAGCATCCCGTACAGCTTCGAGACGTTGAAGTCGACGTCACCGATCATCGGATAGTTCGGAGCCGTCCCCTGGGTGGCCTCGATGTCGGCGGCCCAGTCGGTGTGACGGCCGACGGGATCGACCGAGAGCCCGATGATCTTGACGTTCCGGCGGTCGAACTCCGGCTTGATCTTTGCCATGTAGCCGAGCTCGGTCGTGCAGACCGGGGTGAAATCCTTGGGGTGCGAGAAGAGAACGGTCCACGAGTCGCCGATCCAGTCGTGGAACGTGATCGGGCCCTCGGTTGTCTCCGCCTCGAAGTCGGGTGCCACATCGCCCAGTTGCAGTGCCATCGTGCGTCCTCCTCGTCTCATGTCTCGCGAACTCGCCGGAGCATATCGGTTACTTCAATATGTAAAGCAACCACAACCGACGATAGCGAATCGAGCTCGCCGGTTCGCCGGAGCAGACTGATTCAGATGCACAGAGCCGGCTGAATTGGGGCGGACTGGTGAGGGGATGGTGTCCCCGAAGTAAACAAGCGCGTCGACTCCGTAGTTGTCCCACCGGCTCGCCGGTCGGGTCAGCGTTCGCCGGTCATGCGCGAGTCTTGACCTCGGCGAGCTCGACGATCGTGGGCGCAACACGCACCTCGACCCGATCCAGGACGCCTGACGCCACCAGCTTCTCGCGTGCTGCGTCGGCATCCGCGACGGAGTCGAACTCGACGGCAATGCTCACCTCGTTCGGATCGCCGGCGGTCCGGAAGAGCCGCCACCCCGTCGCGTTTGCCCGCGCGCCGGGTGGATCGGCATCGAACATCGGCTTCCAGGCATCGAAGTCCTCGACGTGGATGCGGGTCATCATGACAGCCATCTGGAACCTCCCTTATTGACTACTCTATATGAGTAATGAATATAGAGGTAATGTAACAGAATGCCAGAGCCTGTCAAGCCGCGCGCATACAACTCCCCACGCCGGCGCGAGCAGGCAGCTGCGACGCGGAGCGCTGTCCTCGCCGCAGCCGGCCGCCAGTTCGAGACACACGGCTATCCGGCGACCACCATCGCAGCGATCGCCGACGATGCAAACGTCTCGCTGAAGACCGTCTACCTCGCCTTCGAATCGAAGGCGGGTGTCCTGCGGGCGCTCTGGAATGAGCGGTTGCGCGGCGACTCGGAGGCAATCCCGGTCTCCGATCGTGATTGGTACCGCGAGGTTCTGAACGAGCCGAATCCGGAGAGGAAGCTGCGCCTGAACGCCCGGAACTCGCGTGCCGGGAAGACTCGGTTGGGCGGAATCCTCGAGGTCGTTCGCAGCGGGGCCGACTCCGACCCGGAGGTCGCGAAGCTCTGGGCAAGGATCCAATCCGAGTTCCACGCCAACCAGAAGGCAATCGTCGAAACCCTCGCGGAGGCAAATGCGCTCGCCCCCGGACTGAGCGTCGAGCGCGCAACGGACATCCTCTGGACGCTGAACCATCCGACCGTCTGGCTGCTGCTCTCCCGCGGGCGAGGCTGGTCGGCCGAGGAGTATGAGCAATGGTTCGCCGACGCGTCGTGCGCCGAGCTCCTCGGCACCCGAACCGAATCGACCTGAAGAATGGCACTAAGCGGAGCATTTTTCGAGCCCTCAAATATCCCTTGAGATGCCAAGACTGGCCGCCCTGAAGGACAAACTGCTCACCAGACACCCACACCGGCACGAGGCAACTCCCAACCGACGCAACCTGCCCCGTACGACTGTCCCTGTCGCCAAAACGATAACCCGGATTCTTCAACAAGCGGAAGAGCCGATGAGCGTCCAAAGCATTTATACGGCCTGCGAGCGGCTCCTAGACCAACCAGTCGTCAACGGCACCGTCAGAGACTGGCTTTCCGACAACGCCAAGACGAACAAGGTCACCAAAGTAAGGCACAGCATCTACCGGCTCACGGAGTAGGTAGAGCGGTCAACCTGATCGGCGATCGCACGACGTTGAGAGGCGCCTGGGCCTTCGCCACCGCCAAGGGCGGCTTGCCTCTATGAGGTCGAGGGCTTCGTGATTGAGGCGCCTGTTCGTGCGCTGAGCGATGATACGCCGACCTTCATCGACCTCTCGCGAGGCACATGGTTGGTTCACGAACTCGGCGCGACATCTTGTGATGATCCGTCGTCGCGTCCCGGCGCGATCCTCGCCACCACGTTCATCGTCGGCGTGCACGATCGGCGCAGTCGCCTACGGGCTGGGCTCGGTCAAGTCGACTGGGAGCTAGTGGCCGCGGGCGTTCCTAGATCGTTGCGGCTAACCCGGAACACAATGTCCAAGCGGTCGATCTAGGTTACGCTTCGGGTGCGGGATCGTCGCACGACTGAATGACGTCTATCATCCCACACCGTCACAGCGGACGTCGCCGCGCCGCGCTAGGTGTCCGGGCATTGGTGTTGCTCGTATTCGCGCTCTTCTTCGTCGTCCCGCTCATCTGGCTCGTGCTCGCCCCGACGAAGACCGACTCCGAGCTCCTGACCAGGAACCCGTTCGCGATCGGCAGCTTCCACAACGTCTGGGTTGCGTGGCAGGGCGTGGACGGGTTCAGCAACCACATCTTCCGGCGTTGGATGGAGAACTCGCTGATGTACTCGCTGAGCGCAACCGGGATAACGCTCGTGACTGCGATTCCTGCCGGCTACGGGCTCGCCTTCGGCACGTTCCCGGGACGCAGGCTGATCCTGAAGCTCACACTTGTCGCGTTGATCATGCCGTCCGCGGCGCTCGTGCTCCCGATCTTTCTGGAGCTGAACGCCGTGAGATTGATCGGCAGCGACTTCTCGATCATCTTGCCGTTCGCGTTCTTCCCCTTCGGCGTCTATCTCGCGTACATCTACTACTCAACCGCACTGCCGCCAGGTCTGCTGGATGCGGCGCGGGTCGACGGCTGCGGCGAGTGGGCCGCCTTCCGCCGCGTCGGGATTCCGCTGGCGAAGCCCGTCGTCGCTCTCGTCTTCTTCTTCAGCTTCGTCGCCAACTGGAACAACTTCTTCCTGCCGTACGTGTTCCTGTCGGACGAAAGGCAGCTCCCGATCCAGGTCGGGCTCTCTGACCTCTTCAGGTCGTCGCGGCCGGCGCTCGCGCTCGCGACGCTGGTCGCGGCGTTACCCGTCGCGGTCGTGTACGTCGTCTCGCAGCGTGCGCTCGTGCGCGGTCTCGTCGGCGGCGCGACAAAGGGATGAGGCGCGGCGCTACGCGGCGAGGTGCGAGCTAGTTCACGATGTGTACGAACTCTGCGTCGGGCAGCGTTGATTCCGCGCTACGAGAAGACGCTCATTCCGGTGAGCTCTGCGGCTGTCAGGCGCTAGCGATCGGTTGCACCCACGAGCTCGTGGCACTGGTCACCTTGATCCCCCGTCGCCGTAGATCGCGAAGCTTGTGTCCGCGTCGAAGAAGTGGAGCGCGGACACGTCGATCGCAACCTCGATCGTGTCGCCTTCGCGGACGCGCGTGTGCGGGGCGAAGCGTCCGACGAGCATCGCCGCTGCAGCAGAGTCGGCTCCTAGCTGCTCGAGAGCGCGGTCGTCTCCGACGTCTTCAGCGAGCTCGCGGACATCGTCGGTGACGGCTGGACGCGCATCGACCGAGAAGTGAACGAGCACGTCCGAACCCAACGCCTCGCGAAGCTCTGCCCGTCCGCGGAGCCGAGGGGACTCGCCGCCGGCGAGCGCCGCGTCCTCGAGACTCTCCGGCCGGATGCCGAGGACGATCGAGCGGTTCTCGTACGACGCGAGCGCGGGACGCCCCGCCAGGGTCTGCTCCCCTAGCTCGATCCTCGTTTCGCCGACGACGATCTCGAGCACGCCGTTCCGGCGCTCCACCGTCGCCTCGAGCATGTTCATCGCGGGGCTGCCGATGAAGCCGCCGACGAACACATTCAGCGGGCGTTGATACAGCTCTTCGGGCGGCGCGACCTGTTGCAGCTCGCCCTTCCGCATCACCGCCACGCGATCGCCCATCGTCATCGCCTCGACTTGGTCGTGGGTGACGTAGATGGTCGTGACGCCGAGGTTGCTCTGGATCCTCTTGATGTCGGCACGCATCTGCACGCGGAGCTTCGCGTCGAGGTTCGAGAGCGGCTCGTCCATCAGGAACACGGCCGGCTGGCGGACGATCGCGCGCCCCATGGCGACGCGCTGCCTCTGACCGCCGGAAAGCGTGCGGGGCTTCCGCTTCAGGAGCTGCTGTAGGCCGAGGATCCCCGCAGCCTCGTCGACGCGGCGTCGAATCTCGGCTCTTCGGCACCTTCCCGATCTTGAGCGGGAAACGCGATGTTGTCGTACACCGTGAGGTGCGGGTAGAGCGCGTAGTTCTGGAAGACCATGGCGATGTCGCGGTCCTTCGGCGAGAGGTCGTTGACCACCCCATCACCGATGCGCACGACGCCGCCGGTGATCTCCTCGAGCCCGGCGACCATGCGAAGAGCCGTCGTCTTCCCACAGCCGGACGGGCCGACCAGCACCACGAACTCGCCGTCGGTGATCTCCAGATCGAGCTCGTCGACCGCGCGCGTGCCGTCGTCGTAGACCTTCCAGACGCCTTCGAATCCAACGCTAGCCATTGTTTACCCCTTTACCCCTCCGCCGACGAGCCCACGCACGAGCGCCCGCTGCGAGGCCACGAACACGATCGCGACCGGGATGACGGCGACGACCGTTGCCAGCGCCAGCTCCGGCTTGAAGATGTTCACCGACTGCCCACCGCCGCCGACGGCCGGGTTGAACGAGGGCGTCGAGGCGAGCAGGTTGTACAGCCCGACGGTGATCGGCGCCTTAGTCCTGGTCCGTGAGGAAGACGTACGGCAGGAAGAAGTTGTTCCAGTTGGATACGAAGCTGAAGAAGAAGACGAGCGCGATGATCGGCTTCGCGAGCGGCATTGCGATCCTCAGGAACGTCTGCAGCTCGTTGGCGCCGTCGACGCGCGCGGCCTCCAGCAGGCCGACTGGAAGCGCGGTCACGTAGTAGATGTAGGCGAGATAGACGCCGAACGGGAAGAACGAGAACGGGAGGATGACCGACCACGAGGTGCCGATCATCTGGATGTCGAAGATCCGATGGACAGCGTTCAGCTCGAGGTAGATCGGCAGCACGAGCGCGGCAGCCGGAATGATCATCGAGATGAGCGTCAGGGAGAGGATGAGCTTGCGGCCGGGGAACTTGCCGAGCGCGAGCCCGTAGCCGGCCGGGATGCCGACGAGGAGCGTGATCCCGCTCGCGACCAGCGAGTAGAAGATGGAGTTCAGGATCCACCGCCGGTAGATGTGGTCGCTGAAGTGGTCGAGGTGCTGCCACGCGAGCGAGACCTGATGGAAGCTCCCGAACGAGAAGGGGCTGTCCGTGATCACCGCGTGATCGGTCTTCGTCGGAGTCAGCACGAGCCAGAGGATCGGTGCGATGAAGAAGATCGCGAACGCCGTCAGGATCGCGGCGCGGAAGCTGAGGCCGAGGACGCGGGTCTGCATCAGTCGTCCTCCGTCCTGAAGAGGCCGGTGCGCGTGACGATCAAGACCGCGCCGATGAGCCCGATCGCGAGCAGGTCGACCGCGATGGCTGCGGCGCCGTTGAAGTCGGCTTGGATGCCGAACGCGTACTGGTATGCGAGCTGGTTCGCCGACCACGTCTGCGACACGAGTCCGAAGCTCGCGTGCTGCACCAGCTCGGGCTCGACGAAGAGCTGCGTCCCCAATGCGAACGACAGGATCAGCATGTAGGCGATCCACTTGCGGATCAGCGGCAGCTTGACGCGCAGCGCGATCGCGATGGGCCCTGCACCGTCGATGCGGGCGGCCTCCTCGAGCTCGTGCGGGATCGTGTTCAGCGCGCCGTACATGACGACGATCCAGCCGCCGGCGCCGGTCCAGAACGCGATCATCGCGAAGATGTATGGGAGGTTCCCCGGAGCGATCGACTGGGCGAAGCTGTGCGCTCCGAGTCCGTGCTGCAGGATGAACTTGCCGGGGCTGACGCTCGGATCGAGCATGAACAGCCAGATGACCACGGCGGCGGCGCCGGCCAGCGCACCGGGGATGTAGAACAGGAAGCGGAACGCCGCCGAGACCCGGTTCGCCCGCCCGTGGAGGAGCAGCGCGAGACCGACGACGAAGACCATCAGCGCGACGAGCCAGACCGTCGTGTAGACGAGGACGTGCCGGAACGCATCGGCGAAGCGAAAGTCGTGGAACGTTCCCACGAAGTTGTGGTAGCCCGCCCAGCTTCCGTTCGCGTGTGTGAGGGCGAGGTCGAGTGCGTAGATCGTCGGGGCGATGCCGAAGACGATCAGGAACGGCAGGTAGGGCAGGACGAAGACGAGCCCACGCCACGAGCGGCGGGGGCCACGCCTAAGCGTGGCCCCCGCGGTGTCCGAGCTGATTGCCGAAGAGCCCACTGGTTACTTGTTGACGACCTTGTAGCCAGCGGCCTTCGCGTTGTTCGTGAGGTCCTTGTCGAGCGCCGGCAGCAGGGAGGTCAGCGATTTGCCCTGGGCCAGCTTCGCCACGACCTGGTTCGACCAGCTGGGCTGATCCGGATAGGTGACCATGCTCCAGCCCTTCCAGATCAGGGGCGCGGCCGCCTTCATCGCCGGGCCCGGAGGAGCGGCGAAGTAGTTGTCGTGATCCATCTTGTACAGCTGGAAGTTCGCTGCGGGCTTGTAGGCCGGGTAGCCCCCGGCGACGTTCCTCGCCTCGTTCGTCGTCGTGACCCACTTCACGAAGTCGATGGCGGCTTCCTGGTTCTTCGTGTGCTTGGAGACGATCCAGGGACCGCCGCCGACCTGACCGGTCGAGAGCGGCTCCCTGTTCCAGCGAAGCGGCAGTACGGCCGTCATCTCGCCGGCCGGGATCCCGAGCGTCCCCGTCGCCAAGACCGAGGTCGAGCCCCCGCCCGCGTACCAGGTCGGGCCCGGCATCATCAGGATCTTGTCCTGGGCGCCGCCGTACTTGGCGACGAAGGACGGCGTGAAGATGCTCTCGTTCGAGACGGAGCCGTTCTTGAGCAGCGGGTCGAGCAGCTTCGCCATGCGGGTGCAGTGTACGTCCGAGGCGTCGATCTTGACCGTCTTGACGCCCACGACCTGCTCGATCGGACACTGGCCAGGCCAGAGATAGAGCCAGTGACCGTACGAGTCGCCGACGGTGCCGATGACGTAGCCCGGATGCTGCTTGGCAACCTTGGTACCGATCGCAGCCCACTGCTGCCACGTCTTCGGGACCGTGTAGCCGAACTGCTTCATCAGCTTCACGTTGACGTACAGCACCTCCTGCGCCAGGTTGTCCTGCAGGCAGACGAGGTGCCCGTTGACCGTGCACTGCGCGAGCGACGGTGCCGGCCAGCCCTTGATCAGGTCCGCCGGGAAGACGCCCTTCAGGTCGAGCAGCGAAGTCGAACGGCTTCTGGCCCATCCAGACCGGGTCGTTCGCCTGCTCGCTGAAGATGACATCCGGCCAGCCCGAGCCGGTGCGGTTCCAGAGCTGGATCTTCGTCTGCAGACCCGTCGCGCCGTTGCCGTCACCGTCGTAGATGACCTTCTTCACCTTCACGTTCGGGTGCGACTTGATGTACGCATCCGTGACCGGCTCGCGGGGCGCGTCGACCCAGACTTCGATCGAGCCAGACGCGTCGCTCGTGCCGTTGGACCGCCCTTGGCGCGGCGCCACTCGTGGCGCGAGACCACGAGCGCGATCGCAGACGCCACTAGGGCCGCCACGAATGCCAGCCATCGACGATTGAGCTTCATTCCTTCTCCTCCTTCGTTTGGTGATCGTGTTGGGTAGGGTCAGCTGATGGGGGTCGCACGATGCTCGGCGACGAAATGCGGCAAGGCGATGCCGGGCTCCGTCGGGGCCCGCACGAGGCCGTCCGGTCCGACCCGCGGTTCGCGGGTCACGGGATTCGACGTCACAAGCGACTCGTAGTACGTGCAGTTGGGGATCGCCATACAGAGGTGGACAGCGGTCTCGGTCGGGCCGTGGACCTCGGCCTTCAGCCGGAACGAGTCGGCCAGGTGGGCGATTCGCATCGCGCCGGTCATCCCGCCGCGGTGGTTCGCGCTCGTCCTGACGTACGTGGCGCAGCCGGAGGCGATGAAGTCGGCGGTGTTGAGGTGGCTCCCGTCCGAGGTCTCGCCCACGAGGAGCGGAACGTCGACGCGCTCGGAAAGCCACTTGTACGCCGTGATGCTGAACTCGCGGATCGGCTCCTCGTACCAGCGGTAGTTCGCCTCCGCGAGCGCACGCCCGAGGTAGATCGCGTCGGGGAGGTCGAAGCCGGCTGAACCGTCGTACATCAGGTCGACGTCTGGCCCGACGTGGTCGCGCGGACGCGCTGGCAGAGCTCGGCGTCGGCGCGGGCGTCTCCCCAGGCGTGAAGCTTGATCGCCGGATACCCGAGCTCGAGGCACTGGTCGCAGACGTCGAGGAACTCCTCGAGCGTGGCGAAGGTCGTCGTGGACGCACACGCAGGGATCGATCCTCGCGATAGGTGCCGAGCAGCCGGTGCACCGGGACGCCGAACAGACGCGGCCTTCGAGATCCCAGAGCGCGACATCGACGATGCCGAAGAGCCAGATCGGGAACTCCTCGGTGCGGTCGAGCTCCCACAGCCGGTGCCAGAGCCACTCGCGGCGGTCGGCGCGCTCACCAACGAGCTCCTCTCGCAGGATCCGGTCGACGATGTCGCCGAGCATCGGGCCGCTCCACTCGTGGTAGGCCTCACCCACTGCGCCGTCGTCGGTCGTGATCCGGAGGACCGCCGTCGTTCTTGCGCGGAGCAGACCCTCGGAGACCGCGTCGCCAGGCGAAAGGCGGCGTGACGGCCGGGAGGGAAATCAGGTCAACGTCGACCGCCGCGATGTGCATGTGCGGGATGATCATCATACGAATGATCATAATTGTCAAGTGACGATGAAAACCTCGGCCGACGACCCTCATCGAGTGCCTCGCATGCGACGCGGTCGAGGTGGCTAGACCTCCCCGGCGGCCGTTGAGACGAGCGCCGCAGAGCCGTCAGAGTGCCGGGCGCGTCGCCGGGTTGGCGGTCCGCGCGGCAGTGCTGCTCGTGTTCGCGGTCTTCTTCGTCGCGCCCATCCTCTGGCTGATCCTCGCCGCCACCAAGACCGACTTCGAACTAGTGACCAGACACCCTTTCGCGGTCGGCAGCTTTCACAACGTCTGGGTCGCCTGGCAGCACCTCGACGGCTTCAACGACCACGTCTACCGGCGCTGGATGGCGAACTCGCTCTTGTACGCGCTGAGCGCGACCGCGATAACCCTCGTGACGGTCATCCCCGCGGGCTACGGGCTCGCCTGCGGCAGGTTCCCCGGCCGCAAGCTCGATCCTCTCGCTGACGCTCATCTCGATGATCATCCCGGCGGCAGCGCTCGTGCTCCCGATCTACCTCGAACTGAACGCGCTGCACCTGATCGGGCGCTCCGGCGTCGGTCATCCTCCCGTTCGCATTCTTTCCCTTCGGGGTCTTTCTCGCCTACCTCTACTACACGACGGCGCTCCCACCCGGCCTGCTCGAAGCCGCTCGTGTGGACGGGTGCTCCGAGTGGCAGGCCTTCCTCCGCGTCGCGCTGCCCCTTTCGAAGCCGGTCGTCGCGCTCGTCTTCTTCTTCAGCTTCGTCGCCGACTGGAACAACTTCTTCCTCCCGTACGTCGTCCTGGTGGACTCGGCGCAGTACCCCGTCCAGGTCGGCCTCTCGGACATCTTCAGGTCGACACGGCCTGCAGTCGCGCTCGCGACGCTAATCGCGGTCATTCCCGTCATGATCGTGTTCGTCGTCTCGCAGCGCGCGCTCGAGCGCGGACTCGTCGACGGCGCGAACAAGGAGTGAGCCTGGGGGGGCCGTCAGGTGCTCCTCGAAGAACCCTTTCGTTCGGCCCACCCTGACTCAATGTGCTCTGCGATCAGCTGGCCCGCACGCTCACCGTCCCGACGAGTCAGCGCAGCGAGGATCTCCCGGTGCTGCGCTGTCGTTCGTTCGAGAGCGACGGTATCCGCGGCCGCAGCCAGCGGCGGTGTTGCACCCCCGTGCCGATGGATCGCGCGCACGATCGTGGGGCCGACCTGGTTCCCCGACGCTTTCATGATGATGGCGTGGAACTCGAGGTCGAAGGCTCGGACGCGGTCATAGTCGGCGTAGGCAGCCGTCATCTGGTCGACGTTCGCGGCGAGAGCGGCGAGGTCTTCCTCGCTCAGGCGGACGGCCGCCGCGCGGGTCATCTCCCGCTCGAGCACGCCCCTCACCTCGATCAGGTCGTCGAGCAGGGACATGTCGCTGTCGTATTCCAACGCGATGCGGAGCACGACCGGGTCGAGGAGGTTCCACGAGTCACGCGGCAACACGGTCGTTCCGCGCCCCTGCTCGATGACGACGAGCCCTCGCTCCTCGAGCATCTTGAGCGCCTCGCGGACCACGGTGCGACTGAACCCGAACTGTTCACAGAGCACGGGCTCGGTCGGAAGGATCTCATTCCCGCCCACTCCGCTGATGATCTCGTGCGCCAGCTGCTCGACGACGACGGCCGCAAAGCGCGCAGGTCTCGCCGGCCGCCGGGAGCCGCCGATCCGGCTCATCGGCAGGCTCGATGGCGATCCCGAATTCATCCGTCCATCATACGTTCAGCCTCGGCGAATCATCTGACGCCTCTGACCGCACGGGCGCGTCTCGACGGAGCAAGCCGCTGTCCTTCAGATCGACCCATACCTCGGGAGGAACAGCGCGATCGGTACAGCGCGACGTTCTTGCGACCTGCTCAGGTCGCCGAGCGCCCACGCACACACTCACCACGGAGGGATGCCCGAACGGAAACGGAGTGCCACGGCAGGCAACGACGTTCCGTGGCGATCGCAGATCGACGCGATCTCGCGAGCACGGTCCACGAGCGCCGGCGACGCCTCGACGTAGTTGTACCGCGCCTGGTCGGGAGGGCGCGCGCGAGCGAGCAAGCCACTATTGAACACGCCGGCCGCGACTATCCCAACGCCTCGTTGGCTGCAGACAGGCAACAGCTCGTCGAGCGCCGACTGCTCGAGCAGGGTGTAGCGCCCCGCGAGCATGAGAACGTCCATGTCGGTGTGGCGAGCGAAGTCTGCGAGCATCTCCGCCTGATTCATGCCGGCGCCGATTGCCGACACCACTCCCTGGGCCCGGAGCTCCTCGAGCGCAGGATAGGCATCCGAGAGCACTTCCGCCCGATGCTCGTCCGGATCGTGAAGGTAGGCGATGTCGACCCGATCCAGGCCGAGTCGTCCGAGACTCTGTTCGAGCGAGCGGAGAACGCCGTCACGACTGAAGTCCCAAACGCGGCGATGGGTTCCGGGGACGGCGAAGCCGCCGTCGTCGAGCGGCAAGACCGTGTCTCGCGGCTCGAGGCGTCGACCGACCTTGGTCGACACGATGTACTCGCCACGCGGCCGGGCGGCGAGCGCTGCGCCAAGTCGTCGTTCGGAGAGGCCGAGCCCGTAGTGCGGGGCGGTATCGAAGTACCGGATCCCCAGCTCCCACGCGGCGTCCACCGTCGCCTGAGCGTCTTCGTCGGTGATCGCCGTGTACAGGTTGCCAAGCTGGGCGCAACCGAGCGACAACTCGGTTACCTGCAATGTTGAACGCGGTAGCGACCGGGTCGCGATCACGCCCGAGTCGCGGAGTCCGCATAACGGCCGGCCGAGACACACGCCGTCTGGACCGGGCTGGGAGGGCGATCAGCGCGCGCAACGGTGACACGCGAGCCCCACGCCGAGGACGCCCGAACCGACTCTGAAGCCCCGCATGCGCCGCAGTACTACCACATCGGCGGCGAAAAGATCATATGAATTTGCTTCTCCGCGGGCGGAACTGCGAGGCAGGCCAATCAGGCTTGCCAGGACTCCCAGAGCGCTGCGTACGAGCCTCCACGGCGGAGCAGCTCGTCGTGAGCGCCGAGCTCGCTGACGCGACCGTCCTCCACCACCGCGACGCGGTCGGCGTCATGGGCGGTGTGGAGTCGATGCGCGATCGCAACGACCGTTCGCCCTTCGAGGACGGAGCCGAGCGAGCGCTCGAGATGGCGGGCCGCACGCGGATCGAGCAGCGACGTCGCCTCGTCGAGCACGAGCGTGTGCGGATCGGCGAGCACCAGCCGCGCCAACGCCAGCTGCTGGGTCTGGGCGGGGGTGAGAGGCGCTCCGCCGGCGCCGACGGTCGTCTCGAGCCCATCGGGCAGCGCCTCCACCCAGGCGGTCGCGTCAACCGCGTCCAGCGCCGCGACCAGCTCTGCGTCGGAGGAACCCGCGCTCGCAAGGCGCAGGTTATCCGCCAGCGTGCCGACGAACACGTGTTGCTCCTGGGTCACGAGCGCCACCTCGCGTCGAAGCGCCGGGAGCTCGAGATCGACGAGTGGCACCCCGCCGACCTCGACCGAGCCCGTGCGGGGCGGGTGGATACCGGCCAGCAGACGTCCGAGCGTGGACTTTCCGGCACCGGACGGACCGACGACCGCGATCCGCTCGCCGGGTGAGAGGTCGAGATCTATCCCGTGCAGCACATCCCGGCCGGGGACGTACGCGTAGCGGACGTCGTGGGCGCGCAGCCAGTCGTCGTCAGGCTCCTCCCCCGATGCCTCCCGGTCGGAGGGAACGTCGGCGATCCCCACCAGCCGCGCGAACGACGCCCCACCGACCTGAACCTCGTCGAGCCACGAGAGCAACCTGTCGACAGGGTCGGCAAGCTGCTGGATGTAGAGCACGACCGTCGTCACCTCACCGACCGAGGCGTGGCCGGCGGAAACGAGGTAGCCGCCCCACGCGAGGGCGGCGACGACGGGCAATACGTAGGCGACGTCCACGGTCGGGAACCAGATCGTCCGTAGCCGGAGCGTGAAGCGTTCCGAGCGGTATGCGTCGGCGAGGTCGGCGTCGATTCGACGGGCGCGCTCACCCGAGAGTCCGAGCGCCTCGACGGTGCGGCCGCCGTCGACCGTCTCGCCGGCGGTGCCTGCAAGGGAGGCGTACGCGGCTCGCTCCCACAGGTACCCGGCAGGGGCGTAACGAAGGTACCAGCGCGTCCCCACGACCAGGATCGGTGCTCCGACGAGGCACGGGAGCGCCGCGATCGGACTGACCCAGACAGCCGCCCCGACGACGAGGAGCGCGGTCACGCACGCGATCGAGGTCTCCGGGATCGCAAACCGGATCGTCCGGGCGAGAGCGTCCACATCGGCAGTCGTCCGCGAGACGAGGTCGCCGATCCCGGCCCGCTCCACGGTTGAGAGCGGCAGCGCGAGCACGCGACGCATGAAGTCCTCACGCAGCTCCGCGAACATTCGCTCGGAGAGCACGAAGGAGGCTCTGCGGGCAAAGAACGTGAGAATCGTCTGCGCGACGAGGAAGACGGCGAGGATCATCGACGACGCGGTCGATCTCGGCGGTGTCGATACCCGTCTGGAGCCCCTGGACGAGCGACCCCAGGAGCGGCGCGCCGACGAGGCCCGTGGCAGCAGCGAGGGCGTGCAGGACGAGGACGCCGATCATGGCGCGGCGGTGGCGACGCGCCAGCGCGGCTGCCTGCCGGCGCATCTCGGGAGGGCCTGCGATCGGAAGCAGCGTGCTCACGCCGCCTCCCCGCGCGTGACGATCTCCCGGTAGGCGGCGCTCGTCCGGAGCAACTCCCGATGCGTCCCGGTCGCTTGCACGCGCCCGGCACTCGACCAGCACCACGGTGTCCGCACGGTCGAGCACCAGCGGGCTCGCGGTCACGACAACCGTCGTGCGACCGGCGCGGAAGTCGTGGAGCTGGCGCGCGATCCGTGCCTCGGTGTGGGCGTCGACGGCGCTCGTCGGCTCGACCAGCACGAGGATCTCGGCGTTCGCGAGCAGCGCCCGGACGAGGACGAGCCGCTGCCGCTGCCCACCGGAGAACGAGCGGCCGCGCTCGTCGACGATCTCGTCGAGACCGGCCGGCAGCGCGACCAGGATGTCCTCCGCGGCAGCGACCTCGATCGCCGTGGTGATCTCGTCGTCGCTCGCCCGCGACCACGGGTCGAGCTCGGTTCGAAGGGTGCCGGAAAAGATGAGAGGATCCGGTTCGCTGACGAGGATTCGCCGGCGCACGACCTCGAGTGGCAGCCGGTCGAGCTGGGTGTCACCGAGCATCACGCCACAGTCGTCGACGAGACGGCCGAGCCGATCGGCCAGAGCGCTCGTCTCGTCGGGCAACGCAGAAACGAGGCAGGTCAAGCTGCCGGGGGCGATGACGAGGCCCGAGTCCGGATCGACGAGCGCCACGCCGGGCGGAGGCTCGGGCAGCGGATCCCTCGGATCCTCCACCGTGCGCTCGACCGCGAGCACCTGCAGCATTCGGCGGGCACCGACGTGCGCGCGCGTGAACTTCTCCACCGCCTCCGCAGACGTCCGCAGGGGGATCACGAGGAACCCTGCGTAGCCGTAGAACGCGACGAGCTCGCCGGCGGTGATGTCCCCGGACGCTGCCAGGTGCGCGCCGATCCACGTGACGAGCACGACGAACGAGCCCGGGCAGCAGCACCTGGGCCGCGTCGAGCGTCGACTGAGGGGTGGCAACCCGGACGCCGGCGACGCGCACGCTCTTCGGAGCGCTGCCAGTAGCGGTCGAAGAAGGCCTGCTCGCCCCCGACTCCGCGCAGCACGCGGAGGCCGGCAGCGGTGTCGGCGCCAAGGGCGGTGAGGAGCCCCACCTCCTCGCGCTGCTCGCGCTGTCGAAGCTGGAGCGGCTTGATCACGAAGGTGAGCGAGATCGTGAGCAGCGGCACCCCGATCAGCACGAGGAGGCCGAGTGCGATCGACGTCCTGAGCAGGATCGCGGCGACGACGAAGTACGAGACGATGCCGCCGATGAGCCGCGCGAGGATCTCGAATGCCCCACCCGCCCGCAACGCATCATTCGAGATGGTCGCAACGACCTCTCCGGTCGAGAGCTGCGCTCTCACGGCGTCTCCGACCTGGCCGCGTGATAGCCGACGACCTGAACGAGCCGGAACGACGCCTGCAGCCAGTTCTGAACGGCGTACCGGTGACGCATCACGCCCGCAGCGGCCTGCACGACACCGAGTGCTCCGAGCAGGACGCAGAACCGGACGAGCGCATCGCGCTCGCCGTCGACGATGCCCTGCTCGATCGCCTGGCCGATCGCGTAGGGCATGAGCGCCTGCGCCACCATCCACACGATCCCGAACGCGACCGCGATCGTGATCGTCCCGAGCTGGTGCCGGCCGACCCAGACGAGGAGCCGGAGCGGCGAGCGGGTATCCGGTCGCCCCGGATCGGCGACAGGAAGCTCGATCAAGGCCGGACGAGAGGCTTGTACTTGATGCGGTGCGGCTCGAGGGCCTCGGCACCGCGAGTCTCGATCACCCAGGCGCAGTACTCGGCGTAGCTCCCTTCGAACCACGTCGTCTGCGAGTCGCCCTCGAACGCGAGGATGTGCGTCGCAATGCGATCGAGGAACCACCGATCATGGGTGATCACCACCGCGCAGCCGGCGAAGTCGATGAGCGCATCCTCGAGCGCGCGCAACGTGTCGACGTCGAGGTCGTTGGTCGGCTCGTCGAGGAGCAGGACGTTGCCGCCGGCCTTCAGGAGCTTCGCGAGATGGACGCGGTTTCGCTCACCCCCGGAGAGGTCCTTGACGAGCTTCTGCTGGTCGGAGCCCTTGAAGTTGAACCAGGAGACGTACTGCCGTGAGTTGACCTCGCGCTTGCCGAGCATGACGAGATCCTGGTTGCCCGAGATCTCCTTCCAGACGGTGTTCTGAGGCTCGAGCCCACCGCGCGACTGATCGACGTACGCGAGCTCGACAGTGTCGCCGACGCGCAGCACCCCGGCGTCCGGCGTCTCCTCGCCGGCAATCATCCGGAACAACGTGGTCTTGCCGGCGCCGTTCGGTCCGATCACACCGACGATTCCGCCCGGCGGCAGGTCGAACGTCAGATCCTCGACGAGGAGGCGATCACCGAACCCCTTCTGCACGTGCTCGACCTGGACGACGACATCACCAAGCCGCGGCCCGGACGGGATATGGATCTCGATTGCGTCGAAGCGCTTGGTCTGCTCCTCCGCAAAGAGCTTCTCGTAGGCCGTCACGCGAGCCTTCGACTTCGCGTGCCGTGCGGTCGGGCTCGAGCGCACCCACTCGAGCTCCCGCGCCAGCGTGCGCCGGCGAGCGGACTCCGACTTCTCCTCCTGTGCGAGGCGTGCCTGCTTCTGCTCGAGCCAGGAGGTGTAGTTGCCCTCGAACGGGATTCCCTTGCCACGATCGAGCTCGAGGATCCACCCGGCCACGTTGTCGAGGAAGTACCGATCGTGCGTCACGGCCATGACAGTGCCCTTGTAGTCCTCGAGGAAGCGCTCGAGCCACGCCACCGATTCGGCGTCGAGGTGGTTGGTCGGCTCGTCGAGCAGCAGCAGGTCGGGAGACGAGAGCAGCAGTCGGCACAGCGCCACCCGCCGGCGCTCGCCACCCGAGAGCGTCGTCACATCACGATCCCCGTCGGGAAGGCGCAACGCATCCATCGCGCGGTCGAGATGGGCGTCGAGGCTCCACGCATCGTGGCGGTCGATCTGCTCCTGCACGGTCGACTGCTCGGCGAGCAGCGCGTCGAAGTCGGCGTCTGGCTCCGCGAACGCCGCCGAGACCGCGTTGAAGCGGTCGAGCAGGTCACGGAGCTCGCGGACACCGTCCTCGACGTTCCCACGCACGTCCTTGGTCGGGTCGAGCTCGGGCTCCTGCTTGAGGAAGCCGACGGTCGCGCCGGGCTGGAGCTCGGCCACACCGGAGGACGGCTCCTCGAGGCCGGCCATGATCCGCAGCAGGGTCGACTTCCCGGCGCCGTTCGGCCCGAGCACGCCGATCTTCGCCCCGTGGAGGAACGACAGCGAGATGTTCGCGAGCACCTGGCGATCGGAGCCGTAGAACTTGTCCGCCTTGTACATCGTGTAGACGAAGTTCGTCGACATGCGCCCAGGCTAGACGAAGGTCGGTTCAGGCTTTGGGCTGACGGTCGGCAGCCTGCCTATTGCGCGAGGCGCTCGAGCGCCCGCGCAAGATCGCGCAAGAGCTCGACGTCGCGCTCGAACGTGAGCAGCTCGGCCGCTTCCTCCGGGCCGAGCCAACGCGCGTCGGCGACCTCGTTGTCGAAGGCGAGCTCACCGCCGACCACGCTCATCAACCAGTAGCGGACGGTCTTGGGACGACCCTTGCCGTCGGTGTAGAACGTCGAGCGAAGCTCCTCGCCGAGGGCGCACAGCAGGCCCGTCTCCTCCTGGACCTCGCGGACGGCGCACTCCTCGTCGGTCTCACCGAGCTCGCACTTGCCCTTCGGGAACGTCCAGTCGTCGTAGTGGGTGCGATGGACGACCAGCACCTCGAGCTCGTCATCGAGGTCGCGAACGGGAATGCCTCCGGCAGCGCGAATCAGCTCGCTCACTTGAGCGGCCTCCCGACGACGCGGAGCTCGTCCCAGGACTGGCGCCAGATCTGCCGCACCTCTTGCTTCCGCTCCCGCTGTATCGACACGAGCCGCCCGCCGGCCACGCTCCCTTCCGGCGCCGCAGCCACCCAGGCGCGAATTCTCTCCTCCGCGACGGCAGCATCCTGGTGGACGCCGAGCAGGCTCTGGAGCGCCTTCGCACCCTCGACGAAGCGCCGGCCCTTTGCTCCGAGCTCGTGCTCGGCCAGCTCGGCGGCGTAGCGCACCCGCTTGATCCGGAGCCTGACCGCGTGCAGCTCGTCATCCGTGGGGTCCTGCGGAACCGCGCCCACGTGACGCCTGACCCGGCGCCACTCGGCGGCTGCGATTGCGCTGAGGGTCATGTCGGAGCGGGAGAGCTCCGGCTCGGCGACATGATCGAGTCGGTCGAGCAGGGCGAGATACCGCTCGCTCGCCAGCGCCTCGAGCACGGCCTGTCGCGCCGTCGCCCGCTCGGCCTCGAGGCCGACGAGAAGCCCTTGCGCGGACTCGCTGTCCACGTCGAGCGACTCGACATCGGCGGCAAGCCGCTCGACGAGCACGTCGAGATCGCGTGCGGGGCCGAGCGTCTGTCCGAGCCAGGCGAGCTCCGAGCGGAGCGACTCGGCCCACGAGGGCTCGACCAGAGGCCGGCCGCTCCGGAGAAAGGCCCGCAGCCGCCGCGTGGCGACGCGAAGCTGATGGAGATCCTCGGGATCCGATCCGAGCCGCGTCCCTGGATCGAAGAGCAGGAGCCGGCGGCGCTGCTCTGCGAGCGCGACGCCCAGCGCTGCGGCAGGTGGCGTCCCACGGCGAGGCCGGAGCTCCGCTCCTGGAGCAGGGAGGCCGAGCACCTGATGGAGCTTTGGCAGGAGGTCGCCCTTCGGGGTTTCCGCGCCCGCGGCTCGGAGCGCCTTCTCGAGCCGGCGCAGGGCGGCTTCGTCGCCGTCGATGAGCTCGACCTCGATCTCGTGGAACCGCCCGACGACCCGCTGCCCCTGAAGGACGGCGACGGAGTCGAACACGACCTCCGCCCCGTCGACGCGAAAGCCCTCGCGCCGCGTGCGGAGCCGGGCGATCGGGCCGACGTCACGCTCGCGCAGGTACGCGACCAGGAGCGCGAGCATCGTCTCGGGCGGACGCGCCGGCGGGCCGGCCTCCTCGAGCTCGATGCGCGCGCTTCCCTTCGGCAGCTTGAGCTGCCACAGGCCGGCGCCATCCTCGACGCGATGCCGGAACGTCACCCCGTGGCGGGCGAGCACGTAGTCGGGCGTGTCGTGGTAGGTCGAGACGAAGCGCCGCTCGGTAAGCCGATCGCCACCGAGTTCCGGGCAGCGAAAAGCCCTCTGGCGGGGTGAGCTTGATCTCGCGTTCGAGCGTCTGCTTCATCAAAGCCGAGCGTACAGCGCACCGGCAGAGGCCGGGAAGCCGCCGGCTCATCTCTTCACATGTGTCTCCATTCGGTAACGTGCGCGCCCGTGCGCTTCGCGCTGACCCCCCGAACGAGCGAGTTCTATGACCTCTTCGCGAAGTCGGGGGTCAACGCGCTCGAGGTCGCGCGCCTGGTCGATCGCCGCTTCAAGGAGTACCCGAACTCGAGCGTGACGCAGGAGCAGGTGAAGGCGGCCGAGACGGCGGGGGACACGATCACACGCGACCTGATCCAGCTGCTGAACACGCAGTACCTGACCCCGTTCGACCGCGAGGACATCTACCTCCTCGCAACCGAGCTCGACGACGTGGTCGACTACCTCGAGGAGGCCTCGGACCTCCTCGGTCTTTACGGCGTGGAGCTTCCGACGCGGCACGCACGCGAGCAGTGCGAGCTGATCGTCAAGGCGGTCGAGCAGCTCGCGGCAGCGCTCGACGATCTCAAGGGCATGCGCACTGTCCCTGCGATACTCGTCGAGCTCAAGCGCCTCGAGGACGAAGGTGACAGGGTCCTGCGCGATGCGCTGGCATCACTCTTCCGGGACAGCCGGATCGACCCGTTGATCGTGATCCGGTGGAAGGACATCTACGAGGCGCTCGAGCGGGCGCTTGACGCCTGCGAGACCGCGGCCAACGTGGTCGCGAACATCCGCGTCAAGAACTCCTAGATCTAAATGGACTTCACGCTCGTTGCGGTCGTCGCAGTCGCACTGTTCTTCGACTTCACGAACGGATTCCACGACACCGCAAACTCGATTGCGACCTCCGTCTCGACCCGAGCGCTGTCGCCTCGTCGGGCGGTGGCGATGGCCGCCGTCCTCAACTTCGCGGGAGCGTTCGTCTCGGTGGCAGTGGCGGCGACGATCGCCAAGGGCATTGTCGACCCGGACGCGATCACGCTCGACATCATCCTTGCCGGTCTCGTCGGGGCCATCACCTGGAACCTCGTCACCTGGTATCTCGGCCTCCCGTCGAGCTCGAGCCACGCGTTGATCGGCGGGATCATCGGCTCGGCGGTGATGGCGTCGGGGTTCGACGTCGTGCAGTGGGAAGGGCTGAAGGACAAGGTGCTGGTGCCTTCCCTGATCGCCCCGGTTGCCGGCTTCGCGGTCGCGTTCATGTTGATCCTTGCCATCACCTGGATCATTGCCCGGAAAACCCCGGCAAAGGTCAACAACGCCTTCCGGCGCCTCCAGCTCGTCTCGGGTGGGTTCGTCGCGTTTACCCACGGCACGAACGACGCCCAGAAGACGATGGGAGTCATCGCCCTCGCTCTCGTTGTCTCAGGCCACCTGGATGAGGACTTCAGTCGCCCGCCGTTCTGGGTGATTCTCTCGGCTGCGATCGCCATGGCCGCAGGCACGTACGTCGGCGGCTGGCGCATCATCAAGACGCTTGGCCAGCGGATCGCCAAGATCGACCCTCCGCAGGGCTTCGCGGCGCAGACGAGCACCGCAGCGATCCTGTGGACGACGGCCCACTACGGCTTCCCCGTGTCGACGACACACACGATCTCGGGCTCGGTGATGGGCGCCGGCTCGATCCGCGGCCTCAGCGCAGTCCGGTGGGGCGTCGCCGGAAACATCCTCGCTGCCTGGCTCTTCACGATCCCAGCCTCAGGGCTGGTGGGTGCAGGGATGGAGCTGGTGACCCGGCTCCCGGGCGGGGACGCAATCGTGTTCGTCCTCGTCGGGCTCATCGCCGCCATGGCGTTCATGGCCCGCCGCTGGGAACTGCGGCGCTACCGTGGGGCCCTCGTCGCGCACGCCTGAGAGACCCGAGCCCTGAGCTAGCCGCCCTGGAGACTCCGGCGCTTCCGCCCGCGAACACCTTGGCGAGGATGTTCAGCAGGAGGACGAACGCGATCAGGACGAAGGCCGCCGCCCAGCCGAGCGCCTGCTCGGCCGGGTCCGGTGACTCCGAGAACACGAAGATCGCGACCGGCAGCGTCGGCAGCGCATTCGAGACATCGAACGAGACCGCGTTCGCCGCGATCGACGAGGTGAAGAGGAGCGGCGCGGTCTCGCCGGCGACGCGGGCCACGGCGATCACGACACCGGTGAGGATGCCGCCGATCGCGCTCGGGAGGATGATGCTCCAGACCGTCCGCCACTTGTTCACGCCGAGCGCGAGGCTCGCCTCGCGCTGGCTCCGCGGGACGATCTCGAGCACCTCCTGCGTCGCCCGCGCGACCATCGGGATCATCAGGATCGCCAGCGAGAAGGCCCCGAAGATGGCGCTCTGGCCGTGACCGACGACGAGCAGTCCGAAGACGAAGATGCCGACGACGACCGCCGGGATCCCGTTGAGCACGTCCAGGATGATCCGCAGCGCCCGCGAGACCCTGGGTGATGCGTACTCCGACATGAAGATCGCCACGAGCACTGCGACCGGAATGGCCATGAGCATGGCCATTCCCGACGATGATCGCGCTGCCGATGAGGGCGTCTGCGATGCCGCCGGACTCACCAAAGAGCGGTCGTGACTTCGTCAGCAGGTCGAGGTCGAAGGCCTCGAGGCCCTTGGAGATGACAGTCCCGAGGACGAGCCCGAGGATCGTGACCGCGAGCACCGCCGACGGCGACTGCCGAGCCCGCCGAAGGCCTTCTCCGTGATCCGCCGTCGTCGCAGCCCGTTCGAGCGAACGGTGATGTCGTACGGGTCGACGGGCTCCGGGGTGCTGCTCATGCCGCGCGACGCGCCTTCTCGAACCGCATCACAACCACCTGTGCGAGCACGTTCGTGACGAGTGAGATCACCATCAGGATCGCTGCGAGGTAGAGGATCGAGTCGGCCATCAACGGGGTCGGCGAGCCCTGGTACTGCGAGGCGATCCGGCTCGCGAGCGTGTCGGCCGGCGCGAACAGCGAGCGGGAGATGAAGTCGGCGCCGCCGATCACCTGCGTGACCGCGATCGCCTCACCGAACGCGCGGCCGAGCCCGAGGAGGACGGCGGCCATGATCCCGGGGGCGGCGTACGCGAACATCACGCCGCGAATCGCCTCCCAACGGGTCGCGCCGAGCGCCATCGCCCCGTCCATCAGGTCACGCGGTGTCCGCTCGAACAGCTCGCGGCAGATCGCGGAGGTAATCGGGACGATCATGATCGTGAGCACGAGCGCCGCCGGCAGCATGCCCGCCTGCGACGGGTCGCCCGAGAAGATCGGCAGGAAGCCGAGCGTGCTCTCGAGCCACGGCTCGAGGTTCTCGGCGACCCACGGCCCGAAGACGAGGATTCCCCAGAGGCCGAGCACGACGCTCGGGATCGCGGCGAGCAGCTCGACCATGGTCGCGATCGGCGCCGCAATCCTGCGGGGGGCGATCTCGGTGAGGAACAGCGCGATCGCGATCGAGATCGGCGTCGCGAGGAGCAGGGCGATGAAGGCGGTGACGACCGTCCCGTAGATGAACGTGAGGGCGCCGTACTCGTCGGTGACGGGGTTCCAGACCTCCGTCCAGATGAACGAGAGCCCGAACTCCTGCATCGCGGGCCACGCCTGCGCGATGACCTTCCAGGCGATCAGGCCGAGCAGCAGGGTCGCTGCCAGGCTGGCGGCGATCGCGATGCCCTGGAAGAGGACATCGCCGAGCCGGATCCCGCGGCGCTCGAGGTCTTCCTCGGGCGCCGCGGGATCGTGCGTCAGGGTGGTCATCCTGCTGGTGGGACTAGCTCTGGATCTTCTTGATCTCGCGGAACGCGTATGCCTGCACCGGTACCGGCAGCGGCTGGAAGAGCAGCGGCGGCCCGAACTTCTGGCCCTGCGTGACCGCCCAGTAGATGAACTTGCGCAGGTCGGCGGCCTTCGACGAGCTCGTCGGCACGATCACGTAGGTGAAGGTGACGATCGGGTAGGCGAGCGGACCGGCCGACGCAGGCGGGTCGACGATCTTGAGCTGGCTGGGGCTCGTGACCTTCTTCGGCAGCTGCGAGACGGCCTGCTGGATCCCGCGAAGACCCGGGGTCGCGAACTTCCCGGCGCGGTTCTTGACCGTCGCGAAGGTGAACTTGTTCTTGATCGAGTAGGCGACGTCGACGTAGGTCAGCGCACCCTCCGTCTTCGAGACGACCCCGGCGACGCCGGAGCTGCCGCGGGCGCCGACGCCCGCCTTCCAGGAGACGCTGGTGCTGTTGCCGATCGTGCTCTTGAACTCCGAGCTCACGCTCGAGAGGTACTCGGTGAAGTTGAACGTCGTGCCCGAGCCGTCGGAGCGGTAGACCGGCGTGATCTTCGTATCCGGCAGGGTGAGCTTCGGGTTGAGCGCCTTGATCGCAGCGTCGTTCCACTGCGTGATCTTCCCGAGGTAGATGTTCGCGAGCGTCGCGCCGTCGAGCCGGAGCCGGCCGCCGATGCCCGGGAGGTTGTACGGGATCGACGTGGCCGAGAGCGCCCACGGGATCACGACGCAGCCCTTGCACGCGTCGAGCTGCGACGCCGAGAGCGGGGCGTCGGAGGCGCCGAAGTCGACCGTCCGGGCCGTGATCGCGGAGATCCCGGTGCCCGAGCCGGTCGGCGAGTAGGTGACGTCGATCCCATAGGCCTTGCCGAGCTCGGGGATCCACTTCGAGATGAGCGGGAACGGGAACGTTGCCCCGGTACCCGTCAAGCTGCCGGTCGAGCGCACCGGCGCGGCATCCGCGCGGCCGGCGATGAGCGCTCCCGCGATGATCGCCACAAACGCGCAGATCGTGAGAACTGCTCTCCTCATGTGATTTGCATCCTCTCCATAGCAGTGGTTCTGACGGGGCCGGCAAGCCGGTTGTCCCCTGGGCCACTCGGCCCGGCGACAAGCGTGGCGCGACCACATGCTCTGGTGGGCATTTCGCTGGTGACGAGGTGGTAACGCATTGGTGAACCGCCTTAGTGGGAGGCGTCCGAGAACTCGACGAACTCACCCGTGACGAGAAACCCGGTCTGCTCGCCGATGTCGACGGCGTTGTCGCCAATCCGCTCGATGCAGCGCGCGACGACCACCATCCGCATCCCCCACTCCTGGAGCCCGGGAGACCCGGCCATCGCGAGCACGCTGTCGACGACCCGCCGGTTCGTGCGATCGATGAGCTCATCCATGTCGACGAGGGCGCGAGCCCGCTCGATATCGCGCTTGGAGAACGCATCGAGCGCGACCCGCACCATCTCCTCGGCGCGGTCACCCATCTCCCGCAACCCCTCGACCAGGTCGTGGTGCGTGTCCAGGTCGGCTGAGAGCTTGGTCAGCTTCGCGATCGTGACGCTCTGATCGCCGATGCGCTCGAGGTGAATCGAGCTATGGAGCACGGCCAGGATCAGCCGCAGATCGCTCGCGACCGGGGCCTGCTGGGCAAGCACCTCCTCGATCGACTTCTCGATCCGGTGATACCGGACGTCGATCTCGTCGTCGAACTCGATGACCTCGTCGCAGAGCTCCGTGTCCTGCGTCTCGAGTGCATTGACCGCGCCCCGCACCGCGCGCAGCACGACCGCACCCTGCTCCTGCAGGTTTGCCTCCAGCGAGTGGAGCTGCGCCTGAAACTCGACGCGGGCCATCAGCCGAACCTGCCCGTGACGTAGTCCTCTGTCCGGCGATCGGTCGGATTGGTGAAGATCCTCGTCGTCTGGTCGACCTCGACCAGGATCCCGTGGCGTCGCTTGCCGTCCTCGCGGACCTCGACGCTGAAAAAGGCCGTCATGTCGGCGACGCGGGCTGCCTGCTGCATGTTGTGCGTGACGATCACGATGGTGTACTCGCGCTTGAGCTCGTGGATCAGGTCCTCGATGCGCGCGGTCGAGATCGGGTCGAGCGCCGAAGCAGGCTCGTCCATGAGGATCACGTCTGGCTCGACGGCGATGGTCCGCGCGATACACAGACGCTGCTGCTGGCCGCCCGAGAGACCGAGCGCGTTGTCCTTGAGGCGATCCTTGACCTCGTCCCACAGCGCGGCGGAGCGAAGCGCCTTCTCGACCCGCTCATCGAGATCCTTCTTCATCCCGAGAACGCGGGGTGCGAACGCGATGTTGTCGTAGATCGACTTCGGGAACGGATTCGGCTTCTGGAACACCATTCCCACACGGCGCCGCACCTCGACCGGGTCGACCACCGAGGCGTAGAGGTCGCGGCCGTGATAGTCGATGCTCCCGTCGACGCTGGCGCCGGGAATCAGGTCGTTCATGCGGTTGAAGCAGCGGATGAAGGTCGACTTGCCACAGCCCGAAGGCCCGATGAACGCCATCACCGTGTTCTCGTGGATCTCGAGCGAGACGTCCTTGAGCGCGACGTTCCCACCGTAGGAGACGCTCAGCCCGCGAACCGAGAACACGGTGTCGCGGCTGTCGATGTCGCTCCGAGCAAGCCCGCCGGTGACCTCGGCCATCCTGGAGTTGTCAATCGTCGGCGAGTCGGTACGACCCGTATGCAGGTCGGCCTCGGCGTCGATCCGCGGAGGTGAAACGTCAGTGTCAGGCATCTCTTCGCTCACGGGTTCAGGGGAGGCGGCGCCAATCGACGCCTGCAGCGAGTCTCACGGTGCCCGAGGGCTCCGTGGGCGTGGGAGTGGTAACCGTCTCGTGAAGAACTGGAGAACGCCGCTCTTAGGCGGGGAAAAGGCAGCGAACCTCGAGGCCCGCCGTCGGCCCACCCCGTGCCTCGACCGTCCCGCCTGCCTGCGTCACGATGTGCTTGACGATCGCAAGACCAAGCCCCGTTCCCCGTGACGAGCGCGCACGATCGGCGCGGAAGAACCGCTCGAAGAGGCGCGGGAGCTCCTCCTCCGGGACTCCACCGCCGTCGTCCGTCCCTCGCAGCACGACCTCGTCGCCTATCCGTTCGATGGCGAGGGTGAAGGTCGCACCCGGCCCGGCGTACCGGATGGCGTTCTCCGCAAGATTCTGGGCCACCACCCGCAACATGCGCGGCCGGATCTCGAGCACGAGTGCGGGGTCGCCCTCGACCACCAGCGCCACGCCGGCTCGCGCGGCGCGCTCACCGAGCTCCTCGACCACCGCATCGAGCTCCTCACGCACCGGCACCTCGCCGAGTGAGACGACGCGGGCGCCCGACTCGAGCTCGCTGAGGAACATCACCTCGTCGATCAGCTCCTTGATCTGCTCGACCTCTCCCCGGGCGCGGTCGACGAGGTCGAGGACGTCCTCGCCGGGGAGCGTGGCGGTCTCGAGGAGCGAGAGAAGGCGCGCGAGCGGAGTGCGGAGCTCGTGCGAGACCGCCGCCGTGAAGCCGGCGCGCAACTCCTCGTACGCGGTGAGGTCTCCCGAGCGGCTGAGGTAGACGAGCCGCTCTCGACGGCCTCCAGCATCGAACGGAACCACGAGTGGGACGATCCCGGCCTCTCCCGAGAGGAGCCCATCGGGAAGCCGGTCTCCCTCGAGCAGCCCGTCGACCGACTGGCGCGCCCTCCGGCTGGCGCCGATCACCAGTGTCGCTCTCATCCAGGACGACGACCACCTCACGGCTCTCCTCCAGCAGTACCCGGCCCCGGATCGCGTCGGTGTCCATGCGCACAGGGTTCTAACAGAACCTTGAGTGACTCCTTTCCCCTGGCACACGCGCTGCACACGCCGCCCACCGTGAATACGTGCGTCAAGCGTTGACCACGAGAAGGAGAGAACGATGAAGGTCAAGGGGAGAGCAGTGCTGGCCACGGCTGCGGTTGCGACACTCGTTGTCGCGTCCGCCGCACTCGCGGCCACGATCACCGGCACGACGGGGAACGACCGCATTCCCGGGACGAGCTTTGCAGATGAGATCCGTGCGCTCGACGGCGACGACTTCGTCAACGCCCGTGGCGGCGACGATGTGATCCGCGCCGGCAAGGGCTCGGACGCTGTGCAGGGCGACTACGGCAGTGACCGTGCCTACGGCGGTGCCGGACGCGACTCGCTGCGCGGCGGCCACGGAGCCGACACGCTCTGGGGCGGCTCGGAGAACGACCTCGTTCACGGCGGCCAGGGCTCGGATGAGCTCCACGCCGGAACAGGGAACGACGTCGTCGACGGCGACGTCGGTGACGATGTCCTCTTCGGCGGCCCGGGCGCCGACATCCTCCGGGGCGGGCCCGGGAACGACCGGCTTCACGCGCTCGCACCCGACGGAGAGCCCGACGCGCTCCTCTGCGGCCCTGGAAGGGACGTTGCCCGCGTGCTCGCAAGTGAGCGCGCAAGCACCCGGCTCGAAGGGTGTGAGGTGGTCGTGATCGTTGTGGCCGCCAGCGGCGACGAGGCAGCCGCCGAGAGCGACGCCGACGCAGACGCGGAATAGGCGCGCCGCGCGTCGGGTAGGAGGCCTGGTTTGCGGGCCGGGACGTATCGTGTGCCCGGCTCGCCCAGGCCTCCATACGCCAGGGCGGATCCGGCGTTCACGACCCGGTTACCATTCCTTCACCACCCGCCGCCCCCTTGGCGGCTCGCATGGGCACATGATTGTCATCAGTTGAGCTCGAAGGTCCTGATCATCGAAGACGACGACGTCATTGCACAGGGGATGGCTCGTCACCTCCAAGCCGCCGGATTCGATGCGGTGGGCGTCGCCAACGGTGAGACAGGGCTTGCCCGGCTTCGCTTCGAGCGCCCCGACGTCTGCGTCCTCGATCTGATGCTTCCGGGACTCGATGGGTGGAAGGTCATCGAGCAGGCTCGCAACGAGGGGATAGGGACTCCGATCGTGGTCGTCTCGGCCCGGGGAACCGAGCACGACCGGATCCATGCGCTCGAGATCGGTGCCGACGACTACCTCGTCAAGCCGTTCTCGATGAAGGAGCTCATCGCCCGCGTCGGCGCCGCCGCGAGGAGGGGCACCCGGGCACAGGACTCTCGCCGCGGCGAGGAGATCGTGGTCGCGGAGCTTCGGCTCGATCCGCGAAACGTCCAGGCGTACGTCGACGGGACGAGCGCCCAGCTCACTCCGACGGAGTTCAGGCTGCTGTACGCGATGGCGCTCGACATGGGGCGGGTGTTGACTCGTGACGAGCTCCTGCAACGCGTCTGGGGCCGCCGCGCCTCGCACCGCGACAGGACCGTCGATGTCTTCGTCCGCAAGCTGCGCGAGAAGATCGATCATCGCTCTTCGGCGCATACCTTCCTCCAGACGCGCTACGGCGTCGGCTACAAGCTCGAGCCCGAAGCCAAGAGCTAGCTCGTTGATCCAGAGGCCAGTCCCTGAATCGAGGGACGCTCTCTTGCGCCGCACAGCCCGATGAGGTTGAGAGCCGGCGATGAGAACACGAGCCTCATGACGATCTTTGGCAGTCGCGACTTCGCCCCAACGGGTGAGGGTGCCGCTGGGCCGCACGCGGAGTCGGGCTGGTCGGCGAAGCCGCAGCCTGAAGCCTCGGCCACCGTGCTGCCGTTCACGCTCGATACCCGCCGCATCGTGATCCGTGTCAACGGTGGCGAGGAGATCGAGGTCGGTCGCACCGAGGGTCGCGAGCCCGCAGTCCGCGTTGCCCGTGACACGATCCGCATGATCGAGGAGGCGCAGCAGGACGAGACCTGGCCGGAGGTCGGCGATCGGTTCCTGCGCCCCGGCGCGATCGTCTCGGTGGACGTGCAGCGCACCGACGGTGCGTAGGGTGTTTCGCGCCTGAGGCGCGAAACACCTGGAAAGACCAACTACTCGTTCGAGGGACGCGCGCGGCGCGCCTGCATGGCGATACTCCCCGTACACGAGATAGGAGCGTTTTGCGGCGGCTCCTCTCCCCAGCATCGGAGGCCGCCGTGGCTGCGCTCGAACATGAGGTCCCAAGGGAACGATCGGATTGGTCGACCTCGGAGGTCCGTCGCGTCGTCATCAGGCTGAGCGACGGCGACGTCATCCAGGCCGGGACCGCAGCGAACCTCGACGGAGCCAAGACGCTCGTGCACGACCTCATCCGCGAGATCGAAGAGCCCGCAGGCGAGTGGCCGCAGATCGGCGACCGTCGGATCAGCCCCGCTGCCGTCGTGTCGGTCGACGTGCTCCGCGTCAGCGCGTAGCCCCCGTCCGCAGTCCGCAGTCCAGTCCGCAGTCCAGGCTTTAGCCTGCACTGAAGGGTGTGCGTCGTCCCCCACGGACGACCATCCGCAGCAGCACACTTCCCCCAGTGCAGGCTGAAGCCTGGACTGCCTGGACTGCATCGGTATAGTTAGTCACGTTAATGATTAGCTTGCCTATGGAAAATGTCGATGCGCGCTCGGTCGCCAATGACCTGAGGCCGGTCTTCCTTCGCATCGCCCGTGAGCTGCGACGCGAGACAGAGGCCCTCGGGGTCACGTCGCGGCAGGTCACCTTGCTCTGGCTGGTGCGGTCGCATCCCGGGCTCTCGCTCCGTGAGCTTGCGAGCGAGGAGGGGATCAGCGCTCCCGCGCTCTCCGACCAGATCGACCGGCTCGAGTCGGCAGGCCTGCTCGACCGTGTTCGCTCGACCGACGATCGGCGGCGGGTCGGGCTGACCCTGACCCCCGCGGGCGTGCAGCTCCTGCGCCGGGTGCGCTCACGCCGGACGACGTGGCTCGCCGCTCGCCTCGACGCGATCGACGCGGACGAGCTGGCAGCGATTGCCCAGGCGATGCCGGCGCTCCAGAAGCTCATTGCTCAGGATGCGCCGTGACGAGCATGGCGGTCGCCAGCGCAAGGACGTTTCGTAGCCTTCGGCGCCACCGCAACTACCGGCTCTTCTTCGCAGGCCAGGTCGTCTCGGTCGCCGGGAGCTGGATGCAAAACGTGGCGCTCGCGTGGCTCGTGATCGAGCTCTCGGGTTCGCCACTCGCCGTCGGCGCGCTCGCCTTCTGCCGCTTCCTCCCCTTCACGGTGCTCGGGCTGTTTGCCGGCGTCGTGGCCGACCGCATCGACACGCGCCGGCTGGTGATCGCGACGCAGGCGGCGGCGATGCTGGTGTCGATCGTGCTCGCCGTGGTGACGCTGCTCGACGTGGCAACGCTTCCGCTCGTGTACCTCCTGGCCACCCTGGGTGGCGTGACCCTTGTCTTCGACGCGTCCGGTCGCCAGACGCTCACCTTCCAGATGGTCGGCCCTCGCGAGCTTCCCCAACGCCGTCGCGCTCAACTCCGGGCTCTTCAACGCTTCACGGGTGATCGGCCCGATGATCGCGGGCGTGCTGATCGCGGCGGTCGGCACAGGGATGTGCTTTGCAGTCAACGCACTGAGCTTCCTGGCGGTGCTCGCCGCGCTCCTGGCCATGCGCACCGACGAGCTGGTGTCGGTCGAGCGCGGCGAGCGAATGTCGATCGTCGCCGGTGCGCGTGAGGGTCTCGCGTGGGTTTGGGCGACGCCGAGCGCCCGGGTCGTGTTGACGGTGGTGGCCATCTCGAGCGTGTTCGGATTCAACTTCCACGTCCTCGTGCCGCTCCTGGCGGCAGACACGCTCGACTGTCGGCCCCAAGGGCCTCGGGCTCCTCTCCGCCGCGTTCGGCGGGGGTGCCGTCATCGGAGCGCTCGCGGCCGCCTCCCGTGCGAGCGCCCGCTCAACGACGTTTCTCGCCGGCGCCGCCGGCTTCAGCATCACGCTCCTCGCGCTTGCCCCGGTCACCCAGCTCGCGATTGCGCTCCCGCTCCTCGTGGTGCTCGGGATCTGCTTCACGCTCTTTCTCGCGACCGCGAATGCGCTGGTGCAGCTCGCCGCCCCGGACCACCTCCGCGGCCGCGTGATCAGCATCTACCTCCTGGCGTTCGCGGGGCTCGCTCCGGCCGGGGGCCTCATCGCGGGCGCGCTCACCGAGCTCGGCGGCACGAGGCTTGCCTTCGCCGTTGCGGGCATCGTCGGGCTGGCCGCCACCGCCTGGGCCAAAGCCCAGGCTCTAGCCTGAGCTAGACGACTAGGCGTGCACTTCCCAGGTGTCGTTGCCGAGGAGGAGTGCGGCCAGGTCACCCTCGCCGCGTCTCTCGCGGGCCTCTGCGACCTGCTGGTGGACGCCGGCGTCGTACGTCGGCCGGTCGACAGCGCGGAAGACCCCGAGCGGGACACAACCGGCTGTCTCCCACGTGAGGCGGGCGAGCGCGAATGCGAGGCCTGGGTCGTCGCGTCGCGGATCGTGAACGAGGAGACCCCCGTCTACCACCGGGACGACCTCGAGCGTTCCGTCGGACCGCATGCGGACACCGCGCTCGCCCCACTGCACGTCCTCCCCTTCGCGGAGGTAGAGACGGTTCTCCTTCTCGTCGCGCACGACATCCCAGGCGCCGTCGTTGTAGATGTTGCAGTTCTGGAGGATCTCGACGAAGGCAGCGCCTCGATGGGCGGCGGCGGCGCGGAGCACGTCGCTGACGCCCTGCTTGTCGGTGTCGATCGCGCGGGCGACGAAGGTCGCCTCGGCGCCGAGCGCGACCGAGAGCGGGTTGAAGGGCTGGTCGATCGATCCCTGAGGGGTCGACTTCGTCACCATCCCGATCTCGGAGGTCGGCGAGTATTGCCCCTTCGTCAGGCCGTAGATCTTGTTGTTGAAGAGGAGGATCGTGAGGTTGACGTTGCGGCGCAGCGCGTGGATGAGGTGGTTCCCGCCGATCGACAACGAGTCGCCGTCACCCGAGACGACCCAGACCGAGAGGTCGTCGCGCATCGTCGCCAGGCCCGTGGCGATCGCCGGGGCCCTGCCGTGGATCGAGTGCATGCCGTAGGTCTGCATGTAGTACGGGAACCGCGCAGCACAGCCGATGCCGCTGATGAAGACCACGTTCTCGCGGGGGATGCCGAGCTCCGGCATGAACGACTGCACCGCGGCCAGGATGGCGTAGTCGCCGCACCCCGGGCACCAGCGCACCTCCTGGTCGGACTTGAAGTCCTTCGCCTTCAGCTGCACCAGGTCGCTCATGGCCCCACCATCGCAATGATCGCTTCCTCGAGCTCCGATGCAGTCAGCGGGCGTCCTCGAACGCGGGTGTACGAGACGGCGTCGACGAGGAACTTCCCGCGCAAGAGCAGCGCGAGCTGGCCGAGGTTCATCTCGGGAACGAGCACCTTTGGATACCGCTTCACGACCTCCTCGGTGTTCCGCGGGAAGGGATTGAGATGGTGGAGGTGCGCCCTCGCGACCTTGACTCCGCGCTCGCGCGCGCGGCGGACGGCCGCGCCGATCGGGCCATAGGTCGAGCCCCAGCCGATCACCAGCAGCTCTGCGTCGCCCGTCTCGTCATCGACCTCGAGCTCGGGGATGTCGGCCGCGATGCCCTCGATCTTCCGGGCGCGGAGGCGCGTCATCGCGTCATGGTTGTCCGGGTCGTACGAGATCGCCCCGGTCCCATCCTCCTTCTCCAGGCCGCCGATGCGATGCTCGAGGCCCTTCGTGCCGGGCAGCGCCCACGGGCGCGCGAGGGTCTGCGGATCGCGGAGGTAGGGAAGGAACCGCTCGCCGTCGTTCGGCTCGACGGCGAACGTCGTCGAGATGTCCGGCAGCGTCGCGAGATCGGGGATGAGCCACGGCTCCGAGCCGTTGGCGAGCCCGGCGTCCGAGAGGAGATACACCGGCGTCCGGTACTTCAGCGCGATGCGTGCCGCCTCGATCGCAGCATGGAAGCATTGCGACGGGCTCGAGGCAGCGACGACCGGAACCGGGCTCTCCGAGTTGCGCCCGTAGAGCGCCATCAACAGATCGGCCTGCTCCGGCTTCGTCGGCATGCCCGTCGAAGGGCCGGCACGCTGGATGTCGAGGATCAGGAGGGGAAGCTCGAGCGAGACGGCCAGCCCGATCGTCTCGGCCTTGAGGACGATGCCCGGCCCCGAGGAGGCGGTGATCGCGAGCGCGCCGCCGAAGGCTGCGCCGAGCGCGGCGCCGACGGCTGCGATCTCGTCCTCGGCCTGGAACGTGATCACGCCGAAGTCCTTGCGCGCAGCGAGCTCTTCGAGGATCGACGAGGCCGGGGTGATCGGATAGGCGCCGAGAAAGAGATCGAGACCCGACAGCTTGGCGGCTGCGATCAACCCGATCGATAGTGCCGCGTTCCCGGTGATCTGCCGATAGGTGCCGGGGGCGAGCTTCGCAGGGGCCACCTCGTACGAGACGGCAAAGTCCTCGGAGGTCTCCCCGTAGTTCCACCCCGCCTTGAACGCCCTCGTGTTCGCCTCCGCGATCGCACGGGCGCTTCCCGAACTTGTCGGCGATGAACGCGAGCGTGCCCTCGGTCGGGCGGTGGTAGAGCCACGACATCAACCCGAGCGCGAAGAAGTTCTTCGAGCGCTCGGCCTCACGCGAGGTGATCCCGTCGATCCCCTTCAGCGCCTCCACCGTCATCGACGTCAGCGCAACCTCGTGCAGGTGGTAGTCGGCCAGCGAGCCGTCCTCGAGCGGGCTCGCTGCATAGTCGGCCTTCTGCAGCGCACGCTCATTGAAGGCGTCGGTGTTGAGGATCACCGTGCCGCCCTTCGGAAGATCACGGAGGTTTGTCTTCAGCGCGGCAGGGTTCATCGCCACGAGCACATCCGGGCGATCGCCGGGCGTCAAGATGTCGTGATCGGCGAAGTGGACCTGGAACCCCGACACGCCGGGGAGCGATCCTGCCGGAGCCCGGATCTCGGCGGGATAGTCGGGGAAGGTCGCGAGATCGTTCCCGAGCGTCGCCGTCTCACTCGAAAACCGATCGCCCGTCAGCTGCATGCCGTCACCTGAGTCGCCGGCAAACCGGATGATCACCCGCTCGAGCTGCTCGACTCTCTTCGAACTCGGATCAGGATGACGGCTCATGTCGGGGCGTGCTGGGTGCGTGCGATGCGAGGACGCAGGGAGCATGGATACGGGACGTATCCTGGCGACCGAGGACAAAGCAGCGTGCGTGCACAGCGCGTCCCGGCGTCCCAGGCTTCATTCTGATTCGAGTTCGGCACCACGCTTTGCGCAAGGGTACCCACCAGAGCCGATGGCTCTCGCCCTAAACGGAAGGACGACGCTCGACGCGCAGGCCCCACGCCTCGCCGGCGGCGAACAACGCGTCGGGATCGACGTCGTCGGCCCAACCGATCACGTGACGCTCCGGGCGGTCGGGCGTGCAGCCCACGACCGCGAGCCGGGTGGGCTGCTCGTGCTCGTCGGTGCCCTCGGCCAGCTCTGCTCGTCGGCGCTCGGCCTCTTCGGCCGCGGGCCCCTCTGCGTAGCCTTTACCCATCGTTCGTCTCCCCCTCGGCCAGCAGCCCGGCGACGTCGAGTGGCCAGGTGCCGATCTGAACCTCGCCGTCGGGAAGCATCGGCCATTCGCTGCGGGGCCGGTCGACGTACAGCTCGACGCCGTTTTCGTCGGGATCACGGAGGTAGATCGCCTCGCTGACTCCGTGATCGGACGCTCCGTCGAGCGGGATCCCTGCTGCGAGCACCCGCCGTACCGCGTCGGCGAGCGTAGCGCGGTCGGGGTAGAGCACGGCGACATGGAAGAGGCCGGTCGTGCCACGTGGCGGCGGTGAGCCACCTCGTGACTCCCAGGTGTTGAGACCGATGTGGTGGTGATATCCGCCGGCCGAGACGAAGGCCGCCTGGTCCCCGATCCGTTGCATGACCTCGAGCCCGAGAACGCCCGACCAGAAGCCAAGCGCGCGATCCAGATCGGCGACCTTGAGATGAACGTGCCCGATCTGAACGCGGGAATCGATCATCCTGTGAGGCTACTGCAACGACCGCGCTAGGTCGTCCCTAGCCGGCCGGGCGAAGCACGTCGAGGACGCGCGCCATATCGGCATCGCTCAGCCCCGCCGCAATCGCCGCGTCGAGCGTCTCCGCCGCGGCGACCAATGCCGGAAGCTCGAGCGCCGCCTCTTCGGCAAGCCCGACCGCCAGGCGGACATCCTTCTGCATGAGCGCCACGGTGAATGCGGGTGCGGTCTCGCCGGGACGAAGGAACGCATCACGCTTGTAGTGGACGAAGGGGGATCCGACCGCACCCTGCTGCAGCACGTCGTAGAGGGCGCTGCTCTCCACGCCGAGGGCTTGGCCGAGGGCAAGCGCCTCGCCAATCGCCTCGTTCGTCACGGCGACAACGGCATTGACGGCGAGCTTCGCCGCCGCGCCTGCCCCGCTCGCGCCGACGTGCACCTGAGCCTTGGAGAGAGCCTGGAGCAGCGGCAACGCCGCGGCGAACGCCTCGTCAGACCCCCCAGCCATCACGACGAGCTCGCCGCGCTCGGCAACGCCGACGCTGCCCGACACCGGCGCATCGACAAAGCGGAGCGAGTGGCCCTCGGCCTCGTCGGCTAGGGCCTTCGCGACGTGAGGGCCAATCGTGCTCATGTCGATGACGAGGCCACCTGCGGCGAGCCCAGCGAACGCGCCGCTCTCCCCGCGCAGCGCGGCACTGACGGCCTCGCCGTCTGCCAGCATCGTCACGACGACCTCGTTGCCGCGTGCTGCCTCCGCCGGCGTTGCCGCCCGGCGCGCCCCGCGCTCGACCAGGGGATCGCAGCGACTGGGCGTCCGGTTCCAGACCGTCACGGCGTGGCCCGCGTCGATGAGCCGGCCCGCCATCGGCAGTCCCATCCGCCCGAGCCCGAGGAAGGCGACGTTCACCGGGTCGCCCTAGGCCGCGGCGCGACGGCCCTGCGCAGCCGCGATCGTGCCCGCAACGCCGGAGGGGACTCGGCCCGCGAAGACCATGTCGCGGGCAAAGAGCCGACCGCTGACGCCGGCGGAGCCGGCCGCCGACGTACCCGATGCGGACATCGGCGCACCCCGAGAGCAGCGTTCCGATCCTGGACGGGGAGAACAGCTGCAGATGAGTGGGGTCGTCCTCGGGGCTTCGCCCGGCGAGAAACAGAAGGCGGCTCTTGAGCCGGTAGGCGTTCGGCACCGATCCGGTGAGCACGCCGCCCGGTCGCAGGACGCGGATCGCCTCGGCGACAACGGCCTCGGGGTCGCGCAGGTGCTCGAGGAGCTCGCCGGCGACGACGGCGTCGAAGCTTGCGTCGGCGAAGGGAAGCTCCTCCTCCGCATTCGCGACCACGGTCTCGATCCCGAGAGCCGCAGCGCGCCGCAGGGCGGAGCGGTCGACATCGAGGCCGACGACCGTGTTGCCGGGAAGGAAGTGCCGGCTGACCGCACCCGTGCGGCAGCCGAGATCGAGGACGCGATGCCCCGGCCCGCCGACCGCGGCGACGAGGAATGGGATGCGCTCGGGGACGAAGACGAAGTCGCCGCCGTCACGCGAGGCGCGGTGATGCTCTTCGTATCGTCGGCTCAGGTCTTCCACGAGCTCACCCCGCCATCTGCTTGAACGCGTTGAACGCGGGCTTCTTGACCAGATCGGAGCCGATCAGCCCGGACTGCCACCCGTCGTTGCGGGTCTCGTCGATCATCAGGAACCAGATGAACATGTCGATCCGCTTGTGCTTTCGGGCAATCGCAATCGCCTCCTTCAGGTACTGCGCCTGCTTGGCCCAGGAGACACCGACGATCTTGTCGGTCGGATTCGTCTGATAGCCGTACTCGGTGATCCAGATTCTCTTGTTCCCCCACAGGCGCGTGACCTCCGCGATGAGCACCTCGAGGTTCCCGAGGGTCACCGCGGTCGACGGTCGCCCGTTCGCCCCGGGTGGGGGTGGCGTGGATGGTGTCTCGGTGGGCGCGCCGTAGTAGGGGTGGTGCGCGTACGCGTCGAACCCGCTCGCGCCCGCTCTGCGAAGCGCACGCGCGAAGGCGAGCGGCGAGACGGACGGGACGGCCCGAGTTCGGGTTGTTGTTGCCACGCGGCGCGGTCACGCCGCAGGCGACCTTCGCCGTGGGCTGAACGCTCTTCACTCCCTGGACGGTCGCGTTGCAGATCCGCGCATAGTCGCGGGCGCTCTGGATCACCCAACCGCCCGGGACTGACGCGTCCGGGGCGAACTGCGGCTTCAGGAACACCGGGTTGTTGGGCTCGTTCCAGGCGATCCAGCTCGCAACGCGGGGAAGGTTCTCGCCGTCCTCGCCGGGATACGTACCGCTGTAGCGCTCCGCGGCTGCCATCGCGAAGAGCTTGAGGTTGCCGGCATTCGTGGGCGCCACGTTCCAGCCCCGGGCCTGGTTGGCCCACGGAGGCGTTCCGAGCAACGTAAAGACGACCTGTTGCCCATTGGCAGTAGCCCGCTTCACGATTGCGTCATACGCCGTCCAGTCGTACGCCGGGTCTGCCGGGTCGGACGGATCCTGCGGCCGGCGCTGGGCGACCTGGACTCCGGGTCGGCCCGACCAGTAGAGCGTGATGCGGAGGACCTTCGCGCGGCTCGCGCGCAGCAACGGGAAGACCTGACCGGGAACGCCGTAGAGGACCTGTCCGTCGTCGAAGATCCCGATGCGGAGGTAGCTCGACGACGACGCCGACGTGGCAAGCCCTGCTGCGATGCCGACGACGGCAAGAAGCACCGCCGCCGTCTTACGCACGCGCTGGTTCCCGCCCGAGCGACTCGATCGTCCGGCGCAGGCCTTCCTCGAGCGACACCTCCGGCTCCCAGCCGAGAAGCTGCCGTCGCGCGCGTGATGTCGGGCTGGCGCACCTGCGGATCGTCGACCGGCAGCGCCTCGAACACGATCGGGCTCGATGAGCCGGTCATGCGAACGATCGTCTCGGCAAGCTCGAGCAGCGTCTTCTCGTCCGGGTTGCCGATGTTGACCGGCAGATGCTCGCCCGACTCGGCGAGTGAGATCAGGCCGCGGACGAGGTCGTCGACGAAGCAGAAGCTCCGCGTCTGCGACCCGTCACCGAAGACCGTGAGCTGCTTCTCCTCGATCGCCTGGCGAAGGAAGGTCGGGATCGCACGACCGTCGTGCGGGCGCATGCGACCGCCGTAGGTGTTGAAGATCCGGACGATCGCGGTATCGACGCCTTGCTGGCGGTGGTACGCCATCGTCAATGCCTCGGCGTAGCGCTTTGCCTCGTCGTAGACCCCGCGCGGGCCGATGGGGTTCACGTGGCCCCAGTACGTCTCGGGCTGCGGGTGCACCTGCGGGTCGCCGTAGACCTCGCTCGTCGAGGCGAGCAGGAATCGCGCCCGCTTGAACTTTGCGAGCCCCAGGGCATTGTGCGTGCCGGCGGAGCCCACCTTGAGCGTCTGGAGCGGGAGCCGCAGGTAGTCGATCGGGCTCGCCGGGCTCGCAAGGTGGTAGACGAAGTCGACCGGCTCGGCGACCTCGATGTGCGTCGTCACATCATGGGGGAGGAAGACGAACGCGTCGTCGCGGAGATGCTCGATGTTCGCGAGCGAGCCGGTCTCGAGGTTGTCGACACAGACGACCCGCTGGCCCTTCGCGAGCAGTGCCTCGCAGAGGTGGGAACCGAGGAATCCGGCTCCGCCGGTGACGACGGACGTCGGCATGCCGGAATGCTATCCGCGGCCCAGGAAGTCATGGTGTTTCCTTACGGACCCCTCATTTCCCCAACCACGCCCGGAAAGGCGGCTTGTGACGATCAGTCACAAGCGAGGCCTCTCCGGGTGGTGCCACCGCAGGTCGTTCCCCTCCTGAGTAAGGCCGACCAGCGATCGTCAGTCGCGTAACGCAGTTCTCCGCTACTTGAGCGCCAGCTTGGTCGTGCCCTTCGACCCCCCGCAGCCGATGTCGCTCAGCGTGAGTCGCGCGGCCGTCGCGGAGACGAAGCGACCACCCACCTTCCACAGGTTGCCGCTCGCCGCGAACTTGCCCGAGCTGTCGATCGGGACGTTCGGTGCAGTCGTCTTGCCGCGACCCGTACCGCATGCCCAGACAATTCGGGCGGACTTCCCGGAACTCGACACCTTCAGGGTCACCGCCAGATCGAAGACCGACTTGATCGTGCCGACGTAGACGCCGTTCTTCTTGGGGGGGAACACGGGGGTCTTGGCCAAGGCCCCATTCGAGACAGCCAGAGTTATGAGGGCGAGCACAGCCAGTGCTGCGGCTGACGTTACGAACCTGCGTCTCATGCTGGACTCCTTCTCCTGAAGTGGGTGAGCCGGCCGATGGCGCCCGTCCTGTGGTGCGGCGCGAACGAGATCCCTGGCAGGGCGGAGACTATGCCTTCGCTTGGCGCCTCAGCGCAGATCCTTGTTCGCTTCCTTGTCGAACAGCATCGCGAACAGCGAGAACTGCGTCCCGGCGATGAGCAGGAGCGCGACGAGAACGACCGTGGGAGTCGTGATCTGGTTGCCGCCGAGGATGCGCGAGAGCGCGACGACGATCCCGAGGGCGAGGCCAACGGTCGTCATGAGCGCACCCAGGGCGTAGAAGAAGACGAGCGGGTGGAAGTCGCGGATGACGTACTTCTCCTTCATCCGCCACCAGAAGCCCTTGAAGAGGAGCCACGAGATGCGCGGCGCGACCGCGTGGATGCGGATCCCGGAGCGCTCACCGACCCCGTAGATCGGCCGCGAGACGACATCGCGCACGCGCGCGTTCTGGACGTTCAGATGCACGAGCATGTCGTTCGGGAAGCCGTAGCGGCGATAGACCTTGTCGAGCGAGAGCTGGCGAAGCGCAGTAGAGCGACAGCGCGGTGTATCCCGCCTGCGAGTCGGCGACGTGCCAGTAGCCGGAGGCCACCTTCGTGAGCAGCGACAGCACGGCATTGCCGAGGTAGCGCGAGCGTGGGATCAACGACCAGGCCTCGCCGCTCGCGAGCCTGTTCGCCTTCGCGTACTCGACCTCACCCCGGGCAACGGGAGCCACGAGCCCTTCGAGCTCCTCGGGATCCATCTGATTGTCGGCCGCCATCACGCAGGTGACGTCGTACGCCTCGTCGCGGCAGTGGCGGTAGCCGGTGAGGATCGCTGCGCCAACCCCTCCGTTGCGCTCGTGGCGGATGAGCTCGACGCGCGGATCCGCGAGCGCCTCGACACGAGTGGCGGTCGCGTCGGTCGAGCAGTCGTCGACGACGACGATCCGGTCGACGAACGACGGGATGCCGGCGATCGTCTCGGTGACGAGCTGCTCCTCGTCGAAGGCCGGAACGACTACAGCGACACGCTTGCCTTCGAGCACGTGAGGGCTCGGTTACGCGACGCTGGGGCTGACCCGGCGGCGAAGGTAGCCGTCGAGCATCACCGCGAGCACCGCGCCGAGGAGGAGGCCCGCGAGGCCGCCGATGATCGCCGCGTTACGCCTGCTGGTGGCGGAGGTTCGCTTGCCGATCGGGTCGGAGATGATCCGCGGCAGCTCGACCTGGTCGGCGAGCGAGAGCAGCTGCCGGGTCGCGGTGAGGTCCTGCTGGATCGTCAGCCTCTGGGCTTCGGCGACGCTCAGGTTGGAGTTGATCCCCTGCGAGACGATGAGCCGGTCACCGAGCGCGAGCCCGCTCCCCGAGAGGATCTGCTTCTGCTGGGCGAGCAACGCGTCGACCCGGCTGGCGAGCCGGTCGAGCTGAGCCTCGTCCGTCTTCATCTGCTCGTTGAGCTGGACGATCTTGCTCGCGACGTACGGAGAGATCGTCTTCATCACCGACTGCGAGAACGATTGCGAGGCCTTCTCGGCCTTCTCCTTCTGCTTCGCCTGCACGGTGATCTGCACGAGCGGCGACAGGTTGCGCCCGGTCTGGCCGGTCGCGATCGTGATCGGCTGTGAGGTGACGTTCCCGCGGAGCTGGATGCGCGTCAGGCCGGAATCCTTGACCGCCTGCTCGATCGCCTGGTCGCTACGGATGATCTCGGGAACCGTCTTCGGGTTCGTCTGCAGGCTCTGGATCTGACCGCCCCCGCTCGGCGTGAACGGCTGCCCCATGTAGAGCAGCGTGTTCGCCTCGAAGACGGTTCCGCCGCGGCTGGCGGCGACGATCCCGAGGATCGCGCCGAGCAGCAATCCCGCCACGGGGAGCCACCAGTGCGCCTTGACACGCGACCACGCCGAGCGGAGGTCAACCTCCCGCTCGGCGTCCAGATCGACCCCGTCGCTGCGGTTGGGCTCGCTCATGCCGCGCCGACCCTAGCAGCGGCCCATTCCCATTGTGCGCGCAGACCGTCGACGAGCCGGGTCTCGGGTGCAAAGCCGAGCTCGTCACGGGCGAGCGTCACGTCCGCACTCGTCCGGCGGACATCGCCACGCGCGGCGGGAAGCAGCTCGAGTGCCAGCTCCCGGCCGGCGATCTCCTCCGCGAGCGCGATCGCCTGGCTCATCGTCGCCTCTTCGCCCCCACCGATGTTGTAGATCGCGCCGCGGCGCCCGCGATCGAGGGCCGCGATCGTGCCCGCGATCGCGTCGCCGACGTAGGTGAAGCTCCTTGACGCGGTGCCGTCGCCGAACAGCCTGAACGGCCTCCCTTCGGCGAGCGCCTCGAGGAGCGGGGTGAAGGCCATGTCCGGTCGTTGTCGCGGGCCGTAGACCGTGAAGAACCGGACGCCGACCGCATCGAGGCCTGCGGTCGCGCCGAGGGCGTAGGCGAGGTGCTCGCAGGCGAGCTTGGTGACGCCGTACGGCGAGACCGGCATGGGTCGAGCGTCCTCGCGGGTCGGATAGCTCTCGGCATTCCCGTAGATGGACGACGACGAGGCGAAGACGACGCGGATGTCCCGCTCGGCGGCTGCCTCGAAGAGCCGCTGGCTCGCAAGCACGTTGCGGCGCACGTAGAGCGAGAACTCGGGACCGAAGCTGGTCCGAACACCCGGTTGCCCGGCAAGGTGGTAGACGGCGTCGACGCCCTCGAGAAGCTCGTCGAGCTCCACCGTCTCGAGGTCGGCCTCGATCACATCGAGCCCCTCGACGTTCTCGCGCTTCCGGGCAGGGTCGTAGTAGTCCGTGAACGCGTCGACGGCGACGACGTCGTGCCTCTCGGCCACGAGTGCCTCGGCGAGATGCGAGCCGATGAACCCGGCGGCGCCTGTGACGACTACACGCATCGGGGAACCGTAGCCGCCGGTTCGGGCTAGCCCGTGCTCCGGAGCGCGTAGATGCGTGCGTAGCCCACGAGATACGCCTGCTCGGCATCGGCAGCGAGCGGCGTGTACGCCCCGTCGGGGAAGCTCCACACCTGTCGCCCGGTGCGCGCATCGAGGACGTAGGTCTTGCGGGCAAGGGTCGCGAACCACACGTTGCCGGCCATCACCGTCGGCGCGCCGGAGATCGGGCCGTTGGCGCTGAACCGCCACTGAACCTCCCCCGTCGCAGCATCCAGTGCAACGAGCTCCTTCGAGTACGAGCCGGCGAACACGGTGCGCTGCCAGACGGCCGGAGAGGAGTAGACGTAGCCTCCGGTCGAGTGCGACCACCGCAGCTCGCCGCTGGCGGCGCCGAACGAGTAGACCTTGCCGTCGGTGGAGCCGATGTACACGCGTCCGTAGGCCAGCGCCGGGGTCGAGTAGAACTGACCACGCCCGCCGAATCGATCCTGCGAGGCCGAGCTCCACTGAAGCGCACCCGTGCGCAGGTCGAGGGCGTAGAGGCGGCCGTCGTAGGCGCCGACGAACGCGCGGTTCCCCGAGGCGGAGACCGCCCCCTTGACCCGGCCGCCGGTGTGGAACGACCAGAGCTTGCGACCCGTCCGCAGGTCGAGCGCGACGACGTCGCCGCGCCAGTCGCCGACGAGCACGCGCTCCCCGACGATGAGGGGCGACGACTCGGTCGGCCCGAGCCGGTAGCGCCAGCGGACGTCGCCGGTCTCGGCGTCGAACGCGATCACCTGACCCTCGAGAGACTCCGGCGAGCTCTTCGTGTTGCAGGGTGGAGGATTCAGGAAGGCCTGCACGATGAGGTGGTCTGCGACAGCCGGGGTCGCCGCGACGCACCGTCGCTCGGCGTGACGCCAGACGGTCTTCCCGGTCTTCGCGTCCACGGCAAACGTGACCCCGTCGTTGTTCGTGACGTACAGGCGCCCGTAGGCGATCGACGGCGGGAACTCGAGGAGCGCGCGCCCACGGAACCGCCACACCCGCGTGAACGGAGGGCGGTGGTCGAAGGGCGAGATCCGGACGCGCTCGTTTGCGTACCCAAAGGTCGGCCAGGAGACGACCTCCGAGCCGTCAGGCCCGGGGGGCGGCGGAGGCGCGGGGACAGGCTCGGGGATCTGGGTCTCGACGAACTCCTCCGTCGACGACCCGGCGACGTCGGCGGCTCCGTCGAGCTTCGCGACGAGCGTCCCCAGGCCTACCCCACCGATGACAACAACGGTCGCACCGACGATTGCGACCGTCCGGCGCCTCATGTCGGCTCGATGATGACCGGTCGAGCAAGCGCGCCGGCGTAGGGCTCGAGCGCGCCCGTACCGTCATCGATCAGGCACACATCCGAGAAGAACCGGGTCATCACGACGCCCGCGCGGAAGTCGCCAAGCCGTGGCTCCGGCTGCTCCCCTCGGGCCAGCGCAAGTGCCAGCTCGGGATAGCGGCTACCCGCCGCGGTCGGGAGGGGGAACGCGCCGCCGAACCTGGGGTTGACGTCGGTCACGGGGTGACTGCCGTCGGGCTCGCGGAAGCACTGGATGCAGGCCGGGCCGACGATGCCGATCGTCTCGGCGACCCGGGCGCCGTGAGCGACGAGGACGTCATCGGCGACCGTCGCTCCCTTGATCGACTCGCCGCCCTTCGACTGGATCATCGTCCGCGGGACGGCATTGAGGCAGCGCCCCTCCCGATCGCAGAAGACATCGATCGAGAACTCCTCACCGAGACACAGCTCCTGCACGAACGAGTCGACCGGGGCGCGCTCGAGGTGGTGGGCGAGCTCCTCGGCCGTGGTCGCCCGATAGATGTGCCGCGAGCCGAAGCCTTCACGGATCTTGACGAGGACCGGATACCGCACGTCCTCGGGAACGTCGTTCGGGAGCCATGACCGCGGGCTGTCGATGCCGTGCTGCTCGAAGAACACATGGGCCAGCCACTTGTCACCCATGGTCCGGCACACCTCCGGGGGCGGCGCGAGCACGAGCGCGGGCGCGAGCACGGCATGCGCCGCGGAGAGGATCCCCTGATCGAGATCCGAGAGCGGAACGATGAGACGGACGTCGTGCTCGGCGACGAGCGCCACGAGCGCAGCGACGTACCCCGGATCGTCGACGCGCGGAACGAGCGCGCGGTGATCGGCGTGGTAGAGCGCAGGCGCGAGGTGGTCGGCGTCGGTTGCGACGGTGAGCCCGCCCGCACGGGAGAAGGCACTCACGATGTCGACCCGCTGCCCCGCGCAGGTGAACAGCACCGCGGTCATCGGGGGTCGGGGCTCGGATCAGGATGACGTCTCATGT
This sequence comes from uncultured Actinomycetes bacterium, assembly GCA_963724655.1. Lineage (GTDB taxonomy): Bacteria > Actinomycetota > Thermoleophilia > Gaiellales > Gaiellaceae > Gaiella. Next base: position 37,245 of record CAVRVG010000005.1, on the reverse strand, counting down.
CGGGGCGTGCTGGGTGCGTGCGATGCGAGGACGCAGGGAGCATGGATACGGGACGTATCCTGGCGACCGAGGACGAAGCAGCGCGCGTGCACAGCGCGTTCCGACGTCCCAGGCTTCATTCTGATTCGAGTCCCTAGGGTAGCGGCGGGGTATTACGACGGTGATCCCGTCCCGCCGTCCCAGCCTCCCGTCTTGCCCTTGTACGTCCCGCCGAAGAGCGCCAGCGGCGTGCGGAGCAAGATGAGCAGGTCGACCTTCGGGGAGCGGTGATCGACGTACCAGACGTCGAGCTCGATGCGCTCGTCCCAGGGAAGGGTCGCGCGACCATGGATCTGCGCCCACCCGGTGAGCCCGGGCCGGACGTCGAGCCGCCGCCGCTGATGATCGCTGTAGCGCTCGACCTGGTACCGGAGCGTCGGCCGGGGGCCGATGATGGACATGTCTCCCCGAAGGACGTTCCAGAGCTGCGGCAGCTCGTCGAGCGAGGTGCGCCGCACGAACCTGCCGACCCGCGTGATCCGTGCGTCGCCCTTGTCGACCGCGTAGCCGGCTCCCTTGAGCTCGGCGTCGGCGATCATCGAGCGGAGCTTCAGCAGCTCGAAGTCCTCGCCGTCTCGACCGACGCGCGTCTGCTTGAAGAAGACCGGCCCACCGTCCTCGAGCTTGGTCGCGAGCGCGGCCAGCGCGACGAACGGGCTCGCGACGACGAGGCCGAGCGCGGCGATCGCGACGTCGGCCGAGCGGTGCACTACCTCGTCCCCTCTGCTGCCTCCCACGTCGCGGGGACGCCGCGACGGAGGTAGTTGACGAGCGCCTGCACCGTCGCCCAGGTGACGTAGAGGTAGTACCTCGCGATCGAAACCCCAGCCACAAAGGCGAGGACGAGCAGGAGCTGGGCGACCAGCACGGCGGTGTAGAGCCACCCCGACGTCACCAGCGCGATGCTCGTGGCGGCGAGGACGAGGTGCAGCAGCCCGCTCCCGTAGCGAAGGGTGCGGTGCGAGATCATCGCCACGAGATAGCCGGGCGGGAGGTGGCGAAGCATCGACCCGCGCAGTGCGATCTCCCAGCAGTGCTCGAACATCCGCACCTTGCGGCGGTACTCGGTGACGTTGGACGGGGTCGGCTTCTCGAACGCGTGGGCCTGTGGCTCGTACACCGCGCGGGCGCCGCCCTGCACCATCCGGTACGGGAAGGAGAGGTCGTGCCCCCAGCGGGGATCGACCTCGACGTACCGCTCGCGCCGTACGGCGTAGATCGAGCCGTTGCCCCCCGTGATCGACCCGAGCCGCGACTCGGAGGTGCGGAGCGCCATCTCGTACCGCCAGTAGAGCCCCTCGCGATTTCCCCCCTCGGCCGCGTCGAGGCGCAGCTGGCCACAGACATAGGCGACGTCGGGGTCGGCCAGGTTTGCGACGAGCTGCCGGAGCGCATCGGGCGCCCACGTCGCGTTGGCGTCGGAGAAGGCGACGATGTCGCTCGTGGCGGCTCGAACCGCCCGATCCTGCGCCGCTACCTTGCCGCCTCGCGGGCAGTCGAGGAGGCTCACGCGCGGCTCGCGAGCGGCGACCGCGCGCACGAGATCGTTGGTCGAGTCGCTCGAGGCATCGGACGCAACCACGATGACCAGCTTCTCGGGCGGGTAGTCGAGCGCCAGGAGGTTGTCGAGGCGCCGCTCGATCACGGTCTCCTCGTTGTAGGCGGCGACCACGACCGTCACCGTCGGCTCCCAGGCCGCGTCCTTTCGCACCGGGCGCGTCCGCACGCGCGCGAGCGCCTGCGCGACGAGCGGATAGGCGACATGGGTCCAGACAAGCGCACCGAGTGAGGCCCAGAAGAGCGTCTTCACGACCATCGTCACGAGTGTACGGCGTCCGAATCGTGGCGAACCGTCGATAGCATCACGAACCGTGGACGGCAGACCGATCCGTGTGCTGCGCGTCATCGCCCGCCTGAACGTCGGGGGCCCGGCGCTCCACGTGTCCTACCTCGCGTCCGGCCTCGCCGAACGCGGCTACGAGACCACGCTCGTCGCCGGCGACGTCGCGCCCGGTGAAGAGTCGATGGAGCACGTCGCTGCGGGGCGCGGGGTCGAGATCGTGCGCCTGCGCGGTCTCTCACGCGAGCTCTCTCCGATCCACGACCTCGTCGCCGCCTGGCGACTCGCCGCGATCATCCGCCGCGTCAAGCCCGACGTCATCCACACCCACACCGCCAAGGCCGGTGCGGTGGGGCGCGCCGCCGCCCTCGTGGCCGGGAGGCGACGCCCTGTCGTCGTGCACACGTTTCACGGTCACGTCCTGCGCGGCTACTTCGGCGCGGTCGGCTCGCTCGTCTTCCGCGCCATCGAGACTGCTCTCGCACGCGCGTCCGACCGGCTCATCGCGGTGAGCCCCGAGGTGCGCGACGAGCTCGTCGGCCTCCGCGTGGCTCCGGTCGAGAAGTTCGACGTCATCCGGCTCGGCATCGAGCTCGAGCCCCGGGTCCACTTCGACGGTGACCGCACGGAGGTTCGCCGCCGCGTCGGCATCCCGGCCGACAAGTACGTCGTCGGCTGGTTCGGGCGGATGACGGCGGTGAAGCGCACCGAGGATCTCCTGACGATGCTCACCGGCCTGCGAGAACGAGGCATCGACGCCCTGCTCCTGCTCGTCGGCGACGGAACCGACCGGGCGGCACTGGAGCAGCGTGCACACGATCTGGGCATTGCCCGCTCATGCGTCTTCCTCGGCTACCAGGAGGACGTCGCCCCGTGGTACGCGATCTGCGACGCGGTCGTCCTGACGTCGGCCAGCGAGGGCACCCCCGTCACCATCATCGAGGCGCTCGCCGCCGGTCGCCCTGTCGTCTCCACCCGCGTCGGCGGAGTGCCCGATGTCGTCGACGAGGGAGAGACCGGATTCCTCGTTCGCCGCGGAGATACGCACGCGATGGCCGAGCGGCTCGAGCTGCTCGCACGGAACCCCGAGCGGGCGCAGGAGATGGGCGAGACGGGTCGGGTGCGGGTGCTCGAGCGCTACGCGGTCGCGCGACTGGTCGACGACATCGACCGGCTCTATCGCGAGCTGCTCACCAGCTCCCCGACCACGCGCCGGTAGCTCGCGAACGCGACCTCACGGTCGGCCTCCTGCTCGACCCAGGCCCGCGCCTTCGCCCCCAGGCCGGCGAGCGACTTCGGCGCCTCGACCGCATCGCGGATGACCCCGGCGACGAGCTCTGGCCGGCCGGGAGCCACGACCCGCCCACATCCGACCGCCTCGACCAGTCGCGCGGTCTCGCTGTCTGCATCGGCCGACACGAGCACCGGACGGCCGGCCGCAAGAATCCCGTAGAGGCGGCTCGGGACGACGAAGCCCGAGAGACCGCGTGCGAGGCCCACGTAATGCAGGTCGCCGGTGGCAAGCGACAGCGGGAGCGCCTCGCGCGGCTGGTAGTCGAGGAAGCGCACTGCCCTGGTCACCTCGAGCCGCTGCGCCAGCCGCGTGAGCTCTCCGTGCCGCGCGCCGAAGCCGATCACCAGGATCTGGAGCTGCTCGAGGTCCCTGAGGAACGTCGCCGCACGGACCAGCGTGTCGAGGTCCTGCGCGTGCCCGACGTTCCCCGAGTGCATCACCACGAACGACTTGTCGAGGCCGTGCTCCTTCGACCAGCTGTTGCGACGCGGTTGAGGCGTGAGCGTCGTCGTGTCGACCCAGTTCGGGATCACCTCGACGCGCCCCGCTCCCTTCGCCTCCAGGCGAAGCTTCATCGTCTCCCCGATCGCGACCACCCGATCGGCGCGCCGCAGGTACAGCCCGACCAGCTGGCGGAGGGCACCGACGACCAGGGGGTTCTCGAGCCGCTTGACGCGCTGTGCAATCTCCGGGAAGACGTCCTGGCTGATGACGAGGAGCGGCGAGCCGAACCGTCGCGCGACGAGCAGGCCGATGTCGCCGACGACAGGAGGATCGGTCATGCACAGCACGAGGTCAGGCCGCTCTCCGCGGAGGGCCGTGAGCGCGGTATCGCCGAGGTAGCTCGCGTAGTTCGCAGCGCGGAGGTGGAGCTGCGACCGCTCGTACGACGTCGAGCGCACCCGCAGGATCTTCACCCCGTTCCGTTCCTCCTCCGAGGGCAGGTCGTCGTGCCCGTGGAGGTGACCCGTGACGACGGTGACCTCGTACTCCGTCGCGAGCGCCTCACAGAGCTGGGCGAGCAGCTGTGCCGTCGCCTCGACTCCCGGCCAGTAGTACTGGTTGAGGACGAGAATCTTCGGCCTGTCGTCCGCCTGCAAGGTGTTCATCGCCGAAACCGTACTGGAGGGTAGTTCCACGATCTAGAGGCCGATGTGGAGGACGCGCCTGCGACGGCGCAGTAGGGTCACCGGGATGAATCAGAGGCCGCTGCGGATCCTGCTCACGATGCCCGCGTACTGGCCTGCGCACGCATTTGGGGGCCCCGTCGCGGCGGCGCGCGAGCTCGTGGGCCGGCTGGTGGAGCGCGGCCACGTGATCGAGGTGGTGACGACGACCCTCGAGGATGTCGGTCGCCGCGCCTCTCCGCGGACACGGACAGAGCTCGTCGACGGGGCGCGGGTCACGTACCTCGGCACGCCGCTCCGCTACCGCTGGATGGGACTGCCCCCGTCGCTGCCCTCCTGGCTCCGGCACCTCGAGCCGCCGGACGTCGCGCACGTCTCGGGATACCGCGACCCGGTGTCGACCCTCGTCGCGAGGTGGTGTCGCAAGCGCGGGACGCCGTACGTGTTCGAGCCGCTCGGCATGGTCGAGCCGCGACTGCGGAAGGTCGCACTGAAGCGGGCGCTGGACGCGACGCTCACGCGGAGCGTCGTCCGTGATGCCGAGGCGGTGCTGGTCGTGTCGGAGCTCGAGGCGGCCGCGGTGGCCGCGGCGGGAGTCGCGCGCGAGCGCATCGTCGTGCGAGGGCTCGGCTTCCCCTCGCCGGACGACGTGCCACCTGTCGGACGGAAGCCTCCGCCGCGCGCTCGGTGTCACCGGCGAGACTCCCGTGATCCTCTACGTCGGGAGGATCGCGGCGGGCAAGGGCATCGAGCACCTCATCGCGGCGACGCGTGCGATCCCCGACGCCCATCTCGCCCTGCTCGGCCCGGACGATCGCCACGGCGCGAGCGAGCAGGTTGCCGCCGCGATGGCCGAGCCGGCGCTGGCGGGGCGCATCCATCGCCTCCCACCGACCGAGGGACCGCCGCTGGCCGCGTACCGCGAGGCGTCGGTGTTCGTGCTGGCCTCGGCAGGCGACAGCTTTGGGCTCGCGGCCGCAGAGGCGGCGTCGGCGGGTGTGCCCGTGATCGTGAGCGACCGCTGCGGGATCGCGTCGTTCTTCGAGCCGGGCGAGGCGGTCGTCGTCTATGACGACCGCGCCGAGGTGGTCGCCGCGATCACGCGCGTGCTCGGTGACGCAGCGCTCCGCGCGACCCTGTCCGCCGGCGCTCTCACGGCGGCGCGACGCAACACCTGGGAGCGCGCGGTGGAGATCCAGGAGGGCGCCTACCGGGCGGCCGCGTCGCGCACGCGCTCGACGAACGCGTCCACGCTGGGGTCGTAACCCCAGTCGGCCATCACGAGGCGCTGATGCCTCGCCGGCGTGTGCCCGCCATGCGGGATCGGCCGCGAAGCGCTGCAACGCAGCCGACGTTGCCGCGACGTCACCCACGGGGACGAGATCTCCGTTCACGCCGTCCTGCAGCAGATCCGGCGCGGCGCCGACCCGATCGGAGAGCACCAGCGGGAGCCCACTCGCAGCCGCCTCGTTCACGACGACACCCCAGGGCTCACGGGATGAGACCAACGCGAAGACGTCCGCGGCCGCATAGAGCTCGGCGAGCCGATCGGCAGCGACGTCGCCCATGAGGAGAAGCCGGACGCCGAGCTCGCGCGCACGCTGCTCGAGCGCGGCTTCCTCAGGCCCACTGCCTGCCACGACGAGCACGATCGTCTGTCCCCGCTCCTGCGACGGCCCGCACGAGATCGTCCAGCTCCTTCTCGGGTGAGAGGCGCGCGACCGAGAGCACGACCACGTCATTCGGCTGCAACGTCGAGCCCGGCCCGGAGGTCTGGCGCGACGAGCGGCGAGGCGTCTCCTCCCGTGTCGTCCACGCAGCGACATCGATCGTGTTCGCGAAGACCCCGATCCTCGCCGGATCGAGCCCGCGAACCTCGAGCCCCCGACGCGAGAGCGTGCCGAGCACGAGCGCCCCGGAGGCTCCACCGATGATCCGTCCCACCAGTGCCTCGCGGGGACGGCGCCGCCAGCCCGCCCGGGGCTCGTCGTCGTGACTCGAGACGAGCAGCAGATACGGCACGCCGTGGCGCCGGCACCACGCAACCGCGGCCTGCGAGGCAAACGTGCTCCACCCCGAGACCACGACCACCTCGGGGGACGCCTCGCGCAGGCGCACGAACGACACCGGGGGTCACCGGGTAGTCGTGGCGCAGGAGCCGCCGCACCCCCGGAATCCGCACTCCCCGCAGGAAGACGGCCCGGTGGCGCGGCTCCACCTCCCAGGCGCGACCCGCGACGGTGCGGGCCTGGTAGACGACGGTGAGGTCGACCTCGGGTCGCTCGGCGACGCGGTCGAAGAGTGGGGACACGGTACGGCGTCGGCTCGGGCGAGACCACGACGACGCGGACAGGGCCGCTCGAGTCTCCCGCTGCGAGCCCGGTCTGCCAGCGACGCGCCGACGGTCGCGTGGCCGCAGCGACACGGCGCCGGCTGGCGTCGCTCCCGGAGCACGGCCGCAGGAAGGAGGGGGTCGAGGCGGAGAGCGTGCCGCCACACCGCAGGCTCGTGGCGCGCGACGGCCGCGAGTCGACGCGCCGCAGCGCGCGCGACGACCCTCCGGCCGGCCGGATGCCGCTTCGTGAACGCCGCCACGAGCTCGAGAAACGCCTCGACCGAACGCTCGGCGGTGTCCGACTCGACCGTGCCGAGCGCTCCGAGCTGCCACGCAAGCGCAGCCTCGGTCTCTTCGAGCCCGGGCGCGACACGGGCGATCGCGCGCAGCGCAACCGCTCGCTGGAGCGACCGCTGGAGCTCGCCCCGACGCTTCGACGCCTGGCCGGCGTGCACCCGTCGCAACACCAGGGGCACGGTCAGGTTGTCGCCCGGCTCATGCTCGAGCAGCCGTGTCCAGAGGTCGTAGTCCTCGCTCTCCGCGAACTGCTCGTCGTAGCGAAGTCCGTGGCGCTCGAGCGCGTCGCGATCGATGACGACGGTGGGATGGAAGAACGGCGAGCCGAACAGCGCGTGCCAGCGCACGCCGGCATCGCCCGTCGGTGGGACATGGAGCCCTCCGGGCGCACCGGCGCCGTCGATCTCCATGACCGCGGAGCCGAGCACGGCGAGCCCGGGCCGCTCGCGCATCACCGCGAGCTGCAGCTCGAGCCGGTCCCGCATCGCCACGTCGTCGGCGTCGAGTCGCGCGACGTACCGGCCGCGTGCCTGCCCGAGGCCGAGGTTGAGCGAGCGCGCCAGACCGAGGTTCGTGACATTCGTGATCACCGTGAGCCGCGGATCGTCGAACGACGCGAGGAGCTCCGGAGGTGCCGTCCGAGGAGCAGTCATCCACGACGAGCAGCTCGAGATCGTCCAGCGACTGACGAAGGACGCTGCGGACGGCCTGTGGAAGCGTCGTCTCGGCGTTGTGGGCGGCGATGAGAACCGATACGAGCGGGGTCGCGCCCTGGCTGGTGCGAGCGGCCATGGCTATAGCCTCTCACGCGTGGAGGCTCTCCCATCGCTCGACGTGATCGTCGCGACCCTCGGACGCCGTACCGAGCTCGGCGAGCTGTTCGCATCACTCGCCCGTCAAGACCCACCGCCACACCGGGTGATCGTCGTCGATCAGAACCCCGACGACCGGGTCGGCTCGGCCATCGCTCGAAGCACCGGCGCAGCTCGACATCGTCCAGCTGCGGAGCCCCGCAGGGCTGTCACGCGCCCGGAACGCCGGGCTTGCTCACCTCGAAGCCGAGCTCGTCTCCTTCCCCGACGACGATTGCACCTACCCCGACGGCCTGCTCGAACGCGTTGCCAGCAGGTTCAAGGCCGACCCTGGGCTCGGCGCGCTCACCGGTCGCACCGTCGACCCTTCGGGTGCGGCCGCCGGGCAGTGGCCGAGCTCGCCCCGGGAGGTGACGCTCGCAACCGTCTGGCACGGCGGCAACTCTGCCTCGACCTTCGTTCGTCGAAGCGTGCTCACGGCGGCCGGCCCGTTCGACGAGCGCCTCGGGCTCGGAGCAGGGACTCCGTGGACGTCGAGTGAGGACATCGACCTTCTGATCCGCATCCTTCGCACCGGGGCCCGGGTCGCGTACGACCCGGAGCTCGTGGTCACCCATCCGCTGCGGGCGTTCACGCCGGACGAGCTCATCGCGATCGGCGCCCGTGACGGCGCAAGCGTCGGCCTGCTCCTGCGCAAGCATCACTACGGCACCCGGATGGTCGCACGGATGCTGCTCCGGCCGGCACTGGGGATCCCGGTCGCGCTCGTCCGGGGTGACCTGACCGGCGCCCGGTTCCGGCTCGCGACGCTTCGCGGCCGCCTCCGCGGCTACCGCGCCGGGCCGTGACGACCTAGAGGCTTGCGAACAGCGCAGCGTGGCGGTCGAGCCAGGGCTCGAGGCCGAACCGCTCGACCGTACGGGCGCGGGCAGCAGGTCCGAGGACCGTCCTCGCGTCGAGCGCGCTCCGAACCGCGGCGGCCATCGCCTCCGGGCTCGGCGGCTCATCCCGCTCGAAGCCGTCCGGATGGGGCACGCCGATCCCGGCGACCTCACCCACGAGCTCGACCGTGCCACCACTTGCCGGATAGACGACCGGCAGACCCGAAGCCATCGCCTCGAGGACGACGTTCGGGCATGGGTCGTTGACCTTGGTGTGGAGGAGCAGGTGCGCCCGCCGGTAGAGATCGGGCGCGTCGCGCTGGGCGTAGCGCCCGATCAGGTGGACGCGCCCGCCGAGCCCGAGCTCGGCGACGCGGGCGCTTGCGCCCTCCGGCGTCCGGCCGGCGACGAGAAGCGTCGCGTCGGGCTCGTCCGCGAGGAGGGCACGCAGCGTCTGGAGGCCGAGCTCGAAGCGATAGCTCTGGGTCTGATCGCCACCGAGAAGCACGACCGGCGCCTCCGGCCACCTCGGTCGAAGCAGGCGTGAAGCGCTCGAGATCGACCGCGTTGTAGAGGATCTCCGACGATCCCGTCGCAGGGCCGAGGAAGGCGTCGGCCGAACGGCGGCAGAACTCGCTCTGGTACAGCACGTGCGTCGCGCCGAGCAGGGCGCTTCGCAGCGGGCGATTGACCTCGTCCATGCCGTGACCCGCCCACCCGGGGTAGCCGACTCCGTCCTGGTTCAGGACCACCGGGATCCCGCGGCGTCGCGCGAGGGAGAGCAAGGCGTCGAGGTCGCGGGGAAGGGCGCTCGAGCCGAGGTACAGAAGCGAGAAGGCGGTCGGGCAGTTGGGAAAGCGCGTCGCGAGCTTCTGAAACTTGGCGGTGCCGCCGGCCACCGGCTCGCCGGCGGCGGGCACGTCGATCCCAGCCGTAGAAGACCCGGAGCTCGGAGCTCGGGCCGAGCGCGGACGAGCAGTTGCGCCCAGCGGCCGCCGGCGCGGACATAGCGGCGCGCTCTAGCGAGCATCGACGCGCTCCGGCACCGCGACGAATCCTTCGAAGAGCGCGGCCCAGAGCCGGTCGAGCTCCGGATAGGCGTTGGCCTCGGCGACCGGGCGGCCCGCGCTCCGCCAGCGCGCGCGGAGGGCCGAGTCGTCCCTCACGCGCAGTCCCCAGGCCGCAAGCGCGGCCGCGTCCTCGACCTCGACGATCGCCCCGTTGACGTCGTGCTCGACCAGCTCCTGACCCTGGCCGACCCGCGTGGTGACGAGTGGCACCCCGGTCGCGAACGACTCGAGCACCGCCTTCGGGCCGCCCTCCTGACGCGAGCTCACCAGGTAGAGGTCGAGGGCGTGGTAGGCCCGCGCGACCTCGTCCAGCCCGGCCGCGTTGACGTGGACGAAGGGAATCTCCCGGCGGCGCAGCTCCTCGCAGACGTAGCCCCGTGCCGGCCCCGTGAGCAGGACGACGAGCTCCGGCGCGCCGCTGCGGATCTCCTCGAGGGCGGCGACGAGCACGTCCGGGCCTTTCACCAGCTTCGGCACGAGGCCTTCACCCCAGCCGACGCCGTCCTTCTGGAACGAGCCCACGACGAACGCCGTCTCGGGTAGGCCAAGTGCCTTCCGCGCTGCCTCTCGTTCGGCCTGGCCCCCGAGAGGGAACCGCTCGAGCTCGATGCCGATGGGGATCTTGAACACCTTCGCCGGATCGACGCCCGGCCGAGACGACCACGTCGCGCATCTCGTCGTGCGTGATCTGAAACCGGTCGACCCGACCCGGGTCACGCCTGATCGCCTCGTACGTCCGATCGAACTCGGGCATGCCGATGCTCCCCGGGCGCCCGTGGAAGTACGACACGCCGAGCGCGTGGCCCGACGACATCCAGAACGGCGAGAGCCCGTCGAAGTGGCTCGTGTGGAAGACGCTCTGGCCCCGCCCGAAGCGAGCGACGTTGGCCGAGCCGAGTTGGACGCCGAGACGGGAGGCACTCCCCGCAAGCGCCGCGGCCTCGCCGGCGAGCACCCACCCGGCCGCGTCACTCACCGGGATGAGATGCGACTGCGGCTCCCAACCGGCCGTTCGGGCGCGCACGAGCGCACGGGCGACGGCGCGCGCGGGTGGCGCTGCGAACCGACGCGCCGAGTTCACAGGGTCAGCTCCTGGAGATAGCGATCGGCGACATCGGTGAGCCGCGGCACCGTGATCGACTGCCCGCCGCTCGCCGAGCTCGCCACGGAGACGTTCGAGCAGTGGCGGCAGCTCCTCGACCTCGTCGAACCCCAATCCGGCCTCACCGACCAGCTCGGGGTGCCCACCGCTCCGCAGGAACACCGCCGGCAGGCCGCAGGCGAGCGCCTCGAGGAGCGCGTTCGAGCAGGGGTCGTCACGACTCGCGGCCAGGTACGCGTCGTGCTCACGCAGGAGGTCGGCGAGCTCGCTCGAGGTCACCGGTGGGATGCACCTGGCGCTGCTCGAGGCGTGCCGGGGTGCGACCGACGAAGGTCAATGCCACGTTGTCCGGGTCGAGATTCCGATCGAGCCACGCAAGGATCTCGGATCCCTTGCGGGGGTTATCCGACCAGCTCGTGGCAATCAGGCGGAGAGGTCTCCCCTCGACCGCCGGTGGCAGATCAGCGGCCCGATGGAAGATCGCCGGGTCGGGTGCGTTGCAGATCACGACCGGGTTACGGGGCTCGAGCCCGAGCTCCCGATGCTTCTCGAGGCTGTACTGCGACTGGAGGATCGTCACATCGGCCATCTGGTTGAGCTGCATGACGAGACGGTCGGAGCCGTCGTCGAAGCCCCGGTACGCGCCGATCGGGCCGTCGATCCGATGGACCATCCGGACGTCGGTCCGTGCGAAGCGCCGGAGCCGGGCCGGCTCGAGGTTGAACGAGTTGTAGAGGCACGCCGCCGTGCGGCCCGAGATCCGGTTCAGCTCGATCTCGCAGCCCACGTCGTTCCAGCTCTCCCGTGAGCGCACGCAGGAACTGATGCCCGCCGCCGGCGGGTGGCGGCGCGAACTCATGGAACAACGCGAGGTCGGCACGGCCGCCGCGGCTCCGTCGCAGGTCGAGCTCGGCCTGACCCCGAACCACCACGCTCCGCCCCGCACGCCGGGCGCCGTTCCGCGCACTCCGTGCCAGTCCGCGAACCGTCATGCGGGCGCTCCGCTGCCTTCCGTGCTCGCTCAGGGCGAGCTCGCAGATCGCCTCGAGACGCGTCGCGAACCCTTCGACGGAGGCGTCCTCGACGGTGGCTGCGCGCGCACGTTGCCCGAGCGCCTCGGCCTGCCTCGGGAGTCGTCGAGAAGGCCACGGACGGCCGCCGCGAGCGCAGTCGGGTCACCAGGAGGGACGAGGCGCACGGTCTCGCCGTCACGGAGCGTCTCCGACCAGAGACCCCGGGTGCGCGAGAGGACGACCGGACGACCACAGGCAGAGGCCTGCAGCGTCACGCTCTGCCCGGAGGGCTGGGCGACGTCCCTGAGCGGCACCACGACGACCGCGGCGTTGCGGTAGGCGTCGCGCACCTCGGCGTCACCGAGCACCTGACGATGCCAATCGGCGGCCTCCCAGCTCACGTTCGCCGGGAGCACGGACGGCCGTGCGATGCGACGTGAGAATGCGGACCGGCGCGGAGAGCGACGCTGCAGCGGCGACGAGCGTCGCCCAGTCACGATTGCCGTCGTTCCCGATCGCGAGCACCTCCCGTTGCGGAGCAGAGCCAGGTGCGGGTGTCCAGTAGCGCGTGTCGACGCCGAAGCAGTTCACGTGCACACGCCCCTCGAGCTCGGGCGCGCGGCGGAGGATCTCAGCGAGCTCGCCGGGCCCGTACAGCACGCTGTGGCACGAGCGCAGGACGACGGCGGGTGGTCCGTCGGCGGAGCGAGCGCCACTCATCGGTGACGAGGCCCGCCACGATCCCGACCAGGGGTCGCTTCAGTCGTCCCAAGGCGCGCCACGTCCCGAGGGCAACCGTTGTCCCGGTCGTCGTGGCAACGACCACGTCTGCATCGGCCAACGAGCCGAGCAGCGCGCGGGTCCCGCGAGCGCAGCGGCTGACGCGTGTGGCGGGAGGCGGCCCTTCCCTGCCTGGAGATCGATCAGCCGGCGGGCGACGCGACCGGCCGGCGCCCGGGGGTCGACCTCGTAGTGGCTGACCTGGTGTCCCGCGCGCTCCAGCTCCACCGCCCCGAAGAGAAACTCGGTCGGCGCACGCCCGTCGCGCGCGTCGTCGAGACGAGCGATCCGGCCGGGGTAGTGGACGAAGGCGAGCCGCACGGTGGGGAGGGTACGCGGGATGGCGGTAGAATGGCCCTCGATGCATCGACAGACGACCCGGCTTTCCAAGCGCATCAACCGCGTCGCCTCGGCGGTCGAGCGGCGCGGGATCGTCGCGACGTATCAGCTTCACGACCGGCTGCTCTCGAACCGCAAGGCGCGCAACCGCTACGAGGGCGCGCCCGGAGCGCTCAACACCCGTCAGCGCATGATCGTCGACGCACTCGACCGCGACGGGTACGTCGTGGTGCCGTTGTCCGACCTCGTCGAGGACGCCGCGCTCCGCAATGCCATCGACGCCAGGGCGACGCGTTCGTCGCCGAGACCGAGGCTGCGATTCGCACCGGCGGAGGGCTCAAGGTGCGCGCGGGCAAGGAGTTCGTGGCCCGGAAGTACAGCTTCGAGGGTGCCACGATCTCGGCCGAGGACGCGTGGTTCCAGGCGGTGTCGTCGCGGGTCATGCTCGACGTCGCCAACGCCTATCTGCGCCTCTGGTCGAAGCTCTCCTACGTCGACCTCTGGTACACCGCACCACAGGCCCCTGACGAGGAGCGGGTTGCGTCTCAGAACTGGCACTTCGACTTCGACGACAAGCACCTCCTGAAGGCCTTCCTCTACCTCACGGACGTCGATGCCGAGACCGGCCCGTTCGAGTATGTCCCGGGCAGCCAGCCGGGAGGTCGACACGCCGGGGTGCGGCCGTGGTCGCCGATGGGTTACGGGCGCGTCTCCGACGAAGAGGTCATGCGCAGCGTCCCGCGCGAGGACATCACGACGTTCACCGCCCCGCGGGGCACGCTCATCTTCTGCAACACGAGCGGCCTGCACCGTGGTGGGTTCGCAACCGCGAGGCCGCGCGTGCTCGCGACCGCGACCTACTGCTCGCCCGCGTCACTCAGGTCGCTCTCGAAGCGGAACTACACGCCTGCGTTCGACCTCGACACGGTCGACGACGTGACGCGCTACGCCCTGTCGTAGGGGCTACGCCCGGTCGTAGGACGGCGCGTCCACCCGCTCCACCGTCCACTCGAGGAGTGGTCTGACCGCGCCCTGCACCTGGCCGGTGAAGAGGCCTCGGCTGGAATCGCCCTCGCCCGGGTCGTGCACGTGGAAGGTGAGCGCCGACGGTTGGTTGATGTGGTTTCGAAGCCGGGGCGCGTCGAGCGACACGATCGAGACATCGACCGTGAAGAAGCCTTCGTTCAGCAGGTTCCCGGGGATCCACGCGATGGAGCGGTACCGCCCCGGCCGTACCGGTTCCTGCCAGCGGGAGTCGGTGTCAATGGCGTTGAAGGCGACGTTGCCGCGCTGATCCGAGACCTTGACCTTCGGGAACGCGGGTTGAGGGTAGTCGCGGATCGCCCACCATTCGATCTCGATACCGACACGGTCGCGAACGTCAATCGTCGAGGCTGTTGTCCCGTCGTCTGCGACGACGCGGGCGGCGTCGATCCGGACCCACTCGCTCTCGCCGGCGGGCGCGTCTTCCTTCGGGTTCCTCCAGACAGCGGCCGAGCCGGTGCTGCCCTGGAGATAGTCCGCAACCACATCTTCCGCAGCGCCTGATCCGGCGACGCGACCGCCCTCGAGCCAGTAGGCCCGGTCGCAAAGACGCGAGACGGACTGCATGTCGTGGGAGACGAAGAGCACCGTGCGCCCCGAGTTCGAGATCTCCTCGATCCGGCCCATGCAGCGCTGCTGGAACTCTGCGTCGCCGACGGCCAGAACCTCGTCGATGATGAGCACTTCCGGGTCGAGATGCGCTGCGACCGCGAACGCCAGGCGCACGTACATCCCCGTCGAATAGCGCTTCACCGGTGTGTCGATGAACTTCGAGACCCCGCTGAACTCCATGATCTCGGGGAACTTCCCCACGATCTCGCGGCGCTTCATGCCGAGGATCGCTCCGTTGAGAAAGACGTTCTCACGCCCCGTCAGCTCGGGGTGAAACCCGGTTCCCACCTCGAGGATGCTCCCGACGCGGCCCCGGATCGTCGCCGTGCCCTCGGTGGGCGGCGTGATCTGCGTGAGCACCTTGAGGAGCGTCGATTTGCCGGCGCCGTTGCGACCGATGAAGCCGACGACCTCGCCCTCGGCGATCTCGAACGAGATGTCCTTGATCGCCCAGATCTCCTCGAGGCTGTGATCGACGTGCTCGAGCCGAAGCGCGCGGCGCGTCGGTGTGGGCGAGCGTGTCGCGAAGGGTCTCGTACCCGGCTCGGTACTCGCCGATCTGAAAGCGCTTCGAAAGCCCCTCTGCGGTGACGGCCGGCATCAGATCGTGTCCGCGAAGCGCGACTCGGCCCGGTGGTAGAAGAGCAGCCCGCTGACGAACAGGATCGTCATCGTGGTGAGACCCAGAACGAGCATCGTGGTCGTGGGCGGCGCGGTGCCGACGACGGCCCAGCGAAACCCGGTGATCGCCGCAATGACGGGGTTGAGCGCGACGATGTTCGCGTACGCCTCGGGGATCGCCGCTGCTGCGTAGATCACGCCGGACGCGAACATCCACAGCTGCACCAGGAAGGGAACGACGTACGGCACGTCGCGATAGCGGACGTTGATCACCGCGAGGAAGCTCCCGAGCCCGATCGCAGTGGCACCCAGCATCAGCAGAAACAGCGGCGCTAGAAAGACGGTCGGCTGAATTGCCACGTCGTAGTACGTCGTGATCCCGAGGCCCACGGCGAACGAGAACACGAAGTCGATGAGCGGCACGAGAATGCAGGCGAGCGGCAGGATCAGGAGGGGGAAGTGGACCTTCTGCACCAGGGCGCGATTCGCGAGGACGCTGCTCGCGGTCAGCGTGAACACCGAGGCGCAGAACACCCAGGGCACGAGGTTGAGCATCGAGAACACCGGGTACGGAAGGCCCTGGGCCGGGAGCTGAGCGAACTTCCCGAAGATCAGGTGAACACCACCATCGTGAGCAGCGGCTGCAGCACCGCCCAGGCAATCCCGATCAGCGACTGCTTGTACCGCACCTTCACATCGCGCCAGGCGAGGATGAAGGCGAGGTCGCGCGCACGCCAGAGCTCCCCGAACGACGGCAGCCACGCCCGATCGACCGGGCGGATCGTCGTCACGGGGCTGTCACTGCGGATGCTGCTCACACGAACCTTCCGGGCGCGGGCAAGGTGGCGCGATTCGGGGCGGAGATCGCACGACCGGCGCGCCGCGATGGTACCGGCTGTCTCGGAGCAATCGACTAGCGCACGTTCGGCTCGCGACCGCCTGCCGGAACGGCGACCAGCCCCTCGAGGGCGCCGATCGACCGCTCGACGCGCCTGCCCGACGGTCGAGCCCGACCCACGAGTCACGCTCGAGGACGACCTGGAATTCGAGCGCGAGGTCGACGTCGTCGCGAAGCGTCGGCGATCCAGGGCGGCGAGCTGGCTGATCCGCCCGGCACGGCGTCCAGAGCGCCTCGCACAGGCGCGTGTCGGAGATCAGCGAGACCCGTCGTCAGACCCCGCCTGCAACGCGACGTCGTCGACGAGGTGTGCGCGATGGACGGCTGCGCGGCCTTCGCGTCTGCAGTCGCTCGCTCGCCTCACTGATGTGATCGCCCCCAGAACGATCTTGCCCCAGCGAGAGAACTTTTCGTCGAGCTGGGCCGCGCTTCGCAGCGGGAAGTGAAGAACCTCGAACGGCAGCCACTCGCGGAGGAGCAGTAGCCCGATCACCGTAGGCGTCGTGATTGCCCTGACTGACCACGACATCAGCGTGACCCCGATGCGCGATCTTGACCTGAGCGTGGTACGGGCTCGCGAAATCGGGGCTTGGACGGCACCGCACCGTCATCCGCTCGAACAGATCCGATGGGCCGTCGGGGCGAAGCACGAAGTGACGCCAAAGACCACGGACGACGCCGAAGCGCGCCGGCACGTCGGCGAGAAGCTCGTGGATGGTTGCACCTCGGGGCCACCAGAACTCGTCCGCGTCACTCGGTATCACCCAATCGGCTCCGTGAACGGTCGCCGCCAACCGCGACATCTCCGTCATCCACTCGGCCTGACGCATCTCCTCGTCCTCGCGCCGAATCACGTGGACGCGGCCGCCCGCCGCGTAGCGCGCGAGGACGTCCGAGGTGCCGTCGATCGAGCGGTGATCGGTGACCACGATCTGGTCGATCCCGCAGGCGAGGTGATAGTCGAGCCACGCCTCGATGGTGTCGATCTCGTCGCGGACGACGAGTGTCATCACAACGCGCGTCAAGGTCAGCCTCGCCGCACGCGACGCGCGAGCGCCCGGAGCCGCCGCTCGATGCGCACCGGCATCGCGGCCTCGATACGACCGACCCGCCGCTCGAGATCGTCGAGCCACCGCTGCGTGCGGATGACATCGGCCTCGCCGAGAACAGCGGCGTCGCGGGCGAACGAGACCGTCTCGAGCGTCGTCGGGCGCGGGAAGGTCAAGGGGCGAGCTGGGACGCTCCGGTCGGCCGCCGGTCGTCTCGAGCACCCGCAACGCGTCACGAACCCGCACGTCCTCCTCGAGCGTCCCCTGCGCGAGGCCTCGGGCGATGTCCTCCGGTGTGAGCGCAAGCGAGACGTAGTAGTCGTCGGTCGCGCCACTGTCCGCAGCTCGGCCGAGGAGATCGTGGTACGCCGCACCGGCGGCTCGGGTCACCGTCGGGCCTCCGTACTTCTCCTCGTCCGAGCGCCAGCTGCGTCCCTTCGTCTCCAGCTGGGCACGCGACCGCATGGGAAAGTGGAGGCACTCGATCGGGTACCACCCACGCATCGGCTGGAGATCGACGCCGCGCACCTCGTGGCCGCCTTCGATCACGATCGCGTCGGGATGTGCGCGATGCACGACCTTGCGGAACGGCCGCCACGGGCTGAGCGGGTCGTTGATGGGAGCCTGAGCGGCGAGCCGGTGGACGAGACGCTCATGGAAGGGGCCTTCGTCCGTCACGGTCGGTGGGAAGTGCCGGACGAGCGACTGCACCACGCCATACCGCCCGGGGATCTCCCCGAGCACCTCGGGAAACGACCCACCCCTCGGCCACCAGAACTCGTCGACGTCGGAGTTGACGACCCAGTCGGCACCGTGGTCGGTCGCGGCGAGCCGCGCCAGACGTGACTGCCACTCCCGTTGGCGAAACTCACCGACCGGCTCGGTCAGGATGCGCGCGACGCCAGCGCGCTCGTACTCCTTCAAGACGTCGGAGGTGCCGTCGACCGAGCCGTTGTCGATGACGACGACGAAGTCGATCCCGGCGTTCAGGTGGTACGCGAGATGCGAGCGCACGATGTCGGCCTCGTCGCGCACCACAAGCGTCATCACGACCTTCACGACGGGGAACGGTAGTCGACCTGACTCAGAGATACTCCAGGTGGAGATCCTCGAAGGTGTGAATGGCAGACAGGTCGCCGCGGTAGGCCTCGAGCAGGCGTGGGAAATAGCCGGCGAGGGCCTCCTCGTAGTCGATCCTTCCTTCCACGAGATCGACTGCCGCCGCTGCGAGCTCGTCGAGATCAGCGCGGATCCTGGCGGCGCCCATGGTCGCCGTTCGCGGCCCCTCGCCGTCCTCGTCGGCCTCGATCATGGGCAGCTTTCGGCTCTGGACGAACGCAGGAACCGTCGGCGACTTCGGCAGGACCGAGTAGAACGGCACACCGTTGAAGAACGTACTCGTGCCAATCTCCGCCCGACAAGGTCGAGCCACGGGGTGTCGACGGCAAGAGCGGCAAACCCGAAGCCGGTGTGAGGCGAGAGAAAGAGCTTGCAGGCCTCCACGGCGGCGAGCTGCTCGAGGATGGGGAGATCGAACACGTCGAGCGCGTCCGGCCAGGTCTCCTTGATGCGAAGCGCCTCGCTCAACGAGATGCCGCTCACCGTCCCTCCGTCCGCGGCGTGATGGCGTCCGACGAACACGAACACCGTGTCTGGCAAGCGCCGGCGAACCTCGTCGAGCATCCGAATCCAGGACGTTGCCGAGGGGTACAACGCACGGAGATCCGAGCTTCCCGAGAGCATCACCGCGATCCCGCGACGGCCCGCCAGCGTCTCTCGCGCCGCAGCGCCGATGCGCTCCGGGAGCGCAAGTCGCAGGTGTTGGTGAGGGATGTATCCGGGCGGCTCCGCGCCCACGACGCCGACGAACTCCCGCGCGCGAAAGTGACGCGCTGAGGCGGCGTAGTACCGCCGCAGACCTTCGTAGCGCTCGTGCTCCGGGTCGGTCGCGGCCGGATGGTGGAGGACGACATCCCAGTCGCGCGGCACGCCGCGCAGGGCGGACTTCGGATCGCCCACCGGCCGCCCGAAGCTCGAGTACGGCACAGCGAACACGTCGTCGACGAAGGAGACACAGGTTGCAAGGGCGATCGGCGAGGCGCCGTTGAGCACGAGTGCCTGTCGCGTATCCGGGCTTGCGGCGTGATACGCCTGACAGCGCCGTAGCGCCTCGATCACGTGCCCCGTGGCATGGGAGTACCAATGGTCGACGAGGAGCGTTGAGCGCGGATCCTGCTCACTCTCACCGCGTCGCCGATCATGCTGGCGAACCCGCCACCGGCGGCCGAGACCACCTGTCATGACTCGGCCCGGACCGGCGCCAGGATCGCTGCGACGACACGTTCGGCGGCGTTGCCGTCGATCGCTCCAACCGTTGCCTCCACCACCTTGCGCCGCTCGTCGGCGAGCTCGCCAGGCTGTGCCAGCGACCGCTCGATGCCGCTCGCAACCTCGGCGAACGAGGTGGCCCGGTGAAATGCGCCCGAGGCGTTGACGTCGACGTAGTGCTCGCCGATCACGCTCTTTGCCGCCCACGACTGCTCGGGTGGGCCGCCATCCTCGTCGTACAGCACACACACGACGGGACGGTCGTTGACGAGGGCGTCGAGCAGGATCGTCCCTGCGTTGGTCACGACGCAGCCGGCGTGTTGCAGCAGCGTTGCCAACACCTCGAGATCCGTGTAGCTCGGCTCCTGCACCGCCGCATTCGGCACGTCGAGGGCTGCCTGCGAAGCGTGTCCGCCACTCCGAGTCGCGCGGGTGCGGTCGGAAGAGGAGTGAGAAACGCTCAGAGCGGCGCCGCTCGCCTGCCACCACTCGATCAGCCGGCTGAAGAAGCGGGCCTCATGGGGCGTGTTGGTGGGGGTGTTGCCCATCACGAGGACGAGCGGACGGTCGGGATCGAGTCCGTACCCGCGCAGGATCGCCGCGTACGCGTCCGCCGTTCGGCGACGCGAGAAGACGTCCGCCTGCGGCCAGCCCGTGACCACGATCCGCTCGGCCTCGACGCCGTGGTAGCGAACGAGGTCGTCTCGCATCCGGATGTTCTGGACGAGGTACCGATCGAGACTCGGCGAGATGACGCCCTTGCCGACCGTGTGATCCCAGCTCGCAACGTTTCCCACGAGCGGAAGCCCTAGCCGTCCACCGGCGAGCAGGAAGGGAACCGCCGACTGCATCTGCAGGTTGGAGAGCGCGATCGTGGGCCGGTCGGCACGAAGCCGTCCGGACGAGCTCGTGGGAGACGTAGCGGTGGGTCGAGAAGTGCCAGCGGTTCATCGCCCGCTCGATCGTCGGGTGACGTGGAAGCGGCCCACCGCGCGCCGAGTCGAGCAGCTCGTTGCGATGCCCAGGTGCCATTCGCTCGCGGTGGAAGCCGTGGCGCTCGTTGAGACGGATCGCAAGGGGGTAGTACCCCAGCTTGCGGTCGAGCCAGCGGTCGGTGCGCCGTAGTGCCTTCTCGGTGAGGGGGACCGCCTGCGGGTAGAGATCGAAGAAGTGCAGGGGTGGCCTCGATCCTTCAGGCAACCGCTCCTCCCACGGCGTTCGCCGCCTCGCGGGGCAAGAGGAAGACTGGTTGCAGCCGATCGCCGAGCGCGGCAGCGAGCCGCTCGACGATGCCCGTCTCGACGAAGATCCGCGTCGAGAGCGGATCGGCGAGGACGAGCCAACAGACCGGCGGGGTCACGCCGGAGCGGCCGCAAGGATGCGCAGGACGCGATCGGCGAGCGTGGCGCCGTCGAGCCCGTGGAAGCGGAGAGCCTCCGGTGGCGTGCCGCACGCAGGCCAGCCGTCGACGCCGAAGACGCTGACCCGACGGCCTTCGTCCAGCCCTGCCTTCGCCAACGCCCTTCTCAACGCGTCTCCGAGTGCGCCGACCGACGCATGATCCTCGACGACGACGAGCTCCGAGCACCGGCAACCTCGGCAGCCAGCCATTCGTGGTCGATCGCGGTTGAGCCACGGCATCGCAACGACCCGGCACCCGAGGTCGCGCTCCTCGAGCTGCTCAGCCGCGACGAGCGCCTCGTGGAGCATCACAGGCCCATACGCGAGGATGAGCCCATCGTCTCCCTCGCGGGCCACCCACCCCCTTCCCGGCTCCGCGCGGTAGCCGGCGGGCGGCTCGGTGAGCCGCGGGGACGGGCCGATCGCGAGACGGATCGCCACGGTCTCGGTCGCATCCTCGACAGCCCAGCGCACGAGCTCGCGCGTCTCGGCGGCGTTCGACGGATGCACGACGGTGATTCCCGGGATCGCGGCGAGGAGCGAGGCATCGCGGAGGCTCTGGTGGGACTTCCCCGGGCCGGCCGGGATCAGCCCGGCGTAGTGGAGCGCGTAGATCACGCGTGAGCGCTCGCTTGCCTGGTTGTAGATCTGCTCGTTCGCGCGCGACGCCAGGAAGCTCGCGAACGAGTTGACCACCGGCAGCAGGCCGTGACGGGCCATGCCCGCCGCCATCGAGACCATGTCCTGCTCGGCGATCCCATTCTCGACGAACCGCTCCGGGTGAGCGTCTTCGAACGCACGCACCCGGCAATCGGACGCAAGATCCGCGTCGAGCACGACGAGCTCGGGGTGGGTCGCAGCGAGCTCGAGCAGCGCGTCTCCGTAGGCCGCCGCGACGAACTCGCCGGACACCTCGGGGCAGTCTTCGTGGCACCCGGCGCCACTCTCCGGCTCGCCCTGGAGGCTCACGCCGTTCGCTCTCGAGCGCCGCGACGGGCTCGTCTCGATAGGCCCGAGGCCGAGCTGCTGCGGCACGGTCGGCGATCCGCTTCATGAGCTCGGCGTGTGCGAGCGCGAAGGTCGCGTCATCGGGCGCACCCGCGTGCCAGCGATACGTCCCGCCGCCCTCCGCAAGCGCAACCGGGTGCTCCATGAACGACACCCCACGCCCCTTGATCGTCTCGGCGATCAGAACGCCGGGCCGGCCGTCGTCGGTCGTCCGTAGCGTATCGAACGCATCGCTCAGCGCGGCGTGATCGTGCCCGTCGCACACGATCGTTCGCGCCCCGAACGCGCGAAGCTTCTCGTCGAGGCTCTCGAGCGCGAGGATCTCCTCGGTCGTGCGGTCGGACTGCAGCGCGTTGCGGTCGATCACGACGACCAGGCCCGGGATGCGCTGATGGGCGGCGGCCTGGAGCGCCTCCCAGTTCTGCCCCTCCTGCAGCTCGCCGTCTCCGGTCATCACGATCGCGCGGCCGCCGAGCCCGAGCCGGTGCTTGGCCCAGGCGATGCCGCGTGCCTTCGAGATCCCCATCCCGAGCGACCCGGAATTCGCCTCGATCCCGGGGATGCCGACATCCGGGTGGCCGTCGAGCCCGTGCAAGCCGACGGAGACGCAGCAGGCGCTCGGTCGGCACGAGCCCGAGAGCGTTGAGCGCCGCGTAGAGCCCGGGGACGTCGTGTCCCTTGGACGAGAAGAACACGTCGCGGCCTGGATGGTCGAACCCGAGCGAGACCGTGTTCATCTCCTCGTAGAGCAGGTGCACGACGATGTCGAGGGCGCTGAAGCTCGAGCCGAGATGGCCCGAGCCTGCCCGCTTGACCGCAACGAGCGCATTCGCGCGACACATGTCGGCGAGGAGCGCGAGACTCTCGTTGCGATCGACGCCCGCGGCGGCGACACGCGCGAACGCCGGCGACGGTATGAGCACGAGCTCGATCACGGCGCGGATTGTAGGTCAGACAGCTACGGCCCGACCTCGAGGGACTGCAGCCCGCGCATCACGATCGCGCTGGACGCAATCCTCGTCGAGCGCGATCCGGATGCGTCGGTCGCACGCAGCCGCTCACGCTGACCGGTGAACTCTGTGTACGTCAGTGCCTCGATGGCCTCGTCACGAAAGCGCGAGGGTCATCGCTCGCAGCTCCGCTGCCTGACGATCGAGATCCCCTGGTACCGCAGTCGAGGACACCACATCGGGTCGCTCCGCGTGGAACGATGAACATCTGCGTAGACGTCACCGTTCCAGCGCTCCGTCGTACCCGGGCGAGCGATCGCCTCGTCGATGCTCGACGCGGCCGAAGACGTGCACTCTGCGGATTGCAGTCATGAACGATGACAGCGGCCCTCATCGAGGCACCCAGCGCGTTGACGATGTATCGGTACGACTCGCTCGTCGTCCATGAAGGCCGACGGCGAAGATGACCGCGAATGTGCCACGACGATCGCCGCGATTCCGCTGAGACGCTGATCCTCAGTAGAACTGGGTCGGATCCTTCCGCCAGCGTCGGCGCAGCCACGCGAGGCGGCCACGGCGGAATCGCGAATCGCAAGGTCGACGCCGATCGCGTCGGCCCATCGATGCACGATCGAAGCGCCCCCGTCGCAACGCCGATCGTCGAGTTACGATCACCACGCACCTCGAGCGACCGCGGATACGTTGACCGCTCGTCGGTGGCTCGCCACGGTCCCAGCGAGGAACGCGGCACGTGGCCCGACCCGTGCGCGTCTCACGGAGGCTCGGGCGCTTCGGCACCCCGAGCAGCCCGACGAGCGCGGCGACGATCCAGATCGGTGCGACCGGGAGGGCGAACTCGTTCTGGGGCGCCTGCGACAGCGCATGGACGAGCAAGACGAGCGCACCGACCGTCCCCAGCACCACGACCTCGGCGGTTCCGCGCGGCCTGCGGATCGCGAGCGCGACCACCGCGAGCGCGATCCACAGATACGAGCGAGGCCACCTGAAGCTCGCGGTCCCACCCTTGGAGGCGAGCCAGGCGTTCGAGTCGCGCACGGGCAGCTGCGCATTCCAGTCGCGAACCGTGTCGATGAGCTCGACGTACCGCTTCCCCTCGGACTCCGAGCCGAGCGCGGCCGCCGGATCGGAGACGACACAGCGGTCGAGGTCGTCGGTCGGGCACCAGACGAGGCCGTAGCGAACAGCCTCGACGAGGGGTGAGACGGTGATCGGGGCGGGGAACGGCTGTCCGTCGATCGCGAGCTCCGGCGCCAGTTCCGGGATCACGACCGGGCGGACGCGCGGCTCAGGGGCGTACCGCTGCGAGAGGAAGTCCCAGAAGGTGTCGGCGACGTCGCGGGCATACCAGCCGGGATCTGCGCGGATCGCCTCGATCGAGGCGTCGTAGAGCACCTGGTAGTCGGAGTCCCAGCCGAAGACCCGGTCCGAGAGAGCGATCATCCGGATCACCTCGAGATTCCCCGCGCCCTGGAAGTAGGTTGCGACGTCGACACCCCGCTCGGCGTAGGCCGGCTGGGTCAGCACCTCGCGTTCGACAGCGTCCGCCAGCCGCTTCGACGCATCGCCGTTCGCCGGGTCGACCGAGCTCGCGACCTTGAAGAACGGAACCCAGGCCTTGCCTCCTCGCGCGACGGCGAAGTCGTCGTACCGCAGCGCGTTGTGGACGGCCCAGAGCCCGAGCGGGATCGCCGCGGCGACGATGCCAACCGCGATGCCGGTGAGACGTGGCCGCCACCCGCGGCGGGCGAGGAGCGGGATCAGCACACAGGCGATCGACCGCGACCTGCCCGGTCGGACGGCAGAGCGTGAGCAATGCCACGCCGAGACCGACGAGCACGAGTCGCCGCCGGGTCGGCGTCGAGAACGCCCGGATCACCCAGCCGGCGAACAGGGCCATCAGCGCCGCGAACACGAAGTCGCTCGACACCTCGTGGAACAGCCCGGCAAACGGGACGTTGATGAGCATCACCACACCCGTCGCGACTGCGACGCGACGTCCAAGGGGAAACACCGCCCAGGCCCAACCGACGATCGTGGCGGCGTAGATCAGGCCCATGACGAGCTCGAGGAGCTGCGCGCCTCCGATCGCCATCGGGAGCCCCACCACGATCGGCGTCAACGGCGTGCGGAACACCGCGAGCGCCGAGAACGGTGGCTCGGCGTCGAGGAACTGGAGGAGCCACAACCAGTAGTCCCACGAGTCGCGCCCACGCTCGAGCGGCCACGCGAGCGCCTGGAGCGCGTACGACGCGAGCGCGAGGACGAACAGTGCGAGCGCACCGCGCCGCGATGCGAGCGCATCCGTGGAGAGGGCCCGACGGAGCCTGAGCCACGAGTTGGCTTGATTTCCTGGTCGACGTCACCGTTGCGGCGCAGTATTCCCGCACGGGAGGACCACCGGGTCGGCCGGGTAGCTCCAGACCTCCTGCGCCGCCACTACCGTTCGCGGCGATGGCGCAGCCCGCTACCCGACGCGACCTTCAGGTGCTGGTCGCCCTGGGGCTCGCTCTCCTCGCCCTGAGTGTTGCGATCACCTGGTCGCGAGCGGATGACGCCTCGTCGTGGGACGTGCCGCTGTACGAGTCGTTCGGCGATCGGATCGTCGACGGTGAGATGCCGTATCGCGACGTTGCGATCGAGTACCCGCCCGGGGCACTCGTCGCGTTCGTGCTGCCATCGTTGGCGACCAGGGCCTTCGGCACCTCGGGTGGGACCTCGACCTACGAGCCGCAGCTGAACGACGCGGCCAGCAGCTACGCATTCTGGTTCGCCATGGTCATGGCCGTCGCTCTTGGGGCGACGCTGCTCGCGGTCGCGTTCTCGCTCGCATCGCTTGGCGCCTCGCGTCGAAAGGCGGCTGCCGCGATTGCGGTCGTTGCGACCGTCCCGTTGGTCCTCGGCGAGCTCGCGCTGACGCGCTTCGACGCGCTCCCCGTTGCGCTGACCGGTGTCGCAACCGCCCTCCTGCTCCTCGGGCGCCGAGCCGGCTCCGCCGTCGTCCTCGGCGCGGCGATCGCGACCAAGCTCTACCCGCTGCTCCTTCTCCCGCTCGCGATCGCGTTCGTCTTGCACCGAAGCGGGCGGGGAGCGGCGGCGCGCTACGCAGGGCTCGTCGTGGGGACGGCCGCAGCGGTGTTCTTGCCGTTCCTGGTGATGGCTCCATCGGAGACATGGTTCTCGGTGAGGGCACAGCTCTCGCGCGGCCTGCAGGTCGAGAGCCTCGCCGGCAGCGTCGTTCTCGCCGCCGATGGGTTGCTCGAGAAGCTCGGGCTCGGGACCGGGCTCGCGTCGGTCGACGAGGGGGGCACAGGATCGGTGCGCAGCGCCGATGTCGTCGGCACGGCCGGCAGCGTGTTGGGGCTCCTGTGCGCCCTCCTCTCGGTGGCGATCGTCATCTGGGTCTGGCGCACCGCGTTCCGAGACGAGCTTTCGGGCGCCGGGCTCGTCCGTGGCTGCGCGGCGGTCGTCGCCGCCCAGCTCGCACTCGGGCGCGTTCTCTCACCACAGTTCGTGCTCTGGCTACTCCCGTTCGTGCCGCTCGTCGCGGGCCGCCGCGGTCGCGCTGCGCTCGCGCTCTTCGTGGCTGCGCTGGCCGCAACGCACCTGTGGTTCCCCGATCTCTATCGCGACTACGTCAACGTCCGCGAGCCGTTCGCGACGGCGTTCCTCGTCGGACGCAACGCGCTCCTGGTGGCTCTGCTCATCGTCCTCGTTGCGCCGCGTCATTGGGGACGGGTGCGATCTCCTGCCAGGCCAACGGCTGCGAGCAGCACGAGCGCCGGGGAGAGCACGACCGCGTAGTCCGGCACCGCGTACACCGTCAGCGCCGTCACGAAGAGAACGACGAGGACGCCGGCGGCGAGGACGCCGCTGATCCGCGCGCCCCAGGGCCGCCGGAGCACGATCCCGACGAGCCCGACGATGAGCAGCATCCAGAGGCGGGGGTACAGCTTCGAGGAACGGTCCATCTGGAGGCCGACCCACGGGCTCCAGCTGCGGTCGGGGAAGTGGGAGAGAAGGTCATCCATCTGCCGCCCGTTGGCGACCAGCTCCGCCTCCCGTCGGGCATCGTCGAACACGAGGTGATGCTCGGTCGCCGACGTCCAGACCTCCCGGATGCTCCCGTCGGGTGTGGAGGCCTGCGCGCTCGCGTGCTCCGAGGGGATCACCTCGCCCTCGGTAGGCCTCGGGAGCGTCACGCCGTTGACGACGATGGTCTCGGAAGCAACAGGGGATGCCGCGCCGCCGGTCGCCGCCGGGGTCTCGGTCGCTGCGACACGTCCCGCGAACAAGGGCTGGTCGAGCAGGTCGAAGAAGCTCCGCGCCACGCCCTTCGCGTACGCGCCGGGATGTGCCTTCACCGCCTCGCGCCCGACCCGGCCGAGCAGCGCGTAGTCGCTGTCCCAGCCGTACTCGCGGTCGGAGAGGCTGATCAGATCCTCGTGGATGCGCGCGCCGGCCTCGCTGAAGAAGGTGTCGATATCGATCCCGTAGGACCGGTACGGCTCGACGGTGAGCAGCTTGCGCTCGACGAGGCGGGCAAGCTCCTCTGAGGCTGGGCCGTTGCCGGGCTCGACGATGTGGTCGGTCACGAGCGCCCTGAAGAGCGGCAGTGAGGCATTGCCGCCACGGACGAGCGTGAAGTCGTCGAAGCGGACGGCATTGTGGATCGACCACGCAAGGAGTGGCACGCCGAGGGCGACGACCAGCGATCCCCACGCGCAGGAGCCGCACCCGAACGGCGCCTCCCACGATGAGCGGGAGGATGAGCAACGCGAGGCCCAGCGGCAGGCTCGAAGGTCGCATCAACACGAGGCCCGGCAACGCCGAGACCGACGAGCGCGAACCCGCGTGTCGAGGGCCGCGCGGCGATGCGCACCGCGAGGAGCGTCCAGCCGGCGAACGCTGCCGCATAGAACGTGTCGCCCGTGAGCTCGTGGAAGACGATCCCGTACCCGGGATAGAGCAACAGACCCAGGCCGACGAGCACTGCCGGGACCTCGCCCGAAGGTCCGCGCGGCGAGCGCACCCGCGAGCACGGAGGCAGCGAAGAGGCAGGCCGCCACCGCTTCGAGCAGCAACGGGTGGCCCAGCTCGAGCGTGCCGCCGAGCGCAAGCGCCGAGAGCGGCGTCCGGTTGAGCATCGCCCACGGGAACACGACCTCGTGGTCGAACAGGTCGACGTAGACGAGGAGGTACGCGCTGATGTCCCTCCCGGCCGCAAGCGGCCAGCCGACGCTCTGGACGATCCAGACGGCGATGGCGGCGAGCACGAGCACCACGGCCCCGCGGCGCGTCCCCGCGAGCTCCACCAGGCTGCCCCAGAGGCCTCGGGCGGCGCGCGCGACCCGATTCACGATCCTCCGGCAGCGCTGCGAACCAGCTCGATCGCTTCGGTGAGCGCTAGAGGCCTGGCCTCTAGTGCTCCCACGTGTGCGGAGCACCCCGCGCGTCGTCGAGCGCCGCCTCCAGTCGCCTGAGCGCCGCGGGCAGCGACGCGACGAGCCGCCGGCCGGGCTCCGTCAGCGAGACGCTGCGGCTCGTTCGCTCGAGCAGCACTGTCCCGAGCTCGCGCTCCAGTTTCCGGATCCCGTGGCTGAGGGTCGATGGGCTGACGCCGACCACCGCCGCTGCGCGGCTGAAGTGAAGCTCGCGTGCGACGGCCTCGAAGTAGGAGAGCTGCCGGAGTTCGATCATGCGACGCCATCGAATGTAGCATTCGACCCGGGTCCATTGATCCGCGCCCTCGCGCGACGTATAAGGCCCGAGACAGCTGAGAGGTCTCGACGGAGAGGAGCGGCATGGCGGGCATCGGCATCGTCGGATCAGGGGTCGCGGGTCTGCATCTTGGTCTCTTCCTGCTGCAGCACGACGTCCCGGTCACGATCTACACGGAGACGACAGCAGCCGAGGTCGCCACGGGACGGCTCCTCAACACGGTGGGTCACCACCACGCCACGCTCGATCGGGAACGACTGCTCGGGATCCATTTCTGGGACGCGGCCGAGTACGGCTACGACTGTCACCACCACTACTTCGGCGGCCCCCAACCGCTCTACTTCCAGGGTGACTTTGCCTCCCGGTCGCTGAGCATCGACTATCGGATCTATCTGCCGCGACTGATGGACGAGTACGAGGCGCGGGGAGGCACGCTCGTGATCGGCAGCCTCGAGCCCGAGGACATCGAGCGCCTGTCGGAGAGCCACGACCTCATGGTCGTGTGCTCGGGTCGCGGCGCGCTGACCAGCATGTTCCCGCGCCGCCCCGAGAAATCCCCGTACGACCGAGCCCAGCGTCGGCTGTGCGCAGGCCTGTACCACGGGATTGCCCGCACCGACCCCCTCGGCGTCTCGATCTCCGTCTCACCTGGCGACGGCGAGCTGCTCGAGCTGCCGATGTTCTCGCGCGACGGGCACGTCTCCGTCCTCCTGTTCGAGTGCATTCCGGGCGGCCGCATGGAGCCGCTGGCCGACCTGCGCTACGACGACGACCCCGCAGCCTTCCTGCACGCGGTGCAGTCGACGCTCGAGGAGCTCCACCCCAAGACCTTCGAGCGACTCGACCCATCCGAATTCGCGCTTACCGGGCCTCTCGACATCCTCCAGGGAGCGCTCACACCGACGGTGCGCGAGGACTACATCCAGCTCGCCTCGGGGAAGTTCGCGATTGCCGTCGGCGACGTGCACACCGTCGTCGATCCGGTGATGGGGCAGGGCGCCAACTCGGCTTCGTACTCGGCCTGGACGGTCGGTGAGGCGATCGTGGCCGACTACGTCTACGACGAGCGCTTCTGCCAGCGCGTGGCGCGAGCGCGAGAGGCGCGCGTGCTGGGGATCTCCGACTGGGTGAACTTCATGCTTGCGCCGCCGGCGCCGCACCTGCTCGACCTCGTTGTCGCAATGGCCCAGAACAAGGCCATCTGCGACGAGTTCACCGAGAACTTCAGCTACCCCGAGCGGCAGTGGGACATTCTCGCGACCCCCGAGCGGACAAAGGCGTTCCTGGCCAGGCACGCCGCGGCGGCGTAGCCGTCACCGATCTCGACGGAGTCAGCCGCCTCCGGCGATGACGCGCAGAGGCTCCTGGACGCGCCAGAGCGCCACCCCGTGCAGGGTTCCGGTGGCGATGACCTCGCCGGCGAGTGAGAGCTCGGGTGGGGCGACGACGTAGCGCGGCCGTACCGGCGTGCCTCGCTCATCGACCACGACCCCGCTCACCGTTCGCACCGGCTCGGAGTCGAGCGTTGGCGCAAGCGCTCCCGCGAGGTCGTATGCCGCCCCGATCGAGCCGTTGAAGAACTCCGTCAGCCGCAAGGCGTCGCGCACCTCGACCGGGACACCGCCGGCGAGCATGGCGGCTTTCTCGCCGTCTGGCAGCGCGGCGTCGACCCAGCCCACGTCTCCCTGGGTCATGCTCGCGAAGGTGGTGTTGCGCGCCGAGTCGGTGCGCGTGTCCCAGGCGATCGCACCTCCGCAGAGGAACGCTGCGAGCAACGAGCGCGAGCAACGCCGAGCGGAACCGGGTGGGGAGTGAACGCGACGAGGGCGATGCCGACGACGACCGCGGCGAGCAGCATCGCCTTCCCCGGCTCGCCGCGGCCCGCGCGATTGGCGAGCTCACCGGGCAGCGCCGAGGCGACGGCATCGAACAGGCGCCCGCCGTCCTTTGCCAGCAGGTACGGCGGCAGCGTCGCGACGAGCAACGACGGCGAGCAACGAGCCGATCGCAAGCGAGCTGCGTCCAATCGGCTCCCGCCGCTCGGCCCACACCGCAAGGAGGATGACCCACAGCGGCGCGACGTAGAACAGGTACCGGTCGTGAAGAAACCCGACCCCGTACGTCGTGCTCGAGAACGCCCCGACGACGAGCACGAGGATCACCGTCACCGAGCACGTGAGGGTGAGCGCGGCCGCCGACGCCGCCCGGCCGGCGCGTCCCTCTCGGGCCAGGATGCGCAGTGCCGCCGGCGCCACGATCACCGGGACGAGGGCGAGGTAGAAGGCAAGCCCGCCGACCGCACGCCAGCTCCACCGAGCGACCTCCAGCACGTCGTACGACTGCCACAGACCGTCGTACCCGGCGAGTGGGTTGCCGCCCACGATCTTCGCGATCCCCACGACCAACGCAACTGCGACCGCACCGTCAGCGGTCGAGTCGTTCCACCAGCAGCCACGTGTCCGCGAGCGCGCGCGTGGAATGCGAGCGCTCGGCGGCGATGCGCAGCGGACGGTCGCCGGCGGCCGACGCGGACGACGCCGCGCGCCGTGCGCACCTCCAGCCGCCCGCGCAGGACGCGCAGACGCTGCGCGTACGGATGCGCGTGCGTCGCCTCGCGATGCCCGCGCGGTTTGAACACCAGCAGCAGGTCGGGCGTGAGCGCGTACACGGCGTGGTCAGTGAGCGACGACGAAAGCGAAAAGCTGAAAGACGAAGGCTCGGAAGCCTTGGTCGTTCGTCCTTTGTCTTTCATCACGACTCTGACAACCCGACCCATTTCCCGCTCTCGTAGTCGAAATAGCGCGCCACGCGCACGCCGTCCCAGTGATACTTGAGGCTCGGGCCGGGCACCGGGATCCCGACCGCGGTGGGCTTGAAGGCGCCGATGCACTCGCCGCCCGCATCGCGAACGCTGGCGTACACGACGCCGTTCGCGCCGGCGGCGCGCAGCGCGGCGCCGGCGGTCTGCCCGGCGGCGTAGGAGTCGGGATCGAGGATGCGGGCCTGCTCGTCGGCCGGCAACGCGCCGATGTCGGCGAATCGCTGGTCGACGCGGCTGACCAGCACGCGCATGTCCTCGTAGCGCGGCGGGTCGCGGCTGTCGGCGGCGAAGCGCGCGAAGTGGAAGGCCGTCTCGCGCACCGCGGTGCGCAGCGTCTGGGCGGCGTAGTAGACGCCGTAGCTGCCGTCGCTGAAGCGCGACCCATGCGGATTGCGGTGCGTGAACGCCGCCATCACGTAGGAGGCGCCGGGGCCGCTGATCCGCTCCGCGGCGGGCACCAGGCGGATCTCGCCGACGTCGTCGCGCACGCGCGGGTTGACGAGCTGCTCGGCCGCGATGAGCGCCTCCCACACGCTGGGATCGCTCGACACGCGCTCGAACAGGTCGATCGGCGGATAGCGCGCCGCGACGATGCGCGTCGCCCGCCGCCAGCTCACCCGCCGCTGGCGCGGCTCAGGACCACGGGGCGCGGGCGGCATCGAGATAGGCGCGCACGGCGGCCAGGTCGGTCACGTCGCCGGCCGCCATGCGCTCGAGCGGCGTGTGATCGCCGAAGGCGCGGTTCGGCCGCTTCACCCAGCCGTCGGCCTGGGCGGGATCGGCGTAGAGGATCTGCAGCGCCTTGTAGATCCCCGCGACGTAGCCGATGCGGCGCAGGGCATCCTCGGGCATGCGCCGGACCCGCCCCGCCTTCCACTCGAAAAAGGTCCGCAGCGGCGGCGCCCCGAGGATGCGACGCGCGTCCTCGTTCGCGACCCCCCACATCTCCATGATGCGAAAGAACCCGACGACGGCCTGCCGCTGCGGCGCCTCGCGGTGCACCGGCGCCGCCACTGCCTTGCGCTGCACCCTGACCATGACACGCAGATTAGCACTAATTTCTAAATCAGTGCAAGTCTGCATACACAGATGGACACACTCCACCTTCACCGCCCCGACGGACACAGATTTTCCGTCTTCCGCTCCAAGAAATAGAAGCATTTTATGATCGCTGGGGGCGAGGGCGGGGCTCGGTGTCCATCCGTGGCCCTCGGTGTCCATCGGCGTTTCAGGCTGGTCGGCGACCTTGATCAGCAGCTTGCCGAGGTTCCGGCCGTCGAAGAGCATGTTCAACGCCGTCGGGGCCTGCTCGAGGCCGGTCGACGATGGTGTCGCGGTGCTTGACTCGCCCCTCGACGTACCACTGCGCGAGCTGGGTCACGCCCTCGGCGAAGCGCGGCAGGTAGTCGAGGACGATGAAGCCGCGCACCTGCAGCCGCTTCATGAGGATGACGTCGAACCGGCCGCGCATCGGCTCGTCGCTGTTGTAGCCGGAGATCATGCCGCACAGGGCGACGCGGCCGTCGTGGTTCATCCGCGCGATCACCGCGTCCATCATGTCGCCGCCGACGTTCTCGAAGTTGACGTCGATGCCGTTCGGGCAGGCCTCGCGCAGGCGGCCGCGCCAGTCCGTCGGCCTTGTAGTCGACCGCGGCGTCGAACCCGAGCTCGTCCGTCAGCCAGCGCGCACTTCTCCGGGCCGCCGGCGATGCCGACCGCGCGGCAGCCCTTGATGCTGCGCGATCTGGCCGACGACCGAACCGGTCGCGCCCGCGGCGGCCGAAACGACCACCGTCTCGCCCGCCTGCGGCTGGCCGACGTCGAGCAGGCCGAAGTACGCGGTCAGGCCGGTGAAGCCGAGCACGCCGAGAAAGAGCTCGGGAGCGGGACCGACAACCCCTTCGGCAGCGGCTGCACCATGGCGCCGGCGTCGAGGCGCACGTAGTCCTGCCAGCCCGTCAGGCCGCTGACGAGGTCGCCGACGGCGTACATCGGAGTGCTTCGACTCGACCACCTGCGCGATGCCGCCGCCGCGCATCACCTCGCCGATCTGCACCGGCGGCAGATAGCTCTCCGCGTCGTTCACCCAGACGCGGTTGGTGGGATCGAGGCTCAGATACAGGAGCCGGGCGACCGCCTCACCGGCGCCGGCCGTCGGCACGTCCCGCTCGACCAGCTCGAAGTCGCTGGCCTTGATCCGCCCCTCCGGTCGAGCCCGGAGCAGCCACTGCCGATTCACGTCGCGCGCCATCGATCATTCCCCCTCGTGCGTCGATTAGCCCTCAGGCCATCCGAGAAATCCGTGGTCTCAACGCCAGCGCATGACCTGGCGAGCGCGGCGGATCGCCGCGAAGCGCGCGATCACGCCGTCGCGCTCGTCGTCGACCGCGATACTGACGAGGTCGTTCAGGCCGCCGTAGCGCGCATCGCCGCCGACCAGCGCGCGCAGGCCGCCGCGCGACAGCACCTGGTAGCCGTCGAAGTGCGTCCAGTGCGGCTGCTTGCCCCAGCCCTTGTCCCGGCCGACGCGCGTGTAGATGTCCGGCGGTACGCACACCAGGCGGAACTCGTTCGGCGGGAGGCCGAGCTGATCCCGGACGATGGCCGGGCCGTGCTCGAGCAGCGCGCAGTCGATCGTCAGCCGGCTGAGTCCGCGGCGCCGCGGCAGTCCGAGCGCGGCGAGCAGCGGCCCTGCGGACGGCGCCTCGCCCTCCTCGGGGAAGTCTTCGACGAGGATGGACTCCGTCGTGAACGGCGGCAGGTACCGCGCACCGCCCGAGTTGACGAACACCTGGCGCAGGAACTGATCGAGGAGGTCCCGCACCGCCTTCGACACGTCGTTCGGCCATCCCGCGGCGCTGCTCACGGCCTCGACCCGCGACGCGCCTTCCCGCTGCGCCGCATGGTCGGCCGGACGGGCCTGTTGGATGTGCGCCGCAATAAAGTCGAAGAGCGGTTGCGACATCTCGAGCGGCGCGGCGCTGACCGCGGCGAGCCCGAGCGTCGCGGCGCGGTCGGCGGTGCCGGCGGGCAGGGGCGCGGCGAGGTCGACCGGACACTGCAGCGAGGCCGCGCTCAGCCCTGCCGTCGGCGGCGCGGACGTTTCCTCTTTCGCGCTCGCCGGCGCCTGCGCCGCTCGGGCGCGCATCTCCTTCGCGTAGCGCGCCAACGCCGCCGCATCGCCGCGCTCGGCGGCGTCGAGCGCGCGCTGGGCGACGTCGGCGGTCGCCATCGTGTCGGCTTCGACCTTCGGCGAATCCGCCACCCGCGCCGCCACGGCGAGCTGCTCGAGATAGGCGCGCCGCTCGCCGTAGAGCTGCCTGCGCTCGGGGTCGGCGCGCTCCAACGCCGCCAGGGCGCTCACCGCGGCGGCGCGCAACTCGGCGGGATCGCTCGCCGCCAAGTGGCTGAGGCCGGGCGAGAACGGGTCGAGCGCGGTCGGCGGCGCCTCGTAGACCTCGGCGCCGAGCGCAACGACCGAAGCCCGCTCGGCCAGGGCGCGCCGGAGCTGGTCGGCGCGCTGGGCCTGCTCCTCGACGCGTGCCCAATCCTGGCGGACGGTCGCGGCCCGGCTCTCGCCCAGCGCGGCGGCAATCGCCTGTTCCGTGTTGCGCGCTTCGCGGAACTGTTGGCGTGACAGCGCCGACCCGAGCAGCACCTCGGCGCGGGCCAGGTACAGGTCGCGGTAGACGGTATCGCAGTCGGCGACCGCGATGAGATGACGCACACTGTCGAGCGCCGACGTTGCCTCTGATTTGCCCGGCTTCCCTGCTGCCATGGTTGGATCTCCTCGTGAGATCCGGAGACTAGCCGATTCACATGGCCGCCGAGAAGCGCGACGACCCGGCAGGCCGGATCAGCAGGGGCCGGATCGCAGATCAGGCGGTGGCGCGCAGCGGTTCGGCGACGGGCTCGGCGGCTGGGAACGGCAGGATGCGTTCGATGCCGGCGAAGCCCGCCTCGGCGCGGTACGGGCGCACCGGCAGTACCATGCGGAACGTCGAGCCGACGCCGACCTCGCTCTCCAGATTGATCGAGCCGCCGATCGCGTCGAGCAGCCGGCGCACGATGTAGAGCCCGAGCCCGGCGCCACCGAAACGGGAGTGCACGTTGCGGTCGGCCTGGCGGAACGGCTCGAAGATCAGCGTCTGCGCCTCGGGCGGAATGCCGATGCCGGTGTCGTGCACGGTGAGCTCGACCGCCCCGAGCGCGGCGCGCGCGCCGACGACGATGCGCCCGCGCTCGGTGAACTTGACCGCGTTGCCGACCAGGTTCTTCAGCACCATGCGCAGCTTCACCGGATCCGAGGTGAGGCGCGGCGTGCCCGGGACGACGTCCCAGGTCAACTCGACGCCCGGCTGGAGCCGCCAGGCGCGCGACTCGAGCGCCAGATCATCGAACAGCTCGATGAGGTCGATCTCGCGCAGCTCCAGCGGCATGCGCCGCGCTTCGAGCCGCGACAGGTCGAGCGTCGCCTCGACGAGATCGAGCAGCTCGCGCGAGCTGCGCGCCATCCGCTTGAGCGTGTCGGCCTGCGACGGCGTGAGCGCGCCGAAGGTGTCGTCGAGCAGCAGGTCGCCGTAGCCGATGATCAGATTCAGCGGCGTGCGCAGCTCGTGCGACATCGACGCGACGAAGTCGGACTTGAGCTGATTGGCCGCCTCGAGCTCGTGCACGAGCTGCGCGTTGGCGAGCGCCATCGATGCCAGTTGGCCGATGCCGCGGGCGATGCGGTGCTGGGTGGCGGTGAGGACCGGCACCTCGCGCCAATTCGCGACCTGGAGGCCGATGAGGGTCGGGCCGCGCCGCAACGCGATCAGCAGATGGTAGCCACCGGGCTCGCCGGGCAGGAGTTGCAGCGGCGTCTCCACCTCGGCGACGCCTTCGGTGTCGAGGCGTTGCAGCAGCGCCGCGAGGCGCTCCTGCGGAATCTCGAGCAGGCGGACGATCTCGCCGACCTCGGGCGAGAGCCCGTGCGCCGCGACGGTGACGTAGAGCGCTTCCCCCGGTCGCCGCAGCAGGGTGTGACTGGAGACGGCGCCGAGCTCCTCGGTCGTCACCTGGCAGACGCGCTCGAGCAGCACGGGGCGGTCGAGCGACGAGATGAGCTCGCTCCCGACGCGCGCCAACGCGGCCGACATCGCCGCCTCGTCGCGCAGCTCGGTGGTGCGCAGCGAGAGCTCGTCCTCGGTGCGCTGCCGCGCGGTCTCGACCGCCTCGGCCCGCCACCGTTCGCTGCGCGTCCGCTCGACGAGGAAGCCGTAGAATGCCGCCGCCGTGAAGAGGAACGGGATGCGGATGAGCGACGGCGACTTCCACAGCGACCACGAGCCGCCGGTCGCGGCGAGCCCATAGAGATACGCCCCGCAGATCGCCACCGCGCCGATCGCGATCAGGCGCAGGTTCTCACCGATCGCCGCGAGCAGCAGGACGAAGAAGTACAGGTAGAAGAACTCGGCGTTGAAGCGCCCGCTCTGGAGGAGCAGCGCGGTGATCCAGACCGTGTCGCCGACCACCAGCGCGATGCCGAACGACGTGTGCTGCGTCACCCGCTGGGGAAGCTGAGCGATGATCACGTTCGACGCCAGCGCCAGGGCGATCACCACCACGATGCCGACCGGCGGCAGCGTGAACTGGTCCTCGACGATCAACAGATATGCCGTGGCGGCGATCAGCGTGTAGCGCAGGAGCAGGAAGGCTCGTTGGCTGGCCGAGGAATCCATCGCTGTCCGTTACGACAAAGCAGGAAGCAGGCCAGTCGCCCACTAATTTGTAGGGCGCGGCGTGGTACAGCGGAATTTGAGCAGGGAGTGGCATTGCTCCACCGCGCGGCGTCGATTCGGTG
>CAVRVG010000004.1:0-138870 GCA_963724655.1 uncultured Actinomycetes bacterium | reverse complement strand
TTTCAGGAGCACGCGCGATACCCAGGCCATTAGAACCTTTGCTTTTGGCGGCTCTTCAGCTGATATCGCGCTCGGTAGACCCTGCCCTCGTCATCAAGTCGGAGAACGACGAAGGGACGGCACGCTGGACATGGCGTGCTCGGGCCTGAAAGCATCGACCCACTGCGACCCTGGGGGATGTCTTGCGGCGGTTCATGGTGCTCGGCGCGTTGATCGTGCTCGTCGCAGCGGTCCCGGCGCTCGGCGCGCATCCGGTCTCTCGGCTCATGTCAGCGGCCTGCCGTCCGTCCTGAAGATCGGGCAGCCCTACCCGTTCACCGTGACGGTCACGAACAACGGGAAGTGGATCAGGTTCTTCTGCCTCGACTTCAACGACGACAAGAACTCGTGGCTGATCGAGGGACCGCCGAAAATGACTTCCTACCCCAAGAGCGACGGGTTCTGCGTGAAGGTCCTCAAGGGCGGGACGAAGAGCTTCCGCTTCACACTGACCCCGGCGAAGTCAGGCCAGCACAGGCTGGAGGTGATCCTCGGGAAGGGCCATCTCAAGGAGGTCGGCAAGGTGCTCGTCGACGACAACGACGCGCTCTCCTAGTCGGACGAGTTCATCCCCGCCGCCAGTCGGCTCAGGAATGGCGGGTGAGGCGCCACGCGGCCCGGACGCCGAGTCGAGGTCCGCTGCGGAGCAGGCCGTGGCCGTAGATGCGACCCGCGACGCGGACAAGCGCGTAGGTCGTGGCGAGGACCAGCACGACGGCGACGACGTGCTCCCAGAGCGGAACGCCGACCAGCGCGCTGCGCGCGGGTAGTACGAGCGGTGCGGTAAGCGGAAACACGGTGAGGAGGTTCGCCAGCGGGCCGTCCGTGTTGCTCGCGAGGGCGAGGTAGCCGGCAAAGTAGACGGCGAGGAGGGTGTACGTGACGGGTTGTCCCGCGGTGTCCGCGTTCTGCTGCCTCGAGGCCATGGCTCCCGCAGCGGCGTAGGCGACCGAATAGAGCGCGAACCCGAGCGCGAACCAGGGGATGACGAGCGCCACGCTGCCACCGAGCCCGGCCGGAGCGTCGTAGACGCCCGCGACGAGGAGAGTGGCCGCGAGGCCCGCGACGAGCGCGAGCTGCGCGAGCCCGAGCAGGCCGATGCCGATCACCTTGCCGGCGAGCAGATGGCGCGCCCGAACCGTCGAGAGGATGATCTCGACGACGCGGTTGTTCTTCTCCTCGACCACTCCGGTGACCACCCACTGTCCGTAGATCGCGAGCGACGTGAGCAACAGCAGCGAGCTGACGTACGCGACGAGCGTCTGCGCATCTGTGGTCTCGCTGTCCGGTCGATGCAGCGTTGCGGTCGTCAGCTCAGGTGTCGGCGGCAGCTGATTGCGGACGGCGCGGACTGCGATGTCCGCGATCGCTGCTGCCTTCGCATCGACGTTTGTGCGGAACACGAGCCGATCCTGCGAGAGGAGCAAGAGCGCGTCGACCCGCTCGGCCTCGAGTATGCGCCGTCCGACGGCCGGCGAGGCGACGATCCGTAGGCGCACCTTCGCGTCGTCGAACGGCTTTGCCGCGCGTTCGAGTGCGGCGGCGAGACCGGCAGGCGCCGGCGCGGTCACCGCGACGTGATAGGTCGGCTTCTTCGAGAGCGCCCCCTGAAGCGCTGTCGATCCACCGACGATCAACAGCATGACCAGGGTCGAGACGAGGAACACCTTGCTGCGCAGGCGCTCGCGGATCTCGCGCCGCGCGATGAGCGTGATCGCGCGACGGCTGCTCACGGAACCACCAGCTCAAGGAACAGGTCGGCGAGCGAGGGCGGCCCGTAGCTGAACGACACCACGTGCCCCGACCGCTCCGCCTCGGCGAGAACCAGCTCCGGGTCGACGTCCCGCCCGGCCAGCAGCCGCAGATCGCCGTTACGACGGTCGATCACCTCGATGCCGGCGACGTTCGGAAGCCACCCCGGCGGCGAGCCCTCGAGCTGGAGCTCGATCCGCCGTCGCTGCGACGCCCGTCTGAGCGCGTCCACATTTCCTGTTGCGACGACGCGACCGCGGTCGACGATCGCCACTTCCTCGCAGATGTCCTCGACGAGGTCGAGCTGGTGGCTCGAGAAGAGAACGGCTGCGCCTCGCGCCGCCTCCGCGCGGAGGACCTCGGCGAGCAGCTGGACTGCGACCGGGTCGAGACCGGCGAACGGCTCGTCGAGTACGAGCAACTCGGGCTCGTGGAGCAGCGCCGCTGCGAGCTGGGCGCGTTGCTGGTTGCCGTGGGAGAGCTCTTCGAGCGTCGCGTTGGCTCGACTGCCGAGGCCCAGCCGCTCGATCCACCGCGCTGCCGCGACGCGCGCCGCGCCGTCGCTCAGCCCGTGCAGCGTCCCGAAGAAGGCCAGTTGATCCTCGACCGGCATCCGCGGATAGAGCCCGCGCTCCTCGGGCATGTACCCGAAGCGCAGCCGCTCGTTCAGCCCGATCGGCCGCCCGTCCCAGAGCACCTCGCCGCTGTCGGGCTCGACCACGCCGAAGACGGATCGCATGACAGTGGTCTTACCCGCTCCGTTCGGGCCGAGAAAGCCGAGCATGCGGCCACGCGCCACCGAGAGCGAGCAGCCATCGAGGGCCTGTACCTCGCCGAAGCGCTTGCGGATGTCGACGACTCTGAGCACGGCCGCTAGCTCTCTTCCAGCTCTCGCGCGATCGTGGCCGCCTCCTCGACGCACCAGTGCAGCAGCTCGAGGTAGAGCGGTAGCACGATGAACCGCCTCATGGTTGCCATCCCTCAGCCGTCAGCGCCCCGTCTTCCGTCGGTCGACGTACACCGGCAGCGCGAAGACGAAGATGATGACGCCGGCCCAGATAGCCCCGGCGATGAGAACCCAGGGTTCCCAGCTACCCGGCTGACTATTCCGGCTGACCCGCTGGAACCCGCCGTTGTCCTGCCACTCGATCAGCAGGTTCACCGGCGTCAGGACGATCATCGCGAGCAGCCACACCGCAACGTTGGACTTCAGCCGACTCACACGGTCCAGCCGCGCTCGCGCAAGGCGGCGCAGCGCAATGTCAGTCGGCCCGTTCTCCGCAATGGAGTGCTGTAGTCGCTCCGCCTCACGATCGACGTCCGCCGCCGCTGCCGGCCGCTCGAAGTACACGCGGAGTGCCATCACTCCGACCACGAGCCCCCAGACCAGGACGGCGACCGCCCGCAGCGTCGGGTTCCAGTCACCGGTGTTTCCTTCGTGGGCAAAGCGCGCGAAAGCTCCGTTGGCCTGCCACTCGTGGACGATCCACGCCGCTGTCAGCAGGATCGCGCCCAGACCCCATGCCGGGGCATGCAGCCGCAACCGGCGCACGCGCTCGGCGTGTCGTCGCGTCGCCACCTCGAGTTCCGAATCCTCGATCGAAACGGGGGCATGCGTCGACACCCGCTGCTCGGGCTTTGGGAGCATCTCCACAGGCACCGTGAACACCTCCTTCCCTACTCGCCTGGATCATCACCTGCGGGCGTGCGGCGGTCATCCGGGCGTTCGCGGAAACCGCTCGGGGGAAGTACCGAACGTCCGCTACGACACTGCGGGAGCACGACGGGTGGGGGAGGGCCGAAGGCCCTCCCCCGCTGCCGGCTGATCGAGCCCGTATGCCCATCGGCTGGTCGGACCGGCTCAGACCGGCGGGCAGGGACTCGTGCAGGTCCCGGCGCCCGCCTCGGGTCGATGTTCAGGCCCGCTCTGCCGGCGGGATGTGGTGGTTGCCCTTGAAGAGGTCCTGCGGGTCGTAGAGCGCCTTCACCCGGCGCAGCCGCTCCCAGGTCTCGGGGTCGAAGAAGGCGCTCGCGTCCGCCTGCTCCTCGACGAAGTTCGGGTAGTCGCCGGCGCGGTGTGCCGCGGCGACCGTCGACAGCGCCTCGAGCTGCGAGGACACCGCCGGCCTCGGCGTCCGCATGCGGGACGACTCCGAGCCCGAACATGCAGACCTGCGCCTGGCAGCGTGGCGCGCGCTCCAGCGCCGGGCTCGCGTCGGGCGAGGGCGCCTCCCATGTGGCGCAGCTGCAGCATCGTCAGCGCCGAGCCGGGACCGGCGATCGCGGCCATATCCTCGATCAGGCCGGCCGGCACCTCGTCGAGGAGCGCGTGCGTGGACCGGAAGGGCAGCGGGTCGGGCGGGTCCATCGCCAGCTCGCTGAGGCCGACCGGGGGCTGCATCGCGAACGTGTCCATCTCCGG
The DNA here is from genome assembly GCA_963724655.1 of uncultured Actinomycetes bacterium. GTDB lineage: Bacteria > Actinomycetota > Thermoleophilia > Gaiellales > Gaiellaceae > Gaiella. The sequence goes on along the minus strand of CAVRVG010000004.1, from coordinate 134,657 downwards.
GCCGAGAGCACGCAGCGGCTGCAGCAGCTCGCGCCCGTCGGCCTCGCCACCGAGAAACGCAGCCATGACGATCGCGAACGAGCGCCCGCGGATCGCCTCCGGCAGCTCCGGCAGCGGCGGGAAGTGCAGGACGTTCGCCCACGACATCAGCTCCTCGGGCAGTGCCGGGCAGGAGCTCCGTCCACGCGTGCAGGACGTCGGCGGCCTGCTCGAGCGGGAAGAACAGCGCGCCCGCGTAGAGCTCGCGCACCGGCATGGACCGCGAACTCGAGCGCGGTCACGACGCCGAAGTTGCCGTTGCCGCCGCGAAGCGCCCAGAAGAGCTCGGGCTCGTGCACGGCGTCGGTGCGGACGAGGTCGCCCTCGGCCGTCACGAGCTCGATGGCGGTCACTGCATTCGTCTGCATGCCGTGCTTTCGGGCGAGCCAGCCGATCCCGCCGCCGAGCGAGTAGCCGACGATCCCGACCTTCGGCGACGACCCGTGTAGAGCCGCCAGCCCGAGGTCGGACAGCCGCGGCGTGACCTGCTCCCACGTCGTCGCGGCGGCGACCCGCACCCGCCGCGCGGCGGTGTCGATCGAGACGCCGGTCAGCGCGGACGTATTGAGGATCAGCGTCTCCTCGAGGGAGCCGAGCGGGCCGGCGTTGTGCCCGGTCGCCTGGACGGCGATGCGAAGGCCGCGCTCGCGTGCGTCGGCGACGACTGCCGCGACTTGACGCTCGTCGGTGGGGAACGCGATCGCCTCGGGCTGCTGGTCGATCAGCAGGTTGAACGTCCCTCGGGCCGCGTCCCAGTCGCGGTCGCCCGGGCGGACGACGCGACCGAGGTTCTTCCTGGTGACGGTGAGCATGATGTCTCCTTTCAATGAACGATCTGTTAATCGAATATCGCGCGACGACTGTAACGTGCTAACCCGTTCCTGTCAAATCGGTTATCATGGTGATCAGTGAAACGGAAGTACGAACTGAAACGGAGAGCCGAGCGGCAGGCCCAGACACGCCAGCGGATCGTCGAGGCTGCCGTGGCGCTCCATCGCGAGCGCGGCGTGGCGGACACAACCATCACCGAGATCGCGGAGCGCGCCGGCGTGCAGCGCCTCACCGTCTACAACCACTTCCCGGACGAGGTAGCCCTACTCGAGGGTTGCTCGAGTCACTGGGAGGCCTTGCACCCACTTCCCGACGCGAGCGCGTGGGACACCATCGTCAATCTCGAGCAGCGGTTGCGCACCGCGCTGCGCGACCTGTACGCGTTCTTCGAGGAGACCGAGCCGATGACCGAGAAGTTCCTCCGCGACGCCTCGCTCGTCCCAGCGATCTCCGACCTACTCGACCGATCCTGGCACCCGTACTTCCGGGAGGCGCGAGATATCGTCGCCCGCGCAACGGGGTCGCGCAGGCCGAGCCGGAGCCTGCTGGCTGCAATCGCTCTGGCGCTCGACTTTCACACGTGGCGGACGCTCAACCGCGGGGGCCTGTCTCGCGAGGACGCGATCGACGTCGCAGTCGCCGCCGTTCTCGCCGTCGATTCATCCCAGCGGTGAGCGGCGGTCGGCAGAGCAGGTCATGGCCGGCAGCTAGACAAGGCACGACAAGATGAGGAAGGACGTCCGTGAGTTCATCCGACGGCTCGAAGCGGCCGGTCTTACTGTCCAGGCGACGCCCGGCCACTACCGCGTCCTGCGCGATGGCAAGCCGCTCCGGAAACAAAACGGGATGCCCTTCATGCTGCCGTTTTCGCCCGACACGACCCGCTGGCGCAGAGCGGCAATCGTCGAGTTGCGCAAGCTCGGCATCGACATCTAGCGAAACGTCTGGCGAGCGTGAGCTCACTCCTCGATCGTCAGCAGCATCTGGACGCCTTGCTCATCGTCGCGGACGAAGCCGCAGGCCGTGTAGAACGCCTCGGCGCCAGGGTTGTCCGCGAGCACCCACGTGAGGTCGACCCGTTCCTGCTCCATCCATGCGTGCAACGCTGCGACCAGCGCTCGACCGACTCCCTGCCGGCGCACGTCGCGGTGGACTCCGATTTCGAACAGGAGCAGCTCGCGCGCCGCGTCGGAGCGGCGCCGGAGCACGTAACAGAGGTTGAAGCCGACCACCCGATCGCCGTCCTCGGCGATCCAGTGCAGCACTGACGGATCACCCAGATACGCCTCCGCATCCTTCGGCTCCAGCGGCTGGGACGGCTCGGGGTCGCGTCCATCGAGATCGAAGGAGACCTCGTCGGCAGCGAGGTGTTCGAGGACGGATTCGTCCCCCGGGCCGAGCAGGCGGATCGTGATAGGCATGGGCACAACCTAACCCGCCGTGCACGGCGAATCAGGGGTAGCTGAAGCCGCCGCGATGATCAAACTCGGAGCCATGCTTGTAAGCAACGTCCCAGACGTTGCCTTCGGGATCGCGGAAGCTGAAACCACAGCCCCAACCGCTGCTCACCGGCCGCTCGTCCAATTCGAGGATGTCGTCGAGCTCGCCTAGCTCCTCGTGAGTCCGGAAGACAGCGCGTTCGTCCTCGCAATGGATCGTAAGCGTGAAGCCGCGAAACCCGTCCGCGAGCTCACCAAACTGCGCCTCGTACACGGTCGCCGAGAAGAGGCCGAGGACGACGCCGTTCGTGCACTGGAAAACGACGTGCTCGGGCACGCTCGTGGGGGCCTCCGGCCACCCGAACTGCCGGTAGAACGCGGCCATGCGGCCGATGTCTCGGCACGCAAGCGTGATGGCGCTGATTCGCACGGGAATCCCCACCGAGAGAACAGTACGCCTACGTGCGCGCTGCCTTCCGTGATCGCGCACTCAACGCCCCCATGGCTCGCCGCTGGCTCGAGCGCTCGCTCGGTGGCTTGCTGATCGGGTTCGCGGCAAGGCTCGCAGTCACCGATCGCTGAGCCCTCGCACCGTCCGAGGCCGTCTGCGCAGCTACGTAAAGACGATCTCTCCCCCAGCTGCCTGCTCGTAGAACTCCCCCACCGTGATCACGTCGGTGACCTGAGGAATGAACTCCTCGGGCTTGAGGCCGAACATGTCGACGCTGGCCTTGCACGCGTAGATGCCGGCTCCCGAGTCGGCGATCATCTCGACGAACTCCGAGACCGGCGGGAAGTCGAGCTTCTCCATCTTCCGCGCCATCATCTTCGTCGCGAGCCACGACATGCCGGGAAGGGCGCCGAGCAAGGTCGGCATGTGCATCCCGGGGTTGCCCACGGTAGCGACCTTGATCTTGTCCTGCCGCTTCTTCGTGATTGCCTCGAGCCCGAAGAACGTGAAGAAGACGTTCGCCTCGATGCCGTCCATGCGGGCCCCGTTCGCCATGATGAGGCCCGGGTAGACGCCGTCCAGGGATCCCTTCGAGATGATGATCGAGACCTTCTCGATCGGCATGCTCCGCTCCTCCGCGGCCGGTGTAGCTTCCACAGCGCGGGTCGGTTCCATGGTGGTGGTCATCGTTCCTCCTAGATGCAGCCGTGGGGTTTGGGAATACCGCCGATCCTGGCGGCGAGCTTGGCCGGGCCCTTGGGGAAGAGCTCGTAGAGCTCCTTGATCGGGACGCCGGATGCCTTGCCGAGGGTGCGGATAGAGGGCGCCTCGCCGGTCGCGAGGTAGGTGTCACGCATGTAGCGGACGACCTGCCAGTGGCGTGCCGTCAGCTCTTCGATACCTGCCTCGTGGGCGAGCTCGGCGGCGATCTCCTCGTTCCACTGCTGGGGGTCGGTGAGGAATCCCTCCGTGTCCCGGTCGGCGGCGGTCAGTTCCATGTTCGTCATGTGCTCCTTCCTCCTTACGAGATCGTCTCGGCAGTCTTCTTGCCCGTCATCTGCATGTCAGGCGAGATCCCCGGGATGTCGCGGCCGGGCAGCAGCAGGTGCCAGTACATCCACTGGAACATCAGCTTCCCGAGGTGGTTGAGCCGCGACTCCTGCAGCAGCGGTAGCGGTCCGAATGCGGACGGGAAGCGGCCCGGGAGCGGCTCCGTCTCGTAGTTGAAGTCGATCAGCAGCGCCTTCCCAAAGCCGGTCTCGATGAAGCAGTTGGCGTGGCCGTCGTAGGACTCCTCGAGGGTCTCACCGGCGAGGTAGCGCTTGATGTTCTCGTTCAGCAACTCACCCTCGAAGTGCGTCACCGAGCCCGCCTTCGAGGTCGGGACGCTCGTCGCGTCGCCGAGCGCGAAGACGTTCTCGCGGGCGACCGACTGCAGTGTGCGTGGATTCGTCGGCACGAAATCGAGGTCGTCTCCGAGCCCCGGTGAGCGGCCGACGTACTCGGCGCCGGAATGCACGGGGACGGTGACCAGCAGGTCGAAGGGGATCTCGCGGCCGTCGTACGAGACGAGCCGTCCGCCCGCGCCGTCCACCTCGCCCGTGGAGAACTCGACCTCGAGCCCGATCTCCTTCTCCTCCAGGAGGTACGTCAGGTGCTTCGAGGCAATCGGCTTCGTGAAGCAGCCGTCGAGGGGCGTCGCGAGCACGATCTCGGTGCTATCGCGGATGCCGCGCTCGCGGAAGTACCAGTCAGCCAGGAAGGCGAACTCGATCGGCGCGACAGGGCACTTGATCGGCATGTCGACGATGTTCACGACGAGCTTGCCGCCCTCGAACCGGGACATGGCGCCGGCGAGTGCGTCGGCGCCCTCGGGGGTATAGAAGGTGAAGACCTTCTCCAGCCAGCCCGGGCCGGTGAGCCCCTCGGTCTCCTCCGGGGCGAGCCTGGTGCCGGTGGCGACGATCAGGACGTCGTAGGGGAGCACGGTGCCGTCGGCGAGGTGGACACTGTCGTCGTCGAGCGCCACGTGGTCGATATCGCTCTCGTAAAACGAGATGCCCTTGTGCAGCTGGCGGTGCCGTGGTCGCACGATCTCTTCCACCTGTGCGAGCCCAAAGGGGACGAACAGGAGACCGGGCTGGTAGACGTGCCGGTCGTCCTTGTCGACGACGGCGATCTCGATCTCTCCCTGGTCGTAGCTCCTGCGGAGGCGATTCGCCATCAGGGTGCCGCCGGTGCCGCCGCCCAGGATCACGATCCTTCTCGCCATCGTCACACCTCCTGCTCCTGTCATGTGCTTGCAGTGTCGTGCCGGCCGAGAGCGCCCGCATCGGGGTGACCGTGCAGGTGGAATCAGTAACAACTACGTACTATCTACAATTGTGTAGTTGTATACTGTGCGAGATATGTCCACGGAGAGAGCACGGGATGCCGAAAGAGGTGACGCGATGAGCCCGCAGACGATCTCAGCCCTACCCCATCCACTACCGGACGAGCTTGTCGAGCTCGTCGCTCGGCGTTTCCGCGTCATCGGCGAGCCGATGCGGATCAAGCTCCTCGACCGGCTCCGAAACGGCGAAGCGACCGTGCAGGAGCTCACCAAGGCTGTTGCTGCGTCGCAGCAGAACGTCTCCAAGCACCTGAGCGTGCTTCACGACGCCGGCATCGTGGCCCGTCGCAAGGAGGGGACGCAGGTCTTCTACCGGGTCGTCGACGCGGGGGTCTTCGAGCTTTGCGAAACGGTCTGCGGCAGCGTGCAACGGCAGCTGGCCGAGCTGAATGCGATCTTCGCGGGAGCCGGAAGATGACGCCGGTTGGCCCCATCGGCCGGCTCGGCGGCTGGACGGCAGACCACTTCCGAGCCGTCCTGGTCGCGTGGATCGTCGTCGCGGTCGGTCTCGGCGTGCTGGCACCGCGGGTCGAGACAGCCCTATCGGGCGCGGGCTGGGAGGCATCCGGCTCGCAGTCGGTGCAGGCGCGCGAGCTGATCAATCACAACTTTGGCGGCCAGTCGAGCGCCGCCCTGATGGTCGTCGTTCACTCCTCGGCGGCGAAGGTCGGCGACGCGCGATTCACGGCCACCGTCGACCGCGTGGCGGGGATTCTGCGCGCCGACCGGCGAGTGGCGTCGGTCGCGCTCCCTCGGGCCGGCTTCTCGATCTCGCAGGACGGGCACACCGCGATCGTCAGTGCCGGGGCCGGTGGATCGACGACCGAGATGGTCGCCGCTGCCGACGCCCTGAAGGGCGAGCTCGAGGCTGCCGGCGCCGACGGTGTCCAGGTCAGCCTGACGGGTGCCTCGGGCATGTGGTCCGACTTCAACGTCGCCAACCGGAACGCGATGATGAAGTCCGAGCTTCTCTCCTGGCCCGTCACGCTCGTGATCCTGCTGCTCGCGTTCGGTTCGCTCGTCGCCGCCGGCCTGCCGCTCATGCTGACGATCCTCGGGCTCGTCGCCTCGGCCGGGACGCTCTACCTCGGCTCCCGGTTCTTCGACATCTCGATCTGGGCCATGAACTTCGCGCTGATGTTCGCGCTCGCGCTCGGGATCGACTACGCCCTCTTCGTCGTGCATCGCTTCCGCGGCGCGTTCTTCGGCTCGAAGCTGAGCCCGCGTGACGCAGTCGCCGAGACGATGGACACCGCCGGCAAGGCAGTGCTCTTCTCCGGCGCGACGGTGCTCATCTCCCTCTCCGCCGTAATGCTCGTGCCGAGCCCCGCCTTCCGCTCGATGGCCCTGGGGATCATGGTCGCCGTCCTCTTCGTCTTGCTCGCCACGATGACGCTCCTACCGGCAGTGCTCGCCAAGCTCGGGCCACGCGTCGACCGTCTGGCCGTGAAATGGGTGCATTCCGGGGAGCACCGCTCGCCGGCGTTCGCCGCCTGGGCTGAGCGGCTGTGGCGGCGCCCGCTTCTCTACGGCACGGCCGCACTTGCGATCCTCGTCGCGCTCGCCCTGCCGGTCCTCGGACTGAAGACGGGGATGCCGTCGATCAAGGTTGTCCCGAAGAGCGATACCTCGCGCCAGGGCTATGACCGCGTCCAGTCCGCCTTCGGCCAGGGGGCGCCAGGCGCCCTCCAGATCGTCGGCCCCGTCCGCGCGATGGAGCATGTCGTCGCGATCGCGAAGGCCGATCCCGGAATTGCGACGGTGATGCCGATGCAGACGGGGTCGGGTGGCATGCAGCTCCTGCAGGTGGTGCCTGACGCCGACCCATCGAGCACCACGGTCGGTGCGACGATCGACCGCCTGCGCGCTCAGCTGCCGGCCGGCGCGCTCGTCGGCGGTGCGACCGCCGAGAACCACGACCTCGAGCAGGCGCTCTCGGCGAAGACGCCCCTCGTGATCGGCGTCGTGCTCGTGCTCGGGTTCCTCCTGCTCCTGCTCGCGCTCCAGGCACCGGTGATCGCGGCAGTCGGCGTCGTCACCAACCTGCTCGCCGTCGGCGCCGCGTTCGGCGTCGCCCGGCTGATCTTCCAGGACGGTCACGGTGCCGGGCTGCTCGGCTTCGAGTCGCAGGGGTTCATCGACGCCTGGGGGCCGGTGTTCTTCTTCGCCATGATCTTCGCCATCTCGATGGACTACACCGTGTTCCTGCTCTCGTCCGCGAAGGAGCACTACGACCGTGCCCACGACCCGAGGGAGGCAATGGTCGGCGGTGTCGCCCACTCCGGGAGGGTGATCTTCGCTGCGGCCGCCGTGATGGTCGCAGTCTTCCTCACCTTCGCGCTCTCCGGGCCGCTGCCCCCGAAGGAAATGGGCGTCATCCTCGGCATCGCCGTCCTCCTCGACGCCCTCCTGATCAGGCTTGTCCTCATCCCCGTCGCGCTCCGCCTCCTCGGCACCTGGGCCTGGGGACTGCCCCGCTGGCTCGACCGCGTACTCCCCGACGTCAGATTCGGACACTCGTGAGCCTCACCGCCACGTCGCATTCCGTCCCTGGCACGCTGCGGCAGGAGATCGTGATCGACGACAAGCACCTCTTGGTCACGGACGAGCCCGAAGCAGTCGGCGGCGACGGCAGTGCCCCGGCACCGCACGAGCTCCTGCCCGCCGCACTCGCCGGCTGCATCTCCACCACCCTCGTCATGTACGCACGAACCAAGCACTGGGAGCTCGGAGACGTCAGCCGTTCACGTCGACTACGACAACCACTCCACGCCACGTCGATTCGAGGTCACGATCACCCTCACCGGAGACCTGACCGAAGCGCAACTCGAGCGCCTCGAGAAGGTCGCCGCGGCCTGCCCCGTTCGGCGGTCGATCGAGGCCGGGATCGAGTTCCACGAACACATCGACGTCGGCCACCTGCGCGACCTATCTCGCTGATCGCTGTCGCCGATCGCTAGCCGGTCGGCTACCGCCGCTTTCCGGCCGCGTGGTGCCCGCCGAGGTCGACCGCGACGGCAAAGATCAGGGATCCCAGCCAGAAGTTGACCGGGTTGGCGACGAGCGGTTCGTGGTCACCGACCAGGTTCCAGATGAACCAAACGAAGAACCAGACGAGGGTCATTTCAGCTCTCCTTGTTGTCAATCAGCTTGTCGCGCTGCGGTTGCGCCCGAATCGGGTCGTCCGCTGGATCTGCCTTGTGGAATCAACGCAGCCGTTGCGTCCTTCCCGCGGGTCCCACGGGTGGGTATAACAGTGCGAGCTGACAGCGACGGTGGTGGAGGAGGAGTCTGTGGCACGGAAGGTGACGCTCTTCACGGGGCAGTGGGCGGATCTCCCTCTTGCCGACCTCGCTGCGAAGGCGGCCGCATGGGGCTTCGACGGCTTCGAGCTTGCATGCTGGGGAGATCACTTCGAGGTCGACAAGGCACTCGCCGACCCCGGGTACGCAAAGGCGCACCGCGCAGCGCTCGAGCAGCATGGTCTCGGCTGCTGGGCGATCGGGGCGCATCTCGTCGGACAGGCCGTCTGCGACGTGATCGACGAGCGACACCGCGCGATTCTTCCCGCCGAGATCTTCGGCGACGGCGAGGCCGAGGGCGTCCGCCGACGAGCGGCCGAGCGGATGAAGGACACTGCCCGTGCAGCCGCGCAGTTCGGAGTCACGCAGGTGAACGGGTTCACCGGCTCGTCGATCTGGCATCTCCTCTACTCGTTCCCTCCGAATGACTTTGCGGCGATCGAGCGCGGGTACCAGGACTTCGCCGAGCGCTGGGGGCCGATCATCGACGTCTTCGATGCAGAGGGAGTGCGCTTCGGGCTCGAGGTGCATCCCACCGAGATCGCCTACGACTTCGTCACCACCCGGAAGACGCTCGACGCGATCGGGAACCGCGCCGGTTTCGGGATCAACTTCGATCCGAGCCACCTTGCCTATCAGTTCCTCGACTCGGCGGCCTTCGTCGAGGAGTTCGCCGAGCGGATCTATCACGTGCATGTCAAGGACGCGAAGCGCCGGCTTGATGGTCGCCGCTCGCTCTGGGCCTCGCATCTCAACTTCGGTGAGGTCGAGCGCGGCTGGGACTTCGTCTCGCCGGGCCACGGCGATGTCGATTTCGAGGAGCTCATCCGCTCTCTCAACCGCATCGGCTACGACGGGCCACTCTCGATCGAATGGGAAGACTCGGGGATGGACCGAGAGTGGGGGGCGCAGGATGCGCTCGCGTTCGTTCGCCGCACCGACTTCCGCCCTTCGGCGGTTGCCTTCGACCAAGCTATGCAACGGAGTGAATCATGAGTGACGAGCACACGGGAATCGGCGCGGCCCCGGAGGCACACGACGTGGGCGAGATCCCTGAGATCGGGGTCGGCATGCTCGGCTACGCCTTCATGGGGAAAGCCCATTCGAACGCGTTTCGCAAGCTTCCGTACATGGCCTGGCCGCCGCCGCTCGTTCCGCGGCTCGTTGCGATCGCGGGGCGCAACGAGGCAGCGGTCGCAGGCGCGGCGCAGCGATACGGGTACGAGCGATGGACGACCGACTGGCGCGACATCGTCGCCGACCCGTCGATCGGCCTCTTCGACAACGGCGGGCCGAACTCGCTGCATGCCGAGCCGACGATCGCCGCGGCGGAGGCGGGCAAGCACGTTCTCTGCGAGAAGCCGCTCGGTCGCGACGCGGCGGAGAGCTTCGACATCTGGCAGCGCGTCGCCGCGACCGGCGTCAAGCACCTGTGCGCCTTCAACTACCGGTTCGTGCCGGCGGTGCGACTTGCGCGCGAGATGATCCAGGCGGGCGAGCTCGGCGAGATCCGGCACTTCCGCGGCCGCTACCTGCAGGACTGGGGCGACGATCCGACCCTCGACACGTGGCGCTTCCACGCGGACGAAGCCGGCTCCGGCGCCATCGGCGATCTCGGCACGCACGTCATCGATCTCGCTCGCTATCTCGTCGGTGAGATCTCGACCGTCTCGGCTCTGGTGAAGACCTTCATGCCGGGACGGCAGGTCGACGATGCGCTCGAGGCCGCCGTCGAGTTCGACGTCGGCGCGGTCGGCACGCTCGAGGCGACCCGGCTCGCGCTCGGGCGCCGCAACGCGTTCCAGTGGGAGATCAACGGCTCGAAGGGCTCGCTCGCGTTCGACATGGAGCGGCTCAACGAGCTCCAGGTCTTCCGTGCCGACGGCGACAGGGCGCGCGGGTTCAAGACGGTGCTCGTCTCCGAGGCCGACCATCCGTTCTGGAGCTTCTGGTGGCCGCCGGGGCACATCATCGGCTGGGGTGAGACCTTCGTCCACGAGATCCACCACCTGCTCGCGCGCGATCGCGAACGACACCGACGTCGCGCCTCATGGAGCCACGTTCGAGGATGGCTACCGGGCAGCCGAGGTCTGCGACGCGATCGTCCGCTCGAGCGACGGCGGTACCCGCGAGACCGTCACCTACCGCACCTCGTAGCGTCACCGAGATGACGACCCCAGGTACCCCGGAAGCCATCCCGACCGGCATCGTCGGGTCGTATGCGCAGCCCGACTGGCTGATCGACAGGGAGCGCCTGCGAGATCGCTTTCCCCCGCGCGTCCGGGCGATGGAGCTCTGGCGTGTCGACCCTGCCTATCTCGAGCAGGCGCAGGACGACGCGACGCTCCTGGCGATCCGAGACCAGGAGCTGGCCGGGATCGACATCATCACCGACGGGGAGATGCGCCGCGAGAGCTACTCGAACCGCTTCGCAACCGCGCTCTCCGGTGTCGACATCGACAATCCGGGGACTGCGCTGGATCGCAGCGGCCATCCCAATCCGGTGCCGCGCGTGGTCGGGCCGATCGAGCGCAGGCATCCCGTGCAGGTTCGCGACGTGCAGTTCCTCCGGGCGAACACGAGCAAGCAGATCAAGGTCACGGTCCCCGGCCCGTTCACGATGTCGCAGCAGGCGCAGAACGACTTCTTCGAATCGGACGCCGAATGCGCCCTGGCGTACGCCGACGCCGTTCACGGCGAGATCGTCGATCTCTTCGCGGCCGGCGCTGACATCGTGCAGATCGACGAGCCGTACATGCAGGCACGACCCGAGAAGGCGCGCGAGTTCGGTCTGGCAGCGCTCGAGCGCGCGCTCGACGGGGTCGTCGGCACGACCGCCGTCCACATCTGCTTCGGCTACGCCGCGATCATCCACGAGCGCCCTTCGGGCTACTCGTTTCTCTCCGAGATGGCGGCCTGCTCGTGCCGCCAGATCTCGATCGAGACGGCGCAGTCGAACCTCGACACGTCGATCCTCGAGACGCTGCCGGACAAGAAGATCATCCTTGGGGTCATCAACCTCGACGATCCAGCGGTCGAGACGCCGGAGACCGTTGCCGACCGGATCCGCAAGGCGCTCCCGTACAAGCGCCCCACCGAGCTCGTCGCCTCGACGGACTGCGGGATGAAGTACCTGCCGCGCGATGTCGCCTTCGGCAAGCTCGAGTCGCTTGCCGCAGGGGCTGCGATCGTGCGCGCCGCGCGCCCCTAGCTACACCGCACCCGACCGGACCGGCATGCTTGGGAGATGCCGACTGTCCGCGAAACGGTTCTCTCGCTCCCCGAGGCTCTGGTCGAAGCGGCAGGATCGCTCGTCGACACCGCCCTCGACCGCGTTCTCCTCTCCGAGCGGCGCGTGACGTCGGCCGCCGAGGGGAAGGGAATCCTCGCCGGCGACGACGATCTCGAGGGCCTCACCGACCAGGTGCAGAGATTCGTCGGGTTTGCCACACCCGCGCTTCGCGCGCTTGTCCCGGCGGCGCGTTTCACCCGCGTCCCGTGGGCGCTTGTCGCCTCGTCTGCCGTCTCGATCACCGTCGCCACGAGAGTGGGGGTGCGTGAGGTCCAGGTGCTCGGCTCGCTCATCGCGCACAGGCTCGAGATGTCGACCGGCGAGCGTCCCGATCCGGCTCTGGTCAAGAAGCTCGCGATCGAGCTCTACCTCGACCCGCGCAGCACGCCTGACGTCGCCGACCCGAGGCTTCGCGTCTCGCGACTCGCGCGTCGCTGGGTGATGAGCGGCGCGCTTGCACGCGATACCCGCCGTCGCGCATACCGCTCGCTGGATGCGGCCGAGCGGCTGGATGGACGCGGCCTGGTCACCAGGTGGCGGACGCGCGCCGGTGCCCCGCTGCGCGACGAGGTCGAATCCGGATGACGGTCTAAAGCGTGACAGGCCGGCGACCGATGTTCGTGGCGTGACCTCGAGAACGCCCCATCTCCCGTGCGCTGCGTGCCCAGCTGATGCTCGAGAGCCTTTCACTTGCGGCGATCTCGTTCGCTCCCGGGCTTGCGATCGGGAGCTTCCTCAACGTCATCGCGTCGCGCGTCCCGATTCACAAGCCGATCGGCACCTCGCGCTCGGTCTGCATGAGCTGCGACGCGCAGATCCGAGGCTACGACAACATCCCACTGGTCTCGTACCTCGTTCTTCGCGGGCGCTGCCGCGACTGCAAGGCGACGATCCCGGTGCGCTACCCGCTCGTGGAGCTGGGTACCGCTCTTCTCGTGGCGGCGAGCTTTGCCGCCTTCGGGCTCACCTGGGATGCGCTGCTCGCGGCCGGCTTCTGTGTCGTTCTCGTCGTGCTCACCGCGATCGACATCGAGCATCGCATCGTCCCGAATCGCATCGTCCTGCCTGCGGCCGCCGTGATGCTGGTCGCCCACACGCTCGTCGACCCAAGCCCGGAGTGGGCGCTCGGCGCACTTGCAGCCTTCGCGACGCTGTTCGTCGATCGCCCTGATCCAGCCGGGTGGGATGGGGATGGGCGACGTCAAGCTCTGCCTCTTTCTCGGCGCGATGCTCGGCTGGAACGTGTTCGTCGCGCCTCTTCGTCGGGATCATCGCCGGCGCCGTGCCCGCGGTCGTCCTGACCGCGCGGCACGGACGGGCGGCGCGCAAGCTCGCGATTCCGTTCGCGCCGTTCCTTGCCTTCGGCGGTGTCGTCGCCCTGTTCTTCGGCGATCGCGCTCGTCGACTGGTGGCTCGGCCTCACCGGCTGAGCACGCGCCGGCTCGCCGCTCGACAGACCCTCCGTCGATTCCTAATGCCCCATACGGGGTATCGCATTTCCAAGCGATATCGACCGATATGCGTGGGAGTGGCATGAGAAGGCTTCCCTTCAGCGTGCGGCACGCAGCAGCGTCCCTTCGGCGGCGTCGCCGGCTGGTCCAGGACGAGCGCGGGTTTCTCGCTGATCGAGGCAGTGATGGCGATGGTGGTCTTCGCCATCATCGCGGTTGCGCTCATGGGACTGCTCGAGTCCGCGATTGCGGCGAACGGCCTCGGGCGGCAGAAGACCGTCGCCCACCAGCTGGCGCAGGACCAGGTCGAGTGGATCCGACAGCTCGACTACACGACCGAGGTGGGAATTCCGGGAGGGAACCCGAACGGGATCATCCCTGCGACGACGATCGATCACGGTCAAGGGCGTTCAGGCGACGATGACCACGGACGTCGACTGGGTCAATGACCCGACGCCGGCGAGCTACTCGACGGCGGCGAACTACAAGCGCGTGACCGTGGTGGTTCGCAGCAACCGGAACAACGCCGTGCTGACCTCGATCGTGACCTACGTGGCGCCGCCCGGTCGCGCGCCGTTCGGCGGCGTCAACAACGCCATCATCAACGTCAACGTCCGGACATGGGCCTGGCGACGAACAACGCGCTCGCCGGTGCGCCTCGTCAACCTCACCACCGGCCCGAGCGCACCGCTCTCCGACACGACCGACTCGACCGGGCTCGTCACCTTCCCCGGCGCTGACCGCGAACCCGACCTCCGGCCCGCAGGCCTACTACGACCTCGCCGCGTCGAAGGCCGGGTACACCACGTACGTCGCCGATCGCTCGCCGAACACGGCGGCGCATCTCCAGGTCGCGCCGAGTGAGACGGCCAGCCGCACGATCCGGATGTACAAGCCGGCGACGATCAACGTCGCGTTGACCAACTCCAGCGGGGCAGCACCTACACGTTGCCGACCACGGTCAAGCTGACCTCGCCGCTCCTCTCGCAGACCCAGACCTTCACGACGTCTACGGGCTCGCTGTCGGTCACCACCTTCGCCGGCGACCCGGTCGTTCCCGGTGACTTCACCGCTCGCGCCTTCACCCCCACCGGCCTCTGCGCCGATCCGCGTCTGCGAGTACGTCCCGGACAACTACCCGACCGTCATGTCGTCGACCATCACGCTCCAGCTGCTTCCGTGCCCTTCCGGGACGCTCGTCGTGAATGCGACGCAGCTCGGCGCGGCCGCGGCCGGCGCGGCGATCACCGTCTCGGGCGGCCCGAACGACTTCGCGCCGATCACCCAGACGGCGAACGGCGAGCGGGCAGACGACCTTCACGAACCTTCCCTCCGGGTCAGACGCCTACACGATCTCGGTGACGGACGCCCCCGGCCACGTCACGGCCACCGGCAGCGCGATGTCGCGACCGGAGCGACGACGACCGCGAACGATCGACCTCGACGACCCGCCGATGGGCAGCATCAGCGCGCTCGTCCAGTGGCTCAGCACGAACGTCTCCGGCGCGACGGTCACCGTCACCGGCGGGCCCGTACAACGTCTCGCTGTCCGGCGACCACGACCGGAAGCGGCATGGTCGTCGTTCTCGAACAACATCCCCGCCGGCACCGGCTACACGGTCACGGCGACCAAGAACGGGCAGACCCAGACTGCGACGAGCGTCTCGGTCACCGCCGGCTCGACGACCTCGCTCACCCTCGCGATGCCGACCGGGACGATCAACGTCACCGCGACGTGGGTCTCAGCCTCGCCGCGGGCTCAGCGACAACGTCTCGATCACGGGTGGCCCCAACGGAGGCACCTATACCGGTACCACGAACGCGTCGGCGGCACGGTCGCGATCGTGGTGCCCGCAACGACCGCGAGCTTCCCCTACACCGTCACGGTCACGAAGAACGGCGGCTCCGGCACGGCGAGCGTGACGAGCCTCACGGGCGGCGGCTCTGCGGCGGCCGTCGGTCACCATGGGCGGCGTCGGCACCATCACCGTGAACACGGCGACCTGGGGCGGCGAGCCGGCAGGGAGCGCCACGGTGACGATCACAGGTGGCCCGAACGGCGGCACCTACACCGGCACCACGAACAGCTCCGGCGTCTCGGGCGCGATCACCGTGCCCGCGACGACCGCGACGCTGGCCGTACAGCGTCGTCGTGACGAAGAACACGGGCGGCGTCGAGCGCGCGTGACCGTCACCAGCGTGACCAACGGCGGCAACACCAACGCGGCGGTCGCCATCACGCCGACGAAGAGCGTCGTGCTCACCGTCCAGAGGAGCACGGCGTGAACGTCGGTACCGGCCTCGTCGTCGCCATCAGCATCTCCGGCGGGCCGAACGGCGCCGCCGGCGTCGGCGCCGTTCTACCAGTACACCCTCACGACGAACGCGTCGTCGCGGGTGACGGTCACGAACCTTCCGGCAGCCACGGGGTACACGCTACACGGTCAAGGCCTACGCGAACTGCGTGCGCCGGGACGACCAACCGCAGCCGCACGACGGTGCCACCTTCTCCGCGCACGGCGTCGACGACCACCTTCACGCTCAACCTCACCGACAGCGACCTGCCCGCTGACGCCGTGGCCGTCGTGAGCATGCGCGCGGCTCCGACTCCACGGCTGCGTCGCGACGAGGGCGGCTTCACGCCTCGTCGAGCTCCTGGTGACGATGGCGATCCTCGGCATCGTCCTCGCGGTCTTCGTCGCGATGCTCTCGACCACGGTCACCCAGAGCGCGCACGAGCAGGAGTTCGCGGCGATTCAGACCGAGAGCGCGCGTCGGTCGAGCAGTTCGCGCGTGATCTTCGTCAGGCCTACTCGGGGGTCGACGGCAGCTGGCCGATCGAGGCGATCAGCAGCACGTCGATCACCTTCCTCTCGCCGCAGCGGCGCACGCCGTTCAGGCTGCAGCGAGTTCAGTGGCAGCTGAACGGGACGAACCTCCAACGGCGGTTCGTGACGACCTCGGATACCGACGGCGATCCGTGGGTCTGGCCGACGCGCGATCACGAGTGCGGCCTGGGACACCCGGGCGCGCTCGATCCGCAACACGTCGACCGCGGTCTTCACGGGGTACGAGGACGACGGGACCACGGTCGACGACGGTGCCCGCCGACGTCCGCGTCGTGAAGATCACGCTCGAGGCCGCGACCATCGGGCAGGCCTCCCGCAAGTCGACCTACACGACCCGAATCTCACCGAGGTTGACACCCACCTCATGAGACGACTCGACTTCGTACGTTCCTGGGCTCATTCGGCGCTCCGACAACGAGCGCGGAATCGCGATGATGCTCGTCGTCGTGACCACGGCGGTGCTCTCGACCCTTGCGATCACGCTGCTCCAGTTCGTCACGACGAGCAGACGAGAAGCGTCGGCGTCCGTGAAGAGCCAGGAGTCGTTCCAGGCCGCCGAGGCGGGCCTCGACGACTACCTCGCGAAGCTCGTCGACGACCGCGCGTACTACCTCCACGAGGTGCACGAGGCCGAGTCGACCCGCCGGCCGCCGAGCGGCGCCGACTGTCTCCCGGGGGCATCACCTGGACGTACGCCAACGCCTGGACGTATCCCACCCAGAAGAACGCGTGGAAGGCGCTGCCAAACGGGTACGAGTACAACCTCCAGATCACGCCGCCCGCGACCGGCCAGATCTCGACGACGATCCTCGCGACCGGGCGAAAGGTCGGTCAGACGACGGGCACCCGCGCGGTCGAGGTGCAGGTACGGCCCGTCGTCGCTCGCCGACTTCTACCGCTTCTCCGACGAGGACGTCGCCTGGGGCTCGGGCGCGAACACGTACGGGAAGATCTACTCGAACGGGCAGCGTCGACCACGATGGCACCGCCTACGCGGACATCTACGCCTGGGGCGGGATCTCCGGCGGCGTCTCGATGCAGAACGGGTCGAAGAAGTACTCGACCTCGACGACGCCCGAGCATCACCACGAAGATCAAGAACCCGATCGACTTCTCGAACTTCCTCGTCTCCTTCTCCGATCTCTCGCGGGCAGCGCAGGCCGGTGGCGTCTATCTACAACGACCCGTCCAAGGCCGCCTGGCGCTTCGTCTTCTCGAACAACGGGACGTTCACCTATCGGTCGTGCACCCAGTCGGGGGGCAACGACGTCTCCAAGGTCGCGCCGGTGTGCGGCGCTGCGTCGGCGCCCGTCAACGTCCCGGCGAACGGCGCGATCTACACCGGGCCAGACCGCGATCGTCGAGGGCGAGGTCAAGGGGCGCGTCACCATCGGCTCGGACGACGACATCGTGATCGCCAACAACATCGCACCAGGTCACACCGGGCACGGACGTCCTCGGCCTCGTTGCCTACAACGACCTCTGGATCGCCGACTACGGCCCGTCCGTGCTCACGTGGAGCGCCGCCGCTGCTCGTGCAGAACAACACGTGGCACACGACGAGTGGGTCCCCGACCAAGACGACGATGAACTTCACCGGCTCTGCCGCGACGAAGAAGGGCGGCAGGCTTCGACTTCAACACGCGTAACTACAACTACGAGACTGTCGTTGCAGTACCTGTCTCCTCCGTGGTTCCCGGTGCTCGACGACTTCCTCGTCATCAGCCTGTTCCGGGAGATCCCGTCCGGCGTAGCGCCTCAAGGTCGGTCGCGTATGCGCCGATACCTCAATCGAGTGAGTGCGCCGTGAGTACAAAACCCCGAAACCAGCTTCGAGCCTCGTCGGCGAAGAACGCCGAGCCGACACCTGACGGTCGCCCCAGACGGGGGATTCGAGACGATTGCCGATCTCGTCGCCGAGCTCATCGCCGCGACCGAGATCGTTCCCCGCGACCGCCTGTCGGCCGCCCGCGGACGCGCCGGCACGGGCTCGTTCGCCGAGGCGCTGCGCGACGAAGGGCTCGCCAGTAACGAGGGCATGGCCCGCGCGCTTGCCCGCCGGCACGGGCTCCCCTACATCGACCTCGACGAGCAACGTCCGTCGCCGGGCGCATGGAGCTCATCCCGCTCCGGACGCTTCAGCGCGTCGTTGCCGTTCCCGTTGCGCTCAAGGACGATCGGCTTCTGGTCGCGGTCGCCGATCCGAGCAACATTCTCGGCCTCGACGAGCTGAAGATCGCCACCCGTCATGCGATCGATCTTGCCGTCGGTAGCCGGGACGAGATCGTCTCCGAGCTCGAGCGCCTGGCGCGCCAGAGCGAGATGATCGAGACCCAGTCGGCGCTCGATGTCGAGCTTCATCGATGAGAGCGACGAGGACGATCTCGAAGTCGACGACGGTGTCTCCGACGCCCCGCTCGTCCGGCTGGTCAACTCGATCGTCATGCAGGCCGCCGGCGACGGCGCCAGCGACATCCACTTCGAGCCGCAGGAGGACTCTCTGCTCGTCCGCACCCGTGTCGACGGCGTGCTCGCCGAGACGCAGCGCATCCCCAAGCGGATGGCCGCCGGTGTGACCACCCGGCTCAAGGTGCTCGCCAAGCTCGACATCGCCGAGCGCCGCCGCCCGCAGGACGGCCGGATCGCGCTCAACGCGCGCGCGGTCGGCCGGGTGCTCGACATCCGCGTTGCCGTGCTGCCGACCGTCGAAGGCGAGCAGGTCGTGATGCGCCTGATCGACAAGTCGCGCAAGGCGCCGACGCTCGAGTCGCTCGGGCTGTCGGAGGCGATGCGCGACACCATCTCGTCGGTAGTGCGAAAGCCGACCGGAGCGCTTCTCGTCACCGGCCCGACGGGATCCGGAAAGTCGACCACGCTCTACGCGGCGATCGCCGAGATCAACGACCCGCAGATCAACATCATCACCGTCGAGGATCCGGTCGAGTACCGGCTCACGGGGATCAACCAGGTGCAGATCAATCCCAAGGCCGACCTCTCGTTCGGTGCCGCGCTCCGATCGATTCTCCGCTCCGATCCCGATGTGATCATGGTCGGCGAGATCCGGGACACCGAGACCGCGAAGATGGCGATCGAGTCTGCCCTGACGGGTCACTTCGTTCTCTCGACGCTCCACACGAACGATGCTCCGGCGGCGATCACGCGCCTCAACGAGATGGGAGTCGAGCCCTATCTCACCGGCTCTGCGGTGACGGCTGTGCTCGCGCAGCGGCTGGCGCGCAAGCTGTGCACCAACTGCTGCGAGATGTACGTCCCGTCGGTCGAGGAGCTCCTTGCCGCCCGGATCGCTCCCGAGACCGCGCAGGCGCGCGAGGGGATGGTGCTGTACCGCAAGGTCGGATGCCCGCGTTGTGGGCGCTCGGGCTACAAGGGCCGGATCGGCATCTTCCAGCTGATGGTCGTCGACGACGAGATCGAGTCGCTCGCCGCGCGAAACGCGCCGCGAGAGGACATCGAGCGCGCCGCCGGTGCCGCCGGGATGCGCTCGCTTGTGGGACGACGGCATCGCGAAGGCCGCCGCCGGGCTCACGTCGATCGAAGAGCTCGCGCGCGTCGTCACCACGTAGCCCTACGCCTCCACGTCATGTGGAAGCGTCCGGTGGACCGGCGGTTTCCGCAGTTGGAGCGGGTCGCCCCTCGCTGCGATCTTTGTTCGTCGGCCGTTCCCGATGAGGTAACCTGCCCCGGCGTTCCGCTTGCAACGATCAGTTACAAGGTCGACGTTCCGCGGCGGAAACCGCTTCGCCCTCCTCGGGGTCAAGCGTCGGCTTGTAAGGCGTCGCTTGTAACGATCAGTCACGAGGACTCCGAGAGTTGCGGGAATGCCGCCTTCGCTTCCTAGGTCAAGCGATCGCTTGTAGCGATCAGTTACGAGTCGCTGCTGTAACGATCAGTTACAAGCGGACGTTCGAGGTGCGGAACCCACTCGCTTGCCGGGTATCGAGAGCCGATTGTAACGATCAGCTACAAGCGAACATTCGGGGCGCGCGTACCGCCGCCTCAGGCGGTGCGTAACACCAGCCGCGACGGGCCGGGTTCGGGCCGGGGTTGCGTTGGTTCCCTCAGGCCAGACGACCTCGCCGGCTCGCCGGCACGGGTCCACCGGCACGTGGCACCAAACGTCCATCCAGCTCGGTTTCGGCCGAGCCCCTATTCGGCGATCTGGCAGTCCAGATACTCGAGCGCGAGCAGGGCTTCGTCGACGAAGCGTGCGGCCTGCTCCGCCGTCGCAAACGCGAACGGGCGAGTCACCGTGTCCCCCGGAGCCTGACCGATCGGGGTGACCGTCGCCTCGACGATGACCCCACCGTCAGGCCGCCAGACGCCCTGTGAGCGCCGCGACCACGATTCCGTTACGTCGAGCCTCGTGCACGAACAGCGGCCCGTCCCCGTCCGCCTCGGGCGAACGAAGCGTGCCGGGCGAAAGGCTCACTTCTTCGCGCCGCGCGCGCCGGCGTTGTGGGCTGCCTGGGCGATAACCGCTCCGTCGACCAGCGTGTCGAACCGTCCCACGATCTTCCCGGGGCGGCGGACGACGAGCGCTGACGGCGTTCCCATCGCACCCGCGAAGGCCTGGAGCTGACGGGCCGTCTTCTCGTCGAGAACGTTGAGGGCGGTGAATCCTGCACCCGCTGCCTTTGCGCCCGCTCTGGCCTCGGCGAGAGCGGCACGATCGGTGGCCGACGTGCCGGTGTAGACGGAGACGACGATGACGCGGGAGTGGCGAAGCCGGCTGGCGACCGCGCTTGGAAGCCCATCGAGAAGCTTGACTGCAGGAACGGCAGGAGCGACCGGCGTTGGGGTCGGCTTTGGCGTAACGGTCGCAGGCGTGACGTGCGCCGGTGGTGTGGGCGCAACAGTTGTCGACTCGTCGTCGCCACCAAGGAGAAGTGGGCGTGCGACAAGCAGCGCCAGCAGGCCGAGCACGGCGACGCCGAGCAGCGCGAGCAGGCGATTTGGGATCGGGATGGCGGCGGTCATGCGGTCTCTATCGGCATCAGCTTGCAGAACCTTTACGCCTACGATTTCGCCTGGCAGGACACCGACTTGGCCGTCACCTGAGCGTTGGCCACGTTCGCGATCCCCGGCCCCGGCTTTCGGTCGCCGATCAGCAAGGTCTTGAAGCTGAGAGCGCTACCTGCGCGAGGTCCTGAGACGACGACAACGCGCGAAACCGTGCCTCCTCGCACGACAACCTGCTCGCGCGTTCCTGACGAGCGCTTGAACTGGAGAGTCGTGGGGGGGATCCCGCGGGGAACGGTGAGGAGAAGCGTGGCCTTGGTGCACTGCCCTGCCTGGGTCGGATAGGCGGCGATCTTCCCGACAGGGGCGAGCGTGGTGTTCGAGCGCACACCCTCGGCGAACACGGTGAGATGAACCCGATCGACCGGCTTGACGAGGGTGAAGTACTTGTCCGCGATCGCGGTATCGCGAGCGTCGAAGAGCGCCGTGGCATTTCCCGTTGCGAACAGCGCTGCGCCGACGAGCGGAGCACCGTCGACAAGGAGCGTCCCATCATCTCTCACGGTCGCCGGATTGGGATCGACACCGTCGAACATCGCGACATAGGTCTCGCCGTAGAGCGGCACAGCGCGCCGAACCGAAGGGCTCCAGATACTCATGAACTCCGAGACGAAGGGGCTGCTCCCTGGTGTTTGCACGAGAACGACCGGGCCGGGATGTGCTGCCTCGATCCAGGTAGCGTCATGAGCCCAGGTGGCCTGGTAGGCGCGATCTGAAGCACGCAGATCGGCGGCGTGCGCGCCGACCGAGAGGCCGGCGAAGCTGGCGATTGTCACGCCGAGCAGAAGAGCTACAGGAACCCGTGAGCTCATCGCAGCGGCAACGGCGAGCAGTGCGGCGATCGAGACTCCGAGTGCGGCTACGAGACTCGCGTTCCCGAGACCGATTATCCCGCCGAGACGGCTGAGTGCCAGCAAGGTGGGGGAGTCGGCGCTTCCCTGACCGACAAGCT
The DNA here is from genome assembly GCA_963724655.1 of uncultured Actinomycetes bacterium. Classification (GTDB taxonomy): domain Bacteria; phylum Actinomycetota; class Thermoleophilia; order Gaiellales; family Gaiellaceae; genus Gaiella. Next base: position 112,619 of record CAVRVG010000004.1, on the reverse strand, counting down.
GTTCGGCGAGAGGGATGCGCGCCACAGCGACGACGACGGCGAGTGCTGTCAGCATGGCCACCACGCGGCCGGGCCTGCCGTTCGTGGCCCAGCACGAGAACGCGATGGCGGTGAGCGGGGCAGCGACGATGAGATAGCGCTCGAAGAATCGATCCGATCCGGTCTCGACGCTCATCATGGCGGAAGCAATCACGAGGCCAAGGATGAGCGGCCCGGCGAACGCGGCGAACGCTGCGTGCTCGCGCGAGGTTGGAGCGAGGATGGTGGTCGTCGTCCATGCGACCGCACCGGGAACGATCGCCGCGCCTACGGCGATTGCAAGCACCATGCCGGTGGAGAGTGACGACACGACGGTGCCGCCCGTGATGCCGAAGCCCGTAACGGTCTCGTATCGGCCGAGAAGACGTCCCACCGGTGAGTATCAGCGCCAGCGGCGCGACGACAAGCGGAAGGCATGAAACGAGTGCGTAACGCCGGGCCGTGCGCAGCGGGTGCCCGCGCTCCACGACCAGGGCGGCGAAGACGAACACCGGGAACAGAAGGACGTACTCCATGCGGGCGAAGGATGCGAGGCCGGCGGTCCCGAGGAAGATGGCCTGCGATGCCAATGACGGATGCTGCAATGCCCGGACGGCGGTGAGGACTGCGACGAGGGCGAGCAGGTAGCCGACGGCATCCGCCGTCATGTAGCTCGCGTACATCAGTCCCGGGGTGAAGACGGCCACGGCCGCGCACGAGAGCGACAGGTTCTTGCCAAGCTTCAACGTGCGGGCGAGAAGGTACACCGGCACCACCGCGAGGGCCATTGCCGCGCTGTGGAATGCCTGCGTGAGGTGCAGCGCGTGCGACGTGTCATTCGAGGCCCAGAACGGTGCGATCAGGATCGATTCGAGGAGCTGCGGGAACGATGTCGAGCGACCCATGATCTCGAAGCCCTGACCATGTGCGAGCGATCGGGCGAGCCCGGTGTAGAGGAACTCGTCTGGGAGGAGGCGCGGCGTCGAACGCGGAAACGACGCGATCGCTCTCACCACCGTGCTGAGAACAACGAGAGCGCCGAGCGCCACCGGTGCGGACACAACCCAGGCGCGACTCCGTGTCCGGTCGCTCGTTTGGGTGAGAAGTGTTTCCGTGTGCGTCGACATGTGCCTCGTCTATCGGTTGTCGGCTGGGGGCACTTGAACGGGAGCGGAAGGGCGTGGATTGCCCTTCGTGACGACGTCGGGGGCGCGGTTTCCCGCGCCCCCGACGATCGTTTCGAACGTGTGCTTGGTTAGCAGTTCGTGGTGATCGTGCCGCCCGGCCCGGTGATCGAGGCCCAGCAGGCACCCTTGGTGTACGAGATGGTGTACGCAGCGGCGCCCGCGGTGAGCGTGACGCTCGCGATGCCGCTGTCGATCGCCTTCAGAGCGGCGAGCGTCGAGCCGGCGGCGGTTCCGTCCGGCAACTTGGTGAACAGGTAGTCGCCGTTGTCGGAGTAGATAGGCCTCGACCGACGGGATTGCCGCGCGGACGTTCGACTGTGCTGCCGACTTCTCGGCCCGCTTCTTGAAGCCGAGGTACGACGGCACTGCGATCGCGAGCAGCACGCCGATGATGACGAGGACGACCAGGAGCTCGATCAGCGTGAAGCCGCTCTGCTCCTTGTCGAGACGCCGACGAAGACTGCCGACGTTCTGGTTGATAGCTGTGAGCATGGAGTGAATGCTCCTTCCGGGGTGGGAGGGGTAGAACCGACACTCGGACTATCGGTCGAGCCTCCCGGGTTGGCCTACTCCCCGAAAGGGTGATATCGAGGGGATAGGCATCCCCCGTAGTGGGGGAGTTGGCCGTCGCGAAGCCCTTTCGGCCTGGAGGATTCGAGGCCTGCTCGAAGGTGGTCCCGCCACAACGTTTCGGGGGCGCGGTTTCCCGCGCCCCCGACGATCGTTTCGATCGTGTGCTTGGTTAGCAGTTCGTGGCTGATCGTGCCGCCCGGGCCCGTCGATGGTGGCCCAGCAGGCACCCTGGGTGTACGAGATGGTGTACGCAGTGGCCGCCAGGCGGTGAGCGTGACGCGTCGCGATGCCGCTGTCGATCGCCTTCAGAGCGGCGAGCGTCGAGCCGGCGGCGTTCCGTCCGGCAACTTGGTGAACAGGTAGTCGCCGTTGTCCGAGTAGATAGGCCTCGACCGACGGGATTGCCGCGCGGACGTTCGACTGTGCTGCCGACTTCTCGGCCCGCTTCTTGAAGCCGAGGTACGACGGCACTGCGATCGCGAGCAGCACGCCGATGATGACGAGGACGACGAGGAGCTCGATCAGCGTGAAGCCGCTCTGCTCCTTGTCGAGACGCCGGCGTAGGGCGTGAACGCGGTTGCTGAGTCCTGTGAGCATTGTCGGTTCCTTCCTCAGGTTGCGACTCCGAGTAGCCGCAGGTCCGCACTATCGGCGCGTTCATCCCGCCTCGGACACCCCCCAAAGGGGGTTACGCAGGGGATTGCCGACCGGCTTCGGCCCGGGATCGATCGACGCTGCCGGCGCCGCCGCGCAGAGGCGCCCGCTCGGGCCGCCTGGAGTGAGATCCCCGGGTTGAAGAATTGCTCTCAAGGTGTCGGAGCGACCTGCCGATAGACGGCCTCGTGGAGACCGCCACCCCCACTTCGGAGATACTCCTGTCCGTCGACGTGCTCCTCGAGCGCGCGGTCGAGCGTGGCGCCTCGGATCTCCACCTGACCGCCGGCTCGCCGCCGGCGATTCGGATCCACGGGCACATCGAGATCCTCGACGACCTTCCCGGAGCTCGACCCCGACCTGACGCGGACGCTGATCTACCGCATCACGACGACCGAGCAGCAGAAGCAGCTCGAGCTCAAGCGCCAGCTCGACTTCGCCTACGGGCTTCGCGGCCTCGCCCGCTTCCGTGTCAACGCCTACTACCAGCGCGAGGCACTGGCGGCCGCGTTCCGCACGATCCCCACCGACATTCGCTCGGTCGAGGAGCTTGGGCTTCCGTCGAGCCTCCACGAGTTCACCGACAAGCCGCGCGGTCTCGTTCTCTTCACCGGCCCGACCGGCTCGGGTAAGTCGACGTCGCTTGCGGCGATGATCGACGAGATCAACCGGATCCGCACCGATCACATCATCACGATCGAGGATCCGATCGAGTTCCTCCATCAGCACAAGCGCTGCATCGTCAACCAGCGCGAGATCGGGATCGACGCGACCGGCTTTGCAGATGCGCTTCGCGGCGCTCTCCGTCAGGACCCCGACGTGATCCTCCTCGGCGAGATGCGCGACCTCGAGACGATCTCGACTGCGCTGACCGCAGCCGAGACGGGCCACCTCGTCTTCGCGACGCTGCACACGCAGAGCGCCCCGAGCACGATCGACCGCATCATCGACGTCTTCCCGGCAGCGCAGCAGGACCAGGTGCGCATGCAGCTGGCGAACTCGCTGCAGGGCGTCGTGACGCAGACGCTGCTTCCGAAGGCCGACGGTTCCGGTCGGGTCGTGCGCGCTCGAGATCCTCTTCATGGACGACGCGATCCGGAACCTCGTGCGCCAGGGGAAGATCGAACAGGTCTACTCGTACATGCAAACCGGCACACGCCGTGGGATGCAGACGATGGAGCAGTCGCTCACCGAGCTGATCCAGAAGCGCGCTCGTCACCGTTCCCGAAGCGATGAGTCGCTCAAGTCGTCCGGAGGCGCTCATGTCAGCGCTCGAGCGTGCCGGCGTCCCGATCCCGTCCATGCCCAACGAAGGCGCATCCGCCCTGTCTCCCTCCCTGGGTGGCGGGCTGCGGGTGGCTGGGAGCTAAAGCCGCCATGCATTCGAGATCGTTTCTGCACCGCCTCTCCGAGACCCCTCGCGCGAGCGCGGCCGAGATCGACGCACACGAGCGTCATCCGCTCGGCTTCGCCGACGTCCGCGCGAACGTCGGCAGCCGGTCGAGGATCGCCCGCGCAGGTCGATCGGTTTCGTCACCGATCCCGAGCCGCGGTTCGTCACCGAGATGTCGTTCCGCCGGACGCCTGCGCCTGCAGTCGGGCGGGCGCCGAGGTGACCGTCGCCGCAGCGCACCGTCGAGACAGTGCGACGACGCTCCGGAACGACGGAGCCGCAGACCCAGCCGTCGGTCACGCCGTCGGCATTGCGGCCGATGGGCCGATGCCGGGCCGTCGAGTGACGCAGGCGTCCCGTTCTACAAGCGTGAGCTCTCGCTTCGCCGCCGCAAGCCCGAGGAGGCCGCGGTCGTCGAGTCGGTCGAGCTCGATCCACGACGACGCGATCGCCGGCGACTGACGCGGGCTCGCGCCCCGAGCCAGTCGGCTTCGAGTGGCCGAGCTGCGAGCGAGGCCGACGATGTCGATGAGCCCGAGATCGACGGCACCCGACGAGGAGATCGTCGGTCTCGGAGCCGGTGGCCGACCTCGGTCGAAGCGGTCCGACGACGGAGCCTGACGTCCGACGCCGTCGAGCCGAGGTCGATCGCGCCGAGCCCGGTCGTCACCCCTGAGCCGATCGCGGCGATCGCCGAGCTGCGGCCGTCGCGGAGCTCGTCGATGAGCAGGACGACGACCGCGAGGTCATCGAGCTCGATGAGACCGACGCTGACGTCCTGCGGCGACTTCGATGCGAGCTTCCCGCTGGACGACGCAACGGCCGACGAGCGGAGAGCCTCTGACCGGCGCCTGATCTCGACGCACCCGCCACGACCGGACGGCACTGAGCCGTCGCGATCGAGAACGAGGCGTCTGCCGATGCCTCGAGACGAGGCGCGAAGAAGAGCCGCGGGCTCGTCCGCTCGGGTCGCGGCGCGAAGGTCGCCACGAAGCGCACCGGGCCAAGAACCCGCGTGGTGGCGGTCGCAAGGTCGTCGGCCTCAAGATCGGCGCCTCGCAGCTTGCCGCCGCGGTCGTGACGCAGTCCGAGGGTCGTCACCAGCTCGTCGCCCTCGCCCGGACACCGCTCGAGCCCGGCATCGTCGTCGACGGCGAGGTCCGCGACGCGGACGCGCTCGCGACGCACTCAAGTCGTTCTTCGACGAGCACAAGCTTCCGCGCAAGGACGTGCGGATCGGCGTTGCGAGCAACCGCATCGGTGTCCGCACGTTCGACATCGCGGGGATCGACGACCAGGAGAGGTTCGACAACGCCGTGCGCTTCAAGGCCCACGAGGTCCTCCCGGTCTCCGTCCACGAGTCTGTCCTCGACTACCGCGTCGTCGACGAGCGCGTGGCGGAAGGCGGGGAGGTCATCCGCCGCGTGCTGCTCGTCGTCGCTCCCCGCGATCAGGTCGAGCCCTTCGTCGGCGCCTGTGGCGCCGCGGGAATCCGGCTCGGCGGGATCGACCTCGAGGCGCTCGCGCTTGCTCCGGGCGTTCGTCGAGCCGCAGCCGTTCGCGCTGCGCACCTCGACCGACACGGCGACCGTTGTCGTCGCAATCGGCCACGAGTCGACGTCGCTGCTCGTCTCCGGCGGTGGCACCTGCGAGTTCACCCGCGTCTTCGACTGGGGCGGCTCGTCGCTGCAGCACGCGATCGCGCAGGAGCTCGAGATCACCGAGCCAGAAGCCGGCGACGTGCTCCAGGCGCTCTCGCTCTCGGGCTCGACCTCGCGTCGCTCCCGCCCGAGCAGGCTGCCCGCGCGCTCGACGCCAGTCCGCGCCCGGCTGACGCCGTTCGCCCGCGAGCTGGTGAGCTCGCTCCAGTTCTACCAGGCCCAAACCGAGTCGCTCGGCATCGGCGAGATCGTGATCACCGGTGGAACCTCGCACCTCGAGGGCCTGGCCGACGCGCTCCACCAGATGATCGGCGTCTCCGTCCGCGTCGGCGATCCGCTCCAGCGGGTGATGCCGATGGTGCCCGATCACGCCGGAGCTGTCGCGCCGTCGATCGGGTCGCTCGCAGTGCCCATCGGCCTCGCGATCGAGGACGAGGCGCTTCGCAGCGTCAACCTCCTGCCGCCGGAGCTCCGCAACCTCGGACGCAAGAAGCCGAACCTCCTCAACGTCGCGCTTCCGGTCGCGGCGGTCGTGCCGTTCATCGCCATCGGCGTGATGTTCATGAACGCCAGCGGTGACGTGACCGACCGTCAGGGCCAGCTCGAAACCGTCCAGGCCGAGATCGCCGCGCTCCCCGAGCCGACGCGGCCGGACATCGACCCGACGCTCGAGGTCGCCCAGCAGCAGCGCGGCTGCCGCGCTGGCGTCCGTGCTCGGCGGCCGGCTCGCCTGGGACCGCGTGCTCGTCGATCTCTCGCGCGTCCTTCCGGCCAACGTCTGGCTGACGCACTTCTCCGCAAAGGCGCCTGTCGTCTCGCCGCTGGCCGGTTCCTGCAGCGACGACGCCGGCGGCGCCCGGCACCCCCGTCGGCAGCCGGTCGCCCGACCGGTGTCGTCATCGAGGGCTACACCTACAGCCTTCCGGACGTCGCTCGGCTGCTCGCTCGTCTCAACGCACTGCCGAGCCTCAGCAACGTGGTGCTCGGAACGACCGCCAAGACCAAGATCGGCAAGCGTGAGGCGGTGTCCTTCACCATCAACGCCGACATCGCATCGACCGGAGGTGCCCAATGAGCCGGCTCCAGAAGGATCCGAAGCTGCTCGTCGGCGCGTCGCCGGCGCGGTGCTCCTCGTCCTCGCAGCGTCGTGGTTCCTGCTGCTGTCGCCGAAGCGCGACAAGGTCGTCGAGCTCGATCAGAGCATCGCGGCGAGCCAGACGGAGCTGGCGCTGAAGAAGGATGCGCTGGCGCGGCCCTCCGGCGCCGTGAAGATTCGCGCGAGCGATCTCTTCCGGCTCAACAAGGCGCTGCCCGACAAGAGCGACATGACGGCGATCATCCTCGACGTCAACCGGCTGGCGGCAGCGAACAAGCTCTCCTTCAGCTCGATTGCGCCCACCGCTGCGATCGCCGGCACGGGCTCGATCGCCCAGCCTGTCATCGTCACCGTCCAGGGTCGCTTCGGCGTCGGTCTCGAAGTTCCTCGGTGACCTCATGAACCTCGTCCGAGTCCGCGGAGGCCATCACGTGCTCGACGCCCGCGGCCGGACCTACTCGATCACGCAGATCGACGCTCGGCTCGCCGGACGAATGCCGACCTTCCCGATGGTGAAGTCGACCGTGACGATCAACGCCCACTCGTTCGTTCCTACCGCGCCCGTTGACCCGAACGCGGCAGCGGCACAACCACGCCGTCCGTCCACGGGGACGGTCGCAGCAGGAGTGACACCCTAATGGCCGCCAAGACCAAGCCCGACCTCAAAGCCGCCAAAGAGGCGAAGCAGAAGAAGCTCCTCATCGTCCTGGGCGTCGTGCTTCTCGCGCTCATGGCCTGGCAGCTTCCGAAGCTCATGGGCGGCAACGACGCCGCAGCCGCGCCTGCGGCAACGGCTCCCGTTGCAGGTGACCCTGCCGCGGCGGCCGACCGCCGGTGCCTGGCCCGACGGCGGCCCCGCAGATCTCGCTGCAGCCGCCAATGGTGCGAGGCCGAAGGCCGCGAGTCCCAGCTCGCGTCGTTCAGCCTCTTCGAGGCAAAGGACCCGTTCGTTCAGAAGATCGTCGAGAAGACCGAGACCGCCAAGGCAGCATCCGGCGGCACCGTCCGGAAAGGGCGCCTCGCGGCAGGGGCCGGCGGCGGCGGCGATCACCGCCGGTGGCGGGGAACGCACCCCGGCAGTCGTGTACGGGTTCGCGACGATCGTCGTCAACGGTGAGGACGAGGCAGTCCGCTCAAGAGTGAGTTCCCCGCGACGATCCGATGTTCGTCGTCGGCGCCGATCGGCAAGAACCAGATCAAGGTCGGGATCGCCGGCGGCAAGCTCACGAACGGCAAGATGGCCACGATCAAGCTCGGCAAGTCGCTGACCCTGGTGAACGACGCGACGGGTGCCCGCTACGTCATCCAGCTCCTCTACACCGGCTGCCGCAGCCCGAGGCGACCGCGGACGTTCTCGACCCGCCGGCCGACGCGTCGGCTCCCGGACCCGCGCCGCAACACGACCGCACGCACCGTGAGCACCGCTCTCCGCCAGAACCGCAGTCGATAGGAGACTCCAATGCCGTCGTTCGCCTATTCCGCCATCAACGCCCAGGGCAACGTGCTCAGCGGCGAGATCCAGGCGACCGATCTCGGGCTCGGCGCGCGACGCGCTGCGCGGTGACGGGCTGCTCGCCCAGTGGATCGAGGAGCGCCGCGCGGGTGGCTCCGAGAAGAAGGACACCGCACCGAAGGGGCTCTTCGGCCGGGCGATCAAGCCCAAGCCGAAGTCGCTCCAGATCTTCTCGCGCCAGTTCGCGACGATGATCGAGGCCGGGCTCTCGGTCGTCAGCGCCCTCGTGATCCTCGAGATGCAGACCGACGACATGGCGCTCGCGGCGGTCATCGTCGACGTGCGCGAGCTGGTCGAGGGAGGCTCGCTCCTCTCCGAGGCGATGGCGACCCACCCCGAGACGTTCAACAGGCTCTACGTCTCGATGGTCGAGGCCGGCGAGGCCGCCGGTGTGCTCGACGTCGTCCTCGACCGGGTTGCGACGCAGATCGAGAAGGAGCAGAAGATCAAGCGGCGCATCAAGGGCGCCATGATCTACCCGACCGTCGTTCTCTGCTTCGCCAGCCTCGTGCTCTGCGGGATGCTGCTCTTCCTCGTCCCCGTGTTCGTCGTCGATCTTCGACACGCTCGGCGGCGAGCTGCCGATGCTCACGCAGTACGTCGTCAAGGCGTCGAACGCGCTTCGCTCGTACTGGTACATCATCTTCCCGGTCTGGGGAATCGGCATCTTCGTCTTCTTCCGCTGGAAGAAGACCGAGAAGGGCCGCCAGGCCTGGGACACGTTCAAGCTGAGGATGCCGATGTCGATCGGCACCGTCGTCAGCAAGGTCGCGATGGCCCGCTGGTCGCGGACGCTCTCGACGCTCGTCGCGTCCGGTGTCGACATCGTCAAGGCGCTCGAGATCACGTCGCAGACGGCCGGCAACTGGGTCGTCGAGGACGCCACGATGACCATGCGGACCGGGTGCAGGAAGGCGCGACGATCGCACAGCCGCTGATCGAGCTGCCGTCTTCCCTCCGATGGTCTCCCAGATGGTGAAGATCGGCGAAGAGACAGGAGAGCTCGAGAAGATGCTCGGCAAGGTCGCCGACTTCTACGAGGACGAGGTCGACGCAGCCGTCGCAGCGCTCACCGCGATCATCGAGCCGATCATGATGATCGGCGTCGGAATGATCGTCGGCGTGATCATCGTCGCGATGTACCTGCCGATGTTCAAGATGCTCCAGCTCGTCGAATAGCTCGGGACCGGCCCTTTCGGGAGGGAACGAGAACGTGAGCGGAAGTGCCCTTCGGGGCACTTTCGCTGGAATGTCTCGATTGCCTCGCTCAGAGCCACCGTCTGACCTGTGACCGGTAGCGGCGCCACTCCTCGCCATGCTTCCGCTCGAGCCAGGGCTCCTCGCCGATGACGACGCGAAGGTGGAAGGCGACCAAGACGGCCAGCCCGTAGAGGAGCAGTGCTTGCGAGCGGAAGGCGATCGCCCAGCCGAGAAGGACGAGGCCCACCGAGACGTACATCGGGTTGCGCGAGTAGCGGTAGAGACCGACGATCACCAGCTCGTGCGGAGGTGACCATGGCGCCAGGGTTCCCCGCCCGGCGACGTAGAAGTCGCGAACGCACCACAGAAGCAGGGCGGTTCCAGGCAGGAGGAGCACGAGCCCGTCGAGGTGGAATCGTGCTGGATCGCCGGTGACGGAGGCAAGCAAGACGGGCACCGCGAAAGCGACGATCCCGGGTAAGGCTGCAAAGGCCAGAACTGCGCGCCAGAACATGCCACTTCGCAGGGCCACGCCGGCGTGGCTCCTCAGGCCGCGCGACAGTCGCCGCAGGCGCCGTGCAGTACGACCTCGTGCTGATCCATCGCGTAACCGAGCTTGCCGGCCACTCGCTCGAGCGCCAGTTCGAGACCGTCGTCCGAGAACGGCTCGACCCGCCCACAGTCGCTGCAGACGAGATGGTGATGATGGTGCTCACCTTCGGGGAGCGCAGCTTCGAAGCGGGCGATCCCGTCGCCCGAGGTCGACTCGCTGGACGAGCTTGAGCTCCGCCAACGTCTCGAGAACACGGTAGACGCTCGCAATCCCGACCTTGCCGCCCGCGGTGTGGATGCCGCCGAAGATCTCGTGCGCCGAGCGGCAACAGCGCTGGTCGGCGAGGTAGGTGACGACCGCGCGGCGTGCACCCCCGTTGCGAAGCCCGGCGTGACGAAGACCCTGGAGCGCATGGTCCGACCAGAGTGCGGCGGGAGTGACTGAAGCCATCAACTAGATGATATCCATTCTCAATGTGCTAGCGTCAGCCCGTGTCGAAGATAAGTTTCATTCTCATTAGTGGCGTGTTGCTGATGGGAACCGCCGGCTGCAAGCAGGACCACCCCGGGGGACAGGCCGCACCGTCGTCGCCGCCTTCTACCCGCTTGCGTATGCCGCCGAGCAGATCGGTGGCCCCGACGTCGGCGTTGTCAATCTCACTCCGCCGGGAGCCGAGCCACACGACGTCGAGCTTTCTGCAGCTGATGTCGCCGCGATCCTCGACGCCGACGACGTCCTCTACCTCGGTGATGGGTTCCAGCCCGCGGTCGAAGAGGCGGTGGCGAAGCGCGCCGGAGGTTCGCTCGACCTCCTCGAGGATGCAAAGCGCACAGGCTGACGAGGGAGTCGATCCGCACGTTTGGCTCGATCCGATCCGATATGCGGCGATGGCGCGCGCGATCGGAGACGAGCTGGGTCGGTCGTCACAGGGAGCCGAGCTCGCCGATCGCGCCGAGGAGCTCGACGGCGAGTATCGGCGGGGTCTCGCCGATTGCGCGCGCCGGAAGATCGTCACGAGCCACGCAGCGTTCGGCTACCTCGCAGAGCGCTACGGACTCCGGCAGCTTCCGCTTGCCGGCCTTTCGCCCGAAGCGGAAGTGAGCCCCCGAGCGCTCGAGACCCTCGTCCGTGAAGTGGAGCGGAGCGGCGCGACGACCGTGTTCTTCGAGACCCTCGTTTCTCCCGACCTCGCTCGAACCGTCGCCCGCGAAGCCGGCGTCGAGACTGCCGTCTTGAATCCGCTGGAAGGGTTGACGGACGAGCAGATGGCGGCGGGTGAGGATTACTTCAGCCTCATGCGGGACAACCTCGTGGTTCTGCGCAAGGCGCTCGGATGTCGGTAGACGCGGGCGCCGTGCTCGAGCTGAAGGACGTCTCGTTCGCCTATCGGGGCGGACCACCGGCGCTGGAGCACGTGGACCTGTTCATCGGGCACGGCGAGTTTGTCGGGATCGCCGGTCCAAACGGCGGTGGAAAGACGACCCTGGTGCGGCTTGCGCTCGGGCTCGAACAGCCCGATACGGGCGAGGTGCGGCTGTTCGGCCGCCGGCCGGGTGAGCGCGGCGGGCCTCGGATCGGTTACCTCGCACAGCGGGCGCACGTCGGCGCCGGTGCTCCGGTGACCGTGCGAGAGCTCGTCTCCGCCGGTCGGTTGGCGGTGCGTGGGCCATTCGGCCCGCTGCGGCTCTCCGACCGTGCTGCCGTGACACGAGCGATCGACCGGGTAGGGCTGGCGGCCCGTGCCGACGCACCGCTTCGAACGCTGTCAGGTGGTCTGCAGCAACGAGCGTTCATTGCCAAGGCACTCGCCACCGAGCCTGGCCTCCTCGCTCTCGACGAGCCGACGACCGGTGTCGACGCAGCGTCGCAGGACTCGCTCGCCGAGCTCCTGAAAGAGCTTCGAGACGAGCTCGGGGTGACGATTCTCTACGTCTCGCATGAGTTCGGAGCGGTCGAGCACGTCGTCTCGCGGCTCCTCCTCGTCCGCGGAGGCATCACCTTCGACGGCTCAGCCGACGAGCTACCGGCGATGTGGCACGACCCCTCCCACGGGCACCCACACCACTGATGCTGCGTCTCGAGTTCATGCAGATCGCCTTTGCCGTGGGCGCCGTCGTCGGCCTGCTCGCCCCGGCGGTTGGCTTCTTCCTGGTCGAGCGCCAGGCGTCGCTTGTCGGCGACGGGCTCGGGCACGTTGCCTTCGCCGGCGTTGCGGCGGGGTACCTGCTCGACGTATCACCCGTGCTCATGGCGCTTGCCTTCGCCCTTGCCGGGGCGCTTGCGATCGAGTGGCTGCGGGGACGGGGCGGCACCGGCGGTGATCAGGCGCTGGCGCTTGTCTTCTACACCGGGATCGCGCTCGGTGTCGTGCTCGTCTCGAGCGCCGATCGGCTCAACGTGAACCTCTTTCAGTTCCTCTTCGGTTCGATCCTCACGGTTACCTGGAGCGATCTCTGGGTCGTGCTCATTCTCGGAGTCGGAGGCCTCGCCACGATCGCGTCTGCTCTACCGCGGGCTGGTTGGATCGGTGCTCGATCCCGAGGGCAGCCGCGTCATCGGGGTGCGGATCGGGCTGATGAACGTCACCGTCGCAGTGCTGGCGGCACTGACGATCGGCATCTCGATGAGGATCGTCGGGATCCTCTTGATCGCCGCGTTGATGGTGCTTCCGGTGATCGCCGCCCAGCGAATCGCCTGGAGCATGCGCTCGACGCTTGGGCTGTCGATGCTCATCGGGTTGGGGTCGGTTCTGATCGGCCTCACGCTCGCGTACTACGGTGATCTCCCACCCGGCGGGACGATCGTGCTCGTCGCGGCCGGCACGGTTGTCTGCGCGACGGTGGCAGGTGCGCTGCGCGGTCGGCGATGATGGACAGTGTGAGATGAGATGACAGTCGTCCTCACCGGATCAACCCTGACCCTCAGCGAGGTCGTCAGCGTCGCGCGCGACTTCGAGCCGGTGTCCCTCGCGCCGTCGGCGCTCGAGCGAATGGCTGCGGCACGTCGGATCGCGGACTCCGTGATTGCAAGCGGACGTACCGCCTACGGCGTGACGACAGGGGTCGGGGTGCGGAAGACGGCCACGATCGCAGGTCCAGGCCACGACCTTCTCGTGCTCCGACAGCACCTGATCGGACAAGGCCCCGCCGCTCCGGCGGACGTCGTCCGCGCCGCGGCGGTGCGCCTCGCGAATGCTCTGGCGCAGGGTACGACCGTCGCCAGGCCCATCCTCGCGGAGCGCATCGTCGAGTCGCTCAACGAAGACCGTCTACCCGTTGTGCGCAGTCGGGGATCGATCGGCGTGAGCGATCTTGCGCCGCTCGCCGAGCTCGCGCTCGGAATCCTCGGCGAGCTCGAGCTTGCGCAAGGCGAAGCGATCGCATTGCTGAACCAGGGTGCGTTCTCGACCGGCTGGGGAGCGCTCGCGGTGCACGATGCGATCACGCTTCTCGACACGCTGGACGTCGCCGGCGCGCTGGACCTCGAGGCTCTTGGCGCGAACCGGTCGGCCCTTGACCCGGCGATCGCGGTCGTGCGACCGTACCCGGGGATTCGCACGACCCTCGAGCGGCTCGACGCGCTCCTCGCGGGTGGCTCCGCGACGCCGCGCGCGCTTCAGGATCCGCTCTCGTTCCGGACGCTTCCACAGGTCCACGGCGCGGCACGGGACGCATTCACCTTCGTCCAGACACAGCTTGCGATCGAGCTGAATGCCGCCCAGTCGAATCCACTGGTGGTCGTCGACGAAGGGGTCATCGTCTCGGTCGGCAACTTCGAGTCGCTTCCGCTTGCGACCGCGCTCGACATCGCGCGGCTTGCACTCGCGCCCGTGCTGACCAGCGCCTGCGAACGTGCCGTCAAGCTTCTGCAGGCCAGCGTCACGGGGCTTCCCGAGGGCCTGGGGGAGCGTGCCGGTATGGCCGAGAGCGCGTTCAGCGAGCTCGGGATCTCGGTGCAGGCGCTCGCCGGTGAGGCTCGGCTTCTTGCCGCGCCGGTCTCGTATGAGGTCGTCTCCACGACGCAGGCCGAAGGCATCGAGGACCGCATGACGATGACCCCGCTTGCCGCGCGCCGGCTCGCGGAGATGGTGGAGCTCGGGACGGGGATCGCGGCGATCGAGCTGCTCGTGGCGGCACAGGCGTGCGATCTCCGTGGAGCCGAGCTAGGGGCGGGGACGGCCAGAGCCCACGCGGCGGTGCGTAACGTCGCCCCATTTCTCCGCGCAGGGGAACCGCTTCCGGACATCGAAAACGTGATCGAGCTCGTCCGTGGCGGCTCGCTCCTACTCTGATGACCGTGACCTACGACATCCACCAGCACCTCTGGCCACAGGCCTTCCTCGAGGCGCTCCAGGCCCGCAGCGAGCCGCCGTACCTTCGCGATGACGCGCTCATCACCGTCGAGGGGCGTTTCGAGCTCGATCTGAGCGTCCACGACCCCGAGCAACGGATCGCCGCCCTCGATCGCGACGGCATCAAGGTCGCGGTGCTCTCACTCCAGTCGACCCTTGGTGTCGAGGGTCTTCCGGCTGCCGAGAGGGACCGGCTCGAGGAGGCGTGGCTCGAAGGCGTGGCCGAGCTGGTTGCCGCGTCGGGGGGCCGGTTCAAGGCTCTCGCCCCCTGGCGGATCGTCGATGGCTTCGCCGGAACCTCGGTAGGTGCGTCAGCCCTCGTCGACGGCGCGCGCGGCGGGGAGGTGCTGCAGGGGGCGGATGCCGCCGGTGGGCTCGTCTTCGTGCATCCCGAGGCCGAGCGCCCGGCTGGGCCGAACCGACCCGAATGGTGGCAATGGACAGCCGGTTACACGGCGCAGATGCAGCAGGCGTATCTCGCCTGGCTTGGCGGTGGCCGGGACCTCTACCCGTCGGCGCGCATCGTCTTCGCGATCCTGGCCGGTGGGGCGCCGATCCACCACGAGCGCCTCACGCACCGCGGCGTCGACGTTCGTGCCGCTCTCGATCCCAACACGCTCTTCGACACGTCGACCTACGGTCGGCGAGCGATCGAGCTGTGCATCGAGACGTTCGGCGTCGAGCGGCTCGTGTACGGGAGCGACACCCCCGTCGTCGATCCTCGTCAGACGCTCGCTGCTGTCCGAGGGCTCGGTGATTCTGTCGCTCGTCTTCTTCAGTCCGACACACCCGGGAGACTCATCGCGTGACCGCAATCTCGACCTGGGTCGCGAACCACGTTCCACCCAACACCGATCTTGCCCCTGCAGAGCTCCGTACCCTCGCTCTCGCGCTCAAGGAGGAAGAAGACCTCTGGCGGCATCGTGTCCGTCACGACGAGTCTGAGCGGTACTACGACCAGCTGTACCGCGATCCGAACGTCGACATTTGGCTGATCTGCTGGGTCGGCTCCCAGTCGACCGGCTACCACGATCACGACCGCTCGGGTGGAGCCGTCGTGATCTCCGACGGCATCCTCTGCGAGGACTTCTTCGTGCGCGATGCCGACGGGTGGATCCGTGAGCAGACGCGTGCCCACGAGGCGGGAGGCTCGTTCATCTTCGATTCGACGTACATCCACGGTGTCCGTCACCCCGGCGGCGACGCGCTCGCCGCGACGTCGATTCACTGCTACTCGCCTGCGCTCTGGCGCATGGGGCACTACGAGCCGGACGACAACGGCGTGATGCGCCGGGTCGCCGTCACCTACGCCGACGAGCTCCTCGGCGTCTCCTGATCTCGGCCCCCGTCGCCGTCATCCGTCGCCAGCGCCTGGGTGCTGGTCGCCGGCTGCAGAAGGCTCGAGGCTTGCCGGGAAACCGGGGGCCCGCAGCGCTGTCCCGACGGCCTCCTCGAGGAGCCGCACCACCATCGGCGAGTGGGCCGAGCCGCCGTAGCGCTCCTTCGCGGTCTCGAAGGTCGACTGCGTCAACGACGCGAGCTCGAGCGGCACCCCGGTCTCCGCGCCGAGTGAGAGCGCCAGACCGAGGTCCTTGAGCGCGAGATCCATCGTGAAGCCGATGTCGTAGCTCCCGTTGAGGATCACCTGTCCCTCGGTCTCGTGCACGAAGCTCGTCCCTGAGCTGGCCGCGATGACCTCCCAGGCCTGACGAAGGTCAAGCCCTGCCCGCTCCGCGAGCATCAGCGCCTCGCCGCAGGAGAGCAGGTGGATGAACGCGAGCATGTTCGTGATCACCTTCAGATCCGAGGCGCTTCCGAGCTCCCCGACGTGGAAGACCCGATTGCCCATCGTGCGGAAGAGCGGCATCTGTGCCTCGGCGACAGCGGGGTCTCCGCCGACGATCACCGTGATCTCTCCCGTGGCGGCGAGGTGCACCCCTCCGGTGACCGGGGCTTCGAGCGTCGCAATTCCTCCCTTCCTGCCGATGCTCGCGAGTCGGCGCACCTCGTGCTTGTCAGTGGTGCTCATCTCGATCCACGTCCCGCCGCTCTGGAGGCCCGAGAACACGCCGTTCTCGCCCGCAACGACTTCGGCGCTCGTCGCGGGCGACGGAAGGCAGGTGATGACGACGTCGGCATCCTTGGCAGCCGCCGCGGGCGAAACGGCCGTGCTCGCCCCGATCGCAGCGATCCGCTCGAGAGCGGCGGCGTCACGGTCGTGAGCGACGACCTCGAACCCGCCGTGGACAAGGCTTGCGGCCAGGTGGCTGCCGAGCTTGCCGACGCCGACGAACCCGACCCTCACGGGAAGCCGAGCGGGTCGTCGCCGGCCGAGAGGTGGAGCGCGTCACCCTTGTATGGGTTCGCGAGAGCCACCTCCTCGTCGAGCTCGACTCCGAGCCCCGGCTCCGACGGTGGGATCACGTAGCCATCCTCCCAGGCGATGGGCCGCCGCAGGATGTCGGCGTGGAAGCCACCCCAGTCGAGGATGCCCTCGAGCACCAGGAAGTTCGGGCTGCAGGTTGCGAGCTGGATGTTTGCCGCGCCGACGACGGGACCACAGTAGAGGTGGGGTGCGATCTGGGCGTAGTGCGCTTCGGCGAGCGTCGCGATCTTCTTTCCCTCGAGGATGCCACCGCAGCGGCCGAGGTTTGGTTGCAGGATCCGCGCAGCTCCGGTTGCGAGCACCCGTGCGAACTCGTACTTCGTCGTGAGTCGCTCACCCGTCGCGATGGGGATGGTGGTCGCGCGCGCCACCAGCGCCATTTCCTCGGGGAGGTCGGGGGGAACCGGCTCCTCGAACCAGAGTGGGTCGAACTGCTCGAGCCGGCGCGCCAGGCGGATCGCCCCGGGGGCGGTGAACTGCCCGTGGGTTCCGAAGAGCAGGTCGCAGCGTGAGCCGACCGCTTCTCGAACTGCGCGAACGTAGGCCTCGGAGCGATCGAGCGCTGCGAGGTCGGGCTGCCGCGGGTCGAACGCCGAGTAGGCGCCGGCCGGATCGAACTTGAGAGCGGTGAAGCCTCGCGCCGCATAGGCGGCCGCGCGCTCGGCCGCAAGCTCCGGGTCGAGGTAGACGTCGACGAGGTCGTCTTTCTCGACGTAGAGGTAGGTGTACCCCCGTAGGCGTTCGTGCACCATGCCTCCGAGCAGCTCGTAGACGGGCTTCTCGACGGCCTTGCCGATGAGGTCCCAGCAGGCCATCTCGATCCCGCTCATGACGCCGACGAGCGAGACGTCGGGACGGGCGGAGTAGCCACGTGCGTACATCCGGCGCCACATCGTCTCGATCCGGAACGGGTCCATCCCCGATATCTGTTGCTCGAAGACGTCGTGGATCATCTGCTCGACGACGCGGGGATGGAACGTCGCCGCGTACACCTCACCGACACCGACGATCCCGTCGTCCGTCACGAGCTGGAGGAAGACGAAGTACCGCCCGCCGAACGAGGGCGGAGGGTTTCCGACGACGAACGTCCGCAGCTCGGCGATTCGCATCGACCCGTCTACGTCCTGCGGAAGTCGAACGACGGGAGCCACTGGACGAGCTCCGACAGCTCACCTCCGAGCCCGCGCAGATCTTCGACGATCGTCTCCCGCCGCTCCGCGGTGATCCTCGAGACGGGAATGCAGGTCGTCAGAGCCGCGATCGTCGCTCCCTCGGCGTTGACGACGGGGACGGAGGCGGCGTAGAGGCCTTCCGCCGTTTCCTCGTAGTTCTCCGCGTACCCCCGGCCGCGCACCTCGTCGAGGATCGCCCGGAGCTCCGCGACGCCGTTCAGGCGACGACCGGTCGGAGTCACCAGGAGCTGACCACCGAAGAGAGCGGCGACGGAGGCCGGGGGCTGCGAGGCCAACACGACGCGGCCGCTTGCGGAAGCGAATGCCTGTGTCTTCGAGCCGACGTGCGTTACCAGACGGACGGGCTGCGACGTCTCCTCGAGTGCGATGAACAAGGACTCGCTGCCGTCGAGCACAGCGAGCGCGATCGTCTCGTCGTGGCGGGTCAGGAACTCGGTGGCGACCGTTCTGAACGCGGTGACGATCGGAAGATCGGCCGAGTTCGACCCGAGCCGGAGCGCACGGATGCCGAGCGAGAAACGTCCCTCCGAGTCGCGGACGGCCCAGCCCCGCTCGACGAGCACGGCGCACACACGATGGAGGGTGCTCTTCGCGAATCCGAGATCGCGTGCGATCTCGGAGAGGCCAAGCAATGGTCGTGCCGCGAGGAGGTCGAGCACCGCAAGCGTCGCGTGCACGCCCGCGGACGTTCCCTGCCGACCGGAGGAGACCGTGTGCGGACCGTCGGAGACCTGTTCGATCGCCACGACCCGAGATTAACCGTTTCCTGAACGACATTCCATATCGAGAACACGGGGAGTTGACATGACCCGGTTCGGGGCGTCAGACTCGCGGAACGTGGGACGGACGTCCAGCTGTAGAACGACCGATCGTCATCTTCTCGGTGGCGCAAGCAAACACTGGTATCTGTCGTCTCATCACAGGACTCGACCCCCGGCCGCGACACGACATTAGGAGGGAAGGATGGACCGTGAGAACAGGCGTCTCGTAGAGGCCTACCGCCGTACCGAGGCGGGGCCGCTCGAGAACAACCTGATCGACGAGCTCGTGAACGGCGAGCTCGACCGGCAGGAGTTCCTGAAGCGGGCGACGATGTTCGGGCTGTCGCTCGGCACGATCGGACTACTGCTGGGGAAGGCTGACACGGCCTTCGGCGCTCCGCAGGCCGTCAAGGCCGGCGGGACGCTCCGCGTGGGCATTGCGGCTTTCGGCGCCTCCCTCGAGCCCTATCTGCTCAACGAGGGTGGTTCGCTCGCGTTCGCCGGCATCCCCGGCGAGTACCTGACGTTCACCGACAAGAACGGCAAGATCGTGCCCTGGCTCGCGACGAGCTGGAAGCCGAACGCCGATGCGACCGTCTGGACGTTCCAGATCCGCAAGGGCGTCAAGTTCCACAACGGCAAGACGCTGACCGCGAAGGACGTGGTGGCGAGCATGAAGCAGTACGCGGGCGCGAAGGGGTCGAACGCCGGCCTCTCCCCGTTCTTCGATGCCGCCGGGGTCTCGGCGAAGGGCGACTACACGGTGGTCTTCCGGCTCAAGTCCGCGATCGGCGTGTTCCCGTACCTCGTCAGCCAGACGACCTACCAGGCGATCATCCAGCCGGCAGCGCTTGCGGCGTAACCGGGTGCCTGGGTCGCGGCCGGCATGATCGGAACCGGCGCCTTCAAGCTCAAGAAGTACGTCGACAAGAAGAGCGCCGAGCTCGTCCGCCACACCGCCTACTGGGGTGGCCGCCCGCCGCTCGACGGCGTCAAGATCACGTTCTACCAGGGCACCGCACCGATGGTGCTCGCGCTCCGCGGTGGGCAGATCGACCTCGCGATGCAACTCTCGCCGCAGGAGGCTCAGCCGTTCAAGAACAACTCGAAGTTCACGCACTACCAGCTCCCGACGGCAGCCCACCGCCAGGTGTGCATGCGCACCGACGGCTTGCTCAAGGACCCACGGGTGCGTCGCGCGATCGCGCTCGTGATCAACCGGCCGCAGGAGGTCGAGAAGATCATGCTCGGCGCGGCCACGATCGGCAACGACAACCCGTTCTGGAAGGGCTTCGCATCGACCGACCAGTCCACGAAGCAGCGCACGCAGAACATCGCGCTCGCGAAGGCGCTGCTGTCGGCGGCCGGGGCAGAGAACCTGAAGTTCAACCTCACGACGTGGCAGTTCCTCGACCACACCGACCACGCGGCGGCCATCCAGGCCTACGCGCGCGAGGCCGGCATCGACGTCGGCATCGAGGTCATGGACGTCTCCAAGTACTACGACTCGGAGCCTGCCGGGGCGGACTACGCCACCACGACGCCGTGGCTGAACCGCAACGCAACGCTGACGGAGTACGGGGCCCGCGGGGTGCCGAACATCTACCTCACGCGGTGCTACATGTCGACCGGTGACTGGAACGCGTCGCACTACAAGAACCCCGAGTTCGACTCACTCGCAACGACGTACCTCGGGGCGGCTGAGATCGGCGCGCAGCGGAAGGCGACGAAGCGGATGGCGGGGCTGCTGCTCCGCGACACGCCGGTCATCACCGACTACTTCATCAGCTACGTGACGGCAAGCACCTCGAAGGTGAAGAACTACGTGCCCGAGGGGCTCTCGCACATCCGGCTGGCGAAGGTGAGCCTGGCCTAGGACCGACGCGAAGGGCGGACGGCGGCCACACTTCGGGCTCGCCGTCCGCCCATCGTTCAATCCGAGCAACGGTGACTCGCTTCCTGTTCAAGCGCCTGGGCCTCGCCCTGGTCACGCTGTTCCTGCTCAGCGTCATCGTCTTCGCGGTGTCATCGGTACTCCCCGGCAATGTCGGTCGAGCCGTCCTCGGGCCGTTCGCCGCGCAGGAGTCGGTCGACGAGCTCAACGAGCAGCTTGGGACGAACCGGCCGCTCGTCACGCAGTACGTGGATTGGGCCGGAGACCTGCTGCACGGTGATCTCGGAACCTCTCTGACGAAGCAGGTCCCTGCGTGGGACCTGCTCGGCCCAGCGCTCTCGAACTCCTTCAAGCTCGCCGCGGTCGCATTCCTGATCTGCGTTCCGCTCTCCATCCTCGGTGGGATCATCGCGGGGCTTCGCTACGGCAAGCTGACCGACAAGACCATCACGATCTCCGGCCTGTCGTTCTCCGCAATGCCCGAGTTCGTCTCGGGAATCTTCCTCATTCTCGTCTTTGCGATCTGGCTCGGCTGGCTGCCCGTCACGGCGCAGTGGGACGACGGGGCCAGTCCGTTGACCCAGGTGAAGTACCTGATTCTCCCCGGCGTGACGCTCACGCTCGTGCTGTTCGGCTACATCGCCCGCATCACCCGCGCCGGGATGATCGAGGCGCTCGATTCGGACTACGCCCGGACGGCCTACCTCAAGGGCCTCTCCGTCGTCGGTCGTGATCAGGACGCACATTCTTCGCAACGCGCTCCTGCCGACGATCGCCGTCGTCGCCGTCCAGATCGGCTACCTCGTCGGCGGGCTCGTCGCGGTCGAGAAGCTCTTCAACTACCAGGGCGTCGGACTGCTGATCTACGAGGCCGCCCGCCAGAAGGATCTCCCGCTCCTCACTGCCGGCGTGCTCGTCGTGGGGATCACCTATCTCCTGGTCACGCTGATCGCCGACATCCTCTACGTCCTCCTCAACCCCCGCATTCGGCTCGGGGGGCTCGAATGACCTCGATCGAGACAGCACCGGTCGTCCCTTCCCGCTCAGAGGCGAGGACGGCGCGCTCGGAGCGGCTGCGGCTTCTGATCCGGTCGCCGACCGTGATCGTCGGTGGGATCGTCATCGTCTTCTGGGTCTTCTGCGCGATCTTCCCGGGGCTCGTCACCCCGCACGACCCGATCTTCGACAACCAGTTCCCGCAGAGCCAGGCGCCGACCTGGGCGCACCCGTTCGGCACCGACACGAACGGCCGCGACATCCTCTCACGCGTCCTCGCCGGGTCGCGGAACGTGCTTCTGATCGCACCCGCCGCGACGCTGCTCGGCACCGTGCTCGGGACAATTCTCGGTCTGATCACCGGCTACTTCCGCGGCCTCGTCGACGACGTCTTCGGGCGGATCATCGACGCGGTGATGTCGCTGCCGCTCATCATCACCGCGATCCTCATCGTCACCGCGGTCGGAACGTCGGGGACCTGGGTCGTTGCCTTCACCATCGGCCTGATCTTCAGCCCCGTCGTCTCGCGGACCGTGCGTGCCGCCGTCCTCACCGAGGGCGAGCTCGACTACGTCCAGGCCGCGCGGCTCCGAGGCGAGCGCTCGCCGTACATCATGTTCTCGGAGATCCTCCCGAACGTCATGTCTCCCGTGCTCGTGGAGTTCACCGTCCGGCTCGGGTACGCGATCTTCACGGTCGCCTCGCTCACGTTCATCGGGTTCGGCGTCGCGCCGCCGTCGCCCGACTGGGCGGCTCAGATCAACGAGTACTACGTCTACATCGACCCCTATTGGTGGATGACCCTCTTCCCGGCGCTGGCGATCGCCAGTCTCGTCGTCGGAGTCAACCTCGTCGCCGACGGTGTGCGAGAGGTGTTCGAGAGGTGAGCGCGGAAGCGCCCCGGGCGCTGGAGGTCTCCGACCTCGAGCTCGTCTACCGCGTGCGCGGAGTCGACCGGCCCGTCCTCCGCGGCGTGTCCTTCGCGATCGAGCGTGGGCGCTCATACGGGCTGGTCGGAGAATCGGGCTGCGGCAAGTCGACGGCCGCGCTCGGGATCGTCCGCTACCTCCCGCGCAACGGCCGCGTTTCGGGCGGCACCGTGTCGGTGGCCGGGCAGGACGTGCTCTCGCTCGGGACACGTGGGCTGCGCGAGTATCACGCCCGTACGGTCTCGATGGTCTACCAGAACCCAGGCTCCGCGCTGAACCCGGCGCTGCGCGTGGGCGCGCAGGTTGCCGAGGCCTTCACCGTTCTCGGCGTGTCGCGCGGCGAGGCCGGCGACCGGGCTCGCGCGGCACTGGCGAAAGTCCAGATCGCGGACCCGTCGAGCGTGATGGGCCGCTACCCGCATCAGCTCTCCGGGGGCATGCAGCAGCGCGTTGTGATCGCGATGGCGCTCGCCAAGGATCCGACCCTCCTCATCCTCGACGAGCCCACGACAGGCCTCGACGCGACCGTCGAAGCAGAAGTGCTCGACCTCGTGTCGCAGCTGCAGGCCGAGCTCGACACTGCGGTCCTGTTCATCAGCCACAACCTCGGCGTCATCTCCAAGATGTGCGACCGCGTCGGAGTGTTGTATGCCGGGCGACTCGTCGAGGAGGGGCCGGTAGGCGTTGTCCTCCAGGACCCTCGCCACCCGTACACCGTCGGTCTGCTGCGATGCATACCGCGGGGCGGCGTCCGCAAGGATCACGGACGGCTCGACACGATTCCGGGATTCCTCCCCAGTCTCGGTGCGGTCATTCCGGGTTGCGTGTTCGCCGATCGCTGTGCCCTCGCAGACGACCGGTGCCATACGGAGCCGCCGGACGTCGTCGAGGTCGCCCCCGACCATCTCGCCCGCTGCTTTCACCACGACCGCGCACGTGACCTTCCCCGCGCGGAAGTCGCTGATCTCGCACTGCCGCCGGTCGACCACACGACCGAGCCGCTCATCCGCTTCGACGATCTCGGCAAGGTGTTCCACCAGCGCGGCCACGACGTCCACGCGCTTGTCGGCGTGAGCGCCGCGATCTGGCCGGGTGAGACGCTCGGCCTCGTCGGCGAGTCGGGCAGCGGGAAGACAACGCTGGCCCGCACCGTGCTCGGGATCGTCGGCGCGAGCTCCGGCGGCGTCGAGCTGCAGGGGCGCACGCTTGCTCCGCTCTTCCAGAGGCGCACCCGCAACGACCTCCGGGCGCTCCAGATCGTGTTCCAGAACCCGGACTCGGCGCTGAACCGACGCCACTCGGTGCAGCGCATCCTGCTCCGCTCGCTGCGCAAGCTCGCGGGGGTGCGTGGGGCAGAGGCCAATGCGCGGGTGCTCGATCTCGCGCAGCGGGTCAGGATCTCCGAGCGGACGCTCACCCAGAAGCCAGTCCAGCTCTCGGGCGGGCTGAAGCAGCGGGTCGCGATCGCGCGCGCGTTCGCGGGCGACCCCAAGCTCGTCGTCTGCGACGAGCCCACGAGCGCCCTCGACGTCTCGGTGCAGGCAGCGATCCTCAACCTTCTCGTCGAGCTCCAGGCCGAGCGCGGTGTCTCGTACCTCTTCATCAGCCACGACCTCGGAGTGGTGCGGTACATCTCCGACCGCATCGCCGTCCTCTACCTCGGCCGGTTGATGGAGCTCGGGCCTGCCGACGTCGTCTTCCAGGGACCGCACCACCCGTACACCGAGGCACTGCTCTCCGCCGTTCCGACGATCGACGGCGGCGGCCGCGATCGGATCAGGCTCGAGGGTGACATCCCGAGCGCGGCCAGCCCGCCCAGCGGCTGTGTCTTCCACACCCGCTGCCCGCGCAAGGTAGGCGCAGTGTGCGAGACGACCGAGCCGCCGCTCGTCGAGGTCGAGGGCGCCCACCTCATGCGCTGCCACATCCCGCTCGAGGAGCTCAGGGCTCTCCAGCACGCGGAGGAGCTTCCCGCATGAGGATCCGCGCCGCCGTGCTCGAGGAGACAGGCGGGACGATGACGATCCAGGAGCTCGAGCTCGAGGCGCCGCGCTTCGGTGAGGTGCTCGTGCGCCTGAAGGCAAGCGGCGTCTGCCACTCGGATCAGAACGCGATCGACGGAACATCCGCGACCCGCTGCCCTGCCGTCCTCGGGCACGAAGGTGCCGGCGTCGTCGAGGTCGTGGGTGAAGGAGTCTCGTCGGTCGCCGTCGGAGATCACGTCACTCTGTCGTGGGCACCCTCGTGCGGGCGCTGCGAGGAATGCATCCACGACGCGCCGCAGCTTTGCCAGGCAGCGTGGCCGGCGATGGGGGTGGGTGGGCTCCTGGACGGGACGACGAGGCTCTCTCGAGACGGTGAGCCGATCCACCACTACTCGCTGATCTCGTCGTTTGCCGAGGCCTGCGTCGTCCCGGAGCGGTCGTGCGTGGTCATCCCGCGCGACGTTCCGTTCGACATCGCCGGGCTCGTCGGCTGTGCGATCACAACGGGAGTCGGGGCGGTGTGGAACACGGCGAAGGTGCGACCAGGAGACCGCGTGGCGATCGTCGGTTGTGGCGGGGTCGGCCTGTCGGCTCTTCTCGGCGCGGTCGCAGCCGGGGCATCCGAGATCGTCGCAGTCGACGTCTCGGAGCCCAAGCTGGCGGTGGCGCAGGCGCTCGGAGCGACGCAGGGCGTCCTCTGGGCCGGCTCGTCGGAGGAGACGGCTGAGGCGGTGCGGGCGGTGTCAGGCGGAGGAGTGGACTATGCGATCGAGGCGACCGGCCGACCCGAGGCGATGCTCGCCGCCTTTCTCTCGACCCGGAACCGTGGCGCCGCGGTGCTCATCGGGATCCCGCGCGAGGACGCCGTGCTCGCGCTGCCCGCGCTCTCGATCCCCCGGATGGAGAGGCGCATCCTCGGCTCGATCTACGGCTCTTCACGGCCCGAGCGGGACTTTCTCACGATCCTCGACCTGTATCGCCGAGGCAGGCTGCCGCTCGACCGACTGATCTCGCACCGCCTTCCGCTCGAGCGGATCGACGAAGCATTCGCATTGATGCACGCCGGCGAGGCCCGGCGTGCCGTTCTCGACCTGAGTGGAGGCCACGCATGAACCTGAAGGAACTGGACGGCCGGATCGGCGAGGGTTGGGGCGGCGACGCCCCAAACGGAAGTCACGTGAACATCGTGCTCGCGCATCGTGGCAGCCCGACGTTCGCGGCGGCGATCTCGATGCTGGCGAGCCCGTCACCTGGCCATACGCCCGTGCTTGTATGCGTCGGCGAGACGCCGCGCGACTACGAGCCCGTCTGGCCGCCGACGCTGATGATGAACAAGGCGACCGCGACGGCGGATCGTCATCAGACGATTACCTGGGGCGCCGCGCAGCTCGGGATAGCCCAGGGTGTCCTTGATGCCGTTGCCGACGGGTTGCTCGAGGCGACCGGTGACCTCCTCGTGCTCGTGGCCGTGTGGGTCGACCCGCGCGCGTCGGACGAGACGTCCGTCCGGGTCTCCAACCGCGAGGCCGTGCGAAAGGCGCTCGGTGTGTGCGTCGACGGGCGCGACGCTGCTGCGGCCGCCGCGCTGGTCGAACGTCGTGACACGGTGACCAGCCCGTTCTACTCGGGCCGCTGACCGCATGAAGATCACGGCCGTCGAGAGCCGGGTCTACCGCTATCCACTCGAGCCACCCTTCCGGGCGGCCTGGGATCCCGTTCCACGCACCGTGCAGGAGGCCACCGTCGTCCTCGTCCATACGGACGAAGGTGTCAGCGGCGTAGCGTCCGGGGGCGATGGGCTGCCCGACCTGGCGCTGCTCGAACGCCTTCTCGTCGGAGTCGACCCGTTCCGCACCGAGGTCGTGCGCGAGGTGTGCGAGACCATCGACCTGCACGGAGGGCGTCCCTGGGCGGCCGAGATTGCGATCTGGGACCTCGTCGGGAAGGCGGTCGGCCAACCGTTGTGGAAGCTGCTCGGCGGGCGGAGCGAACGGCTTCTCGCGTACGCGTCGAGCGGTGAGCTGGTGACTCCCGAGGAGCGCGCCGAGCGGTGCGCACGGCTCGTCGAGGCCGGTGTCAAAGCGGTGAAGATCCGTTTTCACCTTGGCAACTGGCGAGACGATGTCAGCGTTGTCCGAGCGGTTCGTAGCGCCGTTGGCGATCGGCTCGAGATCATGGTCGACGCGAACCAGGGGTGGCGAATGCCGGGCGACCGCGAGCCCCGGTGGGACGTGGCGACAGCTGCGCAGTGCGCGCGCGAGCTCGAGGAGCTCGGCGTGTACTGGCTCGAGGAGCCGTTGCGGACGGAGGATGCAGACGGCTACGCGTCGCTTCGCCGACGCACCTCGATGCGGCTCGCCGCCGGCGAGCTCGTCCGCCAGCAGCACGAGGCTCGCGACCTCGTCGTCCGGGGGCAGATCGACGTGATCCAGGCCGATGTGCTGTTCGTCGGTGGGATCGGCGGTTGCCGCCGGATAGCCGCGCTTGCCGATCTGCACGGGCGTGCCTGGTCGCCGCACACGTGGTCGAACGGGCTCGGGTTCCTCGCGAACCTGCACGCCGCGCTCGCGTTCTCGACCGTCCCATTCGTCGAGGTGCCGTACGACCCGCCAACGTGGGCGCCCGAGCGCCGGGATTGGCTCCTGCCGGCGCCGATCCTGATCGGTGCCGACGGCACCGTCGCGCCGCCCGACGGCCCGGGGCTCGGTGTGGAGATCGACTTCGAAAGCCTCGAACGATGGAGAGTCTCATGAGAATCAAGGCGGCCGTCCTCCGGCATCCCAGCCAGCACGTCGAGGTCATGGAGGTCGAGCTCGATCCGCCGAAGGCCGGGGAGGTTCTCGTCAAGGTCGCCGCGGCGGGTGTCTGTCACTCGGATGTGCGCCACGCAGACGGCGAGCTGGGAGCCGGGCTCTGGCCCGCGGTGATGGGCCACGAGGGCGCGGGCGTCGTCGAAGCGGTGGGCGAGGGTGTCACGCACGTCGAACCGGGGGACCACGTTGCCTTCTGCTTCGTCCCTGCCTGCCGCAAGTGCCGCTTCTGCCTCGCCGGGAAGCCGAACCTCTGCGTGGTCGTCGGTGAGCACGGCTCGCGCGGGATGCTGATGGACGGCACCAGCCGCCTCCGCCTTCCCGACGGGACGGTGCTCCAGCACGGTCTCCGCACCGCGTGCTTCGCCGAATACACCGTGGTCGCCGCCGGTGGCGCGATCCCTATTCCACGGGAGTTGCCACTCTGGCAAGCTGCGCTTCTCGGCTGCGGAGTCGTCACCGGCGTCGGCGCGGTTCGCAATGTCGCGCGCGTCCAACCGGGTGAGTCGGTCGCGGTGATCGGGTGCGGCGGGGTGGGCCTCCAGGTCGTGGCCGGAGTCAGGCTCGCGGGCGCCGATCCCATCATCGCGATCGACAGAGTCCCGGAGAAGCTCGAGCTCGCCCGCGCCCAGGGGGCCTCGCACGTCATCGACGCCGCCGCGGTCTCGGATGTCGCGGCCGCTGTGCACGAGCTCACGGACGGTGGCGTCGACCATGCGTTCGAGGTCATCGGCCGGCCAGAGACCATCCGGCTCGCCTGGGACGCGCTTCGGGCGGGCGGGTCGGCGGTGGTTGTCGGGCTCGCGCCGGTCGGCGTCGAGGCGAGCGTGCCGGCGATCGAGTTTCTCTCGGACAAGTCGCTCAAGGGCACCTACTACGGCTCGGGCGATCCCGCGGCCGAGCTGCCCGAGCTGGCCGAGCTCGCGTTGTCCGGCGCCCTCGACCTGCCGCGGGTCGTCACGCACATCACGCCGCTCGAAGGGATCGGCCAGGCTCTCGACCGTCTTCGGAGCGGAGAGGGAGCCCGTACCGTCCTCGTCATCGATGACGCGCTCGCAGGTGCGCCCGTACCCTGACGAAGTGAGCAAAGACTCGTTGCCCGCGCTGCGAAGCGCGCTTCCCCGCGCTCTCCCGGCAGCACTCGAGGCATACGCAGCCCGGCGGCTCGGCCAGCACGCCTCGGCGATCTGCTACCGGATGCTCGTCTCGATCGCGCCGCTCGCGGTCGTGCTCGTCGCTCTCTTCGGGATCGTCCTGCGCGATGCCGAGCTGCAAGCGAGACTCGTCGATTGGATCGTCGATCTCCTCCCGTTCGATGCGAGCTCCCGGCAGGACATCGAGGATGCAATCGTCGCAATCGCCTCGCCTGCAAGCCTGCTCGGCTTTCTCGGCTTGCTCGCCTTCATGTGGACGGCAACCGGGGTGATGGGAGCGATTCGGATCGGGCTCGAGGCGGCGCTCGACGTCCGCGAGCGTCGCCCCATGGCGCGGAGCAAGCTCGTCGACGCCGCCGGCGTCGTCGGCGCCGCGATTCTCGTGCTGGCGCTCGTCGTGAGCGGTGCGATCGGCGACGCGCTTCGTACCGGGATCGAGGAGCTCGCGGGTCGTCTCGACATCTCGGTCCCCGGGTTCGGTCTGCTGCTGGGCTCACGCGTGATCCAGCTGGCCATAACGGTCGGCGTCGTGGCGGTGCTCTACCGGTTCGTGCCGGCCCGGCGAGTTCCGGGTCGGGACATCCTGGTCGGTGCGATCGCGACCGCAGTGATGCTGTTCGCGATCTCGATTGCGTCCTCTCTCGTCTACGGCGGGGCCGGCGATCTGAGCGTGGTGTACGGCTCGCTGACCGCGCTCTTCACGTTCCTCTACGCGGTGTACCTGTCCGCGTGCGCGCTGTTACTCGGTGCGGCGTTCGCGGGCAGCCTGTCGCTGCCACCCGGGGAGCCAGGCCCGCCGCTTCCCGAGCAGATCAGGGCGGGCGTGATCGGGCTTTTCCGCCGGCCGCGGTAGATGACTGGACGGTCGCTCGCCGACCAACCGACCGGTTAGAGGCTTGATGCGGGTTATGCGCACGCGCGGATGGGGGCCTGCACACGGCGCATCGTGTCCGTCTCGGTCAGCACCAAGGCTAACCAGCCTTACCGCTGACCGAGCCGACCACGCTGCTTGGTGCGTGCCCTCCCCGCACGCACGCCCAACCCACATCAAGCCTCTAGGCGACGAGCGCGACGGCGTCCGTGCCGGCCTGGTGACAGTCGCGGCAGCGGGCTTCGTACGAGTCGAGCTCTCCGACCACGATGGTCTCGCCCGAGTACGGAGCCGGCTGGCCGTCGACGAGTCGCTGCGTCGTCGTCGCCGGGCCGCCGCACCGGTGGCACACGGCCTGGAGCTTGTCCGCGAACTCCGCGTACGCAAGCAGCTCGGGCATCGGGCCGAACGGCTGGCGGCGGAAGTCCTGGTCGAGCCCCGCGCAGATCACCCGCACCCCACGGTCGGCGAGCGCAAGCGCGGCGCTGATGACGCTCGGCTCGAAGAACTGCACCTCGTCGATCCCGACCACGTCGTAGCCCTCTGCGCGCGAGAGGACGTCCGCGACACAGCCCACGGGTACCGCCCGCATCCGAACACCGGCGTGGCTCACCACGTCGGCAACGTCGTAACGATCGTCGATCTGCGGCTTGAAGACGATCACCCGCTGGCCGGCGATCTCCGCGCGGCGTAGCCGGCGGATCATCTCCTCGGACTTGCCGCTGAACATCGGCCCGCACACAACCTCGAGCCAACCGCCGCGCTGTGGGGGAACTCTGATCACGGAGTCGGATCCTAAAGAGGCATTCGGCTGGACGGATTCCTGGCTCGTCCATCCGTTTTCGGGCCGCTCGGGCCAAGAACCGCGCAGGAACCTTGCTACACTCCTGGCCGCCTGCGCGGCGGCGTAGCTCAGCTGGTTAGAGCAGCGGAATCATAATCCGCGTGTCGTAGGTTCGAGTCCTACCGCCGCTACCTCCAGCACTGCGTCACCACACTGCTTTAGCCACCACGAGAGAGAACGAGAAGAGATGGCCACCGGAGTCAGAGTCGCGATCACCCTCGCCTGCACCGACTGCAAGCGACGGAACTACCAGACCCAGAAGTCGAAGCGGAACACGCCCGACCGGGTCGAGTTTCGCCGTTACTGCCGCTGGTGCGGCACGCACACGCTTCATCGCGAGACCCGGTAGCGGCGGAGGAAGGCAGACGTGGCTGGAGAGACGAGAAGGCAGCGGCGCGACGCGCGACGCGGCGAAGGCGGCCTCGGCCCGCGCCACTCGGTGGCGCGCCCGGAGAGCGAAGCGCCCGAGCCCGATTTCGACGGCGGGGCAATGGTCGTACCGACGGTCAGCACGCGCCGCGGTTCGTTCGTCTTCGAGTCCTGGGCCGAGCTCAAGAAGGTCGACTGGCCGAACCGCCCTCAGGTCATCCAGGGGACGCTCGTCGTGCTCATAGCGTGCGCAGTCGTCGGCGCGTATCTCTGGGGCCTCGACCAGATCCTCCGTCCGTTCGTTCAAAACGTCCTGCTGTAGGGAGAAAACGATGTTCCTCTGGTACGTGATCAACACCTATTCGGGCCACGAGAACAAGGTGAAAGCCAATCTCGAGCACCGGATCGTCTCGATGGGTCAGACCCCGCGGTTTCGCCGCGTCGTCGTGCCCACCGAGCAGGTGATCGAGACCAAGGACGGCCAGAAGGTGCAGATCGAGAAGCGCGTTCTCCCCGGGTACGTGCTCGTCAACATGGATCTGAACGACGAGGCATGGACGGTCGTCAAGGGCACTCCGGGCGTCACGGCCTTCGTCGGCGCCGGCGCGAAGCCCTCCCCGTTGTCCACGGGAGAGGTCGAGCGAATCCTCCACCAGACGGGTGCCGGAACCGGTGGGCCGGCCCCCAAGGCCCAGGTCGAGTTCTCGCTCGGCGAGTCGGTGAAGGTCACATCCGGCCCGCTGTCGGACTTCGACGGCGAGATCGTCGACGTCAACGCCGATCAGCAGAAGCTCAAAGTGCTCGTTGACATCTTCGAGCGCCAGGTTCCGGTCGAGCTCGGATTCGACCAGGTAAAGAAGATCGACTAACCAAGACAAGACGGGAGGAGGGGCGCGCAGCCCCGCATGGACTCACGCACATGGCAAAGAAAGTTCTGACACTCATCAAGTTGCAGATCCCCGGTGGGCAGGCAAACCCTGCACCGCCGGTCGGGCCTGCCCTCGGTCAGCACGGCGTGAACATCGTCGAGTTCACGAAGGCGTTCAACGCGCAGACCGCGCACGAGAACGGCCGGATCATTCCGGTCGAGATCACCGTCTTCGAGGATCGCTCGTTCACCTTCATCACGAAGACGCCGCCGGCGGCCGTGCTCATCAAGGAAGTGCTCAACCTCGAGTCTGGCTCGGCCGAGCCGAACCGGACGAAGGTCGGCAAGCTCACGAAGGCGCAGCTTCGCTCGATCGCCGAGACCAAGATGCCCGACCTGAATGCGAACGACGTCGAGGCCGCGATGCTCGTCATCGCCGGTACCGCCCGCTCAATGGGAGTGGAGGTGGACGAATGAGCGGCCATGGCAAGAGGTACAAGGAAGCGCGGGCGGCGATAGACCGCGAGAAGCTCTACTCACCGGCGGAGGCGTTCCGCATCCTCAAGGGCCTCCCGAACGCGAAGTTCGACGAGACCGTCGAGGTGCATTTCACTCTCGGGCTGAACGTCCGGCACGCTGAAGAGCAGCTCCGCGGCACGATCATGCTCCCGAACGGGACGGGTCGTTCGATGCGCGTGGCCGTGTTCGCCGAGGGCGAGAAGGCGCGTGAGGCCGAGGAGGCCGGCGCCGATGTCGTCGGCTCCGCGGATCTCGCCGCAAAGATCGAAGGCGGTTTCGTCGACTTCGACGTCGCGATCGCGACCCCCGATCAGATGGGCAACGTCGGCCGCCTCGGCCGTGTGCTCGGGCCGCGTGGGTTGATGCCGAACCCGAAGACCGGCACCGTCACCTTCGATATCGCGAAGGCGGTCTCGGATGCGAAGGCCGGCAAGCTCGAGTACCGAACCGACCGCGGCGCGAACGTCCACGTTCCGCTCGGCAAGAAGAGCTTCTCCGAGAAGCAGCTCGTCGAGAACTACGCGGCGCTCGTCGAGGAGATCGTCCGGGCGAAGCCCGCCGCCTCCAAGGGGCGCTACATCAAGGGAATCACCCTGACGACTACGATGGGCCCCGGGCTGCACGTCGATCCCACCCGCACCCGCGACATCGTCGAGGAGCACCTGCAGGAGGCAGTACCCGCATGATTTGACCGTCGCCGCCGGGCTTTCCGGCGCCGGCACGAACGAACTGACAACTGCCCGTCGCCAGAGACAGCCGGCAGCCGTCTACGCAGTTGGATCGCGGAGCGGCAGAGGACCGGCCGAGGTGGCCTCGCACGAGAACTGGGCTTTCCGCCCGTCCCGTCGAGCCCGCCTATTGGCGGGCTCGATTGCTTGAAGGGAGGTGGAAATGCATAAGAGTGAGAAGGAGCAGGTCGTCGCAGAGCTCACCGAGCAGCTGCGCACGACCGAAGCCCTGATCGTCGCGGACTACCGCGGCCTGACCAACGCACAGCTCGTCGGTCTCCGGTCGCGTCTGCGCGAGCACGGCGCCAAGCTCCAGGTCGTCAAGAACACGCTCACCCGCCGAGCCGCCGAGGCAGCGGGTGCAGAGTCGCTCCTGGCTCTGCTCGAGGGGCCGTCCGCACTCGCGTTCGTCCAGAGTGACGGCGATCCCGTCGCGGTTGCGAAGGCGCTCGCCGACGTCGCCAAGGAGTCGAAGATCCTGACCCTGCGCGGTGGTGTGCTCTCCGGTCGCGCGATGACCGGTGAGGACGTCGAGGAGCTCGCCAAGCTGCCGTCGGTCGACGTCATCAAGAGCCAGCTCGTCGGGGTCATCGTGGCCCCGCTGACGCAGCTCCTCGGTCTGCTCGAGGCGCCTGTCCGTGACCTCGTCGGGCTGATCGATGCCCGCGTGACGCAGTTGGGGGGCACTTCTGCTGAGGCAGAAGTACCTGGCGTCCAGGCTGAAGCCGTTGTTGAGGCTCCCGCCGAGGAGGCCCGCCGACGCAGCTGCCGAAGAAGCAGCGGCCGAAGAAGCAGCTGTTGAGCCGGAGGCTGAGGCCGTCGTAGAGGCCCCTGCTGAAGCACCGGATGAGGAGGCCGCTGACGAAGCGACCGCCGACGAGCCGGCTGCGGAGGCGAAGTCGGAGCCGAGGCAGGCGAGCCGAAGCCGAAGCGTCAGACGAACCCGAAACCGAATAGGCGACTTCCGATAACGACGAGGCAATTCTGCCTCGAGCAGAAGTGCCCACTGAAAGGACACGAACGCAAATGGCATCCGATACAGCGAAGGTGCTCGAGACGCTCGGCAAGATGACCGTGCTCGAGCTCGTCGAGCTCAAGAAGGCGATCGAAGAGGAGTGGGGCGTCACCGCGGCCGCGCCGATGGCGGTGGCCGCTGCGGCCCCGGCCGGCGGCGAGGCGGCGGCTGCGGAGGAGAAGGACTCCTTCGACGTTCTCCTCACGAGCGCAGGCGAGAAGAAGATCCAGGTCATCAAGGTCGTGCGCTCGGCGACCGGACTGGGTCTCAAGGAGGCGAAGGACGTCGTCGACGGAGCTCCGACGAACGTGAAAGAGGCTCTGACGAAGGACGAGGCCGAGAAGCTCAAGGCCGAGCTCGAAGAGGCCGGCGCCTCCGTCGAGTTGAAGTAACGCCCCTCTGTGCTGGCACTTTGGGTGGGCCACGCGCCCACCCAGGGTGCCGCCAGGCGGCCGCTTGCGTGGAGTCCACCGGTTCCGCTATCATTGCGGGTTCCGCCGAACTCTTGGTTCTTACCCCTGCCCGTCTTCGAGACTGCACGCCGTAAGGGAGGCTGTACTTGAGCAGCACTGCCGTCGCGCCCCGCGCGCGCAAGACTTTTTCGCGTCTGAAGCACGTCCTTGACCTCCCCAACCTCATTGACATTCAGCGATCGTCGTTCGACTGGTTCCTCAGCGAGGGCCTCCGCGAGACGATCGACGACATCTCACCGATCGAGGACTACACCGGGACGCTCGCCGTCGAGTTCGGCGAGTACGAGTTCGGTGACCCGGCACACACGATCTCGGAGTGCCGCGAGAAGGACCTGACGTACCAGGCGCCGCTCTCGATGACCGTCCGCTTCGTCAACACCGAGACGGGCGAGATCCGTGAGCAGCGGGTCTTCATGGGGGACTTCCCGATGATGACCGAGAACGGGACATTCATCATCAACGGCACCGAGCGCGTCATCGTCACGCAGCTCGTCCGCTCGCCGGGCGCCTACCTCATGGAGCCCAAGGACGCGACCAAGCAGGTGTTCACCGCGAACCTCATGCCGTCGCGCGGCTCGTGGCTCGAGCTCGAGATCGACAAGAAGGGCATCGTCTACGCCCGCATCGATCGCAAGCGCAAGCTGCCGATCACGACGCTTCTTCGCGCGCTTCCTGCCGAGGATCCGACCACCGGGTTCGCGCTCGACACGACCACCGACGAGGCGATTCTCGCGCTCTTCGACGAGTCGACCCGCATCTACATCCAGAACACGCTGGACAAGGACACCTCGACCCGCGAGGAAGAGGCCCTGATCGAGGTCTTCAAGAAGCAGCGCCCGGGCGAGCCCCCGACGCTCGACAACGCGCGCAACCTGCTCCGGGCACTGTTCTTCGACCCGAAGCGCTACGACCTCACCAAGGTCGGTCGCTACAAGCTCAATCAGCGGCTCGAGGTCGGGGTACCCGAGGACACGCGGGTGCTCACGACCGAGGACATCCTCGCCCTCGTGCGTCGACTCGTCGCAATGCCCGCTCGGCTCGGCGTCCCGGAGGAGTCGAAGGACTTCGCCGCCGAAGCCGCCGTGCTCGGCCGCGAGCCGATCCGCGCGGAGCTCGACGAGTACGAGCACTTCGGCAATCGTCGTCTCCGCACCACCGGCGAGCTGATCCAGGAGGCGTTCCGCGTCGGTCTCTACCGGATGGAGCGCGTCGTCCGTGAGCGGATGACCACCGAGGATGTCGACACGATCACGCCGCAGACGATCATCAACATCAGGCCTGTCGTTGCCGCGCTCAAGGAGTTCTTCGGCTCGTCGCAGCTCTCGCAGTTCATGGATCAGACCAACTCGCTGGCCGGGCTCACCCATCGCCGGCGCCTCAGCGCCCTCGGTGCGGGTGGGCTCACCCGCGAGCGGGCGCCGATCGAGGTCCGCGACGTCCACCCGACCCACTACGGCCGCATGTGCCCGATCGAGACGCCTGAAGGCCCGAACATCGGCCTCATCGGCTCGCTCGCGTCGTTCGCGACGGTGTCGGAGTTCGGCTTCATCCAGACCCCCTACCGGGTCGCCAAGAACGGCAAGGTCACCGACGAGATCATCTATCTCGATGCAGCCGAGGAGGCGAAGTTCACCATCGCCCAGGCGTCCGAGGCACTCGACGAGAAGACGGGCAAGTTCATCAACCAGCAGGTGCTGTGCCGGTCTGCCCTCGGCGAGGCGGTCATCGCCCGCGCCGCGGATGTCGAGTACATGGATGTCTCGCCGGCCCAGATCGTGTCGGTCGCAACCGCCCTGATCCCGTTCCTCGAGCACAACGACGCCAACCGCGCGCTGATGGGTGCCAACATGCAGCGGCAGGCAGTGCCGCTGATGATCCCGCAGGCGCCGCTCGTCGGCACCGGGCTCGAGTTCCGGGCTGCGGTCGACACCGGCGACGTCGTGCTCTCGCGCACCGACGGCACCGTGATCGACGTCGACGCCGAGAAGATCGTCGTCGAGGGCAGGGCCACCCGTGAGGAGTATTCGCTCACGAAGTTCATGCGCTCGAACCAGGGCACCCTGATCCATCAGAAGCCGGTCGTGAAGCTCGGCGACAAGGTGGGCAAGGGCGCAGTCCTGGCCGACGGGTCGTCGACGGACGGCGGCGAGCTGGCGCTCGGCGCGAACCTGCTCGTCGCGTTCATGCCGTTCGAGGGCTACAACTTCGAGGACGCGATCGTCCTCTCCGAGCGGCTCGTCAAGGATGACGTGCTCAGCTCGATCCACATCCACGAGTACGAGATCGATGCGCGCTCGACGAAGCTCGGCGACGAGGAGATCACGCGCGACATCCCGAACCGCTCGGAAGAGTCGCTCGCGAACCTCGATGAGCGCGGAGTCGTGCGGATCGGTGCCGAGGTCGGCTCGGGCGACCTCCTCGTCGGCAAGGTGACGCCGAAGGGCGAAACCGAGCTGACCGCGGAGGAGAAGCTGATTCGCGCCATCTTCAAGGAGAAGGCGCGCGAGGTCAGGGACACGTCCCTCAAGGTCCCGCACGGCGAGGGCGGCAAGGTCATCGGCGTCCAGACGTTCTCGCGTGAGGCGGGCGACGATCTCTCGCCGGGTGTCAACGAGCTGGTCCGCGTGTTCGTGGCCAAGAAGCGCAAGATCGCTGAGGGCGACAAGCTCGCGGGTCGTCACGGCAACAAGGGCGTCATCTCCAAGATCGTCCCCGAAGAGGACATGCCGTTCCTCGAGGACGGTCGCCCGGTGGATGTCGTTCTCAACCCGCTCGGCGTTCCGAGCCGGATGAACATCGGCCAGATTCTCGAGACCCACCTCGGTTGGGCAGCAGCCCACGGTGTGTTCGAGGACGGCGAGCCGGTGAACGTCCGGGCTCCGATCAACGCCCCGAACCCGAAGGCCGTTGCGACTCCGGTCTTCGACGGCGCTACCGAGGCCGATGTGGACGATGCACTCGCCAAGTGGGCCACGTCGGGCTCGTCCCCGATCAAGATGAACGTCGATGAGACACGAGCCGACGGGCGCAAGTGCTCCGGCAAGGTGCGCCTGTTCGACGGCAAGTCCGGCCAGCCGTTCGAGCAGAAGGTCACCGTCGGTTACATGTACATCCTGAAGCTCCTCCACCTCGTCGACGACAAGATCCACGCACGGTCGACAGGTCCGTACTCGCTCGTGACGCAGCAGCCGCTCGGTGGTAAGGCGCAGTTCGGCGGTCAGCGCTTCGGGGAGATGGAGGTGTGGGCACTCGAGGCGTACGGCGCCGCCTACACGCTGCAGGAGATGCTCACGATCAAGTCCGACGACACGATCGGTCGCGTCAAGGCGTACGAGGCGATCGTCAAGGGCGAGAACATCGCCGAGCCGTCGATTCCCGAGTCGTTCAAGGTGTTGCTCAAGGAGATGCAGTCTCTTTCGCTCGACGTGCACGTCCTCTCGGACGAGGGGCGCGAGGTCGAGGTCCGCGAAGAGGACGACGAGCTCCTCCGTGCCGCCGAGGAGCTTGGCATCGACCTCTCACCTGCCGCCGTCCGCGCTGCTGCGGGCGAGGCCTCTGCGCAGGAGGCCGAGGAAGGCGCGCTCGAGGAGGGCGGCGACATCGCGGTCGCGGCCGATGAGGATCTCGGCGAGCTCGACGCCGAAGTCGACGATGACGAGCTCGGCGGGCCGGTGCTTCCGGTCGACGTCGAGCTCGAGGACTAACGCGGGTGCATCGCTTCGCGATGCACCCAGAACAGCACTGAACTCAATTCATCGCAACATGGAGAAGCTCCTCTAGGCAGTTTCTCCAAAGGAGAAAATCCCTTGGCGCAGATCGACATCAATGACTTCGACGCGATCAAGATCGGACTTGCCTCACCGAAGCAGATCCGAGACTGGTCGATGGGTGAAGTCACGAAGCCCGAGACGATCAACTACCGCACCCTGAAGCCCGAGCGCGACGGGCTGTTCTGCGAGCGCATCTTCGGTCCCACGAAGGACTGGGAGTGCTACTGCGGGAAGTACAAGCGCGTCCGCTACAAGGGCATCATCTGCGAGCGCTGCGGCGTCGAGGTGACCCGTCAGAAGGTCCGCCGTGAGCGCATGGGTCACATCGACCTTGCCGCCCCGGTCTCGCACATCTGGTTCTTCAAGGGCGTTCCGAGCCGCATCGGCTACCTCCTCGACATCGCCCCGCGCGAGCTCGAGAAGGTGTTGTACTTCGCCGCCTCGATCGTCACCGGCGTCGATCGCGAGAAGCGCGCGGCCGACCTCGTCGATCTCGAGGACAAGGTCAGGGCCGAGGCCGAGCAGATCAACGTCGATCGGGACGAGCAGGTTGTCGCCGTCGACGAGCGCCTCCAGCGCCGCCGCGACTACCTGTCGGCGGGCAAGGACAAGGGGTTCGACGAGGACGACGAGTTCTGGACTCGCGGTCTGTCGAACTGGGCCGAGGATCAGGTGCTTCCGCCTCTCGACGAGGCGAGGGCGCTGGCCGGCGGCATTCTTCCGAGCCTCGCCAAGACGATCCTCCACGAGGATCCGAAGCGCATCCGCGAGCTCGTCCGCCAGACGGCGACCCGCGACGACCGCCGCCTGGCGCCGCGCGAGCTCGAGTCGGTTGCGACGGCCGCGGCCGAGATCCGCGCAGCTCTCGACCCGCTGCGCGCGGACCTCGAGACCGCGACCGGATCGAAGAAGGGTGCGATCACGAAGCACCTGCACAAGGTGCTCGACGGGTTGATCTCGGGAACCGAGCTCACCGGTGACGATGTCGAGCTCGTCGCGTCGATCGAGCGCAAGAACCTCGATC
Source organism: uncultured Actinomycetes bacterium (assembly GCA_963724655.1). Lineage (GTDB taxonomy): Bacteria > Actinomycetota > Thermoleophilia > Gaiellales > Gaiellaceae > Gaiella. Next base: position 73,831 of record CAVRVG010000004.1, on the reverse strand, counting down.
GCGCGCGGGAGACCGGCAACGGCTTGCTCGCCGACGTCCTCGCGAAGGCCGAGTCCGGGGACGGCATCGAGCAGCTTCGCGAGCTTGCGAGCGACCTGTGCCTGGTCGAGGGCGCCCGCAAGGACGACCTCGATGTCGTCACGCAGTGGGTGCTCAAGGTCCGCGAGATGGTTCAGGACATGGACTCACGTCGAGACGACGCCCGCGAGGCGGCGGTCGACGGGGTTCGCCGGCTCGAGGAGACGTGGAAGCTCTTCCGCGAGCTCGACGTCAAGCTCGTCGTCAACGACGAGCAGATCTTCCGCGAGCTCAAGGACCGGTTTGGGTCACCGTACGGCTTCGGTGTGTACTTCCGAGGCGGCATGGGCGCCGAGGCGATCCGCGAGCTCCTCCGCGACCTCGATCTCGCTGCCGAGTCGGTGATGCTGCACGACATGATCAAGACGTCGAAGGGGCAGAAGCAGCAGCGCGCGATCAAGCGCCTCAAGGTCGTCGAAGCGTTCAAGAAGTCCGAGAACAAGCCAGAGTGGATGGTGCTCGAGGCAGTCCCGGTCATTCCGCCGGAGCTTCGCCCGATGGTGCAGCTCGACGGTGGCCGCTTCGCGACGAGTGACCTCAACGACCTCTATCGCAGGGTCATCAACCGGAACAACCGGCTCAAGCGGCTGCTCGATCTCGGCGCGCCGGAGATCATCGTCAACAACGAGAAGCGCATGCTGCAGGAGGCCGTCGACGCACTGTTCGACAACGGCCGCCGCGGCCGCGCAGTGACCGGCCCGGGCAACCGGCCGCTCAAGTCTCTCTCCGACATGCTCAAGGGCAAGCAGGGGCGGTTCCGCCAGAACCTGCTCGGGAAGCGCGTCGACTACTCAGGCCGCTCGGTCATCGTTGCCGGGCCGAACCTGAAGCTTCACCAGTGCGGGCTGCCGAAGCTGATGGCGCTCGAGCTCTTCAAGCCGTTCATCATGAGCAGGCTCGTCGAGCGCAAGTCGGTGCAGAACATCAAGGCCGCCAAGAAGCACGTCGAGTCGATGGTGGCCGAGGTCTGGGATGTCCTCGAGGAGGTCATTGCGGAGCACCCCGTGCTGCTCAACCGCGCACCGACGCTCCACCGTCTCGGGATCCAGGCGTTCGAGCCCGTGCTCGTCGAGGGCAAGGCCATCCAGGTTCATCCGCTCGTCTGTCACGCGTTCAACGCCGACTTCGACGGTGACCAGATGGCGGTCCATCTCCCGCTCAGCGCCGAGGCGCAGGCGGAGGCCAGGATCCTGATGCTCTCCTCGAACAACATCCTCTCGCCGGCACACGGTCGCCCGCTGGCGACGCCGACGCAGGACATGGTGCTCGGCTCGTACTACCTCACGTACTGCGACTACGACCTTCCCGAGACGACGAGCGAAGCGCTGGCGAAGGAGCTCGGCGTCAAGGGGCTGCCTCGGTTCCGCACCGAGGAGGAGGTCGAGTTCGCGCTCGATGCAGAGCAGATCGCGCTCCGGCAGCCGATCGAGTACCGCCGCGGTGACGAGGTGCGGCTGACGACACCGGGCCGGGTCATCTTCGAAGAGGAGATCGCCCGCTCGCTGCGCGAAGCCGTCCGTGGCGAGATGAAGGACCCGCTCGTCGTCGACAAGCCGCTGACCAAGCGTGAGCTCGACGCCGCGATCGACAAGCTCGTCGGAGACTACGGCGCCTATGCGGTCGCCTCCGTGCTCGACACGATCAAGACGCTCGCCTTCAAGTACGCGACCCGAGCGGGGATCACCGTCTCGAAGAACGACATCGTCGTTCCACCCGAGAAGGAAGAGATTCTCGCCGGCTACGAGATCAAGGTCGCCGACGTCGAGCGTGAGTACGAGCGCGGGATGATGACCGAGGACGAGCGCAAGGAGCGCGTCGTCGAGATCTGGACGGAAGCCACCGACACCGTCGGCATCGCGATGCAGAAGAACCTCCATCGCACGAACACGGTCTTCATGATGGCCGACTCCGGAGCCCGTGGATCGTTCAACCAGATCCGCCAGCTCGCAGGCATGCGTGGGCTGATGGTCAACCCGAAGGGTGAGATCATCGAGCGCCCGATCAAGGCGAACTTCATGGAAGGCCTGTCGGTGCTCGAGTACTTCATCTCGACCCACGGAGCCAGAAAGGGCCTTGCCGACACCGCGCTGCGGACGGCGGACTCGGGCTACCTCACCCGTCGCCTCGTCGACGTCTCGCAGGACGTGATCATCCGGATCGAGGACTGCGGCACGACCGATCACATCTTCCAGCCCGTCGTTCTCGACGGACAGCTCAACCGGAGCGCAGCGGCTCGAGTCATGGCGGTGGACGTCTTCAAGCCGCTCAAGGACGGCAAGCCGGGCAAGACGCTGCTCGCCTCGAAGGGTGAGGAGCTCAGCGTACGCCGGCTCCGCGAGCTCATCGATGCTCTCGACGAGGATCAGGTCGCCACGTTCGAGCTTCCTGTGCGCACGGTGCTCAAGTGCCGCAGCGAGTTCGGCGTGTGCCGGGCCTGTTACGGCACCTTCCTCGCAACGGGCGACATGTGCGAGATCGGCGATGCGGTCGGAATCGTCGCGGCGCAGTCGATCGGCGAGCCCGGTACGCAGCTGACGATGCGGACGTTCCACACCGGCGGTGTGGCAGCGGCAGCCGACATCACGCAGGGCCTGCCTCGCGTGGTCGAGATCTTCGAGGCACGGAACCCGAAGGGTGCCGCCTCGCTCGCGGAGGTCGCCGGCAAGGTCGGCATCGAGGCGCAGGAGCGAACGGTGCTGGTCACGATCACGCCGAACGCTCTTGACGAGAACGGCGAGCCGATCCCGGCGAAGGAGTACACATTCCCGCGCCGGACGCGTCTGCTCGTGGTCGACGGCGAGGTCGTCGAGCAGGGTGCCGCCCTCAACGAGGGATCACTCAATCCTGCCGAGCATCTCGCGCTGCACGCGGTGGCCGGAAAGGGCTCGACCTCGACCGAGAGGTACCTGGTCGGCGAAGTCCAGAAGGTCTACAAGTCGCAGGGCGTCGACATCCACGACAAGCACATCGAGCTCATCGTCCGTCAGATGATGAAGAAGGTGCGCATCGAGACGCCTGGTGATACCGAGCTTCTCCCGGGGCAGCTCGCCGACAAGGTGGTCGTCGACCGTGCGAACGCCGCGGCGACCAAGAGCAAGAAGGGTGAGGCAGCAGCCTTCGAGCCGCTGATCCTCGGAATCACCAAGGCCTCGCTCGCGACCGAGTCCTTCCTCTCGGCGGCATCGTTCCAGGAGACCACCAAGGTGCTCACCGACGCCGCGATCGAGGGCAAGACCGACCGCTTGCTCGGGCTCAAGGAGAACGTGATCATCGGCAAGCTCATTCCGGCCGCGACCGGTCTGAAGAAGTACCGTCAGATCGACATCGAGCCGTCGGAGCCGCTTCCCGCCTCGCTCTTCGGGGGTGGCACCGAGGCGGAGCTCCTCGCGGCTCTCTCGGAGATCGGGGACGGTGACGGGATCGACCTCTCCGCGCTCGGGTTGACGTTCGAAGACGAGGCTCCGCCCGAGGCCCCAGAGGCCCCGGCCGAGGACGCTTGACGACAAGGGGCCCGAAAGGGCCCCTTGTTCGTTCTCTCTGCACCAACCGTCTAGCTATTCCCTCCTAGGAGCGCATCACGCCCCGCGCGTGGCCCGCGCGAGGAGGGACATCGCGTCCTCGCCCTGCTCGAGCTCCACCACCGACGCCGAGACCGCGGGGCTCGAGCCGAGCGCTGCTTCGATCCGCGCAACCGCTGCGATCGCGTCCGCTCGCCCCGCATCCGCAAGCACCAACGCGACGGCTCGCTCGCCAGCTCGAAACGCCGGCGTGTCCGGCGCTGTCTCCCGAGCCGCCTCCGCGACCCGGGACACGGCGACATCGACGCGAAGGTCGAGATCGTCGACCGCAACGACGGCGAGCCCGAGCCGTCCCCCGGTGATGCGAGCCGTCGCGACGCGGTCGATGAGCGCATCGACCAGGGCGGCGCGCGCGGGGAGCCCTGTTGCGGGGTCCATCGTCGCCGGTCGGATGGATCGAATCACGGGCGGGACGTCCGCCGGTGCGGGACGATCCGCGCAGGCGGAGATCTCATCCGCGAGCCGTTCGATCGTCGTCGCAAGGCCTTCGAGCGCAGTCACACGGCGGCGCTGCAACGCCCGGACGCGCCTGCGCGTGCGAACCAGGGCGAGTGACAGGAGGAGTGCGGTTAGCACCCCGGCCGCAGCGACAAGCGCGACAGTCGTCAAGCCGGGGCGACTCTAACGGTCGACGCCACTGGGTGCTGCGACGCGAAGGGCCTTAGGCGGGCGGTAACGGCTCGAAGGGGAACTGCTCGATCTCGCAATCGTGCTGAACACCGTTCTTGCCGGCCGCCTTGACCTCGTTCACGAGCGCGCTTGCTCGCTTGTCGAGATCGACGATGTCGTCGTCGGGTCGGAGGGAGGTGATGCCCGAGGAGTAGGTGAGGTTCTCGATGTGGCTGAACGCCGTCGTCGAGACGAGGGCCCTGACCCGTGCGTCGAGCCGGAGCGCCTCGTAGCAGGGCGTCTCGGGCAGGATCAGCAGGAACTCCTCACCTCCACGACGGCAAAGGATGTCGGTCGTTCGGCAGGCGTCCTCGAGCACGCGCGAGAACTCGCGAAGGACGTCGTCACCGTGCGCGTAGGTGACCTTGTTGACGGCGCGGAAGTCGTCGAGGTCGAGCATGAGCACCGAGAGCGGACTTCCCGTCCGGGCGGCACGGGCAATCTCCCGGGTCAAGGCCTCGTCGAGCCCACGCCGGTTGAGGAGGGCCGTCAACGGGTCCGTGCGAACGAGCTCCTTGACTGCCTCGTGCTCCCGCGCGGCGGCCAGCGCGGGCGCCGCCTCGGCGGCGAGCGTCCCGAGCTGATCGATTGTGTCCTCATGCGGATAGGAGACCTCGCGGCAGTAGGCCGCGAGCATTCCGATGCGCACGCCCTCGTGAACGACCGGGGTGATGACCCCGGCCTGGAGCGTCGGCGTGTGGCCTGGATCGCTCTGCCGGCGCCACGTGACGATCGCCGACTCCCAGGTGCTCAGGTCGGGGGGATCGATGGTGCCCTCGAGCCCGGTGCGGCCCGGAGCTCAGTCCAACGGCCTGCTGGCTCGGGGTCCCGTCCAGGCGGTTGATCCGCGCGGCACCCGCCTGCATCCCGGGGAGCGCTGCAGCCGCAGCGGCGGTGCGTCGGAGCGCCTCGTCGAGGTCGAGGGTGATCCCCACCGAGCGCCCGAGCTCCGCCGCATCGGCACGGGCACTGTCGACGACCGACCCGAGCCCCGAGGAAAGGGCCTCGACGCCGTCGCCGATTCGGCGCAACGCCTCGCGTGTACGGGCGTCCGAGGCATTTCGGGCGCGAACGACCATCCCGGCTCCGAAAGCGAGCACACCGGCTGTCGCGACTGCGACCGCCACCACCCCAATAATCATCCCCATCCCCTTGACGCACTCTATGCGCGGAGATCGGGTTCGCCTAGTGCAGGGCTAACACAGTTGCTCGCGCGACACCTGCCCCAAAGGGGTGAATCGCGGTGGCTTCCGAACCGCAGACAACCGGTGTCGAGCAGCGGGAGCTCGAATCGACGTACGGCCGGGTTGTTTGCACGGGTCACGAGCATCGGCTACCATTCGCGATCCCGGTTGGCGGGGCGCAACCCCTGCCGGCCCTTTCTGTGTGACGAAAGTCTCGACCCGAATCGTTAGGAGCAGCGTGCCCACCGTCAACCAGCTCGTCCGCAAGGGTCGCAAGGACCCCAAGACGAAGACGAAGACCCCGGCTCTCCGCGGAGCACCGCAGAAGCGCGGCGTCTGCACGCGCGTCTACACCACGACTCCGAAGAAGCCGAACTCGGCGCTGCGCAAGGTCGCGCGCGTGCGGCTCACGAACCAGATGGAAGTCGGCGCGTACATTCCGGGCGAGGGGCACAACCTCCAGGAGCACTCCGTCGTCCTCATTCGCGGCGGCCGCGTCAAGGACCTTCCCGGCTTCCGGTACAAGGTCATCCGCGGCGGGCTCGACACGTCAGGCGTCTCCGAGCGCCGGCAGGCGCGCTCCAAGTACGGCGCCAAGAAGGGCAACTAGGATGCCGCGTAGGGCAGAGATCCAGCCGCGTCAGACCGAGCCGGACTCCGTGCTCGGGTCGGTGCTCGTTCAGCAGCTGATCAACAGGGTGATGCTCGACGGGAAGAAGTCGATCGCCGAGATCGTCGTCTACGACGCACTCGCGCAGGTCGCCGAGAAGAGCGACAAGTCTGCCGTCGAGGCGCTCGAGGCCGCCGTGAAGTCCGTGACCCCGGTACTCGAGGTCCGGTCGCGCCGCGTCGGTGGCGCCAACTACCAGGTTCCGGTCGAGGTTCCGCCGCGTCGCGGTCGGACGCTCGCGCTGCGATATCTGGTCACGTATGCGCGCGAGCGGCGTGAGAAGGGCATGCAGGCGAAGCTGGCGGCCGAGATCCTCGACGCGATCAACGGTCAGGGCGGAGCATTCAAGCGGAAAGACGACATGTATCGGATGGCGCAGGCAAACAAGGCCTTCGCGCACTACCGCTGGTAGGGATGAGATGAGCAGCACCGCCGCCACCACACACATCGCGCTGGACCGCGTCCGCAACATCGGGATCATGGCGCACATCGACGCCGGCAAGACGACGACGACCGAGCGCATCCTGTACTACACCGGCCGCACGCACAAGCTCGGTGAGGTGCACGAGGGAGCCGCGACGATGGACTGGATGGCGCAGGAGCAGGAGCGCGGGATCACGATCACGTCCGCTGCGACCACGGCGGAGTGGCGCGATCATCGGATCAACATTATCGATACTCCCGGGCACGTGGACTTTACCGTCGAGGTCGAGAGATCCCTCCGTGTTCTCGACGGCGCGATCGCCGTCTTCGACTCGGTCGCGGGCGTCCAGCCACAGTCGGAGACGGTGTGGAGACAGGCCGATCGCTACGGGGTGCCGCGGATCGCGTTCATCAACAAGATGGACAGGACCGGCGCCAACTTCGTCAACGCCGTCCAGTCGATGCGCGACCGCCTCGGTGCGAACGCCATCCCGGTGCAGATCCCGATCGGTGAGGAGGATCAGCACGTGGGCGTGATCGACCTCGTCGAGATGCGCGCCATCATCTATCACGACGAGCTCGGCGAGAAGTTCGATGTCACCGACATCCCCGCCGAGTACGCCGACGCAGCGCTCGTCGCGCACCACGCACTGATCGACGGTGTCGCCGAGCACGACGACGAGTTGATGGAGACCTACCTCGAAGACGAGGATGGAGTTACCCCGGAGATGATCCGTCGCGCCCTTCGCGCTGGGACGCTCGCGGACGCGCTGACGCCGGTGCTGCTCGGATCGGCGTTCAAGAACAAGGGCATCCAGCCGCTTCTCGACAGTGTGATCGACTATCTGCCGAGCCCGCTCGACGTTCCGGCCGTCCAGGGGATCCACCCGAAGACGGAGGAGGAGATCACCCGACCCGCAGCAGATGATGCGCCGTTTGCGGCGCTCGTGTTCAAGGTCATGTCCGATCCCTTCGTCGGGAAGCTCACCTACTTCCGGGTCTACTCCGGGCGGGTCAAGGCCGGCGACCGCGTGCTCAACACGACCAACGGCAAGACCGAGCGGCTTGGCCGCATCCTCCAGATGCACGCGAACCACCGTGAGGAGCGCGAGGATCTGGGCGCAGGCGAGATCGCGGCTGCCGTGGGGCTGAAGCAGTCGACCACCGGTGACACGCTCGCGATCGAGAGCGCTCCGATCGTGCTCGAGTCGATGACGTTCCCCGACCCGGTCATCTCCGTTGCGATCGAGCCGAAGACCAAGAGCGACCAGGACAAGCTCTCGCAAGGCCTTCAGCGGCTCGCCGAGGAGGATCCGACCTTCCGTGTCTCCACCGATGAGGAGACCGCGCAGACGCTGATTGCGGGGATGGGCGAGCTACACCTGGAGATCATCGTCGATCGACTGATGCGCGAGTTCAAGGTCGACGCGAACGTCGGTCGCCCGCAGGTTGCCTACCGGGAGACGGCGGGTCAGAAGGTCGACAACGTCCGCGGGAAGTTCATTCGCCAGACGGGCGGCTCGGGGCAGTACGGCGATGTCGTCATCAACCTCATCCCGCAGGCCCCCGGGGCAGGCTACGAATTCGCCGACAAGATCGTCGGTGGCAAGATTCCGCGCGAGTACATCAAGCCTGTCGACGAAGGTATCCAGGAGGCGCTCGGCGCCGGGGTGCTGGCCGGGTATCCGGTCGTCGACGTCAAGGTGGAGCTCATCGACGGCTCGTACCATGATGTCGATTCGAGCGAGCGCGCGTTCAAGATCGCCGGCTCGATGGCGGTCAAGGATGCCCTCAAGCGATCCAAGCCAAAGCTCCTCGAGCCGATGATGGCCGTCGAGGTCGTGACACCCGAGGACTACCTCGGCGATGTTATGGGTAACCTCAATGGTCGGCGCGGCCGGGTAGAGCATCTCGAGCCGCTGGCGAACGCGCAGTCGATCAAGGCAAGCGTTCCATTGTCGGAGATGTTCGGTTACGCAACAGATATCCGGTCGATGTCACAGGGCCGGGCCACGTTCACGATGCAATTCGATCGATATGAAGACGTGCCGCAGTCGATCGCGGCGGAAATCGTTAGCGCCCAGACGGGCGCCTAGGACCACTGGTTCGGAAGGAGAGCGGAAAGGCAATGGCCAAGCAGAAGTTCGAGCGGTCGAAGCCGCACGTCAACATCGGCACCATCGGGCACATCGACCACGGGAAGACGACCCTCACGGCGGCGATCACGAAGGTGCTCTCGGAGTCGGGCACCGGGACCGCAGCGCGCGACTTCGCGTCGATCGACTCGGCACCCGAGGAGCGCCAGCGCGGAATCACGATCAACACCGCGCACGTCGAGTACGAGACGGCGAACCGTCACTACGCGCACGTCGACTGCCCTGGGCACGCCGACTACATCAAGAACATGATCACCGGAGCTGCGCAGATGGACGGCGCGATTCTCGTGGTCTCCGCTGCCGACGGCCCGATGCCGCAGACGCGTGAGCACATCCTCCTGGCGCGCCAGGTCGAGGTGCCGGCGATGGTCGTCGCGCTCAACAAGGCCGACATGGTCGACGACGAGGAGCTGCTCGAGCTCGTCGAGATGGAGGTCCGCGAGCTCCTGTCGAAGTACGACTTCCCGGGCGATGACATCCCGATCATCCGCGTGTCGGCTCTGAAGGCGCTCGAGGGCGATGCCGAGTGGACGAGCAAGATCGTCGAGCTCATGGAGGCCGTCGACGAGCATATCCCTGAGCCCGTTCGCGATGTCGACAAGCCGTTCCTGATGCCGATCGAGGACGTGTTCACGATCACGGGTCGCGGCACCGTCGTGACCGGACGCATCGAGCAGGGCAAGATCGAGGTCGGTCAGGAGGTCGAGATCGTCGGCATCCACGAGAAGACCGAGAAGACCACGGTCACCGGGCTCGAGATGTTCCAGAAGCTCCTCGACTTCGCGCAGGCCGGCGACAACGCGGGTGCGTTGCTTCGTGGGATCAAGCGCGAGGACGTCGAGCGCGGCCAGGTGCTCGCGAAGCCGGGCTCGATCACGCCGCACACGCACTTCAACGCCGAGGTCTACGTCCTCTCGAAGGACGAGGGTGGCCGTCACACGCCGTTCTTCAACGGCTACCGGCCGCAGTTCTACTTCCGGACGACGGATGTGACCGGTTCGATCAAGCTGGCCGAGGGCCAGGAGATGGTCATGCCCGGCGACAACACGACCATGGAGATCGAGCTGATCCAGCCCATCGCCATGGATCCGGGTCTTCGGTTCGCGATCCGCGAGGGTGGCCGCACCGTCGGCGCCGGCGTCGTGACGGAGATCATCAAATAACGGGACGGATGCGTACGGGAGGGGCTTGCCCCTCCCGCATCCACCGTGACGTAAGGGACTGACTCGAATGGCGCAACAGAAAATCCGAATCCGGCTCAAGGGCTACGACCACCAGCAGGTGGACCGCTCGGCGTCGCAGATCGTGGAGACCGCGCAGCGCACCGGTGCCACGATCACCGGCCCCGTGCCGCTGCCCACCGAGAAGAACGTCTACTGCGTGATCCGAAGCCCCTTCAAGGACAAGGATTCGCGCGAGCACTTCGAGGTCCGCACGCACAAGCGGTTGATCGACATCCACAGCCCCACGCCGAAGACGGTCGATTCGTTGATGCGCCTCGATCTTCCCGCCGGCGTCGACATCGAGATCAAGCTCTAGGTGCCTGCGATGAAGGGAATCCTGGGCAGAAAGCTCGGCATGACGCAGATCTTCGATCCCGAGACGGGGAACGTCGATGCGGTCACCGTGATCCAGGCCGGTCCGTGCCCGGTCACGCAGATCAAGACATCGACCACGGATGGGTACGACGCCGTCCAGCTCGCCTTCGAAACCGTTGCCGAGCGCAAGCTCAGCAAGGGAGAGCTCGGCCACCTGAAGAAGTCGGGCTCGGACGCCCACCGGCATGTCGTCGAGTTCCGCGGTGCATCCGAGCTTGCGCTCGGCGACGCAGTCACCGTCGAGGCGTTCACCGCCGGCGACAAGGTCAAGGTCTCCGGAGTCTCGATCGGCAAGGGCTTTCAGGGCACGATCAAGCGCCACAACTTCAAGCGTGGCCCCGTCAGCCACGGCTCGCACAACGTCCGCGCGCCTGGGTCGATCGGTGCCTCGGCGACGCCGTCCCGCGTGTTCAAGGGTCGCAAGATGCCCGGCCACATGGGTGCCGCCCGCGTCACGCAGCTCGGTCTGGTGATCCACACGGTCGACGTCGAGCGCAATCTCCTGCTGGTGAAGGGTGCCGTTCCCGGCCCCAAGCGGGGCATCGTGGAGGTTCGGGGGGTGACGCGCTGATGGCGCTCACCGCTCAGGTGCTCGGGAAATCGGGCGCGAAGGACGTCGCCCTCGACGAGGTCGTCTTCGGCGCCGACGTCAAGGAGCATCTTCTCCACGAGACGGTGCGCGCCGAGATGAACGCCCATCGGGCCGGGACCCGTGGCGCCAAGACGCGTGGCATGGTCTCGGGCGGAGGCGCAAAGCCATGGCGTCAGAAGGGAACAGGCCGCGCCCGCCAGGGAACCACTCGCGCGCCGCAGTTCACGGGCGGCGGTGTCGTCTTTGCGCCGGGCATGCGCAGCTTCGAGGTCAAGGTCAACCGGAAGGCCCGGCGGCAGGCGCTGCGTGGCGCGCTCTCGCACCATGCGGGCAACGGCACGATCGCCGTTCTCGACGGCGCTTCCTTCGAGGCCCCGTCGACGAAGCAGGCAAAGGCTCTTCTCGAAGGATGGGGCAAGGCTACGCCGCTGCTGATCGTCGCCCACGAGGACGAGGTGAACGTCGTCAAGTCGTTCCGTAACCTCGAGCGCGTCCTCGTCACGGTTCCCGCCGAGCTCGAGGTCGCTGCGATCGTCTGGGCCCGTGGGGTCATCGTCACTCAGGCTGCACTCCCGCTCGTCGAAGGTCGGGCAGGCGCCGCGAAGGAGGAGGCATGAGCCTCGATGTCACCCAGGTACTGATCGCGCCGGTCGTCTCCGAAAAGAGCTACTCCGGGATCGCGGACCGCACCTACACCTTCCGGGTCCACTCGGATGCGCACAAGACGCAGGTGAAGCAGGCCGTCGAGCAGTTGTTCTCGGTCAAGGTGGAGCGCGTCAACATCGTGAAGGTCCAGGCCAAGCCGAAACGACGCGGGCTTATTCGCGGCACCCGGCCAGGCTGGAAGAAAGCGATCGTGAAGCTCCACGAGGGCAACACGATCCAGATCTTCGAAGGGGCACAGGTCTAGTGGCCCTCCTGGCAACAGTTAGAGCGCCTCTGGCGCGCGATCCGCGGCGCATTGCGTCGTCCTCGGTCGCATCCGGGCTTAACAACAGCCCGCAAGCTCCCTGCGTCCTAGCACTGCTTGCGCCTCGCACCCCAGAGACGGAAAACCGTCACCAGGAGAACCACTGATGGCAGTCAAGAAGTACAAGCCCACGAGCGCCGGTCGGCGCGGTATGGCGACCTCGTCCTTCGAGGAGATCACCCACTCCGAGCCCGAGAAGTCGCTTCTCGGACCACTCCATCGCACGGGTGGTCGCAACAACAACGGTCGCATCACGACGCGCCATCAGGGTGGTGGCCACAAGCGGCGCTACCGCAAGATCGACTTCAAGCGCGTCAAGGACGGCGTTCCGGCGAAGGTCGCCACGATCGAATACGACCCGAATCGGTCCGCGCGCATCGCGCTCCTGCACTACGCAGACGGCGCAAAGGCGTATATCCTCGCGCCCGCCGGTCTCCAGGTCGGCACCCTGATCCAGTCGGGCACCGGGTCGGACATCAAGCCCGGTAACGCGCTCGAGCTCGGTGACATGCCGACCGGTACCGTCGTTCATGCGGTCGAGCTCCGGCCCGGACAAGGTGCCAAGATGGCGCGTTCTGCGGGGTCGGGCGTCCAGCTGGTGGCGAAGGATGCGCCCTACGGCGTCCTCCGGCTTCCGTCGGGCGAGATGCGCCGCGTCCTGCTCAGCTGCCGGGCGACCGTCGGCCAGGTCGGGAACTCCGACCACGCCAACGAGTCGAGCGGCAAGGCGGGACGCAGCCGCTGGCTCGGCAAGCGCTCGTCGGTTCGTGGGACGGCGATGAACCCGGTCGACCACCCGCACGGCGGCGGTGAGGGCAAGTCCAAGGGCCGTCATCCGGTCACCCCGTGGGGCGTTCCGACTCTCGGCAAGCGCACCCGGCGTAAGCACAAGGATTCCGACAAGTTGATCGTCCGCGGCAGGCGTCGCGGTAAGGAAAGGCGCTAACCCATGTCCAGATCATCCAAGAAGGGGCCTTTCGTCGAGGAGCGGCTGCTCGGCCGCATCGAGACGATGAATGCCGCCGGCGAGAAGCGGATGGTTCGCACCTGGTCGCGCGCCTCCACGATCTTCCCCGAGATGGTGGGTCACACCATCGCCGTGCACGACGGGCGCAAGCACGTCCCGGTCTTCGTGAGCGAGCAGATGGTGGGTCACAAGCTCGGCGAGTTCGCCCCGACTCGAACGTTCCGCGGCCATGCCGGTGACAGGCAGGTGAAGAAGCGATGAGCACCGACACGACCGAGGCTCTCTCGAGCAGAGCGCAAGCCAGGTGGGTGCGCATGTCCGCGCGCAAGGCGCGGCTCGTGCTCGACAACATTCGTGGACGCACGGTGCCCGAGGCACGGACGGTGCTGGCGTTCACGTCACGCGCCGCCGCGATCGACATCGAGCGCGTCCTGCGCTCGGCGGTCGCGAACGCAGAGGCAACGCATGCGGTCGACGGGGACGAGCTCGTCATCCTCGCCGCCTATGCGGACGAGGGGCCGACCCTCAAGCGATGGCGTGCCCGCGCGCGCGGCCGGGTGAACCGGATCCGCAAGCGCACGTGTCACATCACCATCGTCGTCGGCCCGTCGCCGCGTCAGTCGAACGGCAAGGGCAAGAAGGCCGTCGCCGCCACTGCCGAGCCTGGTGCGAAGACAGCTGAATCCGGTGCGAAGCGCAAGGCTTCGCGCACCCGCGCGACGAAGAAGGGAGCGGCCGCCTGATGGGCCAGAAAGTGCATCCCGGCGGTCTGCGCGTCGGCGTCATCCATGACTGGAAGTCCAACTGGTGGACGGGCAAGAAGGAAGTCGCCGACTACATCGCCGAAGACATTCGGATTCGAGACCACATCAACGGCAAGCTTTCGCATGCCGGCTTGTCGGACATCCTGATCCGCAAGGACAAGCAGCGGATCACGGTCGACATCTACACCGCACGTCCCGGCATCGTCATCGGCAAGTCCGGTGTCGAGGTCGACGCGCTCCGCAAGGAGCTGCACGCGATCACGGGCAAGTCGGTGCATATCAACATCAACGAGATCAAGCGGCCCGAGCTCGACGCTCAGCTCGTCGCCCAGTCGATCGCCGAGCAGTTGCAGAACCGCGTTGCCTTCCGGCGCGCGATGAAGCGGTCGCTCGCCTCCGCGATGCGGTCTGGCGCCCAGGGCATCAAGATCCAGTGCGGTGGTCGTCTCGGAGGCGGCGAGATGAGCCGGAGCGAGCGCTATACCGAAGGTCGGGTCCCGCTGCACACGATCCGCGCCGATATCGACTACGGGTTTGCCGAGGCCAAGACGACCTTCGGCCGGATCGGCGTCAAGGTGTGGATCAACAAGGGCGAGATCATGCCCGAGGGGTACGAGGGCAGCCTCGGCCGAGAGCGCATCACCGAGGCCGACGGCTCACGCCGACGCCGCGGATCGAACACGGAGGGGCTCGGCGCCTCTCGTGAAGGCGCACGCGGTCGCAGCCAGGATCGCGAGGGGCTCGGGCTCGTCCAGAAGCGTCGCCGTCCCGGTGGGCCGGGTCGCGGCGGCCGTGGCGGACAGCGTGGTCGGACGCAGGCGCCCGGACAGGGCGCCCAGAGCCCGGGTACGCAAGGGCAGGGCGGACCGGCACCGGAGCGCACAGATCAGGGCGTGTCGGATGCAACCTCCACGGACGCGCCGACCTCGATCGAGGCGACCGACGTGACGCCTGAGAGCGGAGGCGAGTCCTGATGCTGCTTCCAAAGAAGTCCAAGCACCGAAAGCAGTTCCGTGGACGTCGCCGTGGTACGGCCAAGGGTCAGACCACGGTGCAGTTCGGTGATTTCGGGATCAAGGCGCTCGAGGTCGGCTGGGTGACCAACCGACAGATCGAGGCTGCCCGAATCGCGATGACCCGCAAGATGCGCCGCGGCGGGAAGGTGTGGATCAACATCTTCCCGGACAAGCCTTTCACCAAGAAGCCGGCTGAGACGCGGATGGGCTCGGGCAAGGGATCGCCCGAGGGCTGGGTTGCTGTCGTCAAGCCGGGCCGTGTGATCTTCGAGCTCGCCGGCGTGTCGGAGCCGCTCGCCAAGGAGGCGCTCCGGCTGGCCGGCCAGAAGCTCCCGATCAAGGTGAAGTTCGTACGACGGGAGGCTGATCTCTTTGAAAGCTAGAGAACTGCAAGGGATGACCGACGAGGAGCTCGCGAGCAAGCTCGGAGAGTCTCGCCAGGAGCTCTTCAACCTCCGCTTTCAGTCGGCGACCGGAGCGCTCGAGAACGGCGCCCGGCTGCGGTCGGCGAAACGGCAGATTGCACGGATTCTGACGCTCCAGCATGAGCGGGCAAGGACGGTTGGACATGGCTGAGGAAAAGAAGACGAGGAAGAAGAAGGTCGCTTCTGCTGAGACGGAAGCGCCGGAGGAGACCAACACCGAAGTGGCCGAGAGCGTGAGCGAGGCCGTGGTTGAGGCACCCGTGGATGAGCCCGTTGCCGAGGTTGTCGAGGAAGCTCCTGTGGAGGAGCCGGCTGCCGAGGTTGTCGAGGAGGCTCCCGTCGAGGAGCCGGTTGCCGAGGTTGTGGTTGAGGCGCCCGTGGAGGAGCCGGTTGCCGAGGTTGTCGAGGAAGCTCCTGTCGAGGAGCCGGTTGCCGAGGCTGTGGTTGAGGCGCCCGTGGAGGAGCCGGTTGCCGAGGTTGTCGAGGAAGCTCCCGTCGAGGAGCCGGTTGCCGAGGTTGTCGAGGACGCTCCTGCGGAGGAGCCGGCTGCTGAGATCGCCGACGAAGCTCCCGTCGCGGAAGCGCCTGTCGAGGAGCCGGCGGCAGACGTGCCCGCAGCGGCCGTCTCGGTACCGAAGGTCAAGACGAAGCGGCTTCCGCGCGCACAACGGCCGACCAAGACGCGTGTCAAGCGCGAGAAGAGCCCGACCCGAAAGTCGATCGTTCGGCTCGAGAAGCCGGATGCCGACCGGGGACGACGGCAGGAGCGCCAGGGCACCGTCGTCTCCGACGCGATGGACAAGACCATCGTCGTGAGGGTCGACGTGATGAAGGCGCACCCCAGGTACAAGAAGGTCGTCCGCCGGAGCACCAAGTTCCACGTGCACGACGAGCGCAGCGAGGCGAAGGTCGGTGACGTCGTTCGTATCGTCGAGACGCGGCCGCTGTCGAAGACCAAGCGCTGGCGGCTTGCCGAGATCGTCGAGGCAGCAAAGTGATCCAGCAGGAATCACGTCTCAAGGTCGCCGACAACACCGGTGCCCGCGAGCTGCTGTGTATCCGAGTCATGGGCGGCTCGCACCGGCGATACGCCCGGGTCGGCGACGTGATCGTCGCTACAGTGAAGGCCGCAACGCCGCAGGGCACGGTCAAGAAGGGCGAGGTCGTCAAGGCAGTCGTCGTTCGGACAAAGAAGCCCTACGGTCGCAACGACGGCACGCTGATCGGTTTCGACGAGAACGCCGCCGTCATCATCGACAATCAGTTGAACCCGCGAGGGACGCGCATCTTTGGGCCGGTCGCCCGCGAGTTGCGCGAGAAGAACTTCATGAAGATCGTCAGTCTCGCGCCCGAGGTGCTCTAGAAATGGCAACAACAATGAAGATCAAGAAGGGTGACGTCGTCCAGGTGCTGGCCGGGAAAGACCGCGGCAAGCAGGGGCGGGTCATCGAAGCGCGCCCGCGTGAGAGGCGCGTCATCGTCGAAGGCGTCAACATCGCGAAGCGGCACACGAAGCCGCGCCCCATGCGAGATTCGACGCGCATGGGTGGAGCGGGGATCATTCCCGGCGGCATCGTCGAGAAGCCCGTTCCGCTTGATGTTTCGAACGTCATGCTCGTCTGCCCCGTGTGCAAGCAGCCAACGCGGCTCGGCACGAAGGTCAAGGATGTCCACGGCGAGAGCCACCGCGTTCGGGTGTGCAAGCGCGACGGCTGTAGACAGGAGATCGACAGCTGATGGCCGCCACCGACACCTACGTACCGCGCCTCAAGCAGCGCTACAACGACGAGCTCCACGGAGCACTCAAGACCGAGCTCGGGCTCGACTCCGTCATGCGCGTCCCGAGGGTGACGAAGGTCACCCTCAACATGGGCGTCGGCGACGCGAAGACCGACGCAAAGGCACTCGACGCCGCGATCGAGGAGCTTTCCACGATCGCCGGGCAGCGTGCCCAGGTGCGGAAGGCACGCAAGTCCATCGCAAGCTTCAAGCTCCGTGAGGGCATGCCGGTCGGAGCCCGCGTCACGCTCCGCGGCGCCCGGATGTACGAATTCCTCGATCGTCTCGTGTCGATCGCTCTTCCACGGATCCGTGACTTTCGCGGCCTCAACCCCGACTCGTTCGACGGGAGAGGCAACTACTCGATCGGAATCCGCGAGCAGATCATCTTCCCGGAGATCGACTACGACAGCGTCGCGAACGTTCGCGGGCTCGATATCGCAATCACCACTTCCGCAGAGACGGACGAGCAGGCCCGCGCACTCCTTCGCGCGCTCGGGATGCCGTTCGCCAACGAGAGAAGGGACGGCTAGCGGCCATGGCCAAGACGTCGCTGAAGGTCAAGCAGAAGCGCACTCCCAAGCACAAGGTGCAGGGGTACACGCGCTGCAACCGCTGTGGGCGGCCCCGGGCCGTGTTCCGCAAGTACAAGCTCTGTCGGATCTGCCTGCGCGACCTCGCGCACGAGGGCGCAATCCCAGGCATGACGAAGAGTTCATGGTGATTGAAATGCAAAAGCTAATCACCACGAACTCTTCCGATTCTTGCTGGTCCCGCCTTCGGCGGGCACGAATCTGGGCCGCGTCTACACGTCGACGCGGCTGTCGACCGCTCCACCAAAGCGCTAGCCGGCTTTGCTAGCTCTTTTCCCGGAGGAAACAGTGCTTACTGATCCGATTGCAGACATGCTCACCCGGATTCGCAACGCGAATCGTGCGATGCACGACAGCGCGTCGATGCCGACCTCGCGCATGAAGGAGGAGATCGCCCGGCTGCTCGAGCAGGAGGGCTACATCAAGGGCTTCCGCGTGGTCGAGGCCGAGCCCGTTGCGACGCTCGTCGTGGATCTGAAGTTCGGCAAGAACCGCGAGCGCGTGATCACCGATCTCAAGCGCGTTTCCAAGCCGGGCCGTCGGGTGTATGCAAAGAAAGACCGGCTCCCGCGGGTGCTCGGCGGGCTCGGAACCGCGATCCTGTCAACCTCCACCGGCGTGATCACCACGCGCCAGGCCGCCGAGCGCGGCGTTGGCGGCGAGGTGCTGGCGTTCGTCTGGTAGTCACTCTCGCCCTAGGCGAGATTGCTTAGAAGAGCAAGAACAAGAGATAGAGAAGAGAGATTCAGATGTCACGTATTGGGAGAAGGCCAATCGAGGTACCCGCCGGTGTGACCGTCGACGTGTCCGTTGGTGGTCACGTCAAGGTCAACGGGCCTCTCGGCGCGCTCGAGCGGACGATCCCTGATCGGATGGCGCTCAAGCAGGAGGACGGCGTCCTCACGGTCGAGCGACCCACCGATCGCGGTACCGACCGCGCGTTGCACGGCCTCACGCGAACGCTCGTTGCCAACATGGTCGAAGGCGTCACCAGCGGCTTCGAGAAGCACCTCGAGATCCAGGGCGTCGGCTACCGCGCCCAGCTCAAGGGCAGCGAGCTCGAGCTCCAGGTCGGTTACTCGCACTCGGTGACGGTCTCTCCGCGCGAAGGCATCACGTTCGACGTGCCTGTTCCGACCCAGATCGTCGTCAAGGGCACGGACAAGCAGGCGGTCGGCCAGACCGCAGCCGAGATCCGCAAGGTGCGGCCACCGGAGCCCTACAAGGGCAAGGGAATCCGCTACCGCGACGAGGTCGTCCGCAGGAAGGTCGGGAAGAGAGCATGAGTCAGCTGAGCACCCGCGAAGCTCGTCTTCGCCGCCATCGCCGCGTTCGCGGCAAGGTCTCAGGAACCGCTGAGCGCCCGCGGCTTGCGGTTTTCCGGTCGAACAAGGGTGTCTTCGCCCAGCTGGTCGACGATCAGACCGGGCGCACGATCGCCTCGTCGAGTTGGCTTGCGTTCCGCACCTTCAAGGGCACGAAGACCGAACAGGCCAACGAGGTCGGGAAGGCACTCGCAAAGGCGGCTAAGGCTGCCGGGGTTACGACGTGTGTCTTCGATCGCGGCGGCTACCTCTACCACGGACGCGTCAAGGCGCTTGCTGAAGGCGCACGCGAGGGAGGATTGGAGTTTTGAGCACAGTCGAAGTTGCGGAGTCACGAGAGCTCAAGGAGCGCGTGATCGAGATCAACCGCGTCGCGAAAGTCGTCAAGGGTGGTCGGAGGTTCTCCTTCACCGCTCTGGTCGTCATCGGCGACGAGGTCGATCGGGTCGGCGTCGGCTACGGGAAGGCGCGTGAGGTCCCGCTTGCGATCTCGAAAGCGGTCGACGACGCGAAGAAGAACATCTTCTCGGTGCCGAAGCACGGCTCCACGATCACCCACGAGATCACGGGTGAGTTCGACGCTGCGCGTGTCGTGCTCAGGCCGGCCAGCGAGGGAACCGGCGTGATTGCCGGCGGAGGCGTGCGGGCGGTACTCGAGCTCGCCGGAATCCGTGACGTGCTCGCGAAGAGCCTTGGCACCACGAATCCGATCAACATGGCGAAGGCAACCGTCAACGGCCTCCAGCGCCTCAAGCGGCCCGAGGACGTGGCCCGGGCACGCGGCAAGAGCATCCGCGACGTGCTGCCGGTACCGCGCGCGCCCAAGATCCCTGTCGAGCCCGAGCCGGTCGAGCCGGCGGTTGAAGAGGCAGGCACGGCATGACGAAGGTCACCGTCACCCAGGTGCGAAGCACGGTCGGGCAAAGCGAGCGTCACCGCGGGACGATGCGGTCGCTCGGCCTCGGGCGGATCGGCAAGACCGCAGAGCACACGCTCAACCCGTCACTCGAGGGCAAGCTGCGCCTGGTCGCGCACCTCGTCCGGGTCGAAGGGAGCTAGATCATGTCGGACGAACTGAACCTCTCCACCCTGAAGCCGGCCCAGCCCCGCAAGGAGCGCAAGCGGATAGGACGCGGCCTCGGGTCCGGGAAGGGGCGCTATTCCGGTCGCGGAATCAAGGGTCAGAAGTCCCGTGCAGGGTCGCACAAGATGCCTGCCGGGTTCGAGGGCGGCCAGATGCCGATCGATATGCGGCTTCCGAAGCTGCGAGGCAACACGTCTGCGGATGCGATGCCGATCGGGCCTTTCCGGACGTACACCCAGCCGGTCAATCTCCGCTCGCTCGAGGAGCGCTACGCGGGCGGCGAGGAAGTAACGCCGGAGTCACTCAAGGCCAAGGGACTGATCCGTAAGGTCTCGGTCGATGTGAAGATCCTCGGCGTCGGGGATCTGACCAAGCAGCTCACAGTGTCGGCCCATGGCTTCTCGAAGACGGCTCGCGAGAAGATCGAAGCCGCCGGTGGGACGGTCGTGTGGCTTCGCGGCGAGCCCGTTCCGAAGAAGGCCAAGCCGGCCCGCAAGAAGCCCGTCGCAGCCGAGGAGGACGACGAGGTCGTCGAGGCGGTCGCAGCGGAGCCCGAACCGCCTGTCGACGACAACGACGAGGCCGAGGGCTAGCCCAGGCACGTGTTCTCCTGGCTTGCAAACGCCTGGCGGGTACCCGAGATCCGACGGCGGCTGCTGTTCACCGCTTTCGTCCTCGCGATCTACCGGCTTGGGTCATGGATCCCGTCACCGGGCGTCGATTCCGAGGCGATCGACAGCTACCTGTCGCGGACCGGCGGGATCTTCAACCTGCTGAACCTCTTCTCGGGCGGCGCGCTCTCGCAGTTCTCGATCTTCGCGCTCGGGATCATGCCCTACGTCACGGCGTCGATCATCGTCCAGCTGATGACCGTCGTGATTCCCCGGCTCAGCGAGCTGCAAAAGGAGGGCGAGTCGGGTTACGCCAAGATCAACCAGTACACGCGATATCTCACCGTCGCGTTCGCGGCTGCGCAGGCGCTGGGCTACACGTTCCTGTTCCGAAGCCAGAGCACCGGCTCGGGCGGGAAGGTTCTCGAAGCCAACGCGGGACGCACTGTGCTCATCATCGCAACCCTCACCGCCGGCACCGTCCTGTTGATGTGGATGGGTGAGCAGATCACCAAGCGCGGAATCGGCAACGGGATCTCGATCCTCATCTTCGCCTCGATCCTCACGGGGCTCCCGCTCGGGGTCACGGCCTGGTGGAACGGCGGACCGATGGAGCGGCTCTTCTTCCCCTTGATCGCGCTGCTGATCGTTGCCGCCGTCGTCTTCGTGCAAGAGGGACAACGCAAGATCCCGATCCAGTACGCGAAGCGTCAGGTCGGCAGGAGACTCACATCCGGAGGCACGACGTACCTGCCGCTCCGAGTGAACATGGCCGGCGTGATCCCGGTCATCTTCGCAGCCGCCCTGCTCGCGTTTCCGCCGACAATGGCCCAGTACTTCCCGGCGACCCAGGATTGGGTCAACAATCATTTCCAGCCGAGCAACTGGCTGTATCTCATCACCGAAGGCGTCATGATCGTCGTCTTCGCGTTCTTCTACACCGCGGTGCAGTTCAACCCGGTCGAGCAGGCCGACAATCTCCGCAAGCATGGCGGCTACATCCCCGGCATCCGGCCCGGACCACCGACGGCGCAGTATCTGGATCGCGTCCTGACACGCCTCACGCTGCCCGGCTCGCTGTTCCTTGCGATTGTCGCGGTGGCCCCGAGTCTCTTCATTCGCTACGGCGGGTTCTCGCAGGCAAGCGCCCGCGCTCTCGGTGGTACGTCCGTTCTCATCGCGGTTGGTGTCGCGCTCGACACGATGCGGCAGATGGAGTCGCAGATGATGATGCGGAACTACGAGGGCTTCCTCCGGTAACGAGAAGGAGGTGGGGGAATGAACCTGGTGGTGCTCGGCCCGCAGGGGTCCGGAAAGGGCACTCAAGCGACTCGGATCGCGGCTGCGTACGGCATTCCCCACATCTCGACCGGGGATATGTTCCGCGCGGCGATAGCGAACGGCACGCCGCTTGGCGTGAGGGTCAAGGCAGTGCTCGATTCAGGCGAGCTCGTCTCGGATGAGCTGACGACCGAGCTCGTTCAGGAGCGATTGTCGGCCGCGGACGCCGCGTCAGGGTTCGTGCTGGACGGCTACCCCCGGAACCCCGCGCAGGCGGAGGCACTCGATGAGTGGCTCGCCGGCGATGACAGGGCCGTCGACACGGCATTCTTCTTCGATCTCGCGGACGACATCGCCACCGAACGGGCGCTCGGTCGTGCGGTGGCAGAAGGGCGTGCGGATGACACACCCGAGGTGATCGCTCGCCGCCTCGCGCTGTATCACGAGCAGACCGAGCCGGTCGTCGAGCACTACCGTGCCGCCGGCGTCCTCGTCACCCTGCACGCCGTGCGACCGATCCACGCGGTCTTCGCCGAGATCGAGGCAGCCCTCGGCGACGCGGTCGAGGTGGTCGAGTGATCATTCGCAAGGGCCCGGAAGAGATCGAGCGCATCGCCCGCGCCGGCGACCTCTCAGCCGCAACCATCATCCATGTCGGGCAGGCCCTCCGACCCGGGATCACCACCGGCGAGCTCGATCGCATTGCCGAAGACTTCATCGTCGGTCGTGGTGGGATCGCGACCTCGAAGGGCTATCCAGGCGCCGTGTGCCCGTTCCCGGGTGCGATCTGCATCTCCCGAAACGACGTCGTCGTGCACGGGATCCCGGGCGCTGACGTCGTCGCCGAAGGCGATCTCGTCACGATCGACGTAGGCGCGACCCTCGACAGTGCAATCGCCGACAGCGCTTTCACCTTCGCGGTGGGCGAGATCGGTCCCGAAGCGCGGCGCCTCCTCGAGATCGGGGAGGACGCACTCGCGGTCGGGATCGAAGCGGCGACCATCGGCAACAGGGTCGGTGACATCTCGCATGCGATCCAGGAGGTCGTCGAGGCAGCAGGCTTCTCGGTCGTCCGCAGTCTCGTCGGACACGGAGTAGGTCGGCATTATCACGAGGATCCGCATGTGCCGAACTTCGGCGAGCCCGGCCGCGGCCCCCGTCTCTCGGAGGGCATGACCATCGCCATCGAGCCCATGATCACGATGGGTGATCCGGACGTCTTCCTCCGCGACGACGGCTGGGCGATCGCGACCGATGACGGTGCGCTTTCAGCTCATTTCGAGCACACTGTCGCGATCCTCCCGGAAGGACCGCGGATCCTCACACCCCGAATCGGGCTGGCTACCGATGCCGCGTCTCTGCTACAGTGACCGCCCGCGGCGCGGCCGTTCGTGCCTGCCCTGCGGGACCTCATCGGCCCTCCTCGGAGACACGTGTGCGGCCGGTATGTACGTCATCGAAGCAGCAGCAACGTCAGCGCGGTACCAAGGAGTCGTTTGGCAGTAAAGGAAGAGAAGATCGAGGTCGAGGGCGAGGTCGTCGAAGCACTACCGAGTACGATGTTCCGCGTCCAGCTCGAGAGTGGACACAGCGTCCTGGCCAGCATCTCCGGGAAGATGCGCAAGCACTACATCCGCATCCTCCCCGGAGACAAAGTGAAGGTCGAGCTCTCTCCGTACGACCTCTCGCGCGGCCGAATCACCTTTCGACTCAAGTAGCCCGTCAATCACCTTTCCCGTCTCAGGAGCCCTCGTGAAAGTCCGTCCCTCGGTCAAGCCCATGTGTGAGCGGTGTCGCGTCATCAAGCGGCACGGGCGCACCATGGTGATCTGCACGAATCCACGGCATAAGCAGCGGCAGGGCTAGGAGAACCGTTTTGGCACGTATCGCCGGAGTCAACCTTCCGAACAACAAGCGCCTCGAGATCGGCCTGACCTACATCTTCGGGATCGGTCAGTCCACCGCCCAGAAGATCTGCGACGACCTCAAGTTGTCGCGTGACCAGAAGGTCAAGGATCTCACCGACGACGAGGTCTCAAAGCTCCGCGCCTACATCGACGCGAACGTCGAGGTCGAGGGTGACCTCCGTCGCGAGCGGTCACAGGCGATCAAGCGCCTCTCCGAGATCGCGTGCTATCGCGGCGTCCGTCATCGCCGCAATCTCCCGGTGAACGGCCAGCGCACCAAGACCAATGCCCGCACGCGGAAGGGCCCGAAGAAGACCGTCGGCCGCGGGAAGAAAGCAGCAGCGAAGTAATGGCACCTCCTCGCAAGGCAGCGGCCGCTCGCGGCCGAACACGTCGGCGCGTTCGCAAGAACGTCGCGATCGGACAGGCGCATATCAAGACGTCGTTCAACAACACGATCGTGTCCCTCACCGACAAGGAGGGGAACGTGATCGCCTGGGAGTCCGCCGGATCGGCCGGGTTCAAGGGCTCGCGCAAGTCGACGCCGTTTGCGGCCCAGGTGACTGCCGAGAACGCGGCACGTAAGGGAATGGAGCACGGCCTGCAAAAGGTCGAGGTGCTCGTCAAGGGCCCCGGCTCAGGTCGGGAGACAGCGATCCGCTCGCTCCAGGCAGCGGGTCTCGAGATCCTCGGCGTCAAGGACGTCTCGCCGCAGGCGCACAACGGCGTTCGTCAAAAGAAGCGGAGGCGCGTGTAGTGGCTCTCCCGGCAACAGTTAGTGCGCCTCTGGCGCGCGATCCGCGGCGCATTGCGTCGTCCTCGGTCGCATCCGGGCTAACCAGCCCGCAAGCTCCCTGCGTCCTAGCACTGCTTGCGCCTCGCACCCCAGAGACGCGAAACCGTCACCAGGAGAACCACTAGTCATGGCCCGTGACACCGGAGCCAAGTGCCGCATCTGCCGGCGCGAAGGCATCAAGCTGTTCCTGAAGAGCGAGCGCTGTCTCACCGACAAGTGCGCGCTCGAGCGTCGCTCGTATCCGCCGGGAGACCACGGTCGAGGACGGATCAAGCAGAGCGAGTACCTGCTCCAGTTGCGTGAGAAGCAGAAGACGCGTCGCTACTACGGGCTGCTCGAGAAGCAGTTCCGCAACACGTACG
Source organism: uncultured Actinomycetes bacterium (assembly GCA_963724655.1). Lineage (GTDB taxonomy): Bacteria > Actinomycetota > Thermoleophilia > Gaiellales > Gaiellaceae > Gaiella. Next base: position 49,003 of record CAVRVG010000004.1, on the reverse strand, counting down.
AGAAAGCATCCCGCCGCCCAGGCCCGACAGGTGAGAACCTGCTGCGGATGCTCGAGACACGGCTTGACAACGTCGTGTACCGGCTCGGGTTTGCGGGCTCGCGTGCCCAGGCTCGTCAGCTCGTGCGGCACGGTCACTTCTTCGTGAACGGCCGCCGGGTGAACATTCCGAGCTTCGGGGTACGCCCCAATGACATTGTCTCGCTTCGCACCGGGAGCCCGGCCGAGACCATCATCCGTGATGCGACCGAGCTCACCGCGTCGGTAGCGCCGTGGCTCCAGGCCGATCACGACGGCCTCACGGGCAAGGTATTGAAGTGGCCCGAGCGCGGCGAGATCGACACGCCGGTGCAAGAGTCGCTGATCGTCGAGCTCTACAGCAAGTAGGACGAGGCCAGACCTCGTTCGCAGGGCGAGGCCGAGCCTCACCCGAGGAAAGACGCAAAGGGTGGGGCGAGCCTCACCGGTTCCACAGAGATCACCCCGCTCGAATACTCCGGGCAAGCGCACGGAGCACGACCCGAAAGGACAGCCTTGGCCACCCGCAGCAGCCTGATGGAGTTCCAGATCCCGAAGATCGTCTCGGAAGATGCCGACGAGCACCGTGGGGTGTTCGCGATCGAGCCGCTTGACCGCGGCTTCGGCTACACGTTCGGGAACTCGCTCCGCCGCGTGCTCCTGTCCTCTCTCGAAGGCGCGGCCGTCACCGCCGTCAAGATCGAGGGCGTCTCGCACGAGTTCACGACGCTTCCAGGCGTCCGCGAGGATGTGACCGACATCATCCTCAACCTGAAGAACCTGATCTGCCGGCTCCACGGAGAGTCACCCGAGATCGAGGTCCACATCTCGAAGAAGGGCCCGGGAGTCGTGACCGCCGCCGATATCGAGGCACCGGCCGACCTCGACATTCTCACGCCCGGCCTCGAGCTCGCGCATCTTGCCGACAAGGGCAAGCTCGAGATGACGCTGACCATCGGTCGTGGTCGTGGGTACGTCCCCGCCGAGCAAAACCGTGGGCCCGAGACGACGATCGGTGTAGTGCCGATCGACTCGATCTTCTCACCGGTCCGCCGGGTCGCGTACGAGGTCGAGGCCGCCCGCGTCGGCCAGCGCACCGACTACGACAAGCTCACGCTCGACGTCACCACCGACGGCTCGGTATCGCCGAAGGACGCCATCGCCGAGGCTGCCGAGATCCTCATCCGTCAGCTCGCGATCTTCACCGACCTCGACAAGATCGAGGGCTTCGGTGAGCAACTCGTCTCCGATCCCGATGTGCAGACAACGTCACATGGGATGGAGAACTTCCCGATCGAGGAGCTCGAGCTCGGTGTGCGCTCGTACAACTGCCTCAAGCGCGTCGGGATCGAGACCATCGGCGATCTCACCTCGAAGTCCGAGGCCGAGCTCGCAGCGATTCCGAACTTCGGCAAGAAGTCGATCGACGAGGTCCGGGAGACGCTGGCCGCGCACGGCCTGACGCTGAAGGGCGAGGAGCTTCCGGCCTGATGCGGCACGCGAACGCAGGCAAGAAGCTCGGGCGCGACTCGGCGCACCGCAAGGCGCTCTACTCCAACCTTGCAGGCGCCCTGATCACGCACGGGCGGATCGAGACCACCGAGGCGAAGGCCAAGGCCGTAAGGCCGTACGCCGAGAAGCTGATCACGCTCGGCAAGCGCGGTGATCTCCATGCCCGGCGGCTCGCAATGGCCGAGCTTCGCTCGAACGATGTCGTCCACAGGCTGTTCTCCGATGTCGCCCCTCGCTTCGCGGATCGCGACGGCGGGTACACGCGCATCGTCAAGCTCGGCCCGCGCCTCGGCGACGCCGCGAACATGGCGCTCATCGAGCTCGTCGACTTCGATCCTGCTGCCTGACATCCGTTCCTCGGTTCAGGCTTGCAGCCTGAACCGAGGAACGCAGTTCCCTCTCCTGTCCTCGACTACGCAGTCTTCAACTGCACGAGCGACAGCGGCACGAAAGCGAGCTTGCCGATTCCCTTGACCCCGGTGACCGGGTTGTAGGCGTACGCCAGCCCAGCATCGTCGATCTGGAGGTCGACGACCGCCTTCGGCGCGACGGCAATCGTCGCTCGTTTCTTCGTTGCGATTCGGATCGCGCGGATCGACTTGCCGACCACGAAGGCGGCAATGTTGGCGTGCACGTCGAGACCGCGCGCGCTGCGGGAGATCGCGATCGTGTCTACCAGCGCCCCTGTTCTCGAGTTCCACACCTCGAGGGCGCCCGGGACAAGGACAACTGCGAAGTCCTTGCGCAGGGCGAGCTCCTTCGCCGCGCCGTTCGGCTTGAAGCTCGAGACGATCGATCCAGTTCGCGGCGTAGATCTTGACGACTCCCTGAGGATCGAGCACCGCAATCCGGCCCGAGTCGACCGACATCACTCGTAGCGAGTCGGTTCCCGCGCGCACAGTCGTGAGGCCCACCTTCAGCTTGTCGACGCTCGCAGCCGATGACCGAACCGCCGTCGGTCTTCCAGCGGTTCAGCGCGGTCAGGTCACCGTCTCCCGCGAGGTTGCCGATCCACGTGCCGTTCAGGACACCGTCGACATCGCCGGTGCGCAGCGCAGAGGCAAGCTTCTTCTCCTTCGCGCCACCGACCGTTGCGGCATAGAGCGTGTCGGCCGACTCCGTGTTGCCGCCAAGGTTGACGATCCAGGAGACCCGTCTGCCGGCGACGGCAATCTCGCGGACACCCGCGCCGGTGCTGGTCGAATCCGCACCGCACGTCCCGGCGCCGCTGACGACCACGTCCTGCTTGCTGACGGTGTCCCACACGTGAAGGGTGTTGCAGGAGCTTCGCGCCTCGAGGTCATAGGCAACGCGACGGCCGTCCATCGCCAGCGACTCGACTGCGCCCACCGTCGAGATGAGTGTCGGCTTTGCCGACGATGCGCTCTGTGCGGCAGTGGCCGTGCCGGCCACGATCGACGCGAGCAGCAGCGAGAGCGAAACCGCGGAGCGTCGTCTCATGTGCTGCTTGTACCACGCGATTGTGACTACCTTGCTCACGCGTGAACCTCCGGCTAACAATCGAATACGACGGCGCTGCGTTCTCGGGTTGGGCGATCCAGCCTGGCAAGCGAACCGTGGAAGGCGTTGTGCGCGACGCACTCGACCGGGTGTATCCGGGCTGGGAGGGGCTCGCGGCCGGTGGGCGGACCGATGCGGGTGTCCACGCGACCGGTCAGGTGGCAACGGTGTCGGTTGACGCCGGACCGCCTCTCCGCGACGCGGCGCAGGCGGTCAACACCGCGCTGCCTGCGGACGTCTCGGTCGTCGCGGCGGTCGAGGCTCCTGCAGGATTCAACGCGCGCTACTCGGCGACCTCTCGGACGTATCGATACATCGTCTTGACCCGACCCCTCCGCTCCGCACTGGACGCTCGGCGGGCGTTGTGGTGGCCGCGACCCGTCGATCACGACGCGTTGACGGCCGCCGCTTCCTTGTTGCCGGGGTTACACGATTTCACCGCGTTCACGCCTGCCGAGACGCAGCACCGGGTCTTCGTTCGCACGGTGCGCTCCGCTACGTGGACGCGTCATGACGACAGGTTCCACTTCGTCATCACCGCCAACTCGTTTCTCCGGCACATGGTGAGAACGCTGGTCGGAACGATGCTCGAAGGCCGAGACCTCGGAGCGCTGCTCGGCGGAGCCCCGCGATCGAGTGCAGGGCTCACCGCGCCGGCCTGTGGGCTCTACCTCGAAGCAATCGGGTACGCCGACGACGACCTTGCTGATGCGTTTGTCGCCGGCACGCTCGATCGTGCGCTCACCCATGAAGAGCACCTGCGGGTGGCTCTCACCGTCATCCGTCGGCACGGCGTCGACCAGGGAGCGGCAGAGGTGCGGCAGGGACTAGCGAGTCTTTGGGCGCGACTTGGAGCTCCGGAGCGATTCGATCCTGAGCTGACCGAGCGCTGGCTCCAGGCTCTGGGGGAAATTGCTGTCGCCAGACGCAGTCTCGACTCTGTCCTCCGGGATCATCCGGAGCTCCGGGAGGCGGGTCGCTTCGGGCTTCCCGGCTCCTCCGCGTGACTACGATCGCAGTGTGCGCTTTCCTGTCGTTCTCTTCGACCTCGACGGCACGCTGATCGATTCGGGGCCGATCATCATCGCCTCGATGCGCCATGCCTCGCTGACGGTTCTCGGAGTCGAGCCGGACGAGCAGCGGGTTCGCGCCGCGATCGGAGGGCCGGGGCTCTACGCCCAGATGTACGAGCTCGATCCCGAACGAGTCGACGAGCTGGTCGAGGTGTACCGCGCCCACAACGAGCCGCTGCACGCCGAGCTCCGCGCCTTCGACGGCGTTCTCGACCTTCTGCCGCGGCTCCACGCAGAGGGCCGGCGACTCGGCATCGTGACGGCGAAGCGCCTGCTGACCGTCGGCCTGGCCCTCGATCGCTTTCCCGTGCTCCGAGACGTGCCCGAGGTGTTGATCGGAATGGAGGACACCGAGCGTCACAAGCCGGATCCCGAGCCGATCCTCGAAGCGCTCAAGCGACTGGGAGCGAAGCCTGCCGACGCGGCATACGTCGGCGACTCTCCCTTCGACATTGCCGCCTCCAAGGCTGCCGGGACGTTCGCGGTGGCGGTTACGTGGGGCGGGATCCACACGGCTGAGAGGCTCGCCGAGGAGCTTCCGGATGCGATCGTCTCGACCCCGGAGGAGCTGCTCGATGTCCTCTAGCACCTCGCGACGCGCCGAAGAGCTCCGGCGGGTGATCGAGCATCACAACCACCGCTACCACGTCCTCGACGAGCCCGAGATTCCGGATAGCGCGTACGACGCGCTCTTCGACGAGCTGAAAGCGCTCGAGGAAGCGCATCCGGAGCTGGTCGTCGCCGACTCGCCGACGCAGCGCGTCGGCGGAGCGCCGGCGGCTGGGTTCAGCAAGGTCGAGCATCTCCTCCCGATGGGCTCGCTCGAAAAGGTGACCACCGCCGATGCCCTCGAGAAGTGGGCCGACGATGTTCGGAAGCGCCTCGGCACGGACGAGCCGGTCGCCTACGTGGTGGAGCCGAAGATCGACGGTTCGGCAATCTCGCTCGTCTATGAACGGGGTGTTTTCGTGCGTGGCGCGACACGAGGGGATGGAGAGCGTGGGGAGGACGTCACGGTGAATCTCCGCACGATCGAGGCGGTTCCCCTCCGCGTCCTCATGCCCCCCGGAGAGACCCCACCGCCGCTCCTCGAGGTGCGGGGCGAGGTCTACTTCCCGAGCAGCGGGTTTGCTCGGTTCAACGAGGCTCAGGTGGCGGCCGGCAAGAAGGAGGCGCCAAACCCGCGAAACGCTGCCGCCGGGTCGCTCCGTCAGCTCGACCCGAGAATCACGGCTGCTCGTCCGCTCTCGCTGTGGGTCTATGGTGCCGGCGCACGCGAGGGGACGTTCCCCACCTCCCACTCGGCCATGCTGGCGTGGCTGCGGGACCACGGCTTCCGCGTCAACCCGCACACCGAGCGCCTGGAGACCATCGCCGAGGTCGCGGAGGTGTGCCGTGCCTGGGAGACGAGACGCGCCGAGCTCGACTACGACATCGACGGGATCGTGATCAAGGTCGACGACTTCGACCAGCAGCGACGCCTTGGCGAGCTTCATCATCGTCCGCGCTGGGCGCGCGCGTACAAGTGGGCGCCCTCGACCGCAGTCACCACCCTCCGTCGGATCCACATCCGGGTCGGGAGGACAGGGGTGCTGAATCCCTGGGCCGAGCTCGAGCCGGTACAGGTCGGAGGCGTCACCGTGTCGACGGCGACGCTCCACAACGAGGAGGACATCAACCGCAAGGACATCCGCGAGGGCGATCGCGTCATCGTGCAACGGGCAGGAGATGTGATCCCCCAGGTGGTCGGGCCTGCAGGTGAGCACGCGCCCGGAACCGCGCCGTTTGCGATGCCGAAGAACTGTCCCCTCTGCGGGGTTGCGGTGGTCAAGCCAGAAGGCGAGGTGAAGCACCGCTGCCCGAATCGAGCCTGTCCGTCCCGCGGGCTCGAGACGCTCATCCACTGGGTGAGCGCGGCGATGGACATCGAAGGCGTCGGCGAGCAGTTCGTCCGCAAGCTCTGGGACGAGGGGCTGCTCCGCGCGATGCCCGACCTCTACCGGCTCACCGTCGAGCAGCTCGAGGTGCTCGACGGCTACGGCGAGATCTCCGCCCGGCGAGCCGTCGATGCGATCGCACGCTCGAAGGAGCAGCCGTTCTCGCGCGTGCTCTTCGGGTTGAACATCCCGAAAGTCGGCTGGATCCTCGCCCGCAACCTCGCCCGGCACTTCGGCTCTGCCGAGGCGATCGTGGCTGCGTCGCAGGAAGAGGTCGAGCAGGTCGAGGGGTTCGGCCCCGATCGTGCGGAGTTGGTGACGGAGTGGTTCGCCGACAGCGAGAATCGCGCGCTCGTGAACGAGCTCGCGGAGCTCGGCCTCACGCTGACGGCGGGAGACGCAGAGAGGCCGGCCGAAGGGCCTCTGACCGGTTCCCAGTACGTGATCACCGGAACGCTTGCGCGTTTCACCCGCGAGTCGGCAAAGGCCGCGCTCGAGGGGCTCGGCGCGAAGGTCACCGACTCGGTGTCGAAGAAGACGACGGGGGTGATCGCCGGCGAGAGCCCGGGCTCGAAGCTCGCAAAGGCCGAGAAGCTCGGCGTCCCGGTCCTCACCGAGGACGATCTCACGGCGCTGGTCGGCGGGTAGTTTCTGCTCACAGGCGTGGGTCTGGCCCTCTTGGGGAGGGCTCAGCCTCACGGGTATGGCTTCAGCCGTCCCCGCCATCCCACGATGCGGCCGCGTCCAGTGGCACGAGGAGCGGCTGACGACGAGTCGGTCGCCCGCTCCAGCGGGAGCGGCTGAAGCCACGCCCGGCAACCGCCCCCCGTTGCGCCCAGCCTAGGTCGCGAAGGCGATCGCGAGCAGCACCGGCACGATGATCCACGAGCCCAGCGTCAGCACGATCGCCACGACGACAAAGGTTCGGGACTGATCCTTCGGCGGGTCGCCGCACCACCCGATGGTCGCCCAGAGCGTCGCAAGCGGCGCGTGGACGGCGAGCCGGATCCGCCTCGATGCCATTGCGGTTCCGCGGAGGATGAACCACGAGACGATCAGGGCGATCAGGACACCTGCAACGCCGACGCCGCCCGCGAACCATTCGCTTGACAGCAACCCGGTTGCGCTGCCGATCGACGCGACCAGCGGGATGATTGCGCCGCCGATCAAGAACGTCGGGATGCCGAGCTCACGTTGCTTGAGCGCGTCGACGAGGCGCTCCGCATCGACGCGTGCGCGGTGGAGCTCGAGCCGCTCCTTCGTGCTCGGGACAGCCTGCATCTCACGGAGCCCGTAGAGGTTGCGGAGGCTCGTGGTGAGGTTCCGGATGTACGAGACGACCACATACCGAGCCACGAGCTCGACGCCGTAGCGAATGACCTTGCGCAGCGGCCCGAGCTGTCCGCCGGCACGGCTTCCCCGATAACCGTGCCGTGCCAGTGACTCCAGGGCCTCGACCATGCTGCGGTGCGCCACAGGGAATCCGACCGGCTGGGCCAGAGGTTGAGTGCGCGCAATCTCGGTCAACATCTCCCGCTCGCGCGGGCTCGACACGTCGAGCGAGTCGAGATAGGCCTCGATCTCGGCGTCGCTTCCCGCGAGAAGCTTCAGCTGCTCGACCGGGTTGTCGACTGCATCGTCGAGGGCTTGGAAACCGGGGGTTGGATCGGCCATCGCGCAGCGACGATATCGACGTGCCGGTTACTGCGCGGCGAGGAGCGTGACGAATCGATCCTGGGCCAGGCGGGCCGACCAGGACGGAACGGGCGTCCCGTTCTCGATCACGGCAAACGCGATCTCTCGGTGAATGAGGCCGGAGAGGCTGCAGGAGAGATCGGTTGTCCCGGTCTTGCCGCGAACCGATCCCCGCAGCGGCGCGAGCCGGTTCGAGAGGGTGCCGCTCGTTCCGGCGATCGCGAGCGAGCCGACGAACGGCGAGGCGACGACGGGGTTTCCCAGTGCCGCCTGCAAGATGCCGACGAGAGCTCGCGTCGTGAGCCGGTCGAGCTGCGAGAGACCCGACCCGTCCACGATTCTCACACCCTCCGTCGGAATACCCGCCTTCCTCATCTCCCCCAGCACGATCGCCGCTCCGCGAGGGGTCGTCCCGGGCACGCCCTCCGCGGCGCCGAGTTGCTTGAGCACCATCTCGGCGGTGAAGTTGTCGCTCTGCTGGTTCATGAACTGGACGATCTCCAGGAGGGGCTCCGACTCGTGGTATGCCAGGCTTGCCCCTTCGACCGGTGCCGAACCCGGGCCGACCTTCCCCGTGACGACCACGCCTCGACGGTTGAGTGCGTCCTTGAGGGCCTTCGCGGCGAGAATGGGTGGGGACTTCTTCGGCCAGCCCAGGCCCCGGTCGACGATGAGCGCCGAGAGTGGCGGTGACTCGATTCCGAGGAACGAGCTCTTCCAGCCCTCTGCGTCCCGGCGATCGTCGAAGAACGACTCGTCACCGAGGATGCGGCCGCGGATCGTGCGAATGCCACGTGCGTGGATGGTGCGGGCCATCGACTCGAGGTCGTCGGTGCTGAGCGTGGGATCGCCGTAGCCCTTCAGCACGAGGTTCCCGAGCCAAGCCGTTCCCGATCGTCGTCCGACACCGGTGAGCTCCGACTTGAACCTGAACGCCGGCCCGAGGCGCGTGAGGGCAGTCCAGCCGACCGGGAGCTTCTCGTTCGATGCGGGGATGAACGGCCGCGACGCGTTGTGGGCGTAGAGCGTCTCCCCTGTCTCCAGGTCGACCGCGAAGGCGGCAGTGTGACCGAGAGGGAGACCGGGCGCCTTCAACGACGCGGTCAGCTGTGCGCGGAGCGTGCCGTTGTCCGTTGCCGCGCCAGCCGCCCCTCCCGAGACCGCGAGCAAGAGGCAAGCCACTCCGGCTATCGCTGCAACCACTCCGGTCCGCACAGTTACTAACCGTAGATCGTGATGGTGACGGTGCGACGACCCCAGGCCTGCGCCTGCGCAGTGGTCGGCATCCAGAGATCGATGATCAGACCCTTGATCGCCGTGCCGGTGTCCGCGGCGACGGCCGCTCCATAGCCGGGGACGAAGACGCGTGTCCCGAGCGGGATCACGGTTGGATCGACAGCGATCACGCCGATTCCCACGGGGAGCCCACTCGCCGTTCTCCCGGGGAGGTGGTAGGCGACCGCGTCGACGACGAGCTGCCTGGTGCCGCCCACTGCGAGTGGCGGCGGTGGAGGAGAGGCGACGTTTGCAGAAACCGCCGCTTCGGTTTCGGTGTCGCGTGCTTCTGCCTCGAGCTGGGCGTTCGTGCTCTGGGCCGCTGCTGCCTGGTCGGCGACTCTCGCAACCTGGGCGATGTCGAGGTTGTGCTTGCGGCGGATCGACTCGAGTGAGTCGGCCTTCGCCGACGCTGCGCCCTCGAGGCGCCGGGTCGCCGCATCGGCGGTCGCGGCCGCCGAGCTCAGCCGGTGCCGGCTTCTTCCAAGCCGCGTCAGCGTGCGTCGAAGTTGATCCCCGCGCAAGCGGGCCTCCGCTGCCAGCTGGCGTTGGAGCTCGGCTGCCCGCGCCAGGCTGTCGAACCCCTCGAGCGCGGCGTCAAGCGATTCGGCGCCGAACGCGATTGCGAGAACGTCGACCCGCTGGTCGCGCTCGTAGAGCTCTCGGAGCAGCGAAGCGATCCGCGCCTGCGTGACCGCGTACGAGTCCCGAACGATGCTGTGCGTTCCGGTGCAGCTCCCGCTCGCGCTGCTGCAGACCGGCGAGGCGGCGATGCGATGCGGCCGCATCGGCGCGAGCCCGGGCCACGGCCGACTCGGCCGCGTAGAGCTCGAGCACTGCCGATCGCTCTGCGCCGACGAAGGTTCCCACGTTGTTGTCGGCGCTCGCCGGCGAGCCAACGCAGAGAATTGCCGCCACGGCAACAGCAAGGATCGCTCCGACGAGCGTGGCGCTCCTGGACGGTGCACGCACAGCCGCGGAACCGTACCACAGTAATGCCTCAATCTCCCTGGAAATATGCCGATTCGCGCAGATGAAAGATGCCCTTTTGCAGACATTTTCCGGCTCGGTTTGGTTGCTCGGGTCCGGTTTGGGTGGTAGAGTCCTGAACTCGTGACGGGCAACGCCGCCAACGGGGGGCCTGTCGACGGTCGGACGAGAGCTCACTTGACAGGTTCGAGAACGCGACAGGCACTGGTTTTGCTGCTCGGTATGGCGGCGTTCGTCGTCCTCCTTGGGACGGCGGCGTCGGCGCAGGCCGATCCGAGCATCAGCTCGAAGCAGGCCGAGGCGCGCGCCATCCTGGATCAGCTCCACAGCCTTGACTCGCAGGTCGAGAAGGCAACGGAGGATTACAACTTTGCGAACGTCCAGCTGAAGCAGATCGACGACGAGCTTCAGTCGAACAGCCGTCATCTCAAGGTTGCGAAGCAGAGCCTCGGGACTGCGCAGGATCACATCGCGACGCGCCTGCGGGCCCTCTACGTGAACGGCCCGGGGAGCGGCGCGGTGGAGGTGATCCTCGGCGCAAAGAGCCTCGACGACGTTCTCAGCCGCCTCGATGTCGTCGAGCGCGTGGGTGACCAGGATGCGAAGGTGCTCTCCGAGGTCAAGCGCTTCCGGACCGAGGTTCGTGAACGTCGTGCGAAGCTCAAGGCGGCCCGCACCAAGCAGGCAGAGGTCGTCGCCGCGAGAGCCGAGAGCAAGGCCTGGATCGAGGGGAAGCTCGCCGAGCGCCAGCGGCTCTACGACTCGGTCAAGACCGAGATCGCGAAGCTCGAGGCGCAGCAACGGCAGCGCGAAGCTCTTCTTGCCGCCCAGGCACGGGCCCGGGTTGCGGCGCAGCTCTCCGCTGCGAAGCAGGGCTCGTTTGACGTCGCAACGCGCGTTGACGCCTCCGGCGAGGCTACCGCGAGCATTGACGCAGCTCTGGAATCCAACCCCGCTCCGCCACCATCGAAGTACACCGGTGTCGTCGGGATCGCGATGCAGTACCTCGGTGTGCCGTACGTCTGGGGTGGGATGAGCCCGTCGGGCTTCGACTGCTCGGGTCTCATGGCGTACGTCTACGCGCAGGTCGGTGTCTCACTACCTCACCACGCGGCGTCGCAGTTCGGCTATGGCGTCGCGGTTTCTCAAGACCAGCTGGAACCGGGCGATCTCGTCTTCTTCGATGGTCTCGGCCACGTCGGCATGTACGTGGGCGGCGGCCAGTTCATCCACGCCCCGCACACCGGTGACGTCGTCAAGATCTCCAGCCTCTACGAGGGCTGGTACACGTCGACCTACGTCGGCGCCCGTCGCATCCTGTAGCTCGCTCCGCGAAGCACCAGACGAGAGCACGCTGGCGCAGGCGAGGTTCCTCCCACCTCAGTGGCGCGAGCCGACTGGGGAGAACAGCGAGTGGCTGGATCAGGCTTGGCGGATCTTCCAGAACGAGTCCTTGCGGCTGATCCTGTTCTCGGCGTCGAAGCTCCAGAGGTCGCACCCACGCACCTCGATTCGCTCGCCGTCGGTCGTCGTGCCAGTCAGCGTCCATTCCGAGACACCACGATCGCCACACGCGAAGTGCTCGTCGTCGCCGTAGTGGACGTCGGGGATTCCGGCGAATCGCGCGGCAAGTCCTTCGCGCACTCCGCTCTTCCCGACGAACCGCTTGCCCCACGGATCGGGCCCGCGAGGCGCATCGAAGACACACTTGTCGCTAAAGGCCGCCATGATCGCTTCGAGGTCGTGACGGTTGAACGCGTCAGCCACGCTTCGTAACAGATCAACCTTCGCCTGATCGTTCATCTCGACCTCCCTTTACCGGCCAACCTACCTCCGAGCCACCAGAGAAGCACCGGCACGAGTTCGACGAGACCGACTCGCCCCGCCAACCCCAGCTCAAGTGACATTCCTCAACACTCGGGCAGGTGAGATTCGCACGCCGAGGATTGGGTAGAGTCGCGGCGTGAACGAGGCGCGGCTTGAAGACTCCGGCTCCGGCCTCGCACCTTCCGGCGACGGCTGGTTCGTCGTGAACGTGGGGGATGCCGAGTGGATCGCGTCGGACACCTTCGGTTCGGGGTGCGTCTTCGAGAGCCGGGCCGCCTGGTTCCCGCAGTTCGGCATCAACGTCAGCGTCCTCGAGCCGGGCAAGCCCAACTGCCTCTACCACTCGGAGTCGCAGCAGGAGGCGTTTCTCGTGCTGTCCGGCGAGTGCCGACTGCTCGTCGAGGGTGAGGAGCGGCTCCTCCGGCCGTGGGATTTCTTTCACTGTCCTGCCGGAACGGAGCATGTCTTCGTGGGCGCAGGCGATGGGCCGTGCGTGGTCCTCATGACCGGTGCGCGGTCGAAGGACGAGGAGCTCTTCTACCCGGTCTCCGAGCTTGCCGGGCGCTACGGGGCGAGCGCAGAAAGCGAGACACCTGACCCGGCGCAGGCGTACGCGCCGTTCGAGCGGCCACAGCCAGGGAGGCCCGCCTACTGGGATCAGCTCCCCTGGGTCCGTTCGTCGGAGCCGTGACCACACTCGCGAACCGCCCGAACACCGCGCTCCTCGTCGTCGACGTGCAGAACGGCGTTGTCGAGGGGGCTCACGAGCGCGACGCGGTCGTCGCGAACGTCGGCAGCCTGGTCGATAAGGCGCGGCGGGAACGCGTCGCCGTCGTCTGGGTCCAGCACTCCGACGAGCACCTCGAGAGGGGGAGCGACAACTGGCGGATCGTCCCCGAGTTGACGCCGGACGACGCCGAGCCGCTCATCGAGAAGAACTACGGCGACGCCTTCGAGGGGACGAATCTCGAGACCGTGTTGTCGGGCCTCGGAGTCGGGCGCCTCGTGGTCGTCGGCGCACAGACCGATGCGTGCATCCGCTCGACGCTCCACGGCGCGTTCGCAAGGGGGTATGACGCAACCCTTGTCAGCGACGCCCATACGACGGAGGACCAGACGGCCTGGGGGGCACCGCCGCCGCAACAGGTCGTCGCGCACACGAATCTGTACTGGAGCTTCCAGACGGCGCCGGGGCGGACGGCCGGAACGGTCGAGACCAAGGATGTCGGCTTCGGCGGCAGGCCCTGAAGCCCGTGACGCCGCGCTACCGGATCCGAAGACGCAGGAGGACTTCGTCGTCGAACACGATGTCGCCGGTGCGCTCGAATCCGTACCGCTCGTAGAACGCGAGCGGGCTACCGTCGCCCTGGCCGGCACTGGTGCTCATCACCTCGACGCCGGGTCGTCGCCGGAAGTACTCGACGATCAGATCGAGCGTCGCGGTGCCGAACCCCCGTCGCTGATGACGCTCGTCGATCAGCAGCTTCCAGAGGTACTGCGGGATGTAGCCGGGGCCTCCTACATCGTCGCTGATCATCACGAACCCGACCGGGGTCTCGTCCGCGTACACCGCCCAGGCGATGGCGCGACCGTCAGGCTCGGCGGCTGCTTCGAGCAACGAGTCGGCAACGCCGCTGACGAACTGCTCCTGCCGAGGCGTGACCCGAAGCGCCCTGACGGCGTCACCGTTGTCATCCGTGATGGCTCTGAGCGAGACCACGGCTGGCGATGTCTCCGTCAACTGCCGACCTCCGATCGGCTCCCTGGGCGAAGGCGCGCAAGTGACAGCGTGTCGCTTGCGCTGTACGGCCGGCTCCCTCGCGGCAGGCGACGAGGAGCTACGGGCGTCCTTCTCCGGTGGGGCTCTGTTCCTGGGGGTAGAGCCCCTCGACCGCGGCGGCGAAGTGGTCGAGGACGACCCGGCGCTTGAGCTTCAGAGTAGGCGTCAGCTCGCCCTGCGCCATCTCGAAGTCCCTTGGAAGGATCACAAATTGCTTGATCTGCTCGTAGCGCGACCGGTCGGCATTCACCTGGTCTACCACCTCCTGCACGAGCGCAAGCACGCGCTCGTCGGTCGAAAGCGATGCCGCGTCGCCCTCGATTCCTTCCGACTGCGCCCAGCGCTCGATCTCTTCGGCATCCAGGGTGACGAGCGCTGCGGCATAGGGACGACGGTCACCCACGACGATCGCCTGCGAGATGAAGCGTGACGTCTTCAGGTCGTTCTCGAGGTTCTGCGGGGCGATGTTCTTGCCACCGGCTGTCACGAGGATGTCCTTCTTGCGGTCGGTGATCGTGACGAACCCGTCGTCGCTGATCGTCGCAATGTCGCCCGAGCGCAGCCAACCGTCGGCGTCGAGGGCCTCAGCGGTCGCGTCCGGATCCTTGAAGTACCCCGCAAACACGGTCTCGCTCCGCATGAGCAGCTCGCCGTCCTCCTCGAGCCGGAGCTCGAAACCATGAAGCGCCTTTCCTACCGTCCCGTACCGGTACGCCTCCGGGTGATTCGTGGTCGCGGCGCTCGTGCACTCCGTGAGCCCGTATCCCTCCATGATCCTGATCCCGAGGGCATCGAAGAACTCCGCAATCTCCTGAGAGAGCGGCGCACCTCCCGCAATCGGAAGGCGCAGGCGACCGCCAAGGCGCTTTCGCACCTTTGAGAAGACAAGTCGGTCGGCAATGCGATGCCGGATCGCGAGACCGAGCGGCAGCTTCTCCCCCGCCTGCCGGGCTCGACCCGCCTCGCGCCCTACGGCAAGCGACCAATCGATGAGCCGGCGCTTCGCACCGCCCGTCTCGTCGAACGCTGCCACGACCTGCGTGTGGATCTTCTCGAAGAGGCGGGGGACGCTCGGGAACACGGTTGGCCGTAGCTCGCTGAGCGCCTCTCCCACGGCGTACGGGTCGGGCTCGAAAGCGATCGTGTAACCGGCATACGGCCCACCCAGATGGACGAGGCGGCCGAAGTTGTGCGCGAGCGGGAGGTAGAGAAGGCACAGGTCGCCGCGCTCGAGGTACTGGGGGAGATGATCCGTCACGGCGATCATCTCGTAGTAGTTGCGATGTCGGATCATGCAGCCCTTGGGCGGGCCCGTTGTCCCCGACGTGTAGATGAACGTGTAGAGATCGTCCTCCTCCACCGCATTTGCGGCATCCGTCACCGCGTCCGGGTGGGCCTCGCGGTGGACGCGACCCTCCTCCTCGAGCGCGGGGAGGTTCTCGAACGTGAGTACCTCGCGGAGGGTCGGGAGCGACGCTCGCTCTTCCTTGAGCTTCTCGAGCTGCTGCTCGTCGTCCACGAGCACCCCGACGGCTTCGCCATGCGCGAGGACGAACGCGCTATCTCGTGCAGACCCCGTTGCGTAGACGGGGACCGTTACCCCACCGACGAGCGCGAGCGCGTAGTCGAACAGCGCCCACTCGACCGAGGTGCGGGCGAGGATTCCGAACGCGTCACCCTTCTTGATCCCGCGGGCGATGAGCCCGTGCGCCATCAGGTCGACCCGCTCGGCCGCCTCCTCCCACGACACGCCGTGCCAGTGATCGTGATGGCGGTAGAGGTAGGCGGGGTCTGCATGCTTGGCGGCGACCGCGTCCTGCCAGAGCCGACAGATCGTCCGCTTCCCGTTCATCGCCCAAGCCTACGTAGGAATTGCGACGGCGGAGGAGAAAACCGAGATCCCGCTCTACACTGCGAGGACACAGATGCGCGTCTCCTGGAACGGATCATTGAGCTTTGGCCTTGTCAGCATCCCTGTCGGGGTTGCCCCTGCCACGAAGTCGGCGGCGCGACAGTCGGACGTCTCGTTCCGGCTGCTTCACCGCGAGTGCCTGACGCCGATCAAGCAGAAGCGCTGGTGCCCGACGCACGACTGCGAGGTGTCGGGAGACGAGCTGGTGAAGGGTCTCGAGGTGGCCAAGGGACAGTTCGTCATCGTCGAGGAGGCCGAGCTCGAGGCGCTCGAACGCCACGATGACTCGCGGGTGATCGAGATTGCGAACTTCATTCCGCTCGAGGCGGTCGACCCGGTGTGGATGGATCGCACGTACTTCCTCGTCCCCTCGCAGACCGCGGCGCAACGGCGGCCGTATCGGCTGCTTCTACAGGCGATGCGTGACAGCGGAACCGGCGCGATCGGACGCTTCGTCCGGTCCGGTCGTGAGTCGATCTGCCTCGTCCGGCCCCGCGGAGAAGCGCTCGCGCTCGAAACCCTGTACCTCGCCGAGGACGTCTACTCACAGGCCGAGATCGAGGAGGCGATGGAGGGCACCAAGGTCAAGGCTCCCGAGCTCGCCCTGGCTCGGCAGATCGTCGACGGGTTGACATCCGAGTTCGATCCGGCTGAGCTCACGAGCGAGTACCGCCGCGACCTTCGAGCGCTCCTCGAGACGAAGGTGAGTGGCGCGCCGATCGAGATCCCGAAGCCCGCTGCGGACCCGAAACCGACGGTGGATCTCCTCGAGGCCCTGCGGGCGACGGTCGAGGCGGCCAAGAAGGCCTCGAGCGCCGAGAAGCCGAAGCGCGCTCCCAGGGCGAGGTCAGCCGCCCCGGCGCCGCGCTCGCGGCGCACCACGCGGTCGTAGCCCACATCGCACGGTCGAAGCCTTTGCATCGATGTCAGGTGGGGCGACTGCAGTCGCCCCACCTGACATCGCGCCGTTCTACTCGCTCGGCTGACCGGCCCCGACCGATTGCAGCTGCGCGTGAAGCTGTGCCTGGAACAGTGTCTTGTCGATCTTTCCCTGGTAGATCGGCACACCTTCGTCGACACAGACGCGGATAACAGTGTCCCGGTCGATGTTGAGCTCCTTGGCGAGCTCGTCGGGCGTCAGGTGGTTTGCCATTGGCGAGATCCTCCTCCGGGCAACGAAAAAGCCCGCCGACGCAAAGGTGCGCAGACGGGCCAGGTCGTCACTCGTTCGCTGTGACGGGGGTCAACGGGCCCGCCTCCCGAGAAGATTCATGGCACTCCGAGAATACTCCGCCGCCCCGATGTTGGCAATCCTCGCGGTGCCGCAATCGGGGGACACGCCCTCCGTTGGTCCTGATCAGACCGGGTTCTCGATCTCGACGTAGTGCCAGGCCAGGCCGAACTGCTCGGCGAGATCGGGCGGTCAGCGCCTGCACCCCGAATCGCTCCGTGGCATGGTGCCCGGCCGCGATCAGGTGGATGCCCAGCTCGAGCGCCGTCTGCTGGCTCGGCTCCTCGGGCTCCCCTGTCAGCAGCACGTCGAAGCCCTCGTGCGCTGCGCGGATCAGGTCGTAGCCCCCGCCGCCGGTCACCACCGCGACGTGCCTGATCTCGGCCGGGCCGCCCGAGAGGACGAGTGGCGGTTGCCCGGTTACCTGCTCGACCGTGGCGGTGAGCGTCTCGATCGACTGCGGGACAACGGAGCACGACAGCCCGAGCGTCCCGAACACCCCGAGCGGAACCGCGCCGATCCGGGTCGCGAGCTGGGCGTTGTTGCCGAGCTCGGGATGCGCATCGAGCGCGAGGTGGTATGCAACGAGCGAGGCATTCCCGCTGAACAGAGCCTCGAGCCTCCCACGGAGCCTCGTGTCGACGACGAGCGGCTCGTTGCGCCAGAAGAGCCCGTGGTGGACGAGCACCATCTCCGCCCCGAGGCTGACAGACGCCTCGAAGAGTGCGCGCGAGCTCGAGACGCCGCAGGCCAGTGTCGTGACCTCGGGGGCTCCGACCACCTGAAGCCCGGCGGGCGCGAACTCGGGCCAGCGCTCGACCTCGAGCAGTTCGTTCGCGTACGCGACGATCTCGTCTCTGCCGGCCACAGACCGATCCTACTGACCGTTGTCCTCGAACCCGCTACCCTTGACCCGCTCGGGGTGTGGCGCAGCCTGGTAGCGCGCTCCGTTCGGGTCGGAGAGGCCCCCAGTTCAAATCTGGGCACCCCGATATTTCTGCAAGATCGGAAATCCGCTAGCGCGGATTGTCCGATCGCACAGACGTACAAGCCCTGAAGTTGGGAACCTGCGGTTCCCCGGGGAACCCTCCCCCTAAACCACACTTCGCCGGGCGTGGCTTCAGCCGCCCCCGCCGTCCTGCGGTGTCGATCGCCCGACCGCGACCGGGCTGGGCCGTCGCAGGGCCGTGTGTCGCCTATCCTCGGGCGATGCTGCGCGCCGTGTTGCTCGACGTCGACTTCACCCTGTTCCGACCCGGGCCCGAGTTGGGCCCCGAGGGATACGTGCGGGCAGGGAGCCGTCATGGCCTGACGCTCGACCCGGAGCGCTACGAGCCCGCCAGGCTCGCTGCGATCGACGACCTCCGATACCACCCCGAGCTCGAGCACGACGAGGAGATCTGGGTGCAGTTCACTCTCGATCTGGTCGAGGGCATGGGGGGAAGCGGCGAGTTTGCCCGGGCCTGTGCACGCGACATCGTGGACGAGTGGGAGCGGCACGAGAACTTCTTCCTCTACGACGATGCGCTACCTGCACTCGCCGCGCTTCGTACGCACGGGCTTCGCCTCGGGCTCGTCTCGAACGGCCAGCGTGACCTCGAGGCCTTCGCCGAGCATCACGAGCTCGATGTCGACGTTTGCGTCGGCTCGAAGCATCACGGCTACGTGAAGCCGCACCGATCGATCTTCGAGGCGGCGCTCGAGGCGCTCGATGTCGCTCCGGGCGAGGCCGCAATGGTCGGCGACTCGA
Source organism: uncultured Actinomycetes bacterium (assembly GCA_963724655.1). Lineage (GTDB taxonomy): Bacteria > Actinomycetota > Thermoleophilia > Gaiellales > Gaiellaceae > Gaiella. Next base: position 30,483 of record CAVRVG010000004.1, on the reverse strand, counting down.
AGCACGACGACATCGAGGGGGCTCAGGCGCTTGGCCTCCGCGCGATCTTGCTCGACCGCGACGGCGTCCACCCGGAGTGGGAGGGCGCAATCCATTCGCTCGCCGAGCTACCGGCCGCCCTCGGTCTCGACTAGATCGCTGGGTCGGTATCCTCCGGACGCTTTGAACGACCAGTCAGTCAATCGGGACGCGCCAGAACGCCCGCAGCCGTCGCAACCTGAGGAGAAGCGGAGGCTCATCCTCGACGCGGCGGTGACGGTGTTCGCCCGCGACGGGTACCACACCTCCCGTGTCGCCGACATCGCGGCCGAGGCGGGGATCGCGCATGGGCTGCTCTACCACTACTTCCGCTCGAAGGACGAGGTGCTCGCGACGGTGTTCCGGGAGAACTGGGCTGACCTGCTGGCGCGCTTTCGGGCTGTCGAGGAGTCTGCCGAGCCTGCGGATGAGAAGCTCCGCGGGCTCGTCAAGATCCTGCTGCGGACGTGGCGAAACAACCCGGCGCTCGTGACGGTGATGGTGCGCGAGGTGGCGCGGAGCCCGCATCTTCAGACGCAGGTGCACGACGTCCGAGAGGGGTTCGCGTCGATCCAGCGGGTGATCGAGACCGGTCAGCACGAGGGGACGTTCCGCGCAGAGATCGATCCTCGGCTCGCGAGCTGGATCGTGTACGGAGCGCTCGAGGAGATCCTCACCGGGTGGGTGTTGGGTCAACTCCCCGATGGTGATGAGGAGGTCGCCCGTGCCGAGCGTACGATCGTCGAGATCGTCTGTGGCGGTCTCACCGGCGCCACCCCGTCTGCCTAGCGCCAACCGGTCGATGGTGGTGCTCGGGCTGGGCGCCTTCGGCCTCGCCTGGGCTCTGACGACGACGGCGGCGTACCTCCCCCCGCTGCTTCGCGAGTACACCAGCTCGACGACGCTTGTCGGACTGGTGCTCGCGACCGAGGGGCTCTTCGCACTCACGCTCCCACTCGTCATCGGGCCGTGGAGCGACACGTTCCACACGCCGCTCGGTCGTCGCCGGCCCTTCATGCTCGTCGCGATTGGCCCGATGGCCTTTGGGCTCGCCCTGCTCGCCTTCATGCCGAGCCTCTGGACGACGGCTCTGATGCTGTTCGGCTTCTTCGCGGCCTACTACATCTACGAGCCGCCCTACCGCGGTCTGTACCCCGATGTCCTCCCTGATGCCGTCTACGGGCGCGCGCAGGGCATCCAACACATCTTCAGGGGGGTCGCTCTGGGCTGCGCGCTCATCGGCGGAGGCGTCCTGCTTCACCTCTGGACGCCTGCGCCGTTCCTTGCTGCCGCGGCCGTCGTGTCAATCGCCTGCCTCGCTCCGGTCCTGTTCGTCTCGGAGGACGGAGGTCACGGGCGCGTCTTCGAAGGCGTTGGCGTGTACGTGAGGCATTCGTGGCGCGTGCTCAGGCGCAATCCCGATGTTGGACGGTTCCTGATCGCGAACACGGCCTGGGAGGGCACCTTCGCCGGTGCGAGGACATTCGCGGTGCTCTACATGACCGAAGGGCTCGATGAGTCGCTCGCAACGTCGACGCTCGTGCTCGGCGTGGTGGCAGTCGGGTACGTCATCGCTGCGGCGGTCGCCGGCCGGATCGGCGATCGGGTGGGTCTCTCCCGCGTGATCTTCGTCGCCTCCGCTGTCTACGGCGTCGGGTTGCTCGCAGGAGGGCTTGGGCAGGAGTGGCACACGTGGTACCTCGCTCTGGTCGTCGTCGTCGCAATCGCCGGCGGCATGGTGATGACCCTTGCGTGGGGGCTGCTGTTCAAGCTGATGCCCGCCGAGGATCGTGGGGCGATCTCCGGTCTCGCCACGACGACGAAGGGCATCGGGCTGGTGATCGGCCCTCTCGTAGCGGGCGCTGCGGTCGAGCTTCTCCGGGGCGAGCTGTCGGGCACACAGGGCTACCAGGCGCTGTGGCCGATCCTCGGTGCTCCAATTCTGCTCGTGATGCCGTTGGTCGCCATGCTCATCCCAGCCGAATCGCGCGCGGACCGCGCCAACAGCCGATGAAACCGACCGCTCTCGGCGGTTGCCTTCGAGACCGCAGCTGCAGCGATCGACCGGCTGACGCCCGAGATTGCCGCTTCGGCGATTGAATCCGGTGCTGTCTTGATCGACATTCGTTCCTTCGACGCGCGGGCACGCGATGGAGTCGTCCCCGGTTCGCTCCACATTCCGCGGACGGTGCTCGAATGGCGACTCGAGCGAGGCGGGGCGTGGCGGTCGCCGTACGTCCGCGACGAAGATCGGGTGCTCCTGGCTTGCGATCACGGCTATTCGAGCGTGTTTGCAGCAGTGGCGCTGGTCCAGCTGGGCTGGAACGCAGGTGACGTGCTCGGCGGGCTCGAGTCCTGGCGCGAGCAGGGCCTCCCGTGGCAGGTAGCGGTCGATCCTCCGCTCGAACCAGGCGAACTGCCGGGGATGCGCCCCCCGGAGCCGTTCCACCGGTAGGGACGGCGCTGGTACGGTCGCGTGCTGATGTCCGGGCCGAACGCGTGGGATCTCGAGCTCGTCTACCCGGACGACCGGGCCGCAACCGACGACGCAGAGCGTCTCGCCGAGGCCGCGGGGATGCTTGCCGCTCGCGCGGCGGACACTCTGCGCGAGGGTGATCTCGGCTCACTCGTCGCCGAGCTCGCGGAGCTCGAGGCGGCGGTTGACCACGTTCACGACTACGCGCGCATGCGGCAGTACAGCGACGCGAACGGGCCTGGCGTCCAGGAGACGATGATCGCCGTCGTCGCGTCGGTGACGACCGCACGCGGTGCACTCGAGGACGTCCTCGACGCCTGGCGCGCGGTTCCGGAGGACACCGCGGCCGAACTGCTCCGCGACCCCTCGCTCGAGGCGGCCGCGTATCGGCTGGGCCTGGCCAGGCGACTCGCCCGTCACCGGCTCTCGCCGGAGGCCGAGCAGGTGTGGGCGGCGCGCACCGAGAGCGCCAGGACCCGGTGGGGAAGCCTCAACGACTACGTCGAAGGCGCGCTCGTCGTTTCCTTCGACGACGGGACGGGTGTTCGTCCGTGGGGGGTGGGTGACCTGGGAACGGTCGTCCGGCGTCCCGAGCGGGACGTGCGTCGAGCCGCCTACGCAGCGCTCGCGGGTGCGTACGAGTCCATCAACGATGTCCTCGCGATCGCCTGGGACGCGCTGGTCGCCGACCGTCTCGCCGAAGACCGGCTGCGGGGGCGCGACCATCCGGCGCAGGAGACACTCGACAACGAAGACATGCCGCTGGCGGGGCTCCTCTCGCTCGTCGAGGTGGCGCCGACACGCTACGGCGTGCGGCAGCGACTCCTCGAGCGGCAGGCCGAGATCCTCGCACTCGACGAGTTCCAGGTTGCCGACGCGGACGCCTCGCTCCCGGGGCTCGAGAGGCTGGGCTACACGGAGGTCGTCGAGCTCGCGGTTGCGGGCCTTGGCTCTCTCGCACCACAGCTCGGTGAGGATGCGCGCGCTCTTGCCCGGCTGGGACGCATCGACGGCGAGACACGGACCGGCAAGCAGCCCTACGCCGTGACGTTCTCGACGCGGCTCGACCCACCCGCGTTCCTCTCGTTCAGGTACACGGGCGCACCCGCGAACGTGCCTCTGCTCGGCCACGAGCTCGGCCACGCGGTCGCACTCGGGCGAAGCGCAGCAGCGCAGCCTCCGATCGCGCGCGGCTGGCCAGGCGTCGTGTTCGAGGTCCCATCCCTCACCGCCGAGATCGCAGCCGGCGACGCGTTCGTAGCCGCGCACCCGGAGCATGCGCAGGTCATCGGGTTCGCCGCAGCCCAGGATCTCGCGTGGTCGGCGTTCGAGGCGGTTGCCTTCTGCCTTGTCGAGCTGGATCTCTACGCGACCCGCGCGGACGGGACGATCCTCACCGCCGACGTGATTCGCGCCGCCTTCAAACGGCGCTTCAGCGAGCTGTACGGCCCCGGGGTGGCCTTCGACGATCGCGACGCGCTGGTCGCGATGGGAGGCTGGGCGAACTACGCGATGCACAGCCGGTTCTACAACTTCCAGTACGCGGTCGGCGCCCTCGTCGCGCTCGCCCTTCATGCGCGCCGTCGCGAGGATCCGGAGCGGTTCGCAGAGGACTACGTCGCGTTTCTGTCCGAAGGGCGTCGCTCGTCACCCGCTGCACAGCTCGAGCGATTCGGCCTCGTGCTCGGTGAGCGGTCGCTGTGGGAGGCCGGCTACGACGAGCTCGAGCGGCGGTTCTCGGCCGTCTAGGAACCGTCGGTCGCTATGCAGCGAGAACGCGCCGCAGGCCGGCGAGCGCCTGGTCGCGGTGAGCGTTCTCGAGCTCGATCGCTCGCGCGATGTCGTGCGCCGCAACGGCGTCGATGAGCTCACGGTGGAAGGAATCCGCCTCGGCAGGCGCGCCGGGAAGCAGGTAGTAGAGCGCGCGATACGCCTCGGTCGTGTCCCAGAGCTGGCCGATCAAGCGGAGAAGCGGGGCGCTTCCGGCAAGCGCGTGCAGGGTGTCGTGGAAGCGGCGATTTGCGGCGAGCTGGCCGGCGATGTCCTTTGCGGCCGCCGCTGTGACGCACGAGTCAGCTTCGCGTGTGAGCGCGTCGGTGTCGGCGGTCGTGGCCCGCGGCACTCCACGGCGCAGCGCGTCGGTCTCGAGAAGCCGGCGCAGGCGATAGATCTCCTCGAGGTCGGCGAGATCGAGCTCGGTGACGACGTAGCCCCGGCGTGGCCGGTACGTGACGAGCCCCTCGCCCGCAAGCGCGTGCAACGCCTCGCGAACGGGGATGAGGCTCACACCCGTACGGTCGGCCCAGACCTCCTGGTTGACGCGGTCGCCCGGCCGGAGCTCTCCTTCCAGGATTGCCGCCCGCATTGCCGCAGCGGCGAGCGCCTGCGCCGTCGGTCGCGCCGATGTCGCGGCGACGGCGCTCAACGGAAGGCGCTCTCGCCGGTGAGTGCCTGACCGACGACGAGCGTGTGCACCTCGTGCGTGCCCTCGTAGGTCAGCACCGACTCGAGGTTGTTCATGTGGCGGATCACGGGGTATTCGAGAGTGATGCCGTTCCCGCCGAGAATCGTCCGCGCCGAGCGGCACACCTCGAGTGCACCACGGACGTTCCCCATCTTCCCGAGGGAGACGTGCTCGGAGCGGAGCGTGCCTGCATCCTTCATCCGGCCGATATGGAGAGCGGTGAGCGTCGCCCGATTCACCTCGAGCGCCATTTCCGCGAGCTTCTGCTGCGTGAGCTGGTACGCCGAGATCGGCTTGTTGAAGACAATGCGCTCCTTGGCGTAGGCGAGGGCTGCCTCGAAACAGGCGCGCCCGGCGCCGACCGCGCCCCAGACGATGCCGTAGCGGGCCTCGTTCAGGCACGAGAGCGGCCCGCGCAGGGTCGAGGCGCCGGGGAGCATGCTCTCCTCCGGCACTCTGACGTCCTGCAGCACGAGCTCCGACGTGACGGACGCACGCAGCGAGAGCTTCTTGTGGATCTCGGGTGCGGTGAACCCGGGTGTCCCCTTCTCGACGAGGAAGCCCCGGATCTCGCCTTCCTCGGTACGCGCCCAGACGACTGCGACGTCGGCGATCGTCCCGTTGGTGATCCACATCTTGGCGCCGTTCAGGATCCAGTCCGAGCCGTCGCGCCGCGCGTGGGTTCGCATCGTTCCGGGGTCGGAGCCGGCGTCCGGCTCGGTGAGCCCGAAGCAGCCGATCACCTCGCCGGTGTGCATGGGTGGGAGCCAGCGCTCCTTTTGCTCTTCCGAGCCCCAGCGCCAGATTGCGAACATCGCGAGCGAGCCCTGAACCGAGACCGCGCTGCGGATGCCCGAGTCACCTGCCTCGAGCTCGAGGCAGGCAAGTCCGTACGCGACGGCGCTGGCACCAGGGAGACCGTAACCCTCGAGGTGCATTCCGAAGAGACCGAGCTTCGCCAGCTCCGTGATCACCTCGCGCGGCAGGATCCCCTGCTCGAACCAGTCGCCAACCTCAGGGATCACCTGCTCCCGGACGAACTGGCGAACGGTGTCGCGGATCGCCCGCTCCTCTTCGCTGAGGAGCGCGTCGAGAGCGAGAAAGTCGAGTGGATCGAGAGCGGGGGTTTGAGCGGTCGACGCCACGGCGAGCCTCCTGGGCGGAAGAAAGTCGGAAGAGTAAATTATATAGAAAACTGCCCGGTGGCGTGCCAGCGCCCGTCGGGATTCCGCGAGACGCGCGTCTCGAGCCCGAAACATGCCGAGAGAGGGCCATCCACGATGACGTGGTCGACGGCGCCCATGGCGACCACGGCGCCGTCCCGGAGGAGAAGGCCGTGTGTCGTCGAGGCGGGAAGCTCTTCGAGGTGGTGGGTTGTGATCACCGTCGCGAGGTCGGGCTCGTCGTGGGCGAGCGTCGCGAGCGCGGTCAACAACGTCTCTCGGCCGGGCAGGTCGAGTCCCGAGCCCGGCTCGTCGAGGAGGAGCAGCCGCGGTCTGGCGACCAGCGCCCGGGCGATCAGCGCCCGTGTTCGCTCTCCGTGCGAGCAGTTCCGCAATGGCCTGGAGGCGACGGCTCCAAGTGCGAAGGTCTCGAGCAGCTCGTTCACCCTCACCCGGGAGGCGTCGTCCACGCGTTCTGGAAACCAGCCGATCGTCCCGGTCGCGCCTGTCTCGACGACGTGCGTCACCGTCAGCTCTGAACCGAACCGGCTCGCCAGCCGCGCGTCGACGAAGCCGAGCCGCTCGCGTAGCCGCGCGGTGTCGGTGTGTCCGAGCGTCTCGCCGAGAATGGTGACGCGTCCCGCGCTCGGGAACTCGACCGCGGCGGCGACCGTGAGGAGGGTCGTCTTGCCGGCGCCGTTCGGGCCGAGCAGCGCCCAGGTCTCCCCGGGGGCGACCCGCCAGTCGACCGAGTCGATGATCGGCTTGCGCGTCGCCGTCGCCGCCTGCCAGCGCCAGATCGTCACGCCTTCCAGCTCGAGAGTCGGCTCCATTCGCGGCGACGCTACCTGGAGCGCGGAGAGGCTTGTAACGATCAGTTACAAGCTGGCCCTGGTCCCGCGGCGGCTTGACGCGGAGACCTCCCGTTCCTACCATGTTGACTGACTAGTCAATCGACATCGTGGGAGTGCTCATGGCCGTGGTCGAATCAGGCGTCGCCGGCGGGATCTCGTTCGGCTTGACCTCCGAGCAACGCGAGTTGCGGGCGCTCGCGCGCGAGTTCGCGGCGAAGGAGATCAGGCCGCGCGCGGCAGACCACGACGAGCGCCAGGTTCATGCGGAGGCTGTGATCGCGAAGGCGCACGAGGTCGGCTTGATGAATCTCCACCTCCCCGAGTCGATCGGTGGGCCGGCGCTTCCGTGCTTCGAGGGGATCCTCGTCGGAGAGGAGCTGAACTGGGGTTGCTCGGGGATAGGGACGTCGATCGTCGCGAACGGCCTTGCCGTCGCGCCGATCCTGATCGCTGGGACGGAGGAGCAACAGCGCGAGTGGCTCGGCCCTCTCGTCGAGGCGCCCGTTCTCGGGTGCTTCGGGCTGACGGAGCCAGGCGCCGGGTCAGACGTCTCGGGTATCCAGACGACGGCGGTGCAGCGCGGCGACGAGTACGTCGTGAACGGCTCGAAGATGTTCATCACGAATGCCGGTCACGCGTCGTGGATCGTCTGCTTCGCTTCGACCGATCGCGCCAAGGGCCGCCAGGGTCTCACCGCGCTCGTGATCCCGATGGACGCTGAAGGGGTCACGATCGAGAAGAAGCTCGACAAGATGGGGCAGCGGGCAACCGACACGTCCGCGGTTGCGTTCCAAGACGTCGTCGTTCCGGTCGCGAACCGGCTCGGTGCGGACGGCGAGGGGTTCAAGATCGCAATGCAGACGCTCGATTTCACGCGACCGGGAACCGCAGTCGGCGCGGTCGGGGTCGCGCAGGCGGCGTTCGAGCTCGCGGTCGACTACGCGAAAGAGCGCGTCCAGTTCGGAATGCCGATCGCGATGAACCAGGGGGTCAGCTTCCTCGTCGCGGACATGGCCACCGAGATCGAGGCGGCGCGACTCCTCTGCTGGCAGGCCGCGTGGATGATCGATCACGGGTACGGGCGCAAGGCGACCAAGTACTCCTCCTTCGCCAAGAGGTTTGCCGCTGACACCGCGATGAAGGTGACCACGGATGCGGTCCAGGTCTTCGGCGGCTACGGCTACATGAAGGAGTACCCGGTCGAGCGGCTCATGCGCGATGCGAAGCTCTTCCAGATCTACGAAGGGACCTCGCAGATCCAGCGTCTCGTGATCGCGAAGGAGATCTTCCTGCCGAAGGAGTGACGCAACCGGCAAGGGCGACGACGTCCGCCCGTGAAAGCGCCATTGCTACGATCCACCGGCTGTGTCCGCGGGTGTGCCGACTTCTCGTCGCACGGCGCGCCGGCAACGTGCCACCCGGTACGCGGTGCGTCGCATCGCACTTCTTGGTGCGTTGGTTGTGTGCGTCGCGGCAGTCGTTGGAGCGGCCTTCGCGGGGTCCTCGCAGCGACTTGCGAAGGGAACGACGATTGCCGGCCTCGATGTCGGCGGGCTGACCGTCGCAGACGCGCGCCGCCGTCTCGAGAGCGCCTCGGAGCGAATTGACCAGACGCCCGTGAGGTTCACCGCCCTGGGCAAGTCGTGGTCGCTGGCTGCGAACCAGCTCGGGGTGCGGGTGGACTGGGCCGGAGCGGTTGCGCTCGCGGCACAAGAGGGAGATGGCTTCGGGCCCGTTCGCGGGCTGCGGCGTCTTCAGGTGAGGTTCTTCGGAGCCGAGGTCGCGCCCCGCGCCTCGTCGTTCGCGTCCGTCCTGGACTACGAAACGGGGTTGATCGCCCGAGCGATCGACCGGAAGCCGGTCGAGGCCTCGGTGCAGCGGCGGGGCTTGAAGTTCGTCTTCGTCCCCGGGAGCCGGGGCGCGACGCTCAATCGAACCGCGGCGGCAGAGACGATCGTCCGCGCGCTCGCGTCGCTCGACCGTGGCGCGCCGGTCGCGCTGCCGCTCGTGACCCGTGACCCTCGGCTGGTGGAGGCGGATCTCACGGATGCGCTCGGGAAGGCCCAGCTCGCCGTCAGCGCCCCCGTGACGCTGCGCGCGGGTGAGACCCAGCTCCGGCTCCCGCGCTGGAAGATTGCGACGCTACTGAACCTCCCGTCGGACGGCGAGACAGGGCTGAGTGTCGGGGGGAAGGCTGCTGACGCGTGGCTTTCAGACCTCCAGAAGCGGGTCAATCATGCGCCGCGGGACGCGACCTTCGCCGTGCGTCCCGGCGGGATCGACGTTGTCCCCGATCGCCCTGGGCGTGCGCTCGATGTGGCTGCGGGCGTCGCTGCAATCGAGCACGCCCTGTTTTCGAGAAACGCCCGGATCGCCTCGCTTCCACTCGAGACCGCGCACGCCGAGAGAACGACCGCCAAGGCGAAGGAAATGGGAATTACCGGGATTGTCGGCTCGTATACGACGACCTACGGCGGGACGCCGGGGCGGCTCGCCAACGTTCAGCTTGTCGCGGAGCTGATCGACGGGACGCTTGTCGAGCCTGGTGGCACGTTTTCGTTCAACGACACAACGGGCGAGCGGAACGCCGCCAAGGGCTTTCAGGATGCGCCGGTCATCATCAACGGCGAGTTGAAGAGTGGGATCGGGGGCGGGGTCTGCCAGGTCTCGACGACTGTTTTCAACGCCGCCTTCGAAGCCGGGCTTCCGATCGGCAGCCGCACGAATCATGCGCTCTACATCTCGCATTACCCACTCGGGCGCGATGCGACCGTCAACTATCCCGACATCGACCTCACGTTCTCCAACGACACCGACTCCTGGCTCCTCGTCCGAACATTCGTCAACGCCGGCTCGCTCACCGTCAACGTCTACGGAACGCCGCAGCACCGTCGGGTCGAGACCGACACGGCGCCCCTCACGGTGAACGGCAAGACCCCGATCAAGCGCACCCGCGATCCCAAGCTGGCGAAGGGTCGTCGCGTGGTCGACGTCGTCGGGATTCCGCCACGCGAGACGAGCGTCGTTCGCCGCGTCTACGACGCGGACGGTGAGCTCCTCTACGAGAACACGTGGCGGTCCTACTACGTCGGTGAGCCGACCGAGGTCAGGGTCGGAACCAAGCCAAAACCTCCGGTCGAGGTTGGCGGGGCTCCTGGGCCGTCGGGGACGGACACCACACCCGAGACGACCGTCACGTCTCCTTCGACCGCGGTCGGGGCGACCGGTGCCGACGGGTCGGTCAGCGAGTCGCCGGCGGTACCGACTCGGCCCTGAGCACGTCCTCGACGAACCAGGCCGGGACCCGCACCGGCCGGTGCGTCTCCCGGTCGACGGTCGCATGGTCGGTTGTCGCCGTCGCCACCGTTTCACCCTTACAGCGGACGACGTACTCGTAGCGAAACCGCGCCCCGCGGATCTCTGCGCACCGCGTCCACACTGTGAGCACGTCGTCGAACGCCGCTGCCCGGAGATACCGGACGTCGACGCCGGTGGTCAGCGCCTCGACCCCTCGCTCCTGGATCGAGCGGTACCCGCCTGCGTAGGCCGCCAGGTACGCGACCCGCGCCTCTTCCAGCCAGATCACGAACGAGGCATGGTGAGCGATGCCCTGCGCGTCCGTCTCGGCGAAGCGGACTCTGATGTCTTGCGAAAAGGCAAAGCCGTCCATCGTCCGAGAGATATAGCTCGATCGGAGAACGCGTGTCGTGGTTGCGCACGCCGGCGCGACATCGACACCGATCTCGCGCGACCCACGATCATGGGCAAGCCCAACCTGATATCACTTCCGGCATGACGACAAAGGAGACCGCCGAGCCCGACGTCATCGGTCGTCTGGCTGCTCGCGGGGATGAGGCTCTTCAGCGCCTCTCAGCTCTCCCGGGTGGAACGCTGGCGCTGAAGACGTTCAACGATGTCCGCGCGCGTGTCGACGAGCTCGGGAGACGCGTGCGGGGCATCGAGGAGCTGGAAGCACGGGTCGCGTCGCTCGAGAAGGACGTGGCCTCGTTGAAGCGCGCTCGCAAGACCCCCGCTGGCTAAACATCAACGAGCACGGCATGATCTGGAGATGCGCTCACGCGTTCTAGTCGGCATCGCCGGCGTCGCTGTCGTGCTGTGCGCTGGGCTTGCGCTGAGCTCGTGGCAGGGAGACGACAAGCTGCCCGTTGCGCCGATGGCAGCCACCGCTCCTCCTGCGTACGAGGGCCATATTCTGGCGCCTGGGACGAAGGTCCGCGAGACACCGCGGTGCGTGGCGGGGTCGATTCAGCCCGTGGGTGAACCGGGCGGCGCCGTAGCGGCGCTCCTCATCCGACCGACGACAGCTCGCCGAACGCCTGGAGGCAAGCCGATCAGCAGCTTCGGTCTCGTGAATGTCAACGGGGTTCGCACTGTGTTCGGCGTCCTGCACGAGCGTCTGGGAGCGGATTGCAGAGCAATCTGGCTCCGTGTCCAGCTGCCGATCCGCCCCAACGGATCGGTTGGGTGGGTGCGAGTCCGCGATGTTCGACGCTTCAAGGTGGCGACTCGCGTAACGGTTGACCTGTCAGAGCGGAACGTCACGGTCGTACAGGGAGGTCGGAAGGTCCTGTCCGTGGACGCAGCGATCGGCAAGCCCGAGACGCCGACGCCGACCGGACGCTTCTACGTCAACCAGCGTCTGCTGGCGAGCGATCCGACGGGACCGTGGGGCCCTGGCGGGGTGGGCGTCTCCGCCTTCTCACCGGTTCTCCAGGACTGGGCCCAGGGCGGGCCGATCGCCATCCACGGGACGAACACGCCCCAGCTGATCGGCTCGGCGGTATCGAATGGGTGCGTGCGGATCTCCAACTTCAACCTCCGACAGCTGATGCGCCTCGCGCCCGAAGGGACGCCGGTCGTCATCCGCGCGTGAGCTCCACGCGTCGCGTCTTACGCCGAGCGAGGCACCCGCAGCCTCAATGCCTGCGGAACGATCTCGAAGCTCACGGGCGTCGTGCCGGGCTGCTCACCGTCGAGCTGGATCGGGATCGGCGCATCTGTGGTGATCGAGACGGACTTCCCGTGGAGAAGCTCCGCCTTGGGATGTGGGAGGTGCGTTCCGCGATAGAGCTTCGGCATCGTTCGGACGAGATCAGCCTTGGTGATGTCACCGAGCGTGAGGACGTCGAAGAGGCCGTCGTCGGGCTCGGCGTCGGGGAACATCTTCATTCCGCCACCGAGGTACCTGGCGTTCGCGACCAGCACCTCGAGCATCCGTCCCTCGCGGGTCTCCGAGTCGACGGTCAGCCGCACGTCGGTCGGCTTCCAACGCGCGAAGACCGCGAGCGTCGCCAGGAGATAGGAGGCCTTTCCCCCAAGCGCCTTCGTCGTGTCATTCGCGCGTTGTGCGACTGCACCGCCGATTCCCGCGCTCGCGACGTTGGCGAAGAACGAGGTGCGTTCCACCCCGTCCCAGGCGCGATAGGTGACCTTGCCCGCGTCGATCACGCGGACATCCCCCTCGAGCGCGACGCGCACGGCAGCCTCGATCTTTCGCGGGATGCCGAACGTGCGGCTGAAGTCCCAGCCTGTGCCGCGTGGAACGAGCGCGATGTCGGGTTGCTCGGCGAGACCGACGAGGCCGTTGACGACCTCGTTGACCGACCCGTCGCCACCGACGACAACCAGCAAGGTGGCGCCGCCGAGGGTCGCCTGCCGTGCGAGCTCACCGAGCTGGCCGGCCCGTTCGCTGAAGAGCGTGTCGCCGCGCAGTCCTGCCGCGTCGGCCCGTCGGGAGAGCTCGGGCCAACGCTTCCCGGTCGACCCGTTCGCCGACGCGGGGTTGACGAGGAACACGCACTTCCGCGGCGTCGCCGGAGACGTTGTGAGAGCCCGTGCTCATCCCTCTTCGGTCACGTCGTCACGGTGTGCAACGCCAGCTCCGTCATCTCGTCGACGGCCTTTCTCATCTCCTCGTCGGTGATCCGAATGAACTCGCCGTCGACGACGATGTCGCTTACGAGAAGCATGCAGCCGGCCTGGATCTTGCGGAGCGCGCCGAGCGTGAAGAGCACCGCCGCTTCCATCTCGACCGCGAGGATCCCGCGATCCGACCAGCGCTGCGCCAGCCCCGCGTCGGGCTGGTAGAAGATGTCACTCGACACGATCGGCCCCACCTTGACCGGCTTGCCGAGGTGCTTCGCCTGGTGCACCGCTTCGTGGATGAGACCGAAGTCGGCGGTCGGGGCGTGTGGTTCGCCGCCGACGTAGTGGGACGCAGTCGAGTCTGCCGGCGTCGCGGACAACGCGATGATCAGCTCGCCCATCGTCATGCCGGGCTGAAGCCCGCCGCACGTGCCGACGCGCATGATCTTCTTCACACCGAGCTGGACCAGCTCTTCGATCACGATCGCGGCGGACGGGCACCCCATCCCGCTTGACTGCACCGACACGGGTTTCCCGCTGAACGTGCCCGTGTAGCCGAGCATTCCGCGCTCGCCGTTTCGTTGGACGACATCCTCCATGAAGGTCTCCGCGATGTACTGAGCTCGAAGGGGGTCGCCTGGGAGGAGGCAGGCTTCCGCGTAGTCGCCGGGGTTCGCACGCACATGAATAGGCATGGCCGGAAACCTACCGCTCGCGCCGCGCTAGCTTTTCCCGACATGTCCGGGAACCTCATCGAGCCGACGAAGGACGAGATCCTCGCATTCTGCGCGGCCAGCCCCGTCGAAAGGGTCTTCCTCGAGGATGTCGCGCGTCGGGGTAGCGGAAAGTTCACGGCCACCCGAGGAGATGACGGGAAGCTACGAGGCCTCTGCCATCTCGGCACCAACATCGTGCCGTCGGGTGAAGGGTGCGCAGCGTTTGCCGGAGCCGCGGCGAAGGTCGGGCCGCGGATGCTGATCGGCGAGGAGAGCGCGGTGAGCGAGATCTGGGAGGCGGGGCGACGGCGCTTCGGCGCGGCGCGGGAGGACAGGCCCGGCCAGCCCGTCTACGAGCTTCGAGTACCGCCGGAGACAGGCGAGACGGGCCTGCGTCCGGCCACGCTCGACGACCTCGACTTCCTTCTCCCCGCCTGCGCAGCAGCGCACGCCGAGGAGCTTGGGATCGATCCGCTGGCTCGGGACGCACCCAGCTACCGCTGGCGGACACGGGTGCAGATCGAGGAGGGGCGATCATGGCTCTGGGACGAGGACGGCGTGATCCGGTTCAAGGCCGAGGCCTCCGCGTGGACTCCCACCGCGGTTCAGCTCCAGCAGGTGTGGGTCGATCCACCGGCCCGACGCCGCGGTGATGCGGCTCGCGGGCTCCGCGATCTCGCGCGGCTTCTGCTGCGCGACGCCGAGGTCGTGTGCCTCTTCGTCAGGCGCGAGAACGAGCCGGCAATCCGGCTGTACGAGTCGATCGGGATGGAGCGTGTCCTCTCGTACCGGAGCGTGCTGCTGTGCGGGAGCTGATTCTCGTCCGTCACGCACACGCCCTCTCGAATGTCGCGGCCGTCGTGAGCTCCTCACCGCCCGGTGTCGGTCTTTCCGACCAGGGTCGCGAAGAGGCGCTCGTGCTGCGCGAGACGCTGGCCTACGAGGAGATCGACCTCGGGATTGCCTCCCAGCTCCTGCGGACACAGGAGACTCTCGCCCTCGCGCTTGGTGGGCGTCAGGTGCCGACCATGACCTTCGACGGTCTCAACGAGATCAACTTTGGCGCCTACGAGGATGGGCCACTCGCCGACTACCGCATCTGGGCCTGGACGAACGAGCCCGACGACGAGTGCCCAGGTGGGGGCGAGAGCCGAACCGCAGCAGCGATCCGGTTTGCCGCGGCGCTCGATGTCCTCGTCGAGCGTCCGGAGGAGAGAATCCTCGTCGTGTCGCACGCGCTTCCCGCTCCGGTATGTGATCGATGCCTCCGACGGTCGCTTTCCCTGCCTCCCGCATCGAGCACGTCGATCACGCGGTGCCGTTCGTCGTCGCGCTTCCCGAGGTCGAGCGCGCAGCGGCGACGCTGCGCGTCATGGGCCGAGGCGCCTCGCTTCGTCGACGCGGACAGCTACGGCCCCGACCTCGACGTTGGGGATCTGGATCGGGTGTGACTCGCTCACGCAACGTCGTCGAGCTCGCGGCCGCGGAGGTTGCGGAGCATGCCCTCATCGCGGAGGGGGCTCGCGTCACCTGCCTCGTCTCGGGCGGGGCGGACTCGACGTGCCTCTGGCACGTCCTTCGCGCCCTGGGCTACGACGTGCGGGCGGTGCACGTCCACCATGGGGTCCGTGGCGAGCACGCGGATCGTGACGCCGAGCACTGCGTCGTCGATGTTCGGTGCCGACATCGTCCATCTCGACGGGCCGCGCACCGAGGCGGAGCTACGAGATGCGCGCTACTCGGCGACAGCCGGGCTTGGGTTGCGGGCCACCGGCCACACGGCGTCCGACCAGGTCGAGACGGTGCTGCTCCGCCTCCTGGCCAGTGGCTCGACGCGAGGAATCCGGCCCATGCGCGACGACGGCCTGGTGCGACCGCTGCTGCGCGTCTGGCGCGAGGAGACACATGCGTACTGCGCGGAGCATGGGCTCGCATTCGTCGAGGACGAGACGAACCCCACCACGCAACGCGGTCTTCTCAGGTCGCGCGTCCTCCCCTTGCTCGAGGAGCTCGACCCGCGCGCACGAGCGAGCCTGTACGCCCTTGCGCAGGAGAGGCCGCAGCCTGCCTCGCGGCCTGGAGCAGAGCGCTCGTCGAGCTCCTCTCGAGCCACGCAGGCTCGGCGCAGGCCGACCTCGGTGGGGGGATCCGCGCGGTCCGCGAGTACGACGAGCTTCGCCTCGAAGGAACGGTGAGCTGGGGGCCTTGGCGGCTCACCTCCGATCGCGAGGGGCTCGTCGTACGATCGCGACGCCCCGGGGATCGGCTCGCGGGTCGCGCGAAGAAAGTGCAGGATCTCCTTGTGGACGCCAAGGTTCCTCGCGCCGCACGCGACGACTGGCCTATCGTTGCCATTGCGTCAGGAGACGTAGTCTCGGTGCCGGGCGTGGCCGAGGCGCCTGGTTGGGAGGGTGTCGTCAGCGTCGAGCGCGAGCACCCGGAGGACGAGGAAGGCAATGAGCGAACCACTCAGCAGCGACATGAGCGGCGACATCAGCGAGATCCTGATCGATGCCGAGACCCTCGAGGCACGTGTCCGCGAGCTCGGCGGCGAGATCTCCGCGGACTACGAGGGCAAGGATCTGCTGCTCGTCGGCGTCCTGAAAGGCGCTGTCTTCTTCATCGCCGACCTGATGCGGGAGTTGGCTCTCCCGTGCGAGATCGACTTCATGGCGATCACGAGCTACGGGGCCGGGACGGACTCCTCCGGGGTGGTGCGCATCCTGAAGGATCTCGACCTCAATATCGCCGGTCGCGACGTCCTCGTGGTCGAGGACATCATCGACTCGGGGCTGACGCTGTCGTATCTCATGCGAACTCTCCGAGCGCGTCGGCCGGCCTCGCTCGAGATCTGCACGCTGCTGACCAAGCCCGAGCGGCGGGAGATCGAGGTTCCCGTGCGGTACGTCGGATTCGAGATTCCGAACAAGTTCGTGATCGGTTACGGCCTCGATTTCGCCGAGCGGTATCGCAACCTGCCGTATATCGGTGTGCTGCACCCCGATCTCGTGCCTGCGGGCGTCTGAGGCCGCCCCTGCCGCGTCCTTCCGCGAGGCTGCGTGAGGGCGACACTTTCGGACTGGGCCACTGGTTAAACGCAGGCACGCTGCTACCCTCAGAGATGTGAATCGCTTCTTCCGCAGCGCGTTGTTCCCGCTCGTGGTGATCGTGGTGCTCGTGTTCCTCGCGAGCGAGACGCTGATCCCGCGGCGCGGTAACGACACCAAGCTGACGTACTCGCAGCTGATCGACGCCACGGGGAAGGGCGGAGTCGAGTCGGTTGTCTTCGATCCCAAGCGCCAGCAGATCAAGGCGACCCTGACCGGCGGTGACAAGGTCACCCTCAGCTACCCCTCGCCGCAGTCGCAGGTCGAGTACCAGCGCGTGCTTCAGGACAACAACGTCAAGTTCGATTCGAAGGGCACCGGCACGAGCACCTGGTGGGCGCTCGTCTCGACCTTGCTCCCCATCCTGCTGCTGCTCGGGTTCTGGATCTTCATGATGAACCAGATGCAGGGCGGAGGCTCGAAGGTGATGAGCTTCGGGAAGAGTCGCGCCAAGCGGATGTCGCCGGACTCTCCCAAGACGACCTACAAGGATGTCGCCGGCGCGGACGAGGCGGTCGAAGAGCTACAGGAGATCAAGGAGTTCCTCGAGAACCCGAAGAAGTTCCAGGCGCTCGGAGCTCGGATCCCCAAGGGAGTGCTGCTCTATGGGCCTCCCGGTACCGGCAAGACCCTCCTCGCGCGAGCGACAGCCGGCGAGGCCGGGGTGCCGTTCTTCTCGATCTCGGGGTCTGACTTCGTCGAGATGTTCGTCGGTGTCGGCGCCTCGCGTGTGCGCGACCTCTTCGAGCAGGCCAAGCAGGCGAGCCCATGCATCATCTTCATCGACGAGATCGACGCCGTCGGGCGCCATCGTGGCGCAGGGCTCGGCGGTGGTCACGACGAGCGTGAGCAGACGCTCAACCAGCTGCTCGTCGAGATGGACGGCTTCGAGATGAAGGACAACATCATCCTCATCGCTGCGACCAACCGGCCCGACATCCTCGACCCGGCTCTCCTCCGTCCGGGCCGCTTCGACCGGCAGATCGTCGTCGACCGGCCCGACCGCAAGGGCCGCCAGCAGATCCTCGACGTCCACACGAAGGGCAAGCCGATCGCCAGCGAGGTCGACCTCGACGTGCTGGCCGCCTCGACGCCGGGTTTCACGGGCGCCGATCTTTCCAATGTGATCAACGAGGCCGCCCTGCTCGCCGCGCGCCGCGGTCACAAGGTGATCGACCAGGACGAGCTCGAAGAGGGGATCATGCGCGTGATCGCAGGCCCCGAGAAGAAGTCGCGGCTGATCTCCGAGGAAGAGCGCAAGATCATCGCGTACCACGAGATGGGGCATGCGCTCGTCGGCTTCTACCTCGAGCACACCGACGAGGTCCACAAGATCACCATCGTCAGTCGCGGGCAGGCGCTCGGCCTCACCGTGTCGCTGCCGAGCCAGGACAAGTACCTGACCACTCGTCGCGCGATCATGGACGAGATGGCGATGACGCTCGGTGGCCGAGCAGCCGAGGAGCTTGTCTTCAACGAGGTCACCACCGGCGATGCGAATGACCTCGAACGGGTCACGGCCTCGGCCAAGCGCATGATCATGCGCTGGGGCATGAGCGAGAAGCTCGGGCCGCGGGTGCTGGGGCGCAACCACGACATGCCGTTCCTCGGTCGGGAGATGGGTGCGGAGCCGGACTACTCCGACGAGATCGCCCGCGAGATCGACGACGAGATCCGCCGCGTGATCGAGGAGGCGTACGACGTCGCGACCACAGTCCTCCGAGAGCACATGGAGGATCTCAACAAGATGTCGGCGATCCTCATCGAGCGCGAGACGATCGACAAGGATCAGTTCGAGCGGCTGCTCGCGGGTGAGTCGGAGGAGTCGGTGTTCGCCGAATCCGCGACGGAGACCACCGAAGCCGAGCCCGAGGCCGAGTCAGAGCGCAAGCCGCTGCTCAAGCCTGCGCCGCGGTCGATTCCGGGCGCGGCCATGCAGCCGCCTCCCGATCCGGCCTGAGAACTCCGCAGAGCGGTTAGCTTCCCGGTGCGATGAGACGCGCCCCCCTCAGCGAGCGTTGGCCGCGTCCCGCGGTTGTCGGCGTCCTCAACGTCACGCCCGACAGCTTCTCCGACGGTGGCGTCAACCTGCGGCCGGACGCCGCAGTCGCAGCCGCGCGCGCGATGATCGCGGCAGGCGCATGTGCGGTTGACGTCGGTGGTGAGTCGACCAGGCCGGGCGCCCTGCCCGTCTCCGTCCACGATGAGCTCGAACGCGTGCTTCCGGTGGTGGAGGCGCTCGCAGGGCTCCCCCTCTCGATCGACACGTCGAAGGCGGAGGTCGCTCGTCAGGCCCTTGCGCTCGGAGTGGAGTTGGTCAACGACGTCACCGCCCTTCGCGGAGACCCTGAGCTGGCCGGGGTCGTCGCCGCTGCAGGCGCCTCGCTGTGCCTCATGCACATGCAGGGCGAGCCGCGGACGATGCAGGACGATCCGCACTACGAGGACGTCGTCGACGAGGTGGTCTCGTTTCTCACCGAGCGGCTCGAGGCAGCAGTCACCTCGGGGATCCCTGAGGATCAGATCTGCCTCGATCCCGGGATCGGGTTCGGGAAGACTCCGGCACAGAACGTGACACTCATCAGAAGCCTCGACCGCTTGGTCGCCCTCGGGAGACCGGTGCTCGTCGGTCTCTCGCGAAAGAGCACGCTTGCGCGAATCGTGAACAACCCGGGCCGAGTCGCATCCGATGCCGCGTCGGTGGGCGCCGCGGTCATCGCGTATGGCGCAGGCGCATCGATCTTCCGCGTCCATGACGTTCCGGCCCATGTCGACGCCCTCACGGTGGCGGCGGCGCTGACAGAGGGGGTGGTGCTCGGATGACGACAATCGAGATCCACGGGCTGGAGCTCCACGGATTCCACGGCGTGTTGCCCGAAGAGCGGTCGGCAGGACAGCGCTTCCTCTTCGATATCTCACTCGTGGTCGAGGATGAGCGGGCTGCAGACACGGACTCGATCGACGATGCGGTCGACTACAGAGAAGTGGTCGCGATCGTCCGCGAGGTATCCGAAGGCACTGCTTTCCAGTTGCTCGAGGCGTTGGCGGCTGCGGTAGCGCGGACGTTGCGCGACCGGCTCGCGGTCGCGCACGTTCGCGTTCGAGTGCGGAAGCCGGACGTCTCGCTCGGCTTTCCGGTCGACTACAGCGCGGTTGTCGTCGAGCTCAACGGGTCCGGATTAGTCGGTCCGAACGGTGAGCCCGTACGTCGCGTCCGGGCACGCGGGCGCCGAGTGAGATCGAGAGAAACGCCCAGCGGCCGGTCGCGCCGTTCGTGAATCGCAGCTGCTCTACCTTCCCCTGCGCTCGCGCGCGAGGCGCGAGTCGGTAGCTGCTCGCGAGACTGCCGACGGCGGTTGGGGCTCCGGAACGAAGAAGCGTGATGTCGTTGTCGGTGGACGAGCGAACGGTGACCCGGATCGTCTTGCGGGCGGGAAGCCAGACCCGGTACACATCGAGCGGGTCCTCGTAGCGGTCCTCGCGCGCAGTCAGCGTGCGCCGCTTGAGCGACTTCGTCGTCAAGGCCGGCGCGTGCGCCAGGTTGCGAGCGCTCGCGGTCGCGACGTTGTCCGTGTCGTCGTTCGGCTCGTATGGGTCCGAGGCCGGCGTCGGCGCAACGAGCGCTGCGGCGACATTCAGTTGACCAAACCCGGTCTCGTTGTCGCGACCGGGTGGGCCCACGTCGCTTGCGCTTCGCCGGAGGATCTCGGCGACCTGGCTCGCGTCGAGCTCCGGGCGGACCGTCCAGAGCCACGCGGCCGCGCCCGAGACGATCGGCGCGGAGAAGCTCGTTCCAGACTCGGCCAGCCAGCCTTGCGTCGACGCGCTCGCAACCGTGATCTCATCGCCCGGTGCGGCAAGGTCGACGAACGGCGATCGGGTCGAGAACCCTGCCACGGCACCTGAGCGATCGGTCGCCGCGACAGTAAGGACGTGCGGCTGGGCCGCGGGGTACGTGAGCGGGCTTCCTTCGAAGCCCTCGTTGCCGGATGCGGCCACCACGAGCGTTCCGAGCGCGGTCGCTTCGTTGATCGCGAGCTCGATCGCGAGGTCGCGATCGCCGCCGAGGCTCAGATTCACAACGCCCCGTCCCGCGTGCGCAGCCGCGAGGATCCCGTTCGTGATCTCGACGCTGTCGAGCCGCGTGCCCTCGCCGAGTGCAGTGTCCCAGTCACGGATCACTGCCCGGGGATAGACCCCGACCATCCCGACCCCGTTTTCTGGCGCGCCGATGATCGAGGTCACCATCGTTCCGTGCTCCCCACCCAGCGGCGCCGGCTCTTGCGGGTTGAGCGCCGTCAGATCGGGGCGCCCGACAAACTCGGGGTGGGTGACGTCCACGCCGGAGTCGACGACGGTGACCGGGACCCCCGGTCCTGGAGGGACGAGCCCTTCGGCTCCGATCGCGGCCCGCCACCACTCCTGCGTCGAGAGGGGGTCCGTCCTGATCGCCCCGACCGACGCGGTCTCGTACGTGCGAACCGGCTGCACGACGCCAAGCTCATTGCGGCTCCGAAGCTCCGGGATGACGGTCTTGGCACGCTGGTTGTCGATGACCCACATGCGCAGGCCGCGATCGACGAGCGTCGCCTTGGCGGCGATGAGCAGACCCGACGCTTCGGCAGACGGGCTCTTCCGGAGGGTGAGGATGGTGCGGCCGGGCGAGGACGATTCGGGTCGTTGCGGCGAAAGTTGCGCCGATACCTGCGACAACGAGCACGGCGAGAGGGAGGTAGCGACGGAAGTTGATCATGAGGGGAAGTACGGGTCGACAGCACCAAAGGTTGCACGGCGACGGTTAGAGGCGCGTTAATGCGACGCCGGGGCGCGCAGTCATCGTCGCACCACCTCCGGGTCGGAGTGATCGTCTATGGTCGGACGATGCCGGTCGCCTATGTCGGTCTCGGTGCGAACCTCGGTGTGCGGGAGGCTTCGATCGCCGCAGCGGGCCGTCTGCTCTCGGAGCATCCGGACGTCACCGTCCTCGCAACAGCGACGCTACGCGAGACCGAGCCCTGGGGCCCCGTTCCCCAGCCCTCCTACCTGAACACAGCGCTCGCCCTCGAAACCGAGCTGGCGCCGAACGCGCTCCTGGAGGTGCTTCTCGAGATCGAGCGACAGCTGGGACGCGAGCGCACGGGGGAGGAGCGCTACGGGCCCCGCGTCATCGATCTCGACCTTCTTCTCTACGACTCGGTCGTCCTCGCTGCTCCGGGGCTCGAGCTGCCGCACCCGAGGTTGCACGAGAGAGCCTTCGCCCTGGAACCGCTGTTCGAGCTCGCCCCCGATCTTGTCGTGCCCGGTCACGGCCGGGTTGACGAGTTGCTCGCGGGGTTACACTCACGCACATGAGTCACCTCGATGAACTGGACGAGTTCGAGGCCGACCTTGAGCTCCAGCTCCGACGCGAGTTCATGGCTGTCTTCTCCCTGTTTCGCTACTGCGTCCTCACGCAGGACGCGACCTATCTCTGCAACAAGCTCGAGCTCAACGTCGATCCCCGTCCGAGCTATCCGCATCACCACCTCCAGATGGAGGATGTGTGGGTGTGGGACAAGAACCGGCCCACGCGGATCATCCCGCGCACCGAGGTCTACACGTCGGGTGATGTCACGGTCGAGGAGCTCCGAGCCGAAGGCGACGAGCCACGGTTGACTGCGGAGGCGCTTGCCGAGCGCATCGGCGGCACGCTCGCGGTCGACGACGACGAACCTCGCTGACCCCACGCCCATGCTGCTGTGCGTCGACGTGGGGAATACCCAGACCGTCCTCGGTCTCTTCGACGGTGTGACCCTCACAGACGAGTGGCGGGTGGCGACCGATCGCAGCCGCACCGGGGACGAGCTCGGCGTTTTGCTCACCGGGCTGCTCGATGTTGACCTCGTCGACGGGATCTGTCTCTCGTCGACCGTTCCCGCGCTCGTACGCGAATGGGAGCGGCTTGCCGAACGCTCCGTCCAGGCACCGCTCCTCGTCGTCGGCCCGGGAGTCAAGACGGGAATCCCGATTCGCTACGACGATCCCCGTGAAGTGGGGCCGGATCGGATCGTGAACTCTGTGGCCGCCAAGGCGCGCTATGGGGCACCGGTGATCGTCGTCGACTTTGGCACGTCGACGAATTTCGACGTCGTCTCTCCCGAGGGGGAGTACGTCGGCGGTGTGCTGGCGCCGGGAATCGAGACTTCGATGGACGCGCTGTTTGCGCGCGCCGCACGCCTCGTCAAGATCGACTACGTCGAGCCTCCGAGCGTGATCGGCAAGACCACCGTTGCCGGCCTGCAATCCGGGGTCGTGTTCGGGTTCGCAGGGCAGGTCGACGGGATCGTCACCGCGATCCGGGGGGAGCTCGGCACGCCCGACGCACCAGTCGTGGCCACGGGCGGACTTGCCTCGCTCATCGCGCCGCATGCGCGGACAATCGAGACGGTAGACCCTCACCTCACGCTCGAGGGGCTGCGTCTCGTCTGGGAGCTCAACCCATGATCGATCCCTCGACGCTCGCCGTCTTCGCCCTTGCGGCGCTTGCCCTGATCGTCATCCCAGGGCCTGCCGTCCTCTACATCGTCGCGCAGAGCATCGGTGGGGGACGGTCGGCCGGCCTCGTGTCGGCGCTCGGGGTTGCGACCGGCGCGCTTGTCCACGTCAGCTTCGCCATCGTCGGGCTCTCTGCTCTGCTCGTCGCCTCGGCCGAGGCGTTCACCGTGGTGAAGCTCGTTGGGGCCGCGTATCTGATCTGGCTGGGAATCACCACGTTGCTCCGACGGGGCGATGGCCGGGTCGGAGGGCACGCCAAGGAGTTCGGGAAGGCGCGGCTGTATCGCCGTGGAGTGGTCGTGAATGTCCTGAACCCGAAGACGGCGATCTTCTTCCTTGCATTCCTTCCCCAGTTCGTCGACCCGGACGGCCCGGTGAGGGCGCAGCTGGCCGTGCTCGGGTTGGTATTCGTCGTGCTCGCGCTTGCGAGCGACGCCGTCTGGGCTGTGGCGGCGGGCTCGGCCGCTGGAATGTTGCGGGGGAGCGACAGGTTCCTTCGCATCCAAAGACGCGTGTCGGGAACGATCTACATCGGCCTCGGGCTCGCGACCGCCCTGACGGGCTCGCACCGAACGTAACCGCGTCGCCTACAGAGAAGCCTCGAGGCGGAGCTTGCGGGTCGGCGGCATGGTGGTGACCGATCTGTCCCGCCGCCGCTTTGCCTCGTACATCGCCTGATCCGCCTGGCGAATTGCCTCCGACGCGGGTTGTGCCCCGTCGAGAAGCGTGCCGCCGACCGAGACGGTCACCGGCAGCGCTGTCCGCTGGGTCATCAGCGGTGTGTCGCCGACAAGCGCGCGGATTCGCTCACCGAACATCTCGAGGTCGTGCTCTGTCTTGATCCCCGGAGCAAGAACGGTGATCTCCTCACCACCCCAACGGGCGACGACGTCGATCGCCCGGAGACCCTCGCTGAGACGGTTGATGCATGCGATCAGCACCTGATCGCCGACCGCATGGCCGTGGCGGTCGTTGATCGACTTGAACCTGTCGATATCGACCACGAAGAGCCCGGCGGCATGGTCGCCGCGCAAGATTCGTGCGTGCTCGCTCGCGAGAAGCTCCTCGAACGCTCGTCGGTTCGGAGCGCCCGTCAGCGGATCCCGGCGTGCGTTCACCTGCTCGGCGGCGAGTGCTGCCACGGCTGACTTGCTGAGTCGATGCGCGAACGTCAGTGCGGTGAGGATCGAGCCCACGACCGCGACCGCGAGGTACGAGCTTTGCGGGACGACGAGCATCAGTGAGGCGATGACCGGAACCGCGATGACTGCGTCGCCGACATCGATCCGCATCCCCCGGAGCCAGACGGCCCCGAACGGAGTGAGGCGACGTTCGATGATCGTCAGCGCCCGGCCGGCTGAGTTGACGGTGACCGCCGCGAGCGTTGCTCCCGCCGCGACAGCGACCGCCTGCCCGCTACCGCTCCAGCCGACAAGACCCACGAGCCCCGCCGCGAAGCCCTGGAGAGCCGCGAGCCCTCCTTCGCTGCATCGTCTGCGCCACACCTGGTCGCGATCGGCGGTCTTCGTCGCGATGCCCGCAGCCACACCGAGAAGCGGCCCGCCGAGAAGACCGACGGCCACGATGACCGAGGTCGACGGCGAGTACCAGCTCCGTGGGCCGAGCTGGATCAAGATCCGCTCCGAAAGCGCTGTCGCGATCAGAAGCCCGATGACCGGAATGATCGGGAGTTGAACGTCGAGCCCGGCATGAACGAGCCACGCCGCCGCGAGGGTAAACGCGAGCAGGGGAAAGCCCACCGCAACGTAGGTGCCTCGAGGCGGGTCTTTCACCCCGTCCACCACCCGTAGGGGCATGCTCGGACGGTGTGGTCGACCCGCGGCCGCAGAGTCAATATTCACTTCTCACATCAAAGCCGCAAGAAGTGATCCCAACTTCCCCCGAACGAGGGAGTGGTATCCCCCATTTTTGCGCCTCGAGCCTTGGAAATGACCCGTTTCGCGCTTTGCCTACCCGCCGCCGTAGACCGAGATCGGGAGTGCCAGGGTGATCTCGTCGCCCGCGGGGATCTCTTCCTCGAGCCGTTCGAGGAGCGGGAGCGCCCCGGGGGTGGAGGCAAGCAGTCGCAGTTCGATCTCGTCTGTGGTCGGAAGTTGCACGAGCTCCTGCCGGAATGCCCTTGGAAAGCTCCCGCCCGCGAGGTACCAGCCATAGAACTTCTTCAAGAATCCGGCAGCTCGGCGTTCGCCAAGCTCGCGAACCGTCTCGCGCATGAAGAGCAGGAGCTCCGCGACGACCTCCTCCCGCGTCGGCTCGGCGGGTTTCCCGTCGACGATCTCGCCGAGCGCCCAGGGGTTTCCCTGCGCAGCGCGGCCGACCATCACCGCCGCGGCTCCCGTCGTCGCGAGCACGGCCTGTGCCTTCGCGCGCGAGGTGATGTCCCCGGATGCGATCACCGGGATCTCCACCCGCGAGACGAGCTCTGCCGTGAGCGAATGGTCGGCAGTGCCCGTGTACATCTGGTTCGCCGAGCGTGGATGAAGTGTGAGCGCACTCGCACCGGAATCGACGAGCTTCGGCCCGAGGACAAGGCAATCCCTCGAGCCGTCGCGAATCCCGCGGCGCATCTTCACGGTGACGGGGAGTGGGGTCGCGCCGGCGATCGCCTCGACGATGCTGCAGGCGAGGTCGTGGTCGTCGAGCATCGTCGCTCCGGCTCCCGTCTTGGTGACCTTCTTGACGGGACAGCCGAAGTTGAGGTCGATCAGGTCTGCGCCGACGGCCTCGACCATCCGCGCCGCCTCGGCCATCGCGACCGGGTTGGAGCCGAACAGCTGGATCGCAAGTGGGTGCTCATCGGCTGCCACCCTGAGATACCCGAGCGTCCGCTCGTTGCGATGCTCTATGCCCGCGCAACTCACCATCTCCGAGCACACGAGGCCGGCCCCAAAGCGTCGACCCTGACGCCTGAACGCCTGCACGCTGACGCCTGCCATCGGCGCAAGCACGAGCCGCGTCGGAATCTCGACGGGACCGATCGACCATGGTTCGCGAAGGTCGGGGAGCATGGGGAAATGGTAGACGGCGGATGTTCCGGCGCTCGGCAACCGGTGTGCAGGCACTCAACTGACGGTGGCACGATCCCGAATCGGCCGCCTGGTTTGCGTGTCGTCGGGGGCGGCCGCTAGCATGGCCGTCCGCGTCGCGCAATCTGCGCCGCTTTTTCGTTGTCGCACCACGTTGGAGGCACCCCTGAAGGACGTGATCCTCACCCCGGAGGGCTTTGAGGCCCTCAGGCAGGAGCTCGAGGAGCTCCGCACCGAAGGCCGGCGTGCAATCGCCGATCGGATCCGTGTTGCGCGCGAGTTCGGAGACATCGCCGAGAACGCGGAGTACGACGATGCCAAGAACGCGCAGGCGATGCTCGAGCACAAGATCGCCCAGCTCGAGGAGCGCCTCGCGCATGCGCGTCTCATCGAGACGGATGCCATCGACACGAGCGTCGTCTCGATCGGCTCGCTCGTTCGCTTGCGCGACGTCGACGCCAAGGAGACACTCGAGTACTTCATCGTCGGATCGGCGGAGGCGAACCCCTCCGAGAAGAAGCTCTCGAACGAGTCGCCGGTGGGCAAAGCGATCATCGGCCGCAAGAAGGGCGAGACGGTCGAAGTGACCACCCCGCGCGGTGGCGTGATCAAGTTCAAGATCATGGAGATCAAGGCCGCCTGAGCCTCAGTTCAGGCTCGAGCCCGAACTGACGGGCGTCGTGCTCCCCTGCGCCGACGTCGTCGCGTCGCATCGCTTGCTTCAGTCTCGGCGAAGGCCTGGGCTAGGGGGTCTACACTGAGCCGCCATGACCGCCGCCAAGCGCTTTCCCGATCGCGATCCGATCCGTGCCGTGCGGGAGCTTGCCGAGCCGCTCGACGATGGCGGGCAGGGCGACAGCGCCTGTCGGATCGCCGGCAGAGCGATGGCTCGCAGGGAGATGGGGAAGCTCGTGTTTCTCGACGTCGTCGACCGCTCGGGTCGGATCCAGGTGATCTGCGACGTCGCGAAGACCGGTGAGTTGGAGGTGCACCTTGGTGACGTGGTCGGCATCGTCGGCGTCCCGGGAAAGTCGCGCCGCGGTGAGCCTTCGGTCCTCGCTGACACGGTCGAAGTGCTCGCAAGGAACACGCAGCCCTTGCCGGACACGTTCCACGGGCTCACGGACGTCGAGTTGCGGTACCGCAAGCGATACCTCGACCTGCTGATGAACGAGGAGACGAGAAGCGACTTCGAGACGCGCGCACGCGTGGTCACGGCGGTACGGCGCTACCTCGACGATCAGGGGTTCATCGAGGTCGAGACCCCCGTGCTGCAGCCGCGTTACGGTGGCGCGTTCGCGAGGCCGTTCGTGACGCACCACAACGAGCTCGACACTGACCTCTATCTCCGGATCGCAACCGAGCTCTACCTCAAGCGACTCATCGTCGGGGGGCTCGAGCGCGTGTACGAGATCGGGAAGGACTTTCGCAACGAGGGCGTCTCGTTCAAGCACAACCCGGAGTTCACGATGCTCGAGTGGTACGAGGCGTACGCCGACTACAGCGACACCATGAACCGCATCGAGGAGCTCGTCGAGTACGTGGCGCTCGCCGTGCTCGGAACGACTGCGGTCGAGTTCCGTGGTCATGCGGTCGACCTCGCCGGTCCATGGGCCCGCATTCGATTCGCCGAGTCCCTCGAGCGGCACGAGCTGTGGACGCGAGACGAGGCAGAGCTCCGGGCCTGCCTCACGGAGAAGGGTGTCGACACCGACCGTGACAAGGACTGGGCTCAGCTGATCGACCACG
Organism: uncultured Actinomycetes bacterium; assembly: GCA_963724655.1. Taxonomy (GTDB): domain Bacteria; phylum Actinomycetota; class Thermoleophilia; order Gaiellales; family Gaiellaceae; genus Gaiella. The sequence goes on along the minus strand of CAVRVG010000004.1, from coordinate 2,469 downwards.
CGTTCTCGCATTTCGTCGAGCCGGGCCTGATTTCGCCGACGATCGTCTACGACTATCCGATTGAGCTTTCGCCCTTTGCCCGGGCAACAGACGACGATCCCAGCCTCACCGAGCGGTTCGAGTATTTCGCAGGGGGGATGGAGCTCGGGAACGCCTTCAGCGAGATCAACGACGCTGCGACACAGGCCGCTCGATTCGACATGCAGACCGGGCAGATCGATGGTGAGCACGGCGACCCGGAGTACGTCGAGGCGCTCTCGTATGGAATGCCGCCGACGGGCGGGCTCGGGTTCGGGATCGACCGCTTCGTGATGCTGCTCACCGGGCAAGGAGACGATCCGCGACGTGGTGCTCTTCCCAGCGCTGCGGGGAACGTAGCGTGCTCGCTCGTCGGTCGGGTCTGTACGAGGTCGTCAATGGCGCCTACGATGACACTACGAAGGCCCGTGCCTAAGCCCGAAAGCCGCGATTCTCCTTGCCTACCTGTCTCATCATCGACGGCGACTCCGGAGCCGGTCTCAGCTTTGCCCGTTGTCTCGGGCGCGCAGGCTGGACAGTTCTTGCGCCTCGCGGGAGCCGCGCCGCGGCTTCGCGCCATGTCGCGCGAACGGTTGCGCTGAGCGACGCCGTCCGGAGCCCGGACGCCTGTCGTGACGACCTTCTCCGCATCATCGGTGACCCCCGGACGCCGGTCGATCTCGTCGTACCGGCGAGCGACGGATCGTGGGAACTTGCCCACCACGTGCTGGGCGAGTCGAGCACCGAGATAGCCGGTGGAGACGCCAAGTCAAGTCTTCCCTTGCTCGACAAGGCGCACACTCTTCGTGTCTCAGAGGAAGCTGGATTTCCCGTTCCGGAGTGGATCGATCCGCCAACGGTAGAGGCCGTCGCTGGGGCGGCCGGCAAGATCGGCTTTCCCTGCGTCGTGAAGCCCCGACGTTCGTTTCAGAGCATCAACGGTGTCGTGAAGCAGCTACGCCATGCGATCGTGCGCGACGGCACCGAAGCCGCCGTAGCGGCTGTGGCACTTACCGGGGCGGCAGGGCCGCCGATCGTGCAGGCGCTCGTCAGCGGACGGTCGCTCGCAGTGACCGCCGTGATCCGGGATGGAGTGGTGCTCGCAACCGCCGCGCGAGAGACACTTTCAGCCTTCCCGCTGCTCGGCGGGAACTCCGTCCGGCGACGCACCATTTCGACCACCGAGCCAGGTGTCACCGAGGCGCTCGAGCTTCTTGTCGCAACGGGCCTCAGCGGTCTTGCCGAGGCTGAGTATCAGGTCGACTCGGCCGGGACGCCGCGGTTGATGGAGATCGGTCCTCGCCCGCACGGATGGGTCACGCTCGCAGTCGCAGCGGGAGTCGATCTCCCGCGGTACGCGGCCGCTGTCGCTCTTGGCCTCGAGATCGAGCCGTCGCCACCCTGCCGGGTTGGCGTCGAGATGTCCTGGCCCGGTGGCGAGCTCTACCGTCTCCGTGCAGCGCTCTCACGGGGTACGGCGGTGCCGTACCCTCTCACTCGTCGACAGGTTCTTGCGGCAGCCTGGCCGCCGTGGCGGCCGGGAATGCGCTACGACGGGATTGACGTTCGTGACCCCGGGCCAATGCTCCCCCGACGGCTTCGCGGGGCATCCGAGCGGTCGAAGTTCGTTGAGTGATCAGCTCAACGAGCGCCCGAGCCCGTGACCAGCGTCCCGATTGTGCGCACGCAGATCGCTGCATCGAGCGTCAAGCTGCGGTGACGTAGGTACCACAGGTCGTACGAGAGCTTCCGCTCTGCGCCGAGCTCGTCGGCGGCGTACCCGGCCCGAATCTGCGCCCAGCCCGTGATACCGGGACGGAGGAGCCCTCGCTGTTGCCAGAACGGGACCTCGGTCTCGAGCGCAACGATGAACTCGGGTCGCTCGGGGCGCGGGCCGACAATCGACATCTCACCCTTCAAGACGTTCCAGAGCTGAGGCAGCTCGTCGATTCGTGTCTTTCGAAGAAACCGTCCGCCCGGAATGATGCGTGGGTCGTCGTTCACGGCCCAAACGGCACCATTCGCACTCTCGGCGTCTGCTCGCATCGTGCGGAACTTGGTAATCCTGAAGTGCTTGCCGTGCTCGCCGAGCCTCGTCTGACGATAGAGCAGAGGACCACGGGTGCATTTCACGATGACCGCGACGACCGGTACGAGCGGAAGTGCGAGCACGATCCCGACCAACGCGACGGCGATATCGAAGACGCGCTTCGTGAAGCGGTTGTAGGGCCTCGTATAGACGTGCAACGTGCTCATGAACCAGGCGGGCGTGAGCTCACGGATGGGAAGTCGGCCGAACGCGACCTCGTAGAACTCCGGCACGCCGAGCATGCTGAACTCGGCAGAGGCTGCGTCGAGCAGGCGGCGGAAGATCTCCGGTCGACCCTTCTCGACGCCGATCACGACAAGGTCGGGTGCGTAGTCCCTGATGACCGCGCCCAGCTCGCTGGT
>CAVRVG010000003.1:0-173006 GCA_963724655.1 uncultured Actinomycetes bacterium | reverse complement strand
AGCCACCGCTCGCGGCTGCGGCGGCGCTCGCCGGCGTCGCGACGTTCACCGCCTCGATGCTGTTCCCGGCCTTCGAGAAGATGTTCTGGATCCTGCCGCTCAGAAAGCCAAGCGCCGCAAGCGCGCCAAGCGAGACGACCGCGATGATCAGCGCGTACTCGACGAGCGTCTGACCCTTCTCCCCACGCAGCCAGGAAAGCTTCCCGGCCGGCGGACTGATGCCCACGTTCTCCTCCATGTCCCTGCCCCCCGTTTCTCGGTGGCGAGATGCTCGCCAAGCGTCGTCGTACCGTATGACGGAGCCTGGTGGCTTCGAATACGTTTCGCGCCCGAAAGCCCGACGGGGCCGGTCGAGATGACCGGCCCCGATGGCGTAGTTCGATCGTGGTCCTTCGACTAGCTGGCTCCAGTTCGTACAGACGTCGCGTGTCACGGTCCCCGCGATGTTCGACGCGGTGATCCTCACACCGATCGAGTCGGTCAGCTTCCGATGGGGTTCGGAAGCAAGAACGACGTGCTGTTGGTGCCGACGTTGAACCAGTCGGTGTCGGTGAAGTCGCACGCAGCCCCGTCGCTCTGGCTGTCGTCCTGCTTCCACTGGTAGCTGATCGTCGGTGCCGGCGTTCCCGTCCACGTGCTGGCTGAGACGGTGATATCTCGCCGCGTCGCAGCCCGGCGTGCACCCTCCGAGGTCGCCACCACTCACGTAGGCGGGAGCGACGTTACCGCCACCCGCGGCGGCAGCAGCAGCAGCACTGCTCGCCGGCGTTGCAACCACCACGGCCTCGAGGCTGTTTCCGCTCTTCGAGAAGATGTTCTGGATCCTGCCGCTCAGGAACCCGAGGGCCGCGAGCGCGCCGAGCGAGACGACCGCGATGATCAGCGCGTACTCGACGAGCGTCTGGCCCTTCTCCCCGCGCAGCCAGGAAAGCTTCCCGGCCCGCGGACTGATGCTCACGTTCTCCTCCATGTCCCTGCTCCCCCTGTTCTCGGTGGCAAGCGTCTTTCGCTCGCCGTCGCCACTCATTCCGATCATCGTGTACCCCCCATTGGTTAGCCCTTACGCGTCACCGCCTGTCCCCTCGCACACCTGGTGCGCGAGGGGACAGGCCCTGGATCAGAGTCGGCTAGTTGCAGTAGTCGTCGTAGTCGCTGTTGTCGTTGCCAGGGAAGTTGTAGGAGGAACTGCCCGGGGACGTCTCGTGCCACGTGCAGATCCAGACGCCGCTGCCTCCGCCACCTTGCGGGTAGTAGAACCAGGTTCCGGATCCGCCCTGGTCGTTGTCCCAGGCACCTGCAGGGCTCGGGCTCGGCGACGGGTTGTTGTTGCCAACGCCTGTCCCGCCGGAGTACCACTCGGCCCCGTCGTTATCGTTGCCCGCGAAGTTCACGCCGTCCATGTCCGTGTGGTCGGTCGGGGGGGTGAAGGGCGGGTTCGCGATGCAAGCCCAGTCGTAGTCGCCGCTGACGCCGGAGCCGTCCCAGTCATCACCGGTCTCTCGCACCCAGACACCACTGTAGGTGAACCCATTGAGCGTGAACTGACACGTCGTCTGGCTCGGCGTCGAGTTCGTGTAGACCCCCGCGAGACCGGTAAGCCCACTGGGGCCTGAAGTCATCGTGCCGCCGCCGAACCACTGCGAGCCGCCGCCGCCGGTCGGAACGCCCGTCCCGGTCACCGAGGTGCCGTTGCCAGGCGGCGTGCCGCCGCTCCCGCCGGGGCCGCCGCCAACCGGAGCCCCGACGTTCACGGCCTCGACGCTGTTCCCCGCCTTCGAGAAGATGTTCTGGATCCTGCCGCTCAAAAAGCCAAGAGCAGCGAGCGCACCAAGCGACACGACCGCGATGATGAGCGCGTACTCGACGAGCGTCTGGCCCCGTTCCCCACGCAGCCAGGAGAGCTTCCCGGCCGGCGGACTGATGCTCACGTTCTCCTCCATCTGCCCAATCCCCCTGTTCTCGGTCGCGCGAGACTCGCCAAGCGTCGTCAGATCGGTGTCGGATGTCATGTGCAGCGCTGAACGTAAGAGTGTCTCGCCGCCCCTGTGGGCTCCGAGTTCGTCGTCCAGTGGTTCGTACTCGTATTCGACAGCGTCGCCTCCCACGTGCAGGCGAAGATGCTCGTAGGCGAGTAGAAGAACGCCCGGGTGCCGGTCGACGACGCTCAGACCCGTTGACCCGATACACGCCGGCAGGGCCTGCCCCCGCGCTCCCGTGCCCGAAGAGGCTCGTGCGGTAGACGTAGGTGCCGTCACGCCGATCGTCGTCCGCCTCCTTGAACGCGGACGAACTGCGTGGTGATCGGCGGGCGTCGCGAACACCGACGTGCCACGCACGCCCAGTGATACTGGGTGCCCGAGCCGCCGGACTGCCAGATCGGATCGCTCGCGCCGGGCGGGTCAGGTGCCCACACGCCCGTGAATGTGAAGCGTGTTCCCGTTGCTGTACGAGATCGTGCAACCCGCCGTGGTGGGCTGCGTGTTCGAGAGGACGCCCTGTCCCGGATCAATCCCAGTGGACTGGATCCCGGTCGACCAGACCGACCCATTCGCCGCTCGGGATGCCGGTCGCGACGATCCCCGGGTTGCGTGGTGGGTCGGCGCCTGATTGTTCGTCGGAGGGGTCGAGGCTGGCGGCGGAGGCGGCGAGCTGCCGCCGCCAGCCGGAGTCCCGACGTTCACGGCCTCGAGGCTGTTTCCGCCTTCGAGAAGATGTTCTGGATCCTGCCGCTCAGGAAGCCAAGCGCGGCAAGCGCGCCCAGCGAGACGACCGCGATGATGAGCGCGTACTCGACGAGCGTTTGCCCGCGCTCCTGGCGGAGCCGGCGGAGGGACTCGAGCCTGGGCTTACGAGCCCTGCCCGGCTGCCCGTCTGCGATCGAGGTTCATGCCAGCTCCCCTTCATTCGAGTCGTTCGTTATCGCGTCGTTTCGCTGCCGGTCGTGCAACTTCCCCAAATTCCCCCGCTCCCCCGGGGCGTAGCTGCACGACCGGCAACTCCAAGCGCTATGACGTGATCAGCGCTACGAGCCCTGGACCGGAACGCTGTTCAGCGAGTTCCCTGCCTTGCTGAAGAGGTTCTGGATCCTGCCGCTCAGGAAACCGAGCGCGGCAAGCGCGCCCAGCGAGACGACCGCGATGATCAGCGCGTACTCGACGAGGGTCTGGCCCTCTTCCTTGTCGCGCGCCGCGAAGTAGAAGTTGTGTGCGCGGACGAGAGCCGCGGTGAAGATATCGGTCATGCCAAGAGACCCCCTGGATTACCCCTATTTCCCCGCGCCGCAGGTGGCCGCGAGCTCATGATCAGCGTGACGCCCGCCGGGGCGGCGCCACAACTGGACAAACGGCCGGACCCGAGCAGGACCTTTGGATGTGGGTGGAATGCGCGCGGAGCAGGCGATTCTCGATCATGCTGCGCCGGTGAGCACTCGAATCGTCAACCTCCAGGCGGCCGCGCCTGCTGACGTTCGGGATCGGCCTGCAGCTCGCGCTGCTCGTCCAGGCACGGCACGCCGGTGACCTCGGGGTCGATCTCGTGCAGACGCTCCTTCCCGCTGCGGAGCGCGTCGCGGACGGGAGCTCGCCCTACCCGGAGTACGGCTACCCGCCGCTGGTCGCGTTCCTGCTCGTCCCGCTGACGTTCCTGCCGGGGCCGACGATCGTCTTCAGCCTGGTCCTGCTCGCCTGCGTCCCCGCGACGCTCTTGCTGCTCGGCGTGCGCGACCCGCGCTGCTACGGCGCGGCGCTGCTGTGGGCGCCCGTCTTCTCGGCCGTGCAGACCGGGAACGTGACGCTCCTCCTCCTGGTCGCAGCGGCGGCCTGCTGGCGGTTCCGCGAGCGAGCGGTCGCAGCAGCCGTTCCCGGTGGGCTCGCGGTCGCGGCGAAGCTGCTCGCCTGGCCGCTGGTGGTGTGGCTCGTGGCCACCCGCCGCCTGCGGGCAGCGATCGGCGCGTGCTTCGTCGCACTCGTCGTGACGATGGGGCTGTGGGCGACGATCGGATTCGACGGGCTGCGTGGGTATCCGTCGAGCCTGGACAAGCTCGAAGGCGCGGTCGCCTCGGAGAGCTACACGGTCAAGGCGCTGTTCATCGACGCCGGCCTCGGCGATACCTCCGCCGGGGCCGTCGGCGCGCTCGTCGCGCTCGGAGTGATCGCCGGCGCCGTCATCGCGGGCCGCAGGGGCGACGACAGGCGCTCCTACACGCTCGCCATCGCGGCGATGATCGTCGCCACGCCGATCGTCTGGTTGCACTCCTTTGCGCTCCTGCTGGCGCCCGTCGCGCTTGCCCGCCCGCGCTTCTCGTGGGTGTGGCTGCTTCCGGCGGTGCTGCTCGTCGCCTCGGGGAACGGAAACGGAGCGCCCTGGCAGACGGCACTGGTGCTCGCGGTTGCCGCAATCCTCGTCGCGGACGCGCTCCGCCCCGGCTCGGGAGCGCCTGAAGAATCCGGTGCGGTGACCGAGCGAGCCGACGTCGTGCGGCGGATGCTGTCCGAGCGGTGCTGGAGGGGCCTAGCAGTTTTTGCTATGGTAACCAAGCGAGAATTGCTATGGCGAACGCACGACGCCCCAGCGTACTGCGAGCGGATACTCAGCGCGAGACGATTGTCGGCGGCGCTCACCTCGCGAGGACGTGCGGCCGGAAGACGCCGGCTGTGGAACAACTGGCACAGAACCGGCACGCTTTCCGCTCGACACGAAACGGTGTCTGGCACCGATGGCCGCTTGCGCCAGCACGACGGCCAAGCGCGCCTTGTGAGCCGCTCGCTCACTTGCGCCAGCACGCCGCCTAGCGCGCCAGCACGACCCACCTAGCGCGCCAGCACGACTCTCCTAGCGCGCCAGCACGACGACCCTGTCGTCGCGATAGAGCTCGCGCAGCCCGAGCCGCATCAGCCGGGCGGCGTGGGTCGGCGTATCGGCCGGGTCGACGACGACCACGCGGTACGCCGTCCGTGGCGTCGTCCCACCCCTTCTCGAGTGACTTGTAGAGCACGATCGAGCGAATCTCCGGCCGGGTGAGAAGCTCGAAGCGAACGTCGTAGGCGACCCGGCCCCGCAGCGACCCGAGCTTCCAGAGCAGCCAGTCGGCGTGCTTGTCGCTGGGAAACACGGCCTTCGGGCCTGCGCCGGCTCGCGGCGCGCTCCACCGCCCGCACCGCCGCCTCCGGCCAGGTGCGCTCGAACCAGGCGGCCGGACGGAGGAGCGTCGCGACGCAGACCACGAGCGCGAGCCCCACGGCGCCTCCGGAGAGAGCGATCCCGATCCGCCGATGCACCGGCCCGCTGTCGCCGCCGAGGGCGCCGTCGAGCGCGATCGGAAGCAGCACGGCCACCGCAAGCGCAAACCAGACGATTCCGCGCCCGCTGCGCAACGCCCCGGCCAGCGTGAGCGCCAGCACGCCGAGGTCGTAGGCGGAGAGCCGCCGCCGCTGCCAGACGGCCATGACGACGGTGACAGCAGCGACCGCGAAGAACAGGAGCAGTCCAACCGGAGGGCTTCGGCGCCTGCCACTCGACGATCACCTTCGACACGGGGCTGTCGACGAGCAGCAGCTTGTAGTACCCCGGCAGGTCGAGCGCGTACGGCGATACGAGCACGCAGGCCCACGGCGCGAGCAGGAAGAGGAGCGACCGCGGCACGGTCCGAGAGGAGCGCATGCGTGCGGCAGCGATCAAGCCGAGGGCGCCTGCCCACGAGACGATGGCGGCGCCGAGGATCACCGATCCGTGGAGCGTTCGCCCAGAGAACGAGCAGGGGAAACACGAGCAGCGTGCGCCGCCGCGTCAGCTTCGGATCGGCGGCGACGAGGGCGAGCACCGCGACGAAGAGCGGCAGCGCGAACGACTGCGCGCGGAGCTGCCAGGCCCACGGCGCGACGAGGATGCATGCGGTGAGCGCGAACAGGGTGCTGCGCGCCGACGCGCCGCGGAGCCTGGCCGCGACGGTGGCGCCCAGGAACGCGAGGACGACGAGGACGACATCGAGCACGAGAGCGAGCCGCAGCCCGCCGAGCGACTCGACCTGGTAGAAGACCACCTGGGCGAGCCACTGCTGGTCGACCCATTCGCGCCCGAGCGGAACGAGCGTGAGCGCCTCGTGCGAGGGCAGGCCGTGGTCGGCGATCTCCCGGCCCGCGACCAGGGTCATCCAGCTGTCGGCGACCATCAGCTCGGGAGCGACGAGCAGGAGCACGACGGCGAGTACCGCGATCAGCGCGATCACCAGGCTGTTCCGCGCGAGGACGCCGCCGAAGTCGCGGGCGGAACCGTCGACGCGCGGCAGACGTCTCGGCTGGGGTAGGGATCTCAGTCGCTCCATTGGCTCACCGTACGCAGCGTGACTCGCACGTACAGCCCTGTTCGCGACGGATCGCATGGGTCATGCTGAGTCGCGTGGGAGAGCGGATCACGGAACCGGCTGGGGAACCGGGCGCTTTGGGCTGGGACCGGCGCGGCGCCGGCCTGCGGGTTGCGCTCGTCGTCGTCGTTGCGACGGCAGTCTGGGGCGCCATCGCGTCGCTCAGCCGAAACCCGTGGATCTTCGTCGACGAGCTCATCTACATCGACCTCGCCCGCTCGCTCGGAGAGGGCTCCGCTCCAGCGGTTCGCGATGTCGGAACGCACGCCTACGGGTTCGTCTATCCGCTCGTGCTCGCGCCGCTGTGGGCGCTCGCCCCCGACGGGGCGAGCGCGTTCGCGCTCGCGCACTGGCTCGATGCGGCGCTGATGTCGCTCACGGCCGTCCCGGCCTACCTCCTCGCAAGGACAGTGGTCGGGCCGCGCAGCGCTCTGGCCGTCTCGATGCTCGCAGTGGCAGTGCCCTGGATGGCGTACTCGGCGACGATCCTCACGGAGGTCGCGCTGTACCCGGCGTTCGTACTCGCGCTGTGGCTGATGGCGCGGGCGCTGGAGCGCCAGACGGGAGCTGCCCAACTGGCGGCGCTGGGGGCGATCGGCCTGGCAGCGGCCGTCAAGGTGCTCGCGGTTGCGCTCGTCCCCGCGTTCGTGCTCGCGATCGTCCTGCTCGCGCTTCTCGCGCGGAGGTACGACGACGAGGCGATCGGTGCGAGCCTCGCCCGCTTCCGGACAACAGGGCTCGTCCTCGGTGTCGGCCTGCTCGGGCTCGCGGGAGCGGTTGCGATCGGCTCGGCCTCGCCGCTCGGGCTGTTCGGGGTCTACGCCGACGCGGTGCGGCACGTCACCCTCTCGGGGATCGTGGCCGGCGTCGGGCGCCACCTGGCTGCTCTCGCGGTCGCGACCGCAGTCGTGCCGCTCGCCTCGACAGCGATGGTCGTCGTCGGAGGCCTCGGCCGGGGTGGCTCGCGCGCCGACCGGGCGTTCGCCGCGCTCACGACCGCGGTGCTCTCGTCCGTCCTCGTCGCGGTCGCCGTGTTCACGTCGTATTCCTCGACCATCGACTTCGAGACCACCGGCGCCCCGCCGGTCACGGCGCTCTCGGAGCGGAACGTGTTCGTCGTCGTCCCGCTCCTCCTCGTGGGGCTCGCGCTCCACATCGAACGCAGGCTCCCGCGACCTCGCCGGTTGGCGCTCGGCATCGCCGCGGCCTGTATCGCTCTCGTCGTCGGGTACCCGTGGAGCCAGGTCGTCGACACCGCCAACCCGCAGAACCTCGCGCCGACCGTCTGGCTGTTCGTCTCCGATGCGGCGTGGGCACGGGCGCTCGTCGCGGGCGCGCTCATGGCGACGGTCTGCGCGCTCTGGCTTCGTGTGCCCGTGGAGCAGCGCTCCCGGCTGTGGCTCGTGCCCGCCGTGTGGTTCGCCTTCGAGGCCCTGCTGGCCGTGATCCTGTTCACGGTGGCCTCCCGCTCGCACACGGGTCGCGGGACACCCGCAACGTGGATCGACGACGCGGTCGGCCCCAAGGCGACCGTCGCCGTCGTCTGGGAGGAGCGTCGGCCGATGGCATTCGCGAATCCACGCGAGGCGCAGTACCTCGTGTGGGTGAGCGAGATCTTCAACCGCTCCGTCGGCCCGGTGTACGCGCTCGGCGCCCGCCTGCCCTACGGCCTCCCCGACACGCGCGTCCGCATCGCGGCTGACCGTCGGCTCGTCGAGAGCGCCGGCGGAAAGGACGTTGTCGCGGACTACGTCCTCACCAGCTGCACGTTGCGTGTGGCCGCCCCTGTCGTGGCCGTTCAACCACGCATTCACGCGGCTCTCTACCGCACCGGAGGGAAGGTGCGGGTCGCGGCCGGGCACGGGCGCGTCTGCTGAGGCGGTTCTATCCCGGGTCGTCCGGAGTCGGCCCGCCGAGCCCGAGGGCGTAGGCCTTCCGCACCGCGTCGGCGCGGTTCCGCACGTCGAGCTTGCGATAGATGTTGGTCAGGTGGAACTTCACGGTCTGGCGGGTGATCCAGAGCTCCTTGGCGATCTCGTCGTTCGAATAGCCGAGCGCCAGGGTGCGGAGGATCGTCACCTCCCGCTCGCTGAGCCCAGGCCCGCTGCCGGTTCGCCCCCGCGCCTGCGAATCGGCCTCCACGGCCGGCCAGTGCACGTTGCCCTGGACCGCCTGGCGGAGCGTCGCCGGCAGGTCGCCGGGGTCGACGCTCTTGACGACGTAGGCGCTCGCGCCGAGGCGCAGAGCCTCCTCGACCTGGTCGCTGCTCGTCGAGGCCGAGAGCATCACGACCTTCACGTCGGGGTGGCGACGGCGGATCTCGGCGAGGCACTCGAGCCCGCTCCGCCCGGGCAGGCGCACATCGAGCAGCACGAGCTCCGGGTCGGTCTTGGCGACGAGCTCCAGAACGGTCGTCCCGTCGTACGCCTCCCCCACGACCTCGAACCCTCCGTCCTCCTCGAGCGCCCGCCGAACGCTGTCGAGGATCAAGCGGTGGTCGTCGGCGATCAGAACGCGCATCGACCGAGTGTTCCAGAAACTGCGGTTGGAAGGACGCGTGACGGCACGTCGTGGCCCCTCGAAATGCAGCCCTCCACCTACTACGCTGAGATCTGATATCTTACTTTTGAATCAAAGTAAGGAGAGCAATGGACATCGCGGCTCGTATCTCTTCGAAGGGGCAGGTCACGGTTCCCAAGCCCGTGCGGGACGCGCTGGGGCTGGCGCAGGGCGATCGGGTTGTGTTCCGCGTCGAAGGTCAGCGAGCGACGCTCGCGCGCACTGCGGATCTGCTCGATCTTGCCGGCGTCGTGAGCGTTCCCGTTTCGAAGCGTGGGGCAAGCTGGGCCGAGATCCGTAGCAAGACGCTGGTGGCGCGAGCACGCGAGCGCCATTGAGGGCATTCATCGACACGAATGTCCTCGTCAGGCACCTGACCGGCGACCCCCCCGACCAGGCCGCAGCTGCGACCAGGCTCCTTGCAGAGGCCGAGACGCTCTTCCTCACAGACCTTGTCCTCGCCGAGGTCGTGTATGTCCTCGAGTCGTTCTACAAGGCGCCGAGGAAGCAGGTTGCCGAGCTCGCACGGGCAGTCGTGACGTACCCGACGATCGTGGTCGCTGACGACGCCCTGCTCCTGCGGGCGATCGAGGTCTACGAGGTCGACCGGCTCGACTTTGCCGAGGCCTACCTCGTTGCCTGCGCGGAGACGTCGGGGGTCGAAGCGATCGCGACGTTCGATCGCGCTGTCGAGCGGGTCGCAAGCGTGACGCGCATCGAGCCGTCCTAGAGGCAGACGTGCTGCAGAGCCCTGCCGGAACCGCCCGAAGCCGACGCGTGGCGTAGGCTCGCTGACACCGTGAGCGTCCTCCGAGACGACCCCCTGCTGCTCGTCTTCGTCGTCGCCGCCGTCGGCTACCTCGCCGGCCGGATCCGCGTCGGCGGCTTCGGGTTCGGGGTCGCCGCCGTGCTGTTCGCGGGCCTCGCGTTCGGGATGGCCGACCCGCAGCTCAAGGTGCCACGTCCGCTCTGGACGCTCGGGCTCGTCCTGTTCGTCTACACCGTCGGGCTCGCCGCCGGGCCGGGCTTCGTGGCTGCGCTGCGACGCCGCGGTGTCGGCGCGAACGTCCTCGTGCTGGCCGCCGATCGTCGCCGCGGCGGGCACGATCGTCGCTACCGGGGCCGCCGTCGGGCTCGGCGCCGAGGAGACCACCGGGGCGTTCGCCGGCGGGCTCACGAACACGCCTGCGCTCGCAGCGTCGCTCGAGGCATTGCGCGACGTCGAGCCCGAGGCGACGTTCGACGCCGCCTCGGGTCGCGTGCTCGTCGGGTACTCGCTCGGGTACCCGATCGGGGTGACGGTCGCGCTGCTCGCGGTGTTCGCGATCCGACGCAGGCGCCGCCGAGGCGAGCCCGAGACCGCTCCCAGCGTGATCGTCGTGCGGACGGCGCTCGTCGAGAAACCAGGGCTCGGCACGGTCGAGCAGGTGCGCTCGGGCGCCGAGGACGCGATCACGTTCGGCCGGGTGAAGCGCGGCGAGCAGCTGTTCGTCGCGAGCGACGACGTCGAGCTCGTGCCGGGTGACCTCGTCACGGTTGTCGGTCGCAACGACGGCGGTCGAGACCGCGATCGGGCTGCTCGGGCGCGAAAGCGCCGAGCGGGTCGAGCTCGACCGCGGAGAGGTCGACTTCAGGCGCATCGTCGTCTCGAACCACGCAGTCGCCGGGCTCACGATCGCCGCGATCGATCTCCAGGGCGAGCTCGGCGGCATCGTCACCCGCGTCCGGCGCGGCGATGTCGACATGGTCGCGAGCCCGGAGCTCGAGCTCGTTCTCGGCGACCGGGTGCGCGTCGTCGCGCCCCCGGATCGGATGGGCGAGATCGCGGCGTTCTTCGGCGATTCGTACCGCGAGCTGCGCGAGCTCGACGTGCTCTCGTTCAGCGTCGGGGTCGCGCTCGGGCTCCTGCTCGGTGCGGTCGACGTGCCCCTGCCCGGGGGCGGCGAGTTCAGCCTCGGCTTCGCCGGCGGCCCGCTCGTCGTCGGCCTTGCGCTCGGCGCGCTCGGCCGGACGGGGCCGATCGTCTGGCAGCTGCCCCACGCCGCGAACCTCACCCTGCGCCAGCTGGGGACGGTGCTGTTCCTCGCCGGGATCGGCGTGAACGCCGGCGACGCCTTCGGCGACACCATCCTCAGTCGCGAGGCGATCGGAGTCGTTGCAGCCGCGGTCGTCGTCGCGGCGACGGCGTCATTCGTCACCGCGGTGCTCGGGGCGACCCTCCTCCACCTCCCGGTCGGCGCGCTGACAGGGATCGTGTCCGGGATGCAGACACAGCCGGCGGTGCTCGCGTACGCCTCCGAGCAGGAGAAGGACGACACGGACGTGAACGTCGGCTACGCGACCGTGGTGCCGCTGGCGATGATCCTCAAGATCGTGCTCGCGCCGCTGCTGCTGCGCCTGCTCATGTGAGGCGGTCAGCAGCTGATGCGGTCAAAGACCCTCGAATGAGGGTCCTGACGGACGGGTGGTGCTCCGATGTCCTGTCAACGCGGATTCGACGCCGCGAGAAAGCATCGCCTCGGGGCTCAAACCCTTCGGCCTCGAAACGTGATCCACCCTCAAGTACCTGGGTCGGAACGGCAGAGCGCCGTCATGAATTGGCCGGCGAAACCAGTGAGACAGAGGAGGATCACGTGCAGATCGGGGCAGCAGCCGCAACCGGAGCCGAACTGACCCCCGGTCAGCGACCGATCACTCGAGCCGGGCGTCCCGGAGAGATCACGATCGACGATCCCGAAGAGCTGGCTTCGGCGCTCGCGCTCACCGAGAACGAGCTCGACGATCTGCGCGACCCGTTCATCGAGCGGCTTCGCCGACATACACGCAGCAGCATCGGGCGGTCGAAGGTCAGCAGCGTGCGGACCGACTCGATGGAGCTGCTCGAATGAGCCAGCCCAGTGACAATGCGGTCAGGCCGGCGGTGTCTTGATATCCGCGGGCCGGCCGACCGGCCCGGTTCGATACATGGCTTTGGCGCCCATCAGCAACCCTTCGTTCGACGACAACGTGGTTTCACGCTCATCATCGGAACGGAGTGGAGCGAGGCCCAGCGTGGAATGCCCTTGCTCGCTTGACGGAATGCCGGCGCTCGATTGCGGGTCACTACCTCCCCGAAGGGGCGTCGACCCGCAGCGCGGCCGAGCTGACGCTCGAGGCCGATCCCGGGGGCAGGAGGCGACAACCCCCGGGACCGGGTGTGCAGCTCGAGCGAAGAAGTGACACCACCATCGTCCCGGCAGGACGGCCCGCCGGCATCCGGTGAAGACCGGAATCGCATCCGGGTTAGCCGCGGCGCTGAAGCGGAGGGCGAGCATCACGGGCTTCGCCTAGAAGGCTCCCCGCACCGTCGTGAGAAAGCCGACGACCAGCAGGGCGGCTCCGATCGCGTTGAGCAGCTGTCGCTCGGAGAGTCGACCGGTGATCCGTGACCCGAGGATCGCCCCTGGTATCGACGCAGCGCTGCCGACGAGCATGAGCGACCAGTCAACGCCACCCGGCAGGTGCCCGATCACGGCTGCGATCCCGAGCCAAAAGCCGACGACGAGATTGGTCGCGACGGCGCGATGCGGCGTCTCCCCGAGGTGGCGGATCAAGGCGGGCATGCGGAGCGTGCCCAGGATCAGGCCGACCAGGCCCCCGAGGAGGCCGATCACAAGGCCCCACACGACCGCGAGACGCATCCTGGCGCGCGCAGGTGCTGCCCGGGTTGGGCGGTCTCTCCCTACCAGCGTCCGGGCACCGAAGAACATGAGCAGCGCGCCAATCGCAACGAGGAGCCCGTTGGACGGCAACCGCCCCGAGACGTACCCGCCGATGAGCGCCCCGACGATCGACGGCGGTGTCATCCACGCGACGAGCTTCCAGTTGACGGTGCCCCGCCGAACATGGGTTGCCGCAGCAGTTGCCGCTGCGACGGTCGAGATGCCGACGTTCGCGCCGGCCCCCGCAGCCGGAGACGAGGACACCAGCAGCAGGATCGGGAGCCGTAGCGTCCCGAGGATCAACCCGATGCTCGTGCCGAGTAGCGCAACGACGAAGCACCAGGTCGCAACGGCTGCCATCGCTGCCCACGCTCCCACTCGCGTGGACGCTACTTCATGCCGACGGAGCCGAGACGCCGCAGGTTGCGCAGAGCGGTTCGAGCCCGTTTATCGAACGCCGCAATCGGCGGCGGCATGATCAGAACGGTCCTCGCGCGGTCGATCTTCTCCCCGAAGCCGTTCGGCAGCTTCGGGCCGACTGTGGGATAGTCGCGCGTGAACCGTCGACCTCGTGAGGTGTTTCCTGATGTGTTGCTTCTTTCTTCTCTTCGCTGCCCTCGGCCCGCGCTTCGCCATCATCGCGATGTGGCTGTTCGGGAACCGCGTCGACTTCGCGTTCGGCTCCTGGGTGTGGCCGCTGCTGGGGCTCCTCGTCGCGCCGTGGACGACGCTGATGTATCTCCTGGCCTGGTCTCCCGGTAACGGTGTCTCAGGCGCGGAGTGGATCCTCGTCGGCCTCGGCGTCGCACTCGACGTGGCGACGTACTCGGCCAAGTCCGCCCGAAGCCGGTACGCGACCGCCTGAGCTCAGATCACCGAGTTCCGGGGGCTGCGGAAGTTGCGCGGGTCGACGTCGGCCCGCGCAACTTCCGGCAGCCGTCGAGCGGTCCAGGTCGCGCGCAGGGTCGAGGAGTCTGCCGGTTGGTCCGTGTACTCCTCGAGGACAGCCGTCACCGCGAAGCCCGCGTCGTGGAGGGAGGCACGGACGTCCGCATCGGTGTGGAAGTACTGCCGGTGCTGCTCGCTGAACGGGTCACCGTCACGCGGGCGTGTGAGCTCGATCATGGTGTCGCAGGTGCGCGCTCCCTGATCCACGATGCTGCTGATCACGAAGTCGTTCCCGGCCGATTCACCCGCGACGACGGGGTTGGAGATGGTGAAGCTCATCATCCCGTCGGTGTGGAGGTCGAACACGAGCCACCCGGCGGGCCGAAGCCGGGGGCCCAGGGCGGCCAGCGTCAGGTGCAGCTCGTCCGGACTGAGGTAGTTGAGGCCGTCGAACGTGCAGACCACCGCGTCGAAGACACCCTCGACCGCCAGGTCGGGGAGGGTCATCTGGCTCAACGGGACGTCAGGCCCGAGGCGCTCGCGGGCGAGGGTCAGCATCGCGTCGGATGCGTCGACGCCGACGACCTGGTAACCGCGTGCGATCAGCTCGCCTGCGAGTAGGCCGGTGCCGCAGCAGAGATCGAGCACGCTGCTGACTCCCTCCGGGTCACCGCTCCAGAGCTCGTGGAGGAACGAGGCCCAGCGGCCGTGGCAGGGGTCGACGACGATCTCGTCGTAGACCCCTGCCAGCCGCGTGTAGGCCTCGACGTGCCTCACAGGTCGGCGGGTGTGGCCCTCAGATTCCGAGGATGTTGGCCTTGGCGGCCGCGAACTCCTCGTCGGTGAGCACGCCCTGGGAGTGGAGATTCGCCAGGTTCTGGAGCTGTGCGGTCGCGTCATCCTGCGCCGGCGCCGCCGGCGCGGGCGCTGTCGGCGCGGGCGCCTGCTGGCTCGTACATATCGCGCGGCCTGACGATGATGCACGCGCCCGGACACGGCGGTCGCGGTTCCCGCGACGACTGCGGTGCGAGTTGCCATACGTAGAAGTCCCATATCGTTTCCTTTCGATCTCGAAGTGGACGAGGTTAGCTAGCTTGCCTGGAACGCGGCGACGACGTCAGCCGGGATCCGGATCGAGTCGATCAGGACAGCGTCCGCCGCCTGGAGGGCGTCGACCACCTTCGACGCCCAGACGTTCTCGAAAGCGATCAGGAGAGCCGAGCTGTTGGCCGGAAGGTCGTCGCTGACCTCCTCCGCGTCCTCGGGACCCAGCGCACCCGGCTGCATGATGTCGATGGACAGGAAGGCCGCGCCATCCTCGTCGATGTCCGCCGCCTCGACTGTCGTCACGACGCCGTCCGCATCCTTCATGACGAAGAGCAGATCGAGCACTCGGATGGTGCCGTTCTCGGCGAGCTCCAAGATCGCCGGGGCGATCCGCCCCGAGAACTTGTTGCCCGGAAAGCCAATGATGAATACGTCAACGGGGCCGAATGCCATGATTTCTCCTTGTTGGGAACTGCCTCTAGCCGGGACGTGCTCGTGTGACCGCCGAGGGCCATGAGCACGGCGTCTCTCGGTGCGCGGTTTCAGTATATGCCGCCGCTCACGCTTTGCTCAGACGGAGATGCTGACGGGCGAGGTCGCGATCCACAGGACGGTGCAGAGGAAGACGAGGCAGCCGATGGAGAGCATCGCGAGCCTCAGCTCCGGTGTCTTCAGCTTGGTGCTGATACCCGCGAAGAACAATGCTGACGCAAACAGGACGACACCGAGCACGTAGTTCGACGATCGCTGGATGTCCCGGCGGACCTCCGCTGCGAAGACCTCCGCTTGCGCGTCGAGCCGCTCGGCCTCTGCGCGCGCCTCGAGTTGGTACTGGGGCATCGCGAACGGTGTGAGAGGCGCGTTCGGGTTCTTCAGCGGCCGGGTCGCAATCCATGCGTTGACCGCCGGCTTGAACTCCTTGCGGAACCGCTCGAAGTAGAACTTCGCCAGGATCGTCTGCTTCTGTGCGTAGGCATCGACCCAGGAGGTGAAGGTGGCGACGTCGATCTCTGTCTGGGTGTTCGCGAGAGCCGCTGCCTTTGTCGACTCGATCCGCGTTGCATTCGCACGGGCCCCCGCCTTGGCCTGCTCCCCGTTCCAGCGGGTCGCCTGGTAGCCACTCCAGGCGGTCGCGACCGTGGCGAGGGCGAGGAGCACGGTCGCCACGAGCTCGACGCGGTCTCGACCCGTGCCGGCGGCGGTCACGACGGCACCGCGTTCCCGAGCGGGTCGCACGGGATCTGCACCTTCACGCCGACCGCGCCAAGGGCCTCATCGACGATCCCCAACGACCGCTCCATGGCGACCGGTTTCAGCCCGCCCAGTCCGTCATGGAATGGATCGTCGAGCGAGTACAGCAAGAGCAGGAGCACGACCATGACCGAGACGACAGACCCCATCAACAGGCCCTGCACGACCGCACGCTCGCCGCTGTCGGCGAAGAAGAGCGTGAACGCGAAGATCACACTTGCGACGAAGAACAGCACGATCCAGAGGGTGACGGGAATCACGCCCACAGCGCCGTGAATGCGATCGAGACGCGCTTGCTCCCGCACCGACGTCTGCTCCAGCCACCTGTCGTAGGCGGACTGCTGCGTCGCACTTTGCGGCTCGACCGCCTGCAGCGTTCGGAACAACTTCACGCCCCACGGGCTGATCGCATCTCCCTGCGTGCCCGCGCGCATCCTGCCCCACTCGCTGTGGACGACCGAGCGCCCGTAACACACGAGCTGCCCGGTCAGCTGGCCCGCCGCGGGCTGCGGAAAGAACTGCGCGCCCTCGATCTGCTGCACGAGCGCGGACGCCTCCTCCTCGGCGCCGCTGCGTGACTGGTCGTAGCTCGTGAAGGCAAGAAAGATGATGAACCCGAGGAGCACCGAAAACCCCGTTGCGAGCACACCGAAGACCCCGGCGGCACGATCGCCATCCGCGAAATAGCCGCCGTCAGGCGCGCCACGGCGCACGAGCAACATCGCCGTGACCGCGACCAGGGTCACACCAGCGGTGATCAAGGCCGCCCAGACGACGTTCATGGCGGCACGCTAGCGTCAATGCAAGCGAGGTGTGCACCGGAGGATCAATAGGTTTCGCAAGCGTCGGCCCTACGGCGTGCGTTCGGCGCGCTCGACGATGCGCGCAACGTCTACGCGCGATGCGACGCCGAGCTTGCGGAAAATGTTGCGGAGGTGGGTTTCGACCGTCTTCGAGCTGAGGAAGAGCTCGGCCGCGATCTGAGGATTGGTCTTGCGGTCGACGACGAGTCGTGCGATCTGGAGCTCGCGCTCGGTGAGCGAGTCGACGCCTGATCCCGTCTGCCCTGCCGGGGCGCGTGCGCCGGTGGACCGAGTGTCCGAGCTTTCGAAGCTCCCGTTCGGCCTGCTGTCGGTAGCGGTGTGAGCCGAAGGACTCGAACGCCGCCGCCGCGAGCTCCAGCTCGGCCGCTGCCTGGTCGGGCATGCCCGCCTCGGCGAGTGCTCGACCGGCTACCAGCCGCGACGTCGCGGCGTCGAAGAGGTTCCCGACCCCCTCGAGTGCCGCTGCAGCGGTCAGCGCCCGCTCGACGGCGTCCGACGGCCGACCACCCTCGAGATCGAGGGCCGCGGCGGCGAGGGCTGCCATCGCGCCCGCCATCGGGAGACCCACGGTGTCGGCGCAGGCCTGCGCGGCCGCTGCCGCGTGCTCGGCTTCGTCGGATCGGCCCGCCGCGAGGAGTGAACGGGTGAGAAGCTCGAGGTACCTGGCCCGCCAACCTCCTCCGATCAGCCGCAGCTCGTTCCCACCCGCGAACTCGACCAACAGCTCGGCACATCGCTCCGGATGGCCGGTATCGAAACGGGCGTACGCGAGTGCAACCGCGGCGTGTGCGCGGACGGGACCGGCGTCCAGATGCTGCGCGAGCTCGAACGCTTCCGTTGCGGTCGCGAGCGCCAGATCGATGTCGCCGGCGGCGAATGCCGCGTAGGAGCGGTTGAAGAGGTTCCAGGCGAGTCCTTGCGGGTTGTCCACCAGCCGCGCGGCTGCGATCGCGCCGTCGAGTATCTCGCCTGCCTCCGCCATCCGGCCTCGAACCCAGAGGCTGCCTCCGAGCATGGGGACGATGAGCGGGAAGAGATCCCCCTTCCCCGTCGCACGGCCGATTCTCAGCGCGCGCTCGGCGTGAGACCCTGCCCCCGCGAAGTTCTCGAGGTAGAACTCGGCCGTGGCGAGATGAGCAAGGGCGTCGAGCCGACTGCCGAGCTCGTCGTCCGCGAGACCGTCGATGAGCATGGCTGCGTCGGCGGCATACGCCTGTCCCTCCGCCGCCCGACCCGCCACCGCGCTTGAGAGGGCACGCCCGGCGAGCGCCGCTGCGAGCAGCGCCTGATCGCCGAGCAGCTCGGCCGCTTCGACTGCACGGCCCGCCCAGGCGCGCATCGCATCGTAGTCGCCGTGGTAGAGGCTGTCACCGACGAGCTCGATCATCAGCTCGACGCCTAGCGCGGAGGCAGGGTCCTGGAGCTCGGCGAGGGCCGCCTCGAGATGGGCGTGCGCGTCGTTATACCGGCCGAGGAGGTGCTCGACGCGCGCGCAGGCAACGGTGAGGCGGACGCGCAACGACTCCGCTTCCTGGGGGACGATGTTCATGCTCTCAAGGAGTGCTGCGTGGCTCTCACCGAGTTGGCCGGTGGCGGCGAGCGCTTCGGAGCGGGCGAGCAGCAGCTCGACGCGTCGGTCGCCGGGCGCAGCCGCCGGGAGGAGGCGGAGGGCGGCGGCGAACCATCGCGCGGCGCTCGCAGGTGCACGGGGGGCCGCGGCCTCTCCAGCCTCTCGCAGCAGCGCAACCGCGGCCTCGTCGCCCTGACGCGCGGAGCGTTCGACGTGGTGCGCGATCGCCGAGGTCAGCGAACCTCGGAGGGCAAGCGCGTCTGCGCAGCGCTCGTGCGAGCCGAGCCGCCAGCCGCCTGGCATCGACTCGTACACCGCGCGACGAACGAGCGGATGCCGAAACCGGAAGCGCCGCGGAACGTCCGTCTCGCGGATGAGATCCAGGCGCAGCAGCTCGTCGAGCGCGTCGATCGCTGCCGCGTCGGTGGCTCCTGCGGCCGCGGCCGCCAGCTCAGGGTCAAAGGGGTCTCCTGCGACGGCGGCGCCGTCGAGGATGAGGCGTGCGGGCCTGGAGAGTAGAGCGAGCTCCTCGGTCAGCGCGGCGGCGACCGCGGCTGGGACGTCGAAACCTACGAGCGACGGCTCGTCGGTCGGCGCCGGCCTCTCGGGACGGTCGCCCGACCGCGCGAGCTGCTCGAGGTAGAAGGGATTGCCGCCGCTGTCCTCGTAGAGGCTGGTCGCGTCCACTCCCTCGCCGATCAGCTCGCGGGCGTCCTCGGGGCTGAGCGCCCCGAGCTCGATGCGCGCGATCGTGCCGGCGCGGTGTGCCCGTTCAACCGCGGCGCTGAGCCGCTCGCCCATCTGCCGTGGCCGCACTGCCAGCGCGACGAGCACCTGAGCGGCCGGCGGTCGGTGGAGGAGCGCGCCGAGCAGCTCGACCGACGCCGGATCTGCCCAGTGGACGTCGTCGAGCACCAGCACCAGCGGCTGCGTCTGCGCGAGCGTCTCGAGCAGTGTGCAGACGGCGCGATGGCTGCGGTATCGCTCGTGCTGGATCGCCGTCCTGTGCCCAATCGCGAGGCCGACCAATGACGGGAAGACCGTGGCGAGCTCTGCGCGTACGTCACCGTCGAGGCTGTCGAGGCGGTGCGGGTCGAGGCCGTGGACGTACTCGTCGAGCGCGTCGACGAAGACCCAGAACGGCAAGTCGAGCTCGAGCTCCCCGGCCCGGCCCGAAAGGACGAGGTACCCGCGCGCGTCTGCACGGGCGGCCAGCTCGGCGAGGAGGCGCGTCTTCCCGATGCCCGGCTCGCCGACCAACTCGAGCGCCGCGGATTGTCCCCCGCCGACTTGGGCGAGGAGACGATCGACCGAGCCGATCTCTGACGCGCGGCCGACGAGATGGGTGGCAAGTGCCATCTGAATCCTCCGGCTCCACCCTAGATCAGGGCACGCCGATCGAGAAATCAGGGTGACCGATTCAGGGTGACCGCCTGATGTCGGGGCGACGCCGCCGCGGCAGAGTCGGACACATGCCCCGCTACCTGCTTCACCACCACCACGAGCCGATCGAGTGCGGCGTCGCCTTCGCGGCCTTCCGCGGCTTCGAGAGCCCGCTTCGTCACAGGGGCGCGCTGGCGTCCTGCCATTCCGGCGGCCATTCGATCTGGTGGACCGTAGACGCCTCAAACAAGGAGAACGCGCTCGCGCAGCTGCCCTTCTATATCGCCGAGCGCACGACGGCGGTCGCGGTCAGCGAGGTGCGGATCCCGTGACCGGCCCACGTAGCCGCAACTCAGAAGGAGGAGCCATGAGCGCACCCTGTCAGCACTGACGTCTGGAGGGAGCTCGCGGCCCGCGAGAACGACGGTCTCGCCGTCTCGCTCCTCTGGAGCAGCACGAGCGGCGGCGTCAAGGTCGAGGTCGTCGACTCCCACCTCGACGAGCAGTTCGAGTTCCACGTGGCGGGCGCGGACGCGCTCGCCGCTTTCCACCACCCGTTCGCCTACGTGACGGAGCCGGGCGTCTCGTTCGGCGACACCGGCTCGCGTCGCGGTCCTCGTCTCGCATCCGAAAGGAAACCGGTCTGATGACGATCGACCCGATCCAGCACGCCCGCCGTTGGAAGACGCTTGGCGTGCTCTCGCTGAGCCTCGTGATCATCGGGCTCGACAACACGATCCTCAACGTCGCCCTGCCCACGCTGCAGGACGAGTTCGACGCCTCCCCTTCCAAGTTGCAATGGATGGTCGACTCGTACCTGCTCGTGTTCGCGGGCCTTCTGCTCGTCTTCGGGACGCTCGGAGATCGCTTCGGGCGCAAGCTCGCACTCCAGGCAGGCGTGTCCATCTTCGGCCTCGCGAGCCTGGGCGCGCTCCTCGCCGATTCCGCCGATCAGGTGATCGCCGTGCGCGCCGCAATGGGTATCGGCGCGGCGCTGATCATGCCCGCCACCCTCTCAATCATCGCCAACCTCTTCAGCGGCGAGGAGCGCGGCAAGGCGATCGCGATCTGGGCCGCCCTGGCAGCGGTCGGAATCGGGCTCGGCCCGCTAGCGGGTGGGCTCTTGCTCGAGTGGTTCGACTGGCCGTCGGTCTTCCTGGTCAACGTGCCGTTCGCAGCCGCCGCACTGCTGCTCGGCATTCGCTACGTGCCCGAGAGCCGTGATCCGAACCCGGGCTCGTTCGACCTGGTCGGAGCGGCGCTCTCCGCCGCCGGCTTCAGCATCCTCGTATACGCGATCATCGAGGCGCCCGAGCAGGGCTGGACGTCCGGCCTCGTTGTCGGATCGCTCGCCGCGAGCATCGCGTTGCTGGGCGCTTTCGTCTGGTGGGAAGGGCACATCAAGGAGCCGATGCTCGACCTGGGCTTCTTCCGCAGCGCGCGCTTCAGCGTCGGAACGGGGGCAGTCAGCGTCGCCTTCTTCGCACTGCTCGGCGCGATCTTCGCGCTGACCCAGTACCTGCAGTTCGCCCACGGCTACAGCGCAATCGAGGCCGGCGCGATCATGAGCCCGATAGCGCTCGGGCTGATGATGGGCGCCGGCTCGTCGAGCAAGGCAGTGCGCCGGCTCGGCACCTCACGCGTCGTCAGCGGCGGGCCTGAGCGGTCTCGCGCTGTCATGCTGGCAGTGACCTCGTTCTGGAGCCCGAGCACGAACGCCCTCCTTGCTCGCGGCCTGGTTCCTTCGGACTTGCGCTCTCGATGGGCTGGGTGATGGCTCCGGCGACCGAAGCCGTCATCGGCGCCGTCCCGGCCGCCAAGACCGGCGTCGCCTCTGCCACCAACACCGTGGCCCGGATGGTCTCGGGAGCGCTTGGTGTTGCCGTCGTCGGCTCGCTCGTCAGCTCCCTCTACTCCGACGACGTCGAAGGCTCGCTCGACGCTCTGCCTCCCGAGGCGCAGGCGGCGGCCGAGTCTTCTGTCGGAGCCGCGAGTGCGATCGCGGCCCGGCTTCCAGCCAACGCAGCCTCTGAGCTGCTGGCGACGACCGGCGACGCCTTTACGCAGGCGATGGGCTCCGGTCTTCTGGTCGCTGCCGTCCTCGCCGGCGTCATGGCCATCGTCGTGATCCGCTTCCTGCCGGCCCGCGAGTCCGTTGAAGCGGAGCGTCGCAGACGCGTGATCTGCGCCCGGCTGCCGCACACTCGCAAGCGGTCAGTTCGGTCGGAAGGCCGGCGTATGGATGATCCTCGCCGCGCTGGTGTTCGGGGCGGCCTACCTCGCGAGCGGCCGGGCTCTGACACTCCTGCTGCCAACGGGCACGGATCCGCTCCGGAGTTTGCTGCGATCGAGCGTTTCGTACAGGACGAAATGGCGGCACAGCGGATCCCCGGACTCGCGCTCGGCATCGTCGAGAACGACAAGATCACCTACCTCCGCGGCTTCGGCAAGGCGGACGACTCCGGGCGTCCGGTGACGCCGAAGACACCCTTCATCATCGGCTCGCTCAGCAAGTCGTTCACCGCGCTGGCGATCATGCAGCTCGTCGAGGCCGGGAAGGATCGAGCTCGACGCGCCCGTGCAGCGCTACCTGCCATGGTTCCGAGTCGCGGACGAGAGAGCTTCCGCAGCGATCACCGTCCGCCACCTCCTGAACCAGACGAGCGGCCTGTCGACCAAGACCGGGCGGACGTTCCAGGGCAACGGCGACATCAGTGACGCCGCGCTGGAGAAGACGGTTCGCAAGCTGAGCAGCGTCGCGTTGACCGCACCGGTCGGCAAGACCCACCAGTACAGCACCGTCAACTACGCAATCCTGGGACTGGTCGTGCAGACGGTCGCAGGGCGCTCCTACGAGACCTACGTCCAGACGGAGATCCTCGATCCGCTACAGATGCGCGGCTCGTTCACGTCCGCCGCGGCGGCCGAGCAACACGGACTCGCCACCGGCTATCACTACTGGTTCGGCCGGCCGAGAGCGGCCGACCTCCCGTACAACCGTGGGCTCGTCCCGGCCGGTTACCTCATCTCCGACGCCGAGGACATGAGCCACTATCTGATCGCCCAGTTGAACAATGGTCGGTACGGCTCGGCATCCGTGCTCTCACCCGAAGGGAGTGGACGAGCTCCACCGGCCTGCCGTTCCAGACACCGGAGACGGGCACCTCGTACGGGATGGGCTGGTTCGTCGGCCCGATCAACGGGATCCCGGCCATCCACCACCAGGGCGAGACGTTCAACTTCCACGCGAACGCCGTGCTCGTGCCCGACACCCGGACCGGGGTCATCGTGCTGATCAACGCGGAGAACTCCATCGACCTCTTCCTCAGCGGTCGCATGGGCACGATCTCCGAGGGCGTGACGAGTCTCCTCAAGGGACGGGATCCCGCACCCGCGCCCTCGGGCCGCGCCACGTTCATCGTCTACGCGCTGTTCTTCGGGATCGTCGCACTCCAGCTGCGCGGCATCGTTCGCTGGGTCGCGGCGCTGCGTCGCGGTCGAGTCCCACGCGGTCGCCTCGGCTCACGTGTCCGCGTCGCGCTCATGCTGGCGCTGAGTCTCGGCTGGGCGGTCCTGACCCTCGTGCTCGTGCCGAAGCAACTGCTCGGCTTGCCGCTCCTCGTCATCGCTCAGGGCATGCCAGACCTCGCCTACCTCCTGCTTCTGAGCGGCGCGATCGCTCTGTGCTGGGGGATCGTCAGAACCATCTGGGCGTACACCACGCTTCGTCGCAGTCGTGTGGCCGCCCGGACGAGCCTGACCAAGATCGCTGCGAGCCAATCATGAGCACCTTCGCCACCCGACTCCATGTGCAAGTGGGCGGAATCGCTCGACACGCGAGCGTCGTCCGCCGGGAGATCACAGTTGTCTTGATCGCGGTAGGGATCGTGGGCCTCCACATCGTCGACGACAACTTCCTGCAGCCCGAGCCCGGTACCAGCGCAGGCGACCACCTCGCGAGCGGACTGATCCCGGTCGTGCTACTGGCAGCTATCGCGGCGGTCTACCCACGCCTCCGCGCGGGGCTGCGAGCGATCACCGCGATGACCCTCGGCGCGCTCGCCATCACCGTGGGCGTGCCAGCGGTCTACTACCTCCTCGACGGCAACGCATCCGGTGACCACTACACCGGCCTGCTCGCACTCGTCGCTGGGGCCGCGCTCCTCCTGATCGGGCCGATCACGCTGTGGAACGGGCGGCGCACTGACGAAAGCCGACGACGCCGCTACCTGCGTCGTGCGCTCATGGTCGTGGCGATGCCCGTTCTCGCGTGGACGATCGTCTGGTTCATCGTCTTTCCGGTCGGCTTCGCCTACATCTACGTGCACACCGGACGAGACGCAGTGACACCGGACCTCCGTGTCGCGTACGAGACGGTCACCGTGGTCACCGACGATTCGCTCGACCTGGCCGCTTCGTACGTGCCCTCGAGGAATCGCGCTGCTGTCGTCCTCTTCCCGGGTGCAACTCGGTCCCAAGAGGCGAGGATGCTGATCCGCCACGGATACGGCGTGCTGCTGCTCGACCCACGCGGACAGGGCTCCAGCGAAGGCGACACGGTGCGCTGGGCGGGCGACCGCGACCTTCTGGCCGCAGCCGACTATCTGCGCCGGCGTCCGGACGTCGACCCCGACCGCATCGGCGGCTTCGGCTTCTCGATCGGCGGAGAGATCCTGATCGAAGCCGCCGCGCAGTCGACCGCCTTCAAGGCGATCGTCAGCGAAGGCGCGGGAAGCCGCGTCGGCGACGAGGACGTAAGCACGCGGACGCGTCCGTGTTCGGTTCCGGCGAGCGGTCCGGCGAGGAGGACGAAGCCGCTGTCTGCGAGCGCGTTCATGAAGGCTGCGTGCTCGGCCACCCCCGGCTGCTCGTAGATCCCTCCGTCTCGCCAGCCGGGTCCGCTTCGCGGATGACGGCGAAGGTGCTCATGCGCGCGCGATCAGGTAGTGGAACTCGTTGTCGAGAGCCGGTAGCTCCCGTCGGGGGTGCGGTGTTCTGCGAGGCCTTCCACGATCGCGGCTTTGATCGCTTCTTCGCGCTCTGGTCCGACGAGGACGGCAACGCCCGCTGGAGCGACGAGCGCCCGGCCGAGCGTCTCCTCGATCGGGGTACGTGTAGGCCAACGATGCTTGGAAGACGGTTTCGGGGTTGAGGCCTGCTTCGATCGCCAGGGCTTCCAGTGCGCCTGGCTGGGACAGGTCGGGGTCGGGTGGCGCATCGGGAGGGCGGGGCGGGAAGAACGGCCTCGCGATCTCCTTCATCGCTTCGAGGGAACAGTTGTTCGTGGGCACCCCACACCTGGATCACGACCGGAGCGCCTGGCTTGGCGACTCGGCCGGCCTCGCGGAGCGCCGCGACCATGTCGTTGGCGAAGAAGAACGACGTGAACCCGGTTACGAGATCGAACGTGTCGGCGTCGTAGGGGAGCGATTCCATATCGCCGACGCGCAGGTCTGCTTCCGGGACTCGTCGTCGAGCCAGGTCGATCAGGGCTTCGGATGCGTCGAGACCGAACGGTTCGGCGCCGCGGTCCGCGACGAGGCGCAGGAACGCGCCGACGCCGCAGCCGACGTCGAGCACACGCTGACCCGGCTCGAGCGGAACACGCTGGAGCGCCGCCTCGTAGCTCGGAAGCTGCTGGTCCTCGCTGAGCGCCCAATCGTCAGGCCGGGCGCCCCAGAGTGGCCCCCAACGCTCGGCGCTTCCCAAGGATTGCGTCGCAGACGTCATCGCCGTCCCTTCCGTAGACTACGAATCATAGCTATATAACCTATGGAACGTAGTCATGTCAAGCTCTGAGCTCAGTCTCTTCTCATACGAGATCCTCGGCCTCGTCGGTCGCGGCGGCGCGGGGGCGCACGACCTCCTGCGGATGGCGCGACCGCGGGCGGATGCTCGACTGGGCCGGAGAGAGCCAGTACTACGTCGAGCCAAAGAGGCTCGCGAAGCTCGGCTACCTCGAGGCACGACGCGAACCGGGCAAGACCCGCGAACGCACCGTCTACACGCTCACCGAGCAAGGGGCTCGAGGCGCTCCGCGAGTACGCGAAGACTCCAGTGCGCTTTACGCCACTCAAGAGCGATCCGCTCCTGCGACTCCTCCTCTGCGACCTCGTCGGAGAGCCGGCCACCCGAGCCAGCCTCGCTGACTCTTCGCGAAGACATCGCCGACCTGATGGAGCGACTCGAAGACAGCGAGGCAACAGCGCGGTCGCTACCGCACCGCAGCAAGTACCTCCTGCTCGTCACCGAGTTCCTGCGGCGCTACCTCGAGCTCCACCTCGAGCTCGTCGACCAGGTCGAGCGCGATTTCGCAGCCGAGGAGCCGAGCGAGGATCGTGCGACCCCTGATCCAGCCCCGGTCAAGCGGTGAGGTAGCCAAGCCTGCCTCTCTCGGGACGCGCCCCGAAAGGATCAGGACAGGCCGAGGATGGCGGCGATTCGACGGCTTTGGCGGAGGCGCTCGAAGTCGAATCCTCCGGGCTCGAGGACGTCCGCTGCGACCGCGGCGGCGTACGCCGCGATGACGGCGTGGTGGTGGGTGGTTGCGAGCTCGGCTTCCTCGCCGGCTTCCACGGCGAGAGCTTCGACCCTCGCGTTGCCGGGCGTCCGCTCGGCGAGCGTCCGGGCTTGAGTCGGCGCAGTCGCGGGCGAACTCGGACGAGACCTGTGGCCATCCCTCGGCTCGTGCGACGAGCCTCCCTCGGCGGGCGACGAGTGCGGTGCCGAGGTCGAGCATCTCGCCGTCGAGCTCCACCGTCCAGAGCTCGTCGTCGAGCCAGTAGGCGAGGGCGTCGAGTGGACAAGCGTGGACGCCGCTCGCACACGCCTCCAGCGCCCCGGCCGCTTCGAGCCATTCCCCTGGCGCAGGCCATGAGGCGCCGCTGAAGGTCCCGATCGACCCCGCGCGTAGGAACTTGTAGGCGATCATGGGCGCCTTGCCAGCCATTGCTCGACGGATGTGAGCAGCGCGCGGCGGGTCTCCGGGCCGAGCGGGTCGAGCTCAATCGTTGCCGCAACCCGAACCGTCGCCCTCAGCTGTTGCTCGTAGTACGTGCAGGCCGAGCAGACGACGAGGTGCTGCTCGACACGGATGCGATCGCCCGGTGGCAGCGCGAGCTCGTGGAAGTCGGTGACGACCTCGACGAACTCGCGGCAGGTCAGATCGCTCGTCATCATCCGGTCGTGTCCTCCAGGTAGCGCTCGAGGGCGTGTCTGACTGTGCTCCGTCCGCGGTGAAGAAGGACGCGCTGGTTAGTCTCCGAGAGCTCGAGAACGTTGCAGACCTCGTCTGCGCTCCAGCCCTCGACGTCCCGCAGAGTCAGCACGGCCCGCTGGCCGGCCGGGAGCTCGCGAATCGCTGCGGCCAGATGCCTTCGAGTCTCGCCGGCGAGAAGGAACTCGTCTGGTGGGAGTGGCCCGGGGGAAGAGTCCCAGTGCCCCGCCCAGCCGTCGGTTGCGGGAAGGAAGCGCTCCGGCTCCACCGCCGGGCCTCCGCCTGCGAGCGCGGAGAAGGGGATCGACCGCCGTTCGCGTACCGCGCGCGTCTTCGCTCGGTTCGAGAGGATGGTGAAAACCCACGTCCGGAGCGTGGAGCGGCCCTCGAAGCGCTCGATGCCCTCGAGCACGGCGATCCAGGTGTCCTGGACGACTTCCTCGGCGACTGCGCGTGGCTGTACGAACACGAGGGCGAGGTGAAGCATCGAGCTCGACCAGGCCTCGACCAGCTCGAACACCACGTCCTGGTCGCGGTTCCTGAGCCCGTCGATCAGAGCCTTGTCGGCGGTCGAGGCCACGGACTTGTCGTTGCTTGTCAGAATGATTCGAGCCTCGCACGGAGTGCCGCCGGTCGCAAGGCCTGCCGACTACGACGACGTCGGGCGGACACGCCGGCCGGGGAGGTGGCAAACGGACATGTAACGGATCGGGTCCTCGATGGACTCAAGAGCAGGCACCCGGCGCCTAGCCACGCCGGCAAGCAAAGGAACGCACGCTCAGCCAACAGCGGCGAAGGAGGCGAGAGATGGCAGTTGCACGTGTGGTCACGTTCGACGGTGTCAGCAGACAGCGGATGGACGAGATGAAGCGCGAGATGGAAGAGGGCGGCCGACCCGATGAGGTGCCGGCCACAGAGATCGTCGTCCTCCACAATTCCGACGAAGAGCGATCGGTCGTGATCCTCTTCTTCGACTCCGAGGACGACTACGCGCGTGGTGACGCGGCACTCAACGCGATGCCGGCGGGCGACACGCCCGGGCAGCGGACCTCCGTCGCCAAGTACGAGGTCGCTAGTCGGATGACGGCCTAGCGAGCTGCAGGAGGCTGGACACCCGGCGCTCCGCTCCTGGCGGGGCGCACCGTCTTGATCGAAAGGAGGCTCGTATGGCTGGACTTCAGGTTCGTGCGTTCGACGCACCAGATGAGACCCGGAGGCCTGACAAGACTCAGGTGGATGTCGTCAAGCTGGGCGCCAATACTGCAGCCCGGTTGACGCTCGAACCCGGATGGAAGTGGTCTGAGTGCATCAAGCCGATCGTCGGGACAGACAGCTGCCAGGTGCGGCACGTTGGTGTCGTCCAGACCGGCAGGATGCACGTGATCCACGACGACGGCACCGAGGGTGACGTCGGCCCGGGCGAGGCATACGTCATCGAACCCGGTCACGACGCATGGGTCGTGGGCGACGAGCCACTGGTCGGCTTCGAGTTCGAGTCGCCGACTGCCGAGGTGTTCGCAAAGGGCTAGCGCCCGTTCAACCCTCGTCCTCGAAGCCAGACCGTAAGCACGTGGGGGTCGGGGCGTTCTATCCCGATCCCCACTTCCGACTGCAACCAAACCAACAAGGCTCGGGTCAGAGGACGGTGCCTCAGGCGGCGATTGTCTGGGGAGCCAGGCTGCTCCGGCTTTGGCCGGAGGCGGGCGTCCCCGCCTTCCGGCCGACCGGATCATCAGGCCGCGACCGCGACCGGGTCGGGTCGGACGATCACTGTGTCGGCGACCTCGAGGATCTCAGTCGCGGGCATTCCCACACGGTTTGCGTGCTCGCGGATCTTCTCCGGGCTCGACGCCTGGTAGATGCAGACGGTTCCGAGCCCGCCGTCTTCCTCGTGGACGACGTATGACCGGATCCAGCGGACGTCGTCCGACATCTCGTTGTCGCCGACGTGTTTGGAGCGTGCAGCGGCTGCCTGCAGCTCCTCCGGTGTGCGCCAGCCCGAGGGCCGGCGGATCACATACAGCTTCATGTTCTTCCTCCAATTTCGGGAGCAGCCGCACCTGATCCCATATTTAAGTACGATCGGTCGTGCGGAAATACCACTATACGACCGGTCGTGCTAATTTGTCAAGTATGGAACCAACCCCCCAGCAGGAAGTGCCCCGCAAGGGGGCGCGAAGTCGGAGGGCGATCCTCGTCGCCGCGGCAGACCTGGCAACCGTTGACGGCCTTGACGGCCTTTCTCTCGGCGCCCTTGCGAGGCACATCGGGATGAGCAAGAGCGGCCTCTACGCCCACTTCGGCTCCAAGGAGCAACTCCAGCTCGCCACGGTGGACACTGCGAAGGAGATCTTCGATGCCGACGTGATCGAACCGACAAACGACATCGACGACCCACTCGAGCACCTGCGGGCACTCTCCGACGCATTCCTTTCCCACGTCGAGCGCCACGTCTTCCCTGGAGGCTGCTTCTTCATCTCCGCAGGCGCCGAGTTCGACACCCACCCCGGCCCGGTCAAAGACAAACTCCTCTCCTTCCAAGCCGAATGGTCGCAGCGCATGGAGCACCTGATCACCGGCGCCCAACAACGCGGCCTTCTCCAGCCCGAAGAGAGCCCTTCACAACTCACCTTCGAGCTCACCTCCTACCTGCTCATGGCCAACACTGCTTTCGTCATGCACAACAACCCCGCCTACCTTCACCACGCCAGAACCGCTGTCAACAGTCGACTCGAGCAGGCGAGCTGAAGTGGATCCTCTCTTTGGGCGCTTCTGCTCAAGCAACATTCCCGCACGCCGGCGCAGCCGACAACGGGATCGCCCGAAGGCTCTCGGGGGTCTGGTTCAGTAAGGCAGTTCGAACGGGGGCACGACGACCGCGCCGTCGCAGAGCGTCGTGTCCAGGCCCTCGGTCGTGCCGCGCTCGACGAAGTCCGCCATGATCTGGTCGACGCAGCCGCCGATGCCGAACGAGTGCCCGACGTGCGCGAAGATCACCGTGCGGCTGTCTGGGAAGTGCTGCTGCAGGCCCGAGAGGTTCGAGATCGGGTCCTGTGGGTCGGCGCCACCCACGAAGGCGAGCACCGGCACGCGGCTGGCCGCCGGGAGCGTCCAGAGCGAGTCCGGCTCGGCGCGCTTCGAGACGGAGCTGCAGCGGTGGCGAAACGCCTCGATCCTCGCGGCCGTGTAGCTGTCGAAGTCGGTACCCCACGGTCCGTTCGCACCGAGTCCGGTCCAGGGCTCGTTGCACCAGATCGACTTGGCCATGAGGTTCAGCTCGACCTCGAGATCTCCCGAGCCCGCGCCATCGAGGGGCCGGTAGTCATCCTTCGCGGCACTGCTGACGACGAGTGGGATCGAGACCGCCTTCGTGCCGTCGAGCAGCATCACGTGGACGACGGAGGCGAGCTCGTCCCCGGTGGTGCCGTGCTCCGGGTGGGCGTTCCACGCCTTCACGAGCTCGCCGAACTGGCGCTCCCAACCCGGGAACGCCGTCCGACAGGCGGGCTCAGAGGCGCAGAACTGCGCGAGCTGGTCGAGGGCGCGCTGGGCGTTGACTGCGTAGCGGCCGAAGAAGGGGACGTCGATCGCGGTCGCGCCCGCGAGCATGAGCGAGTGCACCGAGGAGGGATGGAGCTTCAGGTAGACCTGCGCCGCGGTTGCGCCGTAGGAGCTGCCGATCACGTCGAGCTGCCGGTAGCCGAGAGCCGCCCGCACTGCATCCAGGTCGTCCATCGCCATCCGCGTCCCGTACTGCGTCACGTCGGCATCGTGCCGTTTCGAGCCCCCTGTCCCGCGCTGGTCGACGAGCAGGATGTCGCGATACAGGTTCAGCGCGCTCAGCTGCTGGCTCCGCGTGGCCGCATCGTCGGTGGCGGCCCCTCCCGGTCCGCCTTCGAGATACGCGACCGCATCCTCTCGGGCCGGCTTCGCGAACGCAGGCAGGACGACCACGTGGAGCCCGATCGTGCGGCCGTTCGGCTCCGCGCGGTTCTCCGGCACGACGAACGTGCCGCACCGGGCATCGATCCCTTGCACCACGCACGGCTCCGGCGGCCAGGAATACCGCGCTTCGCCCGAAAGGAATGCGCGGTCGATGCCGACGGCGACCGCGACAGCGAGGGTTGCGGCCGCCAGGCCGATCAAAGACCAAACGACCCACCGACGCGGGCGATGAACCCGATGAGGCGCGGGGCGCGCACCTGTCGACATGGGCGAACCTCCGCGCAGATCATCCCTCTGCCCGCGCGAAGCGCCATCGGGGGGCGCGCGGATCCTGCGTCCGTACTCAGTCCTGAGCTCAGGTAGTTCTCGGGCGTGCGCAGGCGACGATCCCTGGCCCGTTCCCGAACGCAGGCGCACCAGGAATCGCATCCGCCAAGCTCTGCGCCGGCGAAAGATCGCGCGCTATCGCGCTCGGACGGCGAACCAGCCGTCGACGTCATGAGATGGCGCCCGATGAGTTCGCGGTCTCCCCCGGATTGATCAACGAGGAGGCCTCGCCGAGGCCGCACGAACAGGAGGTGGGATCATGGTGGACGTGACCGTGGCATCGTTCGAGGAGATGGAGCCGATCTTCGACGGCATTGCCCGCCGGGCGCGAGCGTCACTCGGCGTGACGGGTTGGGGAATGCAACTGATGACTCTCCCCCCGCACTGGAACGGCTATCCGAATCACAACCATGACGCGACGGTGGACGACGCCAATCAGGAGGAGGTGTACATCCCCCTGCAAGGCTCTGGCCTCCTTCGCGTCGACGACGACGTGTTCGAACTGCGGCCCGGGATGATGGCCCGTGTTGGGCCCGAGCAGTTGCGAAGGATCGAGCCGGGTGGCGAGGGGATCCAGTTCATCGCCCTCGGGGCCGTTCCAGGGAGCTTTGATCCCTCACCCTGGTCAGAGCTCGGCGGCCCTCTCCCGGTCCCCCGTGACAGCATCTGAAAATCCGTCACTCGCCAACGCGGCCGCCGAGGCCGCGTTGCTCAGGGCCGTCCGGGATGGGGACGAGCAGGCATTCATTCGGCTTACCGGCCCATTCCGGCGTCCGCTCCATATTCATTGCTACCGCGTTCTAGGCTCACTCCACGACGCCGACGACGCAGTTCAGGAGACGATGCTGCGAGCCTGGCGGAGCATCGATCGCTTCGAGCCTCGCTCCTCGCTCGACGCCTGGCTCTACCGGATAGCGACCAATGCCTGCTTGCGAATGCTCGAGCAGCGCAACCGACGCGCGAGCGTCGCAGTCGACGCGCATCTCGAGCCGTATCCGGATCGCTTGCTGGAGCTCGTGCCCTCACCCGAGCCTGGGCCGGAGGCCACGCTGGTCGAGTCGGAGAGCGTGGGCCTCGCGTTCGTGACCGCGATGCAGCTCCTGCCGCCGAAGCAGCGTGTCGTGGTCGTGCTCCGAGACGCCCTCGGGTGGTCGGCACAAGAGGTCGCAGACCTCCTCGACGATTCCGTCCCGGCGGTGAACAGCGCCCTGCAGCGCGGCCGTGCAAGGCTCGCGCACGAACGGGACGAAGGCGCGTTCGCCAGAGCCCACGAGCCCGCGGATCGTCGGACCGAGGAGCTCGTGATGCGCCGCTTCCAGGAGGCGTGGGCCAGGGTGGATATTGAGGGGCTCGTCGCGCTGTTGGCTGATGACGCACTGCTGACGATGCCGCCGGAGGCCGCGCGCTTCGAGGGCCGAGACGCGATCGGCGCGTTCTTTGCCACCATTCCGATGGATGGGAACCTCGATCAGATCACACTCGTGCCGGGGAGGGCCAACGGTCAGCCGGCGCTCGCCGCCTACGCCGCCGAAGAGCCGGGCCGCACCCTCGGCGCCTACGGCGTGATGGTCTTCGCGATCAACGGCGACCGGATCAGTGGAATCACCGGGTTCCCCCGGCAGCCGGATCTGTTCACACGCCTCGGACTGCCAACCGAGCTGAAATCCACGACCCAACACTGAAGGAGCGCCGTGGCCTACGACGAGAAGCTCGCCAATCGAGTACGCGACATCCTCGAAGGCGACCCGGGCGTCAGCGAACGCAAGATGTTCGGCGGCATCGCCTTCATGGTCGACGGGAACATGGCCTGTGGCATCGCCGGAGACGAGCTCATGCTCCGACTCGGAGCCGAAGGCGCTGAAGCCGCGCTGCGGAAGCCGCACGTACGACCGATGGACTTCACCGGACGGCCGATGAAAGGAATGGTGTTCGTCGAGACGCCAGGGCTTCGCGGAGCCTCCCTCGGTCGCTGGGTGACTGCCGCAACTACCTTCGCGCGAACCCTGCCGCCGAAGCGGTAGCCGCAACGCCGACTCTGTTCGCTGGCAGGGCGATCCGCGGACGTCGCGCGCCTCCCCGCCGGTTTGGTGAGCGGGCCATGCCCGCAGTGGTCGTCAGCGATACTCGGGGTTCGGGAAGTCGAATCGGCAACCGGCGTCCCACGCCGATCGCTGGTTGCCGTGAGCGGGAAAGCCGCCCGCAGCCTTCAGCAGCCGCGCGGTGTGCAGCAGGTTCCAGGTCATGAAGGTCGTGTTCCGGTTGGTGAAGTCGTTCTCCGGGCCGCCCGACCCCTCGTCGAGATACGACGGTCCCGGCCCGGCCTCTCCGATCCAGCCTGCGTCTGCCTGTGGAGGGATCACGCAACCGAGGTGCTGGAGGGAGTAGAGGATGTTCATCGCACAGTGCTTGACGCCATCCTCGTTGCCCGTGACGAGGCAACCGCCGACCTTGCCGTAGTACGCGTACTGGCCGTGCTCGTTCAACTGGCTCGAGTTCCCGTAGAGGCGCTCGATCACGCGCGTGCAAACGGACGACTTCTCGCCGAGCCAGATCGGCGTACCCAGCACGAGGATGTCGACGGCCTCGACGAGCTCGTAGATCGAGGGCCAATCGTCGCGGGCGGCGCCGTACTCGGTCATGTCGGGGTAGACCCCGGGGGCAAGCTCGTGATCGACGGCACGGACCTGGTCGACCGTGACACCGTTGGCCTCCATGATCGCGACCGAGATGTCCATCAGGCCCTGGGTATTCGAGACTCCGGGCGACGGCTTCAGCGTGCAGTTGATGTAGAGCGCGCGCAGGTCGGTGAAGTCCCACGTGCTCGTGGTGCAAAGCTCCTGCTGGTACTCGTTGAGCGGCATGCGTCTCCCCTGAGCGTCGAGTGTCGTCTAATCAGTCCGAGAACGAGCTCGATCGTTACAGCTCCGGCGGCTCTGGCACAGACGCGGGGTACCGGAGCCCCAGCCCGGTCGCAA
This sequence comes from uncultured Actinomycetes bacterium, assembly GCA_963724655.1. GTDB lineage: Bacteria > Actinomycetota > Thermoleophilia > Gaiellales > Gaiellaceae > Gaiella. The sequence continues at coordinate 138,962 of CAVRVG010000003.1, read as the reverse complement.
CGCGTGGTGTCTGCGACACGCGCTCGATCGTCGGCGAGGCGCCGATCACAACGCGAACCGAGGAGTGGCAGTATCCGACCGACAACGCAAAATCCCACCTACACCGCAGTGTGTTGCCAGGCTGGATCGGTGAACTAGGTCACGACGGCGCATTGGCGACATCCTCACACGGGAGGTAGATGGTGAATGTGAAGGGTTCGATGGCAGGTTGGATCGGGTTTGCGGCGATCCTGATGTTCCTCATCGGTGGCCTCAATTTCATTCAGGGTCTGATCGCCCTCTTCGAGGACGACTACTACGTCGTCACGCAGTCGGGTTACCTCGTCGTCGACCTGACGGCCTGGGGTTGGATCTTGCTGATCTGGGGCGTGCTGCTCGTGCTCGCCGGCTATGGGTTGGTCATGGGCCAGGGGTGGGCGCGTTGGTTCACGATCGTGGTCGTCTCCGTGAACATCGTTGCCCAGCTCGGCTTTCTCGGCAACAGCCAGTACCCGCTCTGGGCGCTGACAACAGTGACGCTGAACGTGATCGTGCTCTACGCCCTGACCGCACGGTGGAGCGAGAGCGAGGCCGATATGTCCTTGAGAGCCCCCAGCCTGTAGAACGTCCATCAAGTCAACTGGAGCCAACCACGCATTGTTTCGCCATCCATAAGGCGAGCTGACGACGTCGCGCGGGTACCGGCTGTGGTGCCCGCGGGGCGTCCTCGGCGAACCCACAAAGCCCGACGAATGCAACCTACTCGGGCAGCCGGGCAGGAAAGGATCGCTCGGGGATTCGACCGCTCTGAGGTCTAGCGCGGCAGCGTGAAAGCGACCCGTGCGCCGCCGCCGGTGCGCGGCTCGGCTCGGATGGTGCCGCCCTGGGCTTCGACGAGCCCTCGCGCGATCGCGAGTCCAAGGCCGGCGCCCGAGCCGTTGCGCGCGGAGTCGCCGCGCCAGAACCGCTCGAACATGCGCTCGGCCGCTGCAGCGTCGATTCCCTCTCCGTCGTCCTCGACGGCGATCTCCACTTCGTCGGGCCGCGCAGAGAGGACCACCGCCACGGTGCCGTCCGACGGCGTGTGGCGGAGCGCGTTCGTGAGCAGGTTGAGCAGGACGCGCTCGACCTGCTCCGGGGCGCAGCGCGCCTGCGCGTCGCCGACGTCGCCGCGGCGTTCGAGGCGGACGCTGCGCGAGCGGGCCTCGGCCGCGAACCCGTCCAGGCACGACTCGACGAGCGGCGCGAGCTGCACCGACCGGAGCTCCAGCGAGAGCACCCCCGAGTCGATCCGCGCCAGCTCGAACAGGTCGTCGACGAGCGTGCCCAGCCGGCGCGCCTGGTCGCGCAGTGGCCCGATGTACTCGGCGGGCTCGGCGACGCCGTCGTCGATCGCCTCGAGCATCGCCGCGATCGAAGCGATCGGCGTGCGGAGGTCGTGGCTCGCGGCGGCCACCAGCTCCCGCTGCGCGTCGAAGAGAGTCTCGAGGCTCGCGGCCATGTCGTTGAACGAGCGGCCCAGGTCGGCGAGCTCGCGCGGTCCGGTCACGGGGGCGCGCACGCCGAGGTCGCCTGCCGCCACGAGCGCCGACGCGTCGCGGAGACGGTCGATGCGAGAGGCGATCGAGCTGCCGAGGGCGAGGCTGGCGGCGACGGCGACGGACGCAGCCGCGGCGGCGACGGCGAGGATCTTGACGTCGTCGCCCATGTGGAACATGACCCAGCCCGACAGCAGCACGACGGCAAGCGGCAGGAGGACGGCGAGCAGCGCCAGGCCGGTCAGCTGCAGTCGGACGGTCGGGAGAAGGCGCAGGGCGACAGTCGCAGCGAGGCCGACCGCGAGCGTGACGAGGGCGACGACGACCGCGAACTCGATCACGGCACGAACCGGTAGCCGACGCCCCACACCGTCTCGAGATGCAGCGGATTGGCGGGGTCGCGCTCGATCTTCGACCGCAGCCTGCGCATGTGGACGGTCAAGCGTGCCGGTGTCCAGGGCCGCCTCGTAGCCCCACACGCTCGCCATCAGCTGGCTGCCGGGAGAACACCTGGCGCGGGTTCGAGGCGAGGAAGTAGAGGAGATCGAACTCCTTCACGGTCAGCCGCACGGGCTCGCCGTCCCGGTGGGCCTCGCGCGCAACGGGGTCGAGGACGAGCGCGTCGAACGTGAGCGTCTCCTGCGGGGTCGGCGACGGCTGCGTGCGTCGCAGTACGGCCTTCACCCGCATCACGAGCTCGCGCGCGGAGAACGGCTTCGAGACGTAGTCGTCGGCGCCGACCTCGAGACCGACGATGCGATCGTCGGGCTCGCCACGGGCGGTGAGCATGATCACCGGAAGGTCGCTGCGCGACCGGATCCAGCGGCACAGAGAGAGCCCGTCGGTGCCCGGCAGCATCAGGTCGAGTACGACGAGCTGCAGATCCTCGGTCGCGAGGAGCATGCGGGCGGTGTCCCCGTCCCCGGCCTCGAGCGTGTCGAAGCCCTCACGCCGGAGGTAGCGGATGAGGACATCGCGGACGAGGGGCTCGTCGTCGACGACGAGGACGGTCGGCATGAGCTGCATTGTCACGCACGGGGGTCTCTCTCACCCTCCACCCACTTGGCGTGGTGCTCACGTGCCCAGTCGGCCCGGACGTCGCCGAGTGTGACGCCACGCAGTGCATGGCGAGTCGCGGGGTGTATGAGGGCGAGGTAGAGGTGACCGGTCAGGAGCACGACCGACAGCAGCGTGAGCCCGTCGTGGAGGACGATCGTGCTGTCGAAGCGGAAGCTGGTGTCGCGCTCGCCGAGCCAGAGCAGCGTCCCCGACACCGCGAACAGCAGCGCGAACGCCGCGGTGAGAGCGGCGTTCAGCTTCTGGCCGGCGTTGAAGCGTCCCTGGGGGGCCTGTCCGCCTCGGAGCCAGCGGCGGTCGTCGGCGTCGAACGCGTCGAGCTCGGCCAGCGTCCGGCGCAGGCCGCGGCGGTCGCCCAGGACGACGATGGCCGTCAGCGCGATCGCCCACCCCACGGCAATCAGCAGATGGGCCTCCTTGACCTGCGGCCGGCGGCCGATCTGCTCCCCGAGGTAGGGGACGTAGAGGATCAGGCCCGTCGCGAGCAGCGCGAGGAAGGCGCTTGCGTGCACCCAGTGCAGCCCCCGCTCGGTGCGCGAGAACCGGCGGACGTAGCCGTCTCTCTAGAGGCCGTTCGAGCCACCGACCCACGCGTCCGTGTCGTAGCCGCGCTGCTCCCAGTAGCCGGGCTCCGCGCTGCGGCCGAGCGTGATCCGTTCGACCCACTTGACGTTCTTGTAGCCGTACATCTCCGGGATCACGAGCCGTAGCGGCGCCCCGTGCGCCCGGCTTAGCGGCCTTCCGTCCATCTCATAGGCGAGCATCACGTCGCGCAGGCGGGCCTGCTCGATGCTGAGGGTGTCGACGTAGGGTTTCTCGGCCGAGACGAAGCTGAGCACGCGCCCCGCCGGCCGCGCTTCGACTGTATCGAGGAGGGTCGAGAGCCGGACTCCGGCCCAATGCACGTTCTTCACCGACCAGCCCGTGACGCAATGGAACGTGGAGACCTGCTCCGCGCGCGGAAGAGCGCGAAGCTCGTCGTAGCCGAACGAGCGGGGCGAGCCGACAAGGCCGTCGACCCGCAGCCGCCAGGTGGCCGGATCGAACCGCGGCATCGACGCGGCAACCGTGTAGATCCGCCATCCCGACGAGGGCACGAGGCTCTGCGGGAGCGCGTCGGTGAGTGGGCTCGTCGCGCCCGAGACGGCTCGCAAGGCGGGGCGCCCCCAGGCGAGCGACGTGAGTCCTAGCGCCGTGACGGCGAGGAACGCCCGGCGCCCGTAGGGCCGCGATCCAGGATCGCTGGAGTGCTGAGACGTTGCCATCCGTCTGACCGTAGCGCCCGTGTCAGGCGCCGGAGATTACGGATTTCTGAACAGCTGCGGACATCCTTCGCGCGTTCCGGGCGCCGAATCTGAACAGTCGCTTAAGCCGGGGCCACCGCCGTTGCGCCCGCCCGGAGTTGCATGCAAGCCTGACAGCACGCATGCCATGCCATTCGACCGAAGGAGTCGCCTGTGCGCTTTCTCGTCCTGCTCGCCACCGTCGCCGTGTCCATCGTCGCCGCCTCGGCCGCCGTGGGCGCAACCGGCTCATCCATGAAGCCGGTGATCGAGACCAAGTCAAATATCGGAACCGTTATCGCCACACCCATGAAGCTCGGCATCTACTACTGGGATGTCGAGAAGAAAGCGGGCGGCAAGATCAGGTGCACCGGCTCCTGCCTGAAGCAGTGGCCGCCCGTCTACGTCAAGGGGGCAGTGCCGAAGCATGTCAAGGGCGTGATGGCAACCCTCGGCACCGTCAAACGAGGGATGAAGCGCCAACTCACTGTCAACGGCCTTCCTGCGTACACCTATGTCGGTGACAAAGCCGGCGTCGTCAAATGCGACGGCGTCGACGGCTGGCATGCCGCCCGGCCGATGTAGGCCGCTCGTCCGGAGTGCACCGTGAAGCCCGTGGAGGCAGGTCGTCTCCACGGGCTTCAAGCCGTTACCAGCGGCTTGTTGCGTGCTCACCATCAGCCGATGAGTCTGGCCGCGATCGATCGTCGTCTCAGGGACGGGTCGGCGGCGCTCGTCGCGGGCGACCGGGAGCAGGCAAGAGACGCGATCGCGCACCCACCCTCCCACCGAAGTGACGGTCGCAATGATCCGGCGGGTGGCTGGAGGCAAGACAGTCAGGCCACTCATGGCGGGTTGATGCGCCCGGGAGGATTCGAACCTCCGACCCGCGGATTAGAAGTCCGCCGCTCTGTCCCCTGAGCTACGGGCGCGTGCGACGAAGGGTAGACCCTGGCCAGGGGGCAAAGGGGACGCCGTTCGTCAGGTCGCCGGGAGACGGGAGAGCGTCGAGCGCCGCAGCCAGACGAACGCTGCCCCGAGCAGGGTTGCGACCGGCCCCACCGCGAGCGACCAGCGGATTCCGGCGCCGTCGACGAAGGCTCCGCCGATCCCCGTGCCGAGAGCGAGCCCGAGTGCGACCGACGTGCCGAACCAGGCGAACGACTCGGCGATCGCCCAGCTCGGCGCGACCTTGTCGATGAGCCCGTACACCGCTGCGACGGTCGGCGCGATCGGAAGCCCCGCGAAGAAGGCGAGCACGCAGAGGCTCGGGATCGACCAGGCCAGCTGGAAGACGACGAGCGCGAGCCCGAGGATGGGGACGTACCGCAGCAGGCGCCGCCGGTCGTCACCGCCCGGCATCCCACCCGCAAGCAGCCCACCGGCGAAGCTCCCGGCAGAGAACGCTGCGAGCGCGAGCCCACCGTACTCGCGCGCTCCGTGCCCTTCGGCGAACGCGGGCATCGTCACCTCGACCGCACCGAAGCCGATCCCGATGCTGAACGCATAGACCACGAGCGTGCGAAGGCCGGGCGCCTCGAGTGCGCCCAGCAGTCCACCGCCCGACGCGGTGCCCGTGCCGGCCCGCCGGATCGGCTCGAGCCGTACGAGGCCGAGCGTCCCGACCAGCGTCGCAGCGCCCGTGAATCCAACCGCAAGGCTCGGCTCCAGCGCGGCAAGTGCGGCGGCGAGAATCGGGCCGACGACGAAGATGATCTCCTGGAAGGCCGCTTCGAGCGAGTAGGCGGTCGAGCGAAGCTCGTCCGGGAGAACCTGCGGCCAGATCGACCTGACGCTCGAGGAAACGGGCGGAATCACCGCCCCCGCGACGGCGGCAGCGATCCCGAGGTAGACGATCGGCGCGTCGGCGAGCGCCAACCCGATGACGACCGCGAAGCAGGTCGGGTACGCGAGCGCCCGCCGGGTGAGGACGCCGGACGGGCCGCGCCTGTCGATGAGCCGGCCCGAGACCAGCGCACCACCTGCGAGCGCGAGCCCGTATGCCGCAACCACCCCGCCGGCGGCGGCGTAGCTCGCCCCCTCCGCTCTGACGAGCAACAGCAGCGCAAGCGGTGCCATCCCGAGCGGCAACCGCGCCAGCAACGCCCACCCGAAGAGCGCGCGCGTGTGCGGGACCGCAAGGAAGCTGCGGTAGCGTGCGATCCCCTTTCCTTCCTCCACCGCAGTCACACGGTGGATCCAAGCAGCAGCGTCAGCGTGCGCGCAGCACGAGCGGTTCGCAGGTCGCCCCGGTCTTCTCCTTCACCGGCCCACCGGCCGCGGCCCTGGGTGCGACGGTGAGCGTCGTGGCGGTCGCGGTGACCTCGGAGTAGCCGTAGGTGTCCGTCGCCGTGCACCGCAACCCGAGCCCGCGGGGGAGCGGCGGCTTGAGGAAGAGCGAGGTGACGAAGTCACCGGAGCCCGGCGAGCCGAGCGCGGTATCGATCTCCCGGGCGTACGTGTTCGTTGCGACGGGGCCCGTGATGACCTCCCAGATCCCGGTGGACGTCGGCCCCGGAGGCTCGAACGTCGTCGTCCGGATCTCGCCGATCAGGTGCGCGTGGGTGTCTGTTGTCAGCACAACGACGTTCTTCACCCCGACGAGGTCGGCGAGCAGCTGCTTGCGCTCGGCGGCGTACCCCTCCCAGCGGTCGTAGGGGAGGGCGTAGAGCTGCATCAGCGGCACCTCGTTCATGATCACCTTCCAGGTGGCGCCGGACGCCTTGATCGCCTGCACGAAGCGCGCGTGCTGGGCGGACCCGAGCATTGTCCGGTTCGGGTCGTTGACGGCGTCGAGACAGCTCTGCGGCACGGGTTGCGCGAGCGACGGGGCGAGCGCCGCGAACGCCGTCCTCACGGCGGCCGGAGCGGTCGGGGCAAGGTCGCCGTTACAGGCCGTACCGACCTTGCCACTGCGGAACGTGCGCTCGTCGAGGAAGAACAGCTCGACGTTCTTCCCCCAGCGGAACGTGCGATAGAGGCCGTTCTGCGCCGTGTAGCTCACCGGGTTGAAGTCGCGAAACGCCTTTACGCCCGCCGCGTAGATCGCCTGGCCGTTCTCGGCCCGCGAGAAGTCGTTGATGAACTCGTGATCGTCCCAGTGGCTGTACAGCCCGGCCGACGCGCGCAGGGCCCGGGTCGGTGCGAGCGCCAGCCCGAGCTTGTACTTCTTCCACTTGTCCGGAGCCGTGAGCGCAGGCGGCGAGCCGGCGACCTCGGAGTCCGAATAGATCGTGTCTCCCATGTTGACGTTGAAGTCGTTGTTCTCGGCAACCATGCGCGCGTAGGTCTGGAAGCCGTTGAACCCCGGCTTGCCGTTGCTCCCGGGGGTCGCGTCCGCATCCCCGGACAGCGCGAAGCGCACCCGCCTGGTCGAGCTCGCGGCAGGTGCAGTGGTGAAGATGCCCGGGGCGCTCGCCGCCGCACCCTTCTGTGAGAACGAGTAGCGGTAGGTCGTGCCGGGCTTGAGCCCGGTGACAACGCGCTGGACGGTGAGATCGTCGGCCGGACGCGCGGTGAGCGCGAACGTCCTCACGGCTCCCTTCGCCACGGCCGGGACGACGATGAGCGTCACCGGGCCGCGCTTCGGCGCCCGTGTCCACACACGCGCCGAGGTGGTCGTCATCTCGCCGGACGCGACGCCCTGGCCGAACCCCTGCAGGTTGGGGGCGGCACTCGCGAGCCCGGCGATCGCAGCGAGAGCGACGATCATCACGGAGACGGCGACGCGACGCACGAGGCGAGCCTAGATGATTGATCGGCAATTCCGCCACGTCCGGATGACGCCCACGACACGACGCATTCGCGCCGCGCAACGCCCCCGAACGCACCCCAATCACCGACCAACCATCTAGACGATTGGCCAGCGATTGGGGCACGCGCTACTCTTCACGGTACGCGGGTGTAGCTCAGTTGGTAGAGCATGAGATTTCCAATCTCAGGGTCGCGAGTTCGAGCCTCGCCGCCCGCTTCTTCCGTCCGCTCTGCGGACTAGTATTCAATAATGAAAACGCAGGAGCGGCTCGTTGCGCGGGAGCTTCGGGCAAATCACGGTCTCTCGCTTCGCGCAATCGCCGCAAGAGTTGGCGTCGCTCGTTCGACGGCCAGCGTCTGGGTGCGAGACATCGAACTTACCTCCGCGCAAAGAAGGACGCTCGCCCTCCAGAACAAGCAATTCGGTGCTCAGAACCGAGGGGCTGCTTCGGCTGACCCGACAGGATCAGCCGCACGCGGCCTGAGGATCCGCCGCTGCACGAGCCAGCCCTGCGGCCGGTCTGACACGGTTCGCCAGGCCCCGGCGCACAGCTTCGGCCTCGCCGAGCCAGGGCTCGTGAAGGCCCAGGTTGCGTCGGCCACGTCGTTCGTCCCCGCGCCCAGCAGCACGAGTCGCCGGTCGAGACCGCGCCCGAAGAAGACGTACCCGGGGTCGCTCGGGGTGATCGCGAGGGCCACGGTGGCGTTTACGGGGACGTGCTCGTCGACGTAGCGCGTCAACTCGGCCGCGTGCACCTCCTCCCCCTGACCCGCCCAGCGCGGTGTCGAGAAGTAGCTCTGCTCGTCGCCCGGCTCGAGCAGCCGGAGCCCGGAGGGACGCTTCGCGTCGTTGAGGATCGCGAGACCCAGAGCGGCGATCGCGACGGCGGTCACTCCCCACGCCAGAGCGCGGTACCGGGCCGTGATCCCCCACGTCGCGGCCGCCAACGCCATCGGCGCCATGAAGAATCGCCCGGCAGCCGTCTGATACGCGAGCAGGGCGCCGTACGCGACGAGCCAGTAGACAGGTGCAAGCGCGAAGAGCAGTGCGACCCTGTCGAGCTTGCGCCGGCGCACCGCCACGACCACGAGACCGATCGCCCCGACCATGAGCAGTGACCCGAGCGGGCCGTACCACGAGGTGTTCGACGCCGAGACGGTGATCGACCGCCCGATGTCGACGTAGGCGAGGTCATCGCGACCCGCGAGCGTCCAGACCTTGACGTGGACCCGCTCGAGCTGCCGCGCGAGCCACGGGAGCACCACCGGAGCGAGCCCGATCGCGATCACAACCGCACCGAAGGTCAGCGCGTGACGCGGGCGGAACCGGTCGCCGATCACCACACCCAGAGCGAGCACGAGCGCGACGAGGGGGAAGACGAGGAGGTCGCGTCCGGCTGCGCCGGGAGCGTCGACAAGCAGGATCGCGAACCGATCGATCCGGCCGACAATCGCGGCGAGGCCGTGGTCGACCGACGTATCGGCCGGAAACCCGCCGTCGAATGCCCCGAGCTCGGCGCGATTGACCCAGTACCAGAAGCTTCCCACAGCGACCCCGAGCACCACCGTCGCGACCCGCACGAGCCGAAGCCGGCAGGCTCGAGCGCCGGGGCACGATGACGGCGACGGCGAGCAGCAGAGGGACGGCGAACGGCGCGCTCACCTTCGTCCCCACCGCGAGCGCCGTTGCGGAGGCCGCCAACCACCACGACCACGTCTTCCACCCCCTCTCCCCGGGCTCGAGGAGAAACACGACGGCCGCCACGACGAAGGACGCGACGACGAGGTCGTTCTGCGCAGTCGAGGCCTGGAGCGCGAGCACCGGCAGAGTGGCGGCGAGGAGACCGCCGAACAGGGCCTCGGCGCGCCCGAGCCCGATTCGCCTCGCAACCCCGATCACGCCGAGCACGAGCGCGCCGAAGGCGACGGTCTGGGGCAGGCCCACGTAGCGGTCACTCTGTCCGAGCACCATCGTGAGGGTCGTACCGGCCTCTCCGATCGGCGGGTACGCGTTGATGTAGGGCGCGCAGGCGCAGTCCGGATACCCGAGGGCGCCGTTCTGGAACCAGAGCCCGGCGCGCCAGAGATGGTCGTAGAGCGTGTCGAAGTCGTTTTGAGGGGTCGCAAGCGTGAGCGCGACGATGTAGGCGAGCGCACAGGCGACCGCGGCGGCCAGAACCGCGAGCAGCGGATCGCGGAGAAGGCTCCCGCCGGTCGAGACCGCTGCACGAAGCCTTGGCGCCAGCGCGACGCCACGCCCACGGGTGGCCAGGACGGCAACCGCAGCCAGGCTGCCGAGCGCCACGGTCACGCCGACCCGCGTGACCCACTGGAACGGCGACAGGGCGAACAGCACCACGACGATCTCGAGCCACGCGAGGCAGTACGCGCAGAGAAGAAAGGGAACCAGTGAGCCGCGGGCGATGACGCCGGAGACCCGGGTCGCGGCGATGACGACGAAGGCGACCCCGAGCCCGAGGAGTAGGGCGCCGCTCACGAGCCGTCGGCCGAGAAGTGCTGGTAGTCCTTGGCGCCCGACCAGCGTCCTCCCCAGCCCCAACCGGCTGCGGCGAAGGCCGCGACGAGCGGGCCACCCTCAACCGCCATCCCCCGCCGGACCGGCGACCGGCGGAGGTACGGGGCACTGGCGCGGTGCGACGTCGTGCCGCTCGAGGTGACGTAGGGGTTCTCGATCGGGTTGACGTCGATCGCCCTCCCGTAGGCGTGATTCGACCAGCGCGTCGTCCCGTCGACATACCGACAGTTGAAGGCCGAGGTGTTGTCGGCCTCGATCGAGCGGTAGTCGACTCGCGCCGTATGCGTCGATCGGAACCAGCTTGCGAATCGGGAAATGGTCGCGATAGACCCGTCGCAGCACACCGAGGACCGCGGCTGCGACATCGCGGTGAACGACGAGCCTCCCCTGGTGCACCCGCCCGTCAAACCCCCAATGACTCGCACGAACGAGGCGGAGATCGTCGAGGGAGACGGGGCAGCCCTCGTGCCAAGAGCGGCCGGTCATCGACTCGCGGAGGGAAGGGGAGAGCTTCGATACCGAGCCACGGAATCCGATGGTGGTGGCCGAGCCGGAGCCAACCGCAACGAGGAGCGCCACGCAAAGCGCGGCTGTACCGACCGACATTCGGGTTTCCATGCGGGCGAACGCTAACGCCCGACCGGGACGCCCCGCGTTCAGAGTCACCTACCAGGTCGGGGTGGTCGGATTCGAACCGACGACTTCCTGCTCCCAAAGCAGGCACGCTAACCAGACTGCGCCACACCCCGTCACCACAAGCCTAGCCCTCGGCGTTACGGAGCGATGACGACGACAAGCCGACGGGGGCCGTGGACGCCCTCGACGCGCACGAGGCCGATGTCCGACGTCGCCGACGGGCCTGAGACGAGAACGAGCGGCCGACCCGCTTCGACCGACGCCTTGAGCTGCGCAAGTAGTTCCGGGAAGGTCCGGACGATCCCCGCCCGCGAGACGACGCACACGTGGAGGTCGGGCACGAGCGTCAGTGCCCGCCGTCCCTGACCCGGCCCACCGTCGAGGGCGATCGTGCCGGTCTCGGCGCAGGCCCCGGCACAGGTAGTGAGCGCGGCATCGAGGCCGTCGAGCTCGCGCGGCCCGCTGCAATGGTCGACCACGAGCTCGACACCGGGAGGACGCATCGCCGCCGGGAAGTCGCCGGCCACGCCGACGCGCCGGGCGTCGTGGCGGGCAAGCACCTCGTGGATTGCCACTCGAGGCTCGTCGGTGATGATCACCTCACCCCGGTAGCCACGCACCCGCTCCGCGAGCAACTCGACGAGATCGACCGACGAGCCCATCGCGACTTGCGGCGCTGTGGGCTCGGGCATCGCGGGTCGATCGGTCGCCCCCAACGCCGCACGGATGCGGCCGAGCACTGCGCTACGTGCCTCCATCACGCTCGCTCCACCATTCGCGAAAGGTCTGCCCGGCGACTCCCGGGAGCGAGCGCGTACGACCCCAACCGGCAAGTGGCCCCGGGAACCAGCTCAGCCGTCCGTCTCGAACCGCGACGCGCTGCAGCGAACGGCCGAGCCGTTGCGCTCGCTCGTATCGCTCGCGCGTCGAGAACGCCCGTGCGAGCGCGCGCAAGGCAGAGCGCTCCACACTCCGGCGCCCGGTCTTCACGATCTTCGCGCGCTCGTTGACCAGCAGCCGCGGAATGTCGATGAGCACCGGGCACACGTCCGCGCACGCGCCGCAGAGCGACGAGGCGTAGGGAAGGCTTGCCGCCGGCCCACGCTCACCCGAGAGCTGCGGCTGCAGGATCGCACCGATCGGGCCGGCGTAGACCGAGTGGTAGGCGTGACCGCCCGCACGGCGGTAGACGGGGCACACGTTGACGCAGGCCGAGCACCTGATGCACCTCAGCGCGTCGCGTCCGATCGGGTCGCCAAGCGCCCTCGTACGTCCCGCGTCGAGCAGGACGAGGTGGAACGCCGACGGCCCGTCAACCTCGTGGACGCCGGTCCAGAGAGACGTATACGGGTTCATGCGCTCACCCGTTGCAGAACGCGGGAGAAGCTGCAGCAGCGCGGCGAGGTCATCCCAGCGGGCAATCGCCTTCTCGATTCCCATCACGGTGATGAGCGTTTGCGGGAGCGTGGTGCACATCCGCCCGTTGCCCTCGGACTCGACGACGCAGACCGTGCCTGTCTCGGCGACGGCGAAGTTCGCCCCCGAGATCGCGACCTCGGCTCGGAAGAAGGCCTCGCGAAGATGGAGCCGCGCTGCCTCGGCGAGCTCGGCGGGGTCGTCGGAAAGACCGGTTTGGCCCAGGTGCGAGCGGAAGAGCTCGCCGATCTCCGCCGCGCTGCGGTGCAATGCGGGAACGAGCAGGTGCGACGGGCGCTCTCCGGCGAGCTGGATGACGAGCTCGGCGAGATCGGTCTCGATGCTGGCGATCCCAACAGCGCCAAGCGCGTCGTTGAGGCCGATCTCGTCGGTGGTGAGCGACTTCACCTTCACGACCTCGCGCGCGCCTGACGCGGTCACGATCCGGACGACCTTCTCGTTTGCCTCGAGGGCGTCGCGGGCCCAGTGGACGACGCCTCCGGCCTCGGTCACCTTGCGCTCGAGCGAGAGCAGGACGGCCTCGAGGTCGTCCAGCGAGCGATCGCGCGCCGCGGCGCCGAGCTCACGGAGCTCCTCCCAGTTGGGCACCTCGGCGACGACCGCGGCGCGCCTGGCGCGGATCGCGTCGGTGGCGGTCACCAGATTGGAACGCAGGCGCCGATCGGCGAGAGCAGTGGGAGCCGCGTCCTCGAAGGCCCGGGGCACTGCGTCGCGGGCTGCGTCGCGGCTCATCCTGCAAGGACTTCCGCGAGATGCACGGCCCGCACCGCGGAGCCGGTGCGCTCGAGACCGCCGCGGATCTGCATCAGGCAGGACGCATCGCACGCGCAGACGGCTGCGGCGCCGGACCGCTCGATATCGCCGAGCTTGTCGGCAAGCATTGCGCTCGACACGTCGGGATTGCGAATCGCGAAGGTCCCCCCGAAGCCGCAGCACTCTTCCGGGTCGGCGAGCGGCACGAGCTCCAGCCCCTCCACCGCTCGCAGAAGGCGAAGCGGCGCATCGCCCACCTTGAGCACGCGGAGCGAGTGGCACGTCGGGTGGTACGCCAGTCGACCCTCGAAGCGGGCGCCGACGTCGACCACACCGAGCTGGTCGACCAGGAATTGCGACAGCTCCCAGGTGCGCGAAGCGACCTGGTCGGCGCCTCCCGGGGAGCTCGCGCAGAAGCTCCCGGACGTGACCGACACACGACGCCGACGGGGAGACGATCGCGTCGTACCCGGCGAAGACCGTTGCGAACCGCTCGCCGAGAGAGCGCGCTTCGGAGAGGTATCCCGCGTTGTGGTGGAGCTGCCCGCAACAGGTCTGCTCGAGCGGGAAGGACACCTCGAGGCCGAGACGCTCGAGCACGGTGACGGTCGCACGACCGACCTCCGGGTGAAGGGTGTCGGCGAGGCAGGTGACGAAGAGCGCAATCCGCAAGGACAATCGATTATCGATGAACTGGGAGGGGATCGCCACCCCCGGCGATGTCGATACCGTGGCGCGCGCGTGGGCGACCTCCCGATCATGACCACCTCTCCGTCGGCAGGGGTGCATCGCCGGCCTGCGGTCGGCTACGCGATGACACTCACAGCGGCGACGCTCTTCGCGATCAACGGCTCGGTCTCGAAGCTCGCAATCGAGGCGACCGACATGACCACCCTGCGCTGGACGGAACTGCGCTCCACCGGTGGCTTCCTGGGTCTTCTCGTCGCCCTCGCCGTGCTTCATCCGGCGCGGCTTCGCGTGCGGCGGGAAGAGATCCTCCCGCTCGCGTTCTACGGCATCGTCGGCTTCGCCCTGGTGCAGTGGCTGTACTTCGTCGCGATCACGCGCCTACCGATCGGGATCGGCCTTCTCCTCGAGTTCACCGCACCGGTGCTCGTCGCGCTCTGGGCAAGGTTCGTCTGGCGGGAGCAGGTGCGACCGAGGGTTTGGGGCGCCCTGGCGCTCGTCGTCGCAGGGCTGATCCTCGTCGCGCAGGTCTGGCGCGGCGCGACGCTCGACACGTGGGGCGTCGTCGCCGGTCTGCTGGCGGCCTGCGCACTGGCCCTCTACTACCTCCAGGGCGAGCGGCTCGTGGCGCGTCGCGATCCGCTCTCCATCGTGTGTGTGGCGCTCGGCTTTACGACGCTGTTCTGGGCGGTCGTCCAGCCCTGGTGGAGCTTCCCCTTCGACCTGCTCGGGGTGACGGCAGATCTTCCCGGGCTCGATGTCGGTGTCCCTGCGGGTGTCCTGGCGCTCTGGACGATCGTCCTCGGAACGATCGCTCCGTTCGTGCTCTCCATCGGTGCGCTGCAGCACCTGCCCGCGACGACAGTGGGGATCGTGGCCACGTTCGAGCCCGTCGCGGCTGCCGTGATCGCGTGGGTGTGGCTCGGGGAGACGCTCGTCGCGGTGCAGATCCTCGGCGGGTTGATCGTGCTGGTCGGGATCGTCATGGCGGAAACCTCGCGCTAGCAGGTGCCAAGCCGATTGAGGGGTACGCTTGGGTCATGGCTGTCGAGCGTGTCCTCCTTGCCTCCCCGCGCGGCTACTGCGCGGGGGTCGAGCGTGCGGTCGAGACCGTCGAGCGGGCGCTCGAGCACTACGGCGCCCCCGTCTACGTCCGCAAGCAGATCGTTCACAACATCCACGTCGTCCGCGACCTCGAGGCGCGAGGGGCGATCTTCGTCGACGAGGAGACGGAGGTGCCGCCCGACGCGACCATCGTCTACTCGGCCCACGGCGTGGCGCCGACCGTGAGCGCGAACTCGGCCGCGCTCGGCCACAACGTCATCGACGCGACGTGCCCCCTCGTGACGAAGGTGCACGTTCAGGCGCGTCGGTACGCCGAGGCAGGGCTCACGGTCGTGCTCATCGGCCACGCCGGTCACGAGGAGGTGGTCGGGACGATGGGCGAAGCCCCCGACGCGACCGTGCTCGTCCAGGACGTCGCCGAGGCCGAGGCGCTCGTGCTCCCAGACCCGTCGCGCGTCTCGTACGTCACGCAGACGACCCTGTCGGTCGACGAGACGTCGGAGATCATCGGCGTCCTGCGGCGGAGGTTCCCCGAGATCCGCGGGCCGAAGAAGGAAGACATCTGTTACGCGACCTCGAATCGCCAGTGGGCGGTGAAGGACATGCTCACCGAGATCGATCTCCTGCTCGTGATCGGGTCGCGCAACTCGTCGAACTCCAACCGCCTGGTCGACGTCGCGAGAGCGGGCGGAGTGCCCGCTCACCTGATCGACGACGAGGCAGAGATCGACGAAGCCTGGCTGGACGGTGTGACGACCGTCGGGGTCACCTCGGGCGCGAGCGCGCCCGAGAAGCTCGTCAACCGCGTCTGCGACTGGTTCCGCGCCCGCGGGGTGGAGCAGATCGAGCCGTTCCGCATGATCGACGAGGACGTGACCTTCCGCTTGCCGGTCGAGCTTCGACGCGAGCTCGCGTTGGTCGACACCAACAACGGCTGACACCGTGACCCGACCAACGTACGGCTCGGTTGCGGCTTGCGGCTGAGGGATTGAGTGCTCGGCGATTCTTGCCGCCGTCGATCGATCCGGATGGCTCTCTGAGGCCTACGCCTTTGCGATGACGGGCGCGTCGCCGCCGTTCCAGTCGAGCACCACGGCGAGCGTCTCTCGCTTGATCCAGTCCTCGTACTCGGCAAGATCACCGTCGGCCGCGGACAGCGTCACGTGGATGCGGTCGGTGAGCTCGAGACCGGTCTCCTTGCGCATCGTGTTCACGCGTCGGATGAGCTCGTAGACACGCCGCTCGCGCTCGAGCTCCGGATCGAGCGTCGTGTCGAGCGCGACCGTGACTCCGTCCTCGGCCGCGACCGACCAGCCCTCGCGTCCGGCACGCTCGACGAGCACGTCCTCGGCTTCGAGCTCGTGACCGCCGGCGCGAAAGCGCCCACCCTCGAGCTCCTCGAACTCGCCGGCGAGCAGCGCCGCACGCACAGCGCCGAGCTCCTTTCCGAGCCGCGGGCCCAGAGTGGGAAGGTTCGGCTTCACCCTGAGATCGGCCTCGACCGCCCCGAACGACGACCTCCTTGACGCGCAGCTCGTCGGCGATCTCCGCAGCGTGCGAGCGCGGCAGCGGCGGTGCCTTCGACAACGAGTCCGCCGAAGCGGCTGCTGCACCTTCACCCCGGACGCCTGCCGCGCCTGGTGGCCAAGACCGACGACACGTCTGACGGCGGCGATCTCGCCGAGCAACGCCGAGTCGGGCGTCGCGGCCTCGGGCCAACCGGCGAGGTGCACGCTCGCGGGAGCGTCCTCGCACGGCTCACGGACGAGCGTCTGCCAGAGATGCTCGGTGAGGAACGGCATCACGGGCGCGAGCACGCGGATCGCCTGCACCAACGCGTGCCACAGCGTCCTCAGGGCGACCTCGTCGCCATCCCAGAACCGACGCCGCGAGCGCCGGATGTACCAGTTCGAGAGATCGTCGACGAACGCATCGGCGGCGCGCGTCACCTCGGCGGTGAGCCAGCGCTCGTACCCGGCGGTCGCCTCCTCGACGAGCTGCTTCGTCCGCTCGACGAGCCAGCGATCGAGCACCTCGAGCTCGCCGTCGGGGCCCCGCTCGAGGTCCTCGACCGTCGGCGAGAACGCCTTCGACGTTGCCGTACCGAACGAGGAACGTCGCCGAGTTCCAGAGGGTCAGCAGCCGCCGCTGGATCTCGTGGGCCGGGCCGAAGCCGAAGAGAAGGTTCCGGTCGGGCGGCTGGGCGCAGTACTGCCAGCGCATCACGTCGGCGCCCATCCGCGAGAATGCGTCGGCAGCGTCGATCATGTTCCCCCACGAACCGTGCATCTCACGGCCGCGCTCGTCGAGCATCTTCTCGTAGCCCAGCACCTTGGTGAACGGCGCCTTGCCGATCAGGGCGACCGACATGAAGAGCTGCGAGTAGAACCACAGGCGGATCTGCTCGCGCATCTCCGAGACCCAATCGGCGGGGAACCACTGCTCCCAGGTCTCGTGGGTCGGCAGGTCGGCCGTGGTGAGGCCCCGTGCCGCGCCGGTCGCGTTGCCTTCCGCGACGAACGTGTCGTTCTGCCAGCCGAGCGTCGAGAACGGGACGATTCCCGCATCGAGCCACACGTCGCCGACCTCGGGAATCCGCTCGACGGGCTCACCACATTGCTTCGCACCGGATCGCGACGGCATCGATCCAGGGGCGACGAAGCTCCTCGAGCTGGTCGAGCCCGCCGAGCGCCCGCTCCTCGAGCTCGGCTCGCGAGCCGATCACGTTGAGATGGCCGCACGCGCAGGGGTAGAACGGGAGCGGAAGCCCGTAGTAGCGACGGCGCGAGATGTTCCAGTCACCCATGTTGCGCAGCCAGTCGTCCATGCGCTTGCCCATGTACTCGGGCGTCCACTCGACCCCGGCGTTCGCGTCGAGAAGCTGCTCGCGCACCTTCTCCACCGAGATGAACCAGTCGTCGGAGAGACGAAAGATGAGCGGCGTGTGACAGCGCCAGCAATGCGGGTAGCTGTGCTCGATCGTCGCGGAGCGGACGAGGAGGCTCCGATCCGCGAGGTCGCCGATGATCTGATCGGCCGCCTCCACCGTCGAGAGCCCGTGCAGCCACCCGTACTCGGGGTAGAAGCGGCCTGACTCGTCGACCGGCTGCAGCACCGCGAGGTCGTGCACCTTGCGACAGCTCGAAGTCCTCGCCACCGCAGCCCGGGGCGATGTGGACGATCCCCGTGCCGGTGTCCAGGGCCACGTCGTCCCAGGGGATGACCCGATGCTCGACGTCGCCGCCCGGCCCGAGCTCGTCGAACGGGCCACGGTAGCGCCACCCGACAAGCTCTGTGCCTTTCAGCACCTGCGTGAAGGTCTCGTCGGGGAAGAGCGCAACCGCCACCCAGTCGCCGGTCTCGAGCAGGCCGTACTCCGCACCGGGGTTGACCGCGGCGGCGACGTTGGCCGGCAGCGTCCAGGGAGTCGTCGTCCACACGACGACGGCCTCGCCCTCACGGTCGAGCAGCGGGAAGCGAACGGTCAGCGACGGGTCGGTGCGCTCCTCGTAGCTCCCGTGCAGCTCATGGGCGGACATCGAGGTTCCGCAACGGGGACACCACTCGGTCGAGCGGTGGCCGAGGTAGAGCCAGCCCTTCTCGTGGACGATCCGCAGGAAGCGCCAGATGTACTCGATGTTCGTGTCGCTGAACGTGAAGTAGTCGTTCCCCCAGTCCATCCACTGGCCGAGCCGGATCGATCCCTTCGTCAGCTCCTCGGACGACCACACGACCACGTCCCGGCACTTCCGGGCGAAGCGGTCGAGCCCGTACTCCTCGATCTCCTGCTTCGAGTTGAGCCCGAGCTCGCGTTCGACGCCCACCTCGATCCAGAGCCCCTGGCAGTCGAACCCGTTCTGGTAGCGCTGGTGGTAGCCGCGGAGCGCCTTGTAGCGCTGGAAGACGTCCTTGAGCGTGCGCCCCCAGGCGGTGTGCACCGCCAGCGCCTTGTTCGCGGTTACCGGGCCGTCGAAGAAGCTGAACCGAGGGCCCGTCGGCGTTCTGCGTGCGGAGCGCCGAGAACGTCTGCTCGCGCTCCCAGCAGCTCGAGAATGTCGAGCTCGAGCGCGTCGTGGTCGGGCTTCTCCGGCAGAGGGCTGAACACTCCGCGATTGTAGGGAACAGCTTCCTCCGGGCCGTCGTTGATACTGGTACGCACCGAATACGTTGCGCAGGCACCATCCTCTTGAGAAGCACGCAGGAACTGAAAGGAACGGATGGCA
This sequence comes from uncultured Actinomycetes bacterium, assembly GCA_963724655.1. GTDB lineage: Bacteria > Actinomycetota > Thermoleophilia > Gaiellales > Gaiellaceae > Gaiella. The sequence continues at coordinate 119,995 of CAVRVG010000003.1, read as the reverse complement.
CTCGAAGTAACAACCCAGACCTTCGACGCGGAGGTCATCCAGAGCGAGACCCCGGTCCTGGTCGACTTCTGGGCGGAATGGTGTGGCCCATGCCACGCCGTCGCGCCGGTGCTCGATCGCATCGCGGACGAGCAGCAGGGCGCGCTCAAGCTGGTGAAGGTGAACATCGACCAGGAGAACGAGCTCGCCCAGCGCTACGGCGTCGCCTCGATCCCGACGATGATCCTCTTCAAGGGCGGCGAGCCGTCGGCCGCCGTCGTCGGCGCGCAGCCGAAGGGCGCCATCGAGCGCTCGCTCGGGCTCGCAGTCTGACTCACCTTCCAGGCGATGGGAGGGGCCTCGCCCCTCCCGCGCCGGGCAACTAGCGCGCCGCTTCGATGATCTCGTCGCGTGTCAGCCCGACGAGGTCGCCGATGCGAGTCGATCGCGAGATCGGGCGCCCGGTGGCGCGCAACCTCCTCCTCGTCGAGCGGCGTAGTGGCCCTGTCGTGGCCAGATCGTGGTCACGCGTGACGCCCCACCGCTCCTTGATCGCCGCGAGAATCCACACCTTGTCGTCCACCAGGACGTAGTGATCGGCCGGGTAGCGCTCGGCGACATCCTCGAGCTCTCGTTCCTTGTGCACGTAGACGAGAACGTTGCCCGTGAATGCCTCGTAGATCGCCTGAGCGCCAGATCTTCCGTGGTTGGAACACGACGTCGCCGTCGGTGAGCACGGCGACCCCACCGAGCGAGCGGGCATGGGCGACCGCGTCGAGCGAGCCGGGATAGAGCCGGTTGGCAAACGGATAGCCCATCAGGAACCGCGACACCTCGAGCACGCGCGGATCGCGCGGGTGCTCGACGCGGTAGCGCTGGAGCGCGCCGAGATAGTCGGCGTACCCGAGTTGGCGGCGCAACTCCTCGAAGAGCTCCCAGTAGCGGTTCGAGCGCTGCTCGCCGATCTCGGAGGTCAGATGGGCGCGAAGGTCAGCGGAGATCCGGTCGTTGTCGAGCAGCGTGTTGTCGACATCGAAGAAGGTCACGAGCTGCATCGGCGGCCGCTCAGCTCTGTCCCGCAGCGCGCGTTGTGTGCTCGCGCCACGCGGTGAGGACATCGGCGATCTCGGTGAACGCAAGCTCTGCCGCCGCCGGCAGCGCGTCCGGCTCGAACCAGGCAAGCTCGCCGACATCGTCAGCGGCCGCGAGAATCGCCGCCGGTCACGCGGGCGATCCAGAAGAGGTTGAGCGTGTAGACGGCGGCCTCGCCCGCTCCGTAGCGATCCATCCAGATGCCGAGGAACGCGGTCGGCTCGATCTCGAGCCCCGTCTCCTCGCGCACCTCACGACGAAGCCCATCCAGCGGATCCTCGCCCTCGTGGAGAAAGCCGCCGATCGTGTCCCACCGTCCCGAGAAACGGCTCGACCGCCCTCCGCCCGAGGAGCAGCCGGCCCTGATCGTCCTCGATCAGAGCTGATGCAGTGGGGGCAGAGTTGGCGTAGTAGTGCGAGCCGCAAGCCGGGCACCGGAGCCCGCCGTCGACACGCTCGAGACCGCTCGCGCAACGCGGGCACGTCGTCCATCCGTCGTGCTCACCCATCCGCCGCAAACGTAGCGGCAGCGGTCAACCGGTGTCAGACCCCAAGGCTAGGAAAGCTCGGCGAGAACGCTGTCCGAGAGCTCGGGCCACGCGACCTTCGCCCAGTCGCCGAACGGCCTCGTCGTGAGCGCCGCGCAGGCAACGTCCCGCACCGGGTCGACCCAGAGGAACGTGCCGCTACCGCCGAAGTGGCCGAACGTCTGCGGCGAGGTGCGCTTCCCCGACCAGTGGGGCTCCTTGGCGCCGCGGAGCTCTACCCCAAGCCCCCAATCGAGCGGGGAGAACCGGCCGAAATCGGGTAGCACGCCGTCGAGACCGGGGAACTGAACGGAGACCATCTCGGCGTGGGTCTCCGGGGCGACGAGCGTGGGCCGGAGCAGCTCGCGCCCGAGCGCGAGCACGTCGTCGAGGCACCCGTGCATTCCCGCCCCGGGGTGCCCGGTGGGGTCGAGCGCGAGCTCGAGCGGCGTGCACACGGCGTCCTGCACGTACACAGCGAACGGCATTTCCGCGCTCACCTCGAGCTGCGCGGCGACCACGACGAAGCCCTGGTTCGAGTAGATCCGGCGGTGACCCGGCGGCGCGATCGGCACCGTGCCTTCGAACGGCAGACCGGAAGCGTGGGCGAGCAGGTGTCGCACCGTCGCACCGGGAGGCCCGGCGGGGTCATCGAGATCGAGCACGCCCTCCTCAGCCGCGATCAGCGCGGCCAGCGCCGTCACCGGCTTCGAGACGGACGCGAGTCGGACCGGGTGGGTCGTGTCGCCTCGCGTCGCGACAACCGCGTCGGCGCGAGTGACACCGGCCGCGGCAAACTCGACCTCCCAGCCGTCGATCTGGTGTAGAGCATCCATGGCACGCGATACTAGGGGCGTGCAGAGAGTCCTCGTCAGCGGTCACTCGCCCTATGAGCAGATAGCCGGGTTCTCGCGTGCCGTCGTGGCGGGTGACCGGGTTCACGTCGCGGGCACGGCGCCGATCCCCGCCGACGGCTCCGCCACCCCTGCCGGTGCCTACGACCAGGCCGCGCTCTGCCTGGCGATCATCGGCGAGGCACTGCAGCGCGCCGGCTCCGGGCTCGAGCACGTGGTGCGCACGAACATCTACATCACCGACCCGGCGCACTGGCCGGAGGTCTCCCGGGCGCACGGCGACGTGTTTCGCGAGATCCGCCCGGCGGCGACGTGCGTCGTGACTCAGCTCCTCGATCCGAGCTGGGTGGTGGAGATCGAAGCCGACGCGGTGCTCCCGTGACCAAGCAGACGGCGATCCCCGCGTCGATCACGGGTGACCCGAAGCGTCATCACGGAAGCGTCGACGACCATCGCTTCGGGCACAGCGCGCCCTACACGCTCGGTGTCGAGGAGGAGTACATGATCCTCGACCCGACGAGCTTCGACCTCGTGCAGCACATCGACACCGTGCTCGCTGCGGTCGCGGGGCACGAGCTGGAACCGCGCATCACGTCCGAGCTGATGCAGTCGGTGCTCGAGATCGCAACGCCTGTCTGTGGAACTGCCGGCGACGTGATGCGCGAGCTCGTCGACCCTCAGGGGCTACGTCTGTGCGACCGCGCGTGACCAGGGGCTTCGCGTCGGCTCGGCCGGCACCCATCCGTTCAGCCTGTTCGAGCGCCAGCGGATCACGGCGAAGGATCGCTACCACGCGCTCGTCGACCAGCTTCAGTACATCGCCCGGCGTGAGCTGATCTTCGGCATGCACATTCATGTCGCGGTCGACGACGCAGAGAAGGCGATCCAGGTGATGAACGGTCTTCTCCCGCAGCTCGCACCGCTGCTCGCGCTGTCGGCGAGCTCCCCGTTCTGGCGTGGGGAGCCAACCGGTCTCGCCTCGAGCCGGCAGATGGTGTTCGCCGCCTTCCCTCGGTCGGGCCCGCCACCACGCTTCCGCGACTACACGGACTACTCGAATGTCGTCGGCCAGCTCGAGCGGACGGGCTGCATCGCCGACTACACGCACATCTGGTGGGACATCCGGCCGCATCCGCGCTGGGGAACGATCGAGATCCGGATCTGCGACGCGGTCACCCGGATCGAGGACGCCGTCGCGATCGCGGCGTACTGCCAGGCAGTCGTGAAGCACCTGTGCGAGCGCCACGAGGCGGGCGAGACGATCCCGTCATTCCACCGGATCCTGACGAGCGAGAACAAGTGGCTTGCCGCCCGTTACGGACTCGAGGCACCCGTGATGGATCTCGCGACCGACCGGCGGAACCGTGTTCCGATCGCGCAGCTCGTGAAGCGAACCCTGCGCGAGATCGAGCCGCACGCGCGCGAGCTCGGCTCCGAGCGCGAGCTCGAGGGAGTCAACGCGATCCTCGATCGAGGGAACTCTGCCGAACGGCAGCTCCGCATCTGGAACGCGAACCGTGACATCACGGAGGTCGTCGCCGCGATCGCCGACGCGACGGAGTCGATCCCTGCCCCGGCCACTGTCGGGACCTGAGCCGCCTCGACCTAGCCTGCTTCGGAAGCCACTCCGAGGCGCGGTACCTGGCTTCCGTCCGCGTAGCCGAACCGTTCCGCCAGGGAGCCGCAGCGTTCGGCGACGATCGAGGCCTCGCCGCCGTAGAAGCCGTAGCGCGCGCATGCTCGGCCCCGGCGATCTCGTTCCGCAGGCGACGGTGTGGACGGGTGCGCTCGACGATCCGAAGCCGATCGCAGAGGCAATCGCGGGGGACGGGCTGGCGCTCGTCTGCTTCTACCCCTTCGACTGGTCGCCGACCTGCTCGAACGAGCTCCGGCTGCTGAAGGACAGGCACACCGATCTCGACAGCGGCAGGAATTCGTCCTTTCGGGATCTCACTCGACTCGCCCTGGTCGAACCGGGCGTTTGCCGAGTCGCTCGGCGTGACGGACGTCGTGACCATGCTGTCGGACAGGCTCGGCGAGGCGGCACGGGGCTTCGGCGTGCATGAGTGAGCTCAACGGCCTGCCGAAGGCGGATCGCAGCGCGTTCCTCATCCAAGGCGGTACGGTCGTCGCGTCGTGGATGCTGGGCAGCGAACTACCGGACGTCGAGGCGGTCATCGCAGCCGCGTCGTCCTCGTCGGCCTAGCGCTCTACGCCGGCTGCGCGCTCTGGGCCACCTGGCCCGCGACGCGCAGCGCCGACGACCACTACCTCGCGCGGCCGGCGTCTGGGTCACGGCGAAGCGGCGGCCGGCGATCATCTCCAGCTCGGCTGGTCGTTCTGGCTCGTCGGGCATCAGCTCGAGAGCGGCTCGTCGCCACTCGACGACCCCTACTCGTTCCAGCCAGAGGCGAAGGCGCCGCCGAACCTGCAGGGGTGGCTGCTTCGGCGGCCCGTACTGGCCGCTCTCCCGCGTGTTCGGAGACGTCTGGGCGTACAACCTCATCGTCTGGCTCTCGTTCATCCTCGCCGGCGGCTTCACCGCGCTTGTGGCTACGCGCGCTCGGGCTGAGCGAAGGTGCGGCACTGGTCGGCGGGGTCGTCTTTGCGCTCGCGCCCTATCGCATCGGCCAGTCGACCGGTCACCTGCTCGGGCTCGTCTCGTTTCTGCTTCCCGCGGTTCTGCTTGCACTGGAGAGACGACGCCTGCTCATCGCCGCGCTGGTGCTCGCCGCCATCCCCTTGTCGGGTCAACTGCACCTCGCTCTCGGAGCGGTGCCGCTCGTGCTCGGCTACGGGTGGGCGCGACTGCCGCGGTCGCTCTGGCCGAGGGTCGGCGCAGCGGTCATCCCGACGCTTGCCGCCGGTGTCGTGATCGGAGCAACCGTCGTATCGGGGTCGGTCGGCAGCGGACGATCGTTCGCTCAGGTGGAGAAGTACTCGGCCACCCTGTCGGATTTCGTCACTCGCAATGCCGACGCGGGCATCGAACGATTCGTGTTCATCGGCTGGGTGACTCCCCTCCTCGCGTCTCGTCGGCCTCGTCTTCGCGGCCCGGAGACGGTCGCGGGGTCTCGCGGTCTGCCTCGGGCTGGCCGCCCTGATCCCATCGCTCCTCGCGTTGGGATCGCACCTGCCCGGCTATCACCGATTGTGGGATGTGGCCCCCGGCCTTGGCGCGACGCGCGTCCCCGAGCGTCTGCTCCCGATCGCCTGCCTGGCGCTCGCCGCACTCGTCTCCCTCGCCCTCGAGCGGGTGCTTGTAACGATCCGTCACAAGCGGTGGGTTGCGGTGACGCTGGTCTCGGCGGCGGTCGCCGTGATTGCGGTCGACCTCCGTGTCCGCGTCTTCGGCGCCGTCGCGGCGGACCCGCCGTCGGCGGCCTATGCCGCGATCAAGGGGGAGGGGGCGCTCCTCGAGCTTCCGATCTTCCAGCCGGGCGTGCACTTCGGATCGGTGTACCTGGGATACGCACGCCAGAGCCCACGGTCGCGTCCACAGGGCTACTCGACGCTCGCCCCACGCGCGGCGGATGCGTGGGCACTCGCCCACCGCGGGCTCTCATGCGGGCGCGGGTGCGTTTCCGCGAGACATCGGCTGGATCGTTCTTCATCGCGGGTTGTACGCCCAGAGCGGCTTCTTCGGGCCGGACTGTCCCACGCAAGCCGAGCTCGCACTCGGCGCTGCCGGGTGGGTGCGCGTCGCGCACGAGGGGGCGCTGACCACGTACCGCGCGCCACGCCCGTAAGAGGCTCGAGTCCGTCAGGCGGGCGGGTGGACACAGGGTGAGCAGAACGGCCCTTCTCCCCAGGCGGGTGCGCGCCTCGCCTCCCAGGCGGCGCCGGAACCGTCGAGTGCACGGCCCGCGACGGCGGTGCCGCTTCGCAAGACGAGCCAGATGTTCGCGTGGGCGAGCAGCACACGCGGATCCGCGAGCGGGTCCCCGTCGACGACGAGAACGTCCGCGACCGCTCCGGGCCGGAGCACTCCGACGTCCTCGAGACCGAGAGCGAGGCCGCCGTTTCGGGTGGCTGCCACGAGCGCCTCGGCGCACGGCAAGCCCCCCTCGACCATCCGGACGAGCTCCGAGGCATTGGCTCCCGGCGGGCCGCTGTCGAAGCCCATTGCAAGCACGACCCCCGCTGCTCGTGCGGCGACGAGGGTGAGGTAGGACTCCTCGAGCTGACGGCGAGCCTGCTCGACGAGCACGGGTGGAAAGTGATCTGCGAACCGCTCGGCGAGGTCGTGGAACGTCGTCAGCGTGGGCACGAGCACCGTGCCCTGTTCCGCCATGCGCTCGAGCAGCTCGGGCGCACGGTGGAGCGACAGCCCGTGCTCGATGGTGTCGACACCCTCCTCGATCGCAAGACGTGCTCCGTCGAGTCCCTCGGCGTGTGCAGCTACGCGGTACCCCATGCGATGAGCCTCGTCGACGACCGCGTGAAGCTCGGCGCCGGTCAGCTGGGCCGGCTCGGGATCTTCCCGCACGACCGACCGGGCGCCCGTCGCCATGACCTTGATGAGGTCGGCGCCGCGCCTGAACTGCTCGCGAACGGCACGACGCAGGTCGTCGGCCCCGTCGGCCTCGCGGTACATCGTCCCGAAGATCCGGCCGCCCGGCGAGGTCGCGGCAATGATGCGCCCGCACGAAAGGATCCGCGGCCCGGGCACGATGCCGAGGTCGACCGCGGTTCGGAGGGCGATCGCCTCGTCGTCCATGCTTCCGACGTCACGGATCGTGGTGACGCCTGCTTCGAGGAACGCCTGGGCGGACTTCGCAAGCAGAAAGTGGCCAAGCGCACGGGGGCGCGGCAGCTCGCCGTGAAGCTCATCGGGAGGGCCGAAGCCGGGTGCTCTCGAGAGATCGCTGATGACGTGCGTGTGGACGTCCACGAGCCCCGGCATGACCGTCCGCCCACCGACGTCGATCGCTCCGGCCGGGGCCTCGCCCGCGGCGTCCGCAACCTCGATGACACGACCGGCGACAATCCGGACGAACGCCTGCTCTCGCGCCGCCGCGCCCGTTCCGTCGAGCAGCGCGTGCACCCCACAGGACGGTGTCGGTCGCGGCCTCGCTAACGCTCGTGGGCGCCACGAGCGCTCACATGCCCATTGCGTGATACCCGGCGTCGACGTAGAGCGTCGTGCCGGTGACGTTGCGGCCGTCTCCCGAGAGAAGGTAGGCCGCAGCGGCGCCGCAATCCTCGGCGTCGAGCTGGCGATGGAGAGGTGCTCGTTCCTCGAACATCTCCTCCATCGTCGTGAAGTTTGCGATCGAGCGGGCAGCAAGCGTGCGCACCGGCCCGGCCGAGATCGCGTTGATCCGGATGTCCGACTTCCCGAGATCCCAGGCGAGATAGCGCATCGACATGTCGAGGGTCGCCTTTGCCACCCCCATCACGTTGTAGTGCGGGACAGCCCGGACACCGCCGAGGTACGTCATGGTCACGATCGAACCGCCGCCCCGAACCTGCATCAACGCCTCGGCTCGTCGCGCCGAGGCGACGAGCGAGTACGCGGAGATGTCGAGCGCCATCCAAAAACGGTCGCTGGGAGTGTCGATGAACCTGCCCTCGAGGTCCTCGGCAGCAGCGAACGCGACCGAGTGCACGAGGTGGTCGAGCCCGCCGCCGAACGCGTCCGCGGTCGTCGCGAAGACGCGATCGAGATCCTCCTCCGAGCGGACGTCGCACTCTCCGACCACGACACCGTCGACCGAAGCCGCGAGATCGCGCACCGACTTCTCGATCCGCTCACCCTGGAAGGTGAACGCGAGCTTTGCGCCTTCGGCGTGGAGGCGCTGCGCGATCGCCCACGCGATCGAGCGCTTGTTCGCGACCCCCATCACGAGCGCCTGCTTTCCCTCGAACCTCCCGGCCATGACGGCGATCCTACAGCGTAGTCTCCACCCATGAGCCCGCCCGATCTGCGCATCGCCGTCGTCACCGGAGCGTCCTCCGGGATCGGGGAAGCGACAGCGCGGCTGCTCACCGAACGGGGTTGGCACTGCGTTCTGGTCGCCCGCAGGGTCGAGCGGCTCGAGACGCTCGCGGCCGAGTTGGGGTGCGAGTGGGAAGCCTGCGATGTCGGCGATCGCCTCGCGGTCGACGCGCTCGCCGCGCGGATCGCCGAGCGACACTCCGCGATCCACCTCCTCGTCAACAACGCCGGAATGCCTGCGCGAGGAACGTTCCTCTCCGTCGACCCCGAGTTGGTCGAACGGGTCACACAGGTCAACTACCTCGGGGGCGTCTGGTGCGCCAGGGCGTTCATGCCGGCGCTGCTCGCGGCTCGCGATGCCCACATCGTCAACCTCGTCTCGGTCGCGGGCACGGTCGCATTCGCCCCTGCCGGGGCGTACGCGGCGTCAAAGCATGCGCAGCTGGCGTTCTCGCGCTCACTGGCAGCGGTGACCAAGGGCACGGGGGTCAAGGTCCACAGCGTCATCCCTGGGTTCGTCGAGACCGAGGGCTTCCCGCAAAAGGGCGTGCTGAAGAGTCGCCTGCTGTCGCGGTTCGTCATCGAGCCACCACGCGTCGCGGACGCGATCCTGCGCTCGATCGAACGCGACCGCAAGGAAATCACCGTCCCGTGGTTCCCGTATCGGCTCGTCTCGATCCTGCAGGCGCTCGTTCCGGGAGTCATGAGCCGGTTCGTCGGCATGTCCGACTATCGCTCCGGCAGGGTCTAGCAGGCGTGAACTGCCCGAAAACGGTCTGTGAACGACCTGTAAGGGTTATTTGGGGAACGTGTTCACAACGGTTAGGCTTTTCGCTCGGCAGTCGATCGGCGTCCACCGCTGAGGGGGTGGCAGCGCCACGGACGAAAGGGCTCACGTTCACCGATGCGCACTGTCCTCCTCATTGTCGTTGCCCTAGCGCTGGTGCCTACAGTCGCCGCCGCGCCAACCCAGACGACGACGTTGCCGTCATTCGAGCAGGCGCTCCTGAAGGAGATCAACGCGACACGTGCCGCGTACGGGTTGTCCCAGTTCTCGTTGTCTCCCGCGCTCCAGTCGGCGGCGCGCGCCCACTCGGCCGCCATGCTCGAGCGGGGCTTCTTCGACCACCGCTCGCCCGACGGGACGTCGATGGCCGATCGGGTGAGAAAGCACTACCGCACCGCCGGCTATGCCCGTTGGTCGGTCGGCGAGAACCTTCTCGCTGCGCCGTACGAGATCGACGCGCGTGAGGCGGTCAGGCTGTGGCTCGAGTCGCCCGGTCATCGCCGCAACCTGCTCGCTCGAAAGTTTCGGCAGGTGGGGATCGCCGCCGACCGCAGTCTCACCGCCCCCGGCTACTTCCACGGGCAGGAGGCAGTCGTGATCACGCTCGACTTCGGGATGCGCTCACCCAAGAAGTGACGCGGCCGGGCCTTCGAGAACCGTTCGCCGGCCGCCGCTAGCTCCTCGATTTTCGCGCGACGTACCAGCCGACGTCGACCTCGAGCTCGGGCCCCGGTGCGAGCGACCGAACCTGATCTCTCCTGGCACCTTCGAGCCCCACAAGGTCGAGATACCACTCGAGCTCGCGAGACTCCTTGGTGATCTCCGCGTGGGAGACGGCCAGCCCGCTCGTCTCGAGCATGGCACGGATCTCGTCGTCGACGAGCAGGCGCTGGTGAGACGCGTCACGCGCGCGCTCGAAGGCGTGAATCGCAGCGGCGTGAGCAGGGTCGGCCGAGCCAAGCTGATCGACGACCACGACCACCCCGCCGACCCGGGTCACGCGGGCGAGCTCCGAGACAACCCGGTCAGGCCTGTCGACGTGGTGAAGAACCCGCAGGCAGCCGGCGAGCGCGAACTCATTGCCGGGAAAGCGCAGGGCTGTGGCGTCGCCGACCTCGAACACGCAGTTTTCGGGCGCAGCCGTGCGAGCGCCCTCGATGGAAAGCTGGGCGGCGTCGATGCCGACGACCTCGGCTACGTGTGGTGCCAGCGCGCAGGCGAGTGCGCCGGTGCCACAGCCGACGTCGAGCGCACGCACGTCGCGCCCCAGTGGGCCGAGGAGCGTCATGAGGCGCCGCTCGAGCTTCTCGGCTTGCTCGTGCTGGTGGCTCAATCGCCGCGCGACAAGCGAGTCGGTCACGAGAACACCCGTCGCTCTGCCCGAGTCGGCTCGAGCCGCACGCCCGTCGCAAGCTCGTAGGCAATCGTGCCCGCGATCCGGGCATGGCTCTCGAGGGTCACGCCGTCACCAACGAGAGTGACGCTCGTTCCGACCGGTCGCTCACCCCGCAGCCGCACCGCCAGCGCGTCCATCGACACCACTCCGACGACGGAGCACAACTCGCCGTCCACGAGGATCTCCGTCCCGGTCAGGGCGCGAACGAAGCCGTCCGCGTACCCAACCGGAACGATGCCGATCCACGTTGGCTCCTCGGCGATGAACGCTCTCCCGTAGCCGGCGCTCTCGCCACGCTCGAGCAGCTTCACGAGTGCCAGCTCGGATTCCCAACGCATGACGGGCTGAAGACCGAAGCGCGAGGCGGAATCTCCGAACGGGTCGATCCCGTAGAGCGCGATCCCGGCGCGCACCGCGTCGAGTCGCGACTCTGGCAGCGTGAGCGCCGCGGCGCTGTTGGCGGCGTGGCGCTCGAGCTCGGGGCGGTCGCCGATTGCCGAAAGAAACCGGTCGAGCTGTCGGGCTGCGAAGCCGGGATCGGTGTCGGCCGTGGCGAAGTGCGTCATCGCGCCGACCACGTCCGCCGAGCCTGACGGCCACTCGGAGACCCCCCACCGCCCCATCCCGGTCTCGAGCTCGACATGCACCGGCAATTCGGTGGGCAGTGGTCCCGACCCGCCCCAGCAGAGCTCGAGTCGCGCCTCGCGCGCGAGGCGCACATCGGCGTCGAGGCCTGGGGTGAGAACGAGGATTCGCGCATGTGTGAGCGCCGAACGCAGCTCGGCGCCCTCGATCACGGTGGCAACACACAGAGCCGTTGCACCGCCGGCGAGCGCAGCGCGCCCGACGTCGGCTGCGCCGTGCCCGTACCCGTCCGCCTTGACGACCGCCCAGAGCTTCGACCCGCCGATGGCGGCGCAAAGCGTCTCGGCGTTGTGACGAACGGCGGCGAGGTCGATCGTGACGAGCGAGCGCGGCATCCCGCCATTGTCGCGCGGATTGGACTGCTCCACCAGCGACCGTGTCTCAGACGTCCGTGGTGTATCCGTCCCAGGCGAAGGTGAGCTCTCGACCGTCGGCGCGCAGCCGTTCTTCGACCGCACAGAGATCGTCGTACGTGAGCTCGTCCATCTCCTCCACGTGGTGCAGGACGACCCGCTCCGCGGCGAGCTGGTCGACGATTGCGAGCGTCTCGGCGAAGGTTGCCTCGTAGCGAAGCACCGGATGTGCGCTGTCGATCAGCCGCTCGCCGGTCAGCGGGTGGAACTCGCAGATCCCCATCGGCAGCACGGCTACGGCACACCCCTTGACCTCATCGGGCGGAACCCAGCCGTTCAGCTCATCCATCGCAACGAGCAGCCGCCGGCCGTGCTCGACGAGCTCGAACGCGTACACGTAGCTCTCGGCGAGTCGAAACGGGCGAATCCGCGTCTGGTCGATCGTCACGATCTCGCCGTCCAGCAGCTCGTGGATGCGGATCCAGCCACGATCACGCATGAACTCGAGGTGAGCCATCCCTCCGAGCCACTTGCGATGGTCGAGCGCTACCTCTTCGGGGAGGTAGACGTCGGTCAGCTTGGGCCGCTTGGCCTCGACCGGCCAGGTGCGGAAGTCGCCGTTTCGCGTCTCCCAGACACGCCTACCCATCGTGTGGTCAGGGTGCCAGTGCGAATAGAAGCAACCCGCGACCCTGTCGATTCCGGAGCGCTCGAACTGCGCCTTCGCTTCCTCGGGGGTGTCGAAGACGACATCCGGGCCGTGGACGAACACGCTCGGCCCCGTCCGCACGTGCCTGCCGCCATGCTCGCGCGCCGCCGAGCACGCCCGACAGACGCATCCAGGGCGGGGAATCGTCGCCGCGCCACCCGAGCCGAGAATCTCCACGCGCACGCATCTCGATCGTATGCCTACTGGATGGCGGTCTCGCAGTTCGTGGAACGTGTCGGTTCCGGCACCGCCGACGCAGACGTCGGTGCCGGCCCCTCCGTTGATCGTGTCGTTGCCGTTGCCGCCCGACGATGCAGTCCGACTGGGCGCCGCCCACCATGTTGTTGTTCGCGGCGGTGCCGACGAAGAGGCTTGCCCGCCGGATCGCTCGGAGCTCCCATCCGCGGACCACGCGTCACCGTGATAGAGGCGCACTCCGGCGGCTTGAGTTGATTGGCGGTGTCACCGCGAAGGTGCCAATCGCAGCCCGTGCGGCCGAGGCGATCGTGACCTTCGCGGCCGTTGCTGCCATGGTGGCGCCGACGACGACCACGAGAAGCACCACGAGCGCCCGCGATCGGCGGCGGCGACGCCTCATCGCCCGTGGGCCGGGAAGGCTCGCGGTGCGCCCAGAGGCCCAGTCTGGGTAGGACGGAAGCGATACACGGCGATCCCGTCGTCGACGAGATACGTATCGCCGCCGTCCTCGTGCACGCGCAACACGACCCTGTCGTAGGCGTCTGCCACTCGGATGAGCTCGTCGATCGAGTCGAGATCGGAGATCCACCGCCCGTCCGGGATGATCGCTCGAGCCGCAACGATGCGGGCGCCGAAACGCGCCTCGATTCGGTCACGTTCGCTCCCATGGAGCCGCTTCAGCAAGACCGCGCTGCCGAGCAGGAGTGCGACGAGCGAGATCCCGATCCCGAAGAGCCCGATCGAGCGAGCCTGGGTGACTCCCAGCTCGACCGGGCCGAAGGCGATCACAGCGGGCTTCTCGACCGTCCCGCTGCCTTCGGAGCGCGGCAGCAGCGGCGACGCGGCAGGCAGCGTCTTGCCGTCCTCCGAGAGAGGCGTCGTCTGCTCGGCGAGCTTCAGCACGACCGCGTCGAGCGTGAACGGGAGCTCGGGCGCGAACGTCTCGTCGATCACGGTGTCGCCGGAGGTGCCGGAGACCTCGACGCGAGGCACGACGGTGACCGACGCGGCGGTCGCATGCGTTCCGGTTGCAACGCCGTACCTCCGCACGAGGCCGGCGATCTCCCGAAGGTCGATCACACCCTCCGCCGTCGCGATCGACCCCGTGAACGGTGTCGACGCGGCGAGCGGGAAGACCCGCTTCCATCTCGTCTGCGGGTCCTCGACGCGGAGAGCGAGCGCGATCGTGCCTCGCATGCTGGCTCGCTCGCGCGAATCAAAGCGATACGCGAACGTCACCCTCGCCTTGTCGGACAGGGACGGCGAAGATCGGCTCGCCCGTCCTGACGACGCTGTCGGGGTACACCACTCCCGGCTTCGCCGCCGCCTCGTACGTGAAGGTGCCGGCGTGGGCGTAGCCTCCAACCACGGTTTGGGAGGTCGTGTCCTGCCGCGTCCAGGCGAGAGCCGCAACGGCGCCGAAGACCACGAGCGCGACGGCGGAGGCGACAGTTACCGCGCGGGCGGCAGCGGTGAGCGCGCTCGACGCACCTCGTGGCTCGGGCTCCGGATGAACGGGCACAGGGTCACGAGGCCGACGTCGTCGAGCGATCTCCCTGCCGCCGAAGAGCATCGTGAAGACCAGGAGGAAGACGAGGATCGCCAGGTGGGTCGGCTGTGCGACCCACACGAGCGCCGAGCCGACACCGGGGATCGTCACCCACTCCGTACCGCGGATGTTGGCCTTGGCGAGAGTCTCCGGATCGTTCTCGGTCCGGTTGTCGCCGCGGAAGCTGTAACGGCCATTCTCGATCGAGACGATGCGGTGATACACGTTCGAGTCGAGGAGCGCGCTGTGGTACAGCACCGCGTCGCCGACCGCGTAGTGACTCTGCGATCGCGTCACCACGAGGTCGCCGGTGTGCAGGCGCGGCTCCATGCTCGTCCCGTGGATCACGGCGTACGCAGTCCAGCCACCAAGCTGAACGGGCCACAGGAAGAACACCGCCGCCGCCAGGGCAGCAAGCCCTAGCGCCGAGCCGACGGCGCCGGTGAGCGAACGACGTGACATCTGCGCAGACAGACTTCGGCCGGGGGAGGTGATTCCCTCCCCCGGCCGGGTGATGCGAGATGCGTGGTGGAGCTAGGAGGCTGCGGCGATCTCGAGCGTGTCGGCCGAGAGGGTCGAAACGGTGCCCGGGAGCGTGCAGGTGAACGTGTTGCCGGTCACGACGGTGCAGGTTGCCCAGCCCGTCCCGGTGCCGAGCGGAGTCGAGCCCTGCTTGGCTCGGGCCCGCACATCGGTGGCGGCTGCGTTGAGGGTGAACCGAACGCTTGCGATGTTCGATGGGTCGGTCGCCAGCGTCCAGCTGATCGCGCTTGCGGTGTAGCCACCGACCGTGCCGGTGCCGATACCTGCGCTCGACGCGCCGACAGTGTTGGCCGCCGCGAACGCAAAGCTCGACGTCGCAACGATGAAGGCCAGCAACGCGGCGACCGCGTAACGGCGCTTCCGATTCCGCTTCATGAGTTCTCCTTGGGGGACATACCAGGGGAGGGGACAAGGAGTGGTGTCGGCCGAATCGGCTACACGGTTCTCCCCCGAAAGGGGTAACCTCGCGTGGGTGACCTCAAGAATCGAGGTTCGGGGTCGATTGGGGCGCTACGCAGGCAAAACGCGGGGCAACACGGCGAGCAGATCCGAGGCGACGAGCCCTCGAGGCGGGCAGAGCGCGGAAGCCCGGCCATGCGCGACCGCGGCCGCTGCAGCGGCGTGGCCCGGGCTCCATTCCCTTGGCGAGAAACGCGGCCACGATTCCGGTCAGGACGTCGCCCGTGCCTGCCGTCGCGAGAGAGGGACGGCCGTAGTCGCAGACGAGCACCCCCAGCCCTGGAACCTGCACGAGCGTGTCGGCCCCCTTCAACAAGGTGACTGCACCGAAGCGCTCGGCACAGGCGGCCACTGCCTCGAGCCTGTGCGCCGACACCCAGTCGGCCTCCACGTCGAGAAGCCGGGCAAGCTCGCCCGCGTGCGGGGTGAGGACGGTCGGCGCCGAGCGCTCCACCGGCTCGAGCCCGAAGAGACCATCGGCATCGACCACCACGGGACAGGTCGCCCCGGCAAGGACGCCCTTGACCAGCTCTCGTGCTGCCGGTGCACGTCCGAGCCCTGGGCCGATCGCGACGGCACCGGCGAGCTCCGCCAGCTCGAGGACGCGCTCGAGCGCACCGGGCTCCGGAAGCCCCACCTTCACCGGCTCGAGCGCAAGGCACTCGACCGCGGCGAGGCAGCTCTGCGGGAACGCAGAGGGTCACGTGGCCGGCGTCCGCGCGCAGAGCTGCCTGGGAGCTGAGAACCGGCGCTCCTGCCAGCCCCGCTGAGCCGCCGACCACAACGACTCGTCCCGCGCTGAACTTGGTGTCGCCGGGTACCCCGGGCCGGCACCGTGTCGAGGATTGCGGCAGTTACGCGCCGCGCGCGCGTGGGAGCCTGGGTGAGACCGATATCCGCCACCACCACCTTGCCGGCAAGGAACCGACCGGGCGCAACGACCAGTCCGAGCTTGGTGCCGTGGAACGTCACCGTCAGCTCCGCCTCGACCGCGGCCCCGAGAACCTCACCGGTCGACGCGTCGACACCAGACGGGACGTCGACCGAGACGACAGGCGCTCCGACGGCGTTGATGCGATCGATGAGGACGGCAGCTTCGCTCCGGGGCACACCGCTGAACCCGGTGCCGAAGAGCGCGTCGACGACGAGGTCGTAGCCTTCAGGCTCCTCCGTCTCGTCTACCAGGAGACCGGCCTTGCGCAACACTGCAGCCGCGATCCTGCCGTCACCGCCGTTCGACCCGTTTCCGCAGACAACCGCTATCCGACGCGCCTCCGGATAGGCGCGCATCACCTCGACCGCCACGGCCGCCCCGGCCCGGTCCATCAGCTCGGCGGCGGTCGCGGGGAAACCTGGGTACCGCTCCTCGGCGGCGCGCATCTCGGCAGCGGTATAGAGCGGCTCGAGCATCGAGCGGCTACTCACCCCCGCCGAGCTCGACGACGCAGACCGCGCCGGCCATCGTGTGCGAGTGAGTGAGCGAGATGTCGAGCCCGCTCATTCTCACCCGCTCGGCATACGCAAGCGTCTTGCCGCTGAGCGTCGCGCCCGGCTTCGGAGGCCCAACGATCTCGATCTCCTTCCAGGTGAACAACACCCCGCAGCCAAGGGCCTTGCCGACAGCCTCCTTGCCACAGAACCTGGCGGCATAGCTCTCGGCCGGGTTCCTCCGGGTCTCACAGTAGGCCTGCTCGGCCGGGGTGAAGCACCGGTCGCGAAACCCGGGCCGCTCGAGCGCGCTGCGGATGCGATCGATCTCGATGAGGTCGGTGCCGACTCGGGTGCGCATCCCGGCAGCTAGACCTCGGGTCGGACCGGCAGTCCGAGGGTCATTTCGATT
The DNA here is from genome assembly GCA_963724655.1 of uncultured Actinomycetes bacterium. Taxonomy (GTDB): domain Bacteria; phylum Actinomycetota; class Thermoleophilia; order Gaiellales; family Gaiellaceae; genus Gaiella. The sequence goes on along the minus strand of CAVRVG010000003.1, from coordinate 103,123 downwards.
CGAGATCCTGCTCGAGCCAGTCCGGAAACGACGCCACCGAGCTCAGGACGACGTCGGGGACGACGGTTGTCCCCTCGAGGGCCTCCGGTCGGAACTTCCCCGTCCGGACGAGCGCCGTTCGCATCCCGAAGCCCTGGGCCCCGCGCACATCGGCCTCGATGTCGTCTCCCACGAGCCACGTGAGCGCCGGCTCCGCGTCGAGGGCGTCGAGGGCGGCGGCGAAGTACGCGGCACTCGGCTTGCCGAGAACGGTCGCCGTCACACCGGTCGCGTACTCGAGGCCCGCGACGAACGCGCCACCGTCGAGCTGAGGGCCGCGGCTCGTCTGCCACCAAGGGTTCTTGTGCATGCAGTAGAGCTCGGCCCCGAGCTGGATCTCCGCAAATGCGCGCGCGAGATTCATGTAGCTGAACACCTGGTTCGGCTCGAGGCTCTCGTCACAACCTCCGATCAACACCGCATCTGCGCCGTCGCCGACGAGCTCGAGCCCCTCGAGATCGGGGACCACGTTGCTCATCACAAGCGCAAAGACGCGCTTTCCGATGAGCTCACGTGCTGCGGCGCGCGGTGTCGTCTGCAGCTCGTCGTCCTCGAGCTCGAATCCGAGCCCGCGTAGCTCCTCGGCGAGCTGCGCCCGTGGAGTCGTCGAATTGTTCGTCACGAAGCGGAGCCGATGGCTCGACTCTCTCAGACGAGCGACGGCTTCCTGCGCCCCGGGGATCGGCTCGCCGGAGACATGCAGCACGCCATCGATATCCAGGAGAATGCACGCCATCGTGGGGGAGTCTATTCGTGTCACGCGCAGCGTCTCCATCCCGCTCGACGAGATCGAGTTCCGGGTCTCGCGTTCGAGCGGTCCCGGTGGTCAGCACGCGAACAAGGCCGAGACACGGGTGGAGGCGGTTTTCGACGTCGAGGCTTCCGCGACGCTCTCAGGGGTCCAGAAACGACGGCTCAGCCGTAAGGCCGGCTCGGTGATCCGAGCGATCGCCCAGGACACTCGCAGCCAGGCACGAAACCGTGAACTGGCCCTCGAGCGGCTCGTCGAGCGCATCGCGGACGGACTTCACGTCGAACGACGCCGGGTTGCGACCCGCCCCTCGAAGGCGTCGGTCGAGCGCAGGCTCGAGGCCAAGAAGCATCGGAGCGGGATCAAGCGCAAGCGCACCCTGAGAGACGACTCGTGATCACCGAGGAGGCCGTCGCCCCGTATCGTCGCGGCCGGTTCGGTCGACCCTACCTCTGGCATGCGACCTGCACCTCGACACAGGACATCCTGCGTCGCTCGTCTCTCCCGGAAGGAGCCGTCGCCGTCGCCGAGGAGCAGACCGCCGGCCGTGGCCGCTCGGGTCGCTCCTGGGAAGCGCAGGCGGGTGCCGCAATCCTGGTCTCGGTGCTTCTCAGGCCCGAGAGCTCGATCGCCATCCCGCAGCTCTCGCTCGTTGCGGGTCTCGCCGTCGCTGAAGGCCTCGAGGAGGCGACCGGCGTCGAGGCCATGGTCAAATGGCCGAACGATGTGATCGTCGGGGATCGCAAGGTCGCGGGCATCCTGCTCGAGACGGACGGTGACACCGTCGTCTGTGGCATCGGCATCAACGTGACCCAGGACGAGACGACGCTGCCGGCGCGACCGGCCCTGGCGGCCGGCTCTCTTGCGAGCGTCACCGGCGAGGCCCATGACCGGGCCCAGGTGCTCGGCGCCGTTCTCAACGCGCTGGAACGCCGCTATGACGCATTCCGGGCCGAGGGGATCGGCCCGCTCGTTCCCTTGCTCGAGCAGCGGAACTGGCTCCGCGAACGCCGTGTCCGAACCGCGAGTGGGCTCGCAACCGCCGGAGCGCTCGCGCCCGATGGGCAGATCACCGTCAGCTACGACGACGGTACGGTCGAGCTGGTCGCGAGCGGCGAGCTTACGCTCGCCGAGAGCTCCTAGAGGCTTGGCGCAACGGCCGCCGCAAGCTCCTCGGGCGTGTCGAGATCGATCAGGAAGCGGAGGTCGGGGTCAGCGGTCCGGAGCGTTGGCTCATCGAGCAGAACGGTGGTGCAGGTCTCCGCGACCGCTCGCGCACGGCGCTCACCGCTGTCCAGGAGCCGGGCGACGAGCGGTAGCAGCGAAACCCGGTAGACGGCACTGAGCGGGTGCGTGAACCCGGCGACGAACGGGACCGCGGCCTCCGCGTCACCAAGCGCCCCGACGAGCAACCGACACAACTCGGGACGAAGGTTCGGCGCGTCGACCGACCACACCAGTGCGAGCTCCGCTCGTCCCGCCAGAGCCTCGAGACCGGTGCGGATCCCCTCGAGTGGCCCTTGCTCTGCAACGGTGTCGACGGCGCGCTCGACACCCGCCGGGAGCGGCGGTAGCTCCTGCCCGGATGCGGCGACGACGACCACGGGACCGGTCACCGCGTTGCCGACGATCTCGGCGACGTGCAGGACGAGCGGCCGGCCGTGCCAGTCGAGCAGTGCCTTGTCCGAGCCCATCCGGCGAGAGCGACCACCCGCGAGCAGGATGCCGCCGACCGTGCCGGAACGACCCATCGAGCCGCTAGCTCTCGCGGGCGTGGACGTGCTGGAACCCGAAGCGGCCCTTGATACAGAGGTTGCCTCGGGTGATGTCGTGGTCGTCCGGGCTCGTGACCTTGACAATCGTGTTGTCCTGCACGTGGAGCTCGAGGTTGCAGCCGACGCCGCAGTAGGGGCACACCGTCTGAGTCACCGTCTGGTCAGCCTCCCGCCAGTCGTTCGACTCACGTAGCTCGTGCTCACTCGTGAACATCAGTGCCCCGGTCGGGCAAACGGCGATGCAGTTGCCGCAGTACACACACGCCGATTCAGGGAGCGTCGTGTCGAACTCGGTGGAGATCCGGGCCTCGAACCCTCGGCCCGCGACGTGGATCGCGAACGTGTTCTGGTACTGCTCGCCACAGGCGTCGACGCACTTGTAACAGAGGATGCACTTCGAATAGTCGCGAACGTACAGCTCGTTGTCGAGCTTGAGGTGCTGCTCGACGGTTGCCGCGGTCATGCCGTCGGTGACGACGTGCGTTCCTGTCCTGCGCTGGCCGAAGCCCGGATCCGGCTCCGCGCGCGGGCCAAAGCGCGCGGCATCGGCTTCGTACCGTTCCAGGTAGTCCGGGATAGCCGGTGTCGTCGAGAGATCAACGGACGAATCGAGCAGTTCGAGCACGACCTTTCGCGAGAGCCTGACGCGTTCGGAGTCGGTCTTGATCTTCATCCCGGCCTCTGCCTTGCGTGAGCAGGCCGGCGCAAGCACCCGCGCTCCCTCGACCTCGACGACGCAGACGCGACACACATTCGCGGGCTCGAGCGTCTCGCCGTAACAGAGCGTCGGCGTGTCGATGCCGACCTTGCGACAGGCGTCGAGCAGCGTCTGGCCCTCGAAGACCTCGACCTCCTGGCCGTCGACCTCGAGCGCGATCATTCGCCGCGGCGGCAGGAGCTGGGTCATCCGGCCACCTCCTCGAACACCCGCAGACGATTGATCGCGGACTCGATGGCGCTCGACGCCGTCTGTCCGAGACCGCAGATCGAGGCATCGCGCATGCACTGGCCGACCTCGCCGACAAGCGCCAGCTCGCGTACCAGGCCCCCTCGCGGCGTCCCTGCGACAAGACGCGACAGGGCCTCCTCCTGGCGGACGGTGCCGACCCGACAGGGAACGCATTGACCGCACGACTCGTCACGGAAGAAGGCCGCGATGCGCTGGAGGAACCCGAGCATCTCGACGGTGTCGTCGAGCACGAGGACGACGCCGGAGCCCAGTGTCGTCCCGGCCTCACGCGCGCCCTCGAAGGTCAACGGCAGGTCGAGCTCGTCCGGGCCTACAAAGCTTCCAGCCGCGCCGCCGAGCAGCACGGCCTGCAGCGTCCTCCCCGCGCCAATCCCGCCGGCGCGCGCGAGTAGCTCGCGAAGCGTCTCGCCGAAGGGCACCTCGTAGACGCCCGGCTGCTCGATACACCCGGAGACGCAGTAGAGCTTCGTCCCGGCTGAGCCCTCGGTGCCTCGAGCCGCATACGCCGGCCCCGAGCCGAGCACGATGTCGAGGACGTTGACGAGCGTCTCGACGTTGTTGATCACCGTCGGCGCGCCGAAGAGGCCATGCTGAACCGGGAACGGCGGCTTGTTGCGCGGCTCGCCACGCTCACCTTCGATCGAGTTGAAGATGGCGGTCTCCTCACCGCAGATATACGCCCCGGCGCCCCTGCGAATCTCCACCTCGAACGCGAAGCCCTCGCCGAGCACATTCGCACCCAGCAGCCCGCGTCGCCGTGCCTCCACGATCGCACTCTCGAGGGCGTGGTGCGCCTGTGGGTATTCCCCGCGCAGATACACGAAGCCCTGCTCGCACCCCGTCGTGTAGGCCGCGATCGTCATCGCCTCGAGCACCGCGAACGGATCGCTCTCGAGCAGCACCCTGTCCTTGAACGTGCCGGGCTCGGACTCGTCCGCATTGCAGATGAGGTAGTGCGGCCGCGCCGGCTGCCGGGCTACCGCCTCCCACTTCACTCCGGTTGGGAAGGCCGCGCCGCCGCGCCCGACGAGCTTCGAGTCCTTGACCTCGCGAAGCACGCCATCGGGGCCGAGCTCGACCGCTCGGCGCAATGCCTCATAGCCGCCGAGAGCGCGATACGCGTCCAGGGTGTCAGCCCTGCCGACCCGTCGAAGAAGCGGCGCGGTCGGGTCCCCTGCCTGCGGCGGGAGCGACGTCGGTGCGGGAACGGGTTCGACTCCGGCGATCAGAGGAAGCAGGCCGCCGAGAGTGATCGGGGCCTGGACGCGTTCGAGCGGTTCCTCGCCGGAAACGGTGAGCATCACCGCCGGGGCCCGGTCGCACTGGCCGAGGCAGGGGCTTCGGTACCAGGTCGCCGAGCCGTCGTCGGACAGCTCGCCCTCTGCGCCGATCGTCTCCTCGAGCTGCTCGATCAACTCGATCGACCCCACGCAGCGACACGCGAGATCCTCACAGACGTGAACGACCCGCGAAGGTCGCGGCTCGAGCGCGAGCAGCGCGTAGAACGAGGCGACGCCGTACGCGTCCGCGGGTGGAATCGTCAGGCGACGGCAGATCTCGTTCAGGCCACCGGGACTGATCCATCCGATCCGCTCCTGGAGCGCCCACAAGGCAGGCAGCAGCAGATGGCGCCGTTCGCGCGCACTGTGCCCGCCGGCCGCGGTGTTGCCGGCCGCACCGCTTGCTCGCAGCCCGCCCTCCCAGCTGCTCGCCGGCAGCCCGAGCACGCCTTCGAGCGCGTCCCGCTCCGACGCGGTGGGCTCAGCGTGTGGGATGAGCGAGATGTCCAAGGCTCAGGTATCGCTGCCGACGGTTGCCGGCTCCTCCACGCCTGCCCGCTCGGCGCGATCGGCCGGAGCGAGCTTCTCGACGCGGATCGCAGCGGCCTTGAACTCGGCGGTGCCCGACTTGGGGTCGGTTGCATCGATTGTCAGCTGGTTGACGTCGACCTGCTCGGGAAAATGGAACGTCATGAAGGTCAATCCTGCCCGTAGGCCGGGATCGACGCGAACCGGTGCCTCCACCGAGCCCCTCCGCGAGGAGATGCGCACGATCTCGCCCGGGACGAGCTCGAGACGGTCGGCATCCTCGGGCGATATGTCGAGGAACTCCCCCTCGTGGAGTGGGGAGCGATACAGAGCTGACTGCGCGCCGGTGTTGAAGGACTCGAGTCGCCGCCCAGTCGTCAGTCGGATCGGATACTCGTCATCGAGCGCCTCGAACGGGCCCGTCGCAGGGACCGAGCTGAACGGAGCAGCAGGCCCGACGAGAGGCTCCTCCCAGAGTCGCTCGTGGAGGATCGGAGAGCCGGGGTGATCTTCGTCAGGGCACGGCCACTGAATGCCACCGAGCTCCTCCAGCCGGTCGTATCGCATTCCGCGATGCATCGGCGACAGCGAACGAACCTCGTCCCAGACATCCTCGGCGGTCGGCGAGCCCCAGTCATAGCCGAGCCGCCGGGCGAGCTCGGTGATGATCCACATGTCGTCGCGCGCGTCGAAGGGTGGATCGAGCGCGCGACGGACGCGCTGAACTCGCCGCTCGCTGTTCGTCACCGTGCCCTCGGACTCACACCAGGAGGCGGTCCCAGGGAACACGACATCTGCGAGCTCGGCGGTTGCCGTCCAAACGATGTCCTGAACCACGAGGAGGTCGAGGGCGCCGAGAAGCTGCCGCGCGTGATTGATGTCCGCCTCGGAGCGGGCGGGGTTCTCACCGATGACGTAGAGGGTGCGCAGCTCACCGCGCTCCATCGCATGGAACATCTGAGTGAGGTGCCAGCCGTAGTGGGGATGGATCTCCGTGCCCCACGCAGCCTCGAACCGGGCGCGCGCCTCCGCGTCGCGCTCGATGTCCTGGAAGCCCGCGAGCTTGTTCGGAATCGCGCCCATGTCACCGCCGCCCTGGACGTTGTTCTGCCCACGAAGCGGGTTGACGCCCGAGCCGTAGCGCCCGACGTGACCGCAAAGCAACGAGAGGTTGATCAGGGAGAGGACGTTGTCGACGCCGTGATGGTGCTCGGTGATCCCCAGCGTCCAGCAGATCATCGCGCGGTCGGCGCGGGCGTACGCGTGGGCGGTCTCCCGGATCACCTCGGCGGGGACGCCCGTCAGCCGCTCGCCCTCCTCGAGGGTGAACGGCTCGACGCAGGCGGCGTACTCGTCGTAGCCGGAGGTCGCATGCTCGACGAAGGCGCGGTTGGCAAGACCGGCGTGGATGATCTCGCGGGCCATGGCATGCGAGAGCGCGATATCCGACCCGACGTCGAGACCGAGCCAGCGGTCGGCCCACTGCGCGGACTCTGTCCTGCGAGGGTCGACGACAAACAGGCGAGCGCCGTTGTGAACGCCCTTCAGGAGATGGTGGAAGAAGATCGGATGGGCGGCGCGGGCGTTCGAGCCCCAGAGCAGGACCACGTCTGTGTCCTCGACCTCTCGGTACGAGGATGTCCCACCCCCAGCTCCGAACACCGTCGCCAGACCGACGACGCTAGGTGCGTGTCAGGTTCGGTTGCAGGAGTCGACGTTGTTCGTGCCCATGACCTGGCGCGCGAGCTTCTGCGCCAGGAAGTTCATCTCATTCGATGCTTTCGAGCACGAGAAGATCCCGAACGACGTGGACGCGTCGGCATCCCGCGCGCGCGCGAACCCGGCGGCGGTCACGTCGAGCGCCTCGTCCCACGAGGCGGTCCGGAACGTGTCACCGTCACGGATGTAGGGCGTGGTCAATCGACCTTTCGGACGTTGCATGTCTCACCCCCTTCCAGCATGTCGGTTGGTACACAGGATCACTGGCAGTCGCTCCCCACGTCAACGGGAGAAACCCCCACTTAGATTACGGACTTCTGCACCGCCGTAGACGGCGAGCGTCAACGTGTCCAAACCCGCGCGGGGTGCGAATAGACGTTGCCGCGCCCGTCGCGGACAAACCCGCACAGCGTCATCCCTCGATCATCGGCGAGTGAGATCGCGAGCGACGAGGGCGCGCCGACGGCGACGAGCACGGGGCAGCCTGCAACCGCTGCCTTCTGGACGAGCTCGAACGAAAGGCGCCCGCTGACGCAGAGGACGTGATCAGCGAGCGGGAGGAGGCTCTCGCCATGCGCCCAGCCGATCACCTTGTCCATCGCGTTGTGCCGACCGACATCCTCCCGGACGCAGAGGAGCTCCCCGTCAGGCGTGAACAACCCGGTGGCGTGGAGGCCGCCCGTCTTCGTGAACGTCGCCTGCGACTCGCGCAGGCTCGCGGGAAGTCAGGCGAACGACGTCGAACGAGACCCCGAGCTCCGACTCGATCCTCGGCGCCTCGACCGCAACCGCCTCGAGCGCCCCCTTGCCGCACACGCCACACGATGACGAGGTGTAGAAGGAACGCTGGACGCGATCGAGATCCGCGTCGGGCGCGTCGACCTCCACGGTGTTCGCCGCCAGATCGTCAGGTAGCCGCGCATCGCGTGGGGCAAGCCCCTCCGTGAGGCAGAAGCCGAGCGCGAGCTCCTCGTCGTGCCCCGGCGTTCGCATCGTCACCGCGACGGCACGTCCGTTCACCCTGATCTCGAGTGGCTCCTCGACCGCCACGTCGTCGGCGACCGTCTCGCCGCCCGGGAGCCGGACGACTGCGGCGCTCCGGGAACCATGTGGATTCGTGGACACGCCAGGAGCGTATCCCGCTCGGTTCGCGTGGGCGCGGCGACGGCCGGGTGAGATCGCCGGTCTATAGTCGCACTCGTGACGGAGGCGCCCCGGAGGCGAACGACGCTCGAGATCCTCGCCATCGTCGCGATCAGCCTCGCGGCCGGGATGCTCCAGCATCCTCCCGGCGACAACCAAACGGCGCACCTCGCGCTCGTGAAGGCGCTTGCCGATGGGACTCCGCGCATCGACAAGTATCAGGCTGAGACGGCCGACGACGCGTACATCGACGAGCACTACTACGCCGCCAAGGCGCCCGGCCTCGCGCTCTTCACCGAGCCGTGGTACCTCACGCTTCGCGTGCTCGACCTCGATTCCCCGAACCCGGCGGCTGCGCTTGGGGCGCCGCGGGCCTTCCTGGAGATGCCCCGCGCGTCGATCTGGCAGGTCGGGATCGTCGGCGCGACGCTGCCGGCGCTCGTGCTCATGCTGCTCGTCCGGTGGGCGGCTGATCGGGTGGCACCCGGCTTCGGAGGGCTGACCGCTGTCCTGGGCGGCGCAGGAACGCTCCTGCATCCCTTCTCGAGCCTGTTCTTCGCGCACGCGCTGGCGGCGACTCTGGGCTTTGCCGCCTTCTGTGTGCTCGTGCGTGAACGCGAGCGCGAGCGCGCTCATGCTCTACCTTCCCGCCGTCGCCGGGCTGCTCGCCGGGCTCGCCATCGTGGTCGAGTTCTCGACGGCGATCGTTGCGCTCACGCTGGCCGGGCTGACGCTGCTCGGGCCGAACCGGCTTCGCCGGGTGGCCGCGTACGGGCTCGGGGCGGCGGTCGGCATCGTCCCGCTCCTCGCGTTCAACCTCTGGGCGTTCGGCTCGGCAACAACGCTCTCCTACACGAACGCGGTGATCACGCCCGGCACGAGTGGTCACGACGTGATCGGAGCGAACAGCAGCGGGTTCTACGGTATCGAGACGCCGAGCGCACGTTCCGCCACCGAGCTGCTCCTTGCCGACAAGGGACTTCTCATCGTGTGCCCGATCGTCGCCTTCGCGGCGCTCGGGCTCGTCCTCGCCTGGCGTCGGCCCACACGCGCCGAGGCTGTCGCGTGCGCGACGATCTGCGTGCTCTTCCTCCTCTACAACGCGTCGTACTTCCTGCCGTTTGGCGGCTGGGGGCCGGGGCCGAGGTTCCTCGTCGCCGCACTGCCCTTCAGCCTCGTGCTCGTGGCCTACGCCCTCGCCCGCTTCCCCGTCGCGGTCACGGTGGTCGGGCTCTGCGGCGTCGCTGCGATGGCTCTCGCGAACGCCACGACCCCCATCGTCTCGGAGGAGCGGGGGCTCGGCTTCTGGCTCGGGCGCCTCCACGCCGGCGACGTCACCGAGACCGTGTGGACGAGACTCGGCGTGACCGACCGGTGGGTCGCGATCGCGCCCTACGGCGTGCTCATCGTCATCGGGCTCGTGCTCGCGATAGTCGCTGCGCGCCCGTTCGCCGGCGCCGGGCCACAGGCCGGCCTTGCGCTCGGCGCGGCCGCGGGGCTGGCTCCTCCTCGCGACGAGTGCCCCGGAGCTTCTCTCCGGTCAGCGGGCGAGTGGAGCCCTCGCCGCGCTGATGCTTCTGGTGGCGGTCGCGCTCACGCTCGTCCTCGTCGATCGCGTCGGCGTCGCGGGGCTGGTTGCGCTCGTTCCCGCGCTTCTGATCGCGGTGCTCCCGGACTTCGCCGACCACTCACGCTGGTCGCTCCTCGCCGCGGGCGCCTCCGTGATCGCCGCTGTCGCGCTCCTTCGGAGCCGGTCGCTCGTGCGACGACTTCCGGGGGCTACTCGACCGTAACGGTCTTCGCGAGGTTGCGCGGCTGGTCGACGTTGAGGCCGCGGAGCCGGGCGATGCGGTAGGCGAGGAGCTGAAGTGGAACGACGGCGAGCACCGCCTGGAGGAATGCCGGCGCATCGGGGACGTAGATCACGTCGTCCGCGTGGTGCTGGATGTCCTCGTTGCCGTCCGTCGCGATCGCGATCACGTACGCGCCGCGGGCGCGTACCTCCTGGATGTTCGAGACGATCTTGTCGTACACGTGGATGCGGGTCGCGACGACCACCACCGGGGTGTTCTCGTCGAGCAGGGCGATCGGGCCGTGCTTCATCTCGCCGGCCGAATAGGCCTCGGTCGGGATGTACGAGATCTCCTTGAGCTTGAGCGCGCCCTCGAGCGCGACCGGCAAGCCGATATGGCGACCGAGGTAGAGGAAGAACGGCGCCGTGTGGTAGCGCTGCGCTATCTCCTCGATCGGGTGGTCCCCGTCGAGGAAGTACTGGATCTTCTCCGGCAAGGCGTGAAGCGAGTCGAGGATGAACGTGAGCTCCTCTTCGGGAAGCGTCTTTCGGACCTGTGCAAGCTTGAGCGCGACGAGGAAGAGCAGCGAGAGCTGCGCGGTGAACGTCTTCGACGCTGCCACCGCCATCTCGACCCCACACCGCGTGTAGAGAACGGAGTCGACCTCGCGGGTGATCTGCGAGCCCATCATGTTGGTGATCGCGACCGTGTGGGCGCCCAGCTCGCGAGCGAGCTTCATCGCCTCGATCGTGTCGCGGGTCTCGCCAGACTGCGAGATGCCGATCACGAGCGTGTCGCGATCGAGCACCGGGTTGCGATAGATCCACTCCGAGGCGATGTCGTGCTCGACCGGAACGCGCGCCCACTCCTCGATCGCGTATCGCGCCGCGACGCCCGCGTGATACGCGGTGCCGGCGGCGAGGATCACGATCCGGCGGAGCTGTCGCAGCGTCTCGTCGTCGACCCCGAGCCCTTCGAGCTCGAGCCGGCCGTGTCGCACCCGGTCGCCGATCGTGTCGGCAACCGCCTGAGGCTGCTCGTTGATCTCCTTGAGCATGAAGGTCTCATACCCGTTCTTCTCCGCACCCTCGTCGTCCCAGTCGAGCTCGATGATCTCGCGCTCGACAGGCGTGCCATCGTGTGCGCGGAAGAATTGCGACCCTCCCGGCTCGACCAGGACGAGGTCTCCATCCTCCGGGAACTGGACCATCCGCGAGTCGCGGAGGAACGCAGCCGCGTTGGACGCGAGGAACGTCTCACCGTCGGCGAGTCCCACCACCATCGGGCAACCGAGCCGAGCACCGACGAGCTGACCCGGGTGGTCGGTGTGGATCACCGCGAAGGCGAAGTGGCCCTCGAGCTTGCCGTACACCGTTCTGACCGCCTCGACGAGATCGCCCTCGTAGGCGTCTTCGATCAGGTGGGTCACCGTCTCCGCGTCGGTCTCCGAGCTGAACACGTGACCGTCCTGCACGAGATCGGCACGCAGCTCGCGGTAGTTCTCGACGATGCCGTTGAGAACGATGGCGACGCCACCCTCTTCGGAGGCGAGTGGGTGAGCGTTCGCCTCGGTGACCCCGCCGTGGGTCGCCCAGCGCGTGTGCCCGAGGCCGGTCGTCGCCGGTGGAGTCTCAGCGCTCGCCACACGTTCGAGGTTCTTGAGGACTCCGACCGCCCTCATGTAGGTGAGGCGATCTTCGTGGAGGAGAGCGATGCCGGACGAGTCGTAGCCGCGGTACTCGAGTCGCTTCAGGCCGTGGAGAAGGAGCGGCTTGCATTCACGACTTCCGACGTATCCGATGATCCCGCACATCCCTGGCCCTCCCCTGTCTCCGTGGTGCCCGTTCGGGTCGCCAGTTCCCGAGACGCGCAGCCGCTATGCCGCGCCAAGCTCCTGCCGTACGAGGTCAGCGATCCTACCACAGAGCGCGTCCGCGTCCTCTTGCCGCTCCGACTCGGCAAGCACCCGAATCACGGGCTCCGTACCCGACGGGCGCACGAGCACGCGACCGCTCGCGCCAAGCTCCTCGTTGAGCCGGTCGACCTCGGCGGCGACGGCGGGCGGCACCTCGCGACGGGCGACACGCACGCTCTCGAGCCGTTGCGCAAAGCGAGGCATCATCGCCGCGGCGTCCGCCAGCGTGCGACCGCCGAGCGAGCGGCAGAGGACGAGCGCGGCGGCAAGGCCGTCTCCCGTGACATGACCGTCGAGGATGATCACGTGACCGGACTGCTCACCGCCGACGATACCCCCCTCCTGGCGGAGCGCCTCGAGGACGTACCGGTCGCCGACATCGGTGGTGAGAACACGGATGTCGTGATCGGCCATCAACCTGTGAAAGCCGAGGTTCGTCATCGAGGTCACCGCGACCACATCGACGTCGAGGGCGAGGGCGCAGATTGCGACGATCTGGTCTCCGTCAACCGGTGTGCCATGGGCATCGACGGCCAGCATCCGGTCGCCGTCGCCGTCGAAGGCGACCCCGAGATCGAACGTTCCGGCGCGAACGGCCTGGGACAGCAGGTCGAGGCTGGTCGCACCGCAGCCTGCGTTGATGTTCGTCCCGTCGGGAGCGGCGGCGATGGTCGTCACGCTGGCGCCCAGCCTCTCGAACACCGCCGGCGCGATCTCCGAAAACGCTCCGTTCGCGCAGTCGACGGCAATCCGCAGTCCGGTCAGGTCCGACCCGAAGTGGTCGACGATGTGCTCGACGTACCCGTCGACGGCGCCTTCAGCGACCTCGATCGAGCCGCCGCCGGGGCCTGGCTCGTCGAGCAAGGCCTCGATCTCGAGCTCCATCGCGTCGTCGAGCTTGTGCCCTTCTCGATCGAAGAGCTTCACCCCGTTGTATTCGGGCGGGTTGTGCGAAGCGGAGACCACGAGCCCGAGGTCCTGCGCAAGGAGGGCTACCGCTGGTGTAGGCAGCACGCCACCGAGCACGGCGGTGCCACCGGCAGAGACGATTCCGCGCGCGAGCGCCTGCTCGAGCTCGGGCCCGGATCCGCGCGTGTCGCGCCCGACCAGAACGCGTCCGCGTCCGCTCCAGAGCGTCGCCGCTCTCCCCAGGCGCTCGACGAGATCGGGTGTGATGACCTCACCGACGACGCCGCGGACGCCGTCGGTGCCGAAGTACCTGCGCTGCCTGCCCAGGGCAGAAAGCGCAGCGTCCTCGACATGTGGGATCTCAGAATCAGGCATCTGGCACTTTCCCTAGGGAAAGTGCCCTAGCGCTTCGAGAACTGCGGGGCCTTGCGGGCCTTGTGGAGCCCGGCCTTCTTGCGCTCCACCTTGCGAGCGTCACGCGTGAGGAAGCCTTGCCGCTTGAGTGGGATGCGCAGCTCGGGATCGGCCTCGACGAGCGCGCGTGCGATTCCGTGCCGGATCGCGCCGGCCTGGCCGCTGATCCCTCCACCGTGGACGCGCACCCTCAGGTCGTACGTTCCCTGCGCCTCCGCGACCCCGAGCGGCGAGAGTGCCGTGGTGCGGTGCATCGCGCGTGGGAAGTAGTCCTCGATGACCCGGCCGTTGATCCAGGTCTTGCCGTCACCCGGACGCAGGATGACGCGCGCAACCGACGTCTTGCGCTTTCCGGTTCCGGAGTACTGGGCGAGTTGAGACATGTAGGCGCGCTCCTAGAGTGAGAGCTGTTTCGGTTGCTGGGCGACGTGCGGATGCTCCGGGCCGGCATAGACCTTCAGCTTGTTGATCTGGACCGACGCGAGCTTGTTCTTCGGGAGCATGCCCTTGACGGACTTGCGGATGACCTCGGTCGGACGACGCTGAAGCTGCTCACGCAGCGTGCGCTCCTTGAGCCCCCCGGGATAACCGGTGTGCCAGCGCACCATCTTGTCGTCGAGCTTCTTGCCGGTGACGCGCACCTTCTCCGCATTCACGACGATGACGAAATCCCCGGTGTCGACGTGCGGCGTGTACTGGGGCTTGTTCTTTCCGCGAAGCATGTCCGCGATGCGGGTCGACAGACGGCCGAGGGTCTGCCCCTCAGCGTCGACGACATACCAGTCGCGCTGAATCTCGCCCGGCTTTGCGGTGTAAGTAGTCATTGCGTCAGAGAGCGCAGCCTGACGACCGCGCGGCGAGTGAGTGTAGCACCTGCAAGACCCCGATCGCGGCGCGCCGATGACCGCGAAGGAGGCCAGTGCTACTCTCGAAGGAGCCGAGCCGCCAGGGCGGCCCTCGCGCCTCGGCCGACCGGGGTCAGCCCGCCGCTCAGTTGACGGCTCATCGAGGCGACTGACCCGGAGCATCCAGCGAGAGGACGAACCTGTATGGCGACCAAACGGCAGACGACGATGGCAAAGCTTGCACGCGAGCAGTCGGTGCGGGAGAAGCGGGTACGGAAGCAGAAGCGCAAGGACGAGCGCCGCGCCGCGGCCGCTCTCGGTCTGACGGTGGACGGCGAGCCACTCGATGGTGTCGCGCTCGAGACGAGTGACGAACACGGTGTCGGAGCCGGTGTCGAAGCCGAGCCCGAAGTCGCAGTTACCGCGCCGGCGGAGTAGTCACCTGCCAACGCGAAGCGCCTGCGAGAACGTGCTCCTCTGCGCGCGCCCAGGTTTCGTAGTGCCCGTCGGCTAGCAGTCTCACGTACGGGTCAACCCCCGAGGCACCGAGGTCTCGGATGCGACCTGCCTCGTGCCCGCAGCGCTCCGCCGCAACCTCGAGGACATCGGCCGGAAAGAGCGCCGCGCCGTAGCCGTCGCGAAAGACGTCGATCCGCCGCCGGATGTCGGCATCGGGAAGTGCCGCGTCGGGCATCAGCGAGACGAAGCCGAGGAGCGCCCAGGCGAGATCCCACGCACGCCGACCGGGCGCCGCAAGGTCCCAGTCGATGAACGTCCACGCGCCATCCGGGCCGTGGACGAGATTCCACGGTGCGAGGTCGTTGTGGCAGATGAGCTCCGGCGGGCCGACGGGGTCGCTGCCGTGCTCTCCCCAGACGTGCGTCTCGTCGTTCGCGAAGCCGGTGACGACGTCGTGATAGGCACGGATGATCCCGGCGATCTCGGAGAGCGCGCGGTCGCTTGCGGTGAGCGAATCGTGACCCGGGTGGACGACGAGGCCTTCGACGAACGTGAGGCTCTCGCGACCTTGCTCATCCAGGCCGACAACGCGCGGTGCATGTGCGAAGCCACTTTGCTCGAGATGACGCAAGAGCGCGTGCACGGACGCCGTCCACGGCCCTGTGGGACGCCGAACGGTCGAGCCCACCCTGACCACACCGGCGTGCGTGTTCCCGCCGAGTAGTGGTTCTTCGTGGATCACGCTCGCCGGACGCGTGCGGCGGTGCCGTAGGCGCAGATCTCGGTCCAGGTCGAGCCGAGCTCGGAGGTGTCGAAGCGCATCGCGAGGACCGCGTTGGCTCCCTTTGCCTCGGCCTCCTCGACCAGCCGCGCGATCGCTTCCTCCCGTCCCTCCGCGAGCATCTTGGTCATCCCGCGCAGCTCGCCGCCGACGAGCGATTTCAGACCTGCGCCGATCTGCGAGCCGAGGTTGCGCGAACGGACGGTGAGCCCGAACACCTCGCCGATGACCTCCTCGATCTCGTAGCCCGGAACATCGTTGGTGGTGGCGATCAGCACGGCGGCTCCTTCGCTTCTGGTCGGGGGTGAATCATGCCCGCAAAGCCGGTAGTCTCTCTGCTGCCAACACGGGGAGCTCGGGACAACCGGGCTGAGAGGGCGGACGCAGCGCGCCGCCGACCCGCACAACCTGATCTGGGTAATGCCAGCGGAGGAATGCGTTTGCAGAATGGGTCACAGCAGTTCGTCGTCGTCGCCGCCGGGGCCGGCCCTCAGGTCGACGTGCCTGCTGGTGCAGTCGTCATCGCCGCCGACGGTGGGCTCGAGCGGGCACAGGCTCTGGGCCTCGAGGTGGCGGTTGCGGTTGGTGACTTCGACTCGGCCTCGGCCGAGGCCTTGCTCGCGGCAGAGCAGGGCGGGACGCGGATCGTTCGTCACCCGACCGCGAAGGACGCAACCGACCTCGAGCTAGCGCTCGACGAAGCCGTGTCGCTCGGAGCGAAGCGGATCCTCGTGGTTGCAAGCGACGGTGGTCGCCTCGACCATCTCCTGGGCGTCCTTCTGCTCCTCGGCGCCGACGGCTACCGAGAGATCGAGATCGATGCGCTCATCGGTGACGCAGCCGTGACCGTCGTCCGCGGCTCTCGAGCGCTGAAGGGCACGCCCGGCGAGATTCTCACCCTGCTTCCACTCCACGGCGCGTCGTCCGGGGTCACGACGAACGGGCTCGAGTACCCACTCGCCAACGAGACGCTGGAGCCCGGTTCGACCCGCGGCATCTCGAACGTCTTCGTCGCTGCCGAGGCGACGGTGACCGTCGAACGTGGCGTGCTCATCGCAATCCGCCCGGGAGGCGCCAGCGTGAGACCGCTTGTAACTGATCGTTGCAAGCGACGACGGCCCGAGACGCCGACGCGGCGCGAACCGGCAGAGAACCTGGCAATCGTCGACTCAGGAGACACAGCGTGGACATGCTTGTAACGATCCGTCACAAGGTCACCACGTCGCGGAGGGGGAAGCCGGTGGTCCTCGTCGCGGCAGCCGTGGTTGCGCTGGTGGCTGCGTTGTCGGCCGGCTGCGGGTCGGACGAGGCAACGCCGACGGAGGTCGTCCTGGTGACGCACGACTCGTTCGCGATCTCGAAGGACGTGAAGCGTGCCTTCGAGACCGAGAGCGGGCTGACGCTGCGGATCCTGCAGGGCGGCGACGCGGGCGAGGTGCTCAACAAGGCGCTGCTCTCGGCCGGTAACCCCCAGGGTGACGTGCTGTTCGGGGTCGACGACAACCTCCTGTCGCGCGCCCTCGCAGGCGATCTGCTCGAGAAGTACACATCCGACGGCCTTGAGCAGCGTCGACGAGTCGTTCAAGCCGTCGGATCCTCGCGTGACGCCGATCGATCGCGGCGATGTCTGCCTCAACATCGACCGTGGCTGGTTCGCGAAGCACGAGGTCGTACCACCAAGCACACTTGCCGACCTCACCCTGCCGCGCTACCGCGATCTTCTGGTCGTCGAGAACGCGGCCACCTCGACGCCTGGTCTCGCCTTTCTCCTCGCAACGGTGACGCGCTTCGGTGAGGGCGGCTGGCAGGCGTACTGGCGCAAGCTCCGTGAGAACGGCGTGCGCGTTGTGGACGGTTGGGAAGAGGCCTACACCCAGGAGTTCTCGGGCGCCGCGGGAAGCCCGGGCAAGCGGCCCATCGTGGTGTCGTATGCCACGTCACCGGCAGCCGAGGTGATCTTCGCGAGCAAGCCGCTCGACGAATCGCCGACCGCCGCCATCGAGGACGGCTGTTTCCGTCAGATCGAGTATGCCGGCGTGCTCAGGGGCGCACCGAACGCCGACGGCGCCAAGAAGCTCATCGACTTCATGCTCTCCGAGCGCTTCCAGGCGGACGTCCCGGGCTCGATGTTCGTGTATCCGGTGCGGACGGGCGTGGTGCTGCCGGAGGAGTTCACCCGGTTTGCGATCGTTCCGAGCGATCCACTCACGCTCACTCCTGACGAGATCGCCGCGGGGCGCGACGGCTGGGTGACGAAGTGGACGGATCTCGTCCTGCGCTGATACGGCTTGCGCTGGCCACACCGGCGCTCGCGTTCCTGACGCTCTTCTTTGCATGGCCGCTCGCGGCGATCGTGGAGAGGAGCGCCGGTGGAGGCGGACTGCCGTTCGACGTCTTCGAGCGGCGTTCCACGATCGACATCGTGTGGTTCACGACGTGGCAGGCGGCGGTCTCGACCGCGCTGACGCTTGCCGCGGGACTTCCATTGGCGTGGGCACTGTCGCGCGGGTCGTTTCGAGGTCGTGGGACGATCGAGGCTCTCGTTCTCATCCCTTTCGTCCTCCCGACCGTCGTGGTTGCGACCGCGTTCATCGCACTCCTGCCCAACGGCCTCGAGCGCTCGGTGTGGGCGATCCTCGTCGCGCACGTCTTCTTCAACGTCGCGGTCGTCGTCCGAGTCGTCGGCACCGCCTGGTCGGCGCTGGACAAGCGGCTCGACGAGGTTGCCACGATGCTCGGGGCTCGCCCGTCCATTCGGGCCCGCACCGTCACGCTGCCCCTGCTCACCCCGGCGCTCGGGGCGGCCGCCTCGATCGTCTTTCTGTTCTGCTTCACCTCTTTCGGCGTCATCGTCGTGCTCGGTGGGCCGAGATTCGCAACGCTCGAGACCGAGATCTACACCCAGGCGGTGCGGCTCTTCGACCTACGCACAGCGGCGGCTCTTGCGCTCCTGCAGCTCTTTGCGGTCGCGCTCGTCACCACCGTCTGTGGGCTTCTCGAACGGCGCGCGGGCTCTCGATCCGCGTGGACCGGAACGCAGCGGCGGGTGTCGCGCCGCGAGCGCCCGCTGGTCGGGGTCGTCATCGTCGGGTCGCTTGCGTTCCTCGCGCTCGCACCCGCGGCGCTCGTCTGGCGATCGCTCTCGGTCGGCGGAACGGTCGGGCTTCACCACTTCGAGGCGCTCGCCGACGAGACACCGGCGCTCCTGGTCGCGCCCTGGCATGCCGTCGTCAACTCTCTCGTCTACGCGGGAGCGGCGACCGTGGTCGCGCTCGGCCTGGGGGTCCCGGCGGCGATCGCCATCGCCCGAGGCATGCCCCTGCTCAACGTCTTCGTGATGCTGCCACTCGGCGCTTCCGCGGCAATGCTCGGCTTCGGCTTCCTCCTCGCCTTCGACGAGCCGCCGCTCGATCTCCGCAGCTCGCGAGCGATCGTCCCCATCGCGCAGGCATTGGTGGCCCTTCCCTTCGTCATCCGCTCGTTGACGCCCGCGCTTCGTGGGTTGGACACACGTCTCCACGACGCCGCGGCGGCGCTCGGGGCCACGCCCGCGAGGGTGCGGCGGACAATTGACCTGCCGCTGCTTGCGCGGCCGCTTGCGGTCGCCGCCGGGCTTGCGTTCGCAGTCGCACTCGGCGAGTTCGGCGCCACGGTGTTCCTGGTTCGCGCCGATACCCCAACGCTTCCCGTGGCTGCGTTCCGCTTTCTCGGGCGACCCGGTGCCGACAACGTCGGGACCGCGATGGCGCTCTGCGTCGTGCTGATGGCACTCGTGGTCCTCGTCGCGCTTGTGAGCGAGCGAGCGCTGGTCAGGCGGGAACCGCGGTGACCGTTGCGCTCGAGCACGTGGACGTTCAGCTCGATGGGCTGCCGATTCTTCACGATCTCTCGCTCGTGGTCGCCACCGGCGAGCCGGTCGCCATTCTCGGCCCGAGCGGCTCCGGGAAGTCGACGCTGTTGCGGACGGTGGCCGGTCTCCAACGACCCAGCAGTGGGCGCGTGCTCGTCGACGGAATGGACATGGCGGCGGTGCCAGCCCACGAGCGCGGGATCGGGCTCGTCTTCCAGGACGGCGCGCTCTTTCCCCATCGCGATGTAGGGCGCAACGTCGCCTACGGGCTGGAGGTCGCAGGGCGCTCGCGGGGAGAGACAGCGACCCGGGTCGCGGAGGTTCTTCAGCTCGTCGGACTGCCGGGATTCGAGCGTCGCGACGTTGCGACGCTCTCGGGCGGTGAAGGGCAGCGGGTCGGGCTGGCACGGGCGCTCGCGCCGGCTCCTCGCATCCTGCTGCTCGACGAACCGCTGGGCGCGCTCGACGGGCCACTGCGGGACAGGCTGAAGGACGAGCTCAAAGCCATCGTCACCAGGTTGGAGCTGACGGTGATGCACGTCACCCACGATGTCGGCGAGGCATTCGCGATCGGCGCCCGCATCGTCCTGGTTCGCGACGGAGCCATCGCCCAGATCGACACACCGAAACGACTCTGGGAGCACCCCGCCGACGACTGGGTCGCGTCCTTTCTCGGGATGAGAAACATCGTCCGAGACGGTGACACCGCGAAGGTCATCCGGCCGGAAGCGATTCGGCTCGCCCGCGGCACAGGCGCCCGGGTCATGGATGTCGAACGGCACGGCGCCTCGGCGACCGTTCGTGTCCGTCTCGACGATGGGACGGAGCTCGAAGCTCTCGTCACATCGCTCGACCTTCCAGCCCGGGGGACGGATGTCGCGGTAACGGTCGCTCCGGCCGGCGTCGTCGAGGTGCCGGTGTGGAAGGGCGGTGCCGGGCGGGAGGCCACGGCACCGCCCAGGCGCTAGTCGTCCTCGTCCTCGTCGTCCGACCAGTCATCGTCATCGTCGACGTCGACGTCGAGATCGTCGAGCTTCGCGTCCTCGTCGTCATCGAGGAGATCGTCGTCGTCGCTCTCGGTGGTTTCCCAGTCGCTCACGGTGTCCCTCGCTTGAGGTCGCGGTGCAAGATGCGGTGAACGGTAGACGCTCGGCCGGAGTGACTGCGCGGGTTGGTTCCTACTCCCACTCGATCGTCGCAGGGGGCTTCGACGAGAGGTCGAGCGCGACCCGGTTGACGTCGCGAACCTCGTTGATGATCCGCGCGCTGATCGTGGAAAGAAGGTCGTACGGCAGTCGCGCCCAGTCGGCGGTCATCGCGTCCTCCGAGGTGACCGCGCGAATCACGATCGGATACGCATACGTGCGCTCGTCACCCTGGACGCCGACCGAACGGATGGCCGGAAGCACCGCGAAGCACTGCCACAGCTCCGAATAGAGACCTGCCCGGCGTACCTCGTCGAGCAGGATCGAATCGGCCGCGCGGAGGATCGAGAGCCGCTCCTCGGTCACGTCGCCGATGATGCGAATCGCGAGCCCCGGACCGGGAAATGGGTGGCGCCAGACCATGCGCTCCGGAAGTCCGAGCTCCTCCCCGACGCGACGCACCTCGTCCTTGAAGAGCATCCGCAACGGCTCGACGAGCTCCATCGTCATGTCGGCCGGCAGTCCGCCCACGTTGTGGTGCGACTTGATCTTGGCGGCTACGCCGACGTCGCCGCCGGACTCGATGACGTCCGAGTAGAGCGTGCCCTGAACGAGGAACCGCACCTCTCCGAGCAAGCCCGCCTCTTCCTCGAAGACGCGGATGAACTCCTCGCCGATGATCTTTCGCTTGTGCTCCGGATCGGTGATGCCGGCGAGACGACCGAGGAACCGCTCGCGCGCATCGACATGCACGAGCGGCACGTGGAAGTGGTTGCCGAACGTCTCGACCACCTGCGCTGCCTCGTTCTCACGGAGCAGCCCGTGATCGACGAAGACGCACGTGAGCTGGTCGCCGACCGCCTTGTGCACGAGCAGCGCTGCGACTGCCGAGTCGACTCCACCCGAGAGCCCGCAGATCACCTTCTCGGAGCCGACCTGGGCTCGGATCCGCTCGACCTGCTCCTCGATCACGGCGGCGGGAGTCCAGGCCGGTGGAATGCCGACCACGTCGTAGAGGAAGTTCTTCAGCACCTCCTGCCCATGCGGTGTGTGCACCACCTCGGGGTGGAACTGCACCGCGTAGTGCCCGCGCTCGGGGTCCTCAAAGGCCGCGATCGGGGTCGACGGGGATGACGCTACGACGCGCGCACCCGGAGGTGCGGCGGTCACCGAGTCGCCGTGGCTCATCCACACGACCTGCTCGGGAGGGAGGTCGTGGAACAGCGCCGACTCGTCGACGGTGAGGTCCGTCTTCCCGAACTCCGAATGGCCGTCCGCCTCGACCGTGCCGCCGAGATCCCGTGCCATCAGCTGCATCCCGTAACAGATCCCGAGCGTCGGGATCCCGAGGTCGAAGATTGCGACATCGAGTTGCGGCGCCCCCTCTGCATACACCGAGGCCGGCCCACCCGAGAGCACGAGCGCAAGCGGGTTGCGCGCCTTCACCTCCGCCGCGGTCAGCCGGTGGCTGACGAGCTCCGAATAGACGCGCGCCTCGCGTACCCGGCGGGCGATCAGCTGGCTGTACTGGCCTCCGAAGTCGAGCACGAGCACCGGCCTCTCCTCCGGGCCCGGCTCAGGCGTCGGGAACGGGAGGATGTCGGCGAGCTCAGCCACGACGGTAGTTCGGCGCGTCTTTCGTGATCGTGACGTCGTGCGGGTGGCTCTCGCGAAGACCGGCGCCGGTCATGCGGACGAACTGCGCCTGCTTCATCTCCTCGATCGTGGCGGCGCCGCAATATCCCATTGCCTGGCGCAACCCGCCGACGAGCTGGTAGACGATCGGAGCGAGTGGGCCCTTGTAGGGCACCCGGGCCTCGATGCCTTCCGGCACGAGCTTCTCCGCATCCTCGACATCGCCCTGGAAGTACCTGTCCTTCGAGAACGAGCGCGCGCGCATCGCGCCGAGAGATCCCATCGCCCGGTAGTCCTTGAAGCGCTCACCCTGGACGATCAGGACGTCTCCCGGCGACTCGTCGGTGCCGGCAAGCATCGATCCGATCATGATCGCATCTGCCCCTGCGCCGATCGCCTTTGCGACATCGCCGGACGAGGTGATGCCGCCGTCGGCGATGACCGGGATCCCCTCCTCGGCGGCGACCCGGGCGCAATCGTGGATCGCGGTCACCTGCGGCATGCCGACCCCGGCGACGACCCGGGTGGTGCAGATCGATCCAGGCCCCTGGCCGAGCTTGAGAGCGTCGGCGCCGGCGTCGATGAGCGCCTCGGCCGCGGCCGCTGTCGAGATGTTCCCGGCAATGACCTCGATGTCGCAGCGATCCTTGATCGCCCGAACGACCTCGAGCACGCCTCGGGAGTGACCGTGGGCAGTGTCGATGACGAGCGCGTCGACGTCCACCTCGACCAGAGCTGCGGCCCGCTCGAGGGCGTCCGGCCCGACGCCCGACCGCGGCGACGACTCGCAGACGTCCCCGCTCGTCTTTCGTCGCGAGCGGGTAGCGGACTCGCTTCTGGATGTCCTTGACGGTGATGAGGCCTTTGAGGCACCCGTCCGCATCGACGATCGGAAGCTTCTCGATCTTGTGCCGACCGAGGATGGCCTGCGCCTCTCGGAGCGTGGTCCCGATGGGCGCGGTGACAAGATCGCGACTCGTCATCACGACGGAGACCGGCTGCGCGGGATCTGCCCCGAACCTGAGGTCGCGATTGGTGAGGATGCCGACCAGGACGCCGGCGGTGTCGGTGATCGGGACACCCGAGACGCGGTAGCGAGCCATCAGCTCGAGCGCGTCGCCGACGAGCGCGTCCGGTGGAAGGGTGACGGGCTCGACGATCATGCCTGCCTCCGAGCGCTTCACCTTGTCGACCTCGGCCACCTGGTCGGCGATCGAAAGGTTGCGGTGCAGGACACCGATCCCGCCCTCTCTGGCGAGCGCAATCGCAAGCCGGGCCTCGGTGACCGTGTCCATCGCGGCGGAGACGATCGGGATCTCGAGCGAGATCGTCCGCGTCAGCCGGGTGATCGTCGAGACGTCGTTCGGGAGGACGTGAGACTCGGCCGGAATGAGCAGCACGTCATCGAAGGTCAGACCCTCCTTCGCGAACTTGTCCTCGTGCGCCCAATCCACCGTCCGACCGAGGGTACCAATCGTCGCGGCGGGCGGAGGCAGCGCCGGCGTATCTAGCCCACTACGGCGAGATCGTTCACCTCGACCGCCGCGGCGAGCTTGCGCGCCTCTGCCGGATCGAACACTCCCGCGCCGACCTCGAGGACGGAGGCGGAGCCGGCCGCGACCGCGGAGCGCAGCGCCTCGTCGGGTGCGACCTTGTCGAGCACCGAGCTGAGCCACTGAGCGAGGAGGGCGTCGCCCGAGCCGACGACGGACACCGGTTCGAGCTGCGGGGCGATCGCACGCAGCCGGCGGACGTGACGATCCTCGCGAACGAGCGCAAAGCAGCCCGTGTCGAGGGTGATGTGGACGTTTCGGGCGCCCATCTCGGCGATCGTGTCGAGCGCCATCAAGAAGTCGTCCTCGCCGACGAGCTCCTGGCCGACGAGGAGCTCGGCCTCGTGCTGGTTCGGTGAGACGAGCCACGGCTCAGCCTCGAGCCCGAGACGAAGCGGCTCGCCGTCGGTGTCGAGCACGACCTGCACTCCACGCCGGTTGAGATCGCGAGCTGCTTCTGCGTAGAACGACTCCTCGACCCCGCGCGGCAGCGAGCCCGCGAACACGACGAGCTCGGCACCCTGCGACAGATAGCGGAGCTTGTCCATCAGCGTTCCAAGCTCCGTCTCGGAGACCTTGGGCCCCCACTCGTTGATCTCCGTGTACGTGCTCGCGGTGGGGTCGACGACGAGCGTGGACGTGCGCGACTCGTCACGGATCCGCACGAAGTCGTTGAGAATCGCCTCGGCTGTGAGCTCCTCGACGATCCGCGTCCCCGTACGGCCGCCGGCAAGGCCTGTCGCAACCACCGGCCGGTCGAGTCGCTTGAGGGCACGGGCGACATTGATGCCCTTGCCGCCGGCAAGCGTCAGCACTTCGCTCGAGCGGTGACGGTGTCCGACGTTGAAGCTCGGAACGGTCAGCGAGCGATCCAGTGCGGCGTTGAGCGTGACAGTGATGATCATCGTGAGAGCCAACCGAAGAGGTGGTGCACGGTGCGCCCGGCAAGGTACCGGCCCTGCTGCCACCGTGTCGGAGCGGCGACCGATCTGTCGGCGACAAGCGGCACGCGGGCGACGATTCGTCGACCGTCGAGCACCAGCACGGACCCGAGCCGCTGTCCCGCGTGGACGGGAAGCGGGACGACCGCGGGCGCAACGACGCGCTCGACGAGCGGGCGGCCCGTCGGCGCAGGACGGATCACCGGGTCGTGGGCGACGACGGCGATGGGCTCTCGCCCCCAGCCGACCTCCACGCGGGCGTAGATCCGCGAGGAATCGACAACGAGCGACGGCCGAAAGGAAGCGAGGCCGAACCCGAGCAGGGCTGCAAGATCCGCATCACGCCGCTCCTCACTCGGCTCGCCGAGGACGGCCGCGGTGATCGTGACGCCGTTGCGCCGAACGGCCGCCACCTGCGACCACCCGGCGTCGAAGGTGTGCCCTGTCTTGCCACCGATGAACCCGGGGAACCGGTCGATGAGATTGTCCGTGGACTCGACCCGGAGCCCGTACGAGAGGGTCGCGCTGGTCGCGGTTGCGTACTCGCGAATCTCCGGATTGCGGAGCGCGGCACGGAGCAGCTTGACGACGTCGCGGGCCGACGACCGATGCCCACTCTGATCGAGCCCGTGCGGATTCATGAAGGTCGTACTGCGCAGCCCGAGCGAACGGGCCTTTGCATTCATCCAGGCGACGAACCGTGGTAGCGAGCCGTCCGCGGCATGCAGGGCGAGCGCCGTGGCCGCGTCGTTGGCGCTTGGGACAAGCGTGCCGATCAACAGGTCGCGCACGGTGACGCGCTGGCCAGGCTGGAGGAAGATCGTCGACTCGCCGACGCCGGGCAGCCTCAGCCGGGACGACGACCGTGTCGTCGAGTGAGACGTGGTCGAGCGCGACGAGCGCGGTCATCAACTTGGTGATGCTCGCCATCGCCCGCGGGTCGTCCGCCGAGCGGGCGGCGAGGGTGCTGCCGTCGAGCGAGCTCTGGACGATGAACGCGCGTGCCTGCACGACGGGAGCGTCCGCGGATGCGGCTGCGGCCGGCAGACCGACGCCCACCGCGAGACAGGCGAGCAGCGCGGTGCGTCTCACCAGCCCGCCGCCGCCCAGATCGCCGCCGACAGCCGCGCGGCCTCCTGACCCGCCGCCGCGCGCCAGTCGTCCTCGGGAGCGTCGCGATAGGCATAGATCACCGAGCGCGACGCGTTGACAAGACCGCTCGAGGGCCCGCTGGTGAACGCCCGCGCGACATCAGCGGGCGTACCTCCCTGGGCTCCGACCCCTGGCAGAAGAATGATCGCGCGTGGCATCGCCCGGCGGGCCTCGCCGACCGCCCTCGGCACCGTCGCCCCGACGACGGCGCCCACACTCGAGAGGCCGCATTCGCCGATCAGATCCTCTCCCCAGTCGTCGACGAGGTCGGCGACGTAACGCCACAACGGTCGGCCGTCGGAGAGAATCGCATCCTGAATGTCGTGCGCACCTGCATTCGACGTCCGCACGAGAAGGAAGATCCCGGCACCGTCGCGCCGGCACACCGAGAGAAATGGGTCGATCGAGTCACGACCCATGTAGGGGTTGATCGTCATCGCGTCGGCGAGGGGAGCGGCCGTCGCCGCAGACTCGAGAAACGCCGACGCGTACGCCCGCGCGGTCGAGCCGATGTCGCCGCGCTTCGCGTCGGCGATCACGAGCAAGCCCACGTCGCGGGCATGCCGACAGACCGCCTCGAGCGCCGTCCATCCCTCGGCGCCGAGCGCCTCGAAGAACGCGACCTGGGGCTTGACTGCGACGACGTAGGGCGCGACCGCATCGATGATCCCGGTGCAGAAGCGCTCGACTGCCGGTGCCGCCCCCTTCCGACCCGAAGCCGCCTCGCCGCGCAGCTCCACCGGGAGCAGGTCGAGCACGGGATCGAGGCCGACGACGAGCTGCGTGCGCTTTCGCTCCACCGCCTCGGCAACCCGGTCGGCGAAGTTCATCGCGCCTGTCGGAGTGTCCGTCACGCCGCGAAGGCTAGATGTCCTGCGACGGCTGCGACCGCGGATGGCTCGAGCGCGACCACCCGGAGCTCCGGAGGTGGCCGCTTCAGAAACGACGAGACGAGCACCAGCTCGTCGACCTGCGCGGCGGACACCTCGGGAGCGCACGCAGCCGCATCGGCGACAAGGGCCGCGGCCTCGTGGTGCGCTCCCGGGCCGCAGGGAAGCGTGCGCGTCGCGGCGATGCAGCCACCGACAACCGCGTACGCACGGAGATAGCCGCCTTCGCGCGCAGGTACGACGATGCACGCTCGAAGCTCGCGGAGGCGGTGGAGCTCGTCGAGCGCTCCCACGGCCTGCTCGAGCGCAACGATGCGGTCGCGCAGCCGGGCTGCGTCCTCGAATCGCTGCGCCTTCGAGTGCCGCCCGAGCCTCGCGCGGAGCGTGGGTAGGGCCGCTCGGGGATCGTCTCCTCCATGACCGTCGAGGGCTCGCGCGGCCCTCTGGGCGACACGTCGATCGCGGAGCGGCCCCAAGGGAGTCGGCTCCGTGGTTGCGGTCCAGCGCTCACCGCGCCGACGGAGGTACAGATGACGATCGGGGCGCGTGCTCCGCGCGTTCGCCGGTGGCCGATGCTCGCGCAGGAGCCGGAGCTCCTCGAGCGCGGCCTCGAGCTCCGAGCCGGCTTCGTGCCAGTCGACGCGCTCGAGCGCCCCTAGCGCAGCCTCGACCGCGGGCCGCTGACGCCCACCTGCGAAGTACGACCGTAGGCGTGTGCGAAGGTCACGGGCGCGACCGACGTACAGGACCTCGCCGCCCGTTCCACGGAACACATAGGTCCCGGGCGTGCGCGGCGCCCCGGCGACGAGCGACCGCTTTGCGTTGAGGCGCCGCGCGCGCGGCGCTGCGAGCTCGACGAGGTCGGAGACGGTTCGGGCACCTCGCTCCTGCGCGAGCCCGATCAGGACCACGAGGATCTCGGCCGTCGCCCTCGCGTCGGGAAGAGCTCTGTGGCAAGGCTCGGTCGGAACGCCGAGCAGGTGTGCCAGCGAGGCGAGCCCCACCCGCCGGGTTCGCTCGCCGAGGAGTCGTCTTGCGAGCCACACCGTGTCGATGACCGGTGCTGCGATTCGCTGGCCCGACATGCGGTCGACCTCGCGGTCGAGAAACGCAAGATCGAAGCGCGCATTGTGCGCGACGATCGCCGCGTCCCCGGTGAACGAGAGAAACCGACGCACCGCCGCCTGTTGCCCCGGAGCACCTCGAAGCGAACGCTGCTCGATCCCGGTGAGGCGCGACACGGCGGACGGGACAGCGACGCCTGGATTCACGAACGTCTCGAAAGCATCGACGAGCTCGAGAGCCCGCACACGCTGGGCGCCGATCTCGCAGATCCCCGACGTCTTCGGAGAGAGACCGGTTGTCTCGAGATCGACGACGACGAAGTGGGCCAGCTCGAGCGCCGTTGCCGCACCGGGAGGGTCGGCGAGCCCGATCATCTCGCCACGCCATCCGAGCCGCGCCTCGGAGGAGACGATCTCCTCGAGGAGCGACCGCGCGAGCGCTCCGGGGACGTGAGCCAGTGCGAAGAGCTCGCGCGCAGCGTCCGGCGCCGAGACAGGCCCGCGACGGGCCTGCACGAGCTCGACCAGGCGATCGGCTGAATCGAACGACAGCTGCAAGCACGCCACTCTATACGAACATGTGTTCGCTTTACAATGGGACGGGCCTGGAAGTGAGAGGCCCTGGATGTGGACTCAACGGATGAGGGCCGCGATGCGGCCCTCATCCGTCGTTCCTAGGCAGTTGCGGCGGTAGCCGCAACTGCGCTCCTAGACGTTGACCGCCTTCTTCAGTTGCGAGCCGGCGGAGAACTTCGGCACGGTCGCCGCGTTGATGTGGACCTTCTCGCCCGTGCGTGGGTTGACACCCATGCGTGCCGCACGCTTGGAGGTGGTGAACTTGCCGAAGCCGGTGAAGGCAACGGTGTCACCGTTCGTGAGCGTCTCGGTGACAACGTCGAGCACCGCGTCGACGGCCGCGCCGGCGTCGCGCTTGGTGAGGCCCGCCCTGTCGGCGACCGCGTCGACGAATTCCTGTTTGGTCACTGCTATTCCTCCTGGTCGATGGTTCGATGAAGCCCGTCGAGGTCATGGCGACCCCGCGAGTGCGGTTCAACCATGCGGTTCGTCGACCCGCCCACCGGCGGCGAGCAGCTCGCTCGCCCGGTAAAGCGCGGTAAGCCGCACTCCGGCCCGGGCCAGCGCGTCCGCGCCGCCTTCCTCCCGGTCGACGACGCACACTGCGTGTCGGACGACGAGGCCCGCCTCGCGAAGGGCCGCCACAGCTTCGAGAAGGGCGCCACCTGAGGTGACGACGTCCTCGATGAGGCACACGACATCGCCAGGGCCGTATGGCCCCTCGATGCGGTTCGCCGTTCCGTATCCCTTGGTTTCACCGCGGACGATGATGAACGGCACTCCGGACGCCATCGCTGCCGCAGCGGCCAAAGCGACCGCTCCGAGGGCCGGTCCGGCGAGCCTCACGGCGTCCGGGTCGACGTCGCCGACAGCCGCCGCAAGCCGCTCGCCGAGCTGCCCGAGGATGCTCGGATCGGTCTCGAAGCGGTACTTGTCCAGATACCAGCGTGACCTCGCGCCAGAGCGCAGGACGAAGTCACCCTCGAGGAGCGCGACCTCGACGAGGCGCCTTCCGAGGTCGTCGACGCCGCTCACGGTGCCACCCGATCGGCGATCTCGAGCACACGCGCGCGGAGAGGATCGCTCTCTCGAAGCGTGGACGCCGTCCCGTCGTCCCAACCGACGGTGACTGCGTCGACCCGCCCGGAGCGACGCGCGAAGATGCGCCACACCGCAAGCCCGAGCAACAGGACCGCGACGAAGCGGATCACGTGCCCGGCCCTGAGGTCTGTTGAGCGCTTCGACGCAGCACGGTACGGAGATCGTGCACGACGAGCCCCGCCGTGGCCTCGGCAACCGTCGTCGCGACCGCGAGGCGGCCCTGGTCGGCGACGATGAAGAGCCCGCCCCCGTCGCGCTCGACCTGCACGCGCGCTACCCGACCGCCGGCGGGCGCATCCTCGGAGGCGCGAGCGATCAGCTCGGCGCCAGCCCGGGCCAGCTCGTCGGCACGAGCGAGGGTCGCGCCGACGTGGGCCTCGATCGCGCCGTCTGCTGCAACCGCGACGACCTCGACCACGTCGGTCGAGAGCTCCGTCAGCTGGGCGAGGGCGTCGGCGGTATCCATCGGCCTGCATGATTACTGCATGGGCCAGTTCGGTGCAGCGCTTGGCAGGTTCTTCGCCGTCAGAGGAACCCACCTGGCGGCGATGGTCGCGTACTTCGCCCTGGCGTCGTTCGTCCCGCTGGTGTTTCTCTCGCTCGCGATGCTCGGGCTCTTCGGGCGGGTGGACGAATCGACCGCCCTCGTGTCGTATCTGCAGGATGTCTTCCCGGGAGCCTCGCTCGACAGGATCGTGAGCGTGGTGGCTTCCGTGCAGGACAACGCGAGAACGCTCGGGCTCATCGGCGGGATTGCGCTTCTCTGGAGCTCGCTCTCGCTCTTCAGCGCCCTCGAGTCGGCGTTCAACATCGTGTACGACCGGCCGAACCGCTCGTTCCTCCGTGGCAAGGCACTGGCCAGCGTGTCGATGGTCGTCTTGCTCGTCGTGCTGTTCACCGGGCTCGGGGTCGGGACGTTCGGCACCGATCTCCTCCGACGCTACGCGCCGGACGTGATCGCAAACCACTGGGCGTCGCTCGGGCTCACCTCGGCTCTCTCGATGATCGCGCTCTTCCTGTTCCTCCTGGCCGCCTACTACCGCCTGACGAACGCCACCGTCACGCGGCGTGAAGCGCTGCCGGGAGCCATCGTTGCCTCGGTGGTGGTGATGCTCACGTTGCAAGGGCTCCCGCTGTTCGTCGAGATCAGCTCGGGCGTCCTCGCGCTCCAGGCGCTCGGAGCCACCTTCCTCCTGCTCCTGTGGCTCTACGTGATGGCGAACGTGATCGTGTTCGGCTCGGTGCTCAACTGGCAGCTCGCACACGGTCGAACCGGGATTCCCGCGCGGCCGAAGGATGACCCGTCCGGTGAGAAGCCGAGCGACTCAGCCTCCCCGTGAGGTGAGGCTAACGCGTTGGCCCCGTGCCGGTGATCAGGCCGCGCGCGTGTCGGACGCTCCCACCTCGGTGGAAGAGGACGCGCTTGCCACGGCCTCGGCAACGAGGAGCCTGATCGCGGTCTGAGCACGATCGAGCGCAGCAGTCTGCCCATCGGCGTACAGCTCGACGAGCCAGCCCGAGTCGCCGTGACACGCCGCGGCGGCGACCATGGTCGTGAGCCCCCAGTCTCGAAGCAGGGCCACCTCGCTCGGGTGGGCATCGGGGCTCTCCACGTCCACGTAGAAGCTGCCGCCGCTCGTCATCACCGCCGCCGTCAGGGGATACTCGGCGAGGCGATACAGATCAGGGGCCTCACCGAACGTGTACGCCCAGGTGCGGCCCGAGCGATAGTCGATCGAGATGACTGCCTCGACGGTGCCGGATCCCGTCACGGAATGCGAGACCGCCGCACGCGCCAGCCCGAGCGCTGCCGCTGCGAGCGACACCACCGCCTCGAGCCTCTCGAAGACCGAGGCATCCCGCAACGGCCCGTCGAGCGCCGCCAGCGTCCGATCGAGGAGCCGGTCGACCTCGATCCGTCGCCGCTGGCCCCGCCGACGGGTCGGGCTCTGCTCGAGGTCCCGCTCGGGCCAGGCCCACGCGGCGTCCGAGGAGGCGACGCAGACCCGGCCCCGGCCGCTCCGCTTGGCGACGTAGAGCGCCTGATCGGCGGCGCGAAGCAGATCGGCGCTCCGCGCGTTCGCGGCCAGCGCCGCGACCCCGCATGAGATGGTCATCCCGAGCGGCATGGCCTCGAGCATCCGGGCACCCAGCCCGTACCCCGTCTCGAGGGTCTCCCCGTCGAGAATCAGGGCGAACTCGTCGCCGCCGAGTCGATACACGGGCACCTCGCCCGCGATCCCGACGAGAGCGGCAGCGACCCGTCTCAGGGCATCGTCCCCTGCCTGATGCCCACCGGCTTCGTTCAGGTCGCGCAGGTTGTCGAGGTCGCAGAGGACGAGGCACAGCGGCCGCTCCGACTCGAGCGCCTCGGTCGCGGCGAGCTCGAGCCTCTCGTCGAATGCCCGTCGGTTCCCGACTCCCGTGAGCGAATCGCGAAACGCGAGGTCGGCCATCTGTGCAAACACCTGCATGCGGCTCGCGGCGGTCGCGATCTGGCTGGCGATCGTCTGGAGCAGGCGCAGCTCTCGATCGCCGAAGACTGGGCGGCCCGGCTTTCGCGTCGCGACCAGCTTGCCCCAGGCGATGGTCCCGGTCATCACCGGCACGGCAGCGTAGGACGCCTTGCCGAGCGAGCGCAACAGCCTCTTGGCAGGTTCCGGAGTGTCCGGGTCCTCGAGGTTTGCGATATACGAGGCGCCGTTCAGGATGAGGTCTCGGACGAGCTCGTCGTCATCGAGGCTGTACGTCTCCCTGGTCGGCCGTCGTTCCTCCCACTCCGCGAGGTCTCCGGCATTGACGAGAACGCGGAGCCGGCGCGACTGGGCCTCACAGCGTGAGATCGACACCGAGCACGCGTCGACCGCCGACAGCGCCTCATCCGCGGCGACCTCGAGCAGCCCTTCGAGCGTCTCGGCAGACACCGCTGCCGAGGCGATGGTCAGAAGCGCCTTCACGCCACGATCGAGCGTGGTTGCGCCGCGACTCGCGTCGCTCTCCACGGTGTGTCCCGAGGACAAGGTCCCGAACTCGTCATCGCGGATCGCGTCGAGCAGCGCGCCGATGACCTCAGGGTCGAACTGCGTGCCGGAACAGGCGTTGAGCTCGGTCACGGCCGCCTCGAGCTCGAGCGCCGGCCGGTACGGCCTGTCGGAGACGAGTGCATGGAAGGCGTCGCATGCGAGCACGATCCGAGACGCAAGGGGGATCGACTTTCCAGCGAGGCCGTCCGGATACCCACAGCCATCCCACCGCTCGTGCTCGTGCCTGACGGCGCTCGCCACGCGCTCGAACCCCGGCAGCGGCCCAAGGATGCGCTCGCCGATGGCCGGGTGCGACCGCATCAAGCTCCACTCCTCTTCGGTGAGCGGCGTCGACTTGTGGAGGACCTCGTCGGGGATTCCGATCTTCCCGATGTCGTGCAGAAGGGCAACGACCTTCACCTCGTCGACCTCCTGCGGCGAGAGATCGAGCCTCACCGCGACCTCGACCGCGAGGTCGTGAACGATGTCCGAGTGCGCACCGGTGTATCCGTCACGCGCTGAAAGCGCCATCGCCAGCGAACGGACGACGGCACGATAGGCACCGGCTGCGCGCTCGGCGTCCTCGCGAATCGCATCCAGGGCCAACGCGAGCGACTGCTCTCCCTCGCGCAGGTTGAGCGCTGCGTCAAACGCTTCGGCGCGCCCCCCACCCAGTGCCTGCTGCTCGGCCATTCCAGGGTTATCGGCCGCGTTCAGGCCGATCTGGAGGACATCAGGGCGTCGGATGCAGGTGCGAGAGCGCGCTGAACCGCTCGGCGAGCGAGAAAGCTGCCCGGGCGCGGTGCGAGTTCGTGCGTTTCCAGGCGTCCCCGAGCTCCGCCACGGTTCGCTGCTCTGCACCCGGGACGAAGATCGGGTCGTACCCGAAGCCTCCGTCACCCCGCATCCCGAGGGCGATCGAGCCGTCGAGCACTCCCTCCGCGCTGACCTCGAGACCCTCGGCCGAGAGGGCGACGACGGAGCAGACGTACCGGGCGCCGCGCTCTTCGACGCCTTCCAGCTCTTCGAGGATCCGGGCGATGCCGTCGCCGGCCCAACGCGCCGAGTGGATCCCGGGTCGTCCGTCCAGCGCCGCCACCTCGATGCCCGAGTCCTCGCCGAGGGCCCACGCATCCAGCGGCGCGCTCCGGCGGCCGAACCGCGCCTTCAGGAGCGCATTCTCGTAGTAGGTCGACCCTGTCTCATCCGGGGCGCCTGCCATCGAGCCGATGGCCTCGAGCTGGAATCCGGGAAGCGCTGCCGCGAGCTCCTCGACCTTGTGGACGTTGCCCGTCGCGACGACGAGCAACGGCAGCTCGCTCAAGCCGGCGGCGATTCGCACGCGGAGGTGATCGATCGGCGATTCCGGCACGTCCGGATGACGCTCACGATACGGCGCATTGCGCCGCGCTCGTCTGAGGCCCGGACTTCAACCAGTAAGAACCACAGACGATCACGACGCACTGCTTGATCGTGATCGCCCCCGAACGCACCCCAATCACCGACCGACCACCTCTCTCTGCGCGACGATGAGCTCGTCGATTCCACCTGCGGCGAGATCGAGCATCCGCTCGAGGAGCGAGCGGTCGAACGGCTCGCGCTCCGCGGCCGCCTGCACCTCGATCAACCTGCCGTCGCCGGTCATCACCACGTTCATGTCGGTGTCGGCCTGAGAGTCCTCGACGTAGTCGAGATCGAGCACTGGCTCGCCGTCGACCACCCCGACGGACACGGCAGCCACGGAACCGGGCATTGCCTTGGAGAGCCCGAACTTGTCGAGCGCGCGGGACGCGGCGATGTACGCGCCGGTGATCGCAGCACAGCGCGTGCCCCCATCCGCCTGGAGCACGTCGCAGTCCAGCCACAACGTTCGCTCGCCGAGAGCCTTGAAATCGCAGACACCGCGCAACGAGCGGCCGATGAGCCGCTGGATCTCGACCGTCCGCCCGTCCGGACGCCCACGCGTGACCCCACGCTGGGTTCGTTGACCGGTCGAGGCCGGGAGCAAGGCGTACTCGGCTGTCATCCAACCCTGCCCCTTTCCCTTGAGCCAGCGCGGAATGTCCTGCTCGATCGTTGCCGTGCAGAGGACGACCGTGCGTCCCTGCGCGTACAGGACCGCACCATCGGGCTGCTCGAGGAAGTCAGGCTGGATGTCCAGCTCGCGGAGCTGGTCGGGCCTTCTCCCGTCATGTCTCGTCGCCAAGGCGTTCCTCTCGTCGTTGTTGCGGGTCTTCGTCTACGCGGCCGAGAAGCTCGCCGGCGCATCGCTCGAGCTCCGCGACGGCCACCTGCTCGACCTCACCTACGGGCAGCTGCAGGAAACGCCTGCCCATCGCCCGGAAGGCATCCGGGTCGCCCGAGGTGAGAAAGGAGTACCTGCCTTCGACCTCGGCGCTGTTCTCGATCTGCTTGCGACCGAGCGTCTCGGCAACCTCGCGGGCCGTCTCCTCCGCCGAGAACACGAGCGTCACGTCGCGACCGAAGACCCGCTGGAAGATCGGCCGCAGGATCGGGTAGTGGGTGCAGCCGAGGATCACGGTGTCGACGCCGGCGGTCTTCAAGGGGGCTGCAACCTCGCGCACTGCCTCGAGGACCTCGTCGCCGAACGGGTCGTCGCCTTCGATGAGCGGAACGAGACGCGGGCATGCGACTGCGGTCACCTCGACACCTGCATCGATTGCCGCGACGAGCTCGGTGTACCGGCCGCTGTCGACCGTTGCGCTCGTGGCGAGCAAGCCGACCTTCCTGTTTCGCGTCGCACGTGCAGCCGCGTGCGCCTCGGGCTGGAGGACGCCGACCACGGGGACGGAGAGCGCTCGTTGGAGATCGGGAAGGGCGGCTGCGGTCGCCGAATTACACGCGACGACGACGAGCTTCACCCCCCGGCGCTCGAGAAAGCGTCCGATCTCGAGCGCGAACTGCCGGATCTCGCCCAGCGGCCGGGGACCGTACGGGAGCCGCGCGCTATCTCCAAAATAGACAACGTTCTCGTTGGGGAGGGTGACCAGCAGCTCGTGGAGCACGGTGAGCCCCCCGACGCCGGAGTCGAACACGCCAAGCGGTCGTGCGTCCATCGGCGGGATGATACGGCGCACGCTCAACCGGACGGCCCTTTGTCGGTTACGCTTCCGCGCCGTGGCGCCGAACCGCAAAGCTGCGTTACTGGTAACGCTCGCGAGCGTCATCGCGCTGTGTACGTCGGGTAACGCCTCGGCCTTCTCGAGGAACACCGTCTCGCTCACCACGACGGATGGCATCCAGCTCGCAGGGACGCTCACCATTCCGGACGGCACCGCGCCCGCCGGCGGGTGGCCCGCCGTGGTGTTCTTCCACGGGCTCGGTGGAACGCGAGCCGACATGGAGAAGGTGGCAACGCAGATGGGCATCATCGGAGAGCGCTACGTCGTGCTCGCCTACGACGCCCGCGGTCACGGCGAGTCCGAGGGCCTGGTGACGATCGACGGGCCCAACGAGATCGCCGACGCCAGAACCGCGTATACCTGGCTCATCGACCGTCTCAACGTCGCCCACAACCGCATCGGCGCATTCGGCATCTCGTACGGCGGCGGAGCCGCCTGGAACTCGGTCGCGGCCGGGATTCCCTGGGCGGCGCTCGAGGTGGTCGAGACCTGGACGGATCTCCGCACCGCGCTGCTTCCCCAAGGACTGGTGAAATCGGGCGTCGTCGCCGGATTCCTCGGCGAGCTCGATCCAGCCAGGATCGACCCCGGGGTGATCGCCATCCGTGACGCCGCCTTCGCGGGGAAGACCGCCGGCATCGTCCCCTGGGCGGCAGCACGCTCGTCGCTCCCTTCGCTCAAGGGCGTCACCACACCCGTCTTCATGATGCAGGGTCGACGCGACTTCGCCTTCGGGATCGACCAGGCCCTGCAGGCCTGGCAACAGCTCACCGGCCCGAAGCGGTTGTGGATCGGGCTTCACGGTCATGCCCCCTCGACGTTCCCGGCGCGCGACTCCGGCGCGATGCTCGCGGAGGCCGCGCACTGGTTCGACAAGTACCTCCGCGGCGAGCCCGGCGGAATCGACCTGACGCACCCGGTGGCGGTGTCGCCCGAGCGCTGGAAGGGCAAGCCGACGCGATACGTTTCGCTGCCGAAGACGCTGACGAGCAGGTTCCCGATGCCCGGTGCCGCAAAGATCACGGCGTCCGGAAAGGTCGTCCGGGTGGCCGTCGATCCGATCGCGACCGAGGTCTTCGGCTCACCGAGCGTGCGTGTCACCGCGACCGCGGCCGGCGGTTGGTCGCGGCTCGTCGCCGTGCTCAGCGCACGTACGCCGGCCGGCAAGGAGATCGTCGTGGCGGGCGGCGGCGTCCCGGTCACCCAGGGGAAGCGCACCTACACCATCCGCCTCTCGAACCAGGCGACGTATCTCCCCCCGGGCTCGAAGCTCACCCTCACGTTTGGCTCATCGTCGCTGGCGCAAAACCCCGGGAACCTCCTCTACCTCGACCTCCCGATGACAGCCGGCGCCAAGGTGACGGTTGGGCCTGTGAGCCTCACCGTCCCCCGCCTCGCGACCGCTATCTCGCGATGAGAAGGCTGGATGGCCTCGCAGCTGTCGCAGTTGCGGCACTGGTAGCTGTCGGAACAGCCGGGGGAGCGTCAACCGCGGAGCCGGGCATCACCTCCACGACCCTCCTGATCGGAGGAACCGTCCCGCTCTCCGGCGAAGCCGCCGCCTTCGGATCTGTCGCGCCGGGCGCCAAGGCGTACTTCAGTTGGGTCAACGCGCACGGTGGGGTGCACGGCCGGAAGATCGAGTACCGCTACTACGACGACGCGTACAACCCGGCGCAGACCGTTCAGCTCACCCGCAAGCTCGTCGAGCTCGACCGGGTCGCGGCGATCTTCAACGACGTGGGAACCGCAAACAACCTCGCTGTTCGCGACTACCTGAACGCGCAGAAGGTCCCACAGCTCTTCGCCGCGGACGGCTCCGCGGCGCTCGGCGGGTCACCGACGAAGTACCCCTGGACGGTCGGGTTCCTGCAGAGCTACCGCGGCGAGGGCGGTGTCTACGGCCGTGACCTCCTCAAGCGACGCCCGAACGCGCGGATCGCCGTCCTCCTCGAGAACACGGAGCTCGGCAAGGACATGACGCGCGGGCTCTCACGCGCGATCGCAGGAAAGGGGCCGAAGATCATCGCCTCGGAGCCGTACGAGTACACCTCCCCGGATGTCGCCTCGCAGGTGGCGAAGCTGAAGGCATCGGGCGCGGACACGCTCATGCTGTTCGCGACCCCGAAGTTCATGATTCAGGCCGTCTTCGCGGCGCACAAGCTCGGCTGGAAGCCGCTGCTCTACGTCGCCTCGGTCTCGATCGAGCCGACGATCATGCAGATCGCGCGGCTGAACGCACCCGAGCTGACGAAGGGCGCCCTCTCGATCGCGTTTCTCAAGAACCCAAACGACCCGCTCTGGGCCAAGGATCCGGCGGTGGCCCTCTACCGCAAGATCCTGAAGACCTACGCCCCGTCGGCGAAGGCAACCGACGTCTACCACTGGTACGGAATGACCGTTGCCTGGTCGCTGGTCGAAACCCTGCAACGAGCCGGCCCAAAACTCACCCGTTCCTCGCTGCTCGCCGCGGCGCGGTCGATGGACACGACCGCCAACCCGTTCATGCTTCCCGGGATCCGCCTGCGAACGTCCGCACGTGACTCCTACCCCATCGACGCAGTGTTCCTCTACCGATACGACAACAAGCAGTGGGTGGTCGCCAGCGGGTTGCTTCCCACTCGCTGATCCCGTCGCCGAAACTTCCGATCAGGAGAGCTCCCATGAAACACATTGGCGTTGCGGTCATCACCCTCGTCGCTCTTGCGCTGCCGGCGACGGCCCTTGCGGCATATTCGAGTGCAACGCTGTCCGTCTCGTACGCGCCCGGCGGCGTGACGCGGATCGTCGCCGCATCCGACGTGAAGGACGACGCGACAGCGCGGGCGGCGATCGTCGTCGGCAGCGGCACCGTGCTCTCTACGGGTGCGGCTCCAGGGACCAAGGTCGGAACGGTCAAGGCACAGGTCAGCGCCCTCGCGCTCGGCGGTGCGCTACTCCCGCTCGCAGGCGACATCATCGTCGCCCCGGCCGGGGCTGTCCCTGCCGCCTCACAGACCGCGTGCATCGGCGCCTTGCCCGTGATCACGACGTACCTGCTCGTCCTCCAGGCAGCCGGACAGACCATCAACCTCCCCGCCTACCTCGTGCCGGTCGAGGCAACGCTCGCGTCGATCGGAACGACGGAGCTCGTCTTCTGCCTCGCGCCACCCGACCTCCCGACCACCTCGGGAGGCGCAACCTTCGGTGCGAAGTTCATGAGCGCCGACATGTCGTTCACCGGCGTCTTCAGCCCCCTCGGCACGGCGGCCTGGGTCGGGCTCTGGACCCCGTGGCAGGCAGGGAACGGACAGACGAACCCCGCGGGCACGGTTGCGTCGGTGAGCCTCATCCTCCCGGGTCTCGTCACCCTCAAGGGCAAGCGGGTCAACGGCCGGGTGACCCTCCAGGGCACCGCCTCGCAGAGTGGTTTGGCCGCACCGGTCCGCGTGTCGGTCTGGGGTGCGGTCGGCAAGGCCACGCTTCGCCCCCTCAAGAGCGTGGTGACGAACAGCGCCGGGGTCTACAAGTTGACGTTGCTCAAATCGGCGAAGCAGACGGTGTTCCAGTCCCGGGTGACGGAGACGGAGCTGGTCAGTCAGCGGCGCCCCCGCGAAGGATTTCTGCACAGCCGCCTTCTCGAGCATCCCGGCCCCTTGCTCGAGCGTGACGATCAGTGGGTTCACGGCCAAGTCGAAGCTCGTGACCGTTCGCTGAGCCCGGTGGTGCGCTGCCGAAGGGGTGCCGCACGGCGCCCCTTCGGCTTTCTGACAATTTCGCCGCATCTGCCGTCTACACTCCCGACGCGCTTCGCAACGAGATAAAGGATGACTGAGCTATCAGACCGTCCAACCAGGAGGGCTGTATGAAGAAGGTTCGACTCGCGGTGATATCGGTTGCCGCGCTCACAGCGCTGGCACTCGCCGCCACTGCAACTGCCGCGTATTCGACCGCGAAGCTGTCGGTCTCGTACGCCCCCGGCGGGATCACACGCATTGTCGCCTCGTCCGACGTCGCCGACGATGCGACCGCCCGAGCCGCGATCGTGATCTCCAACGGCACCACGCTTTCGACCAGTGCGGCCCCCGGCACCAAGGTCGGGACGGTCAAGGCACAGGTCAGCGCCCTCGCGCTCGGCGGTGCGCTACTGCCGCTCGCGGGCGACATCATCGTCGCTCCTCCGGGCGCGGTTCCCGCCGCCTCTCAGACGGCATGCATCGGGGCCGCCGTTCCCACGGCGACCTACCTGCTCGTTCTCCAGGCGGCCGGCCAGACGATCAACCTGCCGGCGTACGTGCTTCCCGCCGATCCGGCCCTCGCTGCGATCGGCACGTCGCAGCTCGTCTTCTGCCTGGCCCCACCGGACATCCCGACGACGTCGGGCGGCGCGACGTTCGGCGCGAAGTTCCTCAGCGCCGACATGTCGTTCACCGGCGTCTTCAGCGCTCTTCCGACCGCTTCCTGGGTGGCCTTCTGGACGCCCTGGCAGGCAGGGAACGGCCAGACCAACCCGGCAGGCACGGTCGCGTCACCGAGCCTCGTCCTGCCCGGCACGATCACCCTCAAGGGCAAGCGCGTTGCAAAGCGCGTCACGCTCACCGGGAAGGCTTCGCAGAGCGGCTTCGTCGGCGCGTTCCGCATCGCAGTCTGGGGTGCCGCCGGAAAGGCCGCACTGCGCCCGATCAAGACGGTGACGGCGAACAAGGACGGGGTCTACAAGCTGACGCTTGCGAAGACCGCAAAGCAGACGACGTTCCAGGCCCGCGTCGCCGACGGCGCGGCTACGAGCGTCGGTGACGAGGCCAAGGGCCTCTGCACCAAGCTCTTCTCGAGCCTGCCGGTGCCCTGCTCGAGCTTCACGGTCAGCGGGTTCGCCGCCAAGTCGAAGTCGGTGACCGTCCGCTAGACGCGGTCGCCCAGTGTGCTCGGGTGGGGGCGTCCTTCGGGCGCCCCCACCCGTATCGTCACTCATCGTCACGCCAATGACCGCGATCGTTCGCATCGGCACGTGCTCCTGGGCCGACGAGGGCCTGCTTCGCACCTGGTATCCGCGAGGGGTCTCGACCGCTGAGAAGCGCTTGCGCTACTACGCGGAGCGTTTCGACACCGTCGAGGTCGACTCACCGTTCTACGCGCTCCCCGATCCCGACGTCACCCGGCGCTGGGCCGAACGCACACCCGACGGGTTCACCTTCCACGTCAAGGCGTCCGCGGCGATGACCTGGCACGAGGGCGCTCCGACCGACGAGGCGTTCTCGCAATTCCGCTCGGTGTTCGAGCCGCTCGAGCTCTCCGGCAAGCTCCGCGCGGTGCTCCTGCAGTACCACCCGCGCTTTACGAAGTCCGTCGAGGCGAAAGCCGAGCTTGCCCGCGCGCACGAGCGTCTCGAACCGCTCGTCCCACTCATCGAGTTCCGGCACCGCTCCTGGATGGAGGAGCGTGAGCGTGCCGACACGCTCGCGTTCCTCGAGGAGCACGGGCTCGCCTACGTCTCGGTCGACAGCCCGCAGACGCGCGCCTCGAACGTTTCCCCACGCGTGCCGGCGGCCACGCATCGGGTCGCCTACATCCGGTTCCACGGTCGCAACGCCGCGACCTGGAACATCCGTGGCGCGAAGAGCGCGGCCGACCGCTTCGACTGGATGTATGCAGCGGACGAGCTCGCCGAGTGGGTCGAGCCCGTGCAACTTCTCAGCGAGCGTGCGGACGAGGTCTACGCGCTCTTCAACAACAATCGCGACGACTTCGCACCGAGGAGCGCTGCGATCTTCCGTGGGCTTCTCGATGAGGCCGGCATCGTCGCGACGGGCGGGGTCGAGCCGCCGTCCACCGAGCTGCGGCTGTTCTGAGCGGCTGGGTAGCATCGCCGTGTGCGCGTGCTCTCGGTCACCCACGAGGTCGGCCCCACCGGCGGAGGGGGGACGTTCGAGCAGCACGTGGTCGATCGTGGGGACGAGCTCACGGTCTGGATGACGCCGGACGGCGGGACGCACGGTCGGCCGACCGACTACGACGCGATCATGGTCTTCGGCGGAGCGATGCATCCCGACCAGGACGCGGAGCACCCGTGGCTGCCGGAGGAGACCGCCTTCCTCCGCAGCGCGCTCGACGACGGCGTACCTCTCCTCGGCGTGTGCCTCGGCGCCCAGCTCATTGCCCGCGCGGCCGGAGCGTGGATCGGCCCCGGCGAGGTGGACGAGGTCGGTTGGCATGAGGTCGGGCTGACCCAGGCGGGCATCGCCGACCCGGTCGTCGGCGCGGCCTTCCCACCCCACTTCGAGGCGTTCCAGTGGCACTACTACACCTGGGAGCTGCCGCCCGGCGCCGAGCTACTCGCCGCGAACGGGGCGGCTCGACAGGCGTACCGCCTCGGCGAGTGCACCTGGGCCGTGCAGTTTCACCCGGAGGTCAACGCGGTGATGCTCGACCACTGGTTCACGATCGGGGCCGCCGAGCTTCCGGTACCCGGCGACCTCATCAGGGCCGAGACCGCGTCCAAGCTCCCACGCTGGATCGAGCAGGGACGCGGCCTCGTCGAGGCGTTCCTGACCGAGGCAGCCGTCGCACGCGCCGCTACGACCGCGTGAGCCGGTTCTGCGGGTGGTGTGGCCACCCGCTCGAGGCCGCTCCGCCGACGCGATGCGGCAGCTGCGGTCGCGAGCTGTGGGCGAACGCCAAG
This sequence comes from uncultured Actinomycetes bacterium, assembly GCA_963724655.1. GTDB lineage: Bacteria > Actinomycetota > Thermoleophilia > Gaiellales > Gaiellaceae > Gaiella. Next base: position 61,071 of record CAVRVG010000003.1, on the reverse strand, counting down.
CCGTGCGCCGCGGCGCTGGTTCTCGATCCCGACGGCCGCGTGCTGTCTGACCCGCCGAGCGGTCGCTCCCTGGCGCGACCTGTGGTGCGCCCCGTCGGGCTTCTGCGACGGGCCGGAGCACCCGATCCACACAGCCGAACGCGAGGCGCTCGAGGAGGTGGGCCTTGCGGTGCGCGTCACCGGCTACCTCGGCACCTGGATCGACGCGTACGCCGACGCCGGGGAACCGGCGGAGGAGCACGTGTCGGTGCAGTACTACGCGGCCGAGCTCGTCGGGGACGACGAGCCGACACCCGACCCGGCAGAGGTGAGCGAAGCCCGGTGGTTCCCGCTCGACGCGATCCCAGCCGACCTCGCCGTTCCCCGGGCACTTGCAACCGCACTCGAGGCGCTTCGGGTGGGCCCGACCGTCACGCCTCTCCGGGACCGGCCGGCGACGCGATAGGGAGTGACTCGTCGCGCGACCACTCGTGCCAGGAGCCCACGTAGTTGCGACCCACGTAGCCGGCGAAGCGAAGAGCTTCGACCGCGTGCGCCGAGCGCGCGCCGGAGTGGCAGTACGCGATGACCTCTGCTCCCTCGGGCGCACCGACAAGCGCTCTCACCTGCTCGGGAACGCGAGGCTCGAGGAGCTCCATGAGCTCGAGATGGCGCGCGCCGGGGATGTGACCCTGCCTCGGATCACACGGCGCTCCGTGCGTTCCGGTGAACTCCCCAAGCGCTGCGAACATCGAGCAGGACCAGGCCTGGCTCGTCGAGGCGGGTCGCGAGCTCGGCGGTGGTGATGTCTTCCAGCTGATTCATCGAAACCAGCCGTGGAAGACCCGCGATCACCGCAAGCTCCTGCTGGATCGACGGTCTCTCGGAGAGCCGTTCGACCCAGTCGGCCACGTGAGGAGCTCCGGCGAGATCGATCCCGAGAAGGTCGCGGGCCCGAAGCACCCAGGGCGCGTAGGCGACATCGGCGAGCCCGAATGCATCGCCCGTCAACCACGGTTTCGACTCGAGCAGCGCGTCGAGCCCGACGAGCTCGTCGATGAGCTCCTCTCTCCCGCCCTCCTCGCGCCGACGAGCGGCGGAGTAGGCATCGCCGAGATTGTCGAAGCGCTCGACGTGCAGCCGCGCCAGGGCCCGCGCGGCCGGGTCGCTCGGCAGCAGCGGCGTCTCCGGGAAGATCTCCTCCAGGTACTCGCAGATCACGACCGACTCGGGAAGCGTCAGCTCTCCGACGTCGATCACCGGAACACGACCGCTGGGTGGATTCTTCTTGCGGATCCAGTCGGGACGGTTGTCGAGATCGATCAGAACGGTCTCAACCGAGATCTGCTTCTCGACGAGCGCGATCCGGACTCGGGCGCAGAACGGGCAGCGGGTGGCGTCGTAGAGCGTGATGGTCATGCTTCACCGTAGCCGTGGTCGGCGCCCTCGATCCCCAGTGCGGTGGCGATCGCTGCAAGAAGCTCACGCGCGGGTGGTAGCTCTGCCGCCGAGCCGGCCGTCCGTGCGGCGGCCCTGACGGCCGCCGGGTCGGCCCCCGTGAGGCGTTGCAACACCGTCGGATTCGCGGCGAGGCCGATGACGTCGCCGGGCGGCAGCACGCCGTAGAACTCGGGGACCGAGAGGTACTCGTCGACGATGCCTCCGCGATCGAGCGCGACGAGCCGGACGACCTGCTCGACCTCGAGCGACAGCGCTACGACGACGGCGCCAAGCCGGGACGACACCTCACGGCCAAACCGCACCAGCACGGTCGGATCGCGATCGGCGACCTCGTCGTAGATCGCCGTCCAGCCGTTGCGTGGGCCTTCCACACGATTTCGCCTCGAGCCGATTCGCGGAGCGAACGCCGTGACCGCGCGCTCGACCGCGCTCGACGTCGTCCGTCTGCACGTGGAGCGAGGCAAACGAAACGGCGTGACGGCCCGGTTCGAGACGCTCCAGAAGAGACGGCCACGGGCGCGCCGAGGACGAGCGTGTGCTCGACGAAGCCCCAGCGTTGGTAGATCGACCGGGCCGCGGCGTTCCCGCTCAGCACCTCGAGGTCGAGGTGCTCGACCCCATCGTCGCCAAGCGCGGCGACGAGCTCGTGCACGAGCCGAGCTGCGACGCCCGCGCGACGGGACTCGCGGACGACGTAGAGATCGGTCAGCTTCGCGATCGTCGGGGCGACCCGTCGCGCAAGCGCAAATCCCACCAGCGCACCGTCTTCCTCGGCGACGAACGCGAGGCCCTCGCTGACGATCTCGGCGACCTCACGGAGCTCCTCCTCGAGGTCGACGACGATGTGGCCGGGCTCGGGCACCTCGGCCGAGAACGCCTGCCAGAGCTCCTGCACGGCGTTGAGGTCGAAGGCGGTCGCCCGGCGAATCTCCATTGACCGTCGGATCCCGACGAAGCCCTAGGCCGACGCGGCCGCAAGGTCGGCGTCGCGTGCCTTGAGAGACTCGCCGGTGCTGGGATCGAAGAAGTGGAGCCTGCGCGTGTCCATCGCCAGACGAAGCTGCTGGCCGGGCCGGGCCCGTGGTGCGAGGATCCACGGAGGCCGTGAACAGCGAGCGCTGATCGTCGGCGAGCAGCTGGGCATGCTCCTCGTCGTCGCCTGCGGCCGTGAGCTCCTCCACCTCCACCCGTGGCGCATCGACCCAGAAGATGACGTGCGACTCCGCGCCGAGCTCTTCGAGAACGGCGACCTCGACCTCGATCTCCGGAAGCCCGATCTCCGCGTGGACCGAGTCTTCGAAATCACTCGGTCGGATACCGAGGATGACCCTGTCCGTCGCGCATCGGCCTGCACTCCGGCGCGAGCTCCATCCGGAATCCGGCGAACTCGACCATGTCGCCATCGACGTTCGCTTCGACGAGGTTCATCGACGGGGAGCCGATGAACGCGGCGACGAACAGGTTGGCGGGCTCGTGGTACAGCAGCTGCGGCTTGCCGACCTGCTGGATCACACCGTCCTTCATGACGGTCACGCGCTGGCCGAGGGTCATCGCCTCGATCTGATCGTGCGTGACGTAGACCGTGGTCGTCCCCAGTCGATCATGAAGCCTCGAGAGCTCGGCGCGCATGCCGACTCGCAGCTTGGCGTCCAGATTCGAGAGCGGTTCGTCCATCAGGAACGCAGCCGGCTCGCGGACGATCGCGCGACCCATCGCCACCCGCTGGCGCTGCCCTCCCGAGAGGTTCGCGGGCTTTCGGTCGAGATACGGCTCGAGACCCAGCATCTTCGCGACCGCGTCGACACGTCGTTCGATCTCGGGCTTCGGCGCCTTGCGCACCATGAGGCCGTAGGCGAGATTCTTGCGAACGCTCATGTGTGGGTAGAGCGCGTAGTTCTGGAACACCATCGCAATGTCCCGCGAACGTGGCGAGAGGTGGGTGACGTCGCGATCGCCGATCGTCACGGTGCCCTCGGAGATCTCCTCGAGACCGGCGATCATGCGAAGGAGCGTCGACTTCCCGCAGCCCGAGGGGCCGACGAGAACCATGAACTCGCCCGAATTGATCTCCAGGCTGACGTCGTTGACCGCCACAACCTCGCCTGGATAGATCTTGGTGACGTTCTCGAGGACGATCCTGCTCATGCGCGCTCCCGTTGGGTTCGGCCGACGTGTCGAGGATAGACCAGAGGGTCACTCGCGACTAGGGCCTACCGGCGAGCGAGCGCCGAACGTCGTCGAGATCGTCGAAGGCTTCGTGCTCGACACCCTGCTCCCGCAACCAGCGAGCGAGCCCGTCACGCGCGAACACCCTCGTCGCAGCGAGGGACACGCAGCGATCCGAGATTCCGTCACCGACGTAGGCGAACGGCGCGTCCACCTCCAGGGCCCCACGCTTACAGCGCTGGCCGCACACCGAGCAGGTCGGGCCGGGTCGGAAGCGTGCCCTCCAACCGCTTGGCGAGGCGGTCACGGTATTGGCGACGACCCGCGCGGCGACGCCTTCGCGAACGAGCACCGGGTGAATGAACTCGTCGAAGCCCGCCGAGACGATGATCGGGTCGTGCTTCTCCACCAGCGCTTGCAACCCCGGTCGAAGGCGGACGTTCTCGAGCACCCAGTCGAGCACCTCGTCGAACGGGGCGCTGATGGTCGCCATCTCGGCGGCGATCACCTCGTCGAGTGAGAGATCCCGTTCGAGCTCTCGCTCCATCGCATGGAAGACCTCGAGGTCGCCGAAGCGCTCGATCACCATGTGCAGCGAGTCGCGCTCTGTGACCGTCCCGTCCCAGTCGAGGTAGAGCTGCACCTTCGGCTACGGCTCCGTGTGGACAACCACGTCGGCCACGCCGGGAAGCGCCGCGCGCACGCTCTTCGACACCGCGCTCGCCTCGTCGTGGGCCTCGGCGAGCTGCGTCCGACCGTCCAGCGCCAGGGTGAGGAGGACGACGAGCCCCGTATCGGTATGGAGGATCCGGACCCTTCGAGGCGGTCGCCCGGTCACGGCTATGACCGCTCGCTCGACCTCACCGGGCTCGTGTTCGACCACAGTGCCGCGGGCTGCTTCGGCCAGGGGCTCGAGGTGTGTCTGCACCGCCGTGATCGTCGGAACGTCGCGGAGGATCGCCGTCTCCACCTGCTCGGCGATGTCGTGAGCCTCTCGGAGCGCAAGCCCGCCCGGAAACTTGAGGTGCAGCGACGCTTCAACGCCTCCCTTTCCCGTATCGATGAGCAGGAGATCGTGGATCTCGCGAACCTGAGGAACGGTCATCGCCGCCGCACGAACCAGCTCGCGCAGCGCCGCCTCGGGCGTGCCCGGCTCGACGTGGACGACGATGTCGCTTCCGGGCAGGGCACCGTGAACCGCCTCCTCGACCCTGTCGGCGGCGGCATGCCCCTGCCCGACGGCGGCGCCCGGAGAGACACCGATCACCACGTCGGCGAAGGTCTGCCCACCGGCCTGTCTGAGGCGCAGCCGCTTGAGGTCGACGGGAGGGTCGAGCGCGGCAATCGCCCCCTCGGCGGCGGCCACCTCGCGTGCGGGAGCCCTGTCCATCAAGACGTCGACGTTGCGTCGGATGAGCCGCATGGCCGCCGTGATCACGAGCAGCGCAACGAACATCGCCGCAATCCCGTCGGCCCCGGGGTAGCCGGCGCGCGCCGCGATCAACCCTGCGACCACCGCGATCGTGCCGACGAGGTCGCTCCCGAAATGCAGGGCGTTGGCCATCAGCGCCGCGCTGCCGTATCGCCGTGCGCTCCGAACCGAGACCAGCGTGCGCGAGACATCGATTGCGATCACGACCGCAGCAGCCGCGAGCGTCCACCACGCGACGCGGACCTCCGTCTCGATCACGCCGGTGAGCCGCAGTGCGGCGACCACGCCGACGGCGACGCTGACGAGGACGAGAAACGCGGCCTCGACGAGGGCGGAGAGATGCTCCGCCTTCCCGTGGCCGTAGAGGTGGGAGGCGTCGGCCGGCCGCGCTGCGACCCCGACCGCGAACAGCGTGAGCAGGGCGGCGACGAGATCCGTGCCCGAGTGCAGCGCCTCGGCGACGAGCCCAAGCGATCCGCTCGGGATCCCCGCCGCCAGCTTCACCGCAATGAGCAGGCAGGCGGCGGCCACGGAGACGAGCGCCGTGCGCCGCTGCGCAGCCGCGAGGCCGTTCGTGGCCGGGTCAGACATGCAGCAAGCCTACGATCGTTCCGCTCACTCCGCCGCGGCGAAGAGGATCCCCGGTCGGCGGGCGATGAGGATCCCCACTGCGATCAGAGCCCCGCCGAGGAACAGCGGCAGACCTGGATGCTCGCCGAGCAGCACCACCGCAAGCACGGCTGCCACGAACGGCTGGAGATTGGCGGCGAGCGTCGCGCGCGCGGGACCGATCTTCTCGAGCGACCGGAACCACAGCACGTTGGTGAGCACGAGCGGGCCGAGGGTCGCGAAGACGAGCAGCAACCACACCGTCCAACCGAGATGCCAGGACTGCTCGTCGAGCTGGCCCCAACCGGTCAACGTCAGCGGAATCCACGTCGCCGCGATCACGGTCGCGCTGATCCTCGTCGCGGAGTAGCGCCGCATCAGCGGGGCGATCAGGATCGAGTAGACAGCCCAGGTGGCGGCCGTGAGAAGGCCGAGCGACACTCCCCGGAGATCACCCGCGACCTCGCCTCCCGTTCCGGCGGCGACGAGCGCGACCCCGACGAACGAGAGCGCTGCGCCTGTCCAGAACCCGCGGTGCAGCCTCTCCGTGCGGAGGGCAAGCCCGATGAGCGCGGCGAAGATCGGAGTAGCAGCCAGGATGAGCGCGATCACCGACGCCGAGGTCGTGCGAAGCGAGTAGACGAAGCCGAGCTGGTTGACGTACAGCACGAGCGCCGCGGCGAGAGCTCTCAGCAGGTCGGGACGGGAGAGACGCAACGACCGCTCGGCGGTGAAGCCGATGATCGCGAACAACACGGCCGCGAGCCCGTAGCGGACGCTCCCGTAGGCGAGCGGGAGGAACCCATGGGTGAGGATGTATCGCGTCACCGACAGGTTCAGCGACCACAGGCCGATCGCCGTCAGCAACATGACCTCGACTGCGGACGGCTTGCGCACCGTCGGCAACGCTACCGATGCGTGGAGCGCGGCCTCGGGCCGGCCGCGCGCGGCGAGAGCGCACGTCGCTGCGGCAGGTGCGCATCGGCCGTACCCGGCCGTCCGCCCCATCCTCCCGGTGGCGGTAGTGTTTTCGGCGTGATCACCCCGCTCACGACCGATGACATCGACGCCCTGATCGGCCCGGCAACGCCCCATTTCGCGTTTCAGATCGCAGCGCGCGTCCGTGAGGCGATTGCGGATCTCGCGGCCGGCGACCCGGTGAGGACGTACGCAGAGGAGAGGCTCACGATGCTTGCCGACCTCGGGCTCGCGTCATCGAAGGCGGCCGACTCCACCCGCGAATCGCGAAAGCGGATCGGCTGGGAGACGATTCCGTCGTCCGCGCCCGCTTCCGCTCCGCTCCCGCGCGCGGAATCTTGAGCGGCCCGTCGGCCGGCCGCACCGTCCTCGTGACGGGAGGCTCGCGGGGGATCGGGAAGGCAATCGCGACGCGGCTCGTCCGCGAGGGTGCGACCCGCGCGATCATCGGCTTCTTCCGCTCCGACAGCGCCGCGGAGGAGACAGCCTCGGAGCTCGAGGCCATGGGTGCGGAGGTCGTCCTCTTGCGCGGTAACGTCGCCTCCGAGAAGATCGCCGCCGAGGTCGCGGGGCTCGGCCCGATCGACGTCCTCGTCCACAACGCGGCGACGGGGGTCATCCGCCCCGCACTGGAGACCGAGGACAAGCACTGGGACTGGACGCATGGCGCCAACGCGCGCGCATTGCTCTCGCTGGTGAGGGCCGCTGCGCCTTCGATGCCCGAAGGCGCGTGCGTGATCGGCATCTCGAGCCTCGGCTCGGTGCGAGTGCTCGAGAACTACAGCCTCGTCGGCACATCGAAGGCGGCACTCGAGGCGCTCGTCCGCTACCTCGCGGTCGAGCTCGCACCGCGCGGGATCCGCGTCAACGCCGTCTCTGCCGGGGTCGTCGAGACGGGAGCTCTCGACCACTTCCCGAATCGGGAGGAGATGCTCGCCTCCGGCGCCGCAAACCCCGTCGGACGCATCGTCACGCCGGAAGACATCGCCGGGGCTGGTCTCGTTCCTCTGCTCACCCGACGCCGACATGATCCGTGGTCAGACGATCGTGATCGACGGCGGCTGGTCGCTGGTCGCGTCGTAGGCACTTTGGCCGTAGGCCCAAGTGCCAGCGGGGGCGGCTGAAGCCACACCCGATCTAGGCCATGAAGCCCTGGCGGGCTGCGGAGACGAGCGCAACCGCCTCGGGGAACAGGATGCGCATCGCATCTCGGAGCGCAATCGCCTGCTCGTCGACGGAGCCCGTCACCGTCACCTGGGCAAGCGCGGCCTTCGAGAGCTCGACCGCTGTGCCGAGCGTCAGGGTGGCAAACTGCTCTCGCTGGGTGTCCTTGACGCCCTCGGCCTGCTGCTCGGCGAACTCGCGTAGCCCCTTGAGGAGATCCTCGGGGTCGCCGCCGAATGGGAGAAACCCGCCGCCTTCCATAGCACTACGTTAGCGGCCCGCGGTAGGTCGCCTCGACTTCCTTCCACAACTCGTCGGCGACCACCTGGGCCGAGCGCATCGCAGAGGCGAACGGTGAGGTTCCCATCGGATCGAGCGCAAGCTCGAGTTGTCGCGCTGCCTGGCCAATCGCGTCCAACCTCTCCGGCGAGGCGACGTTGGGTGGAGCCCCGAGCGTCAACTGCAGAGCGCGAGCCGCAGCTTCGGCCTCCTCGATGCCGTCGGGTGCCTCCGCGAAGCGGACGGCTACGAGCTGCGCTCTCAGCTCGTCGAGATCACCGGGAAAGGCCGCCTCCTCCGCGATCTCGCAGAGCGCCGAAATGGAGGCGACGTCGCGCACGTCACGCCGATCGGAAAGCGCACGGCCCGAGTCGTCGACAGCGAGCCACGAGCGGTCCGCGTCGTCCTCGCCGAAGGCAAGCAGGTACGAGCGGCGTCCGGGGACGATCTCGACAGGAAGCACGGCCGTGAGCGTCGCGCCGGCCGCGAGGGTGGGCGCCTCCGCTGCAATGCGCTCGAGATCCTCCGTCAGCGTCACGCGTGCCAGGATAGGGGCATGGAGTCCGCCAGGAAGGCGCATGCGCGCAATCTCTTCAACCCGCTCGGGCCGACCTATCACCGGGTCGGAGCCGCGCTCTCGTTCGGACAGGACCCGCTGTGGCGCCGCTACCTCGTCGGGCGGATCCCCGAAGACGGCGGGCGCGTCCTCGACGTCGCCACCGGAACAGGGCTCGTCGCGGAGCGGTTGCTTTCGCGCGGCCACACGGTCGTCGGCGTCGATCAATCAGCGGGGATGCTCGAAATCGCGCGCACGCGTCTTGCAGGTCGGGTGGAGCTCGTGGAAGCCTCGGCGGAGGCGCTTCCCTTCGACGACGGGGTGTTCGATCACCTCACCTTCACGTACCTCCTGCGCTACGTCGATGATCCGGGCGCGACGCTCGCCGAGCTGGCGCGGGTCGTCAGACCCGGCGGGACGATCGCGATGCTCGAGTTCGCGGTCCCTCGAGGCGTTTGGCGCCCGCTCTGGAACGCGTACTGCGCGGTGGGCCTCCCCGTCGCCGGCCGGCTCGTGTCGCCCGCCTGGCGCGACGTCGGGACGTTTCTCGGGCCGTCGATCAGGGAGTTCCACGCCCGGTATCCGGAAGCGGCTCTCGAGGCTCTGTGGCGACAGGCCGGGATCACCGAGATCAACACGTCGCGGCGGAGCCTCGGCGGGGCGGTGGTGATGTGGGGCCGGCGCGAGGCTTGAACGCAGGGCGGCCGCAGGCTCCCGCGTTCTACGCGCGGGGTAGCGGCCCTCTCCGCGACTGGCTCGCGATCCTCCACCCTCCTTACACGGCGTGGCACCTCGCGTACGTCGTCGTCGGTGGCTGTCTCGCGGCCGAGGTCGACTGGGCCGTGCTCGGATGGACGGTGCTTGCTTTCTTCCTTGCGCTCGGCCTCGGAGCGCACGCGCTCGACGAGCTCCACGGCCGTCCACTCGGCACCGCCATTCCGAAGTCGGTCCTGCTCGCTGTCTCCGTCGGTGCGACGGCGGGGGCCTGCCTCATCGGGATCGCCGTCGCACTGACGACGACTGCGTGGATCATTCCGCTCGTCGTCGTCGGCGCAATCCTCGTTCCCCTGTACAACCTCGAGCTCCTCGGCGGCGCCATTCACACCGACCTCGGTTTCGGGCTCTCCTGGGGCGCATTCCCGGTGGTCACCGCGTACGTTGCGCAGACGGGAACGATCCGGGCCGAGACAGTTCTCGCTGCTGCGTGGGCGACCGCCACCTCGCTGGCGCAACGACGCTTGTCGACCGCCGCCCGCCGCCTCCGACGCGACGTGAAGGGCGTCGACGGAGCCTTCGAGCTCCATGACGGAACGCGGGAGGCTCTCAGCCGCGAGGCGCTGCTGACCACCCCGGAGACCACGTTGCGGCTTCTCGCCGTCGCCGTGACCCTCCTCGCCGCAACCCTCGTCGCACTTCGGCTCTGACAGCCACGGTCACGGACCGGAGGTAGCATCGACGGCCGTGATCGTCTGGATCCTCGGCGCCTGCCTCGCCGGCGCACTGCTCGTCGCGATCATCCTGTGGATCGCGCTCCGCCGCATGCGCGCGCGCACCGGCGACGTCGACCGCCAGCTGATCGAGGCGCGCCAGGCGGTGCAACGTGAGGTCGAGGAGGCGACGGCCGCGCACACGGCGGAGATCAGACGGGTTCTCGCACGCGAACGGGCCGCGTCGTCGTCCGCGCTGGCGGACGAGGAGCGACGGCTTTCCGAGGATCGTCGGGCAGAGTTCCTCAAGCGGGAACGCACGGCCGGCGAGGAGTTCTCGGACCTCCTCGCCCGCGGCGAGCGTCGCCTCGAGGAGCGACTCCGCGGCTTCGCCGACGACCTCGAACGCGCGCAGCGTCACCTGGAAACGCAGCTGGCCCGACTCGAGCAACACCAGTCCCATGCGCTCCAGGAGGTCGAAGCGAGGATCGACGCCGAGGCATCCGAGCTCGGTACGACCGCCGACGAGCAACGCAAGTCGGTGTTCAGGCTTCGCGAGGAGCTGACGCGCGTGGCGAACGAAGCCGTCGCCGAGGCGCTCGACGAGCTCGAGACCCACACAGCCGAGCGCCGCCGCGCGATCGACGAGATCAACGAGCGACTCAAGGCACGAGAGTCGGCGATCGCCGAGTCACTCGAGCGCGCCGAGGTCGACGTGCGCGCGCGCCTCGACGTGCTGCTGGTGGAATGGGAGCGCCGCCAGACCGCCAATCTCGAACGGGTCATGGAGCGAGAGGTCGAGCGCCATGCGCAAATCGCAATGCTCGCCTTCGACGAGCGCCTCCGCGAGGCCCGCGAGGACGCGGCGGCGCGCCTGCATCGTGAGCTCGATCGCGCGGTGGAGCTGCTCTCGCGTGAGGAGCTCGGCCGCCGGTTGGACGGCGACAGGTAGTCGGGCGCGCGGTGCTCGAGTGTCGGGGACTGTGGGGCTAGAGCAGGATCTCTGCCGCGGTCACAGGGGTGCAACCCTGGGAGAGCAGCTCGACACACATATGGAGATCGGCCTCGCTTGCCGCGAGGCGTTCTGCGAGCGGCAGCGGAAACCCAGCCTCGATCAGCACATGCAGGCGCCAGGACTCAACCTTGGACTGTTCGTCCTCGCGCCACACGGGTGTTTCGATCGTCTCGGCCATGATGAGGGGCTGGTTCGTGATCGGTTCGACGTTCCCTTCACCTTGAAGTTAGAACAGATTGCTCAGATGAGCAATCGGCTGGAGGTACGCTCAACTTGATGAGCCTCACCGAGCCGGTCATGGTCGGCGACCGCAAGGTCTATCCCGTTGCGGCGTTCAACGGGCGACTTCGCGGGTATCTCCGGCGGGTCAAGCGGGTCTGGGTCGAGGGCGAGGTGAGCGAGCTTCGGCGAAACGAAGCCTGGGCCACCGTGTTCCTCACGCTCTGCGGCGAGGGCGATTCTCGCCTCAAGGTGCAGATGCAGCGCCGCCGATACGACCAGCTCGACTTCACGCTCTCCGACGGAGATCGCATCCAGGTCATGGGCGATCTCGACCTCTACGAGGCCAAGGGCGAGCTCGTCTTCCGCGCGAGCACAGTCGAACGGGCAGGCGAGGGAGATCAGCTGGCGGCCCTCGAGCGCCTGAAGCGCACTCTGGCGGCCGAAGGGCTCTTCGCCGAGGAGCGAAAGCGACCACTCCCGCGATTCCCACGCGCTGTCGGGCTGCTCACCGGGTCGGACGCCGCGGCGCGCGGCGACGTGATCGCCGCGCTTCGGCGCGCGCTTCCCGGCGACCCGCCTCGTCGTCGCCGAGACGCGTGTCCAGGGCCCGAAGGCGGCGCCGCTCATCGTCGCTCGCGCTCCGTGCGCTTGCAGCCCATCCAAGCGTCGACGTCATCGTGCTCGCGCGCGGCGGAGGGAGCTTCGAGGATCTCATGCCGTTCAGCGACGAGCGGGTCGTACGCGAGGTCGCGGCAGCCACCGTTCCGATCGTGTCGGCCGTGGGTCACGAGCAGGACACGCCTCTCTGCGATCTCGCGGCCGACCGACGGGCAGCGACTCCGACCGCTGCGGTTCGTCTCGTGGTTCCCGATGCGGTCGAGCTTCGGGCCGAGCTTCAGAAGGATCGCGATCGACTCGAGCGGGCCTCGCGGGTGCGTCTCTCCCACAACCGCGAGCTCGTCACCCAGCAGCGCGAGCGGATCGAGACCGCGGCGCGGAGAGCGGTGACGCGCGACCGGGTTGCGCTCGCCCGCACGCGCGAACGGCTCTCGGCGGCGCCTGGACTGCTCCTCGAGAGGCGGCGCGCGACCCTCGACACGCTGGGCGCTGCCTTGCAGCCGCTGTCGCCGCACGCGACGCTGTCGCGCGGGTATGCGATCGTCCGCGCGCAAGGGCGAGCGATTCGCGACGCGGCGACCCTCCACCGCGATGACGCGCTCGAGATCGAGCTTGCGGCCGGTGCGCTCACGGCCCGCGTGGAGGAGGTTGGCACATGAGCGAGACCCAGGCGGACGTGAGCTTCGAGGAGTTGCAACGCGAGCTCGCGGGGATCGTGGCGAAACTCGAGCAGGGCGATGTCCCCGTCGACGAGGCGATCGCGCTCTGGCGACGTGGCGAGGAGCTCTATCGCGCCTGTGTCGCCAGACTCGACACCGCCGAGCTTCAGATCGAAGAGCTCACGCCGCGCGACGAGCCGGGGCCGTAGCGGGCAGCGCCACTACGACTGGCCGCCCGGACGCTCCGCGAGCGCGAGCGCGGGCTCGCCGACCGGGTCGGACGGCGATTCGTCGGCGTCGAGGGCGTTCTCGGATGACACGTCTTCCGCAGCGTCACCGCGGCGGAGCGAAGCGAGCGACAGGCCCTCGTGGGCCAAGAAGACGAGGCCGACGCCCACTCCCACCGACATCTCGAGCGCCTGGAGCACGAGCCCGTACGCGAAGCCCGTGCTGTAGGGGACGCCATACTCGCGGAGCGGGAGGGCCACCGCCGCCTGCAGCAGCCCGATGTTGCCGGGCCAGAGTGGAAAGATCGTCGCAACGTTCATCAACAGGAGCACGAGTGCGGCAGCAGAGAGCGGGAGGTCCATGTCGAACGCCTCCGACACCGCCCACACGGCGAGCAGTTGGAGCACCCAGCCGGCCGTCTGGAAGAGGATCGCGGCGACTGCGGCGGAGAGCGTCCGCAGGACGGCGAGTCCCTCCCGCGCCATCGCGAGCAGGCGACGGATCGTCCCCGCACTGTCGAGGGACACCGGCTTCCCCGAGCGCCGGGCGGAAAGCACTGCGACGGCGAAGAACGAGACACCGATGAGCCCGAAGATGCCGAGCCCCGTCACCGCCCAGTGCGGAATCTTGGCGGTCGCAAGAACGTAGAGCACCAGGAGCGACACCGGGAAGAGATCGAACAATCGGTGGGCGAACACGGTGCCGATGAGCGTGGCGCTGGTTCCAGGTCCGTGGTCGACGTGCCGACGCAGCGCCGCGACCCGAGCGAGCTCACCGGCCCGCGCCGGAAGCACCGCGTTCCCGAGAAGACCCACCGCAAAGGCCGAGAACACGTTCGCGAACGAGGGGTGCGGCTCGGGAAGCGCCTGCCGCACCGTCGTGTTCCACGAGAGTGCACGAGCCAACACCGACAGGAGGTTCAGAGCCACCCCGGCCACGACCCACCGCCAGCTGACGAAGTCGAACGAGTGGTAGACGACGTGCCAGTCGGGCCCGCGCCACCAGAGCGCCACGAACGCGAGCGCGATCGACACGATGATCACGCCGATTCGCGCCCAGATGCTGCCCGCGAGGCTCTCGAATCGTCTCATGCGGCCCTCTTCGCCCGATCCTGGTCGACGACCCTCTCGTACACCTGCTCGAGCCGCGCGGCGATATCGGGCCAGGAGTAGCGCTCCTCGGCGAGGGCTCGTGCGGCCGCGCCCATCGCAGCACGCCGCGGCTCATCCGACAGCAATCCTTCGACCGCGTCGACGAGGGACTCGACGTCACCGGGCCGGGTCAGGATCGCCGTCTCCGGCGTCACCACCTCGCGATAGCCCTCGATATCCGAGGCGACGACCGGAGCGGCGCAGCCGAACGCCCGCGTCAGCACCATCCCGAAGCTTTCACCTCCGAGCGACGGGGCAATCAACGCCTTCACCGAGCACAGGAGCGCCGTCAGCTCATCCTGCGAGAGAAAACCGGCGATCTCGATGCCGTCGGTCGGGACGCGGAGCCGCGCGAGCAGCAGCCCGACCGCGAGGGGGTCGGCACCGACGACCTTGAGCGTTGCGCCCGTGCGGCTGTGAATCTCCGGCCAGGCGCGCAGGAGCACCTGGAGGCCCTTCCGCGGCTCGTGCCTCCCCACGAAGGCAACGGTGTGGTCGCGCGAGGACGGATCAGCCGTGTCCGGAATCAGCACGCCGTTCGGGATCACCTCCCAGGGCCCACCGAGCCAGCGGTCGGCCGACTCGCGGGCTCGCTCCGAGACCGCGATCCGCTGGTCGATGCGATCCATCAGGAACCCCCAGGCGGGCATCCCGAGCTTCATCCATCCGAGCTCACCGGAGGCGTGGTGGGTGGCGACGATCGGCTCGGTCGCGAGGGAAAGCACGGCGATGCAGATCGCCGGCGTCATCGGCTCATGAAGGTGCAGCACGTCGAACTGCTCGCGCGCGAGGGCCCGGCGAATGCGAAAGACCGCGCGCGGGCTGAGCGAGATATTCGGTAGCGACCCGTTCGCCGGCACGATCACCGAGCGCCCGACGGGAATGACGTTCGCCGGAGGGGTCCCATGCCGGCCCACCCGCGGGTGCAGGACGCGCGTGAACTGCCCCGGAGGGTCGTTCGCCATAAGCAGCCGTACCTCGTGCCCGCGCGCCTCGAGAGCGGCTGCCTGGAGCTCTGCATGTTCCACGACCGCGCCCCAGAATGACCACGAGAACGGCACCACGATGCCGATCTTCACAGCGGGAGCGTATGCGCTCGGGCATCCCGCCCGCCGAGCAAGACGGGCGAGCGCCTAGGGGGCCTCATCGAGGACGGCTTCCCAGGCGATTGCGAGGGCATCGAGCTGCGAGGGCTGGAGCCGCGACAGAAAGAGCCGGTGAACTCCCTCGAGGTGCGTCCGACGAGCGTCGATCAACCGGGCTCGCCCCACTTCCGTGATCTGGGCGTGGAGCCCACGACGATCCTCCGAGCACCGAACCCGGACGACGAGCCCTGCGCGCTCGAGCCGGTCGGCGAGTCGCGTCAGCCCGCTCTGGCTCAGGAGCACCCGTTCGGCGAGGTCGCTCATCCGCAGCCGCCCATCGGGAGCGCGCGAGAGGAGCCACAACACCTCGTACTCGTTCAGCGGCAGCCCGTGAGCGAGCTCGAGCTCTCGATCGAGCTCCCTGACCACCGCTGCATGGGACCGCAGAAAGCCCCGCCAGGCGGCGACTTCACGCGCGTCGAGATCGATCTCTGATTCTTGCATACGCAACTATCATCCCATTCGCAACAAAAGTACGCTGGCAGGGGCACGACCAGCGCGGTACGACGTGACGATGACAGGATTGGCCGATGAATTCCACGCCGGGATGGGAGTAGGAATGCGCTTCGAGGGGATCCACCATGTGACGTGCATCACCGGCGACGCGCCCGGGAACGTCGACTTCTACGTCCGCGTGCTCGGGTTGCGGATGGTGAAGAAGAGCGTCAACCAGGACGACCCGACGGTGTACCACCTGTTCTACGCCGACGACGCCGGGAGCGCCGGCGCGGACATCACCTTCTTCGAGTATCCCGGTGCCCGTCGCGGCCGGGCGGGCGACGGGATGGTCCACACCGTCGTGTTTCGGGTCGCCGGCGAGCCCAGCCTCGATTTCTGGGAGGCACGGCTGGCAGGTGAGGGAGTGACGGCCAGCCGCACCGGTGGCAGCCTGCGGTTCTCCGACCCCGAGGGCCTCGGGCTGGAGCTCGTTGTCAGCGACACGCCCGACCAGCCACTCGTCGCCTTCAATCCCGAGATCCCCGCCGAGCACGCGGTCCAGGGCTTCGCTGCCGTTCGCGCGTTCGCCGGCGATCCCTCACGCAGCCGGCAGCTGCTCGAGGAGGTACTTGGTTTCGAGAGTCGCGGAGAGGCCGAATGGGAAGCGCGCGGAGCGACCCGCGGCGGCAGCATCGTCTACGAGCCGCCGCCCGCCTCAGGACCGGGCATCCCCGGCGCGGGAACCGTGCATCACGTCGCCTGGTCGTCGACCATGCAGCGACCACGAGGCCTGGCACCGCCGCGTGGTCGAAGCGGGCTACCGCCCCTCGCCGATCATCGACCGGTTCTGGTTTCGCTCGATCTACTTCCGGGAGCCCTCCGGCGTCCTCTTCGAGATCGCGACCCTCGGCCCGGGCTTCGGAGTCGACGAGGATGTCGATCATCTCGGGGAAGCTCTCATCCTCCCACCGGCCTTCGAGCATCTCCGGGCTCAGGTCGAGCAGGTTCTGACCCCGATCCACAACCCCCGCGAGGACTGGGCTTGAGCGAGCTGGTGGCTCGTGTCCGCCCCGCCGCAGGTGAGCCCGAGGGGGCGCTTGTCCTCCTCCACGGCCGCGGCTCCGACGAGAACGACCTCTTTGGCCTGCTCGACCTGCTCGACCCGGAGCGTCGCCTCTACGGCGTCACTCCGGGCGGCCCTCTTGCACTGCCACCGGGAGGGCGTCACTGGTATCGGCTCGGAGGGATCCCGACTCCGGAGCCGGAGACGTTCGACGAGTCGGTCGCCCTCCTCGACACCTTTCTCGCCGAGCTGCCGGTGCCCGTCGAGCGCACCGTGATCGGCGGGTTCTCCCAGGGGTCGGTGATGGCCTGGGCGCTCGCTCTCGGGTCGGGACGGGGCCGGGTGGCGGGCGTCGTCGCGATTTCCGGCTTCCTGCCACGTGTCCCCGGATACGAGCTCGACCCCGCGCGCCTCGCGGGGATCCCGGTCGCTGTTGCCCACGGGGAACGCGACCCGGTCATCCCGGTCGCGTTTGGTGACGAGGCCGCTGACATGGCCGAGGCGGGCGGGGCAAACCTCGTGCGGCTTCGATCGCCGGTCGGGCACACGGTTGATCCAGCCTGGCTCGATGCGCTCCGCGGTGTCGTGAGCGCGGCGGAGCGCCGCGAGTAGGCTGACCGTGATGGAGCGCCGCCTCGACAGTGGCCCGGCCACCGAGCCGACACTCGCGGAGACGGTGCGCGAGCTCGCCAATCAACCCGGCACCGACTCCCGTCTTGGTCGCGCTCGCGCTCGAGCGCTGGTGCTAGCGGAAAGGGTCACCACCCAGGGGCCCTTTGCACCGGTGGCCGAGCTTTGCTGGGGGGTCAATCGAAGGCTCACGCTGGCCGGAGGGAGCGCGCTTCCTGCGCTGATCGCGTACCGCGTCTTTGTCTGGCTGTTGCCGTTCTCGCTCGTCGCCGTGGCAGCTCTCGGCCTCGTGTTCGACCGCACTGACCTCGACGTCGAGCGCGCCGTTGACCGGTTTGGAATCGCGGGGTACTTTGCCTCATCGGTTGCGCAGGCCGCGCAGAGCGGTTCGACATCGAGCAAGGTCTCTGCGCTGGCGATCGGCTCGCTCGTCCTTCTCTACGAGACCTACGCGCTGGTTCGCGGCGTCCGCGCCGTCCACGCGCGCGCATGGGGCGTGCCGCTCGCGGCCATCAAGCGACCGGCTCACGCCGCCCTCAACGGGCTCGCGGTGATGCTCGCCTACCTCCTCGGTAGCGCGCTCCTCGACGGGCTCGGCCGTGAAGTCGGCACCCTCGCGAAGTTGCCGATTCTGGCCGTCGACTACGCGTTCGTCCCGGCGCTCTGGATCGTCGTGACCCAGAGACTCCCGCACCGGGCTGGACGCTGGACGGAGCTCGTGCCAGGCGCCGTCTTTCTCGCGGTGGTTGCCGGCGCTATCCACATGCTGGTCGTCTACATCATGGTCCCGTACCTGAACCAGAAGGAAGAGACGTACGGGGCGCTCGGACTGGCAGCGGGGATCATGCTCGCGCTGTACGCAAGCGGCTGGGCGATCACGGTCGCAGCGGCGACCAATGCAGAGCTCCACGACCGCCGCGAGCTCCGCCTCGGCTCGGAGACCTCACGATGATTCTCGCCGGTGAGGGGCTTGCCGAGCTGCACACGCACCTTGGTGGCTCGGTGGCGTCGGACATCATGTGGAGCCTCGCCCACGAACAGGGGATCGCGCTACCCGTCAAGGACTACTGGGAGTTCGATGCGCTCGTCACGGTCTCCGACCCGCGTGGAGTCGAGAACCTCGACGCGCTCGACGCGATCTACCACTGGACGGAGCTGATCCAGTCCTCGCCGCTCGCGGTGGAGCGCTCCGTGCACGCTGCGATCGGCGGGGCATACCGCTCGCAACGCATCACCACCCTCGAGCTGCGATTCAATCCGATGAAGCGAAACCGTGGCGGCGAGCGCGATCTCGACCACATCATCCTGGCGGCAATCCGAGGCCTCGACCGGGCGAGCCTCGAGTACCCGCAGGTGCGCGCCGGCCTGATCGTGATGATGGATCGCACCTTCGACCGGCGACAGAACGAGATCATCGTCGACAAGGCGCTGTCCTGGGCCTCACGCGGGGTCGTCGGGGTCGACATCGCAGGCCCGCGGCCGGGCGGCGGTCGTTACGACTACGCGGCGCTCGCCCCGCTTGTCGAAGCGGCCCGGTCGGGAGGGCTCGGCGTGACCATCCACGTGGGCGAAGAGGGCGCGACCGGGATCGAGGAGATCGGTGAGGTCGTCGAAACGCTCCGACCTGACCGAATCGGGCACGGGATCCTGGCGGCCGCCGACCCCGAGCTGATGCGGCTTCTCCGCGACGCCAAGGTCACCCTCGAGATCTGCCCCACGTCGAACCTCCTCACGAAAGCGCTCGCCGACGAGGAGGCATTGCGCGAGACAGTCCGCCGCTTCGCGGAGGCGGGCGTTGAGTTCACAATCGCGACCGACGGGCCCGAGATGATGCGCACGCATCTGCGGGACGAGTTCGAGCTGCTCCATCGGATCGGCGCGCTCAGCGAGGCCGAGCTCGAGCAGGCGAATGCGCGCGGCCACGCAGCCGCCTTCGTGGGCCGCACGACGGCTCCGATCAGCTAGAGACGCGCTGCGCTCCACGGTGCCGACCCGGCGTCTCACGGTCGGGGTGTCCACGTACGTTGTACTGACATGACCCCACGCACCGCCACCGCGACGAAGCTCGAGATCTGGACGGCCCTCGCGATCGTCTACGTCGTCTGGGGCTCGACCTACGTCGCGATCAAGCTCGCCGTGAGAACGCTGCCACCGCTGCTCGCCGGCGGCACTCGTTTCCTCATGGCTGCAGCGATTCTCGGCGTCGTGCTGCTGCTCAGCGGCCGCTCCCTTCGGATCTCGCGCGAGGAGGCTCTTGGCGCAATCGTGATCGGGTCGATGCTCCTTGCCCTCGGCGTCGGTCTCGTCCACGTCGCCGAAACGAGAATCGACTCGAGCGTGGCCGCGATGATCGCGGGCTCGGTTCCGCTCCAGATCATCCTCTGGCGCACGCTCGCCGGCGACCGGGTGAAGCGCGGAACGATCGTTGCGGCGCTCGTGGGTCTCGTCGGCCTCGGCCTCATCGTCGTCCCGGGAGGGCTCGACGGGGGCTCGACCGCCACAGGGTTGCTGATCATGGTCGTGGCGACCGCGAGCTGGTCGCGCGGGTCGTTCATGTCGCAGCGGCTCGCCCTGCCAAAGGACCCGTTCGTCGCCACGTTCTACGAGATGCTCGCTGGTGGCCTCGGCCTGACGGCTGTCGCCTCCGCGCTCGGACAGTGGAGCGACGTGACGCGCGACGCCCTCCAACCGGGTCCGGTCGCCGCCTGGCTGTATCTCGCGGTCGCGGGCTCCGTCATCGGGTTCACCGCCTACGCGTGGCTCCTGGACAAGGCGCCGATCTCACAGGTGGTCACCCACCAGTACGTCAACCCTCTCGTCGCAGTCATCCTCGGTGCGGCACTGCTCGGTGAACGGCCGAACGGGCTGACGGCAATCGGTGCCGTTCTGATTCTCGGTGCGGTCGTCGTAACCGTGAGCAGGGAAAGCGCGGCGGCCCGCGCTAGCCCTGGACCTGAAACCGTCGGGCCGCCAGGAACTCGAGCAGATCCGATCGGGTGAGGATCGCGATCGGCTCGGCGCCGCGCGCAACGAGAACCGCCTCGCGACGGCCGCTCAGGTCCTGGAAGACGCGGTCGAGCGTGTCGGACACGTCAGCGATCCCGAACGGCGGCTGCATCGCAACCGCGACGTCTTCCGAAAGCGCATCCGGATTGCGGAAGACGCGCTCGAGCACCCCACGCTCCTGTAGCGACCCGATCACGTCGTTGACGCTCGTCGGCGGCTCCGTCCGCACAACCGGAAGCTGCGAGATGCTGTAGCGCTGCATCAGGTCGATCGCCGCGCCGATCTTCAGCTTCGCGTCGATGGTGACCAGGTCGGGCAAGCCATCGTGCTGTCCGTGCTTGAAGCGGAGGACCTCCTCGACAGTCGGCTGCGAGGTGCTGCGCTCGACGAAGCCGTACTGGTTCATCCACTCCTCGTCGTGGAGCTTCGAGAGATACGAGCGGCCACCGTCGGGGAACGTCATCAGGATGCGGGCCTCGGGTGGGAGCTCTGCGGCGAGCTGCAGCGCCGCCCAGGCGGTCGAGCCTGACGAGCCGCCCACGAGCAATCCCTCCTCACGCGCAAGCCGACGCGCGGTGAGGAACGAGTCGCGATCGGAGACCCGGATCCAGCGGTCGACGACGTCGGGATCCATCGTCTCGGGCCAGGCATCCTTGCCAATTCCCTCGACGAGGTACGGGCCGACCGGATGCTCGGCGTCGGCGGTGTAGATCGACCCTTCAGGGTCGACGCCGATGATGAGCACCTCCGGCTTGCGCTCCTTGAAGTAGCGACCGACCCCCGTGATCGAGCCGCCCGTGCCCACCGAGATCACGATCGCGTCGATGCCTCCGCCGCCTGTTTGCTCCCAGATCTCGGGCGCGGTCGAGTGGTAGTGCGCGTCGGGGTTCGCAAGGTTCGAATACTGATCCGGCTTGAATCCACCGGGGATCTCCTCGGCGAGCCGGTCGGAAACCGAGTAGTAGCTCTCCGGGGAATCGTGGTCGACGGCGGTCGGCGTGATCACGACCTCCGCGCCGTAGGCGCGCAGGGTGGCGATCTTCTCCAGGCTCATCTTGTCGGGCATCACGAAGATGCACCGGTATCCCTTGTGGGCGGCCGCGATCGCAAGCCCGACGCCCGTGTTGCCGGAGGTCGGCTCGACGATCGTCCCGCCCGGCAAGAGCCTCCCGTCGGCCTCCGCAGCCTCGATCATCGCAAGCCCGATCCGGTCCTTGTTCGACCCGCCGGGATTCAGAAACTCGAGCTTTGCGAGCAGTGTCGCGCGTGTCTCCGACCCGAAGTTCGGCAGCCGCACGATGGGTGTGTTCCCGATCAGCTCGAGAACGGTGGGATACGCAGGCGGCATCCGCGACAGCCTATCCTTGCGTGGCAGCTACCAGAGCCGGCGAGCGCCGACGATCGTTCCCATCCGACTGGCAAGCGACGAGATCTCGACTCGCTCGCCCGTCTGGGGGGCGTGGATGTAGCGGCCGTGGCCCATTGCGATGCCGACATGGCCGAGGCCGCTGAAGAACACGAGGTCTCCGGGCTGGAGCCGAGCGACCGGGACCTGAAACCCGAGACCGTACTGCGCCGAGGCACTGTGGGGGAGCGAGACGCCAAGCCGGCCGTAGGCATATGCGACGAGCCCAGAGCAATCGAACCCCGCGGGTGAGATCCCGCCCCAGCGGTAGGGAACGCCGAGGTACCGACGCGCAATGTGCACCACTTTCCGTCCTCGCACGAGGCGCTTCACGTCGGGGGTACGGTGAAACACGATCGGCGCCGGATTTGCAACGCGACCCGGGACACGGTGCGCTGTGATGCGAACGGTGGCTGCGCGGCCGACGGCCACCATCGCGCTGACGGTCAGCGCGACCACGCACACGAGAACGAGCAGACAGATGCGGAGGGTTGGTTTCAGAGGAGGTGTCCGGAAGGGCGGTCGCGAAAATGGATGAGGCGCGACCCGCCGATGGCGGTTACACCCCTCAAGGTAGCCGGGATTCCCCGCGTTGCAACCCCTTCAAGGGTTCATGACACCTCGAAGCTGCTCGATCTCGCGCGGGGCTAGTGCCGGAAGTGCCTGCGGCCCGTGAGAACCATCGTTGCGCCGGCGTCGCGCACAGCCGCAACAACCTCGGCATCGCGCTTGGAGCCGCCGGGCTGAATGAGGGCCGTGATGCCTGCTTGCAGCGCAAGCTCAGCTCCGTCGGCAAACGGGAAGAACGCATCCGAAGCGATGACTGCGCCCTGAAGCTCGTGACCGCGCTCGCGCGCCTTCTCGATCGCGAGCCGCACCGCGTCGACCCTGCTCATCTGACCCGCTCCGATACCGAGCGTTTGCTTGTCCTTGGTGATCACGATCGCATTCGAAGCGACGTGCCTCACAACGGCCCAGGCGAACAGAAGCTCCTCCCAACCCTCCTCGTCGAGGTCACCGCAGGCGACTTCCATCCGATCGAGCGGATCGAGCTCCACATCGCGGGGTTGGGCAAG
This sequence comes from uncultured Actinomycetes bacterium, assembly GCA_963724655.1. GTDB lineage: Bacteria > Actinomycetota > Thermoleophilia > Gaiellales > Gaiellaceae > Gaiella. Next base: position 38,364 of record CAVRVG010000003.1, on the reverse strand, counting down.
CATTCCCCCGATGACCCGCGTGAGATCGCGCTCGCCCGGAGTGAAGGCGCGACGCTCGTTGTCGGCAAGCACGCGGACATCGGGCTTGCGTGACAGCGCCTCGATTGCGATCGCGTCGTACCCCGGAGCGAAGAGCACCTCGATGAACTGCTCCGCAAGCGCTTCGCCGAGTGCCGCGCTGACGGGCTCGTTGACCACGACGACGCCGCCGTAGGCCGACGTCGGGTCGGCCGCGAGCGCCTTTGCATACGCCTCCTCGATCGTGTCGGCGAGTGCAACCCCACAGGGATTTGCGTGCTTCACGATGACGCAGGCCGACCGCTGGAACCCGTCGGCCAGAAGCCGAGCGGCCGAAAGATCGTTGAGGTTGTTGTACGACAGCGGCTTGCCCTGGAGCTGATCCACGCGCGAGATGACGTGCATCCGTGCGCCACGCTCGGCGTAATACGCGCCACCCTGGTGGGGATTTTCGCCGTACGGCACCACCGTCTCCAGATCGAAGACCGGGAGCAGCGTCTCGGGGAACAGCTCGTCGCGCGTGAACCAGCTCGAGACGGCTGCGTCGTACGAACCGGTCCTCGCAAAGGCGCGCGCCGCGAGCGTGCGCCGAGTCTCGAGGTCGACGTCGCCGTCCGCACGAAGCTGCTCGAGCACCTGCGCGAAGTCCTCGGGGCGGGAAAGCGGGATGACGAAGGCGTGATTCTTCGCGGCCGCGCGGAGCATCGCCGGGCCCCCCACGTCGATCTGCTCGATCGCCTCGGCCCATTCGACATCGAGCCGTCCCACCGTGCGCTCGAACGGATAGAGGTTCACGTAGACGAGATCGATGGGCGCAATGCCGTGTTGCTCGAGCTCGGCGAGATCCTCGGGTATGTCTCGCCGCGCGAGGATGCCGGCATGAATCGCGGGGTGCAGCGTCACCACCCGGTGCCCGAGCATCTCGGCTACACCCGTGAGCTCCGCCACCGTTGTCACCGGAATCCCGTCGGCGGCGATGAGCTCTGCCGTTCCCCCACTCGCGACCAGCTCGACGTCGAGGCGATTCAGCTCCCTCGCGAACCCGAGCACGTCGGTCTTGTCGTAGGCCGAGAGCAGCGCTCGCCGCACGGTCATACGGCGACCAGCTCTCTCACGACCTCGGGGAGAAGGCGATGCTCGACGACGCGGATACGCGCGTGCAACGTCGCCGCGGTGTCACCTGGAAGAACGGGCACGGCCTCCTGGCGGAGCACCAATCCGGTATCGACGCCCTCGTCCACGAGATGCACGGTAGCGCCTGTCTCGGTCACGCCTGCGGCAATCGCGTCCGCGACCGCGTGGGCACCGGGGAAACACGGCAGCAGAGCCGGGTGGACGTTGACGACTCGATCCGGGAACCGCACGAGGAACCCAGCCGTGAGCAGGTGCATGTAGCCGGCGCAAACGATCAGCTGGACGCCCTGATCATCGAACCAATCCGCCATTGCGGTATCCCGTGAGGCGCGGTCGGCGTAGTCCTCGAGCGAGAACACCGCGGTCTCGAGCCCCGCGGCCCGGGCCAGGTCGAGAGCGGCCGCCCCTGAGATGTTCGAGGCGACGGCCCGGACAGGAAGGCCCGCGTCGAGCAGAGCCCCCAGGTTCGAGCCGGCCCCTGAGGCGAGAACCCCGATCACGCGTCGGCCCAGGCCACGCCGTCGGCCCCCTGCTCGATTCGTCCGATCACAAGGTCGCCGCCGGCAACGTCCGCGGCCGGGACGATCGCGCAATAGCCGATCCCGAGGTTGAAGACGCTCCGCAGCTCTTCCTCGGGGACCCCGTTGTCGGCGAGCCACCCGAAGACCGGAAGCCGTTCCCAGGAGGCAGGGTCCACGACCGCGCCCACGCCGTCAGGAAGGACGCGCGAGAGATTGCCCGCGATGCCACCACCCGTGATGTGAGCCAGCGCACGGACATCGGCGCGCATTCGAAGAGCACGCACGTGATCGAGATAGCAGACCGTCGGCGGCAACAGCAGCTCGGCATCGAACGGCTCGTCGCCGACGATGCGCCGCACGAGCGAGAAGCCGTTCGCATGGATACCGGCCGACGGGAAGCCGACGACGAGATCGCCTGCGGCGACTCGTGAGCCGTCGACGAGGTTGGCTCTGTCGACGAGCCCGACGACCGTGCCGCAGAAGTCGATCTCCTCATCCCGGTAGATCCCGGGCAGCTCGGCCGTCTCGCCACCGAGGATCGCACACCCTGCTTCGCGACAGACGTCCGCCGCACCCTCGATGAGCTCGGCGACCTGGGCCGGGTCGATCGTATTGGCGGCGACGTAGTCGAGGAAGAAGAGCGGCTCCGCTCCGGTCGTCAACACGTCGTTGATGCCGTGCGCCGCGAGATCGGCGCCACACCAGCGAAGCTTCCCGGCGCGGCGGCCAAGAACGAGCTTGGAGCCGACCGAATCGGTCGAGGCGGCCAGGAGCCGATTTCCGTCGATCGCGTACAGGCCCGCGAAAACCCCAAACGAGCCTTCTACCCCGGGCGTTCTGGTCGCCTCGACAGCGGAGCGAAGCCGGTCGACGATCGCGTCAGCGGTCGCAAGCGAGACGCCTGCGGCCGCGTAGGTCCGGTCCGGGCCAGCCACTGGCTCGAGCCTAGACGATGGTCAGCCGGCGCGACTCATCTAGCCCTGCTCGGTGTAGATCTGGCCGCACGGGAGCGCCGGCAGGTTGTAGTGCCGCGAGTTGTCTTCGACGATGTAGTAGCCCTGGAGGAGGCAGCCGACGTCACGCGACTGCCGGTCCGCCGTCTGCGATCGGAACTCGCTCGTCTGCTGCCAGATCTCGTTCGTCTCGGCGATCAGCACCTTCGCAGCCTGTGTCCGGGCAGCGATCGCACCACTCGGATCCCAGCTCTTCCACGAGCGAAGCAACCCGACCCCGATTGCGGGGTCGGAGCCGACCGGGACACCGATCCCACTGAAGTAGAAGTTCCAGAGGAAGTTGCTGTACTTCGATGGGTCGTCCGTCCCGACCGTGGCAACCCCGATCCACCGTCGTCCGTTGACCCGGTAGTCGTACTCGATCATCCCCGACGACGTGAAGCTCGGCAGGGCTCGATCCACGAGCACACGACGGACGTGGATGTTCCGCGCCGACGTGAGCCGTGGGATCACCTGGACGAGCGCCTGGACGGCAGTCAGGTACGGCCCGACGAGGACGTCCGGCGGCACGGCGCCCGGGGCGGACAACGGGATGTCGACCGAGTCAGCCGAACAGGAACGCGCCCTTGTTCGCGCTGAACCCCGTGATTGCGCCACCGGTGCTCTGAATGTCCCAGTCGTTGCCGGCCGGGACGAGAGCCGTTGCGCCCCCGTCCGGCGAGCGGTAGCGCCGGAGCGGAATCGAAGGCTGCGGCTTCGCCTTTGGCGGGCGGAGCGAGACCCCGCCCCGCGCTCCGAGCCCGATCTGGCGAAGTGTCTCCAGGGCCACCGGACGTCCTCGCGACGACGTGCTCGTGGTGACCGCGAGCTGCGAGCCCACCCGCTCGACGACGAAGGTATCTCCGCGCTTGCCGTTCGCAACCTGACCCACGATGTGACGGGCATCGCCGGCCTTGATGAGCACCCGGCCACCAAGCGCCCGAAAGAGCGACTCGCCAAGCTGCCCCGGGCTGACGCCGGTCGCAAGGCGCGAGTAGCTGATCGACGTGACTCCCTTGCGCATGATGTACGTCCCGTTGTGGAACTGGAGCCTGAAGCCTTCGGGTACGCGAATCGTGAAGTGGGTCTGCGTGTGCCGCAGGGTGATGATCCGGAACTGGGCCCGGTCGGAGGACGCTGCGGCGACTCCGGCCGCACACGTCACGACCAGCGCGAGCAGCGCGAGTACTCCTCGCAGTCGACGCGTCATCAACTCCCCCCTCTTGCCGCAGTGTCCCTGTCGTCCGAGCATATGCGCGGGTCGGAGCCCGTGCAATCTCCCCTCGTCCCTACCCGGGCACTCCGGACACCTCGAACCGCAGCTTCTCAGCCGACCCACCAGCCGGGATCCGCGTCGGATACTCCCGCGTGAAGCAGGCACGGCAGACGGCGGAGGACGGCTGGCGCGCCGCCCACTGCATTCCCTCGACGGAGAGGTACGCGAGTGAGGTGGCACCGATCAGGTCGCGCATCTCCTCGACCGTGCGGCTCGCGGCCGCGAGCTGGCCTTCGTCGGCCATGTCGATCCCGTAGAAGCACGGCGAGACGACAGGCGGCGAGGAGATCCTCACGTGCACCTCCTCGGCGCCGGAGTCGAACAACATCGCGATCAGCTGGCGCATCGTGTTCCCACGGACGATCGAGTCGTCGACGATCACGATTCGTTGGCCCGCGATCTCGTCGAGGGGGTTGAACTTCAGCCTGATCCCCTGCCGGCGCAGCTCCTGATCGGGCTCGATGAACGTCCGCCCGACGTACCGATTCTTGATCAGGCCCTCGTTGTACGGGATCCCCGAGCCCTTGGCGAAGCCGATCGCGGCCGGCGTTCCCGAGTCGGGAATCGACATCACGACGTCGGCGATCGCGGGCGCCTCTTCGGCAAGCCTCTCGCCCATCCGGACGCGACCCATGTGAACCTCGCTCCCCGCAAGGCGGGAGTCCGGCCGGGCGAAGTACACGTGCTCGAAGATGCACGCTGCATGGCGCTCCGCAGGCAGCGCCTGGGCGGAGTGAAAGCCGGTGTCGTCGACCCAGACGACCTCACCCGGGCGCACGTCGCGAACGCGCTCGGCTCCGATGAGGTCGAGCGCGCACGTCTCGGAGGCGACGACCCAGTCCTCGCCGATCCTGCCGAGGGTGAGCGGCCTGATCCCATGGGGATCGCGGAAGGCGACCAGCGCGTCCCCGACGATCGCGACCACCGAGTACGCACCCTGAAGCCGTTGCATCGCCGCGGTCGCGGCGTCGGGGAACGGCGCGGGATCTCGTGCGAGCAGAGCAGCGATCACCTCGGTATCGGAGCTCGAGACAAGCCTGACTCCGTCGGCAATCAGCTCGTTGCGCAACGCGGCGAGCTCGACCAGGTTTCCGTTGTGCCCCAGCGCGACGGTGTGCGCTGCACCCTGATGGACGAGCGGCTGGGCGTTCTCCCAATGCGCACCGCCGGTGGTCGAGTAACGCGTGTGGCCGATCGCAACGTTGCCCGGCAGAGCCGAGAGCTTCTCCTCGTTGAAGACCTGCGAGACGAGACCCATCTCGCGCAGCGCGGTGACGCGCCCGCGCTCGGAGACCGCAATGCCTGCCGACTCTTGCCCACGATGCTGAAGCGCAAAGAGCCCGAAGTACGTGAGCCGCGCGACATCGCGCTCGTCCGACCGGATGCCGAACACACCGCACATCTAGACCTCTCCTCCCGCGTAGGCGATCCGGAGCTCGTCGAGCGGCACACCGAGCACGCCGTCGCCGGAAACGACGCCGAGCCGCCGGACCTGAACGTCGGAACCGGTGGGGTCGACCTCGACCTGATCGGCGGGGAGCGCGACGAGCACCTGGCCTCCGACCTCACCGAAGAGCGCGAGCGAGTCCTCGTCGGAGTCGAGGGTCGCGCCGACGCCACTCCAGAGCGCCGCCTCGGCGAGCGCGATCGCGAGACCGCCCTCGGCAACGTCGTGCACCAGGGTCGCTCGCGGAGCGATCCGTCGTGCCCACTCGATCAACTCGACCTCGGAGTCGAGGTCGAGTTGCGGCTCGCCGCTGGTGACGCCGAACTGCGCCTGCGCCTCGGAGCCCGCAAACGTCAGCGGGCTCGCCGAGCGAGCAAGGAGGAGGACGTCGCCTTCCTGCCAGCCTCGCTGGAACTCGACGCACGTCGGGTACGAGCCCGACGCAGCCGACCACGGGCGTCGGGTCGATCGAGCGGCCGTCGGTGTCGTTGTAGAGAGAGACGTTCCCCGAGACGATCGGGACTCCGAGCGCCTCGCACGCCTCGGCCATCCCCTCGATCGACTCCGCGAGCTCCCAGCCGATCTCGGGCTTCTCGGGGTTGCCGAAGTTGAGACAGTCGGTGAAGCCGATGGGCTCACCGCCGACACAGGCAACGTTGCGGGCGGCTTCGAGGACCGCAAGCGCTCCACCCACCCGCGGCGAGAGCGCACCGACGCGGCTCTGACCGTCGAGCGTGAGCGCCAGCCCGCGGTCGTCCGGCCGTAACCGCAGCACCGCAGCGTCAAGACCGGGTCGACGTACGGTGCGGGACTGGACGAGCTGGTCGTAGCGCTCGGTCACGAACGCACGCGAGCGAAGCTGCGGCGAGGAGAGAAGCGTCAGAACCGCGTCTCGTACCGGAGGAAGCTCGAACGCGATCTCGTCGGTTGCAGCCCGCGCCACCTGCTCGACCACGTAGCGCGGGCAGTCCTCGGTGAGATGGCGGGCCGGGATCGAGCCGACAACCTCGTCGTGCCAGAACGCGCGAAGCTCACCCGAATCGGTCACCTCGCCGATCACCGCGCGGTGCAGCTCCCAGCGATCGATCGCTGCCTCGACCTCGGCAAGCTTGTCGCGGGCGACTATCGCAACCATGCGCTCCTGCGACTCGGAGATCATCACCTCCCACGGCTCCATCCCCTCCTCGCGGAGAGGGACGCGATCGAGGTGGACGTCGAGGCCGTAGTCGGCGGCCATCTCCGAGAGCGACGAGGCAAGGCCTGCGGCGCCGCAGTCCTGCAGCGACAGCACGAGCTCCTGCTCGACGAGCGCCAGTGACACCTCGATGAGGCGCTTGCCCGTGAACGGGTCGCCAACCTGGACCGTCGGCCGCTTGTCGCCGTCCTCGTCCCCTAGCTCGGCACTCGCGAGCACAGAGGCGCCACCGATCCCGTCGCGCCCCGTGGTGGCGCCGTAGACGACAACGAGCGCGCCTGCGGCCGTCGCCTTCGCGCTCATCACTCGCTCCGAAGGGAGCAGCCCGACACACATCGCATTGACGAGGCAGTTCGAGGCGTACGTGTCGTCGAAGACGACTTCGCCGCCGACGTTCGGCACTCCGACGCAGTTGCCGTAGTGGCCCACTCCACCGACTGCGCGCGAGAAATGATCGTCGGGAGCGCCGAAACGCAGCCCGTCGAGAAGCGCGATCGGTCGCGCGCCCATCGCCGAGATGTCGCGGAGGATCCCGCCGACACCCGTCGCAGCCCCCTGGAACGGCTCGACGGCAGACGGGTGATTGTGGCTCTCGACCTTGAAGGCGACGGCGAGACCGCCGCCAAGGTCGAGCACGCCGGCGTTCTCGCCCGGTCCCTGCAAGACGCGCGGCCCGTCGCTCGGAAGCCGGCGAAGCAGGAGCGCCGAATGCTTGTACCCGCAGTGCTCCGACCACATGAGTGAAAACACGGCAAGCTCGAAATGGTTCGGCTCGCGCTCGAGCAGCGTGACGATGCGGTCGTACTCGTCATCCTTCAGCCCGAGCTGGCGATGGAGCGGCTGTGCAGCGACGGAGCTCAGGAACGCAGTCTAGCCCGCGGCACTGGACGACCGAAAGACGCGCCGGAGCACCTCGGCGAAAAGTGCCGGGACGAACGCGAGCACGAGAACGATCGAGAGCTCCAATGCATGGAGCGACTCCGTTCCGAGCGGCGCATGGAGCGGCTGCACGTACACGGAGGCGAGCACGAGCGCAAGCGAGCCGAGCACCGCCAGGTCGAGGGCGCGGTTCCGCGGCAGCCTCCACGGTGGAAGCGTCACCGAGCGGCACGAGTACACCACCACCAGCTCGGCCAGGGCGACCGTCGCAAACGCCGCCGTCTGCGCTGCCTCCGGTCTGCAGCTCGCGGACGATGAGGAACGCTGCCAGCGCCGCAAAGCCCACGACCGCACCGACCGCGACGAGCCCGACGACGAGACGGCGGCCGAGCAACACAGTCACGCCGCACGAGCGGGAAGTCGCGGCCGGCAGGATCGCGCGCGAGCGCGACGGCGGGTGGGCCGTCGGTCAGCAGATTGACAACCAGGACCTGCACGACCGTAAGCGGAGCTCCGAGGCCTGCCACGATCGCAACGGCGAACAGAACAACCTCGCCGAGGTTCGCCGAGAGGAGGAACGCAAGAAACGAACGGACGTTGGCGGCTATCCGCCTTCCCTCGCGCACCGCCGCGACGATGGTCGAGAACTCATCGTCGGTGAGAACGATCGAGGCAGCCTCACGCGCCGCCTCGGTTCCGCGCTGCCCCATCGCGATGCCGACATGGGCGCGACGGAGCGCCGGCGTATCGTTGACGCCGTCGCCCGTCACAACGACGATCTCTCCGTTCTCGACGAGGCTTTCGACAAGCGTCAGCTTGTCCGAGGGCGTACAGCGCGCATAGACCTCGCCGGTCGTCGAGACCGAGCTCGTGCCCGATGGCCGCCGCCGTGCCCGGGTGATCGCCCGTGAGCATCCGAACACCGAGTCCCAGCTCGCGGGCGGCGCGGATCGAATCAGAGGCCCCCTGTCGGAGCGGATCGGCCAGTGCGACGAGGCCGAGAGGCTCGAGCTCGCTCTCGAGCTCGTCGGCGTCCTCCTGCGTCCGATGGTAACACGCGATGGGCCAGCGCAAGCACCCGCAGGCCTTCGCTCGGCCCAGGTCTCCGAGAGCCGTTCCAACGACGGATCCGTGTGAGCGCACAGCCCGAACACGGTTTCCGGTGCACCTTTGACGAGCCCACGCGCAACGGGAGGGTCCGCGACGACGACGCCGGCGCGCTTTCGCTCTGCGTCGAACGGAACGGCCCACAGCACCCGGCGTGCATCGGGTAGCCCGTGGGCTCTGCGCCGCCGCGACCAATGCCTGATCCACGGGGTCGAGCTTCGCGACCGCAAGGTCGAGCGCCGCTTGCAGCAGCTCCGTCAGCTCCACTCCCGCCGCAGGCTCGACCCTCTCGACCCGGAGTCGGTTCTCGGTGAGGGTGCCGGTCTTGTCGGCGCAGATCACCGTTGCCTCGCCGATGGTCTCGATGGCACCGAGCTCGCGAACGACGGCGCCGTGCCGTGCCATTTCCCGTGCGCCGAGTGCGAGCGCGATCGTCACGGTCGCGGCGAGGCCTTCCGGGACCGCGGCGACGGCGACCGAGACACCCACGAGAAAGGCCTCTCGCAAGGAAGCACCTCGGGCCAGCATCGCCAGCGCGAGGAGCAGCGTGATTCCGACGCCGAGAACGACGAGCTTCCGCGCGAGCACAGCCAGGCGTGCCTGCAACGGGGTCGGCGGCGGCGCGGCTTGCTCGGTGAGCGTGGCAATGCGACCCTGCTCGGTTGCCTCGGCCGGTTGCCGTGACGACGAGCCACCCGGCGCCCCGGGTCGCGCCGGTGCCGGCGTAGACCATCGACGCCCGCTCGGCCAACGGCGTGTCGAGCGGCACAGGTGAGGCCGACTTCGCCACCGGGACGGATTCGCCGGTGAGCGCCGCCTCGTCGCACTCGAGCCCGACCGCTGTCAGCAGCCGCCCGTCGGCCGGGACCCGGTCACCCTCTCGTAAGCCGAACGATGTCGCCCGGAACAAGAGCAGCCGCGAGGATCACCGTCTCGGCGCCGTCGCGAACCACCGACGCTCCCGGCTCGACCGCCGTCGCAAGCGCCAGCACCGCCCGTCGCGGCACTCAACTCCTGGAAGAAGCCGAACGCCGCGTTGAGGATGACGATCGCCGCGATCGCGGAGGCCTCGATCGTTTCTCCGATCGCGAACGAAACGGCGGCCGCGCCGACGAGCAGCGCGACGAGCGGATCGGCTATCTGCCTCACGGCGAGGGTGAGATACGCCGGCCTGGTCGGGCGCCGTAGGGCATTCGGCCCATGGAGCTCCAGCCGCCAGGCGGCCTCAGCAGCCGTGAGCCCTGCACGCTCGTCTGTCTCCAGGAGCTCGACGGCCCGTTCAGCGGTTGCGCCATGCACCCCGCCCAGTGGGAGCTGTCGGGCAGCGTGAAGTGGAGGCGCACAATCGCTCTCGAGCACGACCTCATCGTTGCCGTCAGTCTCGAGGTCCGGCCTCAGCGGAGTCACTGATCTCCCTCGGGGACTTCCGCACGACGTCAGTACCCTCACGGTGGTGACCCGCTACTCAACCATGCTCTTCACGCTCGCGGCCGTCTGGGGCTCGAGCTATCTCTTCATCAAGCTCGGCGTCGAAGGTGGCTTCACCCCGGCGACGTTCACGGCAGCCCGGGCCGCGATCGCGAGCGTCATCCTGCTGGCCTTCCTGGGGACGACCATCGGTGTCCGCCGGGCCCTCGACGAGCTCGGCGGCTCGTGGAGACGCTGGGTCGTTCTTGGCGCAGTCGGCAACGCCCTCCCTTTCTGGCTCGTCGCATGGGGCGAGACCCACATCGATTCGGGTATCGCCGCGATCGCCCAGGCGACTGTCCCCCTGTTCACGATCGTCCTCGGCCTACGCTTTCTCCCCCACGAGCCGATGGGGCTGGGTCGCTGGTCGGGAATCGTGATGGGGCTCGTCGGTGTGGCCGCGCTCACCGGGCTCGATCCGGAGAGCAATCGGTGGGTGATCGCGGGCACGCTCGCCGTCGTGCTTTCGTCGCTCGCGTACGCAGCTGGGAACGTCTACGGGCAGCGGAGCGTCGCGGCGGCCGCAGGCCCGGTGCTCGCATGCGGCGCAATGCTGGCAACGACGCTCGTTCTCACGCCGGTTGCGCTCTTCCAGCTCCCCGACTCCGTACCGACAGGCAAGGCGATTGCCTCGCTGCTTGCGCTCGCCACCGTCGGCACCGCGTTCGCGCAGCTGCTGCTGTACCGCATGCTCCGCCTGTACGGCGGCCGCCGAATGAGCCTGGTCACGTACCTGATGCCCCCGTTTGCCCTCGCCTACGGTGCGCTCTTCCTCGACGAGCCGCTCCGGCTCTCGGCTCTCGTCGGATTGGTGCTCATCCTCCTCGGGGTCGGGCTCGGCTCGGGCGGAATCCGCTCCTTCCGTGCGCGCATGGCAACCGCTGAAGCACGATGATCGTCACGCTGCGACGGGCCACCCGGGGCGACGTGCCGGAGATCCGGCGCCTGGTGACGCATCCCGAGGTTGAGCCGTTCCTCTCGGTGATCCGCGCAACAGACGACGAGGAGCTCGCCGCGGAGATCGACCGAGGCGTGGCCGAGCCACAGGCATTCGGAGTCCTTCTGATCCTGCTCGAGGACACGACCGTCGGTGTCGTCAATTTCGAGCGTGTGAACCGGCGGTCGCGCATCGTCCGGGTCGGGGGCCTGGCCGTCGACCCCGCCTTCGCCGGCAGAGGCGTTGGTCTTGCCGCCGTGGAAGCGCTCACCGAGCTCCTCGTGGTGGAGCTCGGATTTCATCGCATCGAGGCAGAGACGTACGGCTACAACACCCGAGCACAGGCGCTCTTCGAGCGGGCGGGTTTCATCCGCGAGGGAGTTCGCCGCCAGGCGTACTGGCGAAACGACGAGTGGGTCGACGGAGTGTGCTTCGGGCTGGTCGTGGACGGCTGATCAGAGCCCCCCGGCATAGCCGTCCTTCCGCGGATCGGACCCACCGATGAGGGCGTCACCTTCGAGCAGGACGATCTGGCCCCCGCCAAAGCCGTAGACGTCAGGGTCGAGCTCGACCGAGAGCCCGGCTGCTTCGAGCTCGGCCGCACGCGACCACAACCCCTCCTCGAGGCGGACGACATCCCCATCTACCCGGAAGCGAGGCCGATCGAGCGCCTCCTGGGGGTCGAGCCCGCCGTCCACCAGCGCCGACACGAGCTGGAGGTGAGCCTGGGCCTGGATGAAGCCACCCATGTTGCCGAACGGGCCGAGCAGGCCACCGTCGCGCAGCAGCATCCCCGGGATGATCGTGTGGAACGGGCGACGGCCCGGCTCGACGCGCCCGGAGACGGCGAAGCACGCCCCACGGTTCTGGAGCACGATCCCCGTCCCCGGTGCGACGAGCCTCGAGCCGAAGCCGTCGAAGAGGCTCTGGATGAACGAGACCGCCATGCGGTCGGCGTCCACCGCGCAGAGATAGACGGTGCCGCCGGGCAGCTCGCGCGCCGGGCCACCGACCTCGCCCCGCCGCCGGGCGAGGAAGGAAGGCTCGAGAAGCCTGCCGACGTCCGCCCCGTCGCGAACCTGTGCAAAAGCGTCCTCGAGTGCCAGCCGAGAGCAGGCGACCTGGTTCACGAGCGTAGGCTCGAGCCCCTCGAGGAGCCCAAGCGCCTCGAGCGCGGCGACCCCCTGACCGGGTGGCGGAAGCTCGAGAACGTCGACCCCTCGATATTGCAGGCGCAGCGGCTCGACCCATCGCGGCCCGTACGCGGCGAGATCGTCCTCCGTCAGCCAGCAGACGGAGCTGATCGCCTCGGCGACCCGGCCGCGGTACACGGCGTCGGGGCCTTCCGTCGCGATCGCCCTCAGCGTCGAGCCCAGCGCGGGAAGGCGCACGAGCCCGCCCATCGCCGGCGCCGGTCCGAGCTCCGCCGGCGCAGGCGCCGAACGCCACATGTCGGCCGTGTGCCAGGCGGCGGCATAACCGTCCTCGGCTGCATCGATCGCATCTGCGAGGCAGGCGTCGAGCCCGAGCCGTCCGTGCTGCTCGGCAAGCGCAGCCCAGCCGGCAACGGCTCCCGGGACGGTGACCGAGCGCGGCCCGAGCTCCTCGACCGGCTCGAGCGGAAACGCGGTGGCCGGGGCAGGGCCGGCCGCATCGAGACCGTGTGCCTTTCCGTCGCGCCAGACGATCGCGAAGCAGTCGCCGCCGATCCCCGTCGACATCGGCTCCGTGACACAGAGCATCGCGGCCGCCGCGATTGCCGCGTCGGCTGCATTCCCGCCGCGCTCGAGCATTCGGAGCCCTGCGCGCGTCGCCAGCTGCTGGCTTGTCGCGACCATGCCGCCGAGAGCGACCGCGGGTCGTCGACCGTACGCAAGCCTGAATGACATCCTGGTGATCGTAGTTCCGGGGGTAGGCTCAGGGGATGAGCGGACACCCATACGACGTCGCGATTCTCGGCGGCGGGATGGCCGGGGTGACCGCGGCGCTTCACGCTCGAAGGCGGGACGCGAAGGTCGTCCTCTTCGAGCCCTGGGCAATGGGTGGCACCTGAATCACGCGCGGGTGCATCCCGACGAAGGCCCTGGTCAGGGCTGCAGAGATTGCGCACGATGCACGCCGAGCGCCTGAGTTCGGGATCCGCACGGGGAAGGTGGAGGTCGACTTCCCGGCCGTGATGCGCCGGGTGCGCAAGGTGATCGATGACGGCAGCCGGTTCTACGAGCGGCTGCTTGCGGAGCGCGGAGTCGACATCGTGCGCGAAGCTGCGCGATTCGTGTCTCCGCACGAGCTCGAGGCGGGCGACCTGCGGGTCGCATTCCGCACCGCGCTCGTCGCAACCGGTGCGAGCCCTGCCCGGCTCGAGGTGCCCGGCGCCGGCACGGTGCCGACGCTCACGAGCGACGACCTGCTGGCGCCCGACTGGGACACCCTCCCCGGCCACCTGCTGTGCATCGGCGCGGGTGCGGTGTCGCTCGAGTTCGCACAGATCTACCGCCGCCTCGGGGCGGAGGTCACCGTGATCCAGCGCGGTGAGCATCTTGCGCACGGTGAGGACGAGGAGCTGGGTGATCTCCTCAAGGCGTACCTCGAGGAGGAAGGCGTGCGCGTGCTGACCGGCTCGGCCGTCGAGCGACTCGAGTTGGTCGACGGACGGCCGGCCGTGAGCTGCGCCGGTGGGAACCGCGTTGTCGGCGACGCCGTCCTCACAGCGGTCGGGCGGTCGCCGAAGGTGACCGGGCTGGGCCTGGAGGAGATCGGAATCGACTTCGACACGGCGGGGATCAAGACCGACGACCACCTTCGCACCGCCGTCCCGAACGTGTGGGCGGTCGGTGACGCGCACGGCGAGATGATGTTCACGCACGTGGCGACATACGAGGCGCCCATCGCGATCGCGAACATGCTGGACGGCGCCGAGAGCGTGCCGGACTACCGCACCATGCCGCGGGCGATCTTCACGGATCCGGTCCTGGCCTCGGTCGGCCTCACCGAACGTGGCGCCCGCGAGGCGGGCTACGAGGTCGAGGTGCGTCGCTCGGACGTCGGCACGCGAGGGAAGGCCCGAGCGATCGGCGACCTGCGAGGCCGCGTGAAGTTCGTCCTCGACGCACGCACCGGCGTGATTCTCGGGGTCGGCATCCTCGCGCGAGACGGCGCAGACCTCCTCCCCGGCCCACAGGTCGCGATGAACGCACCCGGTGGAACGCTGGCACCCCTGCTCGCCACGGTCCACACGCATCCGACCATCAGCGAGGCCGTCAAGGTCGCGGCCCGGGGCAGCTGAGGATCTCGCCCGCTACCCGCACCCCACTCCTCAGCGCGCCCTCCATCAGCGCGTGCGCCTCACCGGCGGTGTGCTCTCCGCAGGCGTGAAACGGCCCCACAGGCGCCCAGGCCTCCACGGAGGGGACGGTGGTCGAGTACGCAGCTTCGACCCACGGATCATCGGCCCAGGTCGAGAGCACGACCGAGGACGTGTCAAGCGCGAGCTCTGGGCGAAGTCGCGTGAGCGACGCGAGCCAGGTCTCGGGCCCCTGTTCGACCTGCAGTCGCTCGAGCGCCGGTGCAGAGCCGGCGAACGCGTTGACGACCGGTTGGACGGCGGCTCCCGCGGTACCCGTCCAGGTCCAGTAACGCTCGGCAACCGCCATCACCGCGCTCGGGCGCGGTGTCGAGCCGAGGGGAACGAACAGCTTGGCTGCATGTCCGACCACGACGGCCGCGTACGCCTCCCCGAGCGCCGGCGGCAGCGCAGGCGAGAAGTCGATGCGACCGACCACCGTCGCAGGAAGCGCGAGAACGACCCTGTCGACATCGAGCTCGTTCCCCGCCGCTGTGATTCGTGCGCCGCGCTCTGACCAGGTGATGCGATCAACCGGGCTGCGAAGCCTGACCGCCGCGCCGAGCAGGCCCGCAAGCGCGAGAGCGAGCTGCTGGTTACCTCCCGCAATGCTCGGACAAGCATCGTGGGAGTGAGCGGCAAGACCGCCCAGTGCGCTCGCGTCGATGCGATCGGCGGTCGACACGCAGGAGATCTCGAGCCTTGCCTCGATCGCCTCGCGGGCGCCTGGATGCAAATCGAGCCCGTCGAGGAAGGTGCTCGCACTTCGACCTGAAGCGCCCGCCGGCCCATCCGCAAGCGCTGCCGCGATCGCCTCCGTCGCAGCGTGGAGCTGAACCGGCTCGACTCCGATGCCGCCACGCGGCTCGCGGTCGCCGTAGAACATCCCCTTGTCCCAGAAGTCGAGCCCCAGCCGCTCGACGAGCCCGCTGAGCGTGTCGGCGCCGGGAAGGATGAACTCGGCGCCCATCTCGACGAGAGCTCCGTTGTCGAGCCGACGCGACCAGACGCGGCCCCCGACCCGATCGCGCGCCTCGAAGACGACCACCTCGGCGCCGTCGCGCGCCAGCGCTTCGGCGGCAGCCAGTCCGGCAAGCCCCGCGCCGACCACCGCGACCCGCATCAGGATCCCCGCCGCATGACGATCTCGAGGACGGCCATCGCGGCCGATCCTAGAGGCAGTCCGTTCCTAGGCGGTTCCCTCGCTGCCGGCCAGCGCCGGAACCGGCGCCGGTCCGCTCACCGCAGCCACGTCGCTGCGGCGGAGCAGGAGAAGCAGCAAGACGGCGGCAGCGGCAAGCAGCAACGCACTACCGAGATACGCCACGTGAAACCCCTCGACGAGCGAGCTCGCAGTCTCGCCCTCGTCGGGAGGGTGCCCGAGACCGGCGAGCGTGTCGGCCGTCTTGTTCGCAGCGAGTGTCGAGAGGATCGCGAGCCCAAGCGCACCGCCGATCTGCTGCGACGTGTTGAACATCCCCGAGGCGAGCCCCGCGTCCTCGTGCGGCACGCCACTCGTGGCGATGAGCGTGACCGGCACGAAGACGAGCCCCATGCCGACCGAGCACAGCAGGATCCCCGGCAACAGGTCTGTCCAGTACGAACCGCCGACGTCGAGCCGCAGGAATGCCAGCATCCCGATCACGGCCATCACGAGCCCGATCACCGGCACATCGCGCGCGCCCAGCTTGGGGATCAGGCTTTGCGACAGCACCGAGCCGACGATGATTCCCACGGTGAAGGGGATGAAGGCGAGACCCGCCTTGAGCGGGGAGTATCCCAGCACGTTCTGGATGTACAGGGTGTTGAAGAAGAACATTGCGAAGAGCCCCGAGGCGACGAGCAGCATCGCGATGTTCGCGCCTCTGAGCGACCTGACTCGGAAGATGCTGAGCCTCACGAGAGGCGCGCTCGAGCGCATTTCCACAAAGACGAAGATCGCGTGGAGCACGACGGATGCCGCAAGCAGGCCGAGCACCTCGGGCGAGCCCCATCCCTTCTCGCCCGAGCGCACGATCGCGTACACGAGGAGGATCAATCCCGACGTGATCGACACGGCGCCTGCGACATCGAACTTCTTCGCCGCGTGCTCGTCGCGCGACTCGGGGACCAGCCTCAGCGAGAGCACGAACGCCGCAATCCCGACCGGGACGTTGACGAAGAAGATCCACGGCCACGAGAAGTACTGGGTGAGCGCTCCGCCGAGAACGAGCCCGACCGCACCGCCACCCACCGCGATCGCCGCCCAGACACCCATCGCCTTGGTCCGCCTCGGCCCTTCCTCGAAGGTCGTCGTGACGATCGAGAGGGCCGCCGGCGAGACAAGCGCCGCGCCGAGCCCCTGGATGCCGCGACCGATGATCAGGAGCTCCTGCGAGGACGAGATCCCGCAGAGCATCGAGGCCAGCGTGAACAGGACGACGCCTGAGAGAAAGACGCGCTTGCGACCGATCAGGTCACCGGCGCGACCGCCGAGGAGGAGGAAGCCACCGAAGACGAGCGTGTACGCGTTGACGATCCACTGGAGATCGGCGTCGCTCATCTCGAGATCCGCCTTGATCGACGGAAGCGCCACATTCGTGATCGTGGCGTCCAGCACGACCATGAACTGCGCGAGGCAGACGAGCACGAGCACGATCCAGGGGTTTGTCTTGCGGGCAGTCACCGTCCGGCCACGCTACCCAACCCGATGACCTCTACGCGGAAGGTAGTGTCGATTCATGGCCAACTTCTTGCACACCATGCTCCGCATCACCGACCCGGCTCGCAGCCGGACGTTCTACGAGGCTCTGGGGATGGAGTTCCGCCGCGAGTCCCAGATCGTCCGCGACGGGCACCACGAGGCGACGCTCTACTTCTTCGGGTACCCCGGAGACGACGCCGAGCTCGAGCTGACGTTCAACACCGATGGGCGCTCCTATGAGCTTGGTACCGGGTACGGGCACATAGCGATCGGCGTCGACGATCTCGAGGCGACCTTGACCGCTCTCGGCGCAGAGGGAATCAACGCCGAGAAGACCCCCTACCGCGTCCGTGAGGGCGGGGCACTGATCTGCTTCGTCCCCGACCCGGACGGTTACCGGATCGAGCTGATCGACCGCTCGGGACGCTGATGGAGGAGTTCCATCGCAGCGAGGAAGACCTGACGGCCGAGCTCGGTCAGATCGCGGCGTCGCCGCAGGTGGAGGGGGTCGTCGCCCTGATCGTCCGCCGGCCGGAGGTCGACGAGCGCGAGGTCGTGGAGGTGGCGGAGCTCGATCTCGTCGAAGGGCTCGTCGGGGACATGTGGCGGCGTCGCGGGAGCAGCCGGACGCCCGACGGCTCGGCAAACCCGGACGCGCAGGTGACGATGATGAACGCGCGTGCGGCTCAGGCGGTCGCCGGGTCGAAGGAGCGATGGTCGTTGGCCGGCGATCAGCTCTTCGTGGACTTCGACCTCAGCACCGAGAACCTCCCCGCGGGGACACGCCTTGCCGTGGGCTCGGCGATAGTCGAGGTCACACCCGAGCCACACACCGGCTGCGCCAAGTTCCGCGCGCGATTCGGGCCCGCAGCGCTTCGCTGGGTGAACCAGCCACCCGGGCGGGAGCTTCGTCTGCGCGGGGTCAACGTGCGCGTCGTCGAATCGGGCACGGTGCGCACGGGCGACTCGATCCGTCGGCCGGAGGCTGTAGCCCTTCCAACGAGCTGACACTCATGTTTCGGAGTCTTCGAGATCCGTCGTGACCCTTGTAGAGTGCTGCGGTGTCCGTGACCACTCCGAAGCAGATCTCGATCTCGAACCGACCGCCCCTTGTTTCGGCCGCAGTGCCGGTGGCCGCGAGGATCCAGGTCGTCGAACGTGAGTTGACGAGCGGCTACAGCGTGGAAGCCGCCCGACAGAGATCCGCATTTGTCACCATCAACGAAGGGAGCGCCTCGTGAGCGCGACGTCGTCCCCGCTGCCGGCCGCCTCCTCGAGGAAGAGGCGCATCTTCGCCCGCGTGCTCACCATCCTTGCGATCGTGCTCGCCACGATCTCGCTCGTTGCCGGCTACGTGCGCTGGCAGGTCTTCGACAACGGCACGTTCAAGAACACTTCGGCCCAGCTCCTCGAGAGCCAGGCGATCCGGGAGCAGGTCGCTGGGACCCTCGTCGACCGGCTCTACGCGAATGTCGATGTGCAGGCCGAGCTCGAGGCAAAGCTTCCACCCGACCAGCGTGGGCTGGCAGCGCCGCTTGCCGGTGCGCTCCGGCAGCTGGGCGAGCGAACCGCGTACCAGATGCTTGGCCGACCGCGCGTGCAGAAGCTGTTTGTCGCCGCGGTGGCCGACGCGCAGCGACAGGTTGATCGCGCCCTGAAGGACGACCTCCGGGCGGTCAGCACCCAGAACGGAGTGATCGTCCTCGATCTCGAGCCCGTCGTGCTCGCACTGGGAGACCAGCTCTCGTTCCTCGGAAACCTCAAGGACCGGCTGCCGCCGGATGTCGGTCTGATCGAGATCGCCCCTGCGGACAGATTCGAGACCGCACAGGAGCTCACGCGGCTCTTCCGCTCGATCGCAGCCGTGCTTCCGTTCCTTGCGCTCGCGCTTGCGGGCTGCGGGATCGCGCTTGCACGCGGCCGGCGGCGAAGAGAGATCGGGGTGTTCGCGATCGGCATCATCGCGGGCGGCGTGCTTGTCCTTGTCGGGCGCGGTGTCGCGGGCGGGGTCGTCGTCGACAAGCTCGCCGGCTCGTCGGCCGCCGAACCGGCGGCCCGCGACGCGTGGCGAATCCTGACGGAGCTCCTTGCCGACGGTGCCTGGACTGCCATCATTCTCGGCGTCGCCGGGCTAGTCGGAGTCTGGCTCTCCGCTTCGCGCGGGTCCGGTAAGACGGTACGGCTCGCGCTCGCGCCCACGATCGCTCGTCGTTCGGTCGGATACCCGGCACTCCTCGGGCTCTACCTCCTCCTCCTCCTCTGGGAGCCCACGGCTCAGTTCGGACGGCCGCTGAACATCCTCGTGTTCGCGGTTCTGCTCGCCATCGGGCTCGAGGCGCTGCGCCGGCTGGTGCTCGCGGAGAACCCGGACGCGGGCGCCGTGAGCCCGGGAGACGCATTGCAAGGACTGATGCGCCGTCGCGGAGGCGGCGCCCGCGGGGAAGCGCCCGCGGATCTCGCCTCGCAGCTCGACCGTGTTGTCGCGCTCCACGCATCCGGTGCGTTGAACGACGAGGACTTCGCAGCGGCAAAGGCTCACCTGTTGCAATGAGCAATCCCCCGAGGACGGCCTCTCCGCTCGACGGCGGGCTCGGGCATGTCCTGATCGAGGCCGGCGAAGGCGTCGCCACCCTCCGTCTCTCGCCAACGCCCCTCTCGATCGGCTCGGAGGAGCCGGCGTACCTCCACGGTGGCACGCTCTGCACCTGCATCGACACCGCGGCCTGGTACGCCGCGTGCTCTGCCTCCGAGGGCAACTGGGTCGTGAGCGGCCTGTCGGCCGACTTCCTCCGTCCCGCGGGAGTCGTCGATCACCGAATCACCGCCCGTTGCCGGCGAGCAGGGCGGACGCTTGCGCTGGTCGACGTCGAGATCACGCCGTGGGACGAGCCCGACCGCGTGGTTGCGCTCGGCCGGGCGACGCTGATCCGCGTCTGAGGCAACCGGCTAGAACGGCCCTCGCGAGGGCTCGAGAAGAAGCTTGCGCCCGTAGTCCCGAGCCCGGCTACGAGAGTTCTGGTCGAGAAACTGCGCGGGTGACTTCCCGTCCGTGCGCGCGAGGACCAGACACGCGGTATGGCCGGTCACCGCCAGGGGATCGTCGGCGTACGGGGCTTCGGCGCGGTACGCCCTCAGGAAGCCATCGCGCAGCGTGTCGAGCTCCCCCGCTCGCTCGGGCCAGCGGATCCTGCTGAGGACGACGAACGACAGGAAGAAGCCCAGATCGAACAGCGGGTTACCGAAGTGCGAGACCTCGAAGTCGAAGGCCCAGGGCCCGCCACGACCAACGTGGATGTTCTTCATCGCGAAGTCGCCGTCGACAAAGCAGAACCTGCCGTCTCGGAGCTCGTCGTGATGATGCAGGACGAGCGCCGCGAGGTCCGGGAGACGCTCCGCCGTCGTCCGGTAGAACGGGTCGAGACGCTGCTGGACGAAAGCATCGTGATCGTCGAAGGTCCGTTCGAGCTCCGGGTCGGCGGTCGTCAACCGATGCCACCTTCCGAGCGTGTGACCCGCCCACTCGCCTGCCTCCGGGTTGACCCGCCCCGCTGCGATCTCGGCCTGCCAGTTGCGCGAGTGAGCCGGAAGCAGCTCGAGCGCGGCAACATGGGCCTCCGCGTCGTGATGCAAGACACGAGGGACGGCCCCGGGCGTGAGACGCTCGCAGAGACGGAGCGCCGCGACCTCGGTGTCGGTTCGCTCGACCTTCGCCTGCCAGAGATCCGTGACCCGCAGCCGCGGCAATGCCTGCTTCAGCACGAGCGCGAGCGACGGTCCCCGTACCGCCAGCACCGTCGCCGAGACGCCGCCGGTGAGCTCCTCGATCTCGACCTCAGACGCGGCTTCAGCCGCGAGGAGCTCGTGCCGAACGAGCCAGTCGACGGCGGTCTCGGGCGCGAGGACGAACGTCACGTCTCTGCTCGTAGCATCGCTGCGGCGCGCTCGGCGACCATCGCCGTTGGCCAATTGGTGTGTCCACGCGGGAGCGACGGAATCACGGACGCATCGACGACGCGTAGCGCTCTGACGCCTCTGACGCGAAGCTCGGGATCGACGACCGAATCGGGGTCGGACCCCATCCGACACGTGCCGACCGGGTGGTA
Source organism: uncultured Actinomycetes bacterium (assembly GCA_963724655.1). GTDB lineage: Bacteria > Actinomycetota > Thermoleophilia > Gaiellales > Gaiellaceae > Gaiella. The sequence continues at coordinate 17,262 of CAVRVG010000003.1, read as the reverse complement.
GAGGGTCTGCGAGACGTCGCGGATGTGGGCGGTGAGCCCCTCTTCGTCGTGCACAGAGGCACCGGGCAGTCGCTCCTCGAGAGCGAACTGCGACAACGGTGCTGCATTCGCAACCCGTCGCGCGAGCCTCACGCCGTACAGCAACTTCTCGAGATCGTGTCCATCCCCATCGGTGAGAAAGCCCGGGTCGATCTGCGGCGGCGCGTGCGGGTCGGAGGAGCTCACCGTCACCGAGCCGACGCTGCGCGGTTGCAGAAGCACCGCTGCAACCGTGAATCCCTCGAACGTCGGTCGCGTGAGCCCTTCGTCCTGGAAGGGAACGGGAGCGAAGACGAGCTCGAGGTCAGGAGCCGCCAGCTCGGGGTCTGAGCGGACGAAGGCGACGGCTTCCGCGACGTTCGAGGTGAGCGGACCCCGATGAACGACGAGCCAGCGCAGCACGTGCCGGATCCGCTCGGCGCTCGCGAGAGTCTCGACCCCGGGCTTCGTCGCGACGATGACACCGTTGGCGAGGTGGTCGCTGAGGTTTGCCCCTACACCCGACCGGGCGGCGACGATCTCGATGCCGTGTCGGGCGAGGGTCGCGGCGTCACCGATTCCCGAACGCTGCAACAGCACCGGGCTGCCGATCGCACCGGCAGCCACGACGACCTCCCGCCCTTCGACGTTCCTCGCACCTTCCGGCGAGGAGACCGACACGCCCACAGCCCGACCATCTTCGAAGAGAACCTGCGTGGCGTGGGCTCCAAGCTCGAGGTCGAGGTTCGGTCGGCGAAGCGCCGGGCGAAGGTACGCGTCGACGACGCTCCAGCGTCGTCCCCGGCGGATCGAGAGCGGCGTAAGGCCGACGCCGTCGTTGTCGGGCTGGTTGAGGTCGGCGCTCCTCGGGATTCCGAGCGACGCAGCAGCATCGACGAAGGCATGGGTGAGTGGGCTCGGATCTGTCGGGGCGTCGCCCACGATCGCCGAGCCGCTTCGCTCGTAGGCGCTCTCGACATCTTTCCACTGCCAACCGACCGGCCAACGATCGTGGTCGGACCGATGCCCGCGGAGCGCCATCATCGCGTTGATCGACGCTGAGCCTCCCAGGACCCGGCCGCGTGGAAAGAACACGTTCCGTCCGCCGAGCGCCGCCTGTGGAACTGTCCGATAGCCCCAGTCGACCTCGCTGTCGAACAGCTTCGAGAAGGCAGCCGGGATCGAGATCTCGCGCTTGCGATCCCGCGCTCCGGCCTCGAGGAGGATGACGCGAATCGACGGATCCTCGGTGAGTCGAGCCGCAAGGACGCAACCTGCAGTTCCGGCCCCGATGATGACGACGTCATACATGGCGCAAGCCTACGACCACGCGCTCACCGTCGGGACGCCGTCACACAGTTGGCACGAAGTTGGCACAGACACGCGACAGTTTCACCGTTACGTTGTCTCCCATGACGACGCAGCGCACTCCGACTCGAGCCCAGACGATCCAGACTCCCTGGGGAAAGGTGACGCAGGTCGAGGAGGTGTCCGTCCCGCAACGTGCCGGGGAGCAGCGGTTCTCGACGGTCGTGCAGCTACTCCAGGACGAACGGGGGGCGCGCTTCGTGCGGTTCGCATACACCACGGACGGTGTTGTCCGGCGTGGGCCGGTAACGCTGCGTGAGCGTGACGTGGAGAAGCTGCGAACGGCACTCTCGCGCTCGCCCGGGCTTCGTGCTGCGATCGTCGGCGACGAAGCGGGCACGGACGGAGCAACCGCGCCGCGTGCGAAGACGCGCGGGCAGAGCCCTTGAGCCGGCGCGGGTAGGACTCGAACGGGTGGAGCCCTACTGCAGGACGAGGGGCGCTGCATGCTCGCGCGCCGCCGACAGGAGCCCGCCGAGGATCGGCGTCCCACCGACTGGCCCGAGCAACGGATCGACAGCATGCTCGGGGTGCGGCATCAACCCCATCACGTTTCCCTGCTCGTTGGCAACGCCTGCGACCTGGTCGCGCGAGCCGTTGATGTCCTCGGTGTAGCGCAACACGATCTGATCTCGGTCTTCGAGCTCGGCAACGAGGGTGTCGCTTGCGTACCAGGCTCCCTCGCCGTTCTTCACAGGGATCACGAGGCTCTCGCCGATCGCGCAACCCGCGGTGAAGGGAACCCTGGTGGTTTCGACGCGCACCGTGACGTCGCGACACATGAACCGCTGCTGCCTGTTCGCGCGCAGCACTCCTGGGAGCAGACCCGACTCGCACAGGATCTGAAAGCCGTTGCAGACGCCGAGCACGGGCCCACCGTCGCGGGCGAAATCGGCGACGGCAGCCATGATCGGCGCAAACCGCGCGATCGCGCCGCAGCGCAGGTAGTCGCCGTAGGAGAACCCCCCAGGGAGGAGAACCCCGCTCGTTCCGCTGGGAAGCTCCCGCTCCGCATGCCAGGCCGGGACGGCGTCCGCGCCGAGTGCGCTGAGCGCGAGAAGGGCGTCCCCGTCGTCGTTCGAGCCGGGGAACGTCACGACGGCAATCCGTGGCGCGGTCACGTTGCCTCGTCCAGGCGAACCTCGAAGCTCTCGATCAGCTCGTTCGCAAGCAACTCACCGCACATCTTCTCGACGAGCGTCGCTGCGGTCTCCGGTGACTCCGCCTCGACGTCGAGGTCGATGAGGCGCCCGACGTGGGCGCGCGATACCGGGAATCCGAGCTTGACGAGTGAATCGCGGACAGCCTCGCCCTGCGGATCGAGGATGCCTGCCTTGGGACGGATGAGAACCGTGACCCTCACAGGACAACCGTCGGGTCGGCGACGTAGTCGGGGAACGGCAGGCCCGTGAGTCGGGTAAATGCGTCGAGGTACCGCTCACGCGTGCCGTTCGACGACATCGTCGGGGAGCTCGGGGCCTGGGTCGGTTCGGTCCCAGCCGGTCGACAGGCACCAATCGCGGACGAATTGCTTGTCGAACGACGGCTGCGGGCCGCCGGGTTGGTACAACGCCGCCGGCCAGAATCGGGAGGAGTCGGGAGTCATCGCCTCGTCTCCCAACGTCACGACGTCGTCATCGTCGACTCCGAACTCGAACTTGGTATCGGCGAGGATCATTCCTCGCTCACGTGCGTGAGCCTCACCGAACGCGTAGAGCGCAAGCGCCGCGTCACGCGCTGCCGCGTAGCGGACGTGACCACAGAGCTCGGCTGCCTCGGCCTCGGAGATGTTCAGGTCATGCCCCTCGGCTGCTTTGGTGGCCGGCGTGACGATCGGCGATGGAAGGCGATCCGATTCCACGAGACCCTCCGGAAGAACGTGTCCGCAGACGGCTCGCGTGGCGTTGTAGTCCGTCCACCCGGAGCCCGAAAGGTAGCCGCGGACGACGAACTCGACCGGCAGCATCTCGAGGCGCCGGCATTCGAGCGACCGCCCGTCCGCACGGAGCGAGATGAGGTGATTCGGCACGAGCTGCCGGGTCCGCGCAAACCAGTAGCCGGAGAGCCCGGTGAGGACGCGGCCCTTGTCCGGAATTGGCGTGGGAAGGATGACGTCGAACGTCGAGATTCGATCGGAGGCAACGAGGAGCAGGCTCCCGGCGTCGAGGGCATAGAGCTCTCTGACCTTCCCCGATCCGAGATGAACCAGCTCAGACACCTACCGACTCCTGTCGTCGTTCGACGAGCTCGTGCAGTCGCTCGAACACAGTCGGAACGTGCGCCGTGTAGGCAGCGAGGTCGAACACCGAGTCGAGGTCGACGCGCCCTGCGATGTCGGCGTCGCTGCGCGTCAGCTCACAGAAGTCGAGCCCCTCGTCCCACGCCCGCATGGCTGCCCTTTGGACGGCACGATAGGCGTCGTCACGCGTCCAGCCCGACTCGACCAGCGCGAGCAGCAGCCGCTGGCTGAAGAACAACCCGTGACTCGACCAGAGGATCTCGCGCATCCGCTCGCCGCGGACGACCAGCCCTCCGACGAGCCAGGTAAAGCGATCGAGCATGTAATCGACTGCGAGGAACGCATCGGGGATGACGATCCGCTCGGCAGACGAATGAGAGATGTCCCGCTCATGCCAGAGCGCAACATCTTCGAGACCGACCACAGCATGAGCTCTGACGACACGCGCAAGCCCGCAGATCCGCTCCGCGGTGATCGGGTTGCGCTTGTGAGGCATCGCACTCGAGCCCTTCTGGCCGCGACCAAATGGCTCCTCGACCTCACGGAGCTCTGTCCGTGACAGGTGTCGAATCTCGGTCGCAAACCGGTCGAGCGACGACGCAAGCAACGCGAGCGCATTGAGCAGCTCGGCATGACGATCGCGCTGGAGCACCTGCGTCGAGGTTGGAGCGGGTCGGAGCCCGAGGCGCTCGCAGGCGACCGCCTCGACGCGGGGATCGGTGGCGGAATAGGTGCCGACGGCACCGGAGAGCTTCCCCACGCGGAGCCCCTCGATCGCTCGGGTGAGGCGATCGCGATCGCGGTCGAGGGCAAAGGCCCACCCGGCGAGCTTGAGCCCGAAGGTCGTCGGCTCCGCGTGAATGCCGTGTGTCCGACCCGCACAGATCGTGTCGCGATGCTCGTCCGCGCGTTTGACGACGGCCTCGAATGCTCCCTCGAGACCGTCGAGCAGGAGTGCGCCCGCTTCCTGGACCGCAACGGACAGCGCCGTATCGAGAACGTCCGACGAGGTCAGGCCGTAGTGGAACCACCTGCCGTCCTCCCCGAGTTCCCCCGCGACCGCATCGACGAAGGCCGCGACGTCGTGATTGGTCTGCAGCTCGATCTCCGCTACCCGGGCAGGCGTCGGCGCGACCGCGCGCTCCCGAATCCGGTCGGCGCTGCCGGGTGGAAGGGCTTCGACCGAGTCCCACCCGTCGAGCGCCGCGAGCTCAACCGCCAACCAGCGTTCGAACTTCGCCTCCTCTGACCAGATGCGCGCCATCGCCGGTCGGGAGTAGCGGTCAATCACAACGGGAAGTTTAGATGGTGCTCTCGACGTGATCGGCCGGTGCGCAAACCGGCACGAAGTTGGCACACTCTGTGCGTGTTTGTTGTCACTTTTGACGATAGAATCAAAAGTGGGTGGTGGTCTGGGGTGGCCCCACGTGCGGAGTGACTGGAAACGTGACCGCAACCGCTCGGGCGAGCGGACGCGACAGCGAGTCATCCTCGACGGACACCCCTAGGTGGACGGCAGGGTGGACTGCGCAGCCGCAGCCTCGGCGCCGATGTCCGTGCGGAACCGACTGCCGACGAGCTCGACGAGCCCAACCGCCCGATACGCAGTGGCGCGTGCAGCGGCGAGCGACTCGCCGGTCCCGGTGATACCGAGCAGTCGGCCTCCGTTCGCCACCAGCCGCCCGTCTCGCAACGCAGTACCGGCGTGAAACACGAGCGCACCGGATTCGGAAGCCTCGGTAAGACCGTCGATGAGCGCCCCTTGCAGAGGAGCCTCTGGATAGTCCTCCCCCGTGACGACAACGGTGACCGCGCCTCCGGGCAGCTGACCAAGCTCAACGCCCGTGAGGTCACCAGCCGCGGCAGCGGCGAGAGCAACAGCGAGATCACCGTCGACGAGAGGAAGCACCGACTGAGTCTCCGGATCACCGAAGCGGCAGTTGTACTCCAAGACGCGCGGTCCGTCGGTGGTGAGCATCAAGCCGGCAAAGAGCACGCCGACAAACGGTGTCCCTCGCCGTGCGAGCTCGTCGACCACGGGCGTCACGGTCGCAGCCACCAGTTCCCCCAACTCGGTCGGCCCGATCCCGGGAACGGGCGAGTACGACCCCATCCCTCCCGTATTCGGCCCAAGGTCACCGTCGTAAGCGCGCTTGGAATCCTGCGCGGCGGCGAGCGGGATCACGCTGACTCCATCGGAGAGAGCGAAGACGGATATCTCAGGGCCCTCGAGCAACTCCTCGACGATCAACTCGCCACCCACTGCCAGCTCGCCGCCAAGAGCGCGAAGCGCCGCGAGCCCGGTCGCGAGCTCCTCTTCCGTCCGGCAGACGACCACGCCCTTTCCGGCGGCGAGCCCGTCGAGCTTGACGACGCACGGCGCGACCGGCTCCGTCAGCCGACGCGCGGTCGGAACACCAGCTGCGTCCATCACATCCTTGGCAAAGCTCTTGGATCCCTCTATCCGGGCCGCCGCCGCCCCGGGGCCGAACACGGACACACCACCGTGACGGAGCCTGTCCGCGATGCCGGCGACCAACGGCGCCTCAGGTCCTACGACCACGAGGTCGATGTCGAGCGCCCGCGCGAGATCGAGCAACCCGTCGGCGTCATCTTCGGCGACGGGGTGACAGGCCGCTATCTCGGCGATTCCCGGATTTCCACGGGCGGCGTGGAGCTGTGTCACGCTCGCGCAGCGCGACAACGCCCACACCAGCGCGTGCTCCCGACCACCAGAACCGACAACGAGAACGTTCATCGACGCGTCCGACTACAGGGCGTGCACGGCCTCGCGACCAGCACCGGTTCCGACCAGCGAAACCGGGGTCTCGAGCGCGGAGGCGACAAAGTCGACGTAACCGCGAGCCGCCGTCGGCAGCTCACCCTCGTCCAGCTCCACCTGCCATCCCGGCAAGGTCTCGAACACGGGGGCACAGTGGTGGAAGTCGGACTGGTGCGCCGGAAAGTCCTCGGTCTCCGACCCGTCGGGAAGCCGGTACCGCACGCAGACCGGGATCTCCTCGAACTCGGAGAGAACATCGAGCTTCGTGAGCGCGAGCGACGTGATCCCGTTGACCCGTACGGCAAAGCGGAGAGCGACGAGGTCGAGCCAGCCACAACGTCGCTCGCGACCCGTGACGGTGCCGAACTCCCCACCGAGCTCTCGAACTCGCTCCTGTTGAGGGCCGACGATCTCGCTCGGGAACGGCCCTTCGCCGACGCGGGTGACATACGCCTTCGAGACGCCGAGAACCTCGTCGATTCGTTGCGGGCCGATCCCGAAGCTGACCGCGGCCCCGGCCGCGATCGGGCTCGACGACGTCACGAACGGATAGGTGCCGTGATCGAGATCGAGGAGCGTTCCCTGCGCTCCCTCGAAGAGCACCTTCTGCCCGCCGCGCAACGCGCGATCGACGAGCAGCGACGTGTCCGCGACGTACGCAGCCAGCCTCTCGGCGTGCCTGAGGGTCTGCGCAACGACCTCCTCGACGTCAAACGGGTCGAGACCATAGACACGTTCGAGCCAAACGTTCTTCTCACCCGCGGCAAGCTCGACCTTCGCCCGGAGGATCTTCGGATCCAGGAGATCCTGAACGCGGATCCCGATCCGGGTGGCCTTGTCGGCATACGCCGGGCCAATCCCGCGGCGGGTGGTACCGATCTGGAGGTTGCCGAGCTTGCGCTCGCGCGCGCCGTCGAGAGCGACGTGCCACGGCATGATCAGATGCGCGTTACCTGAAATGAACACAAGGCCGTGGGTGTGGTGGCCGCGAGCCTCGAGCTCGTCGAGCTCCCCGATGAGCACAGCCGGATCGACCACGCAGCCGGCGCCGATCGCACACGCTATCCCGCCGACGATCCCCGACGGGATCTGGCGAATCTTGTACGTCTCGTCTCCGACGACGATCGTGTGCCCCGCGTTCGGGCCACCCTGGTAGCGACAGACGAGGTCGGAGTCTTGCGCGAGCAGATCGACGATCTTGCCTTTCCCCTCGTCTCCCCACTGCGCGCCGACGATCACGGTGGCGGGCACGTGCTGCATTCTTGCAGAAGCGTCATCCGGACCTCCCCTGCCCTCGCGGAGCCCTCATGTTGCGTTGCGATGAAGCACGCCCCGTTCTCACGAATCTCTCAGCGGGGCTCGGTTTCCTGTCGCCATGGAGACCGACCAGCCGACTACTCCGCAGGAGCCTCCTGAGCCCCGGCCAACGCGCAGAGAGGTCGCGCGGCGCCGTGTGCGCACGCTCAAGGTTGGTGCGGCCGTCGCCGCGTCCGGCGTGTTCGTCGCCGCTGGTGCGGCTGCCCACGAGGCGCACCCGGGCGGCGGGACCGCGGCTTTGGATGGCTCCTTGACGGCTCCCTCCGAGTTCGTCGAGCGCCTCGAGCAGTCGGACGATTTTGGTGAGGGCGGGTCGATCGGCCCCTTCAGCGGTGACGGTGGCGGCGTGCCGCGAACGGGGACCCATACCTCGTGAGCACCAACCCCGGAGCACGAACGTTCGAAGCAGCCGCTTCGGAGGCCGTCGGTTTCGGGGCCGCCAGTTTCAAGGCCGTCAGTTTCAAGGCAATGGGCTGCACGATCGAGATCAACGGCGCGGGACCGTCTGCGCGGAGGGCAATCGAACGGCTCTTCGTTCAGCGCGAGAGCACATTCAGCCGTTTCCTCGAGGACAGCGAGCTTTCGAGCGTCAACCGGTCACCGGGAGCCACCGTCTTCGTCTCGGAGACGTTCGCCGACGGGGTCGAGGGAGCGCTCTGGGCAGATCGTGTCACCCAAGGGCTTGTCACCCCCCTCGTCCACGACGCGCTCGTGGCTGCGGGCTACGACCGCGACCTCTCGGCTGTCCGCGCCCTCACGGGAACAGCGGGGCGGAAGGACGACGCTCCTCCGCCGCCGAAGCCGACCGGCCGGATTCGGCTTCGCGGCCGCCTGCTCGAGCGCGCGCCGGGCTCGCGACTCGACCTCGGTGGAGTCGTCAAGAGCATGACCGTCGACGCTGCAGTTGGTCTGCTCGATCGCCCTGGCTACGTCTCGGCCGGGGGCGACCTCGCGGTGACGACTCCCACGGCCGTCGATCTCCCTGGAGGCGGGACGGTCGTCCTGAACGGCGGCGGGATCGCCACGAGCGGCACCCTCACCCGCTCATGGCCGAGCGACCACGGGCCACTCCACCACCTCATCGACCCCCGGTCGGGGCGACCGAGTGCGAGCCCGTGGACGGCTGTCACGGTCGCCGCTCGGTCGTGCCGGGATGCAGATATCGCCGCCAAGGCCGCGTTTCTCCTTGGGGAGGACGGCCCGGACTGGCTCGACCTGCGGCGACTCCCGGGGCGCTTCCTCCACCGCGACGGAGCGATCGTCGCGAACGAGTGCTGGCGGACACAGGTGGACGACCCACAGCTCGAGGACGCCGCGTGAGCTCGGAGGTCGCCTGGTATGCCGCGCGCGCCGGAGGTCTCGTTTCCTACGTCGTCCTCACGACCGGGGTGGTGGTGGGAATCGCGCTCGCGGGTCGTCAGATCCGCAGGCTTCCCCGGTTCGCCGTAGAGGACGTCCATCGCTTTCTCGGCCTGCTCGCGGGCGTCTTCATCTCGATCCACGTCGTGGGCATCCTCCTCGACAAGGTCGTCCCGTTCTCGCTTCTCCAGGTGATCGTCCCCTTCACGTCCGACTACCGCCCGCTGACGACCGGGCTCGGCGTCGTTGCCGTCGAGCTGCTGGCCGCTCTTGCGGTGACAAACCGGCTGCGGCGAAGGCTGCCTCACACGGTGTGGCGAAGGCTCCATGGGCTCAATCTCGCCGTCTGGCTGCTCGCAACGGCGCACGGCGTTCTCACGGGGACAGACCGCGACCAACTCTGGGTGCGGGCGATGTTCGCACTCGCAGCCGCAGCTGTCGTCGGCTCCCTCACGTGGCGCCTACGGGGAGCTCGCGTGGCGCCACGCGCGATTGGCGAGGCGGCACTACCGGGTCTTGTCGCGTCGACGCTGGTCGTCGGGCTCGCGCTCGTCTCGATGCCGGCGGCGGCGACCAAGCCGGCAACGGCGAGCATGGCGTTCGTCCGAGGAGCTGGGGCGTTCTCGGGGCACATCGAGCAGGTCGAGGGGCGCGAGGCCGAGCTCGTGAGCGTGGTGGGAACCGCCGGCCGCATCGCCGGGAGACGCCTTACGGATCGACCTCCTGCGAACCGGTAGCGGGACGACGACGTCGCTCCAGATTCGCTCGGCCGCCGGTGCCGTATGCGACGGCACCCTCGAGGCGCTCGACAGCACGGGCTTCAGCGGCTCCTGTCGGCTCGGCGGCGAGCAGGGCACCCACGCGATCAAGGGCGAGTGGCAGGTGAACGGCGAGTCGGTTCAGGGAACCGTCTCGATCGACGCGGGCGGCACCGACCAGGCTCTTTGAAGCGCTTACGCGGCCAGATCGGCGAACTTCGCGTACCGCTTGAGAAAGCTCAGCTTGAGCGAATCCGTCGGTCCGTTGCGGTGCTTGGCGAGGATGATCTCGGCGACGCCCTGGGAGTCGGTGTCCTCGGGGTTGTAGTACTCGTCGCGGTAGACGAAGAAGACGAGGTCCGCGTCCTGCTCGATCGAGCCGGACTCGCGGAGGTCCGAGAGGATCGGCCGCTTGTCCTGTCGCGACTCGACAGCGCGCGAGAGCTGCGAGAGCGCGAGGATCGGAACGTCGAGGTCACGGGCGAGGACCTTGAGGTGGCGGGAGATCTGCGAGACCTCCTGAACCCGGTTCTCGACCGTGCCGCCCGAGGTCATCAGCTGGAGGTAGTCGACGACGATCAGGCCGAGGTTGGGCTCCCGCGACTTGAGCCGACGGGCCTTGGAACGGAGCTCCATCATCGTGATCGAGCCCGTGTCGTCCACGTAGATCGGCGCCTTCATCAGCTTGTCGCAGGCGGCGGTGAGTCGCGGCCAGTCGTCTGGAGCGAGCTTGCCCGAGCGCAGCCGGTTCGACTCGACCTTCGCCTCGCTGCACATGAACCGCTGCGTGACCTCGCTCTTCGACATCTCGAGCGTGAACAGCGCGACAGGCTGCTGCGACCGCACGCCGAGGTTTGCGGCCATACAGAGCGCGAGCGCGGACTTCCCCATCGAAGGACGCGCCGCGAGGATGATCAGGTTGCCAGGCTGGAAGCCCGACGTGAGCCGGTCGAGATCACGAAAGCCGCTTGGAACGCCGGTGAGGTCGACACCCGACTCGTACAGGCTCGTGATCCGCTCGAAGCTCTCCTTGAGCAATGACTCGATATGCGCGAAGTCACCCGTGACACGCTGCTGGGCGAGGTCGAAGATGATCTTCTCGGCACGATCGACGAGGTCGGTGGTCTCGCCCGGCCGGTCGTGCCCGAGCCGCACGATCTCGTGGCCGGCCCTGATCAACGAGCGCAGCGTCGCCGTCTCCTTCACGATCCTGGCGTAGTGCTCGACGTTCGCCGTGGCGGGGACGAGCCCCGCAAGCTCGGCGATCCTCGCGGTGCCGCCGACACGGTCGATCTCGCTGCGCTCCTCGAGCTCGTTCGCGAGCGTGATCGCATCGACGGGCTCGCCCTTGCCCCACAACGCAAGCGCGGCGCGATAGATCGTCGCGTGCGACTCGCGATAGAAGTCGGAGGCGTCGAGAATCTCCGTGACCTCGCCGATCGCGGTCGGCGACAGCAGCATCGCGCCGAGAACGGACTCCTCCGCCTCGAGGTTCTGGGGTGGAACAGGAGCGTTCGTGCGAGACGTGGCCAATTCGGTCATGGCAGCATCAAACCCGCTTTCGGTGTCGTCCGTCGACCTGTGCGTAACCGGGAGCAGCACCTGGCGCTCGCGGCCAAAACGCCTTGGGAACACCCCGAGATGCAGGAGAAACGAACATGTGTTCTGACCATTCTTCCACACCCTGCGGCCGGATCGCACCGACGTTTCCCAGGGTCGTCCACAGGCGCCCTGGGGAGAGATCAGGCGCAGGATGCGGGGAGTTCGTGCACGGATCCACAGGTGCCTCTCGCGCCTGTGGGACCCGCACCGGCCGGGACCATGAACGAGGGCGACCAAACGGCCGCCCTCGTCGAACCCGATACGACCGTGAAGCCCTAGGCGGCGGGGTCGACGTCTTCCTCGACGTCTTCCTCGACGGCTCCCTCTTCGGCCTCAACCGGTGGGTCGACCTCGACCACGTACTCGACCTGCTCGGCAAGGAGGATCTGTTCTGCAGCCTCCTGCTTTGCGGCGGCAGCCACGGCTGCTGCCTCGGCCTCGGCAGCCTCCATCGCCACGAGCTCCTCCTCAGGCGGAAGCTCTCCACCTTCGGGAACGACGTGCACCATCACCTCGGCGACGACTCCCTCGTAGACGTGGATCGGCACGCTGAACCGGCCGATCCGCTTGATCGGATCGAGGTCGATCTTGCGCCGGTCGACACGTACCTTCCGGGTCCGCCACAGCTCCTCGGCGATCACGGTCGGCGTGACCGAGCCGAACAGCGCGCCGGTCGGGCCCGCCTTCACCTCGAACCGCAGAACGGTCTTGCCGAGGGTCGACGCGATCTCCGTCGCCTGGTCGGCTGTGCGGGCCTCGTGCTTCGCACGCTCCGCGTCGATCCGACGCACCTCGGCCACGCGACCCTCGGTGGCAACCTCCGCCAGCCGGCGTGGTAGGAGGTAGTTGCGCGCATAGCCGCGTTTGACGTCGACGACCTCACCCTTGAGACCGAGTGAGTCGACATCGCTGAGCAGGATGATCTCCATAGCTCTCCTCCTACCCCTGGATGTACGGCAGGAGCGCCATCTCGCGGGCCCGCTTCACGGCGACGCTGACCTGCCGCTGGTGGCGGCGACACGCACCCGTGATCCCGCGGTTGCGGATCTTGCCCCGCTCCGAGACGTACCTGCGTAGCTGGTTGATGCCCTTGTAGTCCACCTCTTCGACCTTGTCCTTGCAGAGGTGGCAGCTCTTTCGTCGCCCACCGGCAAGACCGCCCGGCGCCTGGCGCTTTCGTGGTGTCTGGGTCTTCTGAGCCATCGCGCTGTCGCTCCTAGAACGGGATGTCGTCGTCGGATGCCGAGGACGGGAAGTCGGCAGCGGGCGCTGATCCTGTGTCGGCGGGGATATAGCCACCGCCACCTGCGGCAGCGCCACCACCCTCACCATCGCCGCGGCTACCGAGGAACTGCACGGTCTCGGCGACGATCTCCACGGCCTCGCGCTTGCCGGCCTCGGACTCCCACTCACGCCACTCGAGCCGTCCGTCGACAGCGACCGGGCGACCTTTGGAGAGGTACTGAGCGCAGTTCTCACCCTGTTGACCGAAGACGGTGACGTTGAAGTAGTTGGGCTTGTCGACCCACTGACCGGTCTGATCCTTGCGCCGGCTGTTGACCGCAACCCGCAAGGAGCAGACGGCGGTACCCGACGGGGTGTTGCGCAGTTCGGGGTCGCGCGTGAGATTCCCCACGATTACGACCCGGTTCAGCGATGCAGCCATGGTTACTCCTCCTCCAGGGCGTCAGCGGGCTCGGCGCGCATATCGTCGCTGATCGGGGCGGGCGCCGCTACTGGCCCGGTCGGACCACCCTCGGGGCGACGTGTCGCAAGATGACGCATCACGGTGTCGTCGATCTTGAGCACGCGGGAGATCTCGTCCAGCGTCTCCGGCGGTGAGCTGAACGTGAGGAGGTGGTACGAGCCCTCGGCCTTCTTGTTGATCTCGTAGGCAAGCCGGCGTCGGCCCCACACATCGTGGCGCTCGAACGTCCCGCCGCCCTTCTCGATCAGATCGCGCGTGCGCTGGACGACTTCGGCCTGCTTCTCTTCGGCAAGCTCGGGGTCCAGCAGCAGCAGAATTTCGTAGTCGATCACGCGGTCCCTAACTCCTTCCTTCGGTCTGAGTCGGCCCCACCGTTCTGTGCGACGCCCGGGAACCGGCGTCATCTTGGCGTGGCAGGAAGCCGAGGCAGGGTAGCAGGGAAGAGGTGTTCGCCTACACGCGCGGTACGATCGACGGATGCGCAACCTCGTTCGCTGGATGGCCGGGCTCGCCGGGATTGCCGCGCTCGCGAAGCTCTTCGGCGCGCGTCCGAGGACGGTGCCCGCGCTGACCCAGGGAGAGCCCGAAGGCGACGACCCCGGCCGCGGAGTTGCGACGCAAGCTCGCCGAGGCTCGGTCAGGCGCTCCCGAAGCGGCCGCGCAGGAAACGGTGACGGCGGCGTCGGCGGATCCGACCGAGCCCTCGGTCGATGAGCCCGGGCGCAGCCTCGAAGAACGACGGGCCGAGATCCACGCGCGCGCGCAGGATGCAATCGAAGCGATGCGGAACGAAGACGGGTGACCGAGGAGCCTCCCCAGGAGCCCGAGCCGCTCGCGGAGGCCGTCCGCTCGCTGAGCGGCAGCGTCGACGCGCTTCGCGCGGACGTGCGCCGGATCGGAGCGACGCCTGTCCTTCCGAGCGATGAGCGCAACGGCAACGCTTCGCACACGTGGGTTTCCGCACTCGAGGCGCCCGCGCTACGCCGTCTGGCTGTCCCACGATTTCTCCTCGAGACCCTCTTCCTGATCGCCTGCGCTGGCGCAGCCGCCATTGCCGAGCTCGAGGCGCTCGCGATTCTCGGGGTGATGGCAGGTGCGTGGGTGCTCGTCGGCCTGATCGAGTGGGCCGCGTCGCGCGCCGATCAGCGCCGCGACGAGCTTCTCTACGCTCCGCCGCCGGTTCCGACCGCGGCGGCGCCACCCGCGGCCGACCCCGCCTGGTTCAGCCCACCCGTCGAGCACACGATGCTGGATGTCGGTGAGATCTCCGAAACGGCGATCACACGTCTGCCGCCGATCGTGGAAGACACCGAGTCGACCATGGAGCACCGAGCGCCACAGGAGTAGGACGCACACCGACTTCCGTTGTATCGTGCGTCAGCCGGCCGTGTTGACAATGCGAGTCGGTGGACAGAGTCGGATGATGGACGCCTCCCACACCCCCGTGTCGATCGCGAGCGCAGCTCGTCCACAGCATGTCTAGCGCCGTCGAAACGGTCACGCCGTTTCGGGATCCTTCCCGACACAGCCGGATGCTCAAGGTCGGCGCCTGGCTGGTCGGGCTCTTCCTTCTCCTGGTCATCCTGCGCCTGCTCGGCGTCGATGTCATCGGCTGGCTCGATGACGTCTGGACGCAGATCAAGGATGTCCCACCCGGATACCTCGTCCTCGGCGCGATCCTCCAGATGCTCCAGACCGTCGGCAACGGCCTCGCGTACTACGGGATCCTGGCCTACGCGTATCCCGACGGCGCGAAGCTCTGGCCGATCGTCACCGCATACGCGGTGGGCGTGTCGATGAACAACTTCCTCCCGGCCAACATCGGCACCTTCGTGACGCTGCTGATGTTCGTCGCGATCATCCCGGGCTCGACCTTCCCCGGAATCCTCGCCGCGTACATGGTCAACAAGATCTTCTTCACGATCGTCGGTGGCCTCGTCTATCTGTATCTCTTCCTCGAGGCCGGCGCGGCGTTCGACGTCGAGCTCGGATGGTTCCGCGACCATCCGGCAACGCTGCTGGTCATCGTGCTCGGAGGCGGCTTCCTGATCGTGCTCGTCGTCCGGATCTTCTGGCGGTGGCTCCGAAAGCTCTGGGAGAAGGCCAAGGAGGGCGGGAAGATCCTCACCGCTCCCGGCCGGTTTGCGACTCGTGTCCTGCTGCCGCAGCTCGGAAGCTACGCCGCGAAGGTCGGCGTGATCATGGTGTTCCTCGCTGCGTACTCGATCCCCGTCACCTTCGACTCCGTCATGAGCGTGATCGGCTCGAGCTCGGCGGCGAACATGACGTCGGTGACGCCCGGTGCTGTCGGGATCACCCAGGCAGCCAACGTCGTCGCGCTCAGCGACTACGCGGACGCCGACACGGCTACCGCCTACTCACTCTCCCAACAGCTCGTGACCACGGCCGTCAACGTCGGCTTCGCTCTCGTCCTCGTCATCCTGGTCTTCGGCTGGACGGGCGGGAAGCTCCTCGTGGGGTCCTCGTACAAGGATGCCAAGGTCAAGGCCTCGGAGCTGAAGGCCAGCCGGGGGAAGAGCGCGGATGGCTCCGAGGGCGATGACGACACGCCGGCGGACGACCCACCGACGGCTCCGACTAGTTAGCTACGACGCGGCTTCGGCCCGACGCCCTTCGAGCGTCGCGCGCCAGCCGACGAGGATGCCGTGCACTGCGGCGGCGCCGAGGATCGGCCCGTCGGGTGTTGCGAGGGAGCGCGGGTGCAGGATGAACGGCCGGGTCTGAGGACCGCCGAGACCGCCGTGGAACGAGATCAGCTCTTCGAAGGCGCACCCCTCGTCGATGTCCCGGTCGTAGAAGCTGCCGACCATGATGTCCGCGACGTGCTCGAACCCGTCGGTGCGCAGAAGGTGCTGCGGAGCCGTCGGCGAGAACGCGGCGAGCGGGTCGACGCCCTCGATCCGGCTCTCGGCGAGGTAGTGCGCCCCGTTCGCTCCGAGTACCACCGCCCCGTGCTCGGATGACCGCACGAGTATCCAGCCCACGTGCGGATGTCCACGCAGCGCGGCAAGCAGTTCCGGGTGGCCCTCCTCGATCTCCTCGAGCGTCAACCGACGTCTTTCCGACATGAGGTAGATGAGGCCGAGGTTTCCCGACCCGAGGACGACGACATCCTTGTCGGAGACGTCGTTCTTCCGCTTCTTCTTCTCGGCCTTACGCCCCGCGGTGCCAGTCGCTTCCGCGATCGCATGCCCGACCATGGAGGCCTGCTCGTCGCCCCCGGCGTCCGCGGCCACTCGTCCGGTCGAGAGCGAGCGCTCGACGAGCTCCTCGAACGCGTAGCCGTTCCGTTGCTTGAACGTGGCCCCTTGCGTCTGCCCGTGATCGGAGAGCACGACGATCTCGTACGGACGCGGGGCGAATCGTCGCGCACGGTCGATCCTGCCGAACTGCTGATCGAGCTTGCGCAGCGCCTCGAGGGTGTCCGCACGCTCGAGGCCGGAGTGGTGAGCCACCTCGTCGTAGCTCGAGAACGTCGCGTACACGGCGGGCCGGCCGCGCATCATGTCCTGCAGCACGCCGAAGACGATGAGGTCGCGGACGACGACGCACATTGCAGCGCGCATCAAGGGGTAGACGCCTCCTCGGTGACCCCGGGGCTGGACGTCACGCCGGATGGCCCGCAGCGCGGCGGTCCACTCGAGAATGACCTCCCACCCGAAGAGCACGAGCGACCGGGTGACGTTGTACCCGACCGCGAAGAAGGCGCGGTACCCCTGGTTGGTGCCCTTCTCCGCCTCGATCCGACTGACCGTGAGGATCACCTCCTCGGCGTCCCCCGAGAGAAGGTTGCCGCGACTCGAGCCCCCGGCTGCGAGGAGGCCGATACCGGTCGAGCGGCGCCTCTCGATCTCGGCGCAGTCGGCCGGAGCCGAGCACGTCATCATCGTGGCGGTCTCCTTCTCGACCCACCGGAAAGCAGGAATGTCGTGGTTCGAGCCCAGGAGGATGCCGGCCTGGCTTGCGCCGGTCTGGGACGAGAGATCGGTCTCCCATTCCGTGAGCTGGTACCCACTCTCGGCCACCCAGCGCGCCATCGTCGGCGCGTTGCCGTCGCGCATCGCTCGCCGCAAGATGTCGAGAGCGAGAC